>JBCAWX010000004.1:0-327637 GCA_038534355.1 Planctomycetota bacterium
CACTCGGGCAAGAGTGCCCAAGCTCCGATTCAGTTGGATCAATGAGCCGTAGGATAGCCACTCTTGGCTGTCATGAGTTTGGGTTCGTGTTGGTTAATCACGTTCTCGATTTGACTTGCGATTTCCAAATGAGACTTAACAAAAATCCACTCGGGCAAGAGTGCCCAAGCTACGGTTCGGTTGGATCACTTTTGAGTGCCCAAGCTACGGTTTGGTTGGATCACTGAACCGTAGGATAGCCACTCTTGGCTGTCATGAGTTTGGGTTCGTGTTGGTTAATCACGTTCTTGATTTGACTTGCGATTTCCTTGTGAGACTTAACAAAAATCCACTCGGGCAAGAGTGCCCAACTACGCCGGTAAGGATGAAAAAATCAAGAAACGTCTTGATGCAACAGGGAAAATGTGGGAATTGATTGTTATCACGCAGTCAGTTCTCACCCCGAAAGGAATCGGGCTATGTTGCATCAAGACGAATTCGAAGTATCTTCCGACCAGTCTTCACATTTATTGCGAGTTGTGCAATGGCTTTTTGAAGGGATTGTCTTCAGCAAGCAATTGCATTCTGGATGTAGCTGGACATGGATCTCGCTCACAACAACGGCCCTTTTCTGGTCTTGGTCATCGGAGACGACAATGACCGAGCGATTCGCTTGTGCGCAGCGTCTGACTCAGCACCTTCAAGGTTCAAAAAAACAAACGACATCACGACAGGGCTTCTTGGAGATTCTCCGCCGCCACACCAGCTATCTGAAACAGCAGTTGTTGTTCAGTTTTCGTCAACACATGGCCACCATCTCGACTCAATGGAAAACACACGGCTTTGTTGTTTTCGGTGTCGATGGATCCGACGTTTCGACGCCC
Organism: Planctomycetota bacterium; assembly: GCA_038534355.1. Taxonomy (GTDB): domain Bacteria; phylum Planctomycetota; class Planctomycetia; order Pirellulales; family Pirellulaceae; genus Mariniblastus. The sequence continues at coordinate 864 of JBCAWX010000004.1, forward strand.
CGCACGCGAAGTAACCAAAGAGCCTTTACCACTAACGGGAAAAGCAAACATCAAAAACGCAAACGAATCAAGAATCAAAACGCTCACCAGAAGAAGCAAAAAAGCTGCCCTCGGGTCTTGATGACGACGTTGTATCACATTGCGCTTGGTCTGCCGTGGAACTGGCAACTTGGCTCAAAAAGCGACAACGAAAGAGACCACTTGTTGGCGATGCTCAAGGAGCTGCCGACGAACGCTTTAATCGTTGGCGATGCGGGTTTTACCGGCTTTGAGTTCCTCTCTAAGGTGCTGGCAAGTGGATCAGAGATCGTCATTCGCGTCGGTTCGAATGTCAAACTGCTCAAGCAACTTGGGAAATATCGAGTCGGCGACAATATCGTTCATATTTGGCCCGACTGGGCAATGAAGAAGAATCGTCGGCCGCTGGTATTTCGCCTGGTGGTTGTTAACAACGGAAAGCATCCGGTCTACTTGATCACCAGCATCCTTGACTCGAAACGCCTCTCTGAAAATCAGATCGTCGACATTTACAGAATGCGTTGGGAAATCGAGTTGTACCATCGCAATCTCAAGCAAACGATGGGACATCGCAAGCTGCTCAGTCGAAGCCCAAGAAACGCTTTGGTCGAATTGGATTGGATCATCCTGGGCTATACCGCGATGATGCTTTACTCGGTCGATGAATGGATCGCCGACAGAAAAAACATCAGCCAAGTTAGTCCAGCGGCTATCATTCGAGCATTCCGCCAAACGGCACGCGACTATCTCCATCCGATAGGGCAACAACCCAGTCTTGACCAACTCATCATTCAAGCAACAAAAGACAATTACCAACGAACGAGTTCAAAACAGAGTAGAAACTACCCCCAAAAAAGAAAATTCAAACAGCCAAAACCACCCAAAATCAAAAACGCTACCAAGCAACAAATTAAAAAAATTCAATCCTTACCGGCGTAGAGTGCCCAAGCTACGGTTTGGATAGCCACTCTTGGCTGTCATGAGTTTGGGTTCGTGTTGGTTAATCACGTTCTCGATTTGACTTGCGATTTCCTTGTAAGACTTGGCGACTACGCACTCGGGCATGAGTGAGTGATCGTGTTTGGTTGCCAAGTCACTTCGATTCACTTGTCCAGACGACGCTGCGATGGTTGGGGGTTCACAATTTCCACACGATTCCAGTAAGCCCATTCGTTCATCCAGTCGCTGGCTTCATTCTCGATCGCAAGATCAATGGTTTGGCCAGCGAACTTGGTTAAATCAACTTGCACTACCAGCCATTCATCTTTGTCAACCGTCGATGAGCTGACAGTGTTGGTGGCAACCAGTCGTTCGTTCACGCGGACATTGAGTTTCCAGTCACCATGTGGATGATGACTGACGCACATCTTTAAGTGCGTTGAGCCGTCGTCTCGAATCTTCAGCTTGCGAGTTAACTGACAAGGCGTTTCTTTATCGAGCGGATGCGTCTGAACAGCGGTTCGATTTCGAAAGACGCGATGATGCACCACGCCTTTTTCGCCAACGTCGTGCACGTGAAACCCTGGGGCCACTCGCTGTAGCGTCCATTGCCAGTCTGTTCGATTGCGTTGTTGAGGCGTCGATTTTTTTGATTGCACCACCGTTTCAGATGTCGCCAACCGTCGCGCAACAAATTCCTGTAGTTTTGGCATCTGACCCTCACAAACAAGTTTCAATGAGCGTTCTGGAAACTCAGGAACCAAGGGCTCAAGCCCAAACCAGATCATCCTTGGGATGTTGTTATCATCATTGTCTTCTTTGTGAGCCAGCAGTCCGCTAAAAATGCCCCAACGATATTGCGAAGTCAATCGTTGTGCGGCAGAAGCGAGATAAAGCCGAACCACGGGAGAAGGGTCTTCATGAGCCAGACGTTCGAACAGCATCAGCTGCTTTTTGCGAACGTTGGCGTCGTGATATACGGCCGTCAACTCTCCATTGAGTTGAAATGCATTCAATGGTGAGTCGTCGGTCAACAACTGAATCGCCCAAGCCCGAACGTACTCGTCATCATGCTCAAGAAGGTCCACGAGCTGTTGTTTTTTAAGTCCACCAGTGACGAACGAAGCCCACAATGCTCGAAGCCTTTTGGGTGAAGATTCTGCCTGGTCGAACAAGTCTTTTAAAGCTTGCTGAGCTGCAGAATCCAATTGCCTCAATGACGCTCGATACTGTAACAGCGTTCTTGAATGTCGCACGTACCAATCGTTGTTATGCGTTTGCAACTGGACCAACTGTAAATCGTCAAGCTTGGAAAGGTCGGGGCGCGGGACAGGATCGGCGTCCTTTGGCATGATGCGATAAACCCGACCACTGTTGGGGAAATTGACCGCATTGCCGCAGACGTCCGTATCATGCCAGTCCAGCAGATAGACGCCGCCCTCAGGACCCATTTCGACACTGAAACCGACCCAGGCAAGATCATTGGTCGGCATAAAATCATCACCATGTCGACCGATAAAACTGGAACCATTGCGTTCCATCACATCGGTCAAGACGGCATGTTCATGAATGTTGCACATGAACAAATGTCGGCGATCGTTGTAAGGTGCCGGGAACGCGTCCGCCAAATAAAACCGTGCGCCACCATGTGCAGACAAGTGCGTGTGGTCGCGGATCGTTTTAATATCATCAAAGATGTACGGATTGACGTGCGGTCGACTCTGCTTGTGGTAGACACCACCTTGCACGATATGAAATAGATGGGGGATCACACAACACGTCGCAAAGCCTTGTCCGTGATCATCGAAATCAAACCCCCATGGATTCGAAAGCCCCCTCGCGAAGACTTCAAATTTCTTCCTCGTTGGGTGGAACCGCCAGATCCCACCATCAATGAACTGCCGTTGCCGATCCTTCGCACCTGGCGCTCCAACATTGGATTGCGTGAACACTCCATGGCAGCCATACAGCCAACCGTCCGGGCCCCAAATGAAACTGTTGAGCGTTTCATGTCGATCATTGATCCCCCATCCATTCAGCAAAACTTCGGGAGGACCATCGGGAATGTCGTCACCATTCGCATCTGGAATAAACGACAGGTTCGGCGGAGAACCAACAAACACGCCGCCAAACCCACAAGCGAGCCCTGACGTAAAAGTCAGCTTGTCGGTAAAGGTTTTCTTTTTGTCAAAAACGCCATTGCCATCGGTGTCTTCGAAAATCTGAATCCGACTGACCGGATCATCGCTGTGCTTGCGCCGAGTCTGGTAGTTGAAGTTTTCTGCAATCCATAACCGACCTTTGTGGTCAAAGCAGAACGCGATGGGTTCGGCAATATCTGGTTCGGAGGCGAATACCGAGACTTCGAAGCCATCAGGGATCGCCATTTTTTTGACCGCCTGTTGTGGCGTTAAAAAAGGCGCATCCGAAGTTCGATGTTGTTGTTTTGGCAATTCGTTTTTGGTTTGCACCGCCAAGCCTGACAAGGGATACGACAACGATGTGATCATCGCCAAAACCAAACCCAATACTGAACATCTGCCAGACCATGCCGGATGCCAAACTGAAAACGATGCGTTCATTGTTTTAGCTCCACTTGTTGGGTCGTTTGCAGGTACTTGACCAAGTCAATCACTTCATCCGGTTTGAGTTGATCGAGTTGGCCTTCCGGCATGATCGACTTGTCCGAAACTTTCCGTTCATCGATATCTTGTTGGCTGATGACAACTCGTGGTTGTTCGGCGGTCTTTAAAACAAGTACGGCTGCGTTTTCATTTTCGACGACGCCGTTGATCAATCGACCATCGTACGTCAGCACCGTCACCATCTTGTAGCTATCGGGGACGTCGTAGCTCGGGTCGACGCTGTTGAGCAAAATGTAATCCAGGTTTGCGCGGTTGGAGCCGGTCAAATCGGGACCGACTTTGCCACCGCTGCCATACATTTGGTGGCAGGCAGCGCAAGTCTTTTCAAATACGGCACGACCATGAGATGGATCGGCTTTTGAAAGTGATTTGGAGCTCAGCAATTTCTTGTATTTTTTAATCGTTTTCTCACGATCGTCGGCGATTGGTTTCATCGTTCCAAAGACGTCATCAAAACGGGTTCCCAAGTTTTGTTGCATCGACCGTGCGACATGGATTGGGATTTCTTCTCGGCTAACCGTGCCGGTCTTTATCTCTTTCAGTAATGCTGCGGCGTACCGTTTTCGCGACGAAAGCGTTTCGAGGATCGCTCGTTGGTATTCCAATTCAAACTCAGGATAACGATTTAGCAGAATTGCCGGCGCCGCCGGATTTTCCATGATTGCATAGCCTCGAATGGCATCCATCCGCAATCCACGTTCGTCCAGCAACGATTCCAACTCCAGCGAGACATCCTGATTGCGCATCGAAAGCAGCGAACGCAGTTCGTTTCGACGTTCCGTAGTACCTGCATTCGCATCTTGAACGATGCGTAGAGATTTGTGGATCGCAAGTTGATCCCCAAAGATTTGAGACAGTTGGGTTGCTCGATCGCGAACGGAGTCGTTCTCGCTGTTGAGCAACGTCGGTTTAAGTTCATCCCAGCCAGCTGGCGTTTGAATCTGACCACGCCCTTCGAGTCCGATCAGCATTCCTTTGAGCAATGTCGCTTGAACATTAGAGTCGTTCTGCCCGGCAATCGATTTGACAAGCACTTGTAGCGACTGATTTTGGAGCGCCGTAGTTTGTCCTTTCGCAGGTTGACAGAGTCCAAAGAAAAGCAAAATTGCAATCGCACTCAACGTTGGAAAGTTTTGCTTCATCCGATCACCTCGCGTTTTTTTCTGGATACCGCAAATTTCATTGTACCGAAAGCTGTGTTATTCATGCGCTATCGGTGGCCGCGAAAAAGCGAGCTTGTTGGTCCCAACGTTATTCTCCTCCATGCGTTCAGGTGGAGTTTACTGATGAAGCGTTTCTTCCAAAAATCGGTTTTTGAGAAACACCGATACGACGATCATTGCACCTGAAACTGCGAAAACGATTCCGCTGACAGTCAATAGCTGCATCCCGAATTGATAGTTCTCCTTGGGGCCGACGTCGGCGAGCATTCCATTGATGCCAAGCATCGCCATCCCAAACAGCAGCAACGAAAACGCCATCGCAAGCAAGCCCACGATCAGAAGCACCATCCTGAGAGCTTTCACAAGAGTACCTTTCATTCAATTTGAGTTGTTGACTCAGACGAAAATTCAACGCGTTCAAAAGGTCTACTTGAAGAGATCCGGTTGTTGTTTCATCAACCGCTTTTTCATGTCGGGCCGACCACTAAAAATCAACTCGGACCTGCGCAAAAAACGTTTGTCATTGATGCCGACAATCGGTGATGAGATTGGCATGATTTCTGAATCCCAGCCGGCAAGATCTTGCGGTTTGACGCCGCCCACATAAACACCGTTGGTATAGAACGTCGGGTGATACTTGCCGACGATGGAGACTTCCAGATCATTCGCGATCTTTGATTCCAAACCGATGGCCCAAAAACAAGCGTTGGTCAGCAAGCGGCGAGCGTCCTGATCCAACAGATCTTCCGATGCACCGAGTGACGTGTAGACCACTCGCGCGTTCTTCGTTTTTCCAGATGGGGCAACGTACTGCTCGCGCGTCCAACCCGCATTGACGATGGGTTTTTCTTGGTTGGCCTCTTCGCTGGGTTGAAACGTGTTGAGTACTTGTACTTGCAGCAGGGGTGTTGCATCCGCAGGTGGTTGGGAGCGATAGGCACCGGAGTACGCGTGTATTGGTCCAACGCCGGTCAAAATTGCATGCTCGACTCCTTTGGCCGGAGTGATCGTGCAGCTCATTTTGTGGTTGCTGCCGTAATGCGACTGACCGCGCTCTTTGTGCCAAGTATTGCCAAAGACTTGTTCGCCAAGCCCACCGCGATAGTCATCTTTTTCGTAGTTGAAATTCAGTTTTGCCCATTTGCCAGACTGACCATTAAAGCAATGGGTCGACGTTCGCAAACCTACCACCGGTCCGCCTCGCTCAAAGTAGTCGACCAACAGATCCGCTTGTTCGTCTTTGAGTTTCATAAATCGAGTAAAGAACACCAACAAGTCTGCATCCTCAAGCGCCTCCATTCCAGGCAGGTCGGCGGCTCCCGCTTTGATGTGACCGTCTCGATCGAGCCCAAAAAGAACGGTGCATTTGAAGCCGTGATGTTTCGCCAGCAGCTTGGCAATCAGAGGACACGTCTGCTCGCTACGGTACTCATGATCGTTAGCAATGAAGACGATATGTTTCCCCTTCCCTACCCCGTCCGTCCCTTCGTAGACCAATACGTCGTCGGCCAATCCAGTTTGTGTCCACAAAAGACAAAGCAGCAAAATGAAACCTGGTAGCGATATTCGCGACATGAATGCCCTTTCGGTGTGAGGCGAGGAAACGGCAACGCCATTTTGAACTCGTATTGTGGTTCTCAATCGAGTTTACCAGCAATCGAGCGTCCCCTTTTTTTCGGATGTTCATTTTACATGATGGATCTGCCAACTGACATCCATTTTGGATTCGGATTACGATGATGATGACTTAACTAGATCGGTGACTATGACTGTTTCAACAAAACGGGGGGCTTCACAAGTGGCAGTGCTCGCTGCCATTTCATTGGTCGTCGTGTTCGTCTTGTTGGTATTCGCGTTGCGGTTGCCGCAGGTCGGTGATTCAGAGAACACTGTGCGAGTCTATTGCGCCTCCGGTGTAGCCCAACCGATTGAATCGATCGTGCAACGTTTTAACGAACAACACAATGGTTCAGTAATCGTCGTGCGGACGGGCGGATCGGGGGAACTGGCTGGGCAAATCAAAACCGAAGTCGTCACTGGCATCGAAGCCGGAGCAAACGTCTATATTTCAGCGGACCGTTTTTTGGTTCAACGATTGGAAGAAACAGGAACGGTTCAGGAGACTGCCGTTTTGGCGTTTCAAACACCTGTCATCGCGATGCGTGTTGGCTCGAACGCACCTTGGGAGTCGCTTTCAGCTGTACTCAACGATCCAAGTATCAAGCTAGGCGTAGGTTCATCGAGATCCGCCATCGGACAAGCCACGCGTTCGATGGCGCAACAAGCAGGATTGTTGGAAGTACTTGAAAAGCAAAAACGGATGGACGCTGAGAACGTCATGGTTTTGGGGCAAGCGTTGGTCTCAGGCAGCGTTGACGTGGCAGTGCTGTGGGATGCGACGATCACCCAAATCAATCAGGCTCATCCAGAAGACGTGGTTGTTGCCGCGAGCGATATCGACTTGGGAGGGTCTGCCAACGTTGCCAGAGACTCCATCACGGCATCGTTGGTGATGTCAAACAACGACAAAGAACAATCGCGACGATTCTTGAAGTTCATGACGACTTCGCAGTTTGCATCCGATCAACTGGTCGCCGCTGGATTTACGGTCAATCAAACTGAACCTGCCGCTGCAGTCGACCCGGGCTTTTGATATGGCATCTGCAGAAGAAAGACCATTGATGAACCGCTCTGGAAATCGGCTGTTCTGGGCTGCCATGATTGGTTGTGGGACGGCGTATCTGCTTTTGATTTTGTCGATGTTACTGGCTGACTTTCAGTATGTCGGCTGGGATGACGTCAAAACATCGCTGGCGGATCGCAATATTCAATATTCGATTTGGCTAAGCCTTGCCAGTTGCACGATTGCGTCCATCGTTTCGATGTGGATCGCCATACCGACCGGTTATGTTCTAGCGCGGTTGGGACGGGACACGATTGAGCGACGTTTGCAGCAACGACCGTGGCTGCGACGGGTCGCCCTGTTCACGCGATACCTGGTCGACACGGTTTTGGATATCCCGATTGTCTTGCCACCCTTGGTGATCGGCATCAGCTTACTGGTGCTGTTTCAGTCGCCAGCAGGTCGCTGGTGCGATACCGTAGTCCACTCGATCACATCGGCGATTGGAATTTCTCAAACGCGTGGAGTGACGTATGAAGTACCTGCTGTCATTTTGGCGCAGCTGACCGTCGCGGCTGCCTTTGCCATTCGGACCATGCGTCGCACGTTTGAGCAGATCAGTTCACGCCCAGAGCAGATTGCTTTGACACTTGGCGCAAGTCACTACCAGGCGTTTTCACGCGTCGCGTTACCGCAGGCGTGGCGTGGCGGAGTTGCGGCGTTTACCTTGGCTTGGGCCAGATCATTGGGCGAGTTCGGGCCGATTCTGATTTTCGCGGGAACGACCAGAATGAAAACGGAGGTTTTGTCGACAACAGTTTATCTGAATTTTCAAATGGGCAATTTGCGGGGCGCCGTGTCCGCATCGCTGATACTCGTCACGGTCGCTGTTGTTGTGTTGATCGTGACGCGGATGTTGACGCTTAATCGAAATCAGCGAGGTTCCATCGAATGATTCGACTTGAAGATGTTTCGATCAAACAGGGTGACTTTGAGCTGAGCGGGATCCGTTTGTCACTGCCCAAACAAGCGTATGGAATTTTGATGGGACCAACGGGTGCCGGAAAGACGACGTTGGTCGAAGCCATTTGTGGTCTTCGACCGATTCAGCATGGGGAGATCTTTCTTGGTGATCAAAATGTAACCGCATGCTCTCCCGCTGACAGGCAGATCGGGTATGTCCCCCAAGATGCCGTCATGTTTCCGTCAATGAAGGTTGAGCAACAGATTGGTTTTGGTTTGGAAGTTCGACACGTTGCAACGGTGCTGCGAAAACGTCGAGTCGACGAGTTGGCAGAACTGTTGGGGATCGGCGATTTGCTCAAACGATTTCCACGAGGACTATCTGGTGGAGAAAAACAACGTGTCGCGTTGGCGCGTGCGCTGGCGATTCAGCCCAAGCTGTTGTGCCTCGACGAACCGTTGGGCGCGCTCGACGTACAGAGCCGAACACGAATGATCGACTACTTGAAAGCTGTTCATCAGCAGGAGAAAGCAACGGTTCTGCACATCACACACCATCTCGGTGAGGCGGATCAATTGGGGACGGTTCACTTTCAACTCGAAAACGGCATCGTCACTTCCGACGAATAAATTGTGGGCTGCCACGCATCACCAATTTCAAACGACTTCGCGCGCGACACCGCTTGTGATTCCAATCAGCTCCGGTTCCAATGTTCGCCTTCCACGAATGAATTCCCCCGTGCCAAGTTTGTTTTTTCCACGCGCTAGACCATGACCGACCAAAAGAACCCACAGTTGGGAATCTTGTTGGCCGTATCTGCGCAAGTGATTTGGGGCAGCTTCCCAGTCTATCTTCATTTCATCAACGACGTTCCTGCCATGGACATCGTCGTTCATCGAACCGTTTGGTCGTTCGTACTTCTGTTGGGGTTGCTGTTGTTCTCGAGCGTCGTGAGTCACCCGATGCTGCCGACATTCAAAGAAGCGGCACATACATTTCGAACACCGAAAGTACTTGGAGCCTGCTGTCTGGCAGCGATTTTTATCGCGTCCAACTGGGTAACGTTTGTCTGGTCAGCCAACAATGACCATAAAGTCGATGCGAGCCTCGGGTATTACATTTGTCCGCAAGTTTTGGTTTTATTGGGCGTGTTGTTTTTGGGTGAGCGACTGCGTTGGGCTCAATGGTTGGCCGTGGCGATCGTTGGCGGTGGAGTTGTGTTGACGTCGCAGTCCGATGCGACGGCAATCTGGATCCCTTTGGTCATTGCGTTTTCGTTTGGGTTCTATGCATTTTGTAAAAAGAAAACAACGATGTCAGCGTTGGGCGGCTTGACGTTCGAGACAGGAATCTTGTCGATTCCAGCGATCTTGATTTTCGTTGTTCCAGCGATCTGGAGTCAAACATTCTTTACCGGCATCTTATGGAAAGACGCCATGCTGTTTGGCATGGGCGCAACCACCATTGCTCCTTTGGCACTCTACGCTGCGGCGCTAAAACACATTCAACTATCGACGATGGGATTCCTCCAATTCATCGGCCCGACAATCCAATTCTTGCTCGGCGTGTTGGTGTTCAACGAGCCGTACGATTGGACGAGAATGGTGGGGTTCGCCATCGTGTGGGTCGGCGTGACTTTGTTCCTGGTGTATCGGAAACCAAAATCGGTTGAAGTAGACGAGCCCGCGACGGACGCGTCCTAGAAGACGAAAAACCTGACAATTCAGGTCGAGACGGGGACGTCGCCTGTCAGATCGAAGAAAATGGCATTCTTTCGGCGTTTGAATGCCATCGTCTCGCCGACACGTTGCATTTCCAATATCGTGATATGGAATTTTCGCCGAGTTCAAGAATTGGAAAGGCGAGTTTTCGCCTGTAAAGTATCTGTTTGAAACCTGTAAATTATTCAGCCAGATGAAACGTGGCTCAATGACCACAAAATCCAAGAACGACCAGATCATTGACTATGTGCTTGATCTGATTCTCAGTGAGAAATACCGAGCGGGCGATCGTTTGCCCTCCGACGGACAATTGGTCCGGCAGTTTAAGACTTCAAGGCCGACCGTTGCCAAGGCGATGCGACAGCTGGAAGATCGAGGTTACATCGATCGTCGCGTTGGTTCTGGTTCATTCGTGCTTTCGGCAGCCAAGGTCAAACCAAGTCTCATTGGGATGCTGGCTCCAGAAGTGGGCGAAGCAGAATTGTTTGAGCCATTGTGCAGCGAAATTGCCAAACAATGTCAAAAGCATGGCTTGAGTCTGCTCTGGCCTGACTCGTCGTTGCATGCGTCAGTGGATATTCACCACGAACGACTGGCGCAAGAGTTGTGTGAACGTTACATCGCCCAAGGAGTCGCAGGCGTTTTCTTCGCACCGGTCGAGTTTTCCGAACGCATGGTACAGATCAATCGCGAGATTGCGATGCGACTCAATGACGCCGGTATTTCGGTCGTGTTACTTGATCGAGATCTGGAACGAACCCCGAGCCGCAGCGAATACGACTGGGTGGGGATCGATAATTTTCGCGCCGGCAGTTTGCAAACCCAGTACTTGGTCGGACGCGGCTGCAAACATATCGCCTACGTTTCGAGGATCGCCTCGGCACCCACGATCGATTTGCGAATCGCAGGTTTTCAACATGTGGTCCGTCAATCCGGTCTCAAAAAGTCCGCGGACAACATCATTTGCGGTGATGTGCGTGATCCAGGCATTCTGAAGCAACTCGATATTCGAAAAATTGATGGGGTGGTCTGTTCCAATGACACCACCGCTTGTTTTTTGCTGGCCACACTCAAGTCGGAGGGCATCCAGGTCCCAGAAGACATTTATGTCATTGGGATCGATGATGTAAAGTATTCATCGGATGCGATCGTCCCGCTGACCACGGTCAGGCAACCCTTTCGAGCTATTGGTCAGGCAGCGGTTGCCACCATGGTAGGACGTATTGAAAATCGAAGTCGCCTTCCTCGTGAAGTCTTTCTTGAGGTACAAGTCATCCCTCGTGAGTCTTGCGGCGAGTTGCTCAGTGAAGACGATCAAAAACGAATCCAGCGCAGAAACTCCAAGAAAAACGGTACGCGCACCAAGCGTACGAAATAAGACGTTTGGTCGCATAAGACGATTTGTGAAGCTCGAATTTTTAATTGAACTTGATAAGGCTCGATCGATGAAACATCCGCAAATGGTTCGCTCGCAATTCCTCATCTTTTTCACGCTGTCATTCGGTCTCACGATCGCTGGCACCGCGCTGGCTCAGAACTTTGATGAATTTGAGGCCAAAGATTTTTCCAAAGAGATTGATCAAACCGTGGCGCAGGTTCAGCGATTGGCTCGCACCGGTGCCTACCAGCCGAACTGGGAATCGCTGGAGCAGTACCGAATTCCCGAATGGTATCAGGATGCCAAATTGGGGATCTTTATTCATTGGGGAGTCTACACGGTTCCCGAACATGGTTGGGAATGGTATCCGCGACAGATGTACATCGACAAAGACAATTGGCGTGGCAATCTATTTCAGTACCACCGAGATACTTACGGCGATCAATCAGAATTTGGGTACAAAGATCTGATCCCCAAATTCAAAGCAGAGAAGTTCGACCCGGAGGAATGGGTCACGTTATTCAAACAAGCCGGGGCAAAATACGTCGTTCCAGTTGCCGAACACCATGATGGTTTCGCAATGTACGACAGCGATTTGACGCAATGGTCATCTGTAAAAATGGGACCCAAACGTGACGTCGTCGGCGAGCTGGAAAAAGAGACTCGCAAACAGGGGTTGCGGTTTGGTGTTTCTTCACACCGTGCGTTCAATTGGTTGTACTACGTTCGCAAAACAGAATTCGACAACGCCGACCCGCGATTTAAGGGGCTTTACGGGCGGCCGATTCCTGAACTGTTTAAGGATGATGCGGCAGACTACAAAAAAAATTGGCCACCTCACGATCAAAAGTTCAAAGATGAATGGCTCGCCCGGACCGGAGAACTGGTATCCAAATACAACCCGGACCTGGTTTGGTTTGACTTTGGGATTGCCAATGACAGAAACCGTCCTCCTCAAGAGAACCCGTTTCAGGATCATCTGAAATCATTCGCGTCGTTTTATTACAACTCGGCCGCCAGTCGCGATGTCGAACCTGTGATCAACTACAAGTGGTCCGCATTTCCTGAACGCGCCGCCGTGTTGGATCTCGAGCGTAGCAAGCTCAACGACATTCGTGAGTTGTACTGGCAAACGGATTCCAGCGTCGCGAAGAACTCATGGTGTTATGTCGACAAACTGAACTACAGAACGTCTGACAGTTTGATTGATGATTTGATCGACATCGTTTCCAAAAATGGTGGATTGTTGCTCAACGTCTGTCCACGTGCCGATGGCTCCATCCCGGACGAACAGAAAAAGTTGCTCAAGGAGATTGGCCAATGGCTGTCGATTAACGGCGAGGCAATCTATGGTAGCCGCCCATTCAAAACGTATGGCGAAGGCCCGACGGAGACTGTAACTGGACATCTTTCGGAGAACAAAAACAAGCCTTTCGGTTCCAAGGACTTCCGGTTTACAACTCAGGATCGAGGTCACACCCTATACGCATTTGCCCTCAAACCAACCGCTGGGGAGACGATCGTGATCACTAAATTGAAAAAAGGGAACTCCTTGCACCTTAAGCCTGAGTCGGTTGAATTATTGGGGTCCGAGACCAAACTGAGTTGGGAACAAACCGATTCCGGTTTGGAAGTTGAGTTTCCTCAAGAACTGCCCCACTCGGCGGCTGTCGTTTTGAAGATAAAATAGCGTCTTCAGAAAACAACGACGCGTTCAGGAACTGACTCAAGCGGATGACACTCCAAAACAAAACGGCCGTCGGAATCGTCGGTCTGGGAACCGTCGGTCAAGGTGTTGCTCGACTGCTCCTTGATCATGGGGACCGAACGGCGCGACACGCTGGTCGTACTTTGTGGCTCAATCACATCGTTGTGCGCGATTTCAAGAAATCTCGCGACGTTGAGCTCCCCGCAGGCGTATTGACGGATGATTTGGAACGGTTGATGGCCGACCGCGAGGTCTCGGTCGTTGCCCAGTTGATCGGTGGGATTGAACCGGCTCGCACGATCATGCTGCGATTGCTCGAAAGTGGCAAAGATGTTGTTACGGCCAACAAAGCTTTGTTGGCAGAACATGGCCCTGAGCTGTTTGACAAAGCCCGTGCACTTGGTCGTTCGATTGCGTTCGAAGCCTCGGTGGCCGGTGGAATACCGATCATTGCCAACATCAGTCAGTGTCTTTCGGCGAACCAGATCAGCTCGCTGCGAGCGATTCTGAATGGGACCAGCAACTTCATCATTTCAAAAATGGATCAAGGGGACGACTACGCGTCCGCGCTGGCAAAGGCACAGCAGCTGGGTTTGGCCGAAGCGGACCCGACAATGGATGTCGATGGAACCGACGCTGCTCAGAAGTTGGCAATTCTCGCTCACCTCGCGTTTGGGGCAAGAGTTCATTGGTCGGAAATTCCTAAACGGGGCATCGACTCCATTGCCGCATGCGACATGCAGTTTGCGAGGCATTTGGGTTACCGAATCAAGTTGATCGCGTACGCAAAACTTGTCTCAGCCGGTGTGCAACTGATGGTGTCGCCGATGTTAGTCAAAATCGGGCAACCACTTGCCGAAGTGCAAGCGAATTTCAACGCGGTTTCAGTTGTGGGCGACGCCGTTGGCCCCGTCTTTTTTCATGGGCAGGGAGCCGGACAGATGCCGACCGCTTCCGCAGTCGTTGCCGATATGATCGATACGGCGGTCGGACGCACGGCGATCACTTTCGAAACGCTCGAGTTGTGGGCCGATGGCAATCAGCGAGTCGATTTTGCACCGCCGCAAGAGCTGGAGGGCAGATTTTATTTGCGTTTTGATGTCGTCGATCAACCGGGAGTCATGGGTCAGATCACGGGTCGGCTGGGACAACATGGAATCTCCATCGCATCGGTGTATCAGCATGAATCGACCGCTGAAAAACAACAAACGGTACCCGTCGTCATCATGACCCATCGGACCCCTGAAGCGTCCGCCAGTGCTGCCATGAAGCAAATTGCCGAGATGCCTACCGTTGCCGATACGCCAGAGCGTTTTAGAATCCTCGGTTGATCTTCAAGCGATCGCTTGACCACCCCTGCCAATAAACGGTTCGATGAAGTACGTAATTATTATTCCGGATGGCTGTGCCGATGAGCCGCAGTCCGAGTTAGACGGCAAAACGCCATTGCAAGCAGCTGAAACACCTTCGATGGATGCTGTCGCAAAATCGGGGGTTGTCGGTCGCGCGAACCATACCCCGGCCCATCTGCCTGCCGGAAGCAGCGTCGCCAATATGAGCTTGCTCGGATACAGCCCGCTGGAGTATTACACCGGGCGAGCCCCTTTGGAAGCCGCCGCTCAAGGAATTGAGCTGGGCCCAGACGACTGGTGTGTTCGTTGTAACTTGGTCACGATTGCCGATCAGACGATGCAAAGTTTTACTGCTGGGCATATCTCTAGTGACGAGGCGAAGTCCTTGTTGCAAACGGCGCAAGCCGGGCTGGATTCCGACGACTCGTTTGAGTCGCGCGTCGAGTTTGTTCCTGGCGTCAGCTATCGAAACTTGTTGATGTACCGACCGCTTCCGGGAAAACCGTCGCTGTTTTCCCAGGACACCCGCGCGACGCCGCCTCACGATCTTTCGGACAAAACGGTTACCGAAGATTTCCCACGTGGTCCCGGCAGCAATGTGCTCTGCAAGCTGATGGATCGTTCAGCCGACTGGTTTGCCCAACACCCAGTCAATGAAAATCGTGTTGCCGCTGGCAAGCCCGCAGCCACCAACGTTTGGTTATGGGGAATTGGCCAGCGACCCGATTTGAAGTCATTCGCTGAGTTGCACCAAGTTCGCGGCGCGATGATTACTGCGGTCGACTTGCTGCGAGGTCTCGCCGCGCTAATCGGTTGGGATCGTATCGAAGTCCCCGGCGCCACTGGCTATACCGATACGGAGTACGCGGCCAAAGGGCGTTACGCGATTGATGCACTGGCGAAATACGATCTGGTTTGCGTTCACGTCGAGGCTCCGGATGAATCATCGCATGAAGGTGACTTGAGCAAAAAAGTTACTTCCCTGGAAGCGATTGACAAAGACATCGTCGCTCCGATCAAACAACACCTGGAACAGTCGGGTGAACCCTATCGAATTTTGGTGACGCCCGATCATCCCACATTTTTGCGCACCAAAACACATACGCATGGTGATGTGCCGTTTACGATTTGTGGAAACGGTATCGAGCCTGATTCCTATGACGCTTACCACGAGATCAACGCCGCGGCGAGTTCGTTGGCGATGCCGCAGGGCTGGGAATTGATGCCGTTTTTCCTTGGTGAGTGAATTTTTAAAACAGTGACAACCTATGTCGACAACGAAACAAAAGATCGCGATTCTTCCTGGCGATGGAATCGGTCCCGAAGTTACGACCGAGGCGATCAAGGTTCTTGACCGCGTCAATCTTCAGCATGATTTGGGATTGGAATGCGAGACGCAGCCGGTCGGCGGAACGGCCTACGATCTTCATGGGAAACCATTGCCGGATCAGACGTTGGAGTTGGCTCGAAACGCAGCTGCGATTCTGCTCGGCGCTGTTGGGGGGCCAAAGTGGGAAACAGCGCCGCGAGAACTTCGACCTGAACGAGCGCTGTTGGCATTGCGTAAAGAGTTGAAGCTGTTTGCGAATTTGCGGCCGGCATTGTTATTTCCAGAGCTTGCTGCCGCTTCGACGCTCAAGCCCGAAGTCGTCTCAGGCTTGGACATCATGATTGTCAGGGAACTGACGGGTGGAATCTATTTTGGCCAGCCCCGAGGAATCGAAGATCGCGATTGTGAGCGTACCGGTTTCAATACCATGGTCTATTCAGAATCGGAAGTTCGCCGCATCGCTCATTCTGCTTTTCAAGTGGCGATGCAACGCGATCGCCGAGTCTGCTCGGTGGACAAAGCAAACGTAATGGAAGTATCCGAGTTGTGGCGAGAAGTTGTGACGGATGTTGCCCAGATTTACCCAGACGTCGAATTGACACACATGTACATCGACAACGCGTGTATGCAACTGGTGCGGGCCCCCAAGCAGTTTGATGTCATCGTTACAACGAATCTGTTTGGTGACATTCTCTCGGACGCCGCCTCCATGCTGACGGGATCGATTGGCATGCTCCCATCGGCATCGTTGGACCAAAACAATAAAGGGATGTATGAACCAGTGCACGGATCAGCACCCAACATCGCTGGTCAAAACGTCGCTAATCCGCTGGCCACCATTTTAAGTGTCGCCATGATGTTGCGAACGACCTTCAAGGCTGCCGCCGCAGCCGACCAGATCGAATCGGCGGTAAAACAGGTACTTGGACAAGGTCTGCGTACCGGCGACATTGTCGGTGACAGCAACGTTCGCGTGGTGTCGACTTCCGAGATGGGTGACGCTGTGGTCGCGGCGATGGGCGCCTAGAACCTGATGAATTTCTATTCTGAGCGGGGCCGTTGTTCCTTGCCGTGTGTTGACGAGTCACCCCGAATCTCTCTGAGTCACTCCGAATCGCGACGACAGCAGTTTGGATCGGGCTTGAGCGAAAATCAGGAATTCGCTACATCTTCCCAGAAAAATTTTTTTGTCGGATTGGTTGGGCCGTAAGGTCACCGCTAGCGAAAGCACATGCGGTCAATGACCAGTCGTTTTCGAATCAAGGAAGATTCGCATGGCGCGTTTTAAAATTCGTCCATTCTGGTTTGTCAGCGGTACCGCTGCCATCCTCGTCATGGCTGTCTGTCTTGATTCCGCACGCGCGTATCAAGCGGAGATCAATTCTTATCAAGCGTTGATCAGCACGCCGGAGGCGACCGTTCGCAGTGGACCAGGAAGCGTTCACTATGGGACGCTGAAACTGGAACGAGGTGATTCGGTCGAAGTGTTTCGGCATGACCCTGGTGGTTGGTGCGCGGTCCGTCCACCAGAAGGCAGTTTTTCGATGGTACCCGAATCAACGATCAAGATCGTCCGAGAAGGGGTTGGTGAAGTTGCAATCGAAGATGCTCGCGCGTGGGTCGGGACTCGATTGGGCCCGGTCGAAAAACCACTTTGGCAAGTGAAATTGCGAAAAGGAGAACTGGTCTCTGTCATTGGCGAGATGTCTTATCCCAACCCGGAAGGTTATTCAACGGTTTGGTATCAAATTAAGTCTCCTCCGGGTGAGTTTCGCTGGATCAAGATCGATGAATTAGAGCCGCTATACGGGGAGCTGCCCGAGCCCGATCGCGAGCCAGCTGAAACGCACACATCGGCACGGCCAGCTGCCAATCAACCGGACGGCCCAAACGAGGTCCAACGAGCACCGCAGCGAGAGGCGCCATCAGAGAACATTCGACAATCCAAACCACAACCAGACTTGAACACGCGTGACGATCGCGTGATCGGCAGCGCCTTACGAGCTGGTCGAACTGAGTCGACATCGCCGCTTGATTCGGCATCGCGATTGACGCCTCCATCGCCCCGGCCCCAACAAATTCGGCAGCTAGATTCAACTCGAGAACCGTCCAGAATTTCATCTTCAAATGCGATCGATGTGCCATCAAGTCTGGCCGCGAGAATTTCCCCTAACGTTGTACGAGCTGACTTTGACTCCAACTCTTCCGGCGATTCAGTTGACGAGCCCGTTCGATTGATCGCCGCTCAACAGGATGTGGTCTTGCCGCAAAATCAGGAAGGGGTCAACCAAGGTTGGCGTCCATCGCGCCGAGCGCTTGGAGATCGCCAGAACGTTTCATCAAACAGCGAACCCTCAAGCGTTGGTGACACCGCCAGTCGTTGGCGCGACGCTCCAGCGGATAACTTTTCGGCGGCAGCAACACCCAATTGGAACCAAACGAACAACTCAACTGACACTTCGCAGTCGCCGGGCAATCTCAACCGCACGGATCGATTCGCCGATGCCACGCAAAACGACACCGTGTTGGCGAACCAGTTGCAGCTAGCGCGGCTGGCACCGATTCCCGGGTCGTATCGGGAGATGACGGCAACGATTGTTCAGTTGGAATCCGAATTGACACGCGAGATGATCAATGGAGACCCTTCGACCTGGAATCTGGACCCACTGGTTTTTCGAGCCAGGCAACTGCGCCAATCGACAACAACGCCTCAGCAGCAAATCAACCTGGACCGGCTATTGTTGAAGATGCAAAACTGTCAACAACTTCGCGCCCAGTTTGGCAGTGATGCAAGCTCGAGTGCTAATGCAACACCACTCAATGGATTGTCTGCAGTTCGAGCGAACTCCGATTCTGGTTCGGGGTTTGACGCCACCGGGTGGCTTAATGAGCTCAAACGAGACCAAGGGACGTTGCGTTCAACGTACGTCTTGCAGGATGCCAATGGAAAAATCACGCATCACATTGAAGCGACGCCCGGACTCAATCTCGATCGATACCTGAAAAAGAAGGTCGGCGTGATTGGGCAACGAGGGTATCACCAACGATTGAAGTTGGACCATGTGCTGGTGACGCGTGTATTCGGGCTGTGATATTCGGGCTGTGATCAGTCCAGGTCGTGCATGAAGCTTAAACCGCCTTTAGCAACCTTAGAAACGGTTCTCGTTTTCTCGTGACCGATCGTGTGTTTTAGGCAGCTTGTCGCGTATCACTCTGCAAAGTGCAAACTGTAAATCGCGACAGAAACTTCTTGGGCTACGAGGCTAGAGCCTGTACCTGCGACCGCCAATGTTCAAAATACGTGCCCGTATTGCGGTCCATGTTGCGTGCCGGTCAAAACTTCCGGACCGTCTTCGGTCATCAAAATCGTATGTTCAAACTGGGCGGAGAGACGTTGATCGGCGGTTCGTACCGTCCAACCATCTTTGGGATCGCAGATCGACTTTTCAGTCCCGCCATTGATCATTGGCTCGATCGTAAAACAGACTCCGGGGTACAACCGGTCGCGACGTGATTGAGCGCTGGGCACATGAGGAATGTTGGGGCGTTGATGGAAACGGGTACCGATGCCGTGTCCGACATACTTTTCAACCACTCCAAAATCGTAATTCCGACGCACGTGGTCCACGATCGTTTCGCCGATCACCGAAACGCGGCATCCCGGCGTTAACGCAAGAATGGCCAAGTGCAAGCAATCGAAGGAGCACTGAGTGACCGACCGGGCTTCGTCAGAAATATCATCCGCTTCACCGATCAAGAATGTCTCGGATTGATCGCCATGCCATCCTTCAACAATCGTTGTCAAATCGACATTGACAATGTCACCCGCTTGAAGCTCGTACTTGCCCGGCACGCCATGGCAAATCACTTCATTGACACTGATGCAGCAACTTTTTGGGAACGGGAATTTTTCGCCTGGGTAGCCTAAACACGCGGGGGTGTGACCATGGTCCAGCGTGTACTCATGAACCAGCCGATCGATCTCGCCGGTCTTGGTTCCCGCTTTCACGAATGGACGAACGTAGTCCATTAGGCCAGCATTAAAGCGGCACGCAGCACGCATCATTTCGCGTTCTTGTTCGATAAGACGAAGACGGGGGTGGCGTCGAATCACAGCTAAAGATCCACATTAAGTTCCATTTGCAATATCGAGATTTTACCAGATCAAGTCGATTTTACCTACCAGCAAAAACTGCAGACACGACCAACGGTGAACCCATCAACCCTTGAAGCCGTCCTGACGTAAACAGTTTGAATTTGTTACGATTACCAATTCGAATTTGCCGGTTGTGACGACATCTAAACCGTTTGAACGGCGTATTCCTGAAACCAAAATCGTCGTCACGGACGCTCAATTCGAAAATCGACTGAAACTTTGTACTGAAGGACTGATTGTGCCTCGCTATAACCCCGCCGAGATTGAGCCGCGTTGGCAGCGGTATTGGGACGAAAACAAGACATTCAAGACGCCGGAGAACGCTGCGGGAAAGAAACTGTACGCGCTGGACATGTTCCCATACCCAAGCGGCAAAGGTTTGCATGTTGGTCATCCAGAAGGTTATACAGCAACTGATATTGTTTCGCGTCACGCGAGAATGAATGGCGTGACGGTGTTGCATCCAATGGGATTTGATGCGTTTGGCTTGCCTGCTGAAGAGCATGCGATCAAAAACAACGCTTCGCCGCGCGAGTTTACCGAAAAGAATATCAATACATTTGTTCGGCAGCTTAAAGATCTCGGTTTTTCCTACGATTGGGAGCGACAGATTTCGACGACCGACGAGTCGTACTTCAAATGGACTCAATGGATCTTTCTGGTCCTGTTCGACACCTGGTTTGATGAAGCGCAACAAAAGGGCCGGCCGATCAGTGAATTGCCAATACCCGATGACGTCGCGGCGAATGGCGACGATGCCATTCGCGCTTATCAGGATGAGTTCCGTTTGGCTTTTGAATCCTATGCGCCGGTCAACTGGTGCCCGGCCCTCGGAACGGTTCTGGCCAATGAAGAAGTCATTGATGGATTGTCCGAACGTGGCAGTCATCCAGTCCAGCGGATGCCATTGCGACAATGGATGCTGAGGATCACATCCTATGCGGATCGTTTGGAAAAAGAACTGGAGTCTGTTGACTGGCCGACCGGTATTAAGAAGCTTCAGACTGACTGGATCGGACGAAGCGAGGGCGCCGAGGTCGACTTTTTTATTGGTGATTCAAAACAGGCACAAGCATTTCATGACGCTCGCTTGACCAGCGGCTTTCCCCGAAAACCGGGCGACGATGTATTGCGAATTTACACGACTCGGCCTGATACGCTGTTTGGCGCAACCTACATGGTGATCGCGCCAGAACATCCGATGGTGGATGCCCTAACGACTGAGTCACAAATGGCAGTCGTCAAAAAATACTGCGACGACGCGGCGATGAAAAGTGACCGTGATCGTCAAGACGACCGCACCAAAAAGACAGGAGTGTTTACGGGAAGCTACGCAATCAATCCTGTCAATGATCAACCGATCCCGATCTGGATAGCCGACTACGTTTTGGTCAGCTACGGAACCGGTGCCATCATGGCGGTACCGGCTCACGATACTCGCGACTTTGAATTTGCCAAAACCTATGACTTGCCGATCGTCCAAGTGATGCAGCCGCCTGCCAATGCTGACGTCGATCACGAAGCAATTGCAGCTGGTGAGATCTGCTTTACGGGCAAAGGAACGGCCGTCAACTCGGGTGAATTTGACGGATTGGATACTGTGGAATTCAAGACGCGTATCACCAATACGATGCAATCCAAAGGGCTTGGTCGCGCGGCGGTCAACTACAAGCTTCGCGATTGGTTGTTTAGTCGACAACGTTTTTGGGGAGAGCCTTTCCCGATCTTGCATGAGCTCGATGACGCGGGCAACAAGACTGGCCGTTTGCGAGCTGTCCCTGAGGCGCAGCTGCCGGTCAAACTGCCGGAACTCGAAGACTTCAAACCTCATGGTCGACCAGAACCGCCGCTGGAAAAGGCCGACGATGATTGGTTGTACTCGGTCATCGATGGAATCAAATACAAACGAGAGACCAACACGATGCCACAGTGGGCAGGTTCCTGTTGGTACTACTTGCGATTCATTGATCCAAACAACAATGATCGTTTCGTTGATGCGGATCTGGAAAAAACCTGGATGCCAGTCGACCTCTATATTGGCGGTGCCGAACACGCCGTGCTGCACCTGTTGTATTCCCGATTCTGGCACAAAGTACTCTACGATCGAGGTTACGTCAGCACGCCGGAACCGTTTCAACGATTGGTCAATCAGGGAATGATTCTTGGCGAAGTCGAATTCACGGCTTATCGCGACGCGAACGAGCAATTCGTTAGCGCCGAAATGGTCACCGAAAACGAAGACAAACAACCCGTGTTGGTCGCCGATGGATCACTCGTTCACGCTGTCAAACTAAAGCCGGAACAGGCCGAGAAGTCTGCTGACAAATCGGGTGGAGATGTCTTTGTGTTGAAGTCCGATCCATCGATTCGCGTCAACGGCCGTGCGTACAAAATGGCCAAGTCGCGTGGCAACGTGATTAACCCTGACGTTGTGGTTGCGGAGTACGGCGCCGATTCGTTGCGACTCTATGAAATGTTCATGGGCCCGTTCGAAAAATCAAAGCCATGGTCGATGACTGGCGTCAGTGGTGTCAAGAGTTTCCTTGATCGCACGTGGCGCATGATCGTTGATGATCATGCTGATGAAATGCAACTGGCAGCCGCGGTGGGGGATTATGAACCGACCGAAGAACAAACACGAATGTTGCACCGCACGATCAAAGCCGTGAGCCAAGATATTGAATCACTGTCATTCAATACGGCGATTTCGCGTTTGATGGAGTTCGTCAATTTCTTTACCAAAGAATCACAACGACCGACGTCGATCATGGAATCATTTTTGTTGCTGCTGTCTCCGATGGCACCGCACATCGCTGAAGAGTTGTGGCGAATGCTCGGAAACGAAGCGACATTGGCTTATGAATCGTGGCCACAGTACGATGAAGCTTTGACGATCGATGCGTCTGTTGAAATTCCAATTCAAATCATGGGCAAGCTGCGAGCGAAGATCAAAATCGCTCGAGGGACATCCAAAGACGATATGCTCTCGATGGCCAAAGCGGAACCCAGGATCGCTGAACTGATCGATGGCAAACAAGTTGTTAAAGAGATTGTCGTTCCTGACAAATTGGTCAACTTGGTCGTCAAGTAACCATCACCAAATCGTTGCCACCAATCGCTTGGACCGTTGGGTCTTGGCCATGGACCTTGTTCATTCGTGAAATTGAAACTGGATTTTGCTGCCGACGTGGATCGAGTGTATCGCGCGCACGAAGTCTTGCTCGTTTGCGAAAAAGATGTTGTCGACATACGTTTGCGGATTGCGGTCAAACAGCGGAAACATCGTGCTTTGAATCTGAATCATCACGCGATGACCTTTGCCAAAAGTGTGGCAAACATCCAGCAGCTCAACATTCACTTCGGTGGCAACGTCTGACTGAAATGGGATCGGCTTGGCGTACGATTCACGAAAGCGACCACGAATCTGCCCGAAGCGAACCAGTTGCTGGTATCCATTCATTTTCACACCCGCTACGTCGTTGGGTTCCGGTGAGCGGTCCATGGGAAGGACGTCGATCAGTTTGACGATCAAGTCAGCATCCGATTGGTCGGTGGAGAAGATCAGTTTCGCTTGAAGTGGACCACGCATTGATAGTTCGGAATCAAGAGGAGGAGAAATAAACGTCAATACATCGGGACGTTTGCTGGCGAATCGTTGGTCCCCCGTCATCCCCGCTTTGGCTGGAAACAATTGAAAGTTGTCGTCCTCAAAAAATGGCACTGGTTTCCTTGGATCACTGACATAAATGAAAAGCTCGGCGGAACGCTGGTTCGAGTTGCTCTTTGGCGGTGGCGAACTTGAATCTTCTGGTTCTGTTTTAATCTCCAACGATTCGTTTTTGGTCAGCATCAGCCAACCCGTTCGGCGCTTCTCAATCTGGTCGGCGTCGCTGCTGATCCATTGCTTGCTGCCCGTGTCGAATGATTGATGTTTGGGCAAATTCCATTCCCCGCGATCTTTCAGTTGGGACTCAAAGAACGCGAATTCAATTTGCCGATGGTATTGGTCGACGAGTTGATCGCCAAACCAGATGTCCCCTACCCTGCAATCGGCCTTCGCTTGTTTGTGTTCGCTGTGTGCCCAGGGGCCCATGAGCAATCGACAATCAGCGGCGGGGCTAAGTTCCTGAATAGCTTTGGATGCTTTCAGGGGGCCGAACAGGTTCTGCTCATCATTCCAGCCACCTACCAACAAGACAGGGCACTGAATGTCGCTGAGATACTGACTGGCATCGTGCATCTCACGATACGAGTCATAGTTTGGGTGCTGTTTAATCAATTTCCAAAAGTAGTTTGACTCAGGTATCAGCTTGTCGAGATTGTTTATTGGTCCGAGCTTCAAGAAAAAGTCGTATCGATCCTTGGCCAAGCCAAATCGTTTTCCATCCGCCCAATAGCTGAGGTTGTTTTTCCACCAGGGGCCTTCATGTCGACCTTGTTTGGGAGTGCCAAACCAATCGAGAATCGGTGCGTACGCCAGCGTGAACATGCCGTTGCGCGTAAAGTCTTCAAAGTAGATGTCGATGGAAGGAGCCGCCGCAAGAACCGCTTTCAAGTTAGGGTGACCTGAGGCCGCACCCATCAATGAAGTGAATCCCATATAAGAGCTGCCAAACATTCCGACGCGGCCGTTGTGTTGTGGGAAATTTTTGATCAGCCAGTTGATGGTATCTTCAGCGTCGGTGATCTCATCCGTCGTATTTGGCGTCGCGTCGGCCAACTTGCTGTAGGCCGGTCGCAAGTTCTCAAACACGGGATCCCCATCACTCATCGCACGGCTGCGTAGGTCCTGATAAACAAAGATGTAACCTGAATCCACTAGGTATCGGTTGTACATCACGGGTTCGCGAAGCTCGACGCCATACGGATTGCAGCCATAAGGCGTCCGCGACAACAGGACAGGAAACTTGCCGGCGCGAGCCGGGGAATAGATCGTGGTGTGCAGCGTCACTCCATCACGCATCGGAATGCGGACTTCCTGTTTTTTATAAGCGAGCGTCTCAACGTTGTTGTCTTGTGCCGACAATGTCGCCGAGAAGCAGCAGAGCATCAAACCGGCGATCGCACCCGGCAGGAAACAATTGAGTTTCCTTCGCTGGATCATAAATAGCTCCAAATGGGATTGGGCGAACGACGTTTAAATTCGCCGTACCATTTGCATGGGAAATAGAGCACGAGCAGAACCGCAATCCAGGCAGCATAGATGGGCCACAGACCTTCGAATCCAAACGCTTCCGGAAACTGATCCAAGGGCGTTGAATTCCCGGTTTGTTGAACAGAGAGCCAAACGCCCTTCGTGATTCGGTACGTCAAAATTGAACCAAGGTGCAACAGATAGAAATGCAAAATGTAAAAGAACAATGGGACGCGCCCAAAAACCAGCAACCATTTCATCCAGCTGCGATTTTCATTGGAGCCATCGAACCAGGCGAGGATCAAAAGTGCGGGGCCCATGGTCATCAACAAAAACTGCAATGACGGCGGATACTTGGTGGTATGAAAAAACGAATACGCTGTGCCCAGCGAGTCGGTTTCGACGTTTGAAGTCTCCTCGCTCGTTTCCAATCCGGTTTGCAATGATTCGGGGGCCGTTTGAACTGCTACGCGATGCCAGGGTTCAGGATCACCGTATTTATTCAGGTAGCGCAGACCAAAAAACGCGACCGTCAGCACACAACCTATTACTGCAAGTGTTTTGATTCTTTGGCTTCGATCGAGCTTCATCAGTGGAGCCATTCCAAAACCGCACGCCATTAATCCTACCCATGCCAGGAAAGGATAGGCGACGACGAATCTCAAACCGAATGAGAATTCTTTATAACCACGTTCATGCAATAGCATCCAAGCCCAGTCAAAGGAGCCAAAGTCTTGTGCTTTTATTGGGTCCAGTAAGTTATGGCCCATCACGATGACCAAACCAATCAAAAGGATCAATCTCGGAGGGAGCCAGATCAGTCCGGCCAGAACGATCATCGATGCACCGATCGCTGCCAAGACCAGAAAGATGGTTGGTAATACCAGGGAAAGCGACAGGGCAAAGTAGATCACCGTGAAGTCCAGAAACACCAACCAAGCACCACGTGTCAGCAAAAAGATGGCCAACTCCTTGCGGCTCACTTTTTGGCCATACAGCCACGCCGACATGCCCGCGAGAAAGACAAAGGTTGGAGCACAAATGTGGGTGACCAAGCGTGTCAAAAAAAGCCCGAGATACGAATTCCCAGCATCGAATGGATCGATGCGAAGATCCCCAAAAAATTCGCGGCTGTGATCGAGTGCCATGATTACGATCACAAGCCCTCTCAGGGCGTCGATCGCTGGCAGACGAGATGGTCGAAGGTTCAATTTTGGTTTATTCATTAATTGGTAGGTCCCAGATTCTTACTGCGCCCAAGTTGCCCAAAATCTGCATGCGTCGATCTTGCCGATCACATTTGACGCTGTTGATCGAGCCGACGCCAACATCGAATTGTCCCAACGTTTTTAATCGATCCAAGGTTAAAAAAGTGAGTTGGGTGTCATTTTCAGCTGCCGCAATCAGACAGTCACTTCCTCGAGGTGCAATTAAACCACTAATACGATCACCGAATTTGGAAACCGCAATGATTTGTTGACCCGTTGACGAGTCCCAGATACTGATCGAGCCATCCACATGGGCAAACGCCACCCGTTCAGTCCCGTGAATCGCTTCCATTGCGGTGACATTGGCAGAAGATTGGTGATCGACGATCGAAAGCTGCTCGCCAGTTTCGGTCGACCAAACCCGAGCGGTTCCATCGACCGAGTTTGTAATCAGCTTGCGATCGTTGTCAAAAAATTCCATCTCAATGACCCAGTTGGAATGTCCACGCAAGAGCACGCCAGGCGTTTGCGTGGCGGTATCATAGAGTTGCACTGTTCCTTCGATCTCTTTCAGTTTTCGCTCGGCGGCTGCGGCAAGCTGCTCCCCGTCATAACTGATTTGGACTGGCCTTACTCCAAATCCAATCGAGATCGTTTTTTGCGGTTTGAGTGTGTCGAGATCGGCAAACGTCAATTGCCAATCAGTGCCGACTGACGCCAAAAGCTGTTTGCGCTCGTGTACATCGACCGACAAAACTTGATCGCGATGCGTCTGATTCTCACGCAGTTGTTCGCCAGTCGTCGTTGCCCATAGCTTGATAGTCCCATCAAGGTGCGACGTGATCGTCCTGTCTTGATCGGCAAGGCAAGCCCCATCGGTGACATCTTTGAGCCCTTCGACATACGCACGTCGGCATGCGATGTCGGCTCCGTCGATCACGTTGATGCGACTGTTGCGATGGACGACCAAAACCTCTCCGTTTGCACTGCTATCGACCTGTTTGATTGCTGAACCAAAACGTCGAATGGGAATGTCCAGCTGTTGTTGTTCATCGATCAGATAGACGAACCCGTCCCGATCACCGACGATTCGGTTGCCTTGAAAATCAAATGCCACTGCCGAGACGTTCGGTTCGACCAACCCATCCGATGATTCGTCAGGTGCGACTTGGAAATCAGTCACGTCATTTTGAAGAAGCTCATTTTGCTTCAATTCGTATCTAGCTCCGTTCTGATCAAGTAATGCGATCGAATCTCGATTCCAAAGACAGTCGACGACCAGCGTATTGGCTCCCGAAATCGTGCGCAATTCCGACCAATCCGTCGCCTCCAATAGATACATACTCCCTTGCAATTCGCTGACCAGAATGTGTTCGTATTGTTCGTCTTGAAAGATTTTTCCCAAACGTCCGGGCAACTTTTTTCGTTGCAGAACTCCCAAACTTTCATCAACCGAGACGAGGTAGTTGCTGCCGGTTGAGATGTGCCAGCGATCGTGAATCGGATCGTGAACCGAATCCCTAATCCCACCCAGTTGCAGATCTCGGGAGGCGATGATCCGGCTACGTTTAAGGTCGATTAACAGCAGTTGGTGGTTTCCGCCGACCAAAGCTTGTGTTCCATCGGTACTGAGACTGACAGATGCGTAGACGCCTTTTTGCAATGGAAAGGAAGCTCGCTGTTCGCGCGATGCCAAATCCCAGAGTTCCAATGTCGCATCAGCACGGACGACGACGAGCAGTTGATTTTTGCCGTCGATCGAGGCGACGCGAATCGCGCCCGCGGACTCATCCGTCAACGAGTTCCAGTCGCTCTGCTGTCGAACTTGATTTACAAAATTCCAAACGAAAGATCGTGACGCATCGGGAACGTCGTTCAAGTGGGACCAAGCTGCCTGTGGATCTCCGTTTTGCGACTTCTCCCAAGCGAACTCAAGGAGTCGGCGGTTGTTGATTTCGGCCATTCGGTGGGCATACTCGTTTGCCCGTTGCGTCGCCTGTTGAAGTGCGACCAGGTTTTGTTGTGACTGCCAGTATCCGAAGGCGAGCGCGATGACCGCAGCGGTCATGCAAACAGCCAACGTTGAAGCGAAGACGACTGAAACGCGATTGCGTTGAATGAACTTGGAGAAACGGTACCAGCGACTAGGCGCTCGAGCGTCGACTGGCAATTCCTCCAGGTAATTCTCGATGTCGTCAGCAAAGGCGGCAGCAGAGTCGTAACGAAGATTGGCTTCTTTTGAAAGTGCCTTCATGGTGATCCAGTCGAGGTCACCACGAAGTTGTTTTTGCCAATCGGCGACTTTGGAGGCCGCGTCGATCTTGGTTTGGTCGCGAAACGAAAGTGCGTTCTTGTCTTCAGTAATTCGCAGGCTTGGCGAGGTCGGTTGAAAATCGCTCAGCACGTTGCGAATCTCCCAGATCCCTTTCTTCAGTAGTTCCTGCCTGCTGATGGGTGTCGTGCCAGTCAATAATCGGTAAAGCAGCACGCCCAAAGAGTAAACATCGCTGCGTACATCAGGGCCCTCGTTTGACATCACCGCTTGTTCTGGACTCATGTATTCCAGTGTTCCAACGATTTGACCAAACTGGGTAAACATCGTTTGATCGGTCAGCGGACTGTGCATCGCTTTGGCAATCCCAAAGTCAATAACTTTGGCCAGCGGCTTTCCAGAATCAATCGTGACCAGCACGTTGCCCGGTTTGAGATCGCGATGAATGATCCCTTTACGATGAGCGTGATGGACGGCATCACAGACTTGTCGAAACAAGTCGAGTCGTTCTCGAATGGGGAGACTGTTTTTTTCGCAGAACTGATCAATCGGCATGCCGTGAACCAATTCCATCACAAAATAGGGTTGCCCATTTTCAGTCGTGGACGCATCAAACACGTTAGCGATTGACGGATGATTCATCATGGCAAGCGCTTGTCGCTCAGCATCAAATCGAGCCAGAATCTGTTTGGATTCCATGCCGGGTTTAATGCGTTTGAGTGCGACCTTTCGACGAACCGGTCGCATCTGCTCTGCCATGAAGACAACGCCATGCCCACCTTCGGCAATTTTTTGCAGAATCCGGTAGTCGCCAATTCGTTTGGGAGTCACGTCGTTCAGATCGTTTGCGTTTTCCTTGCCGCTGGCGATGGCAAAAGAGCCAGTCGGTAGTAGCGAGTCTTCTTCAGACTCCGATTCGCTGTGGGTTTGCGTTTCCAGTAGTTGCGGCAAAGGGGACGGCTGGTCAGACTTTGTCCCTTTGGGTTCGAGAAACTCATGATCGTCGGCAGCCAAGAGTTCGATGACCAACTGACCCAATGACGCGTCTCTGCCGGAGAGATCTGCCAGCGCATGCTGCCTCTCTTTAACTTCGAGCTCCCGAAGTTGCAGGAACCATTGTTGTGCCAGTTGGTAGTTTTCTGGAGTCATGTGGCGGTTTGCCATTCGGATTTACTTGAGCGATTGAATCGACTGGTCGTTTGGGAAATCTTTTTTGGCGTGTTCGAGGATGGTCGTTGCCAACGTGTTGAGACCCTGTTGTCGCGAAACGCGAATTAGCTCCAAACGATGCTCGACCGTCAGCTTCTTTTGCTTTCGCAATTGAACGTACAACTCCCAGGCGGCTGTTTGGCCCTTTTGCTGAAACGCCTCGGTAATCGCTTCGACTGGATCCTGAGCATCCGCGGTGGTCGATTGATTCACCTTAGTCCGTTGTGCCAATGCGAGCGACTTTGAGTTTGTTAACACGTTATCGGCATTCCGCGTCGCGGTTGATTTGAAGTTTGAGTCCTCCATGCTGATGATGATGAGTTGATCTTCAGCTCGTGTCAGCAGCTTCGTTCCCGACTGTGCGATGGGTGTCCAGAATCGTTGCTTGCCAGAGTCTGCAAGCTTGAACAAGTTCGTTTGTTCGAGGCTCATCAGTTGTCCATTTTCTTTGATGGTCTTTAAAACCGATAAGTCACCTGTTCCATTAAGAATCAACAATCGATCGTCATCGAGTTTGACCAGATTGCCATCGCCAAAGCCCCGAAACTTGCCCAGCACTTGCCCTGACGTGGAGTCAAAAACTGCAAGATACTTGTCCGTGCAGGCAACGACGGTATCTTCGCTGAGCATCGCCCAGTTGGTGTAAAAAAACTGCAGTCTTGGTTGAAACCATTTCTCGGTTGCCTGCCACGATTTTCCGTTCGATGAAATCTTGAGGCAGCGAGTTCCTTTAACGCCTTGCCCAGAAATAATGATTTGATCCGAGCCGACGACCAACGGCGTTGGCACATTAGTCAGGCCTTTTTCCTGCATCGAAAACGACCACAGACGTTGACCATCTTTGGAGATTCCGGCAACATCGTCTTCGCTGACGATGATCCATTGGAAGGTGTTCTCGATCGTAGCAGCCACTGGAGTCGCATAGCTGAACGTATCGCTGGCCGCTTTCCAGTTTAACTTGCCGGTCTTCGAATCGATATTCAACAGCCCACCTGATTTGCCCGAGGCTAACATCACGATGCTGCCTTGCCGGTTTGGATCGACCATCGGACTGGAGGAAAATCCGAACTGGACCGGAACGGCGTCAAACTCGTCGACGAGATCCTTTTCCCAGATCATCGAGCCATCTGACTGATCCAGGCAGATCAACTGGCCGGTAAACGTGACATGAATTAGCCGGTTATCAATAAGTAACGGCGTGGCTTGAGCAGATGGACCCGCACCCCCAAACGTCTGTTGGTTGCCTCGTAGAACTGACATGAACTCTTTTCGCCAACTCGGCGTTTGAGCGCCATGTTTGAAAAATGCGATCGACGCGGAAGCTTCCGTCACCTTGGCTCCCTTGCCGGAAGTTTGTTTGCCGGCGGCGACGAAGAATCCATTTTCATTGGCGACGATCTGCGAAAGGCCTTTTCCGATCGTCGTTTGATTGATGCTGACTTTGTCCTTGAATGAAAAATCACCAGCTAACTTCCATCCGTTGACGTGTCCAAACGCATCGGTGTGCTGCGCTTGCACTTGGTTGGAGATGGTGAAAGCAAGGAGACAGACGGCCAAATTGGCCAGCGGCATCGTAAACAAATGGGGCATGGTATTTCTTGAGTTGTTGGAATCAGTCGAGTTTGTTTTTTAGCCATGCTTTTGCCATCGCCCAATCGCCAGAGACCGTTCTTCGAGAGACGTCCAGCACTTCAGCAGCTTCTGCTTCTGTAAGTCCACCAAAGTATCGCAACTCAACCAGTTTGACCTGCCTTGGAGCAAGCTTGGCCAGTTCGGCCAACGCATCGTCCAGTTCGACCAGATCAATTCCACTTGATTCATGTGCGACATCGTTCGCGTCAATCAGTTGGACAGGCTTTTTGCCGCTGCCACGTTTGGCAGATTTGATTGCACGAGCATGATCCACCAAAATTCTGCGAATGACGGTGGAACACGCACCAAAAAAGTGCGAACGATTTTGCCAGGCCAGTTTCTCATTGCCGATGAGCCGGATGTAGGTTTCGTGCACCAACTCGGTGGGGTTGCACGCTTCGCTGCCTCCGGTCGATAACGCATTGGCAGCAATCCGTTTCATTTGCTCGTAGACCAAGGGGATCAATTCGTTGACCGCATCTCGGTGTCCATCGGTGATGCGATCGAGGATTTCTGTGATCTCCGAGGACATGTGAAAATTGGTTTCTTGGATTGAGGGATGAAAGTCAGCGTGTAAATGGCTTCAAGTCTTATCGCGGAAAATACGATTCAATTGTGCAATCAAAAATTCCATTCGGCCAAAACGATCTCTTTCGACGGTTTTTGACGTGCATTCACGGCTTTGCGTAAGTGCGTTGGAGACGACTTCGCACGTTCTACGAAGCTCAAAATTGCGCCGATACGTTCATTTTAGCCGAGTCGTTATTGGAATACTCTTTTGTAAAATGATGGATTCCAAACACCCTGATCCATCACCGATGACTGAAATAAACGTCCCGCCGAAACTGCTCAAGTCCGCTGCCGCAAAGCAAAAATTTCAACATGCGTTGCTCGATTGGTTTGATGAGCATCAACGCGACCTGCCTTGGCGGCGCAACCGTACGCCCTATCGGATCTGGATCAGCGAGATCATGTTGCAGCAGACGCAAGTGGCTACGGTTGTGGACTACTATCGAAAGTTTGTCAATCGGTTTCCATCGGTCCGGAAACTCGCGGAAGCGGATGTCTCGGAAGTGCTCAAGCTTTGGGAAGGTTTGGGGTACTATCGTCGTGCAAGACAACTCCATGCCGCGGCGCAAACGATTGTCGAACAGCATCGAGGACGTTTTCCGACTGACTTCGACGACGTGTTGGCCCTGCCAGGAATCGGTCGCTACACCGCAGGTGCCATCCTTTCAATTTCCAAAGACCAACGCCACCCAATTCTCGAAGGAAATACGATTCGATTGTTCGCTCGACTGATGGAGATGCGATCGGATGTCAAAGCGACGGCCAACCAAAAGCGATTGTGGGCGTTTTCGGAGTCGATGGTGCCACAGAAACGACCGGGCGATTTTAACCAAGCCTTGATGGAGCTGGGTAGCGAGTTGTGTCGACCCAAACGGCCAATGTGTTTGTTGTGTCCCGTCAATCAGTTCTGCGTCACATTTAAGAAGGGTTTACAAGCACAAATTCCTACGTCGGTTAAAAAGACAAAGTACGAAACGCTACACGAAGCCGTCGTGCTGATTCCGCGAAAAAACAAATTCCTTGTTCGACAATGTGGACCAGGGGAACGTTGGGAAGGGCTTTGGGATTTTCCAAGATTTGAAATCAACCCGTTGGAACCCGATCGCGTCAGTCAACTGTTGGCAAGTTCCGTCAAACAGCTCGCCGGGTTAGCGGTTCAATTGGAATCGACAGAACTTACGATCAAACATGCGGTTACGAAATACCGGATTACGTTGGAAGTCTATCGCGCGATCGATGTCACGGGCCGTTTATCAAAGCAACCGACCCCAACCGCGTGGAAAACCGCAAGACAGATTGCGAGTACGCCAATGAGTGTGACTGGTCGTCAGATCGCGGACCATTTTTTGGAATCAACTGATCGCTAGGCGGACAACGAAGAGATCGCTTGCGCAAAGATCGCCAAGTTTTACGTTGAGGAGGCAGCCGGCCTCAAGATCATCGAAGAAGGCTGGCAGCGTGCAGGACAATTGAATGGCGCTGGGTGTTGTTGCAAGACACCGGCCGGCTTGCGCCGGTCCGCTACTTTTGAAAGTAGCGTTTGGGCGCAAGCCCTCCGGTGAGATTTCCCCAAAGCCATGCCAAATTAGAGGTGCCTGATTGCCTGCCAGCCTTCGCAACGCTCAGCATTTCGATAGTTGCAATTGCATCGCACGAACGTAGATCAAAGTTGATTTGCCGTCTCCACGGATCGCTTTTCATATTGCAATTTGGTTTCCGCAAAATGTACCCAGAAGTCACGCGCTGGCTGGTCATTGGTTAGATCCAAAAGCAAGTCCAGGTGTGCGTGCCAACCGACCGAAGCCGCCGTTCCAAAATCTGGATTCGAGAGTTGGCTATGAATCAATCGCAGCCGCGTCTTGTCTCCGAGCGCTGTTAGTTCGATGGTAACGATTGAGTCCTCGTCCTCTGTTGCACCCGGCCATCGATAGGCCAGTTTCGATGGAGGTTCATATTCGAGAATGGTCCCTCGCATGACGATCGGACCTCCGCAGCCATCATCCGGCGCGGACGAATTGGAGATCCGCGAATGATCAAAGTCCATCACAAATGGTTCGCCGGCGCAAACGCCGGTCTCACCAGAGCAAAACCATTTTTGCCGTAGCTCAGGATTGACAAAGTACTCCCACACGCGTTCCCGACTGGCAGGCAGTTCGCGGACGATTTCCAGTCGAGCGGGACCAACCCAGTTTGCAAAGTTTTCATTCATCTTGATTCTCCTGTTCTTGTTCCAGTAAATCCGTCAGCGTGTCCAACTTGGCATTCCAAAACTCTGAATACTGCTGGAGCCATTGCTGCGCGGCAATGAAGGCTTCTTCGTTGATTGAACAAAAATAGGTGCGGCCTTCTTTGCGTCGTTTGATCAACTTGGATCGTTCAAGCACCTGAACGTGTTTGGCCGCGCCCGCCAAAGACATCTCAAATGGCTCGGCCAACTGCCCAACCGTTTGCTCGCCCGAACGTAACGCCGCAAGCATGCTGCGACGCGTTGGATCCGATAACGCGCCAAAAACCGTATCTAAATGAATATTTTGCTCAACCATTTGGTTGATTATGACAGGTGTCGCTGGAAAGTCAACCAATTGGTTGACTTTTATTGAGCCCGCTCGATTGCGGGTTGTTCTTTCCGTTGGGGGCAGATGATTAGTTCGTTGGTGAGGCAACCTGCCTCCTGATTGAAGAAGGCTGGCAGCATTCGCAACGCTACTTCTAACACTTGCACTGCCAGAAAAGTCCTGCCGCAATCTTGATCGTCACCCGAATGAACTAATTTTGAATCGTTCAATTCCCGAGTGATAGAAATTGTTTTTGCGCAGTCACCGGCAAGCAATGTATCGCGATGCGTTGCCGCGAGCGTCATCGTACCCCAAACGGACTAGGCAAGAAAATTTTGAATCAACAGTTTGAGTTGTCAGCAATCTTTACTGACGGGTTTGGAGTCATGTTCGACTAAAATCGATGATCAATCTGATCCTTTGCAGTCATTCATCGGTGATCATTTTGATTGAGGGAGTCTCATGTTTCCGTTGCGACTGACCGCTTTCGAAGAATACTTTCTGGTCAACGATCACGCACAAGCACCTTCTTCGTTTCTATTTCGATTTCAACTGTCGGGTCCTTTCGATCTGCGTGCCTTCCGCCAGGCGTTGGATGTTACGACGAATCTTCATCCATTGAGTCAATGCAAAATTGTGCTCGACCATCGCAACCGGCCGTGGTGGCGTCCGACAGATTTTGAAATACCGATCGAGCGTCTGGATTCAATCGTCGGACAGTATCCGAATTTGCCTCCGCTGAATGTTTTTTCCGGTCGCACACTGGTGGCTTGGGTCGACGAAGATCTTGAGAGCCAAAACTTCACTTTGGTCTTACAAATTCACCACTGCGTTTTTGACGGCACGGGTTGTCTTCAGTTTTTTACTGACTGGCTCAATGCGTACGAAGGTTTTTTGGACCAGCCTGCCAAGAGTTCAGTCGAGCGCACCCCTCAACGCAAATATGATCCCTTACGTTTGCGAAAACGTTGTCGATCGGGTGCGACACTCGTCGAGCGAATCAAGCTGTTGCCAGGTCAATGGCGAAGCATCAAAGCGACGTATCAAATCATGAGTCGATCGGTCATTCGGCTGGTACCCAAAGCGGATGTGGCCGAGGCATCACAAGGTCGCGATGCGGGAGTTCGATGCGGAGTTCGTTCGTATGTGTTTGACCAGCGCTCAACAGAACGACTCACTTTGGCTGCAAAAAAGAGTCACTCGACAGTCAACAATTTGCTGGCCACCAGTCTGTTTTTAGCGGTCAATCGGTGGCAGCAGGATACGGGTATTCGGGGAGTTGGCTCACACCTCCGCGTGACGATTCCGATCAACGAACGAAACGCTGCAGAACATGATCGTTTGTCGGGTTGCAACCACTGCACGATCATCAGTCTGGACCGAAGCCGTGAAGACCTGGGGCGTCCAACTGACTTACATCAAGGCATTCGTCGCGACATGGAGACGATTCAACGATCAAGATTGAGCCAGAATTTTTGGCGCGCCCTGATGGTCATGCGTTGGCTTCCTGGTGGATTGGAAAAGCGAATGAAAGCTTCCAACCAGACCGCAACGACGTACATCAGCAATCTCGGCAATGTCTCCAAACACATTGACAGGAATCGCTTGCCCGAGCGGGATCGTCGAGTGAACGTCGTTGACATGGACGTTGCCGCCACGCTGCAACATCAAATGGGCGCTGCATTTGTGGCGATGTTTTTTGAGGGGCGATTGAAACTGGCGATGCACTTTCATCGCGACATCATGGGCGATCAGCAGGCGGAAGGCCTGTTGAAGTCCTTTCGGGCCCAGGTGATGCAACATGCCCAAATCGAATTTGCTACTTCTCCGCTGCCGGCTTGCGCCAGACCGGTCGAGCGTTCGTCGTAATCTCAGTGTCGGCAGCATTCATTCGTTTGACCATTTCTGCGGCACGTTCTGGGTTTTCTTCGATCAAATTATTCTGTTCACCGATGTCGTCGGCAAGATTGAACAAATAGCGCGTGGTCTTGGGTTTTGGCTTTGGATTCATCTGTCTCTGTTTTTTGTTCAGACGGCCGGTGATTTGAAGGTACTTCCAGTCGCCAGAGCGAATCCCCTGGAGGTTTCCTTGTGCTGAATAAAAAATCAACTCATCTCTTGGTGTCGCATCTGACTTGAACGTTGCAGTAATATCGTGACCGTCGATCTTGCGTTCTGGCAGTTGGGACTCGGTGATTGCGGCGATCGTCGGAAGCAGATCCATCGTCGACGCAAAAGCGGACGTTTCGGTTCCTGCGGGAATGCGACCGGGTGCCCACATGACACAGGGGACTCGCTGTCCACCTTCAAACGTCGTGCCTTTTCCCGAACGTAATGGCTTGGCGGAACCACCATGGTTCTTGAATTGCAACCAAGGTCCGTTGTCGGTCGTGTAAATGATGTAGGTGTTTTTTTCGAGACCAAGTTCTTTGACTTTGTTGATGATCCGGCCGGTCTCGGCGTCAATGTGCTCGATGACGCAGGTGTAGGCGTTTTCTGGATTGGGGTCGTACACATCATCTGGCACATACAGTGGAATATGTGGCATGGAATGTGGCAGATACAAAAAGAACGGATTGTTTTTGTTGGCGGTGATGAATTCGATGGCGGCATCGGTGTATTTTCGCGTCACCATTCGTTGATCGACTGGCAATTCCACAATCTCTTCGTTTTTAACCAACGGTGTATTCCAGATCGTCTGGCACGTCGCCTGATCTTTCCAAAGCTCATCGCTAGGGAGGCGTTTACTTTTGTTGTTGTCTGGATGGTTCATGTCATTGGAGTAGGGAATCCCCAGATAAGAATCGAATCCATTCTGCCGCGGTAACACTTCAGGGTGGTGGCCGAGATGCCATTTGCCGATGCAGGCAGTCGCATACCCCAAAGACTTCAGGTGATCGGCGATCGTGTACTCTTCCGGGTTGAGTCCATAATCCGATTTTGGAAACAGGACATGTCGGTGCATGCCAACTCGTTTTGGATAACAACCGGTCAACAGTGCCGCGCGCGATGGCGAACAGACGGAGCATGCGACGTAGAAGCTCGTGTACTTTCGGCCTTCGGCTGCGAGTTGATCGATGTTGGGTGTCTTGATTTTTTCGGATCCAAAGCAACCCAGATCGTTATAGCCCTGGTCATCTGTAAAGACGATGATGAAGTTTGGGCGATTCTCGGCGCGTTTTACTTGATCGTGATCACTGCCGCAGACGACGTCCACTGAACTCGATCCGATTAGAAACAGGGCAAGGAAAAGTGCCAGCGATCCGAAGGAGTTTCCAAATTGATTTTGTGGCATGCTGAAAGTGACCTCTCATATTTCAAACAAAAAAGCGATCTGGAATTCCAGACCGCTTTTCATTTTAGCTTTAATTGGATTGCAATGTGGCAATCGATTACTCGACGATTAAATCAAGCTCCAGGAGCAATGGCGCCGCCGCCTCGCATGCTGCCCATGTCAGTGTTTTCGTCGACTGCTGGTCGTTTCACATTCGGATCTTCTTTGGGCAGTTGAGCTTCGAGATAGAAACGCGTTCCGGCAATTCCTCCTGCGAACAGAATGAAAATACCGAGGATGATGCCCAGACGCAGTCCCATCCCACCGCCGGTGGATGGTTTCATCATGGGCGCCGGTCCGGGTTGCGGATCGATGGGAGTGGGCGATTCGGATTCAACTGGCTTGGAAAACTCGTTTGGGGATTGAGGATCGCTCATTTCGGCTCCAGACCTTTCATTGTCTCGGTGAGAGTGGTTTGGGAGGGTTTAGGGGTATGTATTGATAACTCCATTGTAACTGAAGCACAAAATTCATTAAGTGGTGCGTCTTGCAAAATGGCAAAGTGACAATGCGGCAAAGAAGTTCGTTTTGTAGAACTGATTCAAACAGAAAATCTTTCCAAAGCGGCGCTCAGGTACAGGTTTGATTGGTTAAATCGGGACGCATGGCGGAAGTGACCCAGCGATGCTTGCCCGCCCGATTACCGGACAGTGCGTCGACGATTTCGATTTTTACTTCGAATCCCTCCAGCAATTCTTCGAGTGCGGATTGCATCCCTGCCAATTCGTAGGAGGTAATGCTGTCGGCGTGGGACTCCAATTGTGCGGTGACAAATCCAGTTTCATCTTGATTCACCCGAAATCTGCGAATGGCATCGACTTGCTCAAAAACATGTTTGACTCCATTGGCGTGGACCAACCTGCCCGTCTTGCCGACGACAAAATCGTTGTCACGACCAAGCACTTGTTGCAGTATGGCGAAGCCTTTCGCGGGGCGGTCAAGCGGTGCCGGGCACAAGTCACCAATCGGGTATCGAAACAGTGGAAACCCGGTGTTGATCAAATTGGTCACGACAATCTGGTAGGTGTCATCAGTAAACGGAATCGACTCGATAAAAAAGCGATCCTCGCGAATCCGCAAAGTCTTATCGCGATGGTCGTTGGCCATGATTCCGGTTTCTACCGAACCATATTCCCGAATCGCTGGGCATCCTAGAATCGATTCAATTTCAGCGATCGATTTGGCATAGGCTGGCTCACCGGTGAGCAACACCGCTTTGAGGCCGCGAAGGGTTTCACCCGTTTCCTGACAACGTTTGGCCAACAGTTCGACTGCTGACGCGTAACCGTAAATTGAACTGGGCTTGAACGATTGGGTCTTGCGAATGTATTGATCGAGGTCTGCCGGACTCAACCGATACGCTGAAAGCCGTTGGCGTGAACGCAGACGATCAAGAATTGGTTGTTTGAATTTTTGAAACAAACCCTTCAGGCCCGGTGCAAAAGAGCCGGCATGTCCCCACAGAAATGTTTGGCGGTCGTGTGCATCGAATCCCCATTGATGGTACCAGCGATACCGCGTTTGCAAATTGATCAAATGAGCTTCGTGAGTCCAGAAGATTCGCATCGGTGTTCCGGTCGAACCGCCGGACCGCAACCATCGACCCGGCCCCGCCGAAGAATTGTGAAACCGTTCGGGGTGATTTCGAACGTAGGATTTGTCCAGCACACTGATCAGTGACGAGTACTGGTCCAGCGAATCAAACTCAGTGGGCAAACTCTGGTCTTGATGGAGCTGTTGGTAATGGGGGACATTTTGGGTTGCCGAACGCCACATCTGGTTGATTGCGTTGAGTTGCCAGTCTTGAATGGCCGAGCGGTCCAATGACTCCCGCGCAGCCAATTCTTGTGCAGCTTTCTCAGCCCGTTGAAATCTCGGCAGAAGTCGTAGCAGGCTCATGTTGTCGTTTTCAACTCACGGGGCGGGTTTGCCAACTGAATGGCGCGTTGATAGATGTTCATCAACAGGTTGTAGTTGGTATCTTTGGTGAACCGTTTTTCATAAGTCTGTCTCGCGGCAACTCGCATCTGCTGCAATTTTCCAGGGTTTTCGACCAGATTCACGACACGCTGAAATAGCTC
Source organism: Planctomycetota bacterium (assembly GCA_038534355.1). Classification (GTDB taxonomy): domain Bacteria; phylum Planctomycetota; class Planctomycetia; order Pirellulales; family Pirellulaceae; genus Mariniblastus. Next base: position 40,856 of record JBCAWX010000004.1, read on the forward strand.
ATCGGCGTTTTTTGGAGTAAACGAAACACCATCGACTCCCTCGGTGACCAATTGGTACATCGCACCATGCCCGGCAACCACCACCGGAGTGCCACAGGCAAACGACTCCATCACGACGCGTCCAAATGTTTCGTACCAACTGGACGGCATGATCAACATGGTAGCATTCTGAATCAACGGAATCACTTGATCTGGTGGAAGTCTTCCCAGCCAGTCAACGAGTCCCTTTTGGTGAGCCTGCTGGACCAGTTCGCGTTGTGGCCCGTCGCCAATGATTTTCAGCGGCAGTTTTGAATCCACTTTCTCCCACGCTTCGATCATGGTGTCGAGTCCTTTCTCAGGACTCAATCGACCGATGAACAAAGCGTAGTTGCCAGCCCCCTCTCCTACGCCGGGGTCGGGCGCCAGGAAGTTTGGTTTGACCTCAATCAAGTCGCCATCAAAACCGGCCGTGATAAATTTTTGCCGAGTAAACTCGGTGGGTGCAAAGTACAGGTCCACCTTCTTTTTCCAAGTGCCCATGATTCGACACGCAAAATTTCTCGCCGCAACCACTGCGCTTCCGGCACGACTACCTCGATAACATCCATGCATAACGCCTGGCAGCGCCATGGAACTGTTGATGCAGCGTTCGCAGATCTGGTCCTGTCGGTAGAACGAAGCATTGACGCACAGAAATCGGTAATTCCGCAGCGACTGCACGACCGGGACCGAGCGTCGTTTGGCGGCGTAATAAATCGAAGGTGAAATCAGTGGAAACGTGTTGGTGCAATGCATCAAGTCCGGCTGTTCTCGATCAATCAACTTCAGAACGTCTCGATACGTCGATTGATTCCAAACCGTTTTCATTGCGACGGACAAAAGATTCATGTCTTCGACATCATCGTTGTGCCGCGTGTAGGTGATGACATCATGTCCGTTGGAACGCAGCAGTTCGACCTCCGATTCAAACGATCGGTCTTCACCACCACCCTGCTGATAATAATTGTGAACCAGGAGGAACTTCATCAGAACTCCTCCCGCGGAATCAGCCGGAGTCGATTGCGCACGGACTGTTGAACTTCTTCCGTTTGGCTTCGACGTGCTTCCCGCTTGGATTGCTCATCAACGTCTCGGTGGATATGACGCGAGAGGAAAAGCCCGCCAATGACAAAGAAACAAACCGTCTCCGGCTCGAGTGGTCCAAAGATGGATTCATTTAAGAGAGACCAACCGAAGAACCAGACCAAGGCAACGGCCGTTAACTGAGCCATTGGTGTACGTCGGCGTTTCGACAAGTTGCAGTAGAAACAAGCCAACACAAGTTGCAACAGGAAGATCGCAAACAGCAGGGCGCCAATCAGACCAGTTGAAACGAGAACCTGTAGAACCGCATTGTGAGCGGTATGGTTTTCTTTCTTGTACCAGACCAAAACTTCACCGGTCTCGGAGGATACTGCGTAACCATGACCCAGCCAAGGTGATTCGAGATAGGATCGAACCATCACGTCCCACATTTCCTTCCGACCGGAAAATTCACTGATGTTTCGTGACCCTTGTCCTCGGGCAACATACTCGGTGCCGCCCGACAGAGCCGTTTTGGCCACGTTGAGTCGTGGATCTACGATCAAAACTGCAACCGTAATGGCGGCGACAACCAAGCCAACGATCGGGAGTACTTTGCGATTGGCTTTCCAGAGAAACAGCCCAAGTACCATCAATGTGGCAATGGCTAACGAGAGCCGGTTCTTCGCGGCAATCAAGGCAAGCAAATGAATCGGCGATGAAATGATCACGAGCCAGAGCGCCCATCGATACCGAAACAGGAAATGGATGCCAACCGTCAGCACCATCCCGATCGACGCCGTCGCACCAATGTTGGTCGGATGGTAGATCCCCGATTCAAAACGATCCAAACCAATGTAAGCCGGCGCGACGACTAGACCGACAACAACCGAAAGACTGTACAAAGCACATGCAGTCATGATCGACATCAGCATCCACTGTTCGGTTTTTCGACAGCGCGCCAATTCGCAAACAACAATGGACAACAGGACGCAACACAACAGACTGAACGTCTGGCCCAAGGTTACCTTTCGAAGTGGTGACCAAAGCGTGCTGGCGATGCACCATCCGACAAACAAAACCATTGGCAAATAGGTCAGCAGTGTCCTATGCATCGAACGCTTGCGCAATCGACGAAAGATCATCAATGCCAAAACGAAAGCGACAGAAAACCTAGCGACAATTTTGACTTGGGCAATCGAATCGAATGCACCTGCTAACGGTGCTTTTCGACCCGGGGCTGAGAATGCCGTTAGGCTCAACAATAGGACAGCGCCAAGAACGATCGCCACTGAGCCCATCCAGACGTTTTCTTGACGAGTCTCCTTTCGCGTGTCGTTGCGATAATGAAACGGCAGTTGGACGGTGCTCATCATTGGGACTCCTTGGCAACATCCAATTTGGATGGCTGCCGTTGGGAAGTTCCGAACACGCGGAAAAATTCAATCATCCTCAAAGAGATTGAGAGCAACGCGGTCGCCAACATCCCAAGTGCAGCACCTTCAATCCCCATCCATGGAATCAGCACGACTGCTGCCAATAGTCCTACCAAAAGCGTCGTGACCCGAACCTTAAATGCCAGCTCCGGGCGATGAATTGCTTGCAAGGCATTGCCCAACGGATAGCTTGCCGCCGCAGTAATCGTGGCGGCAGCCAAAATCACCACCACGGGCCAGAACGCGCCGTAGCTGCTACCGTAAATCGTGACCAGTAGCCAATGGCTTCCCAGCATCAACACTGCGGCAATGGGCAATACGGCGACCATTAAAGCGATCGACAACAGGAGGGCAACCCGTTTTACATCGCCGGCACCCCGACGAGCAAACGCTGTTGCCAATCGTGGTTCGGCAATGTTGGCAATGCCAAGAATGACCGGGTTGGTTGCCCGCATCAACGAAACGCAAGCTGCGAAAAACCCGGCACCGGTCAGCCCACAAAAGGCAAATACCAACCAGGTGTTGGCGTAGTTTTTAAAATAGAGTGCGATCTCTGACGCGAACACCCAACGACCAAACCCCAGCAACTTTCGACTTTCAGCGATCGAGTTTTCAAAAGAGAACTCGTTTCGATGCCGCATCCACCATCCGGCCACCACCACTCCGTTGGTCGCAGCAATTACCACAAACGCAACTGCTGGTGTCAGACTGGATGTGAACCACAGCCAACCGAGCGTCAACAATGTCAAACCGCTGGTCAACAGGTCCAACCGAAACGCCGTGATCGTTTCATGACGCGCATACGCATAACGACGAATCATCTCCTGAGTGGAGACCGGACCTACGGCAAGACTGGCAACAGCGACAACGGCCGCTGTTTCAAAAGAACCGAAGATCCAAAAGCCGGCTGCAACCAACAGTGTGGCAACAGTGACGATCGCCACAATCAGAATCGTCATCAGAATGGCACTGCCAACAACAGCTCGCCGCCGTAATGGTTCTTGTTCGCGGTGGATAAAATTGGTCAGTGGAGTCATTACCAAAGATTGACTGGTAACCATCGCAAACATGATCAAGCTCAGGCCCAACGCGTACAATCCAATTGCGTCGACGCCACACGCTCGAGCGACGATCACGCCGATGGCAAACCTCGTCCCGCTGACGATCGCTTGGTCCAGCAATGAGACGATGCTGCTTTTGCCAAAACTCTCGACGGGCTGATCTGTCTGTTTTGAGTTCGAAGACTGCGGAGTTCCCGAATCCGATACCTGGATGGACTCGCCCAGCGACTTCGAATTGACCGACTTCGAGTTGACTTCAACAGAATTTGTCTCAATCGGCTCACGTTTCAACATCGACAGTGCTCGATAGACTGTCGAGAGCGCTTCGAGACAGACGGCCATCAACGAAAATCGAGATGATTCCGGGCGCTGCATCGATCGGCAAAGAGTGTGAAGATGAGAAATGACTAGCTGTCCAGACCAGATGGAAATCGACGTGGACCATCCTGGTTAAAGATCACTCCCACATTGGAGACCCCATCTTTGTTGAGCTGACCTGCGAGTTGATTGACTTTCGGCTTGCTCGAATCCCTTCCCGCAACAATCAATCCCGCACTGACAAGATGCGCGATGTGTTCCAGCCATCCCCTAACCGGTTCGACTGGATAGTCGATCACGATAAGGTCAAACAGGTCCCACAGTTGTTCACCTGCCAACCGACGTCGCGACGTGGATCTGAGATGGCGAGCATCGCCAAGTGCCAGATAATCGAGACTCGACAATGCCGTTTGTTCAATCTGACGGCCCAACAGAATCGGCGCCGGATCTGCATGAGGGATTCCCTGGAACAAGGCGCGAGCCGGGGCCGATGCAGCACAATCGATGAACAGAATTTTACAAAAGGGATCGGTAGCGGCGACGACCGCCGTTGTGCCTGCAATGGTTGTGACCCCCTGGGCCGTCGCAGGTGATGTAAACAGGATCGAATCGAGTTGGCCATTTTCCGTAGTCGCCCGTCGCGCTGCATGCGTTGCCCAACCCAAGTTCGTCAGGATGGTTTCGCCGTACGACGATAGCGGTGCAGCCCAGGGAAACTTGGTTGCAATATCCTGATTTAAAATTGACGAGTGAGATCCCATAATGACCACTTACGTTGAGCGAACCGATGACAACTTTTGAGCGGAAGTTTCTTTAGCTCTCTTGCGGTTCGGGTAACATCTCCAACTGTGGAATTCTGGCGATGACGGGAAGTGAAATCGTACTTGGGGAAACCCAGCCACCGTCTTCCTGTCGGGGCGCCAATAGTTCTTGCAAAATGGCGATGCATCCTCCCAATAGCAGTCCAAAAACCAGACCGGCGGCCATGTTCAGTTTCTTGTTTGGGCTGGCAGGCGTCATGTTGAGCGCCGCGTGCTCTGAGATGCTCAAATTCGAAAGGTTCTTCTGCTCCAACTCCCGGTCAATCCGAGCTTGCTCAAGGTTACTTGAGTAGTTTTGGTAGGTCGTTTCGTTGACCAGGATTTCTCGTTCAAGCCGACGGTAGTCGCGTTCATTTTTGATAAACGTATCGAGCCGCTGGGATAGTCGATTGATGGTTGAATCAAGCGTCTTCAATTTGGTGATCACTGCGGCCAGTGCAGACTCTTTGCGAATCAGGTCAGTCCGAATGCTTTCGTAGATCTGATTGGGACCTTCGACGGTTTGCGTTCGACGCTGCTCTTCTTGAGAAAGAATCTTCTCAGCTTGGTCGACCTGTCCTTTGAGTCGCAACACATCCGGATGACCCGGTTGTTTCTCCGAAAGCATCCGCTGGTATTCCAATTGCAACTGATACAGCTGCTGCCGCATCCCGTCAGCACCTTCGTTGCCCGCCCCCGTCACCGACGAAAGCGATTTCGTGGTTGGCAAATCAGACAGGCGTTGCTTCAATGATTCCACTTCGGACGTAAACGCGGCTCGATCTGCAATATTCGCGTCACGTTGAGTTTGCAGGTTGGACATCTGTTCGGCAAGCAGTCGACGCTGATCGTCAAACGCGTAGAGGCTGGCGCTCGTTTTCAATCGATCCAACTCTGCTTCTTGTTTCGCCAGTTTGTCGCCGACTGTTTTGAGTTGTTGTTCCAGAAACTCAGGAGCGTTTTGCGGCCGATTGATTTTGACGTGGTAGTCAACGTAGCGTTGGATTAGCTCTTCCAGGAAATCGCGCGAAAATTCAGGATCGTAGGACTCGTAACCAACTCGGATCAACGTCGTGTCTTTCACTGACGTCGCGTACAAACGTGAGCGAATGGTCTGGATCGCTTTGTCATGAGGCGTCATTGAGTCGAGGACGCCGATGCCACGCAAAAGTCCTTTGAGTGCGCCGATGGGTGAAAACGATCCAGACGATTGGGACGTGCCATCTGCTTTTAACAAGCCTTCTTCGATAATGACGTCCGCGCCAAAATGCTCCACCAACTGGTCCAGCACTTCTCGACTGGTCATCAGTTCGGCAATCGAGTTGATTTCGACATCGCGATCTAACGGGACAGCAGTTCCTGGAGCTTGTCCCAAAGTTGCCGTCACGTCCAGCGTCGCGTTTTCTCGTCCAAGTCGGACAAAGACTGACCCTTCAGAGACGTATGACTTTTGTGCAAACAGCGTAAACAGGCCGACTAAAAACGTGACGACGCAAGTCGTGATGATGACCAATCGGCGACGCTTCCAAACGCCGATCGCCAATTCACGAATTGATATTTCGTTGCTCTCCATCTTGGTGTGTTATCCACGTTGGCTCGAGTTGCTTGGCTTGCTGAAAAGGGCTGGTTATTTCCAAACCCGCCGCATCCGTCGATCCTAATTGTGAAGAACGGGTGAGGATTCGAAAACCACCTATTTGCCTCCGTTTGAATGTAAAGTGCACGGAAATTGTCGAAATTGACAGTTAGGAAGGTCAGATAAGCTGTTTTCCACTTGAATCGCTCCCAACTGACCGCCGTTTGGCGCGCTCAGCATTGGACCACCAACCAGCTCCATTGGGTCGCATTAGCCAAACGTTTCGGGCAGATGATCAAACCCTTTTGCGGTCGAAATCGTTTACGATATGGAACACAATCAGATCTAACCCAGCCGACCCTGACATGGCACCCTCGGCTGAGAATCCCCGTCCTTCTGTACGCTTGGTCAACGGTAAAGTCATGACACATTCCCTCAAGTTACTTTCCATCTGTGGTTTGGTTTTCGCAGTCAACTGTCTTACCACTGGCTGCATCAATATCGGTAGCAATGACGTGCTCGAGTTCAACTCTCCAGAGGAACTCAAGTATTGTCAGCCCGTCATGCCATTCGCAGAGGCGATGGCAAAAGGAGATTATGAAGCTGCTTACGATGCGTTGGATCCAATGTGTCTGAAGGATGTTCATGCTTCTGCACTCAAACGCGATAATCCCAATTACCAGTTGGAAACCAAAGGGAACCAAGTCGACTATGTCTTTAAAGGGGATCCCGATGATCGCTTCGAAACACTTAGCAAAGAACAATTTGTCGAAGCGATGAAAGCGGGTGAGGCGTATGGCAAACCCAAAACTCTGGACAGCGTCTACGTTGAAGGTTTTTATGACGAAGAAGCGATGGAGCGGGCGCCGCATCAATCGGCTGATTTTCCATTTGATAAAGTTAAGGCAACCGTTTCGATCGATATCACTTGTGAGTGCACAAAAGAAAATCTGGAAGCGATGCAGAAACTGTATGGCTGGGATGAAGGAGAGCTGGAAGAAGGTTACACCTTTGCCTGGATGTACATCGTCGTTTATGTGATCGAAGACGAAGGCGAGCTCAAGATGGGAAGGTTTCAATTCAACAGGATGGAACCGGACTGGTAATGGAGGTCCAGCGTTACCGTTGTCGCTTGTTCATCATGAGATTTAAGAAATGAACTTGGCGGTCTTCGAGAATCGACGCGACATCCGCCGTCGATCGCCTCGATCTTCGGGCGGGTCTATTCACTGGCGCCTTGATTCACTGGCGCAAATGTCGTTGTCCAATTGGGTCGTCGGAAAGTTACTTCTTCTTTGCCCTTGCTTTGACGGGTTTTGAAGACTTGGCGGACTTTGTTGATTTGCCGGTTTTGGCAGTTTTCGCTTTCGCGGTTTTCGTACTCGCAGCTTTTGTTTTGCTGGGTTTGGCGTTCTTTTTGGCAGCCTTTTCTGCCTTCCTCGCAGCAGCTTTCTCGGGATCGGTTATGTGGCCGAACTCTTTCTCAAAGTCTTCGCCGTATTGGTCATCCTGAAGATCGTATTCGCCGATAATCTCTTCTTCGAAATCGTCGTCAAAGTCCTCGTCGAAATCACTGACGTCGAATTCGTCTTCGACCTCGAGATCGAGGTTGTCAACAACGGGAGCCAGTAGTCCATCGTCGAGATCTTCGTCTTCGGCGGCTGGTTCGAGCAGTGGATCTACCAAATCTTCGTCGTCTGCCATATGAAATCTCCGAAATGAATCGGTCGCTGTGAAAGGTTGAAAATGGAACCTGTAAAGGGTAGGTAGACGGCTTCAATTGTCAACACCCATCGTCGGGAGAACGCCACTCAGTTCCTAAATGGAATCGGAGCAATCGGATTCAGGACCATCGCTCAGTTCAGAACCGATTCGGATCGACGCAGCCGATGAGAACTGCAACCCAGAAATGCCCGCAACTTAAATTCCAACCGGAGTCGCCTCTGCAACCACGACCGGTAAGCCATTGGGCACGATCATCATCGGCGTGTCGACGACGCTATCCAAAGGGGCTGCAGCAACAATCCGCCAGGATCTTCGCCTTGTATCCAATCACCAAAAGCGAAAAAACCGGCACAGATAGACGTCATGCCGGTGGATTCGAAGTCAATTCTTTGGCCGTCGTCATTCGGCCCGACCATCGGACTTGGAAAAAACCTACCTTTTCATTCAACGAGGCTTTCTCACCCCGTGTTGAGCAGGGCAGGTGCTTGCATCAGCCCTGCTTTTTCTTCTTTTTGTTTTTCAGAAACGGCACGGGACGAAGTTCTTTCTTTTTGATGGACTGCAGATATTCCAAGACTGGTTCGGCCGATTCTTGTCCGACCTGCGCATGAAAGTGCAAGCTAAAGCCGTGTGGTCCTCTCGCATCGATCAATGCCGGTTCCAGTTCCAGCATCGTTTTGACGATCTCCAGCTTGCCCATCATCGTTGCGCAAAATAGATCCATTCGCGCGCCTTTGGACAACAGGAATTCAACGATGTCTTTCCGCCCCATGTGCGACGCGCCGCCCAAAGCGTTTTCCCAATCTCCAGCGCCCCAATCAATCGTCGCATTGATCAAGTTCGGTTCGCGCTCCAACATCGTTTTGACCATGTCCAAGTTGGAATGAGCAAAGATGACGAAGTCTTCCGCCATCAATCGATTGATTTGCGGATTCTTCCAGGATGGCTTGAAACCTGGCGGATCGTAATCTCGCTCAAATTCCTTCTCGACCGGTCGTTTGACTTCCGCTTTCTTCTCCTGCGTTTTCTTTTGATCTTTCTCTTGGTCCTGCTCTCCCGCCGATGCGATCGTGCTGGTCAAAGCGGTCGCTCCAAACGCCAAGCCTGCTGCAGCCAGTTTTCCAAACTTGCGGCGATCAGGGCTGATTGGTGATTCGTCGTTCGTCGCGATTGTGCGCCCTTTGGTATTCATCAGATTTCCCGTAAGGTAAACGTGTAACGGATGTCGTCGAGACCTACGTTTTAGCGACCAAAGCCAAGTCAAACAAACCAATTGCTCTGAAACTTGCCATTGCCATGGGAAAAAAGATTCTTGATGTCGGACAGTGTGATATCGATAACTGGAATATCACCCAAATGCTGACCAATTATTTTGATGTTGAGGTCGATCGCATCATGGCTCATGACGATGCCATGAATGCGATCACCCTAGGCGAGTATGACCTGGTGCTGATCAATCGAATCAACGATGCCGATGGCAGCGAAGGGATGGAGTTGATACGACGAATCAAACAGACCCACGAGACGGAAAACGTTGACGTGATGGTCGTTTCCAATTTTCCTGAATCGCAAGACGAAGCGGTTGCCGTAGGCGCGTTGCGAGGATTTGGAAAAGCTTCGCTAAACCAACCGGCTACGATTGAGCTACTGAAGTCAGTCCTCGGTTAGCGGCTCTGTCAGGGGCAGCACTGGTTGGTAACCACTAGCAACCATTTGCAACCGCTTACCATCTGCAACCACAAAAACTTTTTTGGGAGGCTGGGAATTCTAACCAACCGTTTGCAATCCAGCGGCGATCCCGTTGATGCTTTGCAATATCGCCGTTAACAAGTCAGGCTGATTGTCCGAGTCGACCGTTTCCTCGGATCGCAATTTTTTCAGCAACTCAATTTGGATAAAGCTTAACGGGTCGACATACGGGTTTCGCAGTCGAATGCTTTCTTTCAACCAAGGCTCGGTGTCGAGTAACTGTTCTTTATCCGTGATCGTCAGCAAGTACGATTTGCTTTTGGTGTACTCGGCTTCAATATCGGAAAAGACTGCCTGCCCTGCCTCGCCGGCCAGCATCGCGTACTCTCTGGCGATCAGCATGTCGGCACGTCCCATGCCCAAATGGACGTTGCCCAGCAGCGTTCGAAAGAATGGCCACTTGGCATACATCTGCTTGAGTCGCTCTTGGCGTTCTTCGCGTTGGCTGCCGTCTGCTTCCAACCATTGTTGCAATGCCGAGCCAACCCCATACCAGCTTGGCACGTTGGTTCTTGATTGAGTCCAGGCGAACACCCAAGGGATCGCTCGCAAATCATCCAGAGTTTTCGTCGCGCGTCTGTGGGACGGGCGAGAGCCAATATTGAGGTTTCCAATTTGGTCAATCGGCGACGCGTGTTGAAAGAACTCGATAAAGTCGTCACGCTCCACGAGGCTTCGATATTTTTGATAGGCCAGTTCACTGAGTTCATCCATCGTCGCTGACCAAACGGCGATTTGATCGTAGTGCGGTCGATCGCCCGCAGAACAGAGAACCGCGTGGATGAGCTGCTGTAGATGCCGCCGAGCAATCTCCGGGTGGCTGTAACGCGAGCTAACCACTTCCCCTTGTTCAGTAATTCGAATCCGTCCTTTGACCGATTCCGGTGGTTGGGCAAGGATCGCCCGATTGGTTGGTCCCCCGCCCCGCCCCAACGAGCCACCTCGGCCATGAAATAGCATCATGTCAATGCCATGTTCCTGACACATGGTCGCAAGGTTTCTTTGAGCCTGAAACAGCATCCAGTTCGCCTGAAAGTAGCCGCCGTCTTTATTGCTGTCGCTATAGCCGATCATGATCTGTTGCTGGTTTCCACGCGCTTTGAGGTGCTTCGCATAAACGGGTGTTTCAAAAAGTCGCCCCATCACTTCCGGGGCTGCCTTAAGATCAGCGACCGTCTCGAACAGCGGCACGATATCAATTTTTCCAAACAGTCCCGCATCATCTGCCAAAAGCAAAACCTCCAGCAAATCGCTGACATCTTGAGTCATGCTGATGATGTAAGTTTTCATCGATTCAGCGCCATGATGTTGTTGAGCGGAGGCGATCAAACGAAACAGCGTTAGCAATTGATTGGTGGATTCTGAAAATCCGAATTCGCCGTCGCTGTTATGCCCACCGGTCCATGGCCGCGGACTGGCGATCTCTTTGGCCAGCAAATCGACTCGCTCCGATTCAGAGAGTGAACTGTAGTCGTCAACCGATTCATTGAATTCAAACACTTCCTTGGCAACGGATCGGTGGTGTCGCGCGTGTTGGCGGACATCCAACGTTGCCAGATGAAATCCAAATACTTCGGCAGCACGAATGAGTCTGGAAAACTGACCGCTGACCAAGGCTTCCCCTTTGTTGGCCAGCAAGCTATCTCGAATCAGATAAAGGTCATTCAAAAAGGCTTCGCAGTTTTGATAGATCTGGTCGTTGTGTTGACGCAGATTCCAGGGAGACTGGCTCCAGATCAGTGTCCGTTTCAAACGACGGTACATCAGGATCAGCTTTTGTCGGTAGGGCTCTGATGAAAACCTGTCGATCGTATCTTGATCATCCAGATGCTCTTGTTGTTTCGTCTCTTCAAGATTTTCCAGGAACGCTTTAGTAAAACCATTTCTCGTTTTGGCGACGCTGAGCAACTCGTAAAGTGCATGAGTCTGCTTGAGGTAATACTCCAACGCCAGCGTTTGGTGGGCGCGGAGCGTTGCTTCCGTCACGTCGGTGGTGACGAAGGGATTGCCGTCCCGATCCCCGCCGATCCAGGAACCGTAACTCAAAAACGTGGGGATCTGAAATGTGTGGTCCGGAAAAACCGCTTGCAACGCCCGATCCAGTTCTTCGTAAACTCTTGGAATGAGATCCAGCAGCGTGTTTTCAAAAAAGTACAAACCCGTATTTCGAACTTCGTCCAATACCGTTGGGCGTCGATCTCGAGTTTCGTCAGACTGCCAGAGCAAAACGATATGGTCATGCAGCCGACGCTGAATTTCAGCGCGATCGTGATCGAGCACATCATTCGAGTCGTGCAGCTGCAACAACTCTGAGACATGTTTCAGAATTTGCCGAATCGTCCGACGTTTGCATTCGGTCGGGTGAGCGGTAAAAACGGGAGTGATGACTAACTGGTCGAGGATGTTTTGGACCTCTTCGGCCGAGTGCCCTTCCCGTTTGAGCGTCGTCAATGCTGCTGCAATGGTTTCATCCATCGGTTTGCCGGCTCGAAACGCCTGGTTGGCTCGTTCTCGCAAAACGGTGACCCGTTCATGTTCTTCTGCCAAATTGACCAGCTGAAAATAGGTCGAAAATGCTTTCAGATTCGCCGATGCGACCGGGAGATTATTTGCCAGCTCACCAATCGCGGTTGTTAATTGCTCGTGAGCGGAACTGTCTCCGCTACGTGCCGAGATAGCCAACAGTCGCAGTTGTTCTTCCTGCTCGTAAGTCGACTGGCCCTCTTGGTCAACGATGGTTTGCCCCAACAGTTGTCCCAACATCCGCACATTGTCACGTAATTGCTGGCGCTGGGCGGAGTGATTCGAGGTGCTGGCTGCGGTAGTTTGGTTCATGGTTTGGTATCGGCTAAAAGTGAAAGATTCGTTGATTATAGCGCAATGCAACGTGAACGCATCGGAGGGGTGTTGCCGGTTTACCCTCTCCCTGCGCTGTTCTGTTGAGCTCTGAGATTCAGGCAAAACAGTTCACGTTCAGGATCAGGGCAAGCTTGCATTTTTTCCATTAGCGTGTCTTCCTTCCGAGACGCGCAAAGGACCGCTTGCAAAAACGTTGCTTTTTCCAGAATCGTCTAAGGGCAAGACGTTGCCTCTTGGGGGCGGTTATTGTCGGGCATGTGGCCGCTGAGTGGTTGTCCGTTTTTCATTTGACAAGAAAGCGGAAACAACGACCTGAACCACCAAAAACAGCTTGATTTTGGATTGAAAACGACCGTACGATGACACGTTGATGCGTTTATCAACGAATGTGAATCCGAAAAAATAGCGGGAGTCAATCCAATGCCGACCATGTACTTCGAAACAGACATTAACCTGAAAGCCCTTGAAGGAAAATGCGTCGCGATGATTGGTTATGGCAGCCAGGGTCGTGGTCAAGCATTGAATCTGCGTGACAGCGGCGTAAACATCGTGCTCGGTTTGCGAGAAGGTGGTAAAAGCTGGGGCCAAGCGGTCTCCGAGGGATGGGAGCCTTTGACGATGGAAGCTGCCGTCAAACAGGCGGACGTGATTTGCATGATGGCTCCCGATATGGCTCAACCCAAGATCTTTCGAGATGTCGTGCAACCGAATCTGAAGCCGGGCTCGACGCTGCTGTTTGCACATGGCTTTTGTATTCATTACGGCGCGATCACAACTGATGCGGAAACAAATGTCGTCATGATCGCCCCCAAAGGACCCGGTTCGATGGTCCGTCGTCAGTATGAAGAAGGGAGCGGCGTGCCGGCGTTGGTTGCGGTCAAACAGGACTCGACCGGAAACGCAATGGATGTGGCGCTCTGTTACGGCTGGGGAATCGGTGCCTCACGTGCCGGAATTTTGGAAACCACGTTTGCTGAAGAAACGGAAACGGATCTGTTTGGCGAACAAGCCGTGCTTTGCGGTGGGCTCACGGAATTGATTACGACCGGTTGGGAAACGCTGGTCGAAGCTGGTTATCAACCGGAAGTTGCGTACTTCGAATGTTTACACGAAGTCAAATTGATTGTTGATCTGATCTATGAAGGTGGGATCGCCAAGATGCACGAATTCATCAGCGACACTGCCGCGTATGGTGACCTCGTCTCCGGAAAACGCATCATCACAGACGAGACTCGCGCCAATATGAAAGCGGTGCTGGAGGATATTCAAAACGGATCATTCGCCAGACAATGGCAGGAAGAATCTGAAGCAGGAGCGCCGAACTTCAAAAAGATGATGCAAGACGATCTGGCTCATGAAATTGAAAACGTCGGTCGTCGCATCCGCAAGCAGTTCTCATGGATTGCTGAAACGCAGGAACAACAGGCGTAAGCCCTAACCAACGGTTCAATTTTCAATGGATGATGCTTCGCAACCCTTGGAGGCGACCGATCAGGCTGCGCGTGCGCAACCTACGATCGAAGCGCTACTCGAATCGCTCCGTGTCGCCGCGGGTGAGGCGCTGGAACGCGTCTACCAGTTGGATCAACCAACAACGATTGATCAATTGGCGATTCCGATCCACTCGAACGAAGGCCAGCCGTCGAAGGTCAATCTTTTGCTTAAGCGTGAAGATGCCTCCCGAGTTCATAGCTATAAATGGCGAGGTGCGTACAACAAGATCGCGTCGTTGGTCGAATCCGGTTTTGACGGACGATTGGTCGCCGCATCCGCCGGCAACCATGCTCAAGGTGTTGCATTGGCTGCGGCCGGAGCACAGCTTTCGGCGACGATATTCATGCCCCGTTCGACGCCGTTGGTCAAACAGGACGCCGTTCACGAATTGGGTGGTGAACACGTTGAGATCAGATTGGTCGGTGACTCATTTGATCAGTCGGCGGCCAGTGCCAAAGCATTTGCTGAAGCCAACGACGGCACTCTGATTCCGCCTTACGATGACTTGCAGGTGATCGCTGGGCAATCGACGATCGGGGTCGAGTTGGTCCAGCAGTGTCTTCAGCCACCGACGCATGTCTTTCTGCCGATCGGTGGCGGAGGGATGGCCGCGGGTGTCGCTTCCATTCTCAAACAGCAACTCCCCGACACTCGATTGATCGGCGTGGAAGCGGTTGATCAGAATAGCATGGGCGTTTCCATTGCTGGAGGTGAACGAAAAACAGTTGGATTGTTAGATCGATTTTGTGATGGCACCGCCGTCGCTTGCCCCGGTGAGCTGCCCTTTCGTTTGTGCCAACATCTCGTTGACGAATTCGTAACGGTGTCCAATGTCGAAGTTTGCGACGCGATTCAATCGATGTGGCAGCAGCGCCGAATCATCGTCGAACCCTCCGCCGCATTGGGCGTGGCCGCCGCGTTTGCATATCAATTGACCAGCGATGATCGGCCATTGACGATCCTGTCCGGTTCCAACGTCGATTTTCAGATGCTTCCCAGAATCGCCAGGCGAGGACAACTCAATCGCCCCGAACGCCGCTATGTCGGTTTTGAGATCGATGAACAACCGGGGCGATTGTCGAGTTTGCTGGAACGCTTTGGCGAGAAAATCAATATCATCGATTTTCAGTATGGAAAAGTTGCCGATGACAACGCTTACCCCATCATCGGTATGGAAGTGCCCCGTTCGGAAATCGAATTTTTGAACCAGTTTCTCAACGACGACAACCTGCCTCCGCATCACGACGTCACCGGATCACCAGCGATTGAGTTTCGTGTGATCCCATTCAATTTTGATTTGCTCAATACGCCGTATTTCGCCGTCATCCAGTTTCCCAATCGCCCCGGTGCACTACGCGAGTTCATGCAAGAGGTCGGCCAGCGAGCCAACGTTTGCTATATGAACTATACCGATGATGGGCAAACCGAAGGCCACGCACTGATGGGTTTCGAGTTCGAAAGTTTCGCTTACCACAGCCAGTTTGTCGAATGGCTCAAAGAAACGACGCAGTTTCAACCTGTACCGACCGATCAGATTCGGCACATCAATTCAACCGGCGCTAATTCCGAACGGCTCAAAGCGTTTCGAAGTTGAATCACGCAACGTCCAGTAAATTTTTTGCTTGGCGTTATTTGCTTTAGCGGTTCAGTTTCAGGAACGACATCAACTCGTCTTGTTTTCCGTCGAGCAACTCGCAGAGGTAGTTGCCGATCACGGGTACGAACTTGAATCCGTGCCCTGAAAGCCCGGCCGCGAAAACGACATTTTCGAAACCGGGGTAACGGTCGACCACGAAGTGTCCATCTGGTGACATCGTGTACATGCACTGACAATGATGGACCAACCTCGCCCGTCCAAATTCGAGCCAACGATTCATAAACGACTCGGTTCGGTCAAGTTCTTCCTGATTCAAACCAGATTGAATCTGGTCCGGTGACTCAAGTGTCTTGCCCCCGGAATGCTCGCAGACTTTCATGCCGAGGTAGTCAATCTCCGGAAGACCGTAAAAGCAATCGCCATTGTCTTCTTCAATCAGAAAGGCTGGAAAATCGTTTTCAATCTTCTGATCGACTCGATCGAGTTGGAACCAGTGTTGCTGTTTCTGCAAAATCTTGAAGGGAACGTCGACGCTGGGTAACAAGGGCGACGACCACGCGCCGGCAGCGATGATCAGGCGTCGTCCTTGGATTGAACCTTGATCCGTTTCTACTAAAACATCGCCGTTGGCGTCGACGCTCCAGCCGTGAACAATCGTGTTCGATTTCAACGTTGCACCTTGCTTGGAAGCTTGTTTCAAGGCTGCCGCGACGGCCAGTTCCACTCGCAAAAATCCAGCGTCAGGCTCAAATAAGCCGATGTAGTCTTCCGGGATCTTGAACATCGGCAACCGACGTTGGATCTCTTCTGGGGTGAACCGTTCAACGCGAAGACCATGTTGATCGGCGCTGGCAATCACACCTTGGATGACGTCACTTTCCGGTCGACCAACTTGCAACAGACCGCAAGGAGTGATGATCTCTTTAATGTCGATCGAAGTCCGATGACGGCGATTGAGTTCGTCCCACTGTTCGAACGCGCGATGCGTCAACGGTACGTAGTTGGGGTGCTCAAAATAAGCATGCCGAATAATTCGGGTCTGACCTTGTGAGCTGCCACGATTGTGCGCGGGTCCGAACTGGTCGATTCCGATGACGTTCCATCCTCGAGATGCCGCGGCACGTAACGCGGCACTGCCGACACCACCAAAACCGAGCACGATGCAGTCATACATGGCAAATCAGAACGTGGGTTTGAGAATACGGTGAACGCTGTCGTCGACGAACTTGATTGAATGCGCCACGTTCTCTTCCGTCGAGGCGCTTCGTGGTTTCGCCAGCTGCTTGCGAGCTACTGTCGAAGCCCGCAACAGATATTCCATTGGTTCAATAGTTTGGTGTCGGCGGGCGGTAATCATCTGGATTGATGGTCTTGAACCAATCGATCGTTTTCTGAAGACCTTCACGCAACGGAATTTTGGGTTCCCAGCCAAGATGCTCTTTGGCAAGTCCGATGTCGGGGCGGCGTCGAGTCGGGTCATCTGGTGGCAACGACTGGTAGACGACTTTGTTGTTATTGCCGACCAACTCGATCGTTAATTCGGCTAGCTGCTTGATGGTGTATTCACCCGGATTTCCCAAGTTGATTGGACCGACGACATCGTCGGGTGCATCCATGAGTTTGATGAAACCATCGACTAGATCGTCACGGAAACAGAACGAACGAGTCTGCATCCCGTCACCAAAGATCGTGATGTCGTCCCCAGCGAGTGCTTGGCGGATAAAGTTACTGACGACTCGACCGTCGAATGGGTGCATTCGCGGACCGTACGTGTTGAAGATTCGGCAAACGCGAATATTGGTTTTGTGCATCCGGTGGTAATCAAAAAAGAGTGTCTCAGCTGCTCGTTTTCCCTCGTCATAGCAAGCACGCGGGCCGATCGGGTTGACGCTGCCACGATAGGACTCCGGTTGCGGATGAACTTCCGGGTCGCCGTACACTTCGCTGGTCGAAGCCTGAAAGATTTTTGCACCACACCGTTTGGCCATGCCCAGCAGATTAATCGAACCGATGACTGAGATCTTCATCGTTTTGATCGGATTAAACTGGTAATGTCCGGGGGCCGCAGGACAAGCGAGATTGTAGATTTCGTCGACTTCCAGCAGAATTGGTGAGACGATATCGTGCCGAATCAGTTCGAAATTGGATTTGTCCAAAAGGTGGTCGACATTCGATTTCTGGCTGGTAAAGAAATTGTCGAGGCAGATCACGTCATGCCCCTGGTCCACCAGGCGTTCACAGAGGTGGGAACCTAAAAAACCGGCTCCTCCGGCAACTAGAATACGCTTGATCATTTGAGGCTTTCCGCCGATAAAACTTCGCAGTTAGGTGTTGCTGTGCCATCGTAACAGGTGGTCACAGAGCGGGAAATGATGATCCGACTTGTAAATATGCACAAGACGAATTACGAATAATCGGAATTCTCGGACGCTTAACATGTGAAAACGCAGATAATCGTCTCAAACGCTCGAATTCAAATTAGAACCAATCGATTTCGAACCCAAAGAACTGTGTGGTGAACGATGAGTGCCATTCCAATTGTTGCAATTTGTGTCGTCTTTGGTGGCGGGTTCATCGCCATTATCGCCGTTACTGCGATCCGAGCCGGTGCTGCATTGAATCAACAGAAGATGCAAATTGATGCCAAACTGAAAATGCTCGAGCGCGGTTTGACGGTCGATGAAATTGAACGTTTATTGGGCATTCAGCTCGCTCAATATGACTCAAGCCACGATATGACCAAAGAATTGGCGGAGTTCCGAGACGATCGAAATCAACCTCGATTTCGTGAGCCGAGCCCACCTGTTAAAACGTGATAAAGTTGAGCTCTTCTGTTTATCTAACTTAATCATCCAACGAGGTAAGCGTGTCGACGGAACGAAGTGTAGACGCAGTGGTCATCGGCTCGGGACCAGGCGGCGAAGGCGCCGCAATGCAGCTGGCCAAAGCTGGAATGAAAGTCGTCGTTGTCGAACGCTATGACAAAATCGGCGGGGGGTGCACACATTGGGGGACGATCCCCAGCAAAGCACTCCGTTTTGCCATCTATCGGTTAACCGAAGCGCTTAACAACCCGCTGTTCCAATCGTGCGGCGTTGATATTAAGCCGAGCGTCGCGGAGTTAACCAAGTCAGCACAAAAGGTGATCGATAGTCAGGAATCGATGCGACATCGTTTTTACAAACGGAATAATGTCGACGTGATTTTTGGTCATGCCCGTTTTGATGGTGCCAATGTGGTGACCGTCAATAATGACGAACGGATCCATGCCAAAAATGTCATCATCGCAGTTGGATCACGACCTTACCGTCCCGATGACATCGCGTTTGATCATCCTCGAGTATTTGACAGCGATACCATTCTCAGTCTCGACCATCGTCCCGCTTCCATGACCGTCTTGGGGGCTGGCGTCATCGGTTGCGAGTACGCGTCGATGTTTCGAAATCTGGACGTCAAAATCAACTTGATCAACAGTCGAGATGAACTGCTCGATTTTCTCGATGATGAGATCAGCGACGCTTTGAGCTATCACATGCGTGAACGTGGCGTGCTGATCCGACACAACGAACATCTTGAAAAAGTGGTTCCCGCTGACGACGGAGTCATTACCCATTTGAAGTCCGGCAAGCAAATCAAAACCGACGTGATGTTGTGGGCGACCGGCCGGACGGGAAATACGGACGATCTTGGGCTCAACACGATTGATGTTGAACCTGACAGTCGTGGCTACATTGGCGTTAACGATTGCTTCGGTACCAAAGTAGACGGAGTTTATGCCGTTGGCGATGTGATCGGTTTTCCATCGTTGGCCAGCGCTGCGTACACGCAAGGACGCGCTGCGGCGATGCAGATTCTTGGCATCGGGGAGTCAGGATGCCGGATGGCACACGATATCCCCTCGGGAATCTACACCAGCCCAGAAATCTCTTGTATTGGCAAGACCGAGAAAGAACTGACTGAAGCCAAAGTGCCTTACGAGATTGGAGTCGCCAGTTTTAAAAATCTGGCTCGTGCTCAAATCATCGGTCAACGTGTGGGTATGCTCAAGATTCTATTCCATTGCGAAACCCTGGAAGTCTTGGGTATCCATTGCTTTGGAGCCAACGCGTCTGAAATTATCCATATTGGACAAGCTGTGATGGATCGAGACCAAGGAAACACGATTCAATACTTTACCGAAACCACGTTCAACTACCCGACGATGGCGGAGGCTTATCGAGTCGCCGCGCTCAACGGCTTGAATCGCCTGTTTTGATCGCAGTTGTGCTTCGCAAAGTTCGTTCAAAAAGAACGATTCGATCGCTTTGGCCGTTGGCGGGTGTTGCCGCCATTTCGCTGCCAATTCTTCAGCTGGTGGAGCATAGCGAAACTCGTATTGCGATCGGTCAATCATGATAAGCACGTCTTTGACTGCACTTGGCTGGAAACAAAATGGGTTCCCGAGAAATGTAAACTCGTTCGCTTTGGCGTTGAGTCCCATCCGAATCGGAACCCGAAGGCCTGAGTTTGAACAACTCACGAGCGACTCGAATCCAACAATAGAGGAATTTGTATGGATTTTGACGAATTTTCCGGAACTGTGGGCTTCGTCGCTACGTCCGATGCGGCGGAGTTCTGTATTTTCTGGAAACCGCTCACATGGGGCGTGGTTCACGCAAGTGAAATTTGCAGAAAATGCGATTCCAATTACACTGAGTCTTCTTGAAGCCAAGTCGAAATCGCCTTGAGTTAGCGTTTTCGATTGCCGTCTCTGTCCGATTAAAAAACGGTCACCTCCATCTATCGATTCATAAAGGTGAGTTATGGCGAGTCCCGTCGTAGAAACCAATAACCCCACAGTTTTCGTTAACGGTCTGATCAACGCAATTGATCTTTTTTCAGCTTCGGATCCCGATGACGCCATCACGTCATATACGTTTTGGGATTTTCGTGGAACTGCCAATACAGGGCTGTTTGTTTTTGATGGAGTTCCGTTCAGCAATGGAGCGACCTTTACCATCGACGCAGCCGATATCGGCAAGCTGAAATACTCGGGTGGATCGCAGGTTGGTTACGAGGGTTTCCGAGTGGTTGCCCGTGACGAAGTTGGCAACTTCAGCACTCCGGCGATCGGGCGGATTTATTCGGTACGGTCCAATACAACTGCCCCCAACGTAGCCAAACCGGACTTCTCCATTTTGGCTAACGAAGTCGTTCCGGCTCGCTCATTCGTTCGTGGATTCGATCCCGACGGTTACCCGCTGACTCATTTTGAATTTAGCGACTTAAACTCCGTCAGCACGATCTTTTCGGTCAACGAGCGAATCTGGGTTGGCTCTTACCAACATAATTTTGAAACGGGTGATCAAGTTACGATCTCTGGTGCTGATCAAAGCCAGTTCAACATCTCCGCACCGATCACCGTCACCAACGACAACGTCTTTTACATCGACGCTCCCGGCATGATTCCTTTGTCGGCCACCGGCGATATCAAAGCCTACGTGCCGGACCTTGGCCACTTTGAGCTCAATGGCACCGCGATGCCACAAGGCCAGCCGTTCGTCGTGACCGAGGCCGAACTCGATGATCTGTATTACGTCGCGACGGGTCCCAATGCTCAAGAAAACGTCTACCTGCGAGGTTACGATGGCGTGAAGTGGAGCCTCGAAAAACGAGGTGAAGCGGATATCAAAGTCAACGCGAACCGACCAACGGTTCAGTTTTCCCGCTCAATCACTCCTGCAGATCAGCTTCACGATTTCTGGCAATTCCTCAACGTCACCGACGCCGACATGAACACGGCAAAGACGTTCGAGTTCTACAATACCAGCCCTCACGCTCAAAATGGCGACCTCGTTTTCCAGGGACAAGTGGTACCGAGAAAGACTTGGGTCAGCGTTCCCGCCGATGAAATTGATCAGTTGCAATTCATCACGCCACGCCAAGGCTTTGAGCAACTCATCCGCGTTCGAGTTTATGACGGTAAGCACTGGTCAGGCGCTGGCACGCACACCATCGAAAGTCTGCCGCCGATCATTCGCCCCGAAGTTGTCCCTTTGGTGGATGTGATTGTTGATGAACAGCGATCTGATGTTGCGGTCGCCAATTTCTTCACGAAAACGGATCCTGGGAACGCACATACAAGCGTTCAGATCTACGAGCCAACGACTTCGCCAGAGAGCGGCCACTTCCTGTTTGGTGTGACGCCGCTGCCTGGTGATCAAGTACATGAGTTTTCACCGGGGATCTTTAACGCGGCGATTTCATTTCGAACGGGTGACTATCAAAATCGTCATGTCGATACGTTCTACCAACGCAATTTCAATGGAAACGATTGGTCGAAATGGCACAAAGTTGAAATCCGAACCGAGCCTGAGATCAACGATGCCCTCGAATCCGGTGCGACATGGACGGGGTTGTTGGGTTTCAATGCCTTTGGCCAATTGCGAATCCCATACAGCTTTATGCAGTCATTCCCTGAATACGAGACGGGTGAAGCAGTCGATGATCCGCCGAACGGTCGTCCATTCGAGCGATTTGATGATACGCAGCGAGCGAATACTCGAATCGCCTTCGATCAGCTAGAACAGTTCCTCAACGTCGATTTCGTCGAGGTGCCTGACAGCCAGATCAACGAGTTTGGTGGACAGGGCGGAATCATCCGATTTGGTGAGTATGGAATTCCATTCCCCGATTCCACCGCAGCAGCGTTCGCGTTCCTGCCAGGTTTTGGTGATGCTCCCGGCGATATCTGGATCAACCGCGAATTGGTGGCCGGCGGCCGAGCTGCTCCACTGAATCAAGACACGGATGGATATGTCACGCTGATCCACGAGATCGGACATGCTCTGGGCCTGAAACACCCGTTTCAGGGCAGTCCCCGACTGCCGATGTCGACAGATTCCAATGACTATACCGTCATGAGCTACACCGGCGCAGATCTCGGCTTCCCAGCGACCTTCCAGCCGTATGACGTCGTCGAGCTCCAGCAGCTTTATGGTGCTAACTTGAACCACGCAACTGGCGACGATCTGTACGCGATCGGCAACTACTTCAATCGACTGGCCTTTGTCGAAACGATCTGGGATGCCGGTGGAAACGACACATTGTCTGCCGAAGGTAGCCCCGTCAACTCCGTTGTTGACTTGCGAGCAGGCGAGCGTAGCTCGATCGGTTTCATTCCACGAAACGTCACGATTGCCTACGACGTCGTGATGGAAAATGCAGTCGGCAGTGACAACGATGACGAACTGATCGGAAACTTTGCCGACAACATGTTGGTGGGTGGAAACGGTAACGATCGATTGATGGGCCACCAAGGAAACGATGACTTGACCGGTGGCGCTGGCGACGACGTGTTCGTCTGGGGTGTTGCCGATGGCGACGACCGAATCAACGAACAAGGGTTTGGTGGACGTGACCGTATTGAGATTCCAAACGTTCTGGGTGTCGACAGCCTGACCGAAGACTTGGAATTCCGCATGTCTGGAAACGATTTGTTTGTCGATATGAAAATTGATGGCGGATCGTTGGAAGGCTCGATTTCAGTTTCGCAACAAACTCTCAATGGCTATCGAGTTGAATCATTGACCATCGGTGGTCAGACGATCGACTTGGTTAACCTGACCAGCCAATTGGCTCCGGGTGTCGAGAAGTTTGCGACGACTGGCAGCAGTTCAGCCTTTGGTTTGCTGGTTGCACCTGTTTAAACAGTAACAGACAGCAACGAGTGAAAATCTCAAATTTCAAGCTCGGCGATGGGTTTCATCGCCGAGCTTTTTTTTGTCTGCCCAGTCTAAACCGGGTTCCGATTCCTCAAACCGAGTCGCTAACGCAAGCCCCTAAACGCAAGTCCCTCAACCGCGTTCTTTTCGGCGCAAGCTCAGGTTGTTTTCAGATCAACCAGGCCAGTTGCGCCCTTGATTTTCGATCCAAGTGCCGACGAAACGACCGAGGGGACGACTGCTTACCCAGTTTGACATCAGTCATCGTTCACGAATGACGTTGTGGCGAAAATCACGCTTTGCTACTCTCCCCCGACTTTGTCAAACCGATTTCCGTCAAGACACTTCAGGTTGCGTCATCCATGCATCAGCTTACGAACCTATCTCGAAATACCCTCTTCGTCGTTCTTGCGTGCGGATTGTTAATGGGGACGACGGGCTGTTTTAAGGAAATGGCAACGTTGATGTACGTCCTGAAAGGCCACGAAACGCCACCCAAGTTTGGCATGCTGAAGGAGAAAGAGGTCGCGATCGTTTGTCTCTCTGACGTGTCGGCTTACGGTCCCGATTCCCTGTCCTACACGATCACCAAACTGGTGACCGCCAAATTGATGACTTCCAAAGAGAAGATCAACGTCGTCTCACCGAGTGAAGTCGAAGAGTTTATTGATCTAAACGGATGGGATGAATCGAGCGTCGATACGCTTGGCGAAGCGGTCGGTGCCGACTACGTTTTGGTGGTCGACATCAGCGCGTACTCGATTCGAGAAGGTCAGACGCTTTACAAAGGCAAGTCAGATATCGCGCTCAAAGTCTTTGATGTCGCCGACGAAGGTCGGATCGTATTTGATAACGGGCCCAACGAATTCGTCTTTCCAGAAAACGGTCGCCCGATCATGCAAACGACCGATCGGCAATTCGAAGCGTTCTACTTGGCGCAGCTAACTGATTACATTGCCAAGTCATTTATCACGCATGATCATCTTGAGTCATTCGCTGCCGACGCCATGATGGAATAGCTCAACGTGACGACCAGTCGGCAACACACTGCAACCGGCTGGCCTGTCAGCCTGACCTACTCGTCGTAATCATCTTCCAGCCGTTCGGCATCGCGTTCATTGATTTTGATCCGTCGGATACCTTGTGCCTGACCGCTGCTGGCATCGACTTCGATGACTACGCCCGAGATCTGGACATCTTTGGTGGCAACATCAAATGGGACCGGACGAAACGTCATCGTCGCTTCGAGGACTCGGTCAATTCGGCGACCGAGGATACTTTCGTGGGGACCGGTCATGCCAACATCGGAAATGAACGCTGTGCCTCCCGGCAAGATCTGTTCGTCGGCAGTGGGGACGTGCGTATGTGTTCCGCAAACGGCGGTAACTCGACCGGCCAAGTGCCTTCCCATCAATTGTTTGTCACTGGTCGCTTCGGCATGAAAATCGCAAAAGCGGATTTTGACCTCATCAGGAATCTCATCAAGGATTTCATTGGCTCGGTGGTAAGGACAATCGACCGGCTTCATGAAGACTCGGCCGATTAAGCTGAAGACGGCGACTGATTTGCCGGTCTCCGATTTCACGACTGTCCAGTTCTTACCGGGAGCTTCCTTGGGAAAGTTGGCAGGTTTGACGATGTTGTCTTTGCTTTCAAGGATCGGCATGATCTCTTTTTTGCGGAAGATATGATCTCCGAGCGTGATGCAATCGACACCGGCTGCGATCAATGATTTGTAGATCGACTTGGTAATGCCGGAACCGGACTCCGCGTTTTCTCCATTGACAATGATCAGGTCAATCGATTCTTGACGGCGAAATCCAGGGATCGCCTGGCAAACGATGTCGACACCGGGTCGACCGACAATGTCTCCAATAAAGAGGATTCTCACGTATGGCTTTCAGTTGGAAAATGCTGGCGAAAAGCGAGGTTATTTCGCCAATTCTGTAAATCGAGATTCGCGAATCACGACGACTTTGACTTCACCGGGATACGACAACTGCTCTTCATAGGCAGTGGCGATTTGCCGGCAGATTTTGGCAGCTTTCGCATCATCGGTATCCTTGGCACTGGCGATGACTCGGACTTCTCGTCCAGCCTGGACTGCGTACGCTTGGCGAACACCTTTGAACTCTTTTGCGATCTGCTCAAGTTCTTCCATTCGTTTGATGTACCGGTCGAGCGATTCGCGACGAGCACCGGGGCGAGATGCGCTGCAGGCATCAGCGGTTGCAACAACGACGGTGTACGGATACTCGGCCAAGATCTCATCGTGATGACCCAAGGCGGCATGCACGACTTCTTCCCCTTCACCATGACGTTGGAGCAGATCGGCACCAATCTTTGGGTGCCCACCTTCCATGTCATGATCGGCCGCTTTGCCAATGTCGTGCAAAAGGCCACAACGACGGGCGAGTTGGCCGTCGAGTCCCATGATCTCAGCGAGCATGCCTGAGATAAACGCGACTTCAATACTGTGTCGCAACACGTTTTGGCTATAGCTGGTCCGAAAATGCAAACGGCCGAGCAGGTCAATCACAGGTCGTTTTAAACCATGAATGTCGACTTCTTGAGCCGCCTCGGTTCCTTTTTTTCGAATCTGGGCATCCATTTCAGATTGTGTTTCGTTGACGACCTCTTCGATCCGCGAAGGGTGAATTCGTCCGTCAGCGATCAGCTTGTTCATTGAAAGTCGAGCGATTTCGCGGCGGACCGGATCAAAGCCGCTGACGATCACGACACCCGGCGTATCGTCAATGATCACATCGATGCCGGTCTCTTTTTCAAACGCCCGAATGTTACGCCCTTCGCGACCAATGATGCGGCCCTTCATGTCATCACTGGGAATATCAATCGTGCTGGTCGTGTGATCCGACGTGTGGGAGGCAGCAAATCGTTGGGTCGTCATCATGATGATCTCCCTCGATTTGTCTTCGCAGATCTCCTTCATCTTCTTTTCGTGATTGAGAATCCGACTGCCGACTTCATCTTCGAGCTCATCTTCAAGCAGTTTAAGCAATCGTTTTGTCGCCGCCTCTTTGCTGAGGCCGGTCATTTTATGAAGTTCTTTTCGCTGTTTTTCGAGAATCTCCAGCAAGTCCTTTTCCGTTTGCGAGACTTGTTGCAGTTTGACTTTGAGTCGGTTCTGCGTTGACTCGATGAACTGCTCCTGTTTCTTGAGGTCATCCGACTGTTGGTTCAGTCCGGTTTCTCGTTTATCCAGTGAGCGTTCCCGTTGGTGCATCTTTTCGCGTGACTTGCTAAGGTCACGTTCGGCGTTTGCCTCCAGCTTCAGCGTTTTTTCCTTGATCTCAATTTCCGCGTCTTTGAGCTTGGACTCTGCAGAGCGTTGAGCTTCGGAGACAATTTCTTCCGCTTTTGCTTTAGCACCTTTTCCAATCGCCAAGCTATAGATCAGCATGGCACCGACGCCGGCGACAAGCCCGCCGACCGCGCCATAGATCGCTTCCATCATTCCAAGCATGTTGCACCATTTCCATATTTGGTGCGACGAAAGTCGTGGCAAGCATGACCGGCTGCACGCGGGGCGTCATGTGGTCATCAACGTCCAACCAAGCGATGGCTCAAACACCAACGATTAGCGCAAGCAGGAAAAACAAATTCTTAGTCGGATCGTTTCGAATCGGTCGAAGGGGGATCCTGCGTCGGACCCTCCTGATCGGAGCGCGGGGTTTGTTTCCAACGTGGTCTCTGTGATGAAGGTGGCGCTTCGCTCAACCGTTGTACAGACGTAACACGCCACGTGAGCCAACGGGCCTGCGGTACGAAACGCACCATGACAGAAACCCATCCAACAACAGGGATCCACATCGCCAATGGTCGACCATGCTCAGGTCGGCGCTTGACGGCTCCCGTCGTCGAACGGGAAAATGGAAGCGCAGTCTGAAACAGACGCAAGTAGATGCTCAGGATGACGTAAATCAGATCCATGGCGGGCTGTTGAATGAGTTGGGTACCTAAATTCGAACTGGAACCAACTGAACTCAATTTTCAAGCTTGATGGACGGCCGAACTCGGCGATCGTCGCATCTTTGCTGTTAAAATTTAATTCGCATCGACTGTCGCAGCCTGAAAACAAGCCACTCCTTTGCCGATTAACCTAGTGTATCCGCTGGCTCTCCAAAGTACAACTTCCGCTCTCGCTCTCCAGAGGGAATTGGTCGCGATTTGAACGAACCGAACTCACATTCAGTCATCGAGCAAATCAAACTGGACTTTCCAGTTGAAAATTGGCGCGACTTTCGAACGATGATTGCCGTTTCCGGCGGACTCGACAGTGTCGCTCTGCTGCGAGCGATGGTCGAGATCGCGCGGTTGGATTCACCCAAGACACATCGCCAGCTGATCGTTGCACATGTGAATCACGCCATTCGTGATGATGCTGAACAGGATGCGGAGTTTGTTGCCGAACTGGCCGAACGACTCGACGTCCAATTCGTTTCGGCTGATCGCCCCGTCGATCGTTCAACGATGGATTCCGAGGAATCGCTGCGAACATTTCGATACGACAGCCTCAGCGAATTGGCATTGAATCGGGGGGCCCGGTTCTTGTTGCTCGGTCATCAAAAACAGGACAATGTAGAAACGATCCTGTTTCGACTTTTTCGCGGCACAGGGCTCGAGGGACTCAAAGGAATTCCGCAACGACGTCTGCTGCGTCCATCGTTGACCATCGTCCGACCGATGCTGCAGATTGATCGATTGGATCTTGAGTCGTATCTCAGGCAAATTGGACAGGCGTTTCGGTCTGATCCGACGAATGCGTCCGATCGATACACACGCAACTTTATTCGAAACCAGTTATTGCCTCAGCTAGAGCGTCGATTTGCCACGGAAGATCAACAATCCGTTGCGTCCAGCATTCTCCGGCTGTCACAACAAGCGACTGAAACGCAACGTCTGCTTGATACGCTTGCCGATGAGTTGATTCAAAAGTCAGTGGTTTGGGGATCGCCAGAAGTCGTTATCGATCGGAGCAAACTTGCAGAGCAGTCAATGGTGTTAGTGCAAGTCGTTTTCCGGATCATCTGGAAACGAAAGAATTGGTCACAGCAGAAAATGACATCCGCGTGGTGGCAAAAGCTGGCAACCTTGGCGATCGATACCGTCGTAACCAGCGATCGCTTCGACGCGCCGGGTGGCATCGATTGCAAGATTGAAAATAACACGATGCGGTTGGCGGCAGCCGTGATTGATTGACAGCGGCACACGCCGATTTGGTTGTCTCAACAACAACGTTTACTTGTTTGGTTTTTTAAATGGCCAAGTTTGAACGCCAACTCGGTCTGCCCAAGCTTGCCATTTCTTCTCCAGTTCGATTCGTTTCTCAGGCATCGCTTCTGCCAGATCGTTTAGCTCGGTGCGATCGGCCAGCATGTCGTAGAGCTCCCACGTTCTTGGAGACTTGGCTCGGTACTGCGAAACAATTTTCCATTGGCCTTCTCGCAGTGCAAGATTTCCATGATGCTCGAAACAGATCGGCGCAGATCTGGCGATCGGTTGGTGTGAAAGCGTGGGAACGAGGCTGACTCCTTCGAGCGGTTGAATCTGATTCGAAGCGTACTCGGTTGGATATTGTGCGCCAGCAACTTCAACAAACGTTGGCATGATATCGATCAAGTGCGACGGGTCGTGGATCAGTTTTCCAGAGGCGTCTTTCGCCATGCCATCGGGCCAGTGGACAATCAGCGGCGTACTGATGCCGCCTTCATAGCCGTCATGTTTATAACCACGAAATGGTGTGTTGGACGCGTTAGCCCAACCGACACCGTAGCCAACAAATGTGTCCTCACCGCCCGCCATGACGTTAGGGCCTGATTTGACAAAGCGACCGTCCCGGGTTTGCATCGGCGGCCAGATTTTTGATTGTAAGCCGTCGCGACCTAGCGGCTTGAAGTTGTGTTCGTTCATTTTGTCCAAGTTAGACCGCCGGCCAAAACCCTCGGCACAACCACCATTGTCTTGCAAGTAGACGATCAGTGTGTTGTCCAGAACTTTGGCTTGTTCGAGCTGCTCAATGATCCGTCCAATGCCTTGATCCATGCAGTCGACCATCGCAGCGTAAACTTCCATGTTGCGGATGTCCCATTGTTGATGTTGAAACTTGTCCCAATTGCTGCCCGGCGGTGAGAGTTTCCATTTTGGATCAATGACGCCTTGTTGAATGGCATCCTGATACCTTTGTTTCCGAATCGATTCGTATCCGCCGTCGTATTTTCCCTGGTACTTTTCAACAATCGGTTCCGGCGCATGCATTGGCCAGTGGGCACTGGTGTAGGCGACGTATAGAAACATCGGAGTATCCGCGGACGTGGCAAAATGATCTTTAACAAACGTCGCTGCGTTGTCGCTGATCGCATCGGTGTAGTAGAACGAGTCCGGTTTGTATGCTGGATCGTTCTCGGGTGTAATGAATTGATTCCCTCGACAAAGCGTCGCGGGATCGTAAAAACTTCCCGCACCAATGATGGTGCCATAGAACCGATCGAAACCTCGCTGCAATGGCCAATTGGAACGGTCACCATTGGGGCGAGTCTGTTTGGTCACATGCCATTTGCCAGACATGTAAGTTCGATAGCCTGTCTCGCCAAGAACTTCCGCCAGCGTAACGCATCGCCGATTCAGATCACCTCGATACGCATCGAAGCCACGGTCACCCGTCATCAAGCCAATTCCTGCCTGATGCGAATAGAGTCCAGTCAGCAACGATGCGCGTGTCGGGCAACAACGCGACGTGTTGTAAAACTGAGTGAACCGTAACCCGTTGTTGGCCAAACGATCGAGGACAGGTGTTTGAATCTCGCTGCCATAACAGCCGACGTCGGTGTAGCCCATGTCGTCCGCCATGATCAGAACGATGTTGGGGCGATTGGGTTGGCTTTGTTCTTGCCCAGATAAATTGTTGGCAATCAATGCAACGGCAATTACCAGCAGCAACGCGGGCAACGCATGAGGTTTGCATGGAAGTCTCATAAGTCTCCTTTGGTGTTGGCAGCTCTGTTGCCAAAGTTTGTCCAATGAATCAGTCATTGGAAGGTGGCGTGACGCAGAAACTCATGTGAATCCGGCGCCTCAGGGAAGCTGGGCAAAGCTTAACGACTCAAGTTGGTAACGACTCCATGGTTGTTTTGAAAACCCGCTTTTGCAAAGGTTTACTGCGAAATTCGTTCAGTTATACTCGAAGCCGCGCAAGAGCCTTCGATCGTGAAATGTTCCTGCCGTAAACCCTGATGATAACGAATGAACTCACCCTAGCTCATTTGTTTGTTCCCATTAATCCCCAACTTCCAGGGACCCATTTATGTCCAATGATCCTTACAAGTCGCCAGAAGCGCCACTCAAAGCTGCGGGCTTGTCTAACAACAGCGCCGGCAGCCAGATGCTGTTTTGGGGCTGCTTCATCGCATTGATCACCACTGCGTTTGGTTTCATCACGCGAATGTTTTTGCTCGATGATCCGACGGTGGTCGCCAAGCTTGGTTTGGACCCTGGTGAAGTTGGCCAGTTCAAAGGGATTCAGGTTTGGCCTTTTGCATTGAGCATCATCATCTTTAGCCTCGTCATCGACCGAGTCGGTTACAAGTTTTCGATGATCTTTGCCTTCGTGTGCCAGGCGATCTGGGCTGTCATGGGTGTTAGCGCGATGTCAATGATCGACACGGACCCCAAGACCGCCAGTCAGTTGATCTACTGGGGCGGTTTGATTTTGGCGTTGGGCAATGGAACGGTGGAGGCGTTCATCAATCCGGTCGTCGCCACAATGTTTGAGAAAGATAAAACGAAGTGGCTGAATATTCTTCACGCCGGTTGGCCTGGCGGTTTGGTCGTTGCCGGTATCCTGACCATTTTGCTGACCGATTTTGATTGGACGATCAAATTGGGAACGATTGCAATCCCGGCAGTGATCTATTTTGTGATGTTGATTGGTGCGAAGTTTCCCGAGCAGGAACGTGTTGCTGCGGGGGTTACCTATAAAGAGATGCTTTCGGAATTTGGAATCCTCGGCGCAGCTGTTGTCGGTTTCCTGTTGACGCTTCAGTTGATGGACTTCTTTGGGACCGTCGATCCGGAAACGGGAATCAAACAAGTCGCACCGACGTTGAAGTACCTGTTCATCGGAATCGGCGTTTTGCTGGTCGTTGGTTTTGGCGTTTACACGCAAAGTCTTGGACGACCGCTCATGTTCGTGTTGATTCTGATCATGATGCCATTGGCGACGACGGAGATTGGTACCGATGGATGGATTTCCGGGATCATGGCGAACGTCGTTTCTTTTGATGCCGGTTGGATCCTGGTTTACACATCCGTGATCATGATGGTGTTGCGATTCTTTGCGGGACCCATCGTCAAACAACTGACGCCGCTGGGCTTATTGATTCTGAGTGCAGTTTTGGCTGCCGCAGGGTTGGTGGCACTCTCTGGCGCCAAGGGTGTGGCCCTGATTTTTCTGGCAGCAACTCTGTATGCCTTGGGCAAAACATTCTTCTGGCCGACAATGCTTGGAATCGTTTCTGAGCAGACACCCAAAGGTGGTGCGTTGACACTGAATGCGATCTCCGGGATTGGAATGCTCGCAGTAGGTACACTCGGGTTCCCTTACATTGGTGCACTGCAGGCTGACAAAGAGATTGCCGCCGTCGTCGCAATGGATGAAGCGAGCCAAATCGGAATCGTAAAAGACGGTGAGTTGATCGATACCGCCAAGTCTGAAAACAAGATCTATGAGATCATCAATTACGCTGTGCTCAACAACGATACGGTTAATCAGGCAATCGCAGATGCTCCAGAAGCGGATCAGGAGAAAATCGGCGGTGCCATCGAGACCGCTCGAAAGGGAAGTGCTCAAAACGCATTGTTCAACATGGCGATCTTCCCGTTGATCATGTTGGTCGCCTACGTTCTGCTATGGTTCTGGTTTAAATCCAAAGGTGGCTACAAGCCTGTGAACCTCGATGCGTCTCACTAATTGGGATCGCGACAAAGATTTAGAAACTTGAAACTCTGATGAGTTAACCCTTTTGAGTGCGACACTCGAAAGGGTTTTTTTGTTGAATCGACATCAGGTCCATTGCCCAGTTTGCCTTGCCTGCCCAGACTTGTGGTAGCGTACTAAATCTGTCTTTGGGTAGATCCGCGCGTTTCATAGACTTCTATGTTCCGCGGCACTCAGAGATTTCATCGGTGAATTCCAACTTCTTTCCATCACAGCGTCCTCGTACGTCATCCATTGGGCTGGCGTGGCGTTTGCTCAAGATAGCGATATTCGTTGGCTTGATTGGGATCGTCGTTTGGCTGTTCATCCAGAAAACAGTGCACAGCCATTTCGCGGAGTTGGTGCAACAGCGGATTGACGCTGAGCTCAAAGATACCGGCTTGGTCGCAGAGCTTGGCGACGCGCAATTCTTTGAACACAAAGGGATTCGACTGGTCAACCTGGCCGTTGACTTGGATCCAAATTTGATTTCAACGTCTGATGGTCAAACATCACAGCTGGAAGTTTACGAGTTGTTCGTTCACGGTGATGCGTCGATGACGGATCTTGCTGGTGGAAACTTCAAGCCGACGGCGATCGAACTGAAACGTGCTCGACTGACGCTGGTGCAGGATGCGGATGGCGTTTGGGATTTTGAACCGATTATTGAATGGGTTACCAATCTGCAAGGTGGCGATTTGGGCCCCGTTCCAGTCGTCCTGTCGGATTGCGAAGTCAAAGTCATCAATCAACAGAATCGCCTTGCCGCTCCGATCGTTCTGTCCGGAATCAATTTCTCCATTCATCGAATGTTGCATGAAGGTCGCGAGTTGACTCAAGTGACTGGGCAATTCAAGACACGGGCGATCTCGAACGTTCAAGTGACTGCTTTTGTTGATCACACACGTCAAGCGTGGCACTGCCAACTTGATGCCAACCAGGCTCGCGTCTCGCGGGATTTGGTCAATGCGATTCCGCCTGATCTTGGTGGATCGTTCGATTCGTTGAAGGCGTTAAACGGCACAATTGATTTTGGAGCGACCGCGACAGGACAACTGGGTAGTGACCTGGAAGCATCAGCGATGCCAACGTTTTCGCTCAGCGGTCAAGTTTCGAATCTTTCGATCGATGACGAGCGTCTCCCGGTTCCCATTAGAAATTTGTCGGCGACATTTTCTGTTGGCAACGATGGTTTTGCAGTCAACAACGCCCAGGGAGGACTCGGCGACGACGGCAGTTTTAAGTTGAACTATCGGCAAGCTGGTCTGCTGCAAAGTGCCGCCTGGCATGCCGATGGAAACGTCAAGAATTTTCGTTTTGATGATCGGCCTCGATTGTCGAATTGGTTGCCGAAGTTCTGCCAACAATTCTGTAGAGACTACTCGCCCGAAGGGACCAGCAACGTCGAATTTGATTTGACGTTTGACGGTCGCAAACTTTCAAAAACATTGACCGGTCATTTGACCGACATGTCGTTCTCGTACGTCAAGCTGCCCTATCAAGTTGACCATTGTGTTGGGATCGTCAAATGGGTTGACGATCACTGTGAATTTGACGTTCGGTCCAAGATTGCAAAAGAGCCGGTTCGAATTCATGGTTCAATTGAGAATCCAGGAGTTGACTCGACATATCAGCTTGACATTTCGGTTCCCGGTACGATCCCAATCGATCAAAAGATGTTGGCCGCGATCGACGCACAAACAAAGTTGGCCAAAGTGATTCGCTCGTTCAACCCTCAGGGACGAGTCGGTGGACTGGCCCGATTGGAACGACGTATTCCACATGCCGATGTGATCCGCTCATACGACGTGCGTTTGAAAGGCTGTGAAGTTCGGCACAATGAATTTGACTATCCAATCTCTAACGTGGAAGGGCTGGTTCGGGTTCGTGGAGACAAATACACGTTTCACGATTTGCAAGGAAGCAACAGTAGCGGGACCGTTGGATGCAATGGCAGCTTCAGCCGCGTCGACGGTTTGTCACTCCGTTTTCTTTGCGACGACGTGCCGCTGAATGATCAGCTCAAGTTCGCGCTCAAGCCGGAGATTCGAGATATTTGGAATGGATTTCGGCCAAGAGGCACACTTGATTTTTTGAAAGTCGACCTCGAGCTGCCGCCAGGGCGCAAGAAAATTGAGTTGGCCGTTGAAGCGGTTCTGCAAGAATCAGAGGACGATCCGGAAGCAAATTACGTATCGATTTTTCCTGTTTGGTTTCCCTATCAGATCAATCATCTGACCGGCACCATCAAACTGGCCGGCGGTCAAATCACACTCAAAGATATTTCAGGAAGTCATCAGAAGACTTGGGTCGCCTGCAAAGGACAAGGTCACTATTCAGATCAATCATGGTCGCTGCGTCTGGAAGATCTATTGGTCAGTTCGCTCAAAGTTGACGAGGATTTATTGGCGGCAGTCCCTCCCACGATGGCACCGACACTTTCGAAACTGCGATACGACGGACTCATGAATGTCGACGGTGAAATCACTTTGGCCGGCGACAAGTCACCACCACTTGGGGCGATTTCCTCGTACGCTCAGCGAAAGGAACCTTTTGCAAAGTACGAATCCAATCGTGGTGGAACGTACCAAGCCTTGAAACCGCGAAAACGGACCAGCATGGCTTGGGACCTGCAGATCAATATGAGCCAGGCCAATATGCAAATTGGCTTACCAGTGGAAAATGTTTTTGGGGCGATTCAACTGACAGGTCTCTTCGATGGTACATCGCTCGATTGTGACGGAATGTTGGACATCGATTCTATGACGATTTATGACCAACAGATCACCAATGTCAAAGGGCCGCTTCGAATCGAAAACGATCGTGTTCTGGCGGGTGTGTTTGCCAGACGAAGTCGCACGGATCCGTCAGGTAACTTAAGCCCAGTCACGGCATTGCCACAGCCGATCTCAGCAATGCTACATGATGGATCAGTGGAACTCGATGCACAGCTGGATTCGTCGGCTGGCAGCGATTTCTATTTGCAGGCAAAAATCAATGACAGTTGTTTGGCGACTGCGTGCCGAGAACTGGCTCCGGAATTGCAAAATGTGGAAGGTCACTCGTACGCGGAAATTCGTCTCCGAGGTGATGGTTCAGGAACCCATTCACTGCGTGGTGTCGGGAATATCCAACTGAAGGATGCAAAAATTTATGAGCTGCCGATTTTTCTGTCGCTGCTCAAAGTGCTTAAAGTTCGCCAGCCCAGTCGCACAGCGTTTGATTCGGGGACAATCGACTTTTCAGTTCAAGGCGAAACGCTCGTGTTTGATCGTATGGAGTTCAATGGGGACGCGATTTCATTGATCGGCAATGGTCAGTTGAACCTCGATCGAGACATTAACCTCGACTTCTATTCGGTAATGGGGCGGAATCGGATCAACATCCCTTTGTTGACCAACTTGATGCGTGCAGGAAGCCAACAAGTCCTGCACATCACCGTGGACGGAAAACTGGATGATCCGCAACTGCACCAGCGAGTGTTGCCTCAGCTATCCGAGTTGAAACAGTTGTTCCAGCAGCGAGATGCGGATGCCTTTCGCCGGGACAACCTTGTGTCGCCCGCGTCCGCGTCAATTCCAATCGGTCAAAGCTATTTCCAGCAGGAGAACGACGCGCCGTTCCAGCTGCAGATCAAATAGCTGCCAGGAATTTAAACGTAGCTTTGCAGCTGAAGTAGCTTGCCGAGCAGTCAAGCATTGCCCGCAACGCCAGTTCGATCTTTGGCCAACAAAAGAATTAGGCTGTTCACAAGGACCCACGTCAACACGACCAGCATAACAAGGCGGTGCGCAACTGGTTCCTCGGAGATTCCGCCGCCCATTGCGATCATTGGAAGTAGTGAGAGAGTGATGGTGTAGGTCGCCATTGTTCGCGAAAACTCATCAGTAGATCCAGCTCTTGTCATACGTGCGAGGCCAAAACACCATCCTGCGAGCCCGAAACAAATGGCGGCGTGATGGGCTTTGGAAAGCACATCGTGTTGTTCGTTAAAATCCGTCGGTACGGCCGCCATTGCAAAGCCGAGGCCAGCAACCATCAGACAAAAACTCAGCACTCGATCACGAACGCAAAGCCCAAACAGGAAACCGAAGGCCGCGAAGGCAACTCCGACAATACCAAAACCAATCGTATTCCACCAATCCGCATAGGGCTGGCCTCGACTGCCAAGCTTGCTGATGTAGTCGTTGACAAATTGAAAATCAGGGGTCAGTGCGCCCAGCACCACGAATGTCACTACGAAAACGAGGACCGCAGCAAGGCCAAGGGTTCCAGTCAATTTGTGCATGGGCCGACTCACGTAAAAACTATTGCAGCGTCCGGTCGTAACGTCGCACCAGTTTGATTGCCCATGTGTAGTGACTGGGCATGGCGGACGTGAGGTACGCTCCAAGTGATGTTGTGCCTGTCCAGAAGTAATGACGTTTTGTGAATAACTCTATGTTGGTGTGAGCAGAAACGATCGCAAGTACCGCCTTGTGCGACGTGTCGAGTTTTTTTCGAACCCGTTTCAATGGCTGGTTTTGATACTTGGCCCAAATGACAGCGTTAAGTTCTGGCGTCGTCCGCCAACTGTAACCTTTGGCTGGCATGTCTGGCTGGACTCCATCCATGCCTTGTTGATACCAACGCAGCATCATCAAATGCCACTCATGCAAATGCGCAAGTATGTCACGAATGTTTCGATCACGATGTTCAAACGGAAACGTTGCCTCTCGTTGCGAGGGAGTCAAAGCGTCCAACATCTGATTTAGTTGAGAGTATCCGTTTTCGCTCGCGGACAACAGTTCCGATTTCGTTTTTGGGCGTGGCATGGTCGCTGGCGATCGTTGTGTTTCAAACAAGATTCTCGATACAGCGGCAACGAGTTTGTGGCATCACGTTGCCGCTGAGTTCAAAGCCGAACCAGATCATTCTCAAATATTCGACGACCACTTGGATCGCAAGGTTTGGACTATTCTGGAACCGCAACCACTTTCCATCCGACTGCTGTTTTCGCGACGACCAAGGTGTTGGTCGAAGTCGATCCATCGCTGTGTCGACAAAGTTCTTCAATCTCCACAATGTCATCGTGCCCTTGATAAGGTCTCTTTTCTGAAAACGAGGACTCGATCTCGCGAAAGTCTGGAAATCCAGTGGTTTTCAATTGAGAACGAAAGCCTAGTTCAAGGACTTCGATCGTCTTCGCCAGAATCTCTGGATCGCTACGTAAGTTTTCGTCGAAATTTTGAAGCATCAGTTCTGCTTCAATTGTGAAATCCTTGCAACGGACTGCGGCCTCGATATCCTTCGCCCGATACGCGTCTCCGAGTGAAAGGATGGCACCTTCTGGCGTCGTAAAGTCATGAGTGATCGACTGCGAATTGCCGCCATTGTCAGACGACGCTGTTCCGTCGTTCGATTCACAACCGACCAGCGCGATGATCAAACAGACAACGGGAAGATAAATGCGATGAACCAAAGGATGGTCTCCGGGAGGACTGACTTCGTTGGTGGGATAACTTCTCGACGACTTTAAGTGGCGAATCAAAATCAGAATCCAAGGGTGACGTTTCGGCAACAAAAAGTCTTTTGATTTTTCCAATATTTTAACAGAGCTGTCGAATGGTGTTTGAGGAGAAAGTAATGAAGATCTTTGTTTGCATTGTTTCTATGGGCTGGGTCATGGGCTTCTTGTTCGACGGTGCAGAAAGGACGCTGTAATGGGGGACTTGGATCAACTATTTCTTAACCTGGGGTCCATTAAATTCAGATTGGTCAGCATTGGTCTATTCATTGCCGGTGCGTGGCTTGGACGCATGTCCTATCGCCTGATTCACGGTTCGCACCAAACGGGCGAGTGGTAAATTGGCGATTAACTTTCCATCTCGCTTGGTTCCGTTGATGACTCATCCTTAACTTCAGGCAATGGACGTCTTAAAAGGTAAACACCAACGCTGATCAGCCAGATTCCCAGCAGCACTGCGAATGCAATCACGCCTGGGACGGTGGCTTGGGTATGTCCAGTGAACAAGCCACCGACGCCGACACACCCACTTGTCAGACCAAGCAGGCCGATCACCCACAGTCGCGGGCTACGAAAAAGGGCGGAGAACCCAAACAGCGCCAACGCGATGGAAATCGTCGATACGCCGAGCACGTCCAAGCTGATGTTGGTGCTACGCAATGCGGAAAGGACACGTTGTCCAGTTAAAGCGTCCGCTGGGTTTGCGATCTCGTATCCATCAAGGAATGTTGGAACGATAAACCCACTAACTAACGAGGCAAAAATCAGGGCGCTCGCACCGACACAGAACGAGATCATTCCGGCTCTGACCGAAACGCGATGGAATCCCAGGCGTTCGCAAAACGAAATCAGCCCCAACACCATCAGCATCGCAAATACGATCGCACCACCGTGCACCAGGCCGTTTACGAATTGAATTTGATCGACTTCGATCACTAATTCGTCAACACTGTGCGCATGAGGAATGGGATGGTGTAGCATGGCAAATACCATTAGCACCGCTGTTGCAGTCAGGACGATTCCTGCGATTTGATCGCTGGTCGAATTTGTCGGGGTATCAGTTCGTTTCATGGTCGCTTCTTTCACCGTCGGTCCAAGTCATTCATGGTCTTTATGTCTTCAGTTTTTTAGTCGGAATGCATTGGTGTTGGCAGTCGCATTCAACGCACGGCGGAGAGATCGGACAGAAACGAGTAAATGTCCGAATTCGGCGGAACCGCAGCAGTCTTGGGTTGCAGGGGAAATGTCAATCAAACAATTGCAAAATGACGAGTTGGTCAAACAAGGTTCTTATCGTGTCAACGAAAGCTCAACAATCGTTAGCTCAGGCGTTTAACGAATTGGTGTTGGAACGTCGATTCGAAGATATTCACATTGCGGATATCATTAAGCGAGCCGATGTAAGTCGCTCCACGTTTTACGAGCACTATCGCAACAAGGAACAGATCCTCGTCCATTCGCTGAGGGTCGTGCTGAGACCAATCGCTGAAGCGACGGTTGCTGCCAAAGATTGCAATTCGCTAACGCCGATCCTTGAGCACTTTGTCGAGGTCAAGGAGTTGGCATTGGCTTATTTTCACTCTCCATTGTCTCGAGTGATGGTTGAGTTGCTGACTGAGTTGACCTTCAACGAAATGCAAGCGAATCAATTTGAAAACAAGCTTCGGTTGCCGCGAGAAATCCTCTGTTCGCAAATTGCGCACTCCAATCTGGGATTCATTGAAGCGTGGTTGAACGATGTGTCAAAACTGAGTTCGATCGAAGTCGAAGCGCAGCTGATCAAAGGCACTCAAGCGTTAATCGCGGCAGCAAATCAATGAGTTGGGTCCATCGGCATCAATTTTCGCATCGTTTCACTTTTTAGAGTAACGATCAGAGTTTGCGAACCGATGAATGAGTCTAGCTGCAATGCCCCGTCGGGTCGCAATCGGAATTCGCCCAAGCCAGAGACGGTGGCTTCGCTAAAGTGCTCAGCCATTTAGTCATCTCAGGTTGTCGAAATTCCCTGTAGAAATCCGTCAAACCGCAGGATTGGAATGGCTTATCTCCGACAAATTGTCAAAATCGTTGGCAGTTGCCCGTCGATCAGCCTTGCGGTTGTTAAGCGTGGCGAGACGATTAACTTGTACGCTTGAATAGCCTTCCAACTGAGTCATGTCAAACGATCCTCACACTCCCGAACCGCTTGCAGGCGTCTCGATCGACCATCGTGACGTTCCGGTGCGACGTGCTGGAACATCAAGCCCCAGTCACCGTTCAACGATGCCAGTCATTGGGGCCGTTTCCTATCTCAATACGAAACCGTTGATCGCTGGTCTTGATGCTGAATCTGATTCTTATCGACTCGATTTAGATCTTCCGAGTCGGTTGGCCGACCGATTGTCCGCGGGTGAGTTGAGTGTCGGATTGATTCCGGTCATTGAAGCGATTCAAGATCCCATTTATGTCATTGTTTCGGATGCCTGCATTGCGTGCCGAGGACCAGTTTGGAGTGTCAAACTGATGAGCCGGGTTCCGCTAAATCAGATTCAGACACTGGCACTCGACGAAGGCTCGCGGACCAGTCAGGCACTTACGAAAATTTTGCTTGCCAAAAAATACAACGCCACTCCGGAGTGTCATTTGCTGTCGATGCAAGACGATTGGCGCAGTGTCTCTTCCGATGCGGCATTGATCATCGGTGACCGCGCGATGAACGCCAGCGATGACCAATTTCCATTCGTCGTTGATCTGGGAGACGCCTGGTTCAAGTGGACGGGGTTACCGTTTGTGTTTGCAGTTTGGGCTGCTCGTTTTGATGCCGATCATGGCACGCTTGACAATATTCTGACGCAGTCGCGAGACTTTGGGATCACGCAACTGGACCGACTCGCTGACGAGAACCGGCAAACGTATTCGTTGAGCCAACAGGATTGTCGGCAGTACTTGAATCAATACATCCATTATCATCTCGGCGACAAAGAAAAACGGGCAATGAAAGCCTACTTCGAATTTGCCGTCGAACTTGACATGATCCCCAATCAACAGGGCTTAACGTTTTATCAGTCATGATCACTCAACTACTTGAAAAAGCTGTCAACGGAACGAGACTTTCATTTGACGAAGGCCTCACGCTGTTAAACGATTGCGACGACCTGACGATGCTGGGGGCGGCAGCGAATGCCGTCACGCAACGCCTGCATCCCGAGAACTACCGAACGTACAACATCGATCGGAACATCAATTACACGAACATCTGTACTGCCGTTTGTGATTTCTGTGCGTTCTATCGCAGCCCCAAGCATGAAGAAGGCTATGTGCTAGAACGCGAAGAACTACTGAAGAAGATTGGTGAGACTGTCGAGCTGGGCGGTGATCAAATCCTCTTGCAAGGTGGTCTTCATCCCAAATTCAAATTGGACTGGTACGAAGAGATGTTGTCCGACATCAAAACGAACTATCCAAACGTCAACGTACATGGATTCAGTCCGCCCGAGATCTTTCACTTCACCAAGGTCAATAACTGTTCGTTAAAGGAAGTCTTGTCGCGACTCAAAGACGCAGGACTGGGAAGTTTACCTGGGGGCGGTGCTGAAATTCTGGTCGATCGCGTTCGAGATGAAATTACTCGAGGCAAAGTGATGACCGACGATTGGTTGGACGTCATGCGAGTCTGGCATCAGCTTGGCGGACGAAGCAGTGCGACGATGATGTTCGGACATGTGGAGACGGCAGCTGAACGAATCGAGCATCTGGAGCGGTTGAGGCAACTCCAGGATGAAACCGGAGGATTTACCGCGTTTATCTGCTGGACGTTCCAGCCTCTCAACACGGACATGGCCGACATCCCTCCAGCTGGGGCGTTCGAATACTTGAAGATGCAAGCGATTGCGCGGTTGTATTTGGACAACATCGACAACATTCAGTCGAGTTGGGTGACGCAAGGCTTGAAGATCGGACAACTATCGTTGACCTACGGTGCCAATGATATGGGTAGTCTGATGATCGAAGAAAACGTCGTCGCCGAAGCCGGTACCGTTCACTATTTGACGCTCGACGAAATGCGGTACGCGATCAGCTCGCTGGGCTACACGCCGCGCCAGCGAAATGTGCACTATGACTTGTTTGATGAAGCACACGAGCAACGTGCGGTCGAAGCAAACCGACAGTGGGTCGAGGGTCGAACGTCAGAGGCAAATTCCCAGCTCGTGCAAATCCAGTGATGCTGACGCGGTCACTGCTCCAACGCCTGTTCAAGATCGCCAATCAGATCATTGGCATCTTCAATCCCGCAAGCCAACCGAATCATGTTGTCAGTGATTCCAAAGTCTGCTCGTTCTTCGGGCGAATAGTTCCAGTAGCTCATGACAAGCGGTTGTTCGATCAACGTTTCAACGCCACCGAGACTTGGGGCAATGCGTGCAATTTGGGTCGCGTCAACAATCTTTGCCGTTTGCTTCCAATCTGCATCACGAATCTCAAACGTGACCAACCCACCGAATCCGTTCATCGACTGGGTGGCGATTTCATGGTAGGGATGCGACGCCAATCCGGGATATAAAACACGGGAAACTCTCGGATGGCTCTCCAGATATTCGGCCAGTTTTTGTCCGTTTGAATTGTGCCGCTGCATGCGCAAATCAAATGTCTTTAAGCCACGTTCCAGCAGATAGCAATTGTGCGGGGA
This sequence comes from Planctomycetota bacterium, assembly GCA_038534355.1. Taxonomy (GTDB): domain Bacteria; phylum Planctomycetota; class Planctomycetia; order Pirellulales; family Pirellulaceae; genus Mariniblastus. Next base: position 83,382 of record JBCAWX010000004.1, read on the forward strand.
GTTGATCGCGCCCATCACACCGCGAAGTGCTCGAACATCGGCCAATTGTTCGGCCGAGCCCAACACGACGCCAGCCAGCAGGTCATTGTGACCGCCAAGATATTTGGTCGCAGAATGCATGACGTAATCGATTCCATATTCGATCGGCCGAATGTTGAATGGCGTCGCCAGTGTCGCGTCGATCATCGTTTCAACTTGATGTTTTTTGCCGATCGTGGCAAAGCGTTCAAGATCCATGATGCTCAGATGTGGATTGGTAGGCGATTCGCTGACCAACATTTTGGTCTTGGGAGTAATCGCCGATTCCATTGCCGCATAATCGCCGGTCGTCACGACGATCGTTTTGATACCAAAACGCGAAAGGTGTTTTCGACAGTACTCTCGTGAGCGGTGGTAGCATTCATCAAAAAAGATGATCTCGTCACCGGAACTCAACTTGCAGTTAAACAGTCCAACAAGCGCGGCCATTCCGCTGGCGAATAGGATACCTTCCTCCGCGCCTTCAAGTGCAGCAAGTTTGCGCTCGACCACTTTCTCACCGGGCACGCCGTAACGTCCGTACTCGCCTCGATCTTCATCCTGTTCAATAAACTGGATGATCGACTCGGTGTCTTTGAACGTAAACGTAGAAGCCATCACAATCGGATCTGTGATCGAATCAACAGGTTTCTGTCGCGCTTCGCCAGCGTGAACTGATAGCGTCGAAAATCCGCGTGCTGGGGTCGAATCGTTTGGATTCGCCACCGTTTCAGTAGATTTGGGAAGAGTCGTCGTTGGTTCGACAGGCATTGAAGTTTTCCTGTTAGCTTGTGATCACTTATGAGCGTTCATTTGCTCGCCACAGGAATCATGCCAAGACTCGCAAGCAACGAAATACGATGCGATTGAATCCAGGGCAGCGTTGATCTGACAACCGAAATTTGGAACGCCACGGAATGGCGTCAGGTCGGGTCGATCAACTATCACGCCGAACGGCGTGTCGTTGAAGGCTCTTTAGCAGATAAAGGCTGCAAGCGGCACAAATCCCTATTGGTCGCAGTATAGCTGGACGGCTCGGGAAAACAAGCTTTCATTTCAAGTTGGCCGAATCTCGGTCAATCGGCACATCCTAGCTTGGCAGACTTTACCAATTCTCCCGATCGGGAATTCCAGCCAGACCTTTTCTTTAATGCTTGTTGTGCCAGCGGAAACAGAATCAACAAGCAATCGGTTTTTGACACGCCGAAAAGGTTTAACGTTCAATCGGAAAAGGATGATTATGGTCCAGCGAAAATCAGTACTCTTCAGTGTCATTCATTGCGTTGCAGGCTTGGCCGTCATATTGCTCAGTTCGAGCTATCTGGCCAGTAATGTCGACGCCCAAGAATTACGCAAGGCAATCAACGATTATCGAAACGAGCGGCCGTTTCAGTACCAGCCGAGTGATCCCTGGACGAGAAGCAAGCTGTTTCAAACTCAGACGAAACACTATGGTCTGTTCTACAACTGCAACAACGAAGAGTGCAAGCGTAACTCACCATACATCTGCTGGAAAACACACTTCGAGAAAGACTTCCCAACGTTGATGACCGCGCGACAGCGGATTCGCCACGAATGGGGACAGGTGGCACAGCGGATTCTTGATGGTGCAGGCATGTGTGCGGAAGGTTGTGGTTGTACAGATTGTCAAACCGCAGATTCGACGCCAAGCTGCCAGTGCTCTGAGTGTACCGGTTCGATGGGAGCACCCTACGCAACTGCACTACCGCAGGAATGGCTCAGTCGTGATGATGCGTCGCGCAATCTACGCCGACATCGATCAGGCTTGCAAGTTGCTGACCGTGGAAATGCGGCTCACCAGAATTCGAGATGGACCAAACGTTCAGCGTCCGGTGATGCTAATCGAAAACGCGCCCCGCAAGCAACCACACAACCTTTCGTTTCGCAAAACGCGGGACTGATCGCAGTCCAACGCCCTGCCTTGGAGCGTGGAACATCCTTCGATGAGTCAAAGACTGCAAGTCAGTACAACAGCACGGCAACTCGAACTCCAACTCGAACGGCCCAAACCAATGTGCCCTCACCAAACACGACATCGTTGTTGGATCGCTTTCGCAAGATCAAGCGATAGCTTGAAACGACTTTGAGACGATCAAGAGATTGGTTCGACGGTATAACGACCTTGCAGATTAAGTTTGGCCAGCTCCTCGTCAACGATTGCGCGGCTGTTGGCACCATCGAACAAGATCATCTCCGAGTAACTGTACTTGGAGCCGAAAGCGCCGCCCAGTACTGAGCCGCTATCGGCGGCTTCCAACGCCTCATTGACCGTGTCTTCGATGTTACCTCGCTCGTCAGCCTGGTTGCCGTCCGCAAAGATCGAGTTGTCGTATCTCAGATAGACCAAATCGGCCCCCGTTCCAATGAACGTGTTTTCTTCCAGAGCACCATCGTTTTCGATAAAGTCAAAAATCAATTCCGCGACCGCGCTGGAGCCAACGATGGTGTCACCGCGGGGACAATCGACGGGCTCGTTGACTTGATACAGCGTATACGACTCCAGTGGCGGTAACTTTTGCCACTGATGATAGTTGTCAACGTGCGTGATGTACTCTGGAAGTTTGCCAAGGGACCGAGTCCGTTCATTCGGCTCAAACGGTTTGGCTTCGATGCGGCCAATCCAGGTTTGGGTGCCAAATTCTCCCATGGCTTCATCGAGCAACAAAAACAGAATCTGCATGTGATGCTCTTCCGGTACCAATTCCAGATTCGGATGCCAAGCGACAATGTGAATGATCTGATTTTCCTCGTCGACATCCGTTTGAACGAGGAAGTTTTCCACATCGACCTCCTCTTGCTCGCCGACCTGGATCGCTATGTCAGATAAACGTTCGGGTGGGCTCGGTTGTCGTGAACCGTAAAATGTCCAATTCGGTAATTCTGGAGCCTGTTGATGCCAATAGCGAGCGAGTAGTTGTTTACCGACTTCCCCTTCGCCTGTGATGGTAAAAGAATGCCCTACTCCATTTTCACCGGGACCAAAGACCCAGCTGAGACCAGGTAACAATGCCGAAGTCTGCTCGGAAACTTCTTCGGCCAGCGATGGGCAGTCGCCAGATTCGATGACGTTGTAAAATCGATCCGCAACCGAAGTGTACCATTCCCAAAACTTTGCAACGCGTGCTTTAAATGTAAGTTCCATCTACGGTCAGTTCTTATAGCATGTTGAACGGTTGGAGTGAGTTGGCGCACCCCAAGGATTGCGTTGCAACTTACTTTGAAACAAACAGTTGAGCAAAAAGTGAGAACAATCGCAAACCGGTCGGATGCCGATGTGGCAGCTCGACCGCGCCAAGCTTGATCGACGCGGCTATCATTGTGCCTAATATGAACCATCTTTTATTGACCGGCGTCGAAGTCCGAGGTGTCATTTTACGACATGCGATCGGAGTCTTTGGGATCGCATTGTTTAGCTGCTCTTGGAAACTATGGACGCCACAAGTGGATTTTCCGCAGGTTCCTGTGCTGGGCCTGCTGGTCGACGCGCCACTTTGGTTGGACTGGATCGCATTGAGTGCCGTCGTCATGGGCTTGGTCGGGATGGCAGGGTTGCCGCAAAAACAAACTGGGTGGATATGGTGGGCGACGACCGTATTTGTGGTCGGACTTTCCGTTTCGATTTTGCTGGATCAACATCGATTGCAACCGTGGGCCTACCAATTGCTGATCCTTTCCGTTTTTTGTTTGACGATGGGACCGAACCGATTGTTGGTCTGCAGTCGTTGGCTGTTGGTGAGCATTTATCTGTTTTCTGCGTTGAGCAAATTTGACTATCAATTTGCGCACACGATCGGTTATCAAATCGCTGACGCGCTCGGTCAGTTGGCGGGAATGAACGTCGAATGGGACGCCGATTCGAAATGGGCTTCGGGGGTTTCGATGGCTGGCTTCGAATTGATCACGGCAATTCTTTTGGCGATTCCGATCAAATGGTTTCGCTGGGCAGGGATTTTTTTTGCGATCGCGCTGCACATCGGATTGTTGTTGGCGTTGGGTCCATTCGGATTGAATCACTATCCGCCAGTGTTGATTTGGAATCTGTTTTTTGTGCTGCAAGTTATTCTGCTGTTCCTTTTTGATGCAGACTTTCGTGGTGAGAATCGACAAGTCTTCGCGACTCCAAATCGACAGCAGACTCTTAGCGCGATGGTTGGTGTTGGAGTTTTTTGGTTTGCAATGTTGTTTCCATTGACCTCGTATGTTGGAATTGCGGACCAGTGGATTTCATGGGAACTGTATTCACCACGATCAAGCCGGTTGTACTTGAGCGTGGACTCGCGTGAGTTGGAAATTGCCGTGCCTCAAATGGATTGGCAGCAACGCTCGGGTGTTGACTGGAATCAGTGGTCGCTCGACACGTTAGGAGTGCCTGTTTACCCTCAGGCTCGTTTTCAAATCGGTTGCGGGATCGCCGTCGTTCAGAAATTACCGCCTCGCTCGACGTTTGTCTTTGAAGTCGGGACTTTATCCGACCGTTGGGGTGGTGAGCGCGTGACAGCTGAATCAGGTAGTGACCGTTCGGCCCCACCACGTCGGCTCGAGGATCTTGCGGAAAAGTACTGGCTCAACGTCCAACCGCGTGGCCATTTTGTTTTGCCGACCAAGTGAATACGATTGCCGTTGTAGGCTACAATTCTGGTTTGAGATACTTCGAAACGAGATGAAGAAGCGATGAACTTTACCAAGATGCACGGTGCCGGCAACGACTACGTCTATGTCGATTGTTTCAACCACCCCGCCCCTAATGATCCATCAAGGGTCGCAATTGCGGTCTCTGATCGACACACCGGGATCGGTGGGGATGGCCTGATCCTGATCGAGCCTTCGGATTCGGCGGACGCCCGAATGCGGATGTTTAATGCTGATGGCAGTGAAGCCGAGATGTGCGGAAACGGCGTTCGTTGCGTGGCAAAATACGTGTTCGATCACGGAATTTGTCGCAATCAACGGCTACATATCGAAACTGGCCGAGGAATCTTGGCATTGGACGTAGAGTCGAAAAACGGTAAAGTCGAGCAGGTCAAAGTGAACATGGGCGAGCCGATTTTGCTGGCAAAAGAGATCCCCACGACGCTTGGCAATGACCCGGAGTTGGATCCTGTGGTTGATCTGCCCATCATCATTGAAGGTCGAGAGATTCGTTGCACGTGTGTTTCCATGGGAAACCCGCATTGCGTCATTTTTGTCGACGAGGCGACAGATGAATGGGTGCACGGTGTAGGTCCGATGATCGAAAACCACAGCCACTTTCCTCAACGAGTCAATGTGGAATTTGTCGAGATCATCTCGCCGACCGAAGTTCGCCAGCGAACTTGGGAGCGGGGTTCGGGTGAAACACTGGCCTGTGGCACCGGCGCCAGCGCCGTTTGTGTCGCTGGTGTACTCACAGGAAGAACCGAAAGAACGATCACCAATCATTTACTCGGAGGAACGTTGATCTTGCATTGGGATAAAGAAACGAATCACGTTTTTAAAAAAGGACCGGCAACCGAGGTTTTCTCTGGCGTCTGGGAAGACGATCAGGTCGCGGTTGTCAGCAGCTGAGACAAATATGTGAGGCCATCATTGCCGAGACGCGGATTCACAGTTTCGGGTAAACCGATGGCACGACAGAGAGACACCTGCCCCACCAACGCACGATTTTACTTATCTGATTGAAGCCCGTACGCAGCAAGGATGCCCCGAAGGTGTCAGATCCCCAATTCACTCATCGATTGATTGGCCGGCTTACCGCGCTCGCTTTGCCGCGTTTTCTGGACTGTTTTGACTTTCGTATTTGTCATTACGATCGGTCCGGCGACCCCCGTCTCGAAGAATACAACGAGCATGGAATCTTTACGTTCTGGCATGAGTACATCGGCAATATGCTGCCGCGTTGGGGTCGGACTTCCGTTACGGCATTGTGTTCGATGCATCGCGATGGTGAATGGGTCAATCAAACGGCCCTCAGCTCGGGAATGCATGTCGTGCGGGGAAGTTCATCTCGCGGTGGCGCTACTGCCGTTCGTCAACTAAGAGAGAACATTCATTTCAGCTCCATCGTGATCACACCGGACGGGCCGCGCGGTCCAAGACGAGTGATGGCCCCCGGACCCATTTATTTGGCGTCAAAACTTCAAGTGCCATTGCTGCCGGTAGGTGTCGCCATTTCGAATCCTCATCGGCTTAATACTTGGGATCAGTTTGCAATCCCTAAACCGGGCTCACGCATTCGAGTCATCCTCGGACCCAAGGTTCGGCTGCCAAAGAAACTGAAACGTGATGAACTGGAACGTAAGCGAAGCCGTTATCAGTTGCTCATGAACGATCTTTCAAAGGAAGCAGAGCTCTGGGCGTCATCTGGTCGAACCATGGCTGGCGAAATGATGTGTCACAGCGTTCGTCGAAGCCCCAAGCTCTATTTTGATAGCCAAAAAACGCCTTCGTTGGGGCAAGGTTGCATGGCCAATGATGGCGTCGAACTTCCGTCGGTGAATTCGATTCGCGCGGCTTAGTGGATTAGGTCGAACAAGTAGGCATGGGCGCGAGCCGTTTGGTGAAGTTTCGAGAGGGTAGCGCAAGGGCGCAAGCCCTACGGTGAAGTTTCGACAAGGTAGCGCATGGGCGCGAGCCCTTCGGTGACGTTCCAAGAGGCTTGGCTTTTGCGATTTGGTTTAACACCGTCCGGCTTGCGCCGGTGCGCTAATTGTTTCAAGTAGCGCATGGGCGCGAGCCCTTCGGTGACGTTCCTAGAGGCTTGGCTTTTGCGATTTGGTTTAACACCGGCCGGCTTGCGCCGGTTCGCTAATTGGTTAAAGTAGCGCACGGGCGCGAGCCCTGCGGTGGCGTTCCTAAAGGCTTGGCTTTTGCGATTTGGTTTAACACCGTCCGGCTTGCGCCGGTTCGCTATTTAATTCAAGTAGCGCAAGGGCGCGAGCCCTTCGGTGACGCTCCTAGAGGCTTGGCTTTTGCGATTTGGTTCAACACCGGCCGGCTTGCGCCGATCCGCTACCACCGGTGCGCTATTTTGAACGTAGGCTCAAGTAATGATGCCAGATCATTCTCGCCGCTGTACTTCGAAACGGCGCCCAATGGTCAGCCATTGATCCCAATGCGGCGTACGACGGAACGTTCGGGATCTGGAATAGTTCGGCGGCACCCACTGCCAGAGCTCGATCTCCATCTGGCCAAACATCCGGTCGCAACAGGACCATCATCAAGTAGACTGAAGCGGTCCATTCGCCAATCCCCTTAATCGCCATCAGTTGCTCTCGAGCCGCTTGATCCGATAGCTTTGGCAGACGTCCCAGTACCAATGTTCGTTCAACAATCCGTTGCGCAATGCCCCGGCAGTATCCCGTCTTTTGCCGACTGAAGCCAAACGACTTGAGTCGCTGATCCGAGAGCTTTAAGAACTTCGCTGGCGTCAGACGAGGAACTGCTTTTTTCAGTTTGTCAAACGCTGCCTTGGCAGACGCCAATGAGACTTGCTGCTCCAATACCATCAGGACCAACGTTGAAAAACGGTTGGGCCGATTCCATAAAGGTGGGTAGCCATAGTTTTTCAATACGACGGCGAAACGACCGTCAAGCTTGACAAGTTTCCTGGCGTGCGATCGGAGTGCTGATACGCTGAGCGGTGTCATGGTCGCACGTCATGTTGTTGAAAGCTGCAGTTCCAACTATCGGCGATTGCGCGTCCACTTGCGAAAGGCACCTTTGAGGACCGGAGCCTTGGGAACTTCGTTCTCATCGACTTGATCCGCTCCACCTTCAAGAATCGTGTTAGGTTGACCGTTTGAATTGGATTTGGAATCTGCTGGGACAATCGCTGGCGTTGGTCCTGTTGAACCCGTTTCCGGCAATTGTAGCTTCCACTTATACGCACAGTTGGGGCACTCAAACGTATGAACTTTCAATCGTGTGACCAGACGCGTTTTCGACGTTGCGGGTGGGCATGTTTGCCATGGAAAACGGACAGGAGGGATACAAACAGTCTCTTGTTCCACTTTAAAACAAGACTTCTTCTTTTTGCTCAGATCCAATTCCAGTCGACAAACATCACCGTCACATCGTGGGCATTCAACGCAACCGCAATCAGTGCCGCAGTCCGAGCATCCACCCGCGCCTCCGAGCCGACCTCGTAAACGACAACGATGACACGTGGGTTGACCGCAGTCACAGGCCATCGATTGATCTGTCATATCTCCGATCGTGTAGCTCCCCATGCTTGGCGCTGGTGCATACTGCTCGAACGATGGAACTTGTTGAGTTGGCATCGTCGGGCTGTAAGCGGGAAGGGATCGTACCTGAGGTTGCACGGAGCGACTGCGTGATTGCGATACGTCGTCAATCAAAAACGGGCTTTGAATCGCTGGCGCCGTGCGGGTTGCCGTGGGTCCCGTTGGGGAGACCGCTCGCTGGACCGTTCTGGCCTGCGAGCTGCGCGGCGAGGATGAAAACTGCTGAGCGGAAACCGTCGCGACATCGGCTACCAGGCAAATTAGAGCAATCAGTGCAATTTTGAATTGAATCTTCATAGTTGGTCACAAATCGTTTCTAGGTAGATCGTCCGTTGATGACGATCGGTGTTTGGGTATTTGGCGTTGCTCAGCCGTTGGGGAACAGCTTCTACGGTGATTAAAAGTCAACCATCATGCGGACACCGAAGACCTCATAGTCTCCAAATCCGGCAGCACCGCGGTCGATATCGCCAAGGATGTAGTTGAACTGCATCCGTGCGTATGGGTTCCAGTACCAGTTCAGTCCGAAGGTGAAGGATTCTCCCTCGCCTCCAAAAATGTCTTGGTCGTTCATGTCCAGGAATGAGTACCGTGCGGCAACTTCCCAGGCACCCCATCCGTTTTGGACGTTGCAATCGCAGTCGCGAATTGTGAAAAAGTTTTCGAGCGGAATGACTCGACCAAGTTTGCCGACTTTACGATTCCAAACGCGATGCTCACCAGTCAGGAAGTAAGAGACTTGCCCGTAGTAACCTTCGAATGCGACATCTTCACCAATGGCGTCGAGGCGATCGACGTTGATTCGCATGTATTCACCAGTGATGTTGAACTGGCCGACGTTGATCGCCGCTTCCAAACCAACTAGCAGGTTTTCGTTGGCACCGCTGATGTCTCCAGTGTCAAACCATGTTTGAGCCGTTTGTGATTCAGGACGCGTCCGATAGCGGGCACCGGTCGGCGAACTAAAGCCATTGGGTGCACCCGCAGATCCAGCGATGGCAAAGTGTGCCCAGCCGCGACCACCTGACGATTCATCGTACCAGGCCGTCCGGGCAATCCTTGCTGCAACTTCGCCTTGATACTTGTCACCGACAAAGCCGCCGATTTCCTGGGTGAGGATTTGGTTGTAGTAACCAAAGAGCCAGTTCCAGCCAAGGTCCTCGGTGTGACCGCTCGATGAAATACCGAGACGACGGTTGAGTCGGTTGAACGCTTGAGCTACGAACGGACGTTCGATGAACACGTTGTCATTGGAATTGTTTAGCTGATCGAGGCTGTAAGGTCGCTTCTGGTTACCGAAGGTCACAGTATTCAGATACGGAACGTTTTTGAACCCGAACAAAGCATCGCGATAGGACGGATTGTTGCCCGGCGCAAATTCGCCTTCATACTTGTAGAACATGTTGTCGTTCAGGTCGCCTTCGACGCCAATTCGCAAACGACGAAACGCCCAACGATCTTGAGGATCGTCGCCACCTTCAAGTGGGTTGATCGTGTTGTCAACTTTTGGGAACGACCAATAGTCCAAGTGGATGCGGCCAAAAAACCGCAGCTTCGGCCCTTTGTGGCTGTGAAACAGCAGATTGGGAAGCGTGCTGTCGATCTTGTCGATCGCTTCTTCCTGTTTCCCGAGTGTTTCTTCAAGCGATTCGATTTTCGCTTGCAACGACTGGTCGTTGGTTGATGAGTTCGAGTTAGATGACTCGATAATTCGAGTAACATCGTTCTCGAGTTCGCGAAGTCGAAGCTCCATTCGCTTCAGCTTCTCTTCCGCCGATTGCTGATCGTCCTTGTCCTGCATCGAGTACCGAACAGGCGTCACCGCTTGTGGCGAACCGGCTTGGGTTGGAAAGGCTGTTTGTCCCAGCGCTGTTCCCCCTGAGAGGAATAGGGCAATCAACGTGGTTAGGGAGAGTCTCACTAGCATCGCAAAATCCGACTAAGAAAGATAACGTATCCAACACGAAAGATCGGAAGATGCTGAACGATCTGTTACTTTGATTTCATCGATTTTTCAGGTTTCATTGGGACTCTGGGCAAAAGCCGCACATTTGACAAAGCTTAACAGTCAAAGTTTGCCTAATCGTTAAACTTTAACAGCCTTGTCCCGGATATTCGTTAGTTCGCGACGGCGCGTTGATCGGTGGCCGTAAAGGAGGATGCCGATCGGAAAAGGCGTCCAACGTCGAGAGGGTGGAATGGAGTCTTGAAGAGCGTTCGAGCTCGTCGAGTCATGACTGCTTTTTTAGACGTGAAGCGATTTTGTCGGCTAGCTGCTCCAGCTGGTCTTCAGACAATTCAACCTTGGTGGAGTCTGCGTTAGACGGCGCTGGCGAATGGTGATCGTCCGCTCTGGCGTCCAGTCCGGGGTGTGCCGCAAATGCTTTTTGCTCGAGATTCGCTGCAGCCCAGAATTCTTTGAACAACGCAAAATCGATGATCGGTTTTTTGGCATCTTTTGAAACGTCGCGTGAATCGGCGAAGCCCCAATCCAATCGCATTTGCAATAGTTCCCTGCCCTTCTCCGGCGAAACGTATTCGACGTTTCCGAGTTGTCGCGCGAGCATCAGGATTCTGCAGTACGCATCTAGAATTTCAGTCAGCCAATATGCTTTTTCGAGTCCAGCTTCATAACTGACGGTACCATGATTCGCCAAAACGATGATGCTGGTTTGATCGACAAAAGGTAAAATCGTTTCCGCGAAGCCTTTTCCCCCCGGAGTTTCGTACGGCGCGATTGGAACTTCGCCCAGAAAGATATCGGGCTCTGGCAACACACACGTGGGGATCGGTTCTCGCGCGACGGCGAATGCGGTGGCATGTGGCGGATGGCAGTGAACGACGCTGTCGACATCGGGCCGTTTTTGATAAATCTCCAGATGCAACATGACTTCGCTGGTACGCTTCCGTTTGCCGGCAACTTGAGTTCCCTGCATATCAACGGTGCAAATATCCTCCGGCGTCATGAAACCTTTGCAATGCAACGTCGGTGTACATAGCACATGGTTTTTGTCGAGCCTCACGGAAAGGTTGCCCTCGTTGGCAGCGGCAAATCCCTTGTCGTAGATCCGTTTGCCGATATCGCAGAGTTGGCGTTTGAGTTCGTCTTCGTCGCGAGCAGAATTATTCGACATCGTTTTTGTTCCATGAAACCTTGCGCCCGTCAATCGTAATCGATCCTTGACCAATTGCTTCGATCACTGCGGGGTAGAGTTGGCATTCGGCGTCAAAAACCCGAGCCGCCAATTTGAGTGCATCATCGTCGACAAAAACAGGGACCGTCGACTGAGCGATGATTGGGCCATGGTCGTAGTGGTCGTCAACGAAGTGGACGGTACACCCGGAAACCTTGCATCCATACTCGATCACCGCTTGGTGAACTCGACTGCCGTAATTCCCTTTTCCACAGAACGCAGGGATCAAGCTTGGATGAATGTTGACCACACGGTTTGTGAACTCGGTTGGAATCTTCAACCGTCTCAAAAAACCACCCATGACAACGAGGTCAGTTTCGGCGGCGATCATCGTTTTGAACATCTCGTCGCTGAACGCTTCTTCGTCGTCAAAGTCGCGATGGTTGATGACGGAATAAGGAATCTTAGCGTCGTGAGCAAACTCGAGACCACCTGCGTTAGGGTTGTTCGAAATGACGTGAGCAAAGTCAACGTTCAATTTTCCCTTGTCGCGATACTGGATCAAATTTCGCAGGGTCGTGCCGCCACCTGAAATCAGTACTGAAATTCGAAAGTTCATAATGCGATATTTGGGTTGACGGCAAACCGAGATCTGGTTGTCGATTTGACTTGATGATGCCGCAAGACTGAAAACGTGTGTGGTCCGACGCGTTTAACGTCGACCCGAAAGCGACTCAAGCTTTAAGGATCCACAGACTCAGTTTGGAGTCGCCAATCGAAACTTCGACAGGTTCAACGGCGGCATCGTCGCAACGTTCCAATGCGATCGAAACGGCCAGCGTTTCATTCTGCAGGTAATCGATGTTTTCGCTGATCGCTTGCTGGAGTTCAGTCGACTCGGTCTCCAGCCAGACTTTGATTCGATCAGTTCGTTGAAGATCAATCGCTTTTCTTCGATCTTGAACGTAGCGGTTGACTTCTCGCGAAAACCCTGAGCGAACCAATTCGGGGGTTAACTCTGTTGCCAACACCACGACCGCTTGATTGCCTTGTGCTGCGGCCCAACCCTCGTTTGCCTTGAGGCGAACTTCGATGTCTTCTGCGTCCAGCGAAATTGTTTCGCCTTCAACGTCCAGACTGGTCGACCCTTGGGCATTGAGTTCAGCCAACAACGCCCCACCGTCGGCCGCCGCAAAGGCCCCTTTGAGTTTGGGCATGAGTTTGCCAACGCGCGGACCGAGTCGCTTGAAGTTCGGGACGACTTGATACGTCACGTAGTCTCCTGCGTCGGTTGTGTAGGCGACCGATTCAACGTTAAGTTCCGTTTTCAAAAGTTCGTCATGCGTTTCCAACCAAGCCTGGTCGTGGTCATTGTTCAGCACGACCGTGACACCCGACAACGGTTGGCGGACTTTCAGTTTTTCTGCCATGCGAGCCGAGAGGCCCAACGACGCGATTTCTCGAAGCAGCGCCATTTGACGTGACAACTGGTCGTCGCAAAGCGATGTTTCGGCAACAGGGTAGTCGCACAGGTGAACACTTCGACGGACATTGGAACCGTTGGTTCGCATTTCGCCGGTCAAGTTTTGCCAGATCGTTTCTGCCATGAATGGCACGAACGGCGCGATCATTTTTGCGGTCGTCGTCAGGCATTCGTACAACGTCCAGTACGCGTCCAGTTTGTCGGGTGATTGTTTGTCTTTGGCCCAAAAGCGATCGCGGCTGCGACGGACAAACCAATTGCTCAGCCCTTCGACGAAAGCCGTGATTTTTCCGCAAGCGTTGTAGTTGTCGTACTCATCCATCGAATGAACAACGGCAGTGAGTGTTTGATTGAGTTCGCTGAGGACCCACCGGTCAAGTTCGCTTCGCTCGGAAACCGGTCGGAAGCCATCACCATCGGTCAGATTTTGATGCTTCAAACCGTCGGGGTTGGAAACCGAAGCAGGGCTGAAGCCATCAATGTTGGCGTAGAGGACAAAAAAGCTGTACACATTCCAGAGTCGCAGCAGGAACTCGGGCATGCTCTCTTTGATCTGGCGTTCGCTGTAGCGGATCGAAGTCCAAGGTGGTTGATTGGCAAAGAAATACCAACGCAGCGCGTCAGCGCCGTACGCATCGAAGATTCCTTGCGGCTCGCGATAGTTTCGCTTGCTCTTGGACATCTTGCCAACTTGATGAACCGTTTTCTCATCAGCAGCTTTGGCTTCTTCAGGCGTCAGGTACATGCCCGGTTGTTTGCCTTTGGCTGCGGCCCCTTCCCACCACTCAGACAACATCAGGCCGAGTACGATGCAATTTTTGAATGGATGTGGGAATTTGACGGACTGATCGGCGACTCCGTTTTCACCAAATAGTAATGTGCTGATCGCCAGTTGACTGTAGAACCAGCCGCGCGTTTGGTCGACAGCTTCGCTGATGTAGTCTGCGGGGAACTGAGCTTTGAATTGTTCCTCACCCTGGTGCGGGTAGCCCCATTGGGCAAATGGCATCGCACCGCTGTCGTACCAGCAATCGATGACTTCAGGGACTCGCTGCATTCGACCACCAGACTGAAAGGGCGAGTCATAGGTGATATGGTCGATATAGGGTTTGTGGATCTTTAAGTCCTCGGGCAGCTCAGGGTTTTCCTCTTTGGCTTTTTCCCAGACCTCGGTTCCAGTGACGCCCGGTTTCTCCAGCAGGTCGTCGTATTTACCGACCGCTTCCGCTTTGCCGGTTTGATCGCAAACCCAGATGGGCAACGGTGTCCCCCAGTAGCGTTCTCGTGAGAGTGCCCAGTCGACGTTGGTTTCAAGAAAATTTCCGAAGCGCCCGTCGCGAATGTGCTGCGGCAACCAATTGATCTGCTGATTGTTTGCCAGCATCTGATCTTTGAACTGACGTGTGCGGATGAACCAGCTTTCGCGGGGATACTGGATCAACGGGTCCTGGCTGGCACGCCAACAAAAAGGGTACTCGTGTTGGTACTGTTCCTGGTGATAGAGTTTGCCTTCCTCTTTGAGTTGGCGCGTGATCGGTTTGTCAGCGTCTTTGACCCAGAGCCCTTCGAAGTCCGGAGCTTCGGACGTAAACTTTCCATTGGGGGCAACGGCGCAGATCATCTCGGGCCCTTCGCCCGGTTCGTATCGAGCTTGTTGCGCGACCAGCACCTCATAGTCGACTTCACCGAAGGGAGGCGCTTCGTGCACGGCCCCGGTTCCGCTGTCGGTGGTCACAAAATCTGCGGAGAGGATTTTCCATGCGAGGTGTTCCTGCTGGCCTGTTTTCAGCGTACCTGTTTTGTCACCTTGGGTTTGATAGTAGTAGTCGAACGGGGGTCGGTAACGAAGACCGATCAGTTCGCTCCCTTTTTCTGTTGAAACGATTTTCAGTTCACGTTTGGTTTTTTCGGCGATCGTCTCGACAAGGTCTTTGGCGAAGACCAGATGTTTCCCCAGTTCCTCATCCCAAACTGTCGCATACTCGATGTCCTCATGAACCGCAGCGTATTGATTGCTTGGCAGAGTCCAAGGGGTTGTCGTCCAAACGAGAAGGTTTGTGTTCTCTCGATCGAGCAAAGGGAACAAAACGTAGACCGAAGGGTCCATCACGGTTCGATAGCCTTCACCGACCTCACCACTGGAAAGTGCTGTGCCACCTTGAGCCCACCACCAGATGATCTTGTGACCTTGGTAGAGCAAGTCATTGTCGAACAGTTTTTGCAGTGACCACCAAACGGATTCGACATAACTTTGGTGGTACGTGACATAGGCGTCGTCGAGTCGGACCCAGAATCCGATTCGTTCGGTCAGCCGTTCCCAGTCGCGCATGTATTGCCAAACACTTTTTTGGCACAGCTGGATGAATGGCTCAACGCCGTATTCTTCGATCTCTTCTTTGGAGTGGATGCCGAGTTCTTTGCAGACCTCAACTTCAACAGGCAGACCGTGAGTGTCCCAACCCGCTTTGCGTTCGCAGTAAAAACCGCGCATTGTTTTGTAGCGAGGAAAAACATCTTTCATCGCTCGGGTCAGGCAATGGCCCGGATGCGGTTTTCCATTGGCGGTCGGCGGACCTTCAAAAAAGACGTATCGGGGTCCATCCTTCCGTTGTTCCAGTGATTGGTCATAGATACTGTGCTCGCGCCAAAACTCAAGAACTTGTTCTTCCTGACGAGGAAGATTGACGTTGTTTTCGACCGGATCAAACGGGCTGGCGGACATAGAATCGTTGCAGGTTGAAAGTTGGGTTGTTGTAGCACTGATGACATGCTGGTCAGACAGACGCGGTCAGAAACGGTTCACGGTCTGAATGAACAGCGAATTATCGACAATCCACCGACCCTGTAAACAACAACTCCCACAACCGAGCACGAAATCGAATGATTGGCCGACCAACACGTAAACTAATGGGTTTCCGGTGGGTCGATCGGAGTTGAAAGTAGCGTTAGGGCGCAAGCCCTCCGGTGAAGTACGAAATGGCTTAGCTTTAGGGTTGGTACCGGCCGGCTTGCGCCGGTCCGCTACTTGGTCAAGAAGTAGCGTTGGGGCGCAAGCCCTCCGGTGATGAACTCCTAAAAGATGTCAGGTGCAAATCACCCGTTCGAAATCCTGGATCGGCACCCCCGCACCTGAGGAACCGTTAACGAGCATCTTCTAAGCGGTAACGCCCATGGAAGTGTCTTTTTTGTCGCAGTTAGGCGAAGTTTCGTGACGTTATCACCAGCTGACCGATTTCGGTTGACTAAGTGGCAGATTACACTGACGGCTGTCATTACCCATTACCTGGAAACACGACGTGTCCACCTCAGAAGCCACCCTTTTTCCGCCTCATATTGAGTCACACCGGATTCGTATCGAAACCGAACTTGATCGGCACTCTCAGCTCGATACCGATTGTCCCGACCATTTGAAAGAAGCGATTCGGTATTGTCTGTTGGCGCCGGGAAAAAGGTTGCGGCCTTTGCTGGTTTTGACGGCTGCTGAAATGTGTGGCGGGTCGATCGAGAACGCCCTGCCCTCGGCTTGCGCCGTCGAGATGATTCACAACTACTCGTTGATCCACGATGACCTTCCGGCAATGGATGACGATGAACTGCGACGAGGCCGTCCCACCTGTCACATTCAATTCGATGAAGCGACGGCGATCCTTGCTGGCGATGCACTGATCCCTTTGGCGTTTCAAACGATCGTCGAAAACACGCAGCCAGCTGAGGTGGCCAACGAGTGCGTCGCGGCGCTGGCGATCGCTTCAGGACCGAGCCAATTGGTCGGCGGGCAGGCGGATGATTTGCGGCTACAGTTTGCCGACCACGACCTCTCCACACTTGAAAAAATCCACCGCCGCAAGACGGGCGCTTTGCTAACTGTATCACTGCAACTCGGTGCGATCTCGGCTGGTGCGACCGAAGAACAGCGAAACTGCCTCGTAAATTACGGAAAACACCTCGGATTAGCCTTTCAAATCGTCGATGATCTGTTGGACTTAAGAGGGTCTTCAGTCAAAATGGGGAAACGAACCGGTAAGGATGCCGAAAAAGGGAAACAGACTTATCCTGCCGTTATTGGTGAACGCCAAAGCGAGGATCGAGCGAAAGAGATGGTTCAATCCGCGATCGACTCGCTCACGCCATTCCAAGATGCCGCAACACCATTGGAATTACTCGCCCAATTCGTCATTAACAGGACAAACTAAGCCATGACCAAGCCAAAACTGTTGCCATCTATCGAGTCGCCCTTACAGCTCCACAACATGTCGTTGGCGGAGCTGAATCAGGTCGCTGATGAAATTCGCGATACCTTGTGCGGACTGCTAAATTTGCGAGCCGCACACTTCGCATCAAATCTTGGCGTCGTTGAACTAACGCTTGCACTTCATAGCACGTACGACTTTCTCAAAGACCGGCTGATCTGGGATACTGGTCATCAGATCTACCCACAAAAGTTAATCACCGGTCGCTACGACGAGTTTCATACGATTCGGACCAAAGGTGGTCTGATGGGATATCCCAATCCTGAGGAGAGCGACTACGACTTGTTCATGACCGGACATGCCGGTTGCAGTGTCTCAACCATGGTCGGTCTGAGAAGCGGAGACAAGATTCTCGGACGCGACAATTACGCCGTTGCGGTGATTGGTGATGGTGCGTTTCCATCTGGAATCGTGATGGAGGCAATCAACAACGCGGCTGAGCTGAAAAGCAAGATGTTGGTGGTGCTAAACGACAACGAGATGTCGATTTGTCCGCGAGTCGGAGGCATTGCGACTTACCTCGATCGGTTGCGGTCCAACAAATTTTACGCAGGCGTCAAAAACGAAGTCGTTCAGTTGCTTAGCAAGGTGCCCGTGCTCGGCGACCCGACTGAAAAGCTGCTGTTCCAAATTAAAGAAGGCGTCAAAGCTGGCCTCCATGGCGGGATGATGTTTGAAGAGTTTGGTTTCAAATACTTCGGGCCAATCGATGGACATGACATTGGTGTGGTCAAAAAGTACCTGAAGATGGTGCGGAAGATCGATGGTCCTGTGCTCTTGCACGTGATCACTCGAAAAGGTCACGGGTTCCGACCGGCAGCAGAAGATCCTGTTTACTTCCACACACCGGCACCATTTGAAACCGATGGCGAAACAGCGATTCCAAAAACGAAGTCGTCAGCGGTGGCTTACACCAATCACGCGCGGGATGCGATCGCTGATCAGATGCGGCATAACGAAAAGGTCACCGTGATCACTGCCGCAATGTGTCAAGGAAACAAGCTCGAACCAGTTCGTGAAGAGTTCCCCGATCGATTTTTCGACGTCGGTATCTGTGAGTCTCACGCGGTTGCCTTCGCTGCGGGCCAAGCCAAAGTCGGCCTGCGACCGATCGTTGATATTTACAGCACGTTCCTGCAACGCAGTTTCGATCAGATCTTCCAGGAGGTTTGTTTGCAAAAACTGCCCGTGACATTCATGCTTGACCGAGGCGGTCTGACTGCGAACGACGGTCCAACACATCACGGGACGTTCGATTTCGGATACATGCGGCTCTTTCCCAACATGATCGTTATGGCTCCTGGCGATGCCAACGATATCGGTGCGATGCTAGATTTTTCATTGTCGCAAGACGTCGCCTGTTCATTGCGTTATCCAAAGACGACGGCCAGCGAGATTCAGCGAGAGTTGCAGCCGATTGAGTTGGGTAAATCAGAAAGTGTCCGAGAGGGAAGCGATGGCACCATCATCGCATGCGGAACAACGCTCGGTGCGAGCATCGAAGCGGCTGAAGCACTCGCCCTCGAAGGACTCGAAGTTGGCGTCATCAACGCGCGATTTGTCAAACCGATCGACACCGAGATGATCCGAACCGCGATCAACGAATCCGGATTCGTCGTCACAGTGGAAGAAGCGATGCTGATGGGTGGTTTCGGTAGTGCACTTCTCGAAGCCGCCGCCGATATGGGACTCGATACGAGAAAAGTCAATCGAATCGGTATTCCGGATCGATTTGTCGAACATCAGGACCGCAACGAAGTCTTGGCTGAACTCAAGTTGGATGCCAACGGAATCGCTGAGACCTGCCGAGGAATCGCCAGCCGACTTGACGTCACGACGATGGCGTAACCGATGGGTGAATCAAGCCGACCCAACGTCATGCTGCTCGGTTCGGGCGACCGACGTCCCAAAATTTTGGAACAACTGAAGTCGCTGCGTCCGATCATTGAATCGCATGTTTCGATTGTCTGTGAAGACTTTGAATATGAGCAGGATCTTTCGGGGGTCGATGCTGATCTGGCAATCGTGCTGGGCGGCGATGGTTCGATTCTACGGGCGGCAAAACAGATGGCGGACCTACAGGTCCCAGTGCTCGGAGTGAACCTCGGCAAACTTGGTTTTTTAGCCGATATCAAACCGGATGAACTCGACGACGCGCTGGCCAGTTATGTTGCCGGCGATTTTTCTGTTGCCGACCATTTGATGATTCGCTGCCAAGTCTTGTTAAAAGAGAAACTGATCGTTGATGAGTTAGGGCTCAACGAGATTGCCATTCTTGGGGGGCCGCCATTCACCATTCAACAGATCGATTTGTCGATTGATGGGAAACTGGCGACATCGTACCTCTGCGATGGCTTGATCGTCAGCACTCCGATCGGCTCGACGGCTCACAATCTTTCTGCGGGAGGTCCGATTCTTCGAAAGGATCTTCAGGCAATTGTCGTCTCGCCGATCTCTCCGCATACGCTGACCGTGCGCCCCGTCGTGGATACGGCCGATCGGATTTATGAGATCCAGGTGTCACGCCCTAACGATTCCACTTGTGTCGTTTTGGATGGACAGACGTTGTCGAATTTGACCTGTGAACATCGGGTTCGAATCGTCCGCGCGGAACCGGTGTTTCGTTTGATTCGAGTCGCCGGCAACAGCTATTACCGGACGCTTCGCGAAAAACTGGGATGGGGCAACCGCTTTGGTGTAGAAAAATCATGAATCGCTTGCCATTGATCGTGCACTACCTTTGGTTGGGACTTGTACTGTCGCTCTGTTCCAGCATCACGTTGGCTCAAGAGCAAACGAGTCGACCGACTGTTGAGCCGAAATCACTCGGTGGCGATGAGCGTGGGCTTGAGTTGTTGGTGTTGGGGACGGCGCAGGACGCAGGGTACCCTCAAGCGGGTTGTTGGAAGGCTTGTTGCAGCCCGGTTTGGCAAGACCCTTCGCGCGGCAGGTTCCCGACATCGATCGCTTTGTTGGATCACGCCAATAAGAAACGTTGGCTGTTCGATTGCACTTGGCAACTACCGGCTCAGCTGCAAACCCTGCAAGTTCAATTGCCGCGAGAAGATTCGCCAGGGATCGACGGTATCTTTTTGACACACGGGCACATCGGGCATTACACCGGGCTGATGCACTTGGGGCGTGAAGTGATGGGCAGTCAAAACGTGCCCGTTTATGCGATGCCTCGGATGACCCAGTTTTTGAAAAAGAATGGGCCGTGGAGTCTGTTGGTCGAGTTGGAGAATATTGCGATCCAGCAATTGGCTGCCGGAAAGGCCGTCAAGCTGACGGATCGAGTTCAAGTGACGCCGATTGAAGTTCCGCATCGCGGTGAGTTTTCAGAGACGGTTGGGTTTCTGATCAAGACCGATGGGCAATCGGTTTTGTATCTCCCCGATATCGACAAATGGTCACGCTGGGAAACAAAAATCGAAGAGGTGCTTCGAACTGTCGATCTGGCTTTTCTCGATGCGACGTTCTTTCAGGATGGCGAGATTCCCGGTCGCAATATGTCTGAGATTCCTCACCCGTTTGTCGAAGAGAGTCTCTTGCGTTTTCAAGGGTTGCCCGCGAGTGAACGAGCGAAGATTCATTTTATCCATTTGAATCATACCAACCCGGCACTCGATGAGAACAGCAACGCCGCGCAACAGATTCGTCGCGCAGGAATGCACTTGGCCAAGCAAGGCGAAATCTACTCGCTGGAAAAACGGACACCGAATCGCTAGAGAGCCGTCGGTTTGGGAGTCGCCGTCATGTGCGATGTGTTTTTCCAATACAGAGGTCTTGCGAGCTAAACGCCGTTGCGCGATGCCTGTTTTCCTTGTGCAAAAGCGCACTGGAGCCGGAGGATTTTTCGATCTTGCTCCAAACGCCGCCGTTTCCCTATCATGCGATCGTAGAAATCCTTCCAAGGAGTGGAAAATGCACCGATCTCACGTCTCGATATTCTTGTTGGTTTTGTTTGTCTTCGTCAACGTTGGCCTGTCGTCGGCCAATGCACAAACTCAGCCGAAAGCGCAGGATACGGCAGCAGTTGCCAAGCGATTGAAAAAACGCCAAACCTACCGGCTGCAATACAAGTTCAAAAAAGACGAACGCGTTCGCTGGAACGTGGTTCATGCGGTCTCGACGAAAGTCCAAATGGCGGGCGAAACGGAAGAGTCGTCTTCACGCAGTGAAACTGGAAAAGTTTGGACGATCAACAACGTCGATGTGCATGGAAACATCACGTTTGTGCATTCGAATGAGTCGATCAACATGTGGCAGCAAGTCGGCGAAGATGAGCCAGTCGCCTATGACTCGACTAAAGACAAAGAGATTCCTGAAGAGTACGAATCGGTTGCCGAAACAGTCGGTAAGCCGTTGTCCGTATTTACAATCCAACCCGACGGAACGATTGTCGATCGAAAATCGGCACTCAATGAGAGTTCATTCGGCGTTGGCAAGGTAACGATTCCACTGCCCAAAGATCCAATTGCGATCGGGCATCAGTGGTACGTGCCTTCCGAGCTTCGCGCGACGGATGAATATGGCAATCAGAAAAAAATCAAGGCTCGCGTGATGTACGAGTTGATGGACGTTCGGGGACAGAACGCATCGATCAAGTTCAAGACAGAAATTCTAATGCCTAACTTAAGTGAAAAGATCAAATCAACCATCATGCAACAAATGACCGATGGTTACATCGTTTTCAATGTTGCTTTGGGGCGTCCCGTCATCAAACAGGTTCAATGGGATGAGAAAGCCCAAGGGTTCGAAGGACCTGACAGCCTGTTGACTTACGTTGGTAAGATGACGGAAAAATTGGTCGTTGAGAATGTCAAAGCCAATGCGAAAGCAAAAGATGCGAGTTCGACATCGGCAAGCGTCGCCAATCGGACGTATCAGATTAAGACGTCTGACGGCTCGCCCGTCTTGCGAAAGTAGCTGATTGGTGCCGATTTGCGATTCGAGTTGTTGAACCGATGCCTTGCAGCGGATTCGTAGAATGCGACCGGGTTTGTTGTTAAACTGTTGGGTGTCCAGACTGCCAGTTCAACCCATCTGCTCCTATGGCCATGAAGAAATTTCGCTCCGTCGATCATTACATTGATGAAGTCGAGCATTGGCAAACCGAAGTCAAACGACTGCGTGAGATTGTTCAGTCAACTGGGCTGGATGAAACGCTCAAGTGGTCGTTCCCTTGCTACTGCCTTGGCAAAAAGAATGTACTTGGTATCGGTTCATTCAAGAGCTATTTCGGGATCTGGTTTTTTGATGGCGCACTGATGGATGATCCTGACGCAGTTCTCATGAATGCTCAGGAAGGGAAAACAAAATCGATGCGTCAATGGCGCATGGGTTCCAAAAAGGAAATCAAAGTTCGACTTATCGGGAAGTACATTAAGGAAGCGATTCGCGTGGCCGAGTCAGGTGAGTCGATCCAACCAGCACGAAATCAGCCGATTGAAATCCACCCGCTTTTGAAATCCGCACTGGCGAACAATGCAGCCGCGAAAAAGGCGTTCAAAGCGATGCGTCCAGGTGGGCAACGGGAATACGCCAACTATATCAATGAAGCAAAACGGGACGAAACCAAGCTTCGTCGTATCGAAAAGATTTTGCCGATGATCATGGATGGTGTCGGGCTCAATGACAAATATCGATGATCGGTGATGCTTCTAAACGCCCGCAATCAGACGCGGTTTACAAGTGGTTGTTAGCAATACTGGTTCTGCAGTTGACGGTACTGTTGGCGTTGGTGGATGGACCGTCGCGCATTGTCTGGCTGCGGACCATGGCATTGGGCGGAAGCGCGTCCGTGCTGGCAGTTTTATTGGGCGGAATCGGGGCTGCGGTTTGTCTTCGACGCGGTTTCGTGCCGCGTTTGCTCTTGGTTACGCTGATGGCCCTGGCGATCATGCCACTGGTCATCCATGTAAGCAGTTGGGATGCAGCGTTCGGGAAACTTGGCTGGCTGACTGAGTCACGAGGGCAAGTGCTGACGCCTTTGGTTTCCGGATGGATAGCCGCGATCTGGGTTCATGGACTTGCTGCGACGCCTCAAGTCGCGCTGATTTTTTTGGCGTGTGCCTGGAATGATCGACGCGAGTACGAGGAACAGGCCCGATTGGAAACCACTGCGTTCCAAGTATTTCTTTCGATTACGTTGCCCCGATATTGGCCTGTTGTCGGAATCGCTGTCTTGTGGGTCATCATGACCTGCGCGCGAGAAATCGCCGTGACTGATCTCTATCAAATCGAAACGTTAGCGGAACAGGTTTACCTTGGCTACGCACTCAACCACTCGACAATCGTTGGTTCATGGTCTGCCGATCAACTGACCGAAGCCAACCAGTTGAACCAATGGCTGATCGTTGCGGCACTCGGAGTCCAGGCATTGGCCAGTATGATTCTTTTTTTGGCAATGACCCAACGGCTTGGTTGGGGGCAAACGACGAGTCAGACCGGGCATCTGGGCGATGTTCAAGTTGCTGGAAAATGGACATCTGGCATTGGCGCGACGCTGTGGGCTGTTCTGGTTGTGGTCCCCTTGATCAACACGGTGGCGCGAGCCAGTTTTTACGTCAAATCAATTGAGGGTATTGCCCAACCGACGTACGATCTGACCCGCATCGAGTTCGCGGTTCGCCGAGCGTGTCAGGATTACAGTGATGAATTTACGTGGTCATGTTTGATTGCGATCACGGCATCAACCATCATCTTGTTGGTGATGCTGATGGTGGTTGGTTTCACGCGACGAAGCCGTTGGGGGCGGTTGGTTTTTTCTGCTCTGATGGCGATTGGTTTTGCGTTGCCGGGGCCGGTCATTGGAAGCTCATTGGCATGGCTGTTCTCCAGCAGCGACAACGCGTGGTTTCACTGGCTGACCGACTACACCATCTTTGGCCCAGTCGTTGCTGCCGGGCTCTTCTGTGGTCCAATCTGCGGAATCTTGATCTGGCTGATGGTTGATCGGACATCGCACGATGTTCTCGATGGGGCACGACTCGATGGTGCCAACGAGATCAGCACGTTTTGGGAGTTCGGCGTCAAGGCAAATCGATTGGGCTTGGTCGGCGTTTGGCTAATTGGATTCACTCTCTGTTTTGGCGAGTTGGCGGCATCGAGTATGGTTCGTCCTGCCGGGATGGATACGGTTGCCAGAAAGATGCTCGGAGATTTGCACGCAGGAGTCGATGAGTTGACTGCGGGGATGACAATTGTGATAACTCTCGTTGTTGTCTGCATTTCTTTGCTTGGTTGGCTGTTTTTTTGGTTGAATCAAGCGGCTGGCGTCCGAAAATAGAGATGTCCCCGAAATGATGGAATGATTCGGGGATCAAGCAATGGGGCATCACTGCTAAGAGATCAATGAAAATGCAAATCCAAATGATGCCACAACGTCGATGCCTCAGAGTTATTTCCTGCTTCGCGATGTGCCTGGTATTTATGGTGCTAGTTTCACCCTCGATTGCCGACCATCTAACGCTGGAAATTGATGGCAAGACCTACGATCTGGATGGAGAGATTCTGATCGAGGCACAGGACAGCAGCCTCTACTTTCGTGAGAACAACGGCAAGATCTGGTTTGTACAACCGGATCAGATCAAGATCAAAGAAGACACAGATGACGAAGTGGCCCCCATCTCGAAAAAGGAATTGGGGGAAAAGCTGTTGGCCGAGTTGCCAGAAGGCTTTCGCATCTATGAGACCAAACACTATGTGATCGCGTATCAAAACGAAATTGCTTACGCGCGGTGGATTGGCAACTTATATGAAGTGCGGTTGTTCAAAGGCTTTGAAGCGTACTGGAAGCGTCGGAAAAAATTCAAACTGACTGAGACTGAATTTCCGTTGGTCGCAATTATTTTTGGCAACAAGGCGGAGTACCAACGTCATGTCGATCGTGAATTGGGGCCCGGACAGAATATGGTGGCGTACTACAACGTGCAGAATAACCGTGTGACCATGTATGACTTGACTGCCGACAACGTTCCGGTTGGCGTTGAGTTGAATGATCGAAAGATTGAGCAAGTGTTGCAAAACCCCGCTGCGATCAACATGGTGGCGACAGTGATTCATGAAGGGACGCATCAGCTGTTGTTTAATCGCGGTATCCAAACCCGTTTTGCCGATTGCCCATTGTGGGTCAATGAGGGTTTGGCGATGTATTTTGAAGCTCCCGATCTACAGAGCAAACGGGGTTGGCAAAAGCCTGGTCTCATTTTTCAGCAGCGATTGCTTCGCTTCATTGACTACGTCAAACGACGCCCCGCAGACTCACTGGAGACGCTGATTTCGGAAGACAATCGACTGAGGCAGCAGGACTCAGCGCTCGACGCGTACGCTGAGGCTTGGGCACTGAATCACTTTTTGTTGACCCGACGATCCAAAGACTACGTTAAGTACCTTGAGCATTTGGCGGCCAAGAAGCCGCTGGAGATCGATACGAAAGAGCAACGCTTGTCGGAATTCAAGGATTACTTTGGCGACGACCTGGTCAAGCTTGATCGAGAATTCTTGAGTTACATCAGTCGCCTACGCTAAGAAGGCTGTCGGGGGTTGGATCATCGAGACCTGGAAAAACGCCAGCGTTGAACGGCGATCGTTTGAGTGGAGCGATCGTTTGAGTGGAGAAATGTCGGTTGCGCAGTGACCGTTGGTTGGTCTACTTTTCTGAGACGTTTGTCTGTTCCCAATCAAATTGGTTGACTTTGACTTCGAATCGGCTGCGCAAGGGACCACCACTTCGCGACACTTCAAACTCGATTTCATTTTCGAGCAGTTTCGTGACATACTTGTGATAAACGCCGGCAATTGCGAGGCTTGCTTTTTGCAAATCGGTCGGTGCCTTGGTACATCCTTTCCCATTGCTCCCAATGATTCGGGTTGCCGTCTTGGCATTTTTGCCATTGGTTCCAGTGAATTCAAGCAGACGATAGATCAGATAGTCTGGCAACACGCTCTTCTTCTTTTTCGTGGGCGTGTCTGCTCGAAGGTTGGGGATGCGGTCGAAATAGATATTTCCCAGATCCTCGCCCTTTGCATCAAACAGAAAACGGCTTCTTAGGTCCAGTACGACTTGTCCCTCAAATTCCCGGTCGATCGAAAAACTGGCCTTCGTTTCAATTCCCAAAGGTGAATGGTATCTAATTTGGCGATCAATCGTTTCGGTCATCGGACCGGGGACAGAAAGGTCCACTTTCAATAACTTGGCAACTTCGCTACGCACCAGTTCTTCATTTAAGACCAATCGCACGCGACTGTCGTCGACGTTTCCTTTCCAGATTGGAACTTGTTCTGTATCTTCGGATTCGTCAAGTTTGGCCAGATTTTTCTCTGGCACACGCACGTTATCGACACTCCAGATGAATTTCTCAAACCCAGTGGTGTTCGTCAGATAGTCCTGCAGATGAGGTTTTACCTGCAGCCCATCGAACGTCGCATCAGCAATGCGAAACCGTTTGGTGTTGACGGGATTAGCCAGCGGCACCTGGATTTCGGCGTGTCCGCCGCCCATGATGCCAACTTCCAGTCGTCCGGCGATTACCCGGTAGTAGTCGCGCCAATCCAGCTTCTTTTCCTGAACCCATTGGAAGACAAAATCCGTGGCGACTGAGGTTGTTTCTTCATCAGGCGTTTCGCTGACTGATTCATCATCATTGACGGGTTCACCGCTGACCGATTCATCGCTGGACGTGCTTTGGTCATCCGCGGGTTCGGATCGTTCAATCAATGAAATGGTTGCCATGGTCTTGCCGGGTTCGAATTCCAACTTGGCTGAATCCCCCGAAGGATCCCATGTCCAAAGGTATTTCTTATTGTCGGTGTTGGAATTGATCAGCAGGAACTCATTGAGCCCCTTTTTTCGAACGGGAATTGAAAACAGCAACTGCGGTTCGGATTCGTCTACCGGTCTTTTAAGATTGTAAGATGCCGGTATCTTCATCGCTGCGATCGCAGCTTTGAGTTCCACTCTGGTTAGCGGTTTCTCTTCGATGGGATTCGGATCGCTGTCGGCTGGATCAACGTTGTCGACGATTGTTGGATCGTTGCTGTTTCCGTTCGTGTCGTCGGCGTCGGTCGAATCGGTTGACTCGGAGACAGGTGCGTCTGAGTTTTCTGTCGACGAGTTACTTTGGTCTGATGAATCAGGGTCGCTATTGTCAGGCTCGTCGTCATTGGGAGTATTGTTGCCGATAATGGCGACTTGGTTGCCACCGATGTTGTCAGCAATTTCGAGTGTTGTTTGAATCATGCTGATGGCATACCAGATACCCACGCTCAGGCCGGCCACGACGCCAAAGACGATTCCGGTTCGAATCCATCCATCGCTCGTTGAGGGCAGCCATTTTTGCAAGAAAGATGGTTGCGCAGGTTTTGCGAGAGGCTCTTCAATACCGGAGCTTTCTATCTCGGCATCTGAATCGCGAAATTGCTTTTTCTTGGGTTGTGCCGAATTTGTTTTGGCGGCTGGATCTTGCGAGTCGGCCGCAACGGAATTCGTGCCCCCTAGTCTGGTGCTACTGCGTGAAGCGACACCGGATTCAACGGTTGGCCCATCGGTTTGTCGAGGCTCAGCTGGACTGGCCAGCTTAATCGAACTTTGAGCTGACAATTTGAAGCTGCTCGCCCCCGATGACCGAATGCCGCTGCTGATACTCGATGAGCCAGGTGAAACGGGTTCGCGTTCGGTAGGCGGCGCCAGTTTGATTTCCTCGTCTTGGGCCAGCGACGTGTGACTATCCGTTCGTCCACCTCGCTGCAGGTTAACCCAATTGCCTGCCCGCGCCGCATTGGCGTATTTACAAGTCGCTTGACTCATAGGGTTGGTTAAATCGATTCGCACCACATTGGGCAGGTGCATAAATTCAATCTCTTGTTGAGTGCCCCGGTCAACCACCGACCAGAAATAGTTGTTGGATCCAAAGGGGTGCCACGCGCGAATTGAAAACGGAATGTCCCAACGGTCCTGGTACCGAAGGAGTGATTGGCTTTCCATGAACAATTCGAGGATGTCACGCGAGCTGAAATCGCTGTCGGTCGACAACAAACAGGGTTGTTGTTTTTCAAACGCTTCCAATGGCAGGCCAGCCCAGCCGCCATCGCGTGTCTTGGATTCCCAGTGCCGGCAAATTCTTGGTGAAAGCGTTGGAACCTCAATCGATCGTGGCTTGAGCAGTTGGGGTTTTGTGGACCATTGAGTGATCCAGGCATCCTCTTTGGCCAACATGGCAACCGGGCCGCAAGTCCAATCATTCTGGTGCGGTATCAACATCTGGTGGACAATAAATTTGCGCGATTCAGACGTTCCGCTAACGCATGCTCCACGCGTGAGCAGACGAAAGCGTTGATT
Source organism: Planctomycetota bacterium (assembly GCA_038534355.1). Lineage (GTDB taxonomy): Bacteria > Planctomycetota > Planctomycetia > Pirellulales > Pirellulaceae > Mariniblastus. The sequence goes on from JBCAWX010000004.1 coordinate 111,851, forward strand.
GGAAAGCTTGATGGGAAACGATGAATAAAAATCGTTGAGTTCGTTCGCTTCGGTCGGCTTGTTTTCGATTGCCGACTTCGCCTGATTTTTCGCCAAGGACATCAGTGGCTTAATTAGATCACTCTTCATGCCCTCTGTGATTGCGACAGGACAAAAACCAGTGGTCCCTTTGATAAGTCCCTGGTCTACGTCCGCCGAAACAACTTCGAAGATCATTTTGTATTTTGCTCGGATTTCGTGGTCGTGGAGGTCGAGGCAGGTGCAGGGTAACCGAGCACATTTGCGTTCGACGCTCGGACCCTGCAAGAGAGCAGCATACAGCAATCGAATGAAATTTCGGTTAAGGCATCTTGGTTGTCACGCAGTTCGCTGTGGCAAAAGATTTTGCTTTGAACCCGTAATCCCAGCGGGCTGTGAACCAACGTTAAGAAACCCGACCAACTCATGTTAAGGTTTTGTTGTGGTCGCTTCATGTTTCGCGATTCAACGACCCCTAAAAAGGTTCAACCAACGTGTTGTCGAAGCCATCGATCGATGCCTGCGTCGGGTTAGACCGAAATGACCGTCGAATACGTCACTTTTCTTCACGGCCAAAAAAGAAACCGAGCGAGCCTCGGAGTTTGCTGGGCAAGACAGGCAGGTCCGCTCTGGGGATCAGAAATGTCGACAGTCTGATTAGATCAGTGAACACTCGATTTTGTCGGGTGGTCGCACTCAAGTAATCGTGGCCCGACGATCCGCCGGTACCAATTTTCGAGCCCAACATTCGGCGCACCATCGTCGCATGACGTTGACGCCACGTGGTAAACCCTTCATCGATATCTCCCAACAAGGTCAGATAACGAAAGGGCGAGTAGAGCATCGGCTCGTCACGGTACAAGTGAATAAACAAGACGGCCAAGAATGCCTGATGGGTAAAACGAAACTCTCCGGACTCTCGAGCTTCGTTGTACTGCGATTCATTGAGGACCAATTCAAAACGTTTTCTGGTTTGCTCAAGATCGTTAACTTGAAACTCTTTTTCCCGATCCGTCAGCGTATCATTGGTTTCGATAATTTTTCGATCGGACGCCAACATTTTGTCCACCGCATCTCGATAGGCGCTCCAAAAATCAAACGAGTCAAATTCCAGGAAGGGCATTCGGTCGAGCCAACGATCGGTCAACTCCAACAGTGTTGGTTTGGTTTCAAGTTCATCAAGGGTTGCCAGATCTTCTTTGTTTAAACGAGAATGAAAAAATTCTTGATCCGCCTTGATTCGTCGTTTTCGTTTCAGTCCCAGCAAGATTTCGATCTGCTTGAATTGAATGCTTTGAAATCCGGATGCTGGAACCAACAAGTCGCGAAATTCCAGAAAGTCCATCGGCGTCATGGTTTCAATCACGTCGATCTGTTGGATCAATACACGCTGGATCGATTTGATTCGAGCAAGTCGATGAATGACCGTCCCCATTTTCCGTTCTTCGACCGTCGGATCATCAAACACGTCGACCACGGATCGCAACTCATAGACAATTTGTTTAAACCACAGCTCGTACGCTTGATGCGTGATGATAAATAGCATTTCATCGTGAGCCGGCGAGCCCAATTTTTCGCTTTCCAACGTCTGAGCATCGAGGATTTTGTCGAGCTGAAGATACTCGCCGTAATAGATTCCGTGATTCATCGTTCGATTCGCCATAGTAAGAACAGTTGTCCCGATAGCGTAATGAATCGTTGGCAAACTGGCGAGGCGGTGGCACGTTCTATCTGGTTTCCGGCAACTCCAAATCCAGTTCGATTGTTCCTTTTGAATCATCGCCGCCGTATCCTTCGATCAATTCTTCCAAAGCCAAACGTTGGTGCGGGAGCGCTGTGACCAAGGATTGTTGCAAAGCGTTGGCTGCTCCGTGGGGCATCCCGTCGCTGCCAAAGATCAGGTCGCCGCCGGGTCGGAAACCAATTTCGTCGATGAGCATTCGGAACGGGTTGTTCTGTTGACAATCCGATGGGTGCAATCGATCCCGATAGTGAATCGAGTCGTTACTGAAGTTTGGCTGCATCGACAACGTCAAACCAAGATCCTTGGCGGCGGCAGCCATGTCCCGATACAAGAGCTGGGCATGTTCAATGCGAACTCCGTCGACAGCACGTTCGCGGGACAGATCCCGAAGCGTTTCAATGATTTGGGAAATCGCACGATCTCCGATCGCGTGAATGGCAAGCGAGGGTGTACGATCGAGGCAGGAATCGATGGTCTCACGCAATGCCCGATCTTCGTAGACCAGCATGCCATGATTGTCCGGTTCGTCGAGATAGGGTCGTGACAACGCGGCAGTTCGGGCGCCGATCGCGCCGTCGGTAAACAACTTGAGACCACTAACCGCCGTTTTGGCATCTGGCGAAAGCTGGTCGTACAAATCTGGAGCCGCCCAGAACTTCGTGCGATCAGAGAGTCCTGCTGTCTCAAACAGGTTAATCTCGTCTTCATCGACCAGCAGCAACTCTTCTGCCGAGAAGATCCCGATGCTTTCCAGGTGCCGATAGAAAGCGATCAGGTTTTCCGGAGTCGCATGAAGGTTGGCAAACCAATTTAGCACTCGGCGAAAATTCAACTCATACCAGTGCGGGTCTTCGATGTGATCAACATCATCGCCGTAACGCTCGCGAAGCAACTCTCGACCGGAAGCATTAACCAGCAACTGATGCAGCGAGAGATTGAAGACGGCCAGGGCAGGCAGAGATTCAAGATCCGATTGCGAAAACTGAAACTGGTTACTTCGCCAGCCCAACGCCAAGATTAAATCGACTTGGTCAGACGCTTGCTTGCCATCCATTTCATCTGCCCGTTGCTGCAACAATTCGATGGCTTGGACTTTGTCGCGAACAGGCTCCAGATTAACAGCGCTCCCCAAGCTTGCGTACAACAGCGGATGCGTATGATGGTCATGGAGCAGCGGGATTTGAATCGTTTGTGCCATCAGCAGATTGGAATCCATTGAAACGCATTGGACGAATTGGATCCGACAATATAGTTCTCTCGCGGTTGATTCAAAACCACCTCTCGCTTGTCTTTCTGCTGTCGCCGCGTTGTTTCAGTAAGCCAATTCGCGTCACAACTTGCAATGTGGCAGCTTCGCCGATGGATTGCGAATGCTTCTCGGTCTAAGATATGCGTGTCTGAAATCGTGACTTGAATCCCATCACTGCAACGATCCTTGGCGAGTCCATGAAGCTGACCCTGCAACACGAACAGCAAGCGGTAACTTGTGATACTCGCAACGCGAGCTCGATTGCGATTACGCTTGATTTTTCTGGGCCCCAGCCCAACCACTTTGGGACAGAGCAAGCCAAAGAGGTCGTTTTGAAGTTGGGTTCGTTTACCGGCGATACGTCCGTCGGGGGCAGCTGCAATGTCGACACGCTTTCGATGATCCCGCATTGCAACGGTACCCATACGGAGACGATCAGTCATATTGTCAATGAAGATATCTGGATTGGTCACGCAGCGATGGACTCATTGATGGTGGCCGTTCTGATATCGGTTCGCCCGGTGCCGGTCTCACGGCTGTCGATCGCCGAAAAAAAGGAAGTCTATCGTCCGCAGTTGGACGCGGATGATCAGGTGGTTACCGCGAAGATGTTAGAGAGCGGCTTTAAGCAGGTGTCGCTTGAGGACACGAAACCGACGGCGTTGGTGATTCGAACATTGCCCAATGATGCGGACAAAAAGACAAGAGCCTATGGTGAAAAGTTTTCGCCAGCTTTCTTTACTGTCGATGCGATGCAGTCGATTATCGACGCTGGAGTGCAGCATTTGTTGGTCGATCTGCCTTCTGTCGATCGAATGTATGACGATGGATTGTTGACCAACCACCATCTTTTTTGGAACGTTCCTGAGGAAACGCATTCAGTGGCCGCTGATTCGCGTCAAGACAAAACGATTACCGAGATGGTGTATGTCGATGACGATTTAAAAGATGGCTTATACGTTTTAAATTTGCAGATTCCCGCTTTCGGATCCGACGCCGCGCCTTCACGTCCCATGTTGTTTCCGGCAACGTTTGAGTCAGAGTAGTTCATGAGTCCATCACCTACGTTAGAATTCGCCCGTCAGCTTGACCAACAGGATTCGTTGGCAAAATTTCGAGAGCAGTTTTTTCTGCCAACGACGAACGGACAACAGGATCTCTACTTTGTCGGTAACTCATTAGGGTTGCAGCCAAAATCGGTTCGACAATTCGTTACACAAGAGCTCGACAAATGGGAGTCGATGGCGGTCCGGGGGCATTTTACCGAGCCGCGTCCATGGCTCAATTACCATGAACATTTGACGGGACCGATGGCAGACTTGGTCGGTGGAAAACATGACGAAGTGATCGTCATGAATACCTTGACGGTCAACCTGCATTTGATGATGGCGACCTTCTATCGTCCCAAAAAAGGTTCCAGGGACCGTATTTTGATTGAAGCGCACGCGTTTCCTTCTGACAAGAATGCCGTCGAGTCACAGATTCGGCTGCACGGTTGTGATCCAGAGGAGTCGTTGATCGAAATCGAACCAGATATCAACGGCGAGATCTTTTCAACCGAATCGATCTGTGATTCGATTGTGCGGCATCGCGATATGTTGGCGATGATCCTGTTACCTGGAGTTCAATACTACACGGGCCAGGTATTTGACATGCAGGCAATCACCAAGGTGGCTCGCGAATACGAGATTCCAATCGGTTTTGATTGTGCTCACGCGGCTGGCAACGTGGAAATGCAACTGCATGATTGGGGTGTCGATTTTGCGTGTTGGTGTTCTTACAAGTATCTCAATTCGGGTCCAGGTTCGCTGGCCGGGTGCTTCATTCATCAACGTCATGTGAAGAACCGATCGCTACCTCGAATGGCAGGCTGGTGGGGGCACGACGAAGCGAGTCGTTTTTTAATGACGGGTGAATTTTCAGCAATCGAAACGGCCGAAGGTTGGCAGTTGAGTAATCCTCCGATTCTGTCGATGGCAGCCGTGTTGGCCTCATTGGAAGTCTTTCGCGAGGCAGGTGGCATGGCCCCATTGCGGCAAAAGTCTCGCGAGCAGCATCGGTTTTTTCGGCTTTGTTTGAGAGACCGGTTGGGCGATCAAGTGACGCCGATTGCTCCTGAGGAGATGTCTGGTTGTCAGTTATCGCTGGAGGTTGATCTCGGTCAATCTGGTGAGAGCACGTCTTGTGGCAAGGCGATCTACGAACAGCTGGAAAACTCGGGGATTCGCACCGACTGGCGCGAGCCGAACGTTATTCGGGCCGCACCGACGCCGCTGTACAATACGTTTGAAGAGATTTGGCAATTTGTCGATACACTTGCCGAACGCCTTGATGCACTTCGGTTGAATTCACTTTAAGAAACAGAAAATGGCAATTCGCAATCGACGAATTCATATTGCTGGTGCCGGGCTAGTCGGGTCGTTGCTTGCCGTCATGCTGGGCAAACGGGGTTACGACGTAACCATCCTCGAACGTCGCGCCGATCCCCGTCTGGATGAAACGGATTCTGGACGCTCGATCAATCTCGCCCTTTCCTCGCGAGGTATTCATGCATTGCGTCAGGCGGATTTGATGCAGGATGTCGAACCACTTTTAATTCCAATGACTGGTCGGATGCTCCACATGGTGGATGGTTCGCTCGAGTTGATGCCTTATGGGCAACGCGAGAATGAAGTCATCTATTCCGTTTCCCGACGCGATCTGAACTTGCTAATGATGGATCGTGCCGAGGAGGCACCGCCGGTCAATATTTTGTTTGAGCAAAAAGTTGAGTCAGTCGATTTTGAAAACCAAACGATGTCGATTTTCGATATCGCTAACGGTCTACGACGTGAAGAATCGTTTCAATTGCTGATTGGTGCCGATGGAGCGGGCTCGCAAGTTCGACGTGCTTTGATGCCGGCGGTCGATGGTCATTTTGTTTCTGAGTTTCTTGACCATGATTACAAGGAACTGGAGATTCCAGCAGGACCGTTCGAGGACCTTGCAGAGCCGGCATATCAAATCGAAAAAAACGCGTTGCACATTTGGCCTCGCGGTGGATATATGTTGATCGCGTTGCCGAATCAAGACGGCAGCTTTACCGTGACGTTGTTCATGCCCAAAACAGGGCCGGCCAGTTTCGAGACGCTTGATGATCCAGAAACTTTAACACGGTTTTTTAGTGAGCAGTTTCCCGACACGTTGCCGTTGATTCCGGATCTGGTCGTTGACTATCGCGATCATCCCCAAGGTCCATTGGGAACGGTCCGATGTCGTCCCTGGTATCATCAAGACTGTGCACTCATTCTTGGAGATGCGTCGCACGCGATCGTGCCATTCCATGGGCAAGGCATGAATTCTGGTTTCGAAGACTGTAGCGAGTTGATCCGTTTGTTGGATCAATTCGATGATGATTGGTCAAAGGTGCTGCCTGAGTTTGACCGGATTCGCCGACCGAATGCTGATGCAATTGCAGATATGGCGATCGAAAACTATACAACGATGCGGGCGAGTGTGGCCGATCCAAAATTTCAGTTGAAAAAAGAGATCGGATTTGAGTTGGAACGCCGATTCCCGACGCGTTTCATCCCCAGGTATTCGCTGGTCATGTTTCACTTGGTCCCTTACGTTGAGGCGTTTTCACGCGGGAAAATCCAGCAAAATATCCTCTCGCGGTTGGCGGAAGAGATCGAAGATGCTGCTGACGTGGACTTTGATTTGGCTGAACGACTCGTCTTCGAAGAGTTGACGGAACTGTCGACCAACGATGGATTGTGCCTCAGCTCTTGAGCCGCTGGCTGAGTCAATTTGCGGATCGAAGTTAGAGTTTCTTTTTGATCGTGGCACCTTCAGCGGTTTGCTGGACTTCAAAACCGGCGTCGAGGATTTTTTGTCGAATGGCATCCGACGTTGCGTAGTCTTTCTCCTTTTTGGCCTCCGTCATTTCAGCCAACCACTGTTCCGCTTGTTCTTGCGTTGCAGCATCTTCGTCGGAGACGAGTTCTTCGATCGCATTTTCGATCCCCTCATTGATCGGTGAAACCGACAGGACTGAGTTGATCTTTTTTAGAACGGCCAGCGACTCATGCGCGTCAGGATGTTCGCCCCGGATCCATGGGTGCACAACCCCCAGAGCGCCGGCGATGTTCAAGTCGTCACCCAGAGCTTCTCCAAACGCTTTCAGGATCGGATGGCTCAAATCGACTTCTGCAGTTTCTCCACCCGTTTTTTCTTCGAGCGTTGCCCGGAGAGTATTCATTCGATCAATGGACGCTGCAGATTCTCGCAGTCCTTTGGCCGTGAAGTTCATGTTGGTGCGGTAGTGTGACTTGATCAATTCGTAGCGCAACACTGCGGGCGGAACTGTTTTGCCAAGTTTTATCAGATTGCCATCATCGTCAATGACTTGGACGTTGCCCGAAAAGACGTCGCGCGCGGTATAGAAATTCCCTTTTGACTTGGACATCTTTTCGCCTTCGACGAACAGAAACCGCGCATGGATCCAGAATCGTGCGAAGGTGTCTTTTCCGGTTGCGCCACACGACTGGGCGATCTCGCATTCATGGTGCGGAAAGATTAAGTCTTCACCTCCGGTATGAATATCGATTACATCGGCACCGAGTAACTTTCGAGCCATCACGCTGCATTCGATGTGCCAACCTGGATAGCCGACGCCCCATGGCGAGTCCCATTTCATGATGTGGTGCGAGTCAGGTTTCCACAGCATAAAATCGCCAGGATGTTTTTTACGGGCTTGATCGGCTTCGGAGACCCGATCCCCTGCTCCGCTGCGCAGATCTTTCAGTGCATTACCGCTGAGCCGCCCGTATTCGGGAAACGACTCGACGCTGTAGTAGACAACGCCGTCATCGGCAATGTACGCGTGACCGCGATCGAGCAGTTTTTGAATCATGCCAATCATCCCCGCTTCCCCTTCAACATGATCCGTTGCATGGGGAACATTTTCGGGGTACTCGTAAGCGACTTTGTAACCGAGTCGTTTGGCGTCCTCGATAAATGCGTCCGTGTAATAGGCAGCGATTTGATACGGATCGTCAGGATCGCCGATGGCTCCTTCGGGGAGACGCCCTGATTTTTTGTTGACCTTCACGCGATTGGCGGCTTCGGTCATCTTGTCGGCTTCGCCTTCGACCATGTGTCCGACGTCGGTGATGTTCATCACGTGGTGAACATCGTAGCCCGCGAACTCCAGAAAACGCCGCAGCAAATCACCGAACAGGAATGAACGAAAATTTCCGATATGGGCAAAGTCGTAAACCGTCGGTCCGCAGCTGTACATGCGAACCTTCCCGGGATCAATCGGTGTAAACTCTTCGGACTGATTGGTCAGCGAATTATAAAACTGAATTTGCATGGTCGAAAATCGTCGCGAGCGCACTTGAAATCAATGTTGTGGCGACAATCTAACGCGTGTCCGACCGATTGGACAAGCTGTGATGGCTTACTTGTCGATGCCAGTCAGATCCCAGATTTCGTACAACCAGGGTTGGACCCACGGATTGTCTGCCGAATAACCAGCCGAAAGGATACTAGCCAGCAACAACACGTAACAGACCGCTTTTCCCCACTTCGAACTCGCTAGCCAATCGACGACGGGAAGCATGCAGGCGAGCCAGATCGGGGCCAACCAGAAAACCCATCGCAAACCACTGGTTACCCCGCCGTAGTTGCGGTCCATTTCGGGCCTGCGTAGATAGAACAGAATGACCGCCGCAGTGATTGCCAACGCCATCCAGCCAAGCCATTTCATCTGGAATCGACCCGCCAGTTTAATTCCGCCGGCGAGGGCGACCATGCCGGCAAACGCCAACAGCCAGATTGGCGTCAACGAAAAGATGCCATGGTGTCCAAAAAACAGGTGAAACGCGTACACTTCAATCGAAGCCTGACCGCGATCGACTTCTGATTTTTTTGCATCGTTGGTTTTTGACCAATAGCTGTTGGGATAGTCGTACCAGTTCTTCCAAGCGTGAATCGTATACTCGTCGGAACCCGATACGTTTTGAATGGCAAACTGCGTCGATCCGATTTGATCGCGGACCACCCATCGGTTGATCTCATCGGGAGTGCTGGGCCATCCGTCCTGCTCAACCACCGGCAACGAAAACTCAAACGCATTTTTTGCAACTTCTTGCAACTCTTTGGGAAATCGGCCGTCGTTCAGTTCGTCTGCAAATGCACCGGTCGCTGTCGCTTCAACGTTTCCATCACTCCGGTGCGCGTACGCAGGCGAGAACGTACCATGTGCCAAATAATTGGTGTAAAAGAAACCGGACGTCACGAGCAGGATGGGCACCAGGAATGACGTCAACGTCTGGCGATACGATTTCAACAAACAGAACAATCCCGCAAACGCCAAAAACGAAAGTGCGGGCAGTTCATTGGCAACCGCCAGCGAACTGAACAATCCACAAAGCGCATACATCCAACTGGGTGCTTGCTCGCGTCGCCAAATTTCCGCGACATAATAGAGCGCCGCCATGACACAGATCGCAGCCGGTAAATGGTTATTCAGCGAAATGGCGAAGGTCGACAAAAACGTCCCAAATCCGGCACAAGCCAAAACGTAGTATCGGGTCCAGTCGCGGACTGGAATCGCATTGATCAACGATGCACAAAAATACAAAAACAAAAACCAACCACCACCGTTGAACAATAACATCATCGTCCGAACAACAGCCGATGTGTCGTCACGCAGCGTCCATCCTGTGAACTGATGGACGACTCTGTACAGCCCGGACAGGATGGTGGGCATCAGCGGGGGTTTGCTGGAATAGAAATGAAATTTTCCATCCTCGCCGAGATGCCGAACTTTATCGATCGTGTCCCAGCGGATTTCTTCGTCAGCAAAAATCACCGAGTCGATGATGTAGGTTTCGTCGTCACCCAAGGCACGGATCGTTGCCCAACGACTCCGGTCATTGGCAGAGTAAAAAGGTGTGTCGCTTCCTGCGCGATCAAGATTCGCGGTCATGATTCGACCCGACACGACGGCGAGGGAGCAAAAGATGAGGATCCAAAAGATGGACCAATGACGCTGGGCGCAGAAATTCGGCAACTCAGCGGGGCAGGTCTCGTTGGAGTGTCGGGAAGTTTCGTTCACGTGATGTCGAAGCGTTTGCTGGAGAATGAATGAGCCACAACTATACGTTAATTTCTTCCTCGAATTTGTCTTCCCGTCGAGGGTTGATTTTCTCCCGAATCAAATAAGGTTCTTGCGATTCTTGTCCTCGAGCAACGATTAGTTCGGCCAAAAATCCCATGCATAGCAGTTGCGTACCCAGCAATAAAGCGCCCAGCGAAAAAATTAGAAACGGTCTTTGGTGCAGCGGAGCCCAACCAGCAAACTCTTCGAAGCTCATTCGCAGGACCCAATAGATCACCATGTATACCAAGCCCAACGAGCCTAGCACAAACGAGCCTAGTCCAATCGCACCCAGCACATGTTGCGGTCGTTGGTTGTAACCGGTCAAAAAACTGACCGTCAACAAATCGAGAAAGCCCTTTGGTAAACGCGACCAACCATATTTGGAGTATCCGTGGATTCTCGGTCGGTGATTGACTGCCACTTCGCCGACGCGAAATCCTTTGGCGGCAGCCAGTACAGGCACGAAACGGTGCATCTCGCCATACAACTTGACCGAATCGAAAATCTCTCGCCGATAGATTTTGAAGCCGCAGTTATGGTCGTGCAGTTTGACTCCCGAAAGAAAACCGACCATCCAATTGAACACTTTTGAAGGAAACGTTTTTCCGATCGGATCGTGTCGAACTTCTTTCCAGCCACTGATCAAATCGTAGTCGTCACCCAATGCGTCGATCAGTCGTGGGATCTCGGCCGGGTCATCCTGTAGATCAGCATCCATCGTGACCACCAATTCGCCCGTGCACTCGGTAGCACCTGCACGAAGCGCCGCCGCTTTGCCGAAGTTCCGTCGGAACTTGATGCAACGAACGTGATCGTTGAACTCGGCAATGTCGGACATCACGTTCCATGAATTGTCGGTCGAGCCATCGTCGATAAAAACGACCTCGATATCCTGTTCGAGCGTTTGCCCAACGCTGGAAATCTGTCGAAACAACTCCGCCAGAGAGTCTTGTTCATTGAAGACAGGGATGATGATGGAGAGTCGTTGAAATGCCATGGTCACGATTTTGTGCGGATCGAAAAACGATAGAGATAAATTATACCAGCGGTCGACAGCTCGGAGCTTAACCAAACCAGTCGGATGACAACGGCAGCAACGATCGCCATCGCTGGTCCGATGACAGGACCCAACAATGGGATGATGACCAATTCGCGGACCCCAACCCCGCCGGGCAGCAGCGATACAAAGCCCGCCACGGTCGCGAGCGAAACACACGCGAGGCATAACAGGAACCCTGCGCCTGGACCGTTGATGCCAGGTATTCCTTGTACGACCAAGGCAAGACTTAGCCCATTGAGGCACCAGCCGATCGTCATGACGATCCAGCCAAATGCCATCGTACCGAACGTCAGACCGCTAAAAACTTTGGCTGATTTTTTACCACTGCCCAAAGAGCTCAGCTTGCCCGCAATTCGACGAAAAAATGGCGGCCATGTCAGGACACCTGCGCCGATCATTAACCCGATGGCAACAATCTGCAAGACCGTTTGTTCTCGAAATAGCAGCAACATCAAGACGCTGGCGATCACCGAACCAACGAATATCCAAGTCAATGTCTCGACAAAGACGCTGGCGATGGCTGGTTTCAGATCCACCCTGTCCCCGCGAATCATATCGGTGCGAATTACAACCACCATCGCTTTTCCCGGAATATACTTTCCCAGCTGCGATGCAAAAAACGCAGCAACGCAGTCCAGTGGTTTAGGATTTTGCCCAAGTGCTTTGAGAATGCGATACCAGAATAGATTCGAAAGCAGCATGGCTGAGGTGTACGATAAAACCGCCAACACCCACCACTGCCAACCGATCTCGCTAAGCCGAATCGGATGTTCGCGAAGCTGATCCGCTGATTGATAGACCATCCAGCCGACCGCAAAAACTGCTGCGGCAAACACGACCAGCCGGAAAATTGTCTTCCAGGGTAGTCGTTCCTTCCATGAGCGTTTGGACGGTGAACGGCCGACCTTAGGGGGCAAATCAGAATTTGTTTTGATGTCGGCCATAAACTGCTAGCATGTTAAGCAGCGCCAATTGCCCTCTTTTTGGTGTCGGCGCTATTTCGCTATTTACCCAAATTCAATGGGTTCGTTACCATTTCAGCTACTTAAACCATCAAAAATCGTTGGAGCGATTCCATGAAGGGAATAATGGTTCCTTTGCTGGTGTTGGTAACGACAGGGATTGTCGTCGGCCAGCAACCTTTGCGACCTAATAAAAACGAGTCAACGTCAGTCGAGAAAAACCTTTCTCCGGTTGATTCAAATCGAGAGGTCGTTGATGTGCCAGTCTCGCGCAAAACGTTTGCCAGTACGGCCGCACAACAACAAGGTTTGTTGCGCCGACCTGTACCTGACGACGGGCCCGAAGAAGACACGGATGGTCAACCACCCGAGTTTACCACAACGCGACAACAGCAAGGTGGTGAGACGTCGAAGTTCCGTCCGCTCTCAGTTCCGGTTAAGACTGAGCATCTCGAGCAGATCCTAAGCGATGCGGAAAAAGTTCTCACCGTTCCAGTCCAGTATCGAAGTTCTTCGACCAATCAGGTCGTTTCCAAAGACTTTATTACTGGCGTGATTCTCGAACACCAAGACAACTCCAATCGCAGCGGTATCGGTTACGTCGAAATCGAAGGGGTGCCGCGATACGATTTTGAGACCGAGAAAAGTGTCATCCGGTTCGAGCTGACCGATGACCAGATTCGCAATATGGAAAACAATCGACTTCGTTATTTGTTTCCTGATGGTGATCGTGGAAAATATGACGTCGCCGAGTTTGTCAGCAAGTCTGCGATCGACCGCGCTCGCGGCCAGAATGCCAACGCCGGTCAGAACTTGCGAGATACAATCGCAGATACCAATCTTGCCAATACCGACCGTCGATTTAATGACGGCGGGATGACCTCGATCCCCAAGCCAGGTCCGGCACCAGGCGATTTAGATTTTACGGGACCAACGAATCCTTTCTCGCGTTCCAATCATCGCTCGAATGATTTGGTAGCTCAACCTCCTGCCAGCGGCAACAACGAGTTCAGCCCTGGCGGAAATCGGACCCCGATGGATCGTTCCCGTTTCATTCCGGGTTTCAACCAGCGAGATGCTCAAAGTCGTGTTTCTTCATTGATTGAACGACCAACCGCTGGGGCTTCAAATCGCCAGGGCAATCTGCCACTTGCCGGCAACTACCCGTCCCCTCATTCGTCTGGTCAATTGCAACGTGAGATGACGATTGCCGAGCGAGAGGAGTATTTGCGACAGCAGGCGGCGCTGAGGATTCAAAAGGAAAATGAACAACTTAAAGCTGACTTGGCGCAAATGAAGCAGCAGAATGCTCAGATGCGAACAGCGAGTCGAACCGGCGAGCCATTTGGAAATCGCCGTTCTGATTTCGAGCCACCGGCAACACAAGTGAATCCAACAACGGGCGTGAGCCAGAACGTTTTGAACTACATCGAGAAACTGGAAAGCGGTATTCGCGAGCGCGACCAGTACATCGAAGATCGTGACAAAATTGGCCGGCAGCAGCAGATGGCCGCGAATCCAGTGAAGTCAGGTTACATTCAAGATCCATTGGCTGCAAAACAAGAGCTTCGCAAGGTGAACTATCAACGCCCGGCAACCCCGGCACTTGGAATTGATGGCCAGCTGAACGCGACAGGCCCTGCGGCACGAATTGCGGATCGCGATCCAGGAAATCCGATCCTTGACTCACAAGGCAAGCTGTCTGAATTGATGAAAGATCGAGCTGGCCAAAACAAAGAGGACCAGCCAAAAAGCAACGAGGAAGAGGTCGCGCCGGCCCGCACATCGCAAGGTCAGATGCAGGCGATGTTTATGTTGTTTCTTCTCTCGCTGGGGCTCAACATTTACTTGGCCGTTCTCAGCCGATCATTTTACGCCCGCTACAACGAGCTCGGCGAAGAATTGCGCGAGACGTTTACCCGCGGCGTGTGAACCTGAATTGACGGTCAGTAAACGTCGCCGGGAACAAATCGCCCCAAGATTCGATTGAGAGAAATCTTCGATTGAGAATGGTTGGGGGATCGCGTTGAACCGATTCGCTACTGAAGAAGCGGATTTTCTACCGCTCCAATGCCACGACAATTCTGGAACGGCGGTGCGGGCAACGTGACGATCAGATCCTGATCTGGCCCTTTAAGTGTCTCCGCCGGCAAATTTTCTGATTTCTTGTCCGATGCTGGACTCGCATGCGTTTACGCGTACCAGTGCAGTCCTCGTGTGAGGCTGCTGGTCGCTTTTATGCTCAGATCAAGAAAGGTTGGCCCAGATGCTGGGGTTGGCCAAATATTGACTTGGTTTGTTTGGGTGGGTGGATGAAATCAATGATGAATCGAATGACTGTTCAATGCTCTTTATTTGCAGCTTTGCTGTTTTGCTCTGTTTCAAATGCTGATGTCGTAATGTTTGAATCAGATGTGGATCTGACGAACTTTTCAACTTATGGCGAATCTGGCTACACCATCACCAGGCTATCCAATTACACCAGCATCGAGGATCCGGGCGCTGGCAGTGACGGCCGACTAGTGTTTCGAACGTTTACGAATCAGCGACCGGGAGCTACGTTGACCAACGATAACGGGGATCTATTTGATGTGCTGTCGTTAGATGTCGACGACTATGTAACGGGTAGCAATCCACCTCGCGGCTTTTTCATCGATGCTTCCTCTGGTGCCTCGCATCGATTCACGGGGACGGGTCCTGTCGATTTTTCAAGTCTCGGCGGCGACTGGACAAATCTATCATCGCTGACGTTTCGGTACGAAGGGGTTTCATCTACAGAAGTCTTGAGCATCGACAACATTCAGTTGGTAACTTCGGTACCTGAGCCAGCCTCGGGACTAGGTGTCGCTCTTCTGACACTCGCCGTATTTTCCCGCCGCCGTCGACGATAGGATGGCTGGAGGCAGAAAGATTCTTCGGGCCATCGCCATGATGGCCAGCGGAACTAGATCAAGTACTGATCAGTTTCTGGTGTTTGTAAACCATCGAAGAACTTTTTGAACGATGGAGCAATATAAACCGGAGCCGGTTCGCTACCATCGATATAGACTTTGAAAATCTGTCCTTGTTTGGATGAGCCAATGTCAAGGCAATAGTGGTTTGCTCCTGAATCATTTGCGAACGGCATGAGATCTGATGAACGACCTTCCAGCGAGAAGTCGATCAGCATCGATTCAATCGTCAATTCACCATGCGTCACGCTGTAGAATTGATGGACAGAGTATTCGTCGCCTGCTTCAGAAATGTACTGAGTTGAGTCGGGCATACCGCCATTGTAGGTCATGATGAATGTCCGAAAGTCGCCGGGTACATGTCCTTGGACCAATAACTGGAATGCCTCAAACTCCGCATCCGTCAGTGTGAGTTCGGTTTCCGTGAGCGTTGTCATGGATTCCTTTCAGTTTTTGTAAGTCACTTCAAAAATTCTTGCCCAAAGCGTTGCACCACCAGAATGGCTCGCTTTTGAATGCGGCTTTGTCTTTACCAATTGCATCGTGCATTCACCCGTCAATTCATTGAGGTCATCGAGATGATGCCAAGTGTAACCCTTGGGCGTCCTGCCGAGTCCTGCAAGTTTGTTTGCGAGTCTAAAGTCCGCATCACGCGAACCCGTGAGCACAATTTTCTGGATGGAACGCGATGAATCGAATAGATAGTGGGGAGTCTTGGAAAAGTCAGGTGCAAGTCCTCGAGCACTTGGAACAAGATCCGTGATACTGGAGTTTCTTAACGCTTCACCGCTCTTGTTGAATTTTGGTAGTCCATTCACGATTCGAGAGAACCCATTTTTGAATTTGATGGGGTCCTCCAGCTGTTCTAGTTTTCGAACCAGGTAAAAGACGATTTCCTCGTCCGTGCCGCGGAAGAGCAAGTTTCCCGAATCGTCGACCAACGAAATATTAGTCGTTGTTTTCCCGGGTTTGTGAAACTTTACGACCAATCGGTGTTTCTTTAACAGTCGAACACCTTCGTCACCAACTTGCAACGCAAGCGACTTGGAAAGCTTCTGAACTCTTGTCAGCATCGCTGGAAATCCGCCATTGAAAGTCCCGGCTTCAATCCGCTTGATCGCTCGAGACAATGACTTTGAAACAACGACGTTAAGACCTTCAGCCGAAACGAAAACATTTCCTTTATGAATTCCCGCGCTGATACATGGCATCGGATTGTGCCTCGCCCAGTTCAAGGAATGATTTTACAAATCTTGGCTACGCCGCCAGTCGAATCAGTGATTTCATAGCCGATACGTTTGAGGCGGTTCAGGTCGCTTTTCGAGAGTCTGAAATTCTTGATGACGGCAGCAAGTTTCTCCTTCGAAATTTTCGTCAATCCAGCCAACTCATCGAAGAGCCTTCGAATAAATGCGATTGATTGCTCGGTGCCGCCTTTGAAAAACTTTAGAAGCGATTGAATCAGGCCAAGAATCAATTCAGGTAATTCACGTGTGGTTCCACGACCCAGTCCTTTGGGGACCAATTTCTTAACGAGACGCGAAAACATCGCCGCAAAAAACTTCGCGCCTTTACTTGTCCATCTCGCGAGCGTGGCAACGGTCGCTGCTCCAGCAGTGAATGCGATTCCCACGAAAACGTCAATCAGAAATCCAACGAACGCCCCCAGGAAGTAGGCGACATTGACCACGCTGAGCAGATTTTGAGCGGTTGTTGCTGTGGCCCGTACTTTTTCTGCAAACGAGTCCGACAGGGCGTCCCAACTTACCGTTTGGGCCCGTTGAATGATCACATTTAAGATTCTGCCCACATCAATCGACAGTGCCGACTGAATCAACTCATCCAGCATCTCTTTGAATTTTGGAACAAGGCGAGGGAAGTCCTTGTACATTTTTACGGATTTCAGCAAGAACCTGAGTAAGTAGCCAATGATATCAACCAGGCCAAGAACGGCTTCAACTAACGAATTCCAAAGCCCACAGTAAAAGGCATTCAGTGCAACAATGACTCGTTTGCCAAGATATTCAAGCTGGGGCACGAATGACTCTGCGGATCCAAGTAAGGCATCAACGCCTCCCAAAAGAGCATCGCTGGCAGCTCTAATTAACTCGCTCATGAATGGAGGCGAAAGATCGGCATTTCCCGGGGCGGCTGAGGATTCCTGGATTTTAAATTTTCCAAACTGGTTTAGTTTGCTCGCGAGATGATCACGTTGAACGGCAAGTGATCCTCGAAGCGTTGCAATGACTTGCCCATAGTTACGTTTCTCATCATCAAAGAGTTGATCCAGAATTTGATTTGAAAACGGAAAAAATATTGGAGCAAACTCTTTTCCTCGATTCGTTGGCGCCTTCGCGAATTGCTCGGGGTCCCAATGCTCATCAGAAAACTTTACCAGGGGGCGAAGCCACTTGGTAAATGCCAGAAGTCCCTGTCCAATTTTGTCACCCACATAGAACACAGGGTAATTAATTTGTTGCATCCCTGATAACAGAGCCAGGGCGATGCTACGAGAGGCGTTGTCCAGAAAGCCCTGCTGTGCAAGTTCATCGATTTTTGCGTCTTCAGAAAAGAGGCCACCAATCGGCAACGAGGAGCGGACTGATTCGGAGCCAAGTATCGCCCTCAATCGTTTGGGTTGAGATCGTAAGTGGTTGCCGATTCGAATCCAGGTAGCTTGATCACTGACCAGATCCCCTTCGTTGTTCTCCAGATAGATGCAGATTTCATCGTCTGCGGGATCTGTTTTATCAAACGCTTCTTGCAGATATGACGCATCCTTTGACACGAAGACAAAGATACTAAATTCCATCTCGTCAGTATCGAATGCATGATTACGATTCCGATCGATAAAGACTTCGAGGTCATACACGACGTTAACATCGACATCGTTTTCAACACTAATCTGTACGCCATTTTGTTGGATTGGCTTCGGTGTCGAAAACATCGAGCGAGCGATTTCAGCGCCGTTTTTTGAGAGCGGCGAGTCAGCAAATGGCGTCTTGTTAGCGGGGTCAGGCATATGATTCCTCGCTCAATTACCATTGTTGTTTAACAGGTTGAGTACATTTGATGATGGCTTTATCGTCTGGTTCTGGTGACCGTCCAATTCGACATGATCACAACATGGGAGACCACCTTCGTCCAACGAGGCTGAATCCTTTTGGATGATCGTCAGCGTCGTTGGCACAGTGGTTTGCCACCCATCGTCCACGATGCCCTCGGTGTTTTGCAACTCTTCAGCGATCGATATGTACAAATCGTCGTCGGTGTCGACGACCAGGCCACCACTCGCCCAGATATCTCCGTTCTCGATAAAGTAGTTGACGGCATCTTCGAATCCGACTCGTACGGGAACCACAAGACGCGCCATTCCGCTTTGGAGAAATGCACGAAAGACGTGGTCATCACTCCCTTTGGCCTGGAACAATTCGACCCAGCGACACTTGTCTGCCCAGTAGTACGGATAGAAGATGAACGACATCAAGTTCCAATCGAATGCTTGTTCAAAGAACTTCACGACGTTTCCATATTGCTCAAATGCTGTATCTTGAACCACTTGTGGAATGTCACATGTGCCCGGTTGGTAGAAGTCTTGTCCCTGGTTGATCCCAAACGGTCGGGTTAGCATTTCAATCGCGACCCGTTTCAATTCATCTTGAACGACTTGTTGATTGAACCTTGGGTTTTGATCGATTTGTTCCGATTCAGGATTGGCTGCATCGGCAGCTTGATTGGCATTGATGGCTGCGTCGTATTCCGCCTTAAGTGCGTTGTAGGCGTTGATGATGTCTTCGTAAGTGCTGTTTTGCCAATCTTTAAATTTGTTGTCTTTAAGTTCGCAGATCGCTTCAACGGACAACGTGTACGATTTAATGTTTTCGCCCGATACAGAACCAGAAATCGAACCCACAATTGCGGGATCGAATTGAAAGTTGTTCGTTTCCGTTTCGGTATCTTTACCGTTCTCTCGTTCGATTGTCCAAACGTCCCCGCTACCGATCGTCACCGAGATCAAGGATTCAGGCATATGAAAGATTAAAATGTCGCGCGCATCATAGGAAAATGTTAGCGATGCGTTCGCTTCCGTGCACTCATAATCAATTGGGACTTGTAGCGGCTGAGCAAGTGGGTCACTAAATTCGGCAAGGTCCGGGTTGCCGGTAAACGACTGGGCAACAGCTGTCGTCTGATCAGGTGGGGCACTTACTGAGGCGTCATAAATGGCGGCAATGGATGCATAGTTTTCTCGAGTCAAATCGGTTGCCGATAAAATTTGAAGACCGCCTGAAAGTTCGGAAGGATGATCAGGCTCATTGAGAACCTCGACGTCTGGATTGGCTTGATTTGCTTCTTCTGCCTGGATCTGAATCGCTTGTTTGTAAAACGCTGATGGTTCTGGAATCATGAATTCGAATACGAGACGCGACCCATAATTTACCAGACGATTCGTGTAGATCAGGTCAATCCATCGATAGACTCCGGTGACATTTTGGTCGCCCGCTCGGTTGTCAAAGCCATGTCGATTGTTCTCTTCAAATTCACGAAGAATCGTCGACGTTCGCTTTTCAGAGATCTTCTGAACCAAACGATCAAGTGCGCGACGAGTCACTTCTTGTGCGTAATTTTTTGCCATCGTATTGGAGTCGGATGAAGCAGTCGACGATGCAAAGTCAATATAGGCATCGGCCCTTAATTCAACACCATAGATCGATCCGCCCACGCCCGTCGAAAAACCTGCGCCGAGAGTTGATTCTTCTGACAACACGAGCGCAACCTCGTTACTGAGCTCGTTTCGTTCTGTAGTGGAAGAATCGGAGAGCGTTTCCGATTCCAATTCGCTGGTCAATTCGTCGACCGTCTGCGAACTTGTCAACTGTCTCGTGTGACGTTCTTTGTATTCTCGCGCCATCACGTTTTCGATATGCGACACCTGGCCTGGCACATAGCAACAAACCTCTTGTTCGACTCGTCGATAGTCTGCAATGCCAATCCGGTTCACACCGTGGTGGGTCGCGATGTCTTGTACGACTGGATTGGCTCCAGGCGGTACGGAGAGCTGAGCAATTCCGTTGTTATGCTGTTTTCCAACGTTGCCCTGACACTGTAGTTTTAATATTCTCCCGTCAGACAACGTCAGGGTGGCATCAAATTTGAACGCAACGTTCGACTTGAACTTGAGTGTTGTTTTGGGAAACAAAAGTAAAGTCAGCGACTGCTCCGAGTTGTCGAGCGTTTCAAAGAACTCGCTCGACTCAGTATCGATTCCAATGCTTAGTTTGTAGCTCAACGATTCGACGTGCGGGTTTTTGTATCCGACACGAATCGAAAGGTACATCTTCTTGAGGTCACCCCGGAGCAACGGCGTGCGTCGAAAAGCAATTGAAAATGCCAAATCATCTTGGGTGCGAAGCCTGAAAAGACCATCGCGGATTCTGACCATCTGAGTTTTGTTCGGACGAACATGAGCAGTATTCTGGCGGCGTTGATTGATTTCTGAGCTCAACAACCTTTGAAATGACTTGATCGTACTTGATTCTGCTCGGTTGGCTGAAATTGAAGCGAGAGCAAACTCGCTTAGTCGATCTTTCGTAAATGCCTGTGACAAGGGAGCCGCAAACTCGAATTTGAATTTCGAAAACTCAAAGCGTGGAAAGGCGTCTAGGTCGAGTCGTTTTAACTCTGTCGGGGTCATCGCATCGAGTTTGTGCTTTTTGAGGTAATCCAGTCGACGGGCTTTTAAGTCATTTTGATGTGCATGCAATTTCTTCCCACGCTCGATTCGAAATTGCTCTTGATACATTTGATCAAGTTGACTGACTTCAGTTTGAACTTGCTTCAATAGTTGGATCTCCGATTTACTTGCCGCTCGATCCAGCATCGAATTCATCAATCCAAAATCAAAATAACCGGTTCCGGTTTTGATAAAAGGCAGCTTTTTCGGTGTCAATCGCCGATCGATAACGATTCTGGCGTGGGCGAGTCGTCGATAGAACTCAAGTTCTGCCGCTTCCCCTGTTGGGCTGTCGGGCGTGCGCGGCGTTTGGATTAGCTTGAGCAAAACGGAGTTTGACATCGTCGCTAGAAAATGATTTGCGATCAACATCTGGATGCATGCTTGACGAACACTGGCAGAACGGCGAACCAGGACTTGGAAATGCAGTTGTTCCCAGATCCTCAAGAGAGTCACATCGTCAAGCGTATTGAGGCTGCCGGTGTGCTGCTGCAATTCGGATTTGGTGATCCGATTTCGATTGTTCATCAACCAATTGGAAAATTGGTGCAACTTTGGTTCGAGCTGTTTGACTTCGCCGTTGAATTGCAGCGGTGAAAATGAGTCCAACTTGCTGCGAACTGCTGCTCGCGCTTTCTCGATGTCGGTCAAATCGATCGCAGTAGCCAGGAAATGGTCTTTGCTTGGATCGGGATGAATCACAAAGCCGATCGGCTTCTTTTCATCGTCGATTTTTTGCGGTGTCCGAAGCGTCGCGAACCGCATAAGAACTGGCTTGATAGCATCAATCTGAGTCATCGCCGTGCTCCCGGAAATCAATCACTAGCCGACACAGCGTCATCTTATCGAATTATATTCCCAACGCGAACGAATTCTTCGTCGTTTGGAAGTTGATGCTGATCGTGGCCAGAGGGGCGATCTAACACTGTAGTAACCCAAACGGATGGGTTTAGTGCGCGGATATCTTTGTCACAGCGAAACTCAGCCTGCCTGTAAGGACTGTTTTCTTGAGTGGTCTGCCACAGCTACTGCTGATAGCAATTTGTCAGTGTTTCGTGGCAACGATTGGGCATCGGCATCGCGATCACAGATGTGAGGACTGCCAGCAGTCAAAAATGCGAAAAAAGCGAGAAACCTCTATTTACCCAAAATGCAAACCTTTGCAGAATACACGACGGAAAATCAATAGATTAAGCCGACAGATTCACAGCGAAAGGATTGCTGTTGTCGGTTTGACCCAACTCACGACGGCAAGGAGTGCTGACAGTGAATACCAAGCGATGGATTGCAGGTACGGTGGCTTTTTTAGTCACCTCCATGATGCTCTTAAACCAGTCCGCCATGGCACAAACCAAAGTTGCCATCGTGGATATCGGGAAGGTTTTCAAGAATCACCCCGTTTTCTCTCAACAGCTGGAATCGCTGAAACAACAAGCGGACCAATTCAAGTCCGCTTCGATCAAGGCCCAACAGGACTTGGTCGTCAAAGCTGAAGGCTTGAAACGCTTCAAAGCTGGTACGCCTGACTACATTGCGGCGGAAGCCAAACTGGCTCAAGAGTCCGCAGCGATGGAAGTTGAACAGCGCAACAAGATGCGTGACATGATGCTGTCCGAAGCCAAGCTGCACTACGACACGTATCAGCAAGTTGCTCAGCTGATTGACCAGTATTGCGACACCCAGCAAATTCAGTTGGTGCTGCGTTACAACAGTGAAGCGATGGACGCCAACAATCCATCTTCGGTCATGCTTCGCGTCAACAGCAGCGTGATCTATCACAATCCAAACAACGATATCACGGACTTGATCATTGGACAGCTGATGGGACAGGCGAACGCCTCGCCCATCCAGCAGCGTCGCTAGTTTTCATCGTCCCAATGATCAAGTTTGTGAAAGTACTCCATTGGATTTAACCACACGAAAACAGACGACGATTTCCGAAGAAGTCACAGTTTCCGGTTTTGGATTCTGGAGCGGTCGCGATATTCAGGTCACGTTTCGGCCAGCGAAGGCAGGATCTGGAATCGTTTTTGTCCGCACCGATGTACCCGGTCAACCATCGATTCCAGCAATTGTGCAAAATCGAATCAATGGTCCTCGACGAACAACGTTAGTCAACAACGGGGTTGCCGTTGAAATGGTCGAACATGTCTTGGCGGCTCTGGCCGGGCTGCGAATCGACAACTGTGAAATTCTGGTCGACCGAGCTGAGATGCCCGGCTTTGATGGCTCCAGCCAAGCGTTCATCGAAGCATTGGTGAACGTCGACATTGTCGAGTTGAATATGCCTCGACCAAAAATATTTGTTCAGGAAGCGTTGCGAGTCGGCGACGAGTTTTCCTGGATCGAAGCTAAACCGGCGCTGCACGGTCAACTGGAACTCATTTACGAGTTGAGTTATCCGTGTCCTGCGATCGGTGCCCAACGATTCGACTGCATGGTCAATCCTCTGACCTTTCAATCAGAGATTGCACCGGCACGAACGTTTGTGCTGCGACATGAAGCGGAGCAGCTACGACAACAAGGGCTCGGTGAACGAGTGACCTATCAAGACGTTCTGGTCTTTGATGATCACGGCCCTATCGAAAATACGTTGCGATTTGATGACGAATGCGCCCGCCATAAAGTCCTGGACATGGTGGGCGATTTTTCATTGGCTGGCGCGGATTTAGTCGGCAAATTCACCGCCTCTCGGAGCGGACATCGTTTGAACTCACAAATGGTTTTCGCATTACTACAACAAGTGGTTCAATCGGAAACGAAACCTATACGCATTCCAGCATGAAATGAGAAACCGTGGACATCTTACCCTTTCAACCCAAACAACCAACGTCCCAACCGTTGGACTCCACGCCTCCCAAAATTTCACCGCTCGCATCAGTTGATTCGGCAGCAGAAATAGGTCCCGGCGTAGAGATTGGTCCTTTTTGTGTCATCGGTCCAAAAGCAAAAATTGGTCGCGGCAGTAAACTGGCTAACAGCATCACCATGCTCGGTGACGTCACCCTTGGAGAAGACAATCTGGTCTCGCCGGGCGCAGTGCTTGGTGGCGAACCGCAAGATATCAGTTATCGCGGAACGGACACGAAAGTCGTGATTGGCGACCGAAATGTGATTCGTGAATGCGTGACAGTCAATCGCGCGTCCGAAAAAGAAGACGGCTACACTCGCGTTGGTAGCGATTGCTATTTTATGGGCAATGTGCACATCGCCCACGATTGTAAAATCGGTGATCGAGTCATCATTGGTCATGGCTCGATGCTTGGTGGCCATGTTCATGTCGATCATCATGCCACTCTCTCCGGATCCGTCGCCGTCACTCACTACGCCTCCATCGGCAGCTACACGTTTGTGGGTGCCGCCAGTCGAGTGCTACAGGATGTCGCTCCCTTCATGCTTGCCGATGGCAGTCCCGCTCGACCACGCTGCGTCAATATCGTTGCTCTGCGAAGAAACAACTTTGACCAAGCCGTGATCGATTCGATCAACGAAGCCTATCGGCTGATGTATCGCGCTCGCGTCGGAGTCAGTAATTGCGAAGAGATTCTGCGATCCAAGAACGCTTTTCTGCCAGAGATTGAGCACTTTATCGAGCGAGTACTCGTCTCCCAATCCGGCCGTCATGGTCGTGGTCGCGAGTTGAGGAGGAAAGCAGCATGAGCCAGTTAAGACTTGCCGTGATCGGTGCCGGGCATCTCGGCAAAATTCATGTTCGATTGCTTAAACAGATCGAAAATGTTGAGTTGGTGGGCGTCGCCGAACCCAGCCCGATGGCACAACGTGAAGTCATTGATCAGTTTGATGTCGATGTGGTCTCCGACTATCGGAAGCTGATCGACCAAATTGACGCCGCTGTGATTGCGACTCCTACACGGTTTCATTTTCGGATCGCACGGGATCTGCTTCGCGCAGGAGTTCATGTACTCGTTGAAAAGCCGTTGACCGACTCCGTTGGTGATGCACGAACCCTCCAGCGCATCGCCAGAGAAACAGGTTGCGTTGCCGCCGTTGGGCACGTCGAACGTTTCAATCCTGCGATTCAGGCCGCATTGAAACTCGTCGGCGAGCCACGATTTGTTCAAGCTGCGAGGATGAGTGGCTTTACCTTTCGCTCGACCGACATCGGAGTCGTACACGACTTGATGATCCACGACATTGATTTGGTGAACTCGGTATTTCCTGGTCAAGTCGCCAGCGTGGCAGCGACAGGCGTTTCGGTGATTGGCGAGCCGGAAGACATCGCTCAAGCGTCGATTCAGTTCAGCTGTGGCGGTGCCGCGAACTTGACGGCATCGCGTTGCAGTTTTCAAAACGAACGATCGTTTCAGATATTTGGAAACCAAGGTTACGCGTGCGTCGATCTGGCCAACAGTAAAGTGTCGTTTGTTGAGGTGCCTCAATGGCTCGCCGATCGCAAATACAATTTGCTCGACACAACACCAGAACAGCAGGCGTTTATTCGTGACAACCTGTTTACCAAGATCCTGCCAAAATCTGAAATTGATGTTCCCAAGTGCAATGCGATTTTAGAAGAACAAAAAGACTGGATCGACGCGATTGAATCTGGCGCAGGTCCGACCGTCTGTGTTGACCAAGGAGCCGAAGCTGTTGCGATCGCTGGTCAGGTCATCGACGGGATCAGCCGCAATCAATGGAACGCTCCGGCGACGATACCAATGTCTGGCCAAACATCGTCTTCGATGGGCATTGAACCTTGGCTGCTTCAGAAAACTGCCGAGAACGTCAACGACGCCGCTTGATCCATGGGATGTCAGTTGGTCGCGACAACGATCGGCCAACGATGAAGTTGAGCTAAAAACGGAAACGACGATTGCCGCCAGGCGTTTCGATGGCCACACGACATCGAATGAAACGCTGGGCGGCATTTTTTACGCAATCTGGTCGCGACTCGAGCAAACATTAATCCAAAGGCTCGGTTTTTTCGCTCTCATCAACGCCTCACGACCGGGTGTTTTGTTCGAATCTTCTCGCAAATCGCACTTTTTCCAAAAATGTCTGGCACCCGGTAAGATTCGCGATTCGACAAGTGTCTTTTAAGTAAACAACGTTTACAACTGAAGACATGAGCGAGCTATCCGTGAATGCAGACGTTGCCCGGAATCGAGGCAGCAATTCTGATCCCGTCTATCGGGCAGAACTCGCACTGATGCAGCGGATCGCCAATGGCGATGAATCAGCTCTGCAAATGTTGGTTGAAGAGCATGCTCAGTCGTTGGCGACCTTCATCGGACGACTGATGGCTTGGCATGCCGATTGTGATGACATTTTCCAGGAAGTCTTGTTGACCGTCTGGCAAAAATCAGATCGATACAAAGGCGTCGGGTCACTGGAGGGCTGGCTAAAACGGATCGCCGTAAATCGATGCCGAAATCACTTTCGAACAATCAATGTGATTCAACGAAAGCTGGAACAGTTGGCCGCAAGATTGACAACTGGGTACAGCGAAACCACGCAGACGTATGGATCGCAGTCGGAGAACCAATCCGAGCCTGAGAATGAAGCCTTGCGAATGGCACTCGCCAAACTTCACGCCGATGATCGAACCGCCGTGGTGTTGTTTTACCTGGAAGAATGGCCGGGGCAGGAAGTCGCTGACTCGCTGGGAATTCGAGCCGAGACACTACACGTTCGGCTACACCGGATTAAGAAAAAACTGAAACAGTGGATGACTGAGTGATGTCTGATCGTACCGAACTTGAACACGATGACTGGGGCCAACGGCTCAAGGCGACCGATATGCCTGTCACGATAGAACCGGCAAAGTTGACCCAGGCAATCGTCCAACGAAGTAATCGCCGGCAGCGAAAATGGGTCCGCCAACTAGCCATCATCGGTGTGACACTGGTCGCCATCGCCGTAGTTTCACTCACTTGGAATCAGATCAACAGAGATCGCGATTCGATTCGTGTTGCGGTCGCATCCGAGCCATCAGATTCAGACAAGCTGAATTCAGCCCCGAATGGCAGTCTTGCTGATTCAGACGTCAATGACGAAGTGCCTTCGAGTTCAGACGAATCCTGGATTGACCGTCGAGAAGAATTACAGGCGCAAGCGGCAACGCTCCGAGAGGAGTTGGCAGCGTTGTACCAACGTCGAGCTCAGCTGAGGCAATTGCACTCCAAAGAGATCGCCAGCCGAACGCTGAACTTATCAAAATAGCCACCGAATTTTATCAACACACCAACCAAAATCGATCGAACCAGATCGATCTTAACTCCAGGGAGTCGACCATGATTCGAATCATTTCCGTCTACGGTTTTCTAGTTTTGTCTTTTGCGTTTTCCGCGCAGTGCACGGCATTTCAGGATCTTGAAATGATCCGCAAGTATCCACCGGGTTCGCTCAATTTGAAGACCAGCAAAAATGCACTCGTCCAGATTGAGTGGCAGTCCGCACAGCTAGAAGCGCAACTGTTCGAAGCTGAAAAAATCGCAGCTCGAAAAGAGGCCGAATTGGATCAAATCAATTCAATGATTGGCGACTTGAATCAAACTTTGCCAATCGAAGTTCGATTCGTTGACCAACAGACTCGATCAAGACTGGTCGGTCGTGTACTGGAACAGTTGCTGGATGCCAAGCTGGATCTGGCGGCCAAGAAAATCTCGATCGCCGAGCTGGAGAAACGGTTGGCCAAATCGAACAAGCAGAATCTATCTGATTTGAGAAAGCGGGAGGCTGAGATTGACGTTCGTGCAGCGGAACGTACGGTCGCTGCGGCAAAAAACAGGCTCGTGCAACAACAACGATTGCACGAAAAAGGTTTCATTTCCAAAGAGAATATCGATGAGGCCCAGTTTGAACTGGACCTGGAATTGTTGAAACTCGAAAAAGTGAAGACCAGCGTCGAGATCATGTCCTTCGCTGGGGATGAGTCGATCAGCTCTGAACTGGTCCAGCTTCGAACAGAGATCGCACCTATTCAGGCTCGAATTGAAGCGGCCGAAAATTATTTGCAGGTTTTCAAGGAAGCCGCAGCAACCGAGCACCGAATCAACGAGTTGTCACGGAAATCAGACATGGTACAGAAATCGCTGAACATCAACATGCAGTTCGTCAACGAAGCGCGATTGAATATGCTGAACCTGACAACGCTGGAAACACTTTCAAGAGCCAAGATTTCGGAGATGAAGCCGGAGCCACCCAAGAAATCACCGCCGCCATTTGAGAAGTAGAACTTGAATTGCGGTGGCGATCTCATTGTAGGTTGGGCACTTGGAGAACGCTTGCCAATCGATATTTCTCTACGTGCCCGACTCTTTGGAGACCTCTTCGATCAAGATCATCGACAAGAAAAATGCGAGCGCGGGAATAACCAGCGTGACGACGGCCAATGCGGCCCAAGGAGGCAACGCGCTGGCCACAAAAACAGCGATACCGCCGCCAACGCCGCAAAAAATCAAAGCGAGCATCAGCATGCCCAAGTCAAAAACGACGGCCAACAATACCGCCATCGCCGCTTCGAAAGTGCCGGGAAGTTTTTTACCGACTCGCCAGCTATCTGGCGCACGATTGTATCGAAACTTGGAGTAGAGGCTCAAAGCGAGCACTGTCATCACCATGCCAGATAGAAAACTGCCAGCGCCGGCAAGGAAGCAACTGATCCAGTCATAAGGTGCCCCCAAACCGCTGGTCAGATAACAAACGACAGCCGCGAGCCCACCTCCCATCACGCCGACCATCAAACCGATGGACGCCAGCGAAACATCCGTAGCGGTATAAGGCAAACGAGACGCTGTTTCATGCGCGGTCAGCATTTCGACCGGTTCGGAATTCGATTCGTTGGGCTGGGTCGTTGCCTCGTTCGGTTTGGTTTCGTTGTCGCCACCGATGTATTGAACCGATGGCTCCGAATTCACTGGTGCCGATTCGACTGGTTCGACGACTGCAATCGAGGCGGGCTGATCATTCGTCGAAATAATCTCAACAGGTACCATGGGCGTTGGCTCGATGACAACGATTTCTTCCGCTGGAATCATGACGGGAGATTCATTGATGACCTCAGCGTCAACAACGTCATCATCGATGCGATGTACTTCATCGCCAATAAAGATGGGATCGTTGGGATTCATGATTTCCTCGGTGGTTGGGGAGCTTTGGTCGCGGGGCCGCGAGCCACAATTTCGACGTCTTCGATAACAACGTCATCAAAGGCAACGTCTGTTATCTCGGTCTGGTTGGTTGACAACTTGGACGGTACACGGAGGACGGGTACTTGTTCGAGCGAAGGTGTCTTTTTGGGTCCAGCGTTTTGATCAAAATGAGCCATCCCAAGCCGCAGAATCTTTTCCGCATAATCAATCCAGCCATCGATCAGTTGTGGCTCCATGCGTGATTCGATCAGCGACAAAGCAACTCGTTTTTGCGTTGGCTTGATCAAAATGGAGTTGCCATTCGATTCAATGACGACTCCCTCTGGCTCGGCTTCCAATAATGCAATCAACTCATCCATGAATCGTTTGGGGATTGATTCGCCTGGTTTGATTCGCAAGTGGTACTGTTGGCTGGAGTAGGACGGTTTTGCCGACGTTGGAAAGATCTTCTCAAAGACTTTTGATCCGCGTGGATACAAGTAAAAAACAGGCCATGGCTGGCTCAATGGCGAAATGATCGCCGAGTCCCAAACTTCAGTCTTCGAACTTCCTTCTCCGTCGTTACTGACATATTCGTAGGTGTAATCGAAAAAGACCACTCGATCGGTTGAGTCGATTTGATCGATGCGTGTGACCTGGTTGTAAGTTTTGAACGTCCGTGCGTATTGGGGGCAGACAGGCTTGAATTGTCGAGCAATACGGTCGATGGACGAGTCAGTTTTCCGCGAGAAAATCGAACGTTTGTCGATCGTTTGTTGAATCTCATCTGCGCGTCGCTGTTCGAACCAGCTCCAAAATCGTCGCCAAAGGATGATGCACAGAATGATCAGTCCAAGGGCCATCCAAACAGAAACGGGAACCGCAGCGAGTCCATCACGGATCAGTTCCCACACGTTCATGATTTCAAACGACTTGTTCACAAATGCCCCGTATCAGACGCCAATTCGGTGCGAGCCTTCGTTGTATTCGACCGCAAGCTGTCGATCTTGCTGGAATTTTTCAACGACCAGACGATTCCCTCATTGTACCTGAAGGGAATCGGGCATCGGGAATGCGAATGAGTGTCAGAATCGGAGAGTGCTTGGAGCTACGCCAAGTCACGGTCTTCGAACAGAATCAAGGCCAAGAGCATGGCCATGGCACCGTACAGCGCTGTGTAGACTACCGACCAACCCATGTAGATCCAGGGCACATCGGCCGACGTATTGATGGCCGTCTGCACATCAAAGTAGTCGGCAACCGGGAAAATCACTGCAATCAGATTAGCAAATACGACGATCGTATCAATCTCTGCCAAGTCGGATGATTGGACCAATCGCGGCGTCAAGTGTCCGAGTACATAAATTGAAAAGCAGATCAGGAAATTGGCCATCGCCCCAAGCCGCGTCGAGATGGCAACGCTGATCGCCACAAAAATCAAGACTTCCATCAAGCACAAGACGATGCCGGGAATGATGTGAACGGCTTCTCGATAACAGACGGTCCATTCACAGATCCCTTTGGCCGCTTCCTTGTAATCGTAGACGGGTTTATAGGCGACCCAGGCAACCAGCCAGAAGCCGAGGATGATAAAGAGCAACGTGATGGCCCAGGAAATACCGGTAAACTTTCCAAAGACAAATTGCCGTCGTCCGACCGGTTTTGAAAGGACGGTCAGCGCTGTCCGACCTTCGATCTCCTCGGCAACCGATTTACTGGCCGCCCAAATTGCCAGGAAGATCGCCATCACTCGGATCAGTGTTAACCCGGAATCCTTGTACATTTTGATGTCTTCGCCAAATGTGTTGTACGGGATGTAGATCGAAGCGATCATGAACACGACACCAATGGCGAGCACCAATGTGTACAGCGGTTGGCTGATCTCCGTTTTGAAAGTTGAGTGGGCGATTGCATAGACTTTTGGACTGACCGCTGCAAACACCAGATAGAAGAGATAACCGAGCATCGTCCAGAATGCGACGACCGGGATAATTGCAACCTCTCGATAGATTGGCGCAATGGTCCACGTCATTTCCAATTCCGCTTCGGTGCTGGACAGATTCCGAACGTACAGATTGTCAATAAAGTTGTGTGGGATTTTGCCGCGCCCATCGCTGCGCTGTCGATATTCCAGAGGGTCGTCTCGAACTGGAATATCGAAGATGTATCCAGGGTTGAGCGTCCCGACCATTGGCTTCCAGGCCATCGACAATTGTTTCGTCGTTGTGATCTCCAACTTTTGCAGTTCTTGTCCCGAAAAGTTGACAGCGACCTCATGCCCGACGTCGTTTTGTCCGCCAGGCGGAATTTTAAAACTCTTCGTGAACGTGCCGGTAGCTGGGAGTCGGCCGAGCGATTCCATCATCGCGTTCGGCTCTTCGACAAACTTGATCACGCCGAAACCATCGGCTTGTGAAAGAACAAAGCCGCCGATGCAAAAAGCGACCATGGCCAACATAAACACGTTGACCCATCGCAAAAATCCTTCAAAAAAGATCTCCGAAGTCTCCCCAATCATTCGTTTGGAGATCACCGCCCAAACTCCGTAGCCCAGAAACAGAAAAAAGGGCGTGACGAAGGCAATTGGAAAGATGAATTCTGTGATTTCAAAAAACGGACTCATTCGCCAAGCACTGAATCCGACAAACACACCGACGTAGATCAAGCCGGTCACGACGCCCAGACCGATGTGCAGCGGTTTGTTCTTTTCGACCGAATTGATAAACGGAATCCGCTGGCATACCCAGATCTTGGCCAAAACCAACAGGACCAGTGCGAATCCGATGGTGAATCCAACTGAGATCATCCAGACCGGTGTCAACCAATTGGTAACCTGCTCCGCTTGAGCCAAAGGAAGCGGGAAGAACGTGGAGGCGTTAGCGAATGTCATCAGGTTTTTAGGTCAGAATTGAAACAATGGAGGCTTGGACAGGGGGCCTGGGCAATGCACCTAAGGGGCCATATTCAGCAATACGTTATTATGATGCTTCGGTTCGACTCTTCAAAGGGCTTGGCCGCAATCCGACCCAAAAGGAGTTAAAGAAACTGACCGCTTGATCTCAAATCGACCTTAAAATCCGAACTTTGAGGTTAGCCAATCAAGTGTGATGCTCGATAACCGACTCTGAGCATCTCTCAAGAAAGTTTCTTAACGGATGAGTTCAACAATCAGCGACGGATCGAGAACCCGTTGAAGGTTGTCGAGGGATCGATGTTTTCAGAGCTCGATTCGATCAGAGACTCCGTCGTCTCGATATGAGTCACTCGTCCCCGGGTCGAATGGACGATGGCGTGAACAAACGCCTCCAACTCGCTGCGTGTCCCTTGAGCGACCAGTTTGACGGTCCCGTCGGGAAGATTTTCAATCGTCCCAGCAACAGAAAATCGCTCCGAAACCTGATGTGCGTTGAAGCGAAATCCGACGCCTTGGACGAGCCCGGAAAAGATCACCACACGTTGGACCAATGAACGATTCATGGCAATTGCCGTGAAGGATGGACTTCAAATCGCGATATTAACCAGCGACCGATGATCAGCCAGTGATCATGCTCATTAACCATCCTCCGACGATGGCATTGAGTAACAAGACGTAACCGATGTAGACAAGTCCACCGGCGGAGATGTAGTCAAATATGAAGAATTGCTTTTTGTCGCTCATGGTTAGCTGAGTTCAAAACTAAACGGATAAAAAATCATGTGACACCCACAGTTTACATGAAACGCGAAACTCGGCCAGATCAGGAAGCCAACAATCCGAATCGCCAAACAAAGTAGATCGACCCGAAAACGACCATGTTCCAGCCCACGAAAAACAGCGTCACAAACGTTAACGAATACCGTTTTGGGCCGACCCAGGAATCGACGAGAAAAAATGTCGCACCCAAAGCCATGAACCCGCCAACCCACGGTCCCGGGAAATAGATGAACGCAATCGCCGACTCGACGATCATGATCGCGCCAAGGACACGTTTGCTGGCGTAGGCTCCCAACAACATTGCACTCGTGTGGCGTCCGGACAGCTTGTCGACATCGATGTCCATGATTTCGCTGAACAAGTGACTTTGCATCGCAAACAGCGCTCCAAAAACGATCGTGGGCCAACCGGGCATCGGAACTTCACAGAGCCAGCTTGCCAACACAAACACCAACAAGTATCCCGATTGATTCAGGACATCGAGGACCGGCAGCTGCTTCCAACCGACGTTGTTATAGAGCGCATTACTACCAACCACTGCCGCCAACCAGATCAGCATCTTCGGGCCGGCAATCCAAGAAAACAAAATGGCGAACGGGATTTGAACCAGAGCAATGATCCAGGGGAGTTGCCGCCGCAATCGTGCATCGGGACGTCCACCAAACAGCCAAGTTCCTTTGCGGGAGTTTGCAGCATCGGTTTCACTATCGGAAATATCATTCCAACCGTACAGCAACAAACCCAATGGAAAAGTAACGTAGAATAAACCGAGCCAAAACTCCGGTTGATCGAAGACATCACGTTGAGCGAATGGCAAGGAATAGAACCAGGCTTGAGTTGGGTAAAAACCAGGGCGGGAGATTTTGATGATTTCGAGCAATGAGTTCAAATAATCGTCCGCCGTGTTCGAATGGTTTTTCGATGAAATCTGTCTGATACGAGTGAAACCAATTTAATGAGTCAATCGATTGAAGTTTACTGTCCCTCATGTGATCGTCATGTTCCCGGCGAAAACATCAACATTCAGGAGATGATGGGCAAGTGCAACGCGTGCGACGCAGTGTTTCCGATCAAGTCCTGGAAGCCATTTGGTGAAGAGGACGTCTACCAGCCCGTAAAATCGGAGCCGTCTCAGCCAAGCGGGTTGCATCTGGAAGAAGATGTCAACGGCGTATTCATCTGGTTTCGCTGGTTCACTCCAGGCATCATCTTTCTAACGTTTTTCTGTATTGCCTGGGATTCGTTTCTGGTTTTTTGGTACGCCGCGGCGCTAGGCGGCATTGGCCAAGGCCAACCGATCGTTTGGCTGATGGTGTTGTTCCCGATTGTGCATGTCGCAGTTGGCGTTTCTTTGACTTACTCGGTCTTGTGCGGATACCTGAACCGCACACGAATCAAAGTCGACCATTTTGAAATTCGTGTCTGGCACGGTCCACTGCCATGGTTTGGCAATGTTCAGATTCGTTGCGACGAAATCAAAGAGATCGAAGTGATTTCATCTATCTCGAATGGGCAGAGCAATTTTGGCAACTATACGATCGCCGCGCATCACGTGGACGGACGCCAAGTGAAGTTGTTAAAGAACGTGACCTTTGATCGCGCCGAGTTCATCACTTGGCACCTCTCTCAATCCCTCAACGTCCCCAGCAAAAAAAAGTTGTAGGTTGCTCTTAGCCAATCTCGGCGGCCGCGTGAAGCATGTCCTCCATCTGTTGACGCAACGGTTCGTTGCACCCGCAAATGAAGTTGGATGTAGCAAGCGTAAATGAATCCTTTGAATCCGATTCGTCGGCTTTCGCGATCGGTTTAATGACTGCGCCCGATTCGAGCGCGATGAGGGAACCGGCAGC
This sequence comes from Planctomycetota bacterium, assembly GCA_038534355.1. GTDB lineage: Bacteria > Planctomycetota > Planctomycetia > Pirellulales > Pirellulaceae > Mariniblastus. The sequence goes on from JBCAWX010000004.1 coordinate 146,353, forward strand.
GGTGTCCCACGGTTTGAGGCTGTTGGCCCAGTAAATATCCACTCGCCCCATGCCAACGTAACACAGATTCAACGCCGCCGAGCCAAGGCGACGGATTGATCCAACGGTCTCTAAAACCTGGATCAGTTGACCCATCTGTTGGTCGCCACGCGTGACGCCTTTGCTCAAGCTGATCACCACCATCGCCCGGTCGATCGCCGTGCATTCACTGACGGAAATTGGCTCGCCGTTACGCGAAGCCCCTTGGCCGCGAACGGCCGTAAACATCTCCTTCAACAGAGGATCCCAAACGACGCCAACGAGTGGTTCGCCGTCCCAGTACAAACCGATCGAAACACTGAAGCCAGGTAGTTGATGCACGTAATTGGTCGTTCCATCGAGCGGGTCGACAATCCACCAGAATCCCTGTTGGACTTCCTCGTACGATTCCGATTTCGCTGCCGCACCCGTGCCTCCCAACTCGGTCGTGCCGGATTCTTCTTGGTTCGCGACGTTTTCGGTCAGGTCTTCTTCACCCAGCAACTGATGATCCGGAAACTCGCGAAGCAGAAACTCAGTGACCACACGCTGCGATGCCAAGTCCGCTTCCGTCACAAAGTCACGGGGCCCTTTGTTTGTAACGTTTGTTTTTCCCATCCACTGCAATAGCTCATCGCCGCCGAGTCTTGCCGCTGTCTTGGCGGCCGTCAGAAATGACTGGAGCTGTTCGGGGGTTGGTTCAGGTACGGTCATAAGAATCGCCAACGCGAGTGAGCAGGAATATTGAAAACGCCAAAATCAAATGACGTTTGAAGCGGGACGGCAGACGTTCGGTCGTGAGTTTTCGGTCAAACATGACCCGACGACACGAAACAAGACGTTTGATTTAACGCTTCAGTCGCCTGAGTGCAACCGCCGCCAACGGAACGTAGATTAAAACGGGCAACCATGCGGCCAGCGCGGCGGGCTGGATCAAGCTGGAAGTCCCCAAGGCATAACTGACGATTGCGGTCAGTTGCACAGCAATGATGATCCAGAAACAGACACCCGCAGAAACAAAGACATTCCTTTCGATACCACCAATGACCATTGGCAATCCCAGCAACAGCAAAGTCAGATCAAGAATCGGTTTGACGATCCGCGCGTGAACTGCGACCTTGTTCTTGCGCGTCGATCGCGTATGCGTCGCGGGTTCTCGCAGCGCATCGATCATCTCTTTTGTTGAACGGTAAGCAGCCAGTTGATTGCCGTATGCCATCTCATCGACATCGAACGTGCAACGAACAAAACACTGGTTGGGGCCAAGCCAAGCTTGATCTGATTGAGAAAAAAAGATCGTCTTACCCTCTTCAACCTCGAGTGAGCCAATCTTGAGCAGGCGGTCTGGATCTTCGACTTGATGCAGCCAGATTCCTTCTGGGTGTCGATCGTCTGCGGCCGTGACAATCCCGTATTTGGCTTTTACTCGCGGCAATACGCCGGCGATCGTGAGCGGCATTTGAACATCAATATCCGAAATCTTTTTTTCCTGGATCAAGAGTTGGTCGCCGCGTAAGACGATGCCATTCGCCAGATCCGAGTGGACTTTCATGTCGACGGCACCTTCGTCGCCCCAGCTCTGCGGAGTATGTACCAATTTTTCTTTAAGCTGCGGAATCAACAGCTCTCGATTGAGTACGGACAGTACAACGAAAATGATGGCGAGGATGAAAACGCTTCGAAGGATCCTCGCCTTCGTCAAACCGTTCGCTTCCAACGCAGTCATTTCGCGTCGCCGCTGTAATAGACTGACCGAAAAGATGGCAGCCACCAAAATGACAATCCCTGCAGATTTGTCGTACAAGTCAGCGAAGCGAGGGAGGTAAAATTCCTGAAATACGCCGGTCCAGCCAATCTGCTGACTGATCAATGTCAGCTCGTCGAGGTTACTAAAGAGATGGACGACGACGAACAAGCCGGCGAAGCTGACAAAGCAGATCAGCAACGTCTTCAAAAATAGCCAGCTCAAATATCGGTCGATGATCGTCATCCGTGACGCCAGATCGTTGTTGGTTGTTATGGGGGAATTAGCCGTCTGGGCCAGTTATCATAGAGGTCAAGTATAAACAGCCCGCGTGTTTTCTCCGATTGCAGTTTGAGTCGATAAAAACTACGTCAGGGCCATTCGCTTGGTTCGCTTCATGGATCAAGAACGCTAGCAGCGATGTCGTTTCAGGTAAATTGAATTCGAAGGATGCTTGCGGGCTGCGATAGGAGCTTTCAAAATAGAATTCTCGGATGGATTTTCTTTCTGAATGGATTTTTAAACGGTTGGCGAATTGAAGCTCTTCGGAACCGATCTCGTGACGCTGCTCTTCCCCGCACAGTGTGTTGGATGCGAGCAACCTTTGGAGTCGCCCGCACAACCGACTGTCGAAGTTCCTCATCGGGCAGTGAGTCGGTCGATGTTATCGGCGCAACCTGTCAATGGCGAGTTCTCGTTTGTTGAACAGTTTGATCGTCACTGGTGCCAAGATTGTTGGCGAAAGTTGGGCTTGGGGAGCGAAACTCAGTGCGCTCGTTGTGGTGCTTCGATTCGCTCAAATTATGGGAATCCATTTGATGATGGCTGTAAATTCTGTCGGGATCAGAATTATCATTTTGAAAATACGGTTTCGCTGGGCAGCTATGGTGGCTTGTTGCAGCGGTTGATCATTCGGATGAAGAATGGTCACGACGACCAATTGGCGATTCAACTGGGACAGCTGTTGGCATATGCCATCGTTCAGCGACCGCTTTGTGGAGTCATCGACAAAGTCGTACCCGTGCCAACCCATTGGCAGCGTCGATTGAAGCGAGGCTTCTGTGCGGCTGAAATTTTGGCGGAAACGATCGGAGCGATTTGCAAGCTGCCGACGGCGACGCATTTGGTCCAGGCAACGCGGTCGACCAGAAAGCAAGGCACGCTTTCCATGGCCGGACGTCGCGACAACGTCAAAAACGCGTTTTCTCATCAAAAACGCTTTCCCGTCGAAGGGAAGCATATCTTGATTGTCGACGACGTCATGACCTCGGGGTCAACGACCAGCGAGGTTGCCAAAGTCCTCAAGAAAGCTGGCGCCGCGAAAGTGTATGTCGCCGTGGTTGCTCGAGGTACGGGTGCTCAATAAAGGAATCGGTTTGGGCTGGCCGCAGCGATGAAGAGTGGCTACTGCCGTAAACAGTATGTCATCGCTAAAATTCGAGCGTGCAATTTTCTTTCCACGTTCGAGCATCGAGAAACAGGTTTCGTTTTGGCCACCAACTCCAGCATCTCCGCCACGTCCGATCGGACGATTCGATTAGGGACTCGAGGAAGTCAGCTTGCGATGGTGCAGAGCAATTGGGTTAAGTCGCAACTTGAATCGTTGGGGCACGCGGTTGAATTGATCGAAATCAAAACCGACGGCGATGTGAAAACCGGACCCTTGGCACAAATTGGTGGACAGGGTTTGTTCACGAAACGACTTCAGGAAGCGTTGCTGTGCGAAGAAGTTGATTTGGCAGTCCACTCTTTAAAAGACTTGCCGACCGAAGATCACGATGGGCTGACGATCGCTGCGGTCCCCGAGCGAGAGAATCCTGCTGATGCGCTGGTCTGCGAACAAATGACGGACTTGCAAAGTCTGCCCGAGAGAGCGATCGTCGGAACCGGCAGTGTTCGTCGTGCTGCACAGTTGTTGCACTTGCGACCTGACTTGGAGATTCGTGACATTCGGGGGAATGTTGATACACGGTTGCGAAAACTGGTCGAAGAGCCATATCAGGCGATTGTCCTGGCGTGTGCAGGTTTAAACCGGATGGGATTGGCGGATAAAATTTCGTTTGAATTTGCTGTGGATCAGCTGTTGCCAGCCGTCGGTCAAGGATGTCTGGGTTTGGAGACGCGACGAGGCGATTCAACGACGATTGACGCTGTCGTCAAGCTTGATCACTCGTCAAGTTTTGCTCGAGCGATGGCCGAACGATCGATGTTGCGAACGTTGTACGCTGGGTGTCTATCACCAGTGGGGGCCTTTTCTCAGGTGGATCAAGGCGTTTTGATGCTGGCGGGTGTGGTGTTGTCAGAAGACGGGAAGCAAAGAGTGTTTGCCAAAGAGACTGGCACGAGCGACAAGCCGGCGGAACTTGGAAATCGTGTTGCTGAGCAGTTGATCAAAAAAGGTGCTGATCAATTACTCAAGCGCGGTGATTGATTCAAAATTTTGAGGAAAACAGTCGATTAGTTTGCTTGTTAACCAATCTTCGGGAGGTGTCGCTTCTTCACTCGCTTCAGTATGGCCTTCGAAACCGATATAATTTCAGCATGACTACTTTCACGCAAACCGATTACGAGAATTTTGCTGCCAAGTTCGGCGTTGATTTGGCGGAAGTGAAACCGAAATCGCATGAGGAACGGATCAGGACACTTGAATCAGTCCTCAGCGACGAGTCGGTCCCCTACCCTATCCCGCACCAGCAACGTCAACCTTACCTCGATGCTGCCATTGCCAAACAGCCTTTTAGTATTGGGCCGTTCGGATCTGCACAAGTTGATTTGCACAAGTTTCGCAACGAGCAATATTACGAGCAGTACACATTTGAAGAGCACCTGAGTTGGGCTTGTCTCGTTGCAGAGCAACAGCGAACGAAACACCAGTACGCGTGTCAGCCGTATCTCGAAGGTGAAAAACTGTTTGAGATCGGTGGGGGCGTGATCCCGGATTACTACACGCTCAATGCGCGAATTTTTCAGCAAACGAATTGGCAGTTGGCAACCGTCACTGAGATCATTCCTGCCGAGTTGTTTTTTACGTGTCACAGCCAGAGATACTTTCCGGTCACCACGTTCATGCGGGCGTTGGGGACCGATTACCTGCAAGAGCCTGATATTGGTCACGATGTGGCGGGCCATGTTGCGACGTTTACGATTCCTCAAGTTGCCGATGTGATGCGCAATCATGGAGAGGCACGGAACCTGATTTACGCTGAACGTGACCGACAGATTGCTGAGGCGGAAGGCGATCTTCATGCGATTGCCGGAATCGTGAAAGATGCGGATGATCTGTTGGCGTTCGCTGGACGGATCTACTGGTTCACGGTTGAGTTTGGGTTGGTGTTGGAAGGTTGTGACGCCAAAGCGTTTGGAGCGGGGATACTTTCGTCGCCTGGCGAAACGGTCTACAGCATCGATAGCCAGGAGCCCAATCGAATCTTGATTGATCCTTCCGATGATGCGGACCTGTTTCGCATTGCCAATACCGATTATCTCATCAGCGAATTTCAAAAGACGTACTTCGTTTCCAAGAACTTTACGTTGCTCGGTTCCCTGACGCCAGAACGAATCCTTGAAGCGAGTCTCAAGGCGATGAAGTTGCCCGATTTCACTTGGCGGGAAGTTGCACCTGGCGATCAGGTCATTGATGTGGGCGCTGTCATGATGAGCCCCAATGAGAAGTATTATCGTTTGATGGCCGGTCAGGAGCTGGACGAGTGTTTGACGCGGACCGCGGCTCATAACCTTTCGTTGTATGCGCGCGGCTTTGATGTCGAATTGTTGTCGGCGTTTCGGGTGCCGCCGCCACAAGTCCCTTCCGTTGCCCTTCAGTGGTATCGGCTCAACAAAGAAGGGGCTTTGTAGTTACAATTAAGTCTCGTCATCGTACCGGTTTCGCGACTCCTTTCCCGGGGCTCCCCATGAACTTCAACTTCTCAAGTTGCGCTATTCGTCCTTTTAAATGGCTCTTGTTAGCCGCGTCGATTGCGTTTCTTTTCACCAACGTCGCCTCTGCCCAGCTGAAGCTTGAAGAAGGCGAGGACATCAAAGTCAACACATTTTGGGGCTGGAAAGACGGCGTCATTGTCGAAGTCGGCAAGAGCAAGCAGTATCTTGTCGAATACTACTTTGGCAGTTCGCCGAAACAGGAAGCGTTTCATCGAAATCAGCTCCGCAAGCTCTATGAGTTTCAGGCGATGGACTTTGCCAGAATCTGGAAGAGTTCTGCCGGGACGTTTGAAATTGAAGCCGCGTTGAAGCTGGTGAAAACAACCGATGACGTGGTCTTGCTCAAGCCCGACTTGTCAGAAATCACCGTCGCTTTGGACAAATTGAGCAAGCGGGATCAACAGTACGTCAAAAAGTTCAAACGTAACTTTGATCGAGCAGTTGCCGCCGGTCAAATCCCCGCGCCATGGCCAAAGCTGCCAGAAATTGAATCGTTTGCGGATACAAGCTTCAGTAGTTCCAAAGCGTTTGATACCAGCAAGCTCGAACTCCAGCCGTTTGGCAAACTGCCGAGTTATTTGCGCGAGTTCAAACACCAGGGAGTTGGCTTTCGCATGACCCGGCCAAGGCAGGAACTTGTCTCGGCGATTGCGGTCGGAGGTCCCGAGCAGTTGGTTCTGGTGAACGGTCGTGAAGGCAATTTTTTCAACAAGGGAGTCATGTTTCAGAGCCAGCTTTATTGGTTGTCGATGAAACAGAAAAAGGTCACCGCGTCTGTCGCGGTGGCCAATGAAGATTATGCGCTCGATTACGATCCGCGGACGAAATACTTGTTGACGTTTAATGAAGAAGAGTTTGCCCGGGACAACGAAGAACCGCATCATCTGACGATTTGGAAACTCGGTTTTGGCGAAACGGACATTGAACCCGTCATTCGTTGGAACATTAGTTCCCGCTTTCCTCGTTTTGGTGATCTGAAGTTTGGGAAAATCATCAATGAAAATATCGTGCTGACCAAAGGCGAGCGGCACGAATACATTGGTTGGGATATCAGCAAGAAAGAGATTGCTTATACGATTCGTACGGAGAGTTTTTTCGATGCTCCCGTGCGACTGACCGGAGATCGACGTTATTTGATTGTTCCCGAAGACGGGCGACTGTCGATTTTCGATGCGACCAATGGTGATTTTGTCATGGGGACACAAGTCGACGCTCGACATGTGTCAGGTGCCAATGTCAACGCAGACGGCACCAAACTTGCTGCGGTCACCGAGAAAGATATTTTTGTCTGGGACCTCGAGAGTCGTCGACCTGAGCCCGATCGCTATTCGGCGCCATTGATAGGTTCACCATTCGAGTCAACCATCGACTTTATCGATGATGACAAAGTGTTGGTGGATGGATTCAGTAATCGCGTGTTGTTCAGTCTTCGCTTGGGTGTGCCCTTGTGGACCTATAAAACCGAGAACCCGTTTTTTGATGACGATCCTTTGGTCAATTATGTGAGCAATGGAATCGTCTTCTATACCGATCAGGACTTCTTTCGCTCTCAGAATGTCGCCGTTGGCGCGGTCGAGTTACCGGGGCCGCAAGTTGAAGAGCTGACGGCAAATATCCAGCCGGAAGACTTGATGATCATGAAACCCGGAGTCGCCGTATCGATTGAGCTCAACAATGTCGATTCAGCTGCCACAGTTGAGGGTTGGCTGAAGGAAGAGATTGCCGAGAATGGTTGGGTGTACGATCCCAACGCTGAGATCGTGCTAAAAGGTGAAATGGGGATTGGCCCCTCTCAATCAGTTCAGTATTCCAGCTCGGGTGCGTTCGGACGAGACAAAGATGTGACGACCGTTAATTTTCGCCCTCACTATTCGTCGTTGAAACTGATGCGCGGCAAGCAGATTATTTGGCAGTCGGGAACGCAGTCCGGTGCACCACCTGTGATCACTGGCAACGACAATCAGATTCAATCGAGGATCAATTCATTTCAAAAACCGAACGTCCAGTTTTTTAAGCGAGTCGAAATCGAGGCGGAATTGATCGACCCGAAATACAGTCGTGGTTTCGGGGTTTCCAAGTTGGGAAAACGAGGGATCGAAGTCGTATCAGCGACGCCTCCTGGCCGAGAAGACGATCCTCTGGCAGCGCAAAAAGAGTTTGAGAAGGAACGCGAAAAAGCGATTGAGGATCGGAAGAAAATTGGTGGTGATGAAACAGAAGGTAGCGGCTCAAACGATCCCAACAGCAATGTCGAGGGTGGCAACAACGCAGGTGGGCGTTAGGGACAAACACGATTCGGCAGATCGACCGAAGTCTCCTTGAAGACATTCAGCCCAACGTCGAACTGTCGTAAGTGCGATCGGCCATTTCGCTACATCGGTACGTTTGCCGAAACCTTGATCTAAGTTCCTAGTTTAGAGATGCGACGAGTGAAGCAATGGCTTAGTATCTTGTGTGTTGTTTCCAATAGCCTGGCTTGCGGCTCGAATGAGCTACCGCCAGCCCATAGATTTTGTCTCCCCGTTCTACAAATACGAGGCTGAACGGAAAGGTGGCGAGTAGGCATCGTTTCGTGCCAAACATGAATTGCTGATAGAGCTCTGGCATCATTGTGACTTGGTCTTCCGCGTGACGGAGCTCAGATTTAAATTTCTCAGCTGCTTCTGGATTCCGTTCGGCATACCAGGCAATCGCTTCCTTGGCATCGGCGATCGCATCCGGGTGATACTCAAACTTCCGGCGAGATGTCGCCATTGATCAGCTTCCAAGCTTTTTCTGATGGAATAGGTTTGACTGTTTTTTTATCGATATCCTGAAGACGCTTGCCAATCTCTTGCTGCCATGCCGATTCGATATCTGCATCTGTAAATCCGCGATCGTCACCATTAATCGATTGCTGCAAGGCGGCCACAATCTCCGCTCGTTGGTTAGGCGGCAAGGCCATGGCAGAGGCGATAATTTGCTCGGTTGTTGGTTCCATAAGATAATTCCTTAGCTTTATCTTATCAGCAGTAACGTCATGGTCAAAACGATTTACGACAGTGCCTGTCCGTAAATCAGCGTTTGCCGAAGAGCCTAGTTGCTGATAGGCGTGTTTCGATATTTGTAAATCCTCGTGCGTTTGCGTAATGACCGTAGCGTGAGCTTATCACCCTACCCGCGCGCTGCGTATCGATCTGAATGGACAAGCAATCTTGTCGCGGTCGATATTGGATTTGAAAACCATGCTCAAACCAGGGAGATTTCGATTTTCGATCCAAGTGCGCGGCCAATTCTGACGCTGTCAAGTCGGTGGATAACGAACACGAACACGGAAATCGAAATCAATCTAATTTCGATGATCAAACGTTGGTACTTGAACCGCAACTGATCACGCGATTCAAAACCGAAACAAGCCACGCATCGGTCAAACGTTGCGTTGAACTTGTATTGGTGAATATTGGACTGGTTCGCGAATCGTAAGACTTCAAGTTCGCGACTACAATTGATTTGCTGAACTAAACCGTTTGATTTGGAGCCTGAGCCATGCTAACCATTGTTGTCTTTGAGCAGGGCGGTGAGCCAGACCTCCAGTCCAGATCCATTGAAATGCATGAATCAGACATCGTGATTGGTCGCGATTCCAAATGTCAGTTGCAGATCTCTGATGGCTCAATTTCTCGGCAGCATGCCAAACTGTTTTTCGAAAACGGCAACTACTACATTGAAGATCTCAAGAGTAGCAATGGAACATTCCTCAATGGTGACCAAGTCTTTCGAGCAGTTCAGCTAGGCGATGGCGATTCAATCCGCCTTGGAAATGTGAGGATTGAGATTCGGAGTCGCGATTTGTCCGCAAGTTGTAGTTCCCAGAATCCAACCATTTCATTCGAGCATCTTCGCAACTCCGACTCGAACTCGGCATCAACCGATTCAAGTCATTCACCAAAAACAGCGGATCCGGCGGTGGTGACTCAACGTGGCCAATTTGATGACGATTCAAGAACGTTGGATAATGTCAATTGTACAGTATTCGCACCACCAAACTGTCCTGTCAATGACACCGTGTTGATCCAGGTATTTGCCCATATCCCTGAACAAGCCGTCGACGCCGAAGAACAGGCGTTAGTCTACGACGAAGACGCAGTGCCGCGGGGCATGACAACGCTCGGCACCAAGATCGAACGTGGCTCGGTGTTGACATTCGAGCTAGTTTCAAAACAAGGCGGTATAGATGAAGCCTTTCAGTCACTAACTTGGAACGGCGATCCAGTTTCAGTTACATTTGAAATGGAAGCCCCGACGACTGAACGGACCATGATAGGCAAAGTTATCGTTTCTCAAGACTCCATACCGATCGGTACCATTCGATTCAAGGTGAAAGTGTGCGATCAGGCGTCACCCGCGGAACCGGCATGTATTGGAACGGCAAAACGGTTCAGCAAAGTCTTCATTTCGTATTCGTCAAAAGATCTCAGTGAAGTTCTGAAACGGGTTCAGATGCTGAAGCAAGTGGGCATTGAGGACATTTTCCAGGATTTACAGAGCATCAAAACTGGCCAGCCCTGGCAACCTGCGATTATTGAAGCCATTGATCGGAGTGATGTCATGTTTCTTTTTTGGTCGACTGCCGCGAAAGAATCGAGCGAAGTTGCGAAGGAATGGCAATACGGTTTGGAAACAAAGGGAGACGGCTATATTCACCCTGTCGTTATTGAAGGTCCCCCCGTGATACCTCCTCCCTCGCAGCTTGCACATCTCCACTTTAATGACAAAATCAACTATTTCATCAGCAGCTGTTAATGGATTCTTTCCGGCTAACACGGCGCAGCACGTCGGGGTCGATGCACAGCACGCCGTCAATTAGCTGTCGCGATTAACTTGAGGCTTGTTTATTGCCTGTCACCAAAACGGGTACAATAACTCCCGGAAACAATCGCGTAACCACGACCAGAATGCTTTTGTAAAGTCAGACCGGCGATTGCGATCTCTTGAAGACAACTAAGACTTGTGGATTAGATTTCTCGCCCGCAGCATGGGTATCGCTGGGAAAATGCCGGCCAATGTTCTCGCCCAAAAAGCGTCTTATTTACCCATGTTACTCCAATTGCCAAGAACTCAATAAAGCGGATAATACAGTGCTTCATCAATTCGGTCTTTGGACGACATGGAGCACCCAATGCAAGACAAAATTCGACACCGCGCCATCACTTTCGACGACGTCTTGCTTGAACCACGGTACAGCGAAGTGGTTCCTTCTGAAGTTTCGGTTGCCACTCGACTGACCGATAACATCTCGCTCAATATCCCATTGCTCAGCTCGCCAATGGATACCGTCACTGAGCACGCGATGGCGATTGGACTGGCCAAAGTTGGCGGCCTGGGTGTCATTCATAAAAACATGTCCGCAGACTCTCAGGCGGAAGAAGTCGCGAAAGTCAAACGTTCGGCCAACGGCATCATCGTCGACCCGGTCACGTTGCCTCCCGATGCGACCGTTGGCAACGCCAAAGATATCATGGCTCAGCACAACGTCTCGGGCGTCCCAATTGTGCTAGCTGACCGCACGCTAGCGGGAATTTTGACTCGCCGTGATCTTCGTTTCCTTGAGACGGTCGATATCGCTGTTTCCGAAGTCATGACCAGCGATCCGTTGGTGACGGCTACGGGAAATGTGACGCTTGAGGAAGCTGAGAAGATTTTAACGGCAAAAAAGGTGGAGAAGCTTTTACTGATTGACGAAGAAAGGAAACTGAAGGGTCTTATTACGATCCGGGACATCGACATGATGCGCCGTTTTCCCAACGCTTGCAAAGACGGGCAAGGGAGACTGCGAGTCGGGGCCGCGGTTGGCGTGCATGATTTGGACCGTGCAGGCAAACTGATTGGAGCGGACGTTGATGTACTGATCGTTGATAGTGCCCATGGTCATTCGAAAAATGTCATCGACACCGTTCGAGCGATCAAGGCCAAATGGGAAATTGACGTGGTTGCCGGAAATGTGGCAACAGCCGAAGGTTGTCAATCACTGATTGAAGCCGGAGCGAACGCAGTCAAAATTGGCATTGGTCCTGGATCGATTTGTACGACTCGGGTGGTCAGCGGAATTGGTGTTCCGCAGATCACTGCCATTTACGAAGCGGCCAAAGTTGCTGATCAACACAATATTCCAATCATTGCCGATGGCGGGATCCGCTACTCCGGTGATATTACCAAAGCGATTGCTGCGGGTGCGAGTTGCGTGATGATCGGAGGGCTGTTTGCCGGTTTGGCGGAGAGTCCAGGAAGAACCATTCTGTATCAAGGTCGTACTTTCAAGGCGTACCGAGGTATGGGGTCCTTAGGCGCTATGGCCAAAGGATCGAGTGAACGTTACCGACAAGCTGACGACGGGCCAGGAAAACTGGTTCCTGAAGGGGTCGAAGGTCGCGTTCCGTTTAAGGGGGCACTTAGCGATTTCGTTTACCAACTGGTAGGCGGGTTGCGCGCCGGAATGGGTTATTGCGGCACGCAAACCATCGATCAGTTGCGACGCGAGGCAACCTTTATTCAGGTCTCAGCAGCAAGTGTTAGAGAAAGCCACCCTCATGATATTGCCATCACTCAAGAAGCTCCGAACTACACTTCGGAAACTGGTTTCGACGAACCATCCTGATCATCTAGGACGTCGGCGCACGTCATTGCCGCGTACCTTGCTGACTGCTGGAACTGCGATCGGGATGACGCTTACAGGCTTCTTTCAACTTTCTGCAACCGCACAAACTCCTGCCAGATACTCATCAACCCCTGTCGCTTACAGCGATCAAGCACCCGTCAGCGTCGCCAAACAGCAATACGAAGCGGCGTTGCAAGCTCAAATGTTGCGTGCACAGATCGAACAGGGAGCTCCTGACGGTTTTGCCCAACAAGCCTTTGAAGCCACGCGGGCCTATCTTGAAGAGACCGCTGAAAAATCGTATCGACCTGGGCTGGCCGAACAAAACAATCGTCAACGACCTTCAAGCCGCGCGTATCAAAATGCTTCGGTAGCTTATCAGGCACCTGTTCAAGATCAGCGGTCGGTCAACCGATCCAGTTACCCTGCAGCGGCAAGACAGCCAATGATGGGGACACCGAATCAAAAAACAAGCATGGCTCCACCAGTTCATGTTGCTCCATCATCGGCTTCGCGACCGCCAGTGCCCCAACGTACTACATTTGCCAATCAAAACCGATCAACCGCTCGGTCGGGACGAAGTAATCCGGCTGCACTGCAAGATCGAATTGCTGGTTTGTTCCAAGGTCGAAAACGAACCGCCGAACCTTCGATGGCCCCCCCAACACGTCGGTTCAACGAAGTGGCAGCCACGTTGCCCACGCAGCAAGTGCAACCACGCGAATCGCGTCCCAATCGCGTTGACCTTTCCGATCGCAAGATCCCTACCATTGCTACCGGACACGCCGCTCAAGCAAACCAGCCAACGGTGTCTTCGTATGATCAAACAGCCAGTTATCAGCAACCCTCGAAGTCACCTCAACCTTTGTTTGTCCCGGAACCACGACGGTTGCCAACCAAATCGCAACAGATTGCGACTCGAGCACCCGTCATTCAGAACGACATGTCCGCGGTCTCCAAGGCAGGGATGATGGAACCGTCGCGTCCGCCTCAATTGGCCGGGCCCGGTGAACGAATGCCGACTGATCACTTCGCTCAACGACAAGACCGACCCATTCGTATGCCAGTCGTTTCCAAGACACCGACGTTGCAAGGCTCACGGGGAAGTTATCCTTCGCCCAAGCAGGTCTCGGTGTTGATGAATCAAGAGACAGACAATTCGGAAACCGAGTTCCCGTCGAATCCAAATCAAGGAATCGATCCCGCTAACAACTTCCCTTCTCAAGGCAACACATTTCCTGATCGTACGGTCACACCACAAGACAATCGCGTTCGACCTTTGTCGACGCTGCCGGGACGTGATGGTCCTACAGAAGATCGTGGCGATCCTGAGGAAACGCCTCAACAGCAAACCGGTCGAACGGAGCTTCCCAGTCTGAGGGATCAATCCAAACAACAGGATGAGATCGACCAGCTAATGAATGAGATGCAGCAGAAGAATCAACAAGATCCCGAACAGGACGAAGCACGGTCAAAGGCTCCGATCGAATCCTGCGATGATTTTCGACAGCGTCTCTTGGGTGGATCGATTCGGGACATCGCACTCGACATGAGCCCACCACCGAGTCGCATTCGAGATCAGTTTGTTGCGATCTCTCGATCGTGGACCGACCGACTTGGGAACGTGATCGTGACGGGGACGATGGTTGATCTTCGACGCGGCTACGTCATCATTGACGCGGGCACGGGCCTGCAAAAAATTCCTTATGGAAAACTGAGCGATGCGGATTGGTCAGCGGTTTCCGAGTACTGGCAAATCCCTGAACTCTGCAGTGTGGGCAACACGATTGCACCGACTCGAAGTTGGATTCCTCAAACCGTCACCTGGCACGCGTCTGCACTCTGCCACAAGCCACTCTATTTTGAGAACCGACAACTTGAGCGTTACGGTCACTCACATGGTCCCGTCTTGCAGCCGATTCATTCGACCGCGCACTTCTTCGTCAGTCTGTTTACGCTGCCGTATCAGACGGCGATTCATCCTCCCACAGAATGCCGGTACGCCTTGGGATACTACCGTCCGGGGAACTGTGCTCCTTGGCTAAAAGATCCAGTGCCAATCAGTCTGGATGGAATTCGCCGACAAGCACTGATTGCGACCGGGCTGGCGTTCATTCCATAACCGATATTTCGACATGCTAAAGTCCCTCGACGCGTGGATTAAAAATCCACGTCGGAGAGACGAGGGCGATTGGAATCGACCGCAGGAGTTTTCCTGCGGTCGTTTTTTGTTTGACCTGCTCCGATTGCTGCAAAACATGATGCCGACAAGTGTATAGATCCTGCCAAGTCGAATCGGCGTCGTTTCTCCAAAGAAATGTCCACCAACCGTCGGGAATAGACGGCGAAGGGCTGTATTTTTTCGCTTCAATCGCCATTTTGCAATAATTCGTCAACAGAAACGAATAGTGGTTGATTCGATTCAAATGCGTTTTCTGATGAATCCCGGCCTGTTACTGCCGATACGCTAGAATAAGAGAATGTCCTTGGTTGAATTGCCGGTCGCATTGACAATCTCGAGCGACGATGGTTTTTTCGCGTCAACAACTACGGTCCTGTCATGAACCTGAATATCAAGCCCACTAAGTTTATCGCTTGTTTGCTGTTTTTGATGGCAACTTGCATCAGCTCGGCCCATCTCAAGGCACAGACACAAGAAGTCTTTTCCAAAGAAGACAAGGAGTTGGCGGAGTTCTTTGAAAAGGCACACAGTGAACTTGATAATGCACTTGGCCTATACGACGATGCCCAAGATCGTCCTGAAAACAAAGAACTTGCGTTTTACGATTTTCTCAGCAAAACCAAAGAGTCGCAGGAGCGCCGCGTAGAAACGTATCTTGATGCGGCCGGCGAAGCTTTGGGCATTTCCAGCATCAGTCGCCGTCGCGACAAAATTGCAAAGTTGCGCGAGCGTATCGCTGAGCAACGATCCAACATTTCATTTTACAATCGTCGAAAAGTCTCAGCACCGGTTTCTACCTACAACCCTTTGAGCGTCACCAAGAGCGGTTACCAGGCAAAGATTGAATCCGCGAAAGCAGAAATCGAAAATGCAGAAGTTGAGATCGAAAATGAAAAAGAAAAACTCATCACTGAGTTACAAAGAATCGGTTTGGATCTTGACCGCGAAAGTATCGACAACTTGTTAGAGTCAATCACTGGTGACGAGTTTGTTCGCGTCTCCATTATCTTTAACAATGCTAAGATGTTTGCCGCAGAATTGGAGCGACTGACGAATGAGTCAGGCGAAGACCTGGAAACCGCGCGCAAGTACTACGGTGTCTACTTGATGCTGTTGAAAACGGTTGGGCGCTTGCAGGAGCAGTTCATTGAAAATGTGGACAATGATTACTACCCAAAACTTGACCAATTTTCAGATCAGGCGCGAAAGAACATCGAGGAAGCCAAACGAGCAATGCGTTTGGGCGGTGACAAACAAGTCTTGCGGTCCAACATCGAGAGCAACCAGCTGACCTATGAAGCAGCCTTGTTTTACAAACAGGGCTTGGCGGAGCAAAAGCATCAAATGATGTTGGCAAGTCTGGAAACCAAGAAACGGATATTGACCGCGACCAATACTTACAAAACCGTGGAACTGAGCAAGAACGTTGCAGAACTGATGGCGACCAGCCGTCGTGCCTTTGATTCAATCACTGGGCTCAAAGTGCCCAATTTGCGTCCATTCAAAAACGCCAAGATGAAAAAGGCGTTCTCAGATTTGACTCGTGAGCTCAAGAAATAGTTGCTGCCGTAAGTGACGTTTCCCGACGAATGCCGATCTAGGTCAGCGCCGATCGCCGGTCACATGCAGGTTCATTTACTCCTCACCGTATCATGCTGACCCCAGATCAATCCCGTCAATTTGACCAGGTTGCGATCAAGCGACTTGGCATACCGGGCATTGTTCTGATGGAAAATGCGGGTCGCGGTTGTGCGGAGGCGATGATTTGGCATTCGCCGCAGTGGGCCCTCAATGATCAGTCGGCAGTCATCGTCTGCGGACCGGGGAACAATGGCGGTGACGGTTTCGTCATTGCCAGGCATCTTTGGAATTCTGGCTGGTCGGTCAAAGTTGTTTTAACCGTTCCAGTGGAACGATATCGCGGTGACGCAGCAATCATGCTGACGCCGGTTCTAAACTTGCCAATGCCAGTCGTCCAGTTGGAAGATAGGATGACGGACTCATCGATTGAGAAAGTCGTTGGACGAATCAAGCGAACTCGTCCGACGTGGATCGTCGATGCGATGTTGGGAACCGGATCTCAGGGACCGTTGCGAGGCATCATCGCAGCGACGACTCGTGTTCTGAATCAGATCGATGCGCGTCGAATGGCGGTCGACTTGCCGACCGGACTCAATGGGCTGACAGGCGACTTGCAACCGGAGACGTTTCGGGCGGATTTGACTTGTACTTTCATTGATCAAAAGGTGGGTTTCCAAAATGAGGTTGCGGAACCGTTTTTGGGTTTTGTAAAAGTCATCCCGATTGGAATCGATCGACGTGCCATTCGCGTTTAGTTATGCATGATGAATTCAATCCCTATCGAACGCCCATGGATCGCTCGAGTGACGGTGATGATCCATGGTGGATTCGTCTGTGGCACTCGATTCGTCGCGCTCTGAACAATCAGTGGAGTTTTGCCTCGGGTGAAGGACTGCTGAAAAACGGAATCCTTTTCTTCGTTGAGCCAGAAGACTCGGCGACACTCTTCGCTGCGACCCCGAGCTCCGATACTTCGCCTGAACGAATCGAACTGATCATCGAAGAAGTGAACACGGCACTGTCCCTGTTTATCGCTGAGAATTCGCATTTGAAAGGGCTGCTCAATCGTCGGCATCTGGTCGTTCGCATTATCAATCACTACGATGACCTGACTCCGCAAGTTCCCCAAATCGGACTCGGCCAGGAATTGCTTGCCAATCTACTGGCAGAGGCACCGTCTCAGTCCAACGAATATGAAGAACGTACGAACGATCTCACAACTGACCCGATTGATCAAAGCCCAGCTGAATAATCAGTTTCCGGCGGTGTGGGTCAGTGGCGAAATTTCCGGAATCTCACAACCGGGGTCGGGGCATCTCTATTTCACACTCAAAGACGCTCACGCACAAATCAATGCGATAATCTGGCGAGACGACGCGAATGAATTGCCCTTCAAACCGACCAATGGGATGAAAGTGATTTGTCGTGGTGGTGTTGATGTCTACCCACAACGTGGAAGTTACCAGCTGATTATTCGCAAGATCCAGCCGCAAGGCGTGGGCTCGCTGGAATTGGCGCTGCGTCAGTTGCAACAGAAACTGGCGAAAGCTGGCTTATTCGATGACCGTCACAAACAATCGCTGCCGATGATTCCCCAGCACATCGCTTTGATTACCAGCCCGACGGGTGCCGCCATTCGGGACTTCTTGCAAGTGATTTCCCGTCGTTGGCCGAACCTTCGCGTCACGATTGTTCCCGTCCGAGTGCAAGGTGCGGGGGCGGCGGAAGAGATCGCCAATGGTATCGCGCTTTGCCATACGTTTGCATCGCGGCCGGATGCAATTGTCCTCACTCGTGGCGGCGGCAGTATCGAAGACCTCTGGGCGTTCAATGAAGAAGTCACCGTTCGGGCGATTTTTGATGCTCAAATTCCAATCGTTTCCGGAGTCGGGCATGAGATCGATGTCACCTTGGCTGACCTTGCTGCTGACGTTCGCGCGTTAACGCCCAGCGAAGCGGCCGAGCGACTTGTGCCTAACCTCGCAGATGTCAAAGAGTTGCTTGAGGCGGGTCGCCAGCGACTGCAACAATCGATACGCTTGCGAATGGTCAATGCTCGGCAGCAACTGGAGCAACTCGCGTCGCGTCCCGTCATCACGCAGCCTCTGCAGCGAATTCGCAACAGTGAAATGGAGCTTGATTTTCTGCATCAACGCTTGTCGCGATCGATGGAATCAAATTTGAAAGCGAAACAACAAACGGTGGCGCGATTGGCCGGCCAGCTGAATGCGATCAATCCGCTGGCAGTGCTTGCTCGTGGGTACAGTTTGACGATGGATTCGGATGGTCGAACCATTTCAGATTGCCATTCGGTTGCAACCGGTGATACGATTGCGACCCGTCTGGAAAACGGGACGATTTTCAGTTCAGTAAATCGAATCGAAAACAATACGCGTGGTGAGAACCTGACTGAGGATTGAAGTGGCCAAAAAACGAAAGACCCAAAAAGATGACGTTTCCTTTGAAACGTCGTTGGATCAACTGAAGCAGATCATCGCAGAGTTGGAGACAGGCAACCTGTCTCTGAGTGACTCGTTGGAAAAATATGAACAAGGGATCGCCAGTCTGAAAAACTGCCATGTTGAGCTGGCAAAGACTCAGAAAAAGATCGAGTTGTTGGTCGACCTTGACGAAAATGGAAATCTGATCACTCGACCTTTTGATGATTCGGCAACCGATTCACAGTCGACCGGTGTTCGTCGAGAAGCCGTCGTGGAAACGGATTCGGAGGAATCTGATTCGAGAGACATCGAGGATGTCGACGACCAACTTGACGAAGAATTCGGTGGGCTGTTTTAAAGCTACCTGGTTGATGAATCTTATGTGCGGGAAGCACGAAGTCGTCCGCTCAGTTGGCCGACTTCTTGGCCATAGCAAACTTTGGCCATTGCATTGACCTTTGCGAAACTCGACGCCTTTGAGTGAGGCGATATTCTTGACCAATCAGATCGCAGACCACCTTGTGTGGCATCTAAGGCCTTTTTTCTTGCATTTGTATGTTGAGCACTTCACAATGGCCCAATCACAAATTTGATCTGGGGGCGGGGCAAATGCGAATGAATCGGCGAGGGTTTACGTTAGTTGAGTTGTTGGTTGTGATCGCAATCATCGGGATTTTGATTGGGATGCTGCTGCCGGCAGTTCAGATGGTTCGCGAGGCAGCGCGGCGGGCTGCGTGTCTGAACAACCTTCGGCAGCAAGCACTTGCGCTGTTGAATTATGAATCAGCGCATATGGAATTGCCGCCTGCAATGTGTATCGGTGTCACGCCGATTTGGGGAATGGACTTTGAACGTCAACGGCCGCCCGGTGGCGTCGATGGGAACGACTGGCCGTACAAAGGACCGATGTGGAGCTGGACGATGCGGATCGCTCCGTTCATGGATTACGCCAATCTTTTCGACATCGCAGATTTGAACCAGTGGCCTTGGTGGCAACCGATGCCTGGTGGCAATGGAGAGATTGTTGGTCAACGCTCGCCTGTCTTTGTCTGTCCCTCGGATCAACGAGGCGACGCGCGTTGGACGGATGGTACGCACTTCGCCACGATTACCTCCTACCTGGGCGTCAACGGGCGAAATCAGTTTCGAGAAGAAGGTGGCCAAGACGGGTTGTTGTACGTGAACTCGCACGTTCGCATTGGTCAAATTACCGATGGGACCAGCAACACGTTGATGGTTGGTGAACGACCTCCGGCAAACAACTTGCTTTATGGTTGGCAGTGGGCTGGCGCTGGATTGTCTCCCGACGGAGTATGGTTCGGTACGACGGACGTTGTGCTGGGCGTGCACGAATACGCATCCTATCCTGGCAGCACGCCAATCACGGACTTCTTTCGACCCGGTGAGGATCGCGATCCATCCAATTTGCACCGTTACCACTTTTGGAGCAATCACCCCGGTGGTGGGCAATGGGCATACGCAGATGGCAGTTGTAAATTTCTCTCCTACCAAGTCGACAGTTCATTCAACGGGTCGACGGGGCACGAAGAGACCTTGCTGGGTAAACTGGCCACTCGTGCTGGTGGCGATATCGTCGACGAGTAGCTCGTGATTTCCTCGTTGGACGGAATGGTGGAACCGACTTTGAACGGGAACAAGATGTTGAGATCGAAAACGAAATCGCCGTTCACTTGGCTATTGGTCGGTTGCCTTCTTCTGGTTGGGTGCAGCGAAACCCAAACGGAAGAGATCCCCAAGATCCCGCCCGGCAATAAGAGCATGAGCCCACCAGGCGCGACGACGAAAACGGGAAACGACGGCAATCAACGCTCCAATGTTGTCCCCGTTGCACCGAGACGAAAGTAGCTGCCTGATGCGTTGGCGCATCCAAAAAGTTCGCTGCAAATCTGTTTTGCTGAGTTTCAAATTTTGCTGAGCTGTTTCTTGCTGAGCTAGTTTTTCTCAAGGGCTGAGTTGCCGTGAACGTTTATTAGCCGCGTCTCAAACTGAGATTCAAGTTGCAACCTGCAACAAACGTTTTCTTTTCTCTTACGTTTAACCCCGGTTTTCCGCGACTTTTTGGCTAGTCCCGATTGGCAAGTTACTTGCAACCTATTTCGTATTCATCATTTTTAGTACGAGGTAACCATGCACTTGAACCAACCAACGAATTACGAGATTCAATGCGTTCTCATTAATTCAGAAACGGTTTTGAATGACGATGGAGTCCGCCGGCTTGAGCTGAATGCGAACGAGTGGGTCATCCAACCTGCCGAGCAACGTTTTCAGGTCGAACAGCGACATCAATCCAATGCCGTACTGCGGTCCAACGGACATCGCTATTTCGCAGAGATTCATCAGATTGACGAGGCCACGATCGAGTTGCAGCTGAAACGAGAAAACGTGGCTGGTTCGATCACCATCGAAGCAACACTGAGTCCGACCATCGTGCCGCGCGAACCGGCGCATTCGATTCGTTAGCGCATTCGATTCGTTAGCGCATTCGATTCGTTAGGTTATCCGTCCGCGGAGGTTGATTGAGAGATCGACTCGAGGGCACGAATTTGATCCGAGTCGGTGGCAGCAACGAATCAAAGGGCTTGGCCTTTTATTTGATGCGTCCTTGATACTCCCAACGTTTCTTCCACTTCGAAAGATAGGGTTGGTAGCCCTCAAACTCCGTCCATTGTGTCGGCGGTCGATGGTCTGCGGCGATCGGTTGATCGTAGTCCTCTCCATCGACACTTTTTTGAACCGATCGTTCGAACTCGGCCATCTTCGCTCCCATTTCTTTGGCAATTTCGGGGCGTTTGGAAAACAAGTTGTTCGCCTCCTGGTTGTCGGCTGACAAATCAAACAACTCCATTTGAGACGGTTTCGATTTTTTGCTCTTGGTTTTGACCAACTTCCACTGATTGTCGATCAACGCCGCATTGCCCGAATAGGAAAAACCGATCGGTTTGTTACGCGACTCCAATTCGTTATCAAAAACGGATACCAAACTGACACCGTCCTGCGGAGTCAGCCAATTCGATTCGTTGATACCAACGATCTCAGCAAGGGTTGGAAAGATGTCCATCGATACCGCCGGGTAGTTGGTCACACGTGGTTGAATTTTTGCTGGCCATTCGATGATCCCAGGTACTCGCAAACCGCCTTCGTAAAGTGAGCCTTTGAATCCTCGAAGGCCACCGGTGGTTTCTGGTTTCATTCTCGGTAGTCCACCATTGTCACTGGTAAACCAGACCAGCGTATTGTCGGCGATCCCCAACTTCAAAAGACGTTTTCTCAGCGTTCCGATGCTCCTGTCCATCGCAACCAACTCACCCAACTGTGTCCTGGATTGTTTATCAAGTTCGCTAAATGGAGCGGTGTCTTCATCGCTTGCCTTAAAAGGATTGTGGGGCGTGCCGTACCAGATGACGGAAAAACTGGGTTGATTTACGCGGGCGGATTTTTCGATGAATTCGAGAGCTTCTGCAACGATGATCTCCGATGAGTCGCCTCGAAACTCCTGGAACTCCCCATTGCGGCTCATGATGGGGTCCATATCGAAAAAGTTGCTGACCGATAACCAGGACTGGAAACCAAACTGATCCGGTCGATAAGGGTCATCTTTGAGGATCGGCACACCGGGCCCACGAAAACCGTTCAGATGCCATTTGCCAAAGTGACCGGTCGCATAGCCGGCGCGTTGCAGCGCTTGAGCAATCGTCTTTTCATTTCGCCTTAGCGCGTATCCGTGAGATTCGACTCCGCATCGACGGTGAGTGCGCCCGGTCAGAACGGCTGCGCGTGTTGGCGAACAAACGGGTGCTGCTGCATAAAAACGATTAAACCGAAGGCCACGATTCGCCATGGCGTCCAGGTTTGGCGTTTTGAGAATCGGGTGGCCGTTGTAGCTGGTTTGTCCCCAACCCTGATCGTCAGCCATGATCAACACGATGTTGGGCTTGGCGGTCTGCGCGAGCAAAGGTGAAGGCAAGTCGGCGCAAGCTCCAAGCATCCCAATGCTCAGAATAGCAAACCACAATGGATGTTGTTTCTTGATCATCTGGTGTCCCTTCATCGGTTTAGGTCAGGGACATTATGTTCTGAGCAACGGTCCGTATCAATGAGCGGAGCGTTCGAAGTTCGTTCGCACCGTCAATGGAATTGGCCCATCAAGAACTGAACGACACACTTACTTGATCGCTTCGACCAGCTCATCCAATACGTCAACGACCGCTTTTGGGAACGCATTGGATTCTTTGCTCCAGAAGTTAATCGATGCGGTTTGGCCATCGATTTTGATCGGGACGTGGTAACTCGAACGTAGAGCTTGACTCATATGTTCGGCATCTTTCCCGTCCGCCTGAGTCAAGTCAGCGACGGTCGTCGGTTCATCGTTGCTCAGGATTTTCGAAAACATGGAATCCTTGGGCAGATCGAACTGACCTTCGCCACCCACTTGCTGTTCGATTTTGTCGCGCTGGACGACTCGAAGAACTTCCAGTTGTTGTCCGACCATTCGTGTAACGCAGATCCGGTCCAGATTCGAGATGCGAGAACCGGCGTAGGAGCCGAAACGTTTCATTCTGGTTTTGCTTGTGGTCGCTTCGCCGGCAAGTTTAATCATTTGATCGTCAACCAGGTTTTCGCCGGACGAGATTCGTCCAATGACACTCATCGTCCGAGGATTGTTCTCCATGTTGGAAAGGTCTTGATGTGCCAACGCCATGTCAAAATAGCCAATCATCATCTCGTCCCATGTCTGGTCGCCCCATCGGACAGTCTTGTTGGGGTTGGGATTTGCAAAGTTATCACTGGAGTTGTCATAGTGCGCGACACATTCCAGTACTGAGCCTGCGGGGATGAGTTTTGGTTCAGGGTACTTGTATCCGTTTTGCCAATTGAAGTCGTACTTGGGGATGTCTAACAAGATTTCTGATTTTCCGTCCGGGTAGCGAACCGTGTATCGAAATGATTTTCCACGAACATGCATGTGCGGAAAAAGTGAAAGGATCAACGAGTCATCCTGAAAAGGAAACTGAGCTTCGACTCGAAAGTTTGGATCGCCTGGAGGAATCCTGAATCGTCGGTTGATCACTTCGCGGGTACCGACCGAGCGTTTGATCGTTTTTGGGTCAGCAAATTTGAAACCGACATGGCTCAAGTCAGACTGTGCGACACCACAGGGGGTGTAGTGCATTTGAAAAACGAGTTTGCTACCGGCTGGAATCAGCTTGGCGTAACCTTCTTTCAATTCCAGAGGTGGTGAGCCCGGTGCCGTAGCGGTGATCCACTCGGAATCAATCTGACCCAGAGAAGAACCATCAGCGCCTTTGATGGCAACGATGATGTGGTGTACCACTGCCCGATTTCCGATTCGGCATTCAGCCGCCTGAATCCATTTGTCTTCTTTGAAGCCTGGGTCAATGACGAAGTGTTCGTAGTCCAGAACGCCGGTTGCAGGAACACGGTAAGGCTTGTTTGACATTGGAATGATCTGGTCTGGTTTTCCAATCTGCCAGCCGGTTTCGAACTCAGGCGGCTCGGGCAATTGTGATTCATCACCCATCGGAGCACCGGCCTTGACCCAGTCAGCGATCATCGCGATCTGGTCATTGGTCAAGCTGATATCATTTTCGAATTCGCCATGGGCTGGATTGGCATGCCAGGGTGGCATGCGTTGCTGGCTGGTCACTTCGGCAATCATCTCTGCCCAGCCAACGACCTCGTCATACTCAGTTAATTCAAAGGGAGCGATTTCGCCTTCCCGATGGCAACTGACACAGTGTTGATTTAACAAACGAGAGATCTGGTTCGCGTAGGTGACGGTCGCATTTTGGTTCGGCTTCATCACTCGGCCGATCAGACAACCGTCAGAGTCCGTGGTGGATACCCGCGGTTCCTTTCCGGCAATGACGGCTTTGATCGCATCGGCTAAAAATGAATTGTCAACTTTTCGCTTTTGATTTCCGTAGGTGTATTGATCATCGATGGCTCCTCGGTATCTCAGGACTCCCAAGTCATCAAACAGGAAGACTTGCGGAGTTCGTTGAGCACCCAACGCATCGGCAACCACGTTCCCCGTATCTTTTAGGATGGGAAATTTGATGTCCAGAGTTTTTGCAAGAGCGGCGATTTCCGCCAGCGAGTCCTGTCGATTGGAATCGATGGCGACCACACGAAGATCGTCGCCAAATGCTTTCTTGAGCTCGGTAAGTCGTGGCGAATAGAACTTGACCAACGGACATTCGACACCAAAAAACATGATGACATTTGCCTTGCGATCGGACCATGCTTCCGAAGCATACGGTTTGCCCTGAAAGTCTTTCAGTTCAAAGTCAGGCAGCGTACTGCCGATGGCTAACGGATTGGGCGATGGGGTCAGCTTCTTCGTTTTGGCTGGTTCCTGTTGCCAAGAGGCGAGTGCCATTGATTGCAATGTGATGAGGGTGGTGCAGAAAAAAACAACCCACCGGGAACTACTCAAATTCTGGTTCACGAAATCCCTCGTCTTTCAATCAAATCGTCAGTTGTGTTGGTTGGATTAGACAATAATTCGAATCTAGCTCCAACAGGAACCGCATGATTCACAGCCCGATCATCTGGAGATGATTTATTAGCGTACTATGAAATATGTCGTTTTGTTTCATTCGAAATGGGCATGGTCGGTGACAAACCGGAAATACGAGCCGAATTCCTGAATGGTTCGTTAACTGAACGAAGACGAACCCGGTTTTTTCAAGAACTGAACATTTCTGGTTAAACCATGAACAAACTTTCAAAATCCGATCGGGCGTGGCCTGTCCCCAGTCGCCCCTGGGTCATGAAGATGAACTGGCACGACCTGTTGTTCATGCACTATCGGGTTGATCCTCTGCAGCTTCGTTCATTGATTCCTCAACCACTGGAAATCGATACCTTTGATGGCTCGGCATGGCTCGGCATCGTGCCTTTTCGAATGACGGGCGTCGCCCCTCGATTTGTTCCGTCAGTCCCTGGACTTTCGAATTTCCCGGAACTCAACGTGCGGACGTATGTAACGCACAATGGAAAACCAGGGGTCTGGTTTTTCAGTCTCGAAGCGACGAATCCATTGGCGGTTCGATTTGCTCGCACGATGTTTCATCTTCCTTACATGGATGCACGGATCAATTTCAAAGCGTGCTGTCAGACCACCAATGGAACTTGGATTAAATACCATTCTAAACGGACCCATCGAGGTACTCCGCCGGCGGAGCTCAAATGCGAGTATCGTCCGATTGGCGCTCCGTATCACGCCGAACCCAATTCTCTGGCATCCTTTCTAACGGCTCGTTACTGTTTGTACTGTGCAAACAAACATGGACGAGTGTATCGCGGCGAAATCGACCATGATCCTTGGACTTTGCGAGACGCTCAGGCGATTGTGACTCGCAATACGATGACCGAAGGAATCGGCATTCGCCTGCCTGATGAGAAACCCGTTCTGCACTATGCGCAGAAAATTCGTGCCATTGCCTGGACGATCAAGCCGATCGAGTGTGGTAGATTGGAGTCCGCGTCCAAACCGGAAGTCACTTCTAAAAAGGCACTTGTTCAAGATGATTCCAGCACTTTTTCGGACATGCGAGATCCTGCCCCGGTGGGTCGTTTTCGCAATGATCATGCTCGTCGTGGTACTAATGCCTCGAATCAGTTTGGGGCAGAGTGACGTTCCACGCGATACTTTGCTTCCAAAGCTGAACCCCACCAAGGCGGTCAGCGGTTTCGAGAAGCCTCCGAAGCACCCCGACGATAATCCAGTTACG
This sequence comes from Planctomycetota bacterium, assembly GCA_038534355.1. GTDB lineage: Bacteria > Planctomycetota > Planctomycetia > Pirellulales > Pirellulaceae > Mariniblastus. The sequence goes on from JBCAWX010000004.1 coordinate 172,670, forward strand.
TTTTCCAAGATTGCACTTGGGCGACAGCTTTTCTTCGACCCGATTCTGTCGACCAACGATCAAGTGGCCTGCGCAACGTGCCATCGCCCCGAACACGGTTTGGCCAGCAAGGAACCTGTCGCGATTGGCATCAAAGGTCGCAAAGGGACACGCAATGCACCCTCGATTCTCAACGCTGCCTATGCCAAGTCGCTGACGTGGGATGGTCGGGATGCGGATCTCGAAGCACAAGTCCTCGGTCCGCTGACTAATGAAAATGAATTAGGCAACGATCTCGATGCAATTATCAAAAAACTGAAGTCCGACCCGAACTACCCCGAACTCTTTGCCAAAGCGTTTGAGGTCAAACCTGAAACCGCCGTGACGGTCGATCATCTTGCCAAGGCGATCGCGAGTTTTGAACGAGTTCTAATTTCTGGTAACAATGGTGTCGATCGCTTTCGCCGCAAGGACTACTCCGCGTTGTCTCAGGAAGCTCGCTCGGGAATGTGGTTGTTCGAAAGTCGAGGTGGATGTTGGAAATGTCATAATGGCCCGAATCTTTCGGATGAACATTTTCATAACACCGGTGTTTCGTTTGGTTCAACGGAGCGGGACCGAGGTCGGATGCTGATCACGAACGTGGATTCTCATGCCTTTCAATTTCGCACGCCTCCCTTAAGAAACGTTGCCCAAACGGCACCCTATATGCACGATGGCAGTATCGGAACCCTTCGAGAGGTCGTTGAGTTCTACAACCGGGGTGGAGCACCAGATGATCCTCAGTTGGACAAAAAGCTCAAGCCGTTGGGGCTGACCGAAGAAGAAGTTGGCTTTTTAGTCGCATTTTTGGAGGCATTATCTGGCGATCCGGTCACCATTGCCGAACCTGAATCGACGGATGAGCGTCCCCAACGCTAAAATGCGATTCCAGACCTCCTTTAATTTCAGAATCTTCAGGACAATAAACTATATCAATGGGTGCTATTCACGACGTCGGTGGTATCCGACTGCAACTTTCCGAACCCCATGAGTTCGAATCGGATTGGATTGGTCAAAGCGAGATTCTCAAACAGGTTTTGGCGTGCTGGTTAACCGTTAATGAAAGCGACACGCCGCTGACGCCTCGTTTGGTGGGTCCGCCCGGAATTGGCAAGACAGCGCTGGCGATGGCGGCGACCAAAATCCGCGGTCAAGAGTTGTACATTTATCAATGTACTGCTGATACTCGCCCTGAAGACCTGTTGATCACACCTGTATTGGCGGAAAACGGAAAGATTGCCTATCACGCTTCGCCTCTGGTGACCGCGATGATTCGAGGTGCGGTTTGCATTCTCGATGAAGGCAATCGAATGAACGAAAAGTCGTGGGCTTCATTGGCACCGTTGCTGGATCATCGTCGATATGTCGAATCGGTGGTTGCCGGCGTATCCATTACTGCGTCACCCGATTTTCGGTGTACGGTCACGATGAACCAGGACGAATCGACGTTTGAGATTCCGGACTATATCCTGAGCCGATTGCAACCGACCCTTGGGCTCAAGTTTCCCAATCGCCGCGATGAAATGGCCATCCTAAAATACCATCTCCCATTTTGCCCGGACGACATGTTGGGGATGACAGTGGACTTCCTGCAGCAATCGCATGAGTTGCGACTCGACTTTTCCACGCGCGACGGGATCAACTTGTTGCGATTTGCGATGAAACGTTTGACTCAGTCGGCTCAAGAAGGTTCCGACCACCCGTTAGCAACCGATGCTGCCTGGCGCGAAGCATTGGAGATGTGTTTGGGCGCCGAGGCCCTGGATCTTGAGCGACTCTCTCGCCAGAAAGAACAAACGCTTGGCGGCCAAGTGTTACCGATGGGGTTTGGTGATTTCTTTTTCTCACCGGGAGACCCGCTGCATCCGGATGCTGATCCAGATGATTCTGACGACGAAATTGATTTTGATTCCGACGGTTAATCAGTTTCAGAAAGTATCCAGTGATCCCAGACGTATTAAAAATTGGTCCTCACGTCACCGCAGTTCCTGTGGTTCACGGAAGCGGCGATTTCGCGTGGGAAGTCCGTCGTATCATGATGTCGGAGTCATTCGACTGCGTCGCGATTCCATTGCCTGCTTCCTTTCAGACAACCGTTGAACAGGCCATTCTGTCGTTGCCGACACCTTCGGTCGTCTTTCAAAAAGACCTCCCCGACTATCAGCTTTCGTGGAGCCCGGACGATCAACCGACGGATGATGACAGTCAGGAACGCGGCGCCAGTTTTGTTCCCATCGATCCGTGTCAGCCTGTGATTGCAGCGCTCAGGACTGCGATGGGTGATCGTTTGCCGCGACACTTTATCGATTTGGAGACCAGCCGTTATCGGCCGTATTCACGACCGTTGCCCGATGCTTACGCGTTAAAGAAGTTGCCGCTGGAGAAATTCGCCGCCGCTGTGACTCCCTTTTTGACTGCACCCGATGATCCACAGTGGCGTAGCCGAATCCACCACATGGCGTGTCAGCTACGTGAGTTGTCGATTGACTATAAGAATATTCTATTCGTGACTTCCGTGCTCGACTGGCCCTGGATTCGACAGGCGTTTCTCGATCCAGCGATCCAGTCGCCCGAACATGAATCGGTTGAAGAAGTCGCACAGTACCAGGTCGAACCGGATACGTTTTACTTTTTGCTTGGTGAGCTACCGTTGATCACCGGGCTCTACGAACAAGCCCGTTCGGAGTTGGAAAGCGACGACAATTTATCGATTGATGGCGTCAAGGAGCTGTTGCTTTTATCAAGAGACACCTACGTCGACGAGTACAAGAATCGCGCTCGCAAGATTACACCCAAACTGCTGAGCCAGTGTCTCAAGTACATTCGCAATCTGAGCTTGATCGAAAACCGGTTCACACCTCAATTGACGTCGATTGTGACCGCGGCAAAGCAAGTTGCGGGCGACGGATATGCACTGCACGTGTTGCAGAATGCCAAAAACTACAAGTATGCGACAGCGTTGGGATTGCCGGAAGTTCGCATGGCCGTTGATCGAGCGGCATTTCCTGATGACGATGTGATGCCGTCGTTTAGTCGTCTACCCGGTCCGCCCGTCGTGTTAACTCATATCGAGTTGATTCCCAAACCGGAAGAAAAACAGATTCGGGATTGGAAACAAAAATGGAATCCTTATTCGCAGTGCAGCTGGCCGCCGGAAGATACGATTATCGAGAACTTTCGCCAGTCAGTTTTTGATCGTGCGAAAGAAGTCATGGGTGCTGATCTTGCACAAACCGAAAAGTTTACGACCAGCCTCAAAGACGGGATCGACATTCGCGATACGGTTCGCCACTGGTATGACGGTGATATCTATGTCAAAGTTTTACCGCCCAACAAAGGTCGGCTTGATTGTTCGGTGATGTTGTTTGACGCACCTGCCGATCCGCGCGAGTATCCATGGCGTACGACCTGGTTTGCCGAACACAAAGAAGAATCGACGCTCGCTTTCTTTGCGACGAACTTTGCCGACCAACCCGTTGGGCCGGGGATTTGTCTGGCCAACTATGGCGGTGCGATGTTTCTGTTTCCACCAGTTCAGATTCCGGACATCTGGAGCGATCCGCGATTGGAGTTTGCGACGACCTTGGAAGAGCAACTTCTCGGAGCGGCGTGCCTTCACAGTGAGTGTCCACACATCGCGTTGGTCAGTGCCGCACCTCCGGGACCGGCTTGGAAACAGATTGCCAAACGATTTAAGAAGCAGTGGGTTCATCTCCCGTTGTCACGGTTCAGTGATTCGACGGTCCAACAGTTGCGGATGGTTCATGTGCTCAATGGCAAGGACGTTCGAAGTTATGCGGCCGACTTTATTCGAAAGATCTAGGGATTAGTAGTGCGAGGGGCATGGGCGCGAGCCCTTCGGTGAGTTCGCTCAGGTAGTGCATGGGCGCAAGCCCTACGGTGATTTACGGAGACGCTCAAGTAGCGCAAGGGCGCGAGCCCTTCGGTGATTTACGGAGACGCTTGATTGTTGGGGGTTCGTGCAACACCGGCCGGCTTGCGCCGGTCCGCTACATATTTCTTCGCTCAGGTAGCGCAAGGGCGCAAGCCCTACGGTGATTTACCAAGACGCTTGTTTCTTGGGGTTCGTGCAACACCGGCCGGCTTGCGCCGGTGCGCTACATTTCTTGCTTGCTCAAGCCAACACCGGCCGGCTTGCGCCGGTGCGCTACATCTATCGGTAGCGAAAATGACCGACGGCTGATAAAACTTGCTTAGACGACTGACTTCAAAATAGTCAATCATCCCTTTCGGATCCCATTTTGTTGACGAGTCAATCATGGAAAAAATCGAGATCTTTCACAGCCTCGTCAACCTTGCGGCAATCGATAGCAAGTTTACCGACGAGGAGATTGAATTTCTGGTTCGACGAGCGAATCAATGGGATATTCCCACATCTGAGTTTGAAACGGCATTGGCCGGACTGCAAGAAGGCACGTTTGAAGTGACGATCCCCGAGTCGCACGACTCTCGAGTGATGTTACTCAAAGATATGATTCGGTTGATGGCCGTCGATGGAGAACTAGACGAAAACGAAAAACGACTTTGCGCCCAAGCGTCTGGTCGAATGGATTTTACGAGCCAACAATTTGCAAAAATCCTTGATGAAGTGATCGCAGAAGCAGGCGAATCATAGATCAATTATCCAACGCGCCTTCAAGTAGATTTCCTTCAATTCGAATCGAACGATTCTGCAAGTCTTTGAGCTTGTCGAGATAGTCGAGTTGAACCTCAAAATAGGTTCGCTGGGCCGTTAACAGATTGAGAAAGCTGACTTCCCCTTGTTGGTATCCCGATGAGCTCAGGTCCAGCGTTTCTTTTGATTTGGGCAGAATTGAATCGCGATAGGCGATCGCCTGAATTCGCCCTAAATTGAACTCGTTGTATTCCAAGATGAGTCGCTGTCTCAATTGCAAGACTTTTTGTTCGAGCGCTCGTTGGGCTACCTGAATGTTCTGCTTGGCTTGTTCGACGGCGCCTTGGTTCCAATTAAGCGTTGGCAGTGGCATCCCAACTTGAAAACTGGCGACGACATGGTCGCTGGCGGTATCGTAGCTGAGTCCGGATTGCCAAGTCGTATCCGGAATCGGTTGCGCACACGCACGGCGCCACTGACGTCTTGCTGTTTCAACGTCGGCTAACAGTTTGGACAACTCGGGGCTTTGCTGGATGATCTGATCAAACACGGTTTCGATGTCATCCAGTTCCGGGATGGTCAGCGCGTCTCCATCGAGTTGATAGTCCCAGTCCGGCAGGTTGATCAGCGCGGCCATTCTAGATTTGGCGGCTGCAAACTCATTCGCGGCTTGACGCTGAACGACCGTTGCCCGTTCCAATTCAATTTGTGACTGTAGCAGCGCGGTTCTGGCGACCTCCTGGGCATCGAGCAGAGCTTGGGAGACTTTGACAATTTGCGTCAGCATGTCGACCAAGGCATCAGCGAGCACGACTTTCTGTTGGGCGATCAGTGCCTCGAAGTACCGAAATCTTGCGTCGGTTAAGAGACGGTTGCCGATGACCTCGAGTTGTTTCTCAGCAGAGACCAACTCCGCATCGACAACCCGTTGCGAAAGGCCAAGCTTGTTTCCTCGAATGAACTTTTGGCTTGCGAAAACCCCGAAGCGGCCGCCAGCGCCATTGTCAAACATGTCTTCACCGATGATGCCAACGGTCGGGTTGGGCGGAAGCCCGGCTTGCAATCGTTTCCCATGCAGGGCAGCAATCTGTGACTGTAGTTTTGCAACGACAGGGCTCGACTGAAAAACCAATTGCTCGAATGAGTTCAAGGCGATCGTTTGGCCGGACGACGGTTGACGCATCATTTGCGACGGTTGATCGACAGGAGGGTTTAGGCGCAGATTGCGTTCTTGTCGGTCAACGCGTTCTTGTGGGTCAACGCGTTCTTGTGGGTCAACGCGTTCTTGTGGGTCAACGTTAACGGTTGCCTCTTGCACTGCCCCATTTCGTTCAACCGTCACGCTGCCGATCTGTTGAGCGATCGTCAACGAGCAACACCCAAACGTAAGCATCAGGCCAATAATGCAAACGCGAAAGTTTTGGTCGATAACAAACATGATTGGGATCGTTAAAAGAATCGGTCGAGAGTCGAACGTTTCAGTTATCGGATCGATACGATTGCGAAAGGTAGGTCAGGACTCAAAATCCGGATAGCTTAACGCTGACAAGGCTTGCGATTTGGGTAAGTTGCGGAGGATGGCGAGTGTGCTTCGATGAGTGGACTTGAGCCAAAAGGCAGTGTTTGCTACCGTCGGCCCGTGTTGTGACTCAAAAACTGACTTGATATGAGAACTCAGATGGCAAACAGGCATGCCGGAATCATTTTGATCTGTTGTTTTCTTTTGCCGGCGGCAGGATGCGCGGAAGGTCCTTTATGGCGTGCTGGCAAATACACTCCCTGGGTGCAAAACCAGTGGGAGCAAGAAGAAAAGATTGCCGACACGTTGTTCAGCCGCAAACGACGGATCAGCGAAATGACTCAATCGGCGATCAATGCGCCTATTGAGGACAAACAACGGGTTGCCGAATCGTTGGACGAGTTCACTGAGCGACGTCATCCGTTGTTGTTAAGGTTGCATGCGGTCAAGTCGATGGGCCAGTTAAACTGTCCGGCAGCGATCGAGTCCTTAAAACGTCTTTCATCCGACAATAGCGCTGATATTCGATTGGCAGCGATTCAGGCTTGGCAAAATATGCCAGCAGACCAAGCGATCCCGCACCTGCAAAAGATGCTGGGTAGCGATACCAATATTGACGTGCGACTTGCAGCCACTCGAGCACTTTCCAATTTCTCTGGACAACAAGCGGTTGCGGCCATCTCGTTGGCGCTCGACGATCCCGATCCCGCACTTCAAGTTCGCGCCACTGAAGCGTTGCAGAAGGTCACCGGCGAACAACTCGGCAGGGATGTCAACGCATGGCAGAACTACATTGCCAGCCTTCGTTCTGCTAAATGACCGGTTCACTCGGCTCATCGATTTGAGCTGCTGACCAATTTGTGTTGTGGGTTTGGCGAGTGAGTTCGCGACTCTGCCTCTTGCCACTTTCCAAGGTGATGTTTAAATTTGAGACTGCACGATTCGGATCCAGCTTTTCAGGCGAATGACGCCGAAAATCGGGTGGATTCGTTTCGTAACACACCTTTTTGACTTGGAATCGCTGATGGAAAGTCGCCGTCGATGACGCCACCACCTCGCTACACAAAAGCGTTTTTTTCTTATCTCGATGCCGCGATCAAGCTCGCCAAGGCGGTAGAGGCGGACGGGGTGTTAGTGTTGCTGGAGCGTACCACCGATTGGGCCAGGCTGAAAAAGAAGGCCGCCAATTTGACGCTGATCGTTGCCACTAACGATGCCGCCATTCACGCCAGTGCGGCTGAGAATGAACTGAATTCGGTTCTTTTGGATATCCCGGAGTCCTCTATTCAAAACCAGTTGACTCAGGCCATGATCGAGAGTGTTGCCGCTGAAGCCATTCGTCCAGGTTCGACCATCGTCTCGGTCTACAGTAATTTTGATACGGATGAGATCGATACGATTACCGTGCTCAAACTGAATGATCGACTGGGTCGACTAACTGCTCGTGATTTGAAAAAGCTGGAAACCAAAGTCCCGTTGGACACTCTGAAGATGGTTGTCGATCTGGCTGTTTCGATTGGTCGCGAGGGGCGAGAAGGTAAATCGGTGGGAACGCTGTTCGTCGTCGGGGACCATCGAAAGGTTCTCGAGGAAAGCCGTCCGGCTGGATTTGACATGGTAAAGGGGTACACACGAAAAGAGCGGAACATTGCCGATTCTCGGGTACGGGAAGGCATCAAGGAGCTTGCTCAACTCGATGGGTGTTTTGTGATTTCCGCCGATGGGACCATTGAGGGATCAGCGAGAATCATCGATACGTCTCCCGTTGAGATCACGATGAGCAAAGGACTGGGCTCAAGACACTTTGCTGGCGCGGCGATCAGCAAGAACACCAAAGCGATCGCAGTCGTGGTCAGCGAGTCCAATGGCACCGTCAGAATCTTTCAAAACGGAGAAGTCGTCCTCCGCATCGAACCATTGCAACGAGCCATGAAATTCAAAGGGCTCGAAGATGAAATGACTTCCGGGGCTCGAACGGGCAGCGAATAAAGCTTCGCTTCCAAAGAAGCCTACGCCCCTTGCTAACCGATGTTTTCCGTCAACGCGAAAGCACGCAGATAGCAAAACACGCTCTCAAGAACACTCTCTCAACAAGACGCAAACGTCCGTTGATCGAAGCGTCTTGGTTTGTGGTTGTCGAGCGAACTTGGCTTTAGTTCTTAGTAGCCTTAGCTCAAGTGACTCTACGGCTCGGTGGTTTGTCCCTCGATGCGACGAGGCTGAGCGACACGACCTTTTTGGTCTTCGTCGTAGTACTTGCCACCGCCGTATCCGTAACCATATCCGTATCCGTAGCCGTTGTACGAATATCCGGCTCGGTAAGCTCCGTACGTGTACTGGCTGCCGTATCCAGATTGAGCACCGACACCGTTGACCACCAAGCCGATGCATTGGGCTCCCAGGTTGGAGATCAACTCAACGGCACGTTCCGCACTGACGCGAACGTTCTTTTTGATTCGCAAGCAAAGGATAACACCGTCGACGCGTGCGGCGATTGGGCATGGATCGGTAACCGCCAGCAATGGAGGTGTATCGATGATGACAAAGTCAAATTCTTGACGCATCTCTTCGATCAACAGTTTGACCTGCGGAGACGAGCTCAATTCGGCGGGGTTTTGTGGTTTTGCACCACAGGGCATAACCGTCAATCCTTCGATCTCTTCGCATTCGAACATGGTGTCCCGCCATTCAGACTGGCCACTGAGAACGGTCGCGAAGCCGACTTTTGACGAAATTCCAAACGTAGCGTGTTGGCGAGGACGACGCATGTCCGCGTCGACCAACAGGACTCGTTTACCCGACTGAGCAATAGAGACCGCCAAATTCGATGCCAACGTCGATTTACCATCACCAGGCGTCGGGCTGGTGACCTGAATCACCGAGTGTTGTGATCCCTGCGTGTTGAAGTACAACGCCGTTCGCACGGCACGGAATGCTTCGGAGACTTGTGATTTGGGTCGATGATACGTGCAGACGATCGGCTCGATCAGCGAGTTCTCGACAAGGTACCGTTTGCTTTGCCCGATGACAGGAACGTGACCAATCAGGGGAACTTGAAGCTGTTGAATGATCTGATCCGGGTTGTGGAACGTTTTGTCGGCCAGTTCGACCAGACAACCAACGCCAAAACCGAGCAGCGTACCCGCGAGGGCGCCGATGCCGAGAATGATCGGCAAGACGGGCCAGACTTTCTCGCCCAGCGACGCGTCTTCGGTGATTGTAAAACGAAAACCTTGTTGCTTATTGTTCTGCTTCTCGTCTGAGGTGATCTGGATGAATTGGTCCTGTGCGATGTCAGCACGATCACGGTAACGAGCGAGCTCTTTCTCGAGGTCTTCGATTCGTGTGTTGTTTTGGCTGATCAATGCAGCTTTTTTGCCGTGGAATTCCAGCTCTTCGAGGTTGGTGCGAATGTTATTTCGAACGATGTTGAGCTCTTCCATCTGGCGATCGATAAACAATCGAAGCATCTCGATGGGGGGAAGGCGACGCACATTTTCAGCTTGGTCCTCAAGCTCCCCTTTCTTGATGACCAAGTCATTCAAGGAGGTCTTCATCGACTGCACCTTATAGTGGCCTGAGCCATATCGTTCCTCAAGCTCGCGAAGTCGCATTTCGTGATCAAAGATGTTCGCTTCGATCCGTTCCAGTTGAGCCCGGTTTTGCTGAGGCAGTTTGTCTTCTGCTTTGATCTTGCCTTCCTGGATCAGCAACCAAACGTGGTTCTTGGCGGATTCTTCGCCACCATCAATCGCGTTGTTGGCGCTGGTGATGATCTTGTTAAGACCTTGCAAACGACTCTTGAGGCCTGGCAGAGCATCTTGAAGTTCACGAAGTTTGACTTGGTGTTGGTCGAGTCCACCGGTTCCGACAATCAGCTTTGGAACGTCCGCACGGACTTGTTCCAATTCGGCTTTCTTTGCCTTGTACGCTTCGGTGAACTCAAAGGTCCAACGGTCGAGCAACTCCTTGATATCCGCTTTGCTGTCTTCATACTCGCGAGTCAATTGTTTTTCGTAGGTCAGGATGAGTGCCGAAAGAATGACGCGAGCGTCTTCTGAGTTTTTCGAGTAATACTCAACCTCGTACAGCGTGTTTTCTTCTCGGTTCTGAGTGATCGAGAGTCCGTCCTGAACGTACTTGACTTTCTTTTCTGGCTGGCCGATTTCTCGCAACGTTGGGATGGTGTCCAGTTCATTATCAAAAATGCACGGGGAGACGACGTTGAACTCACCGATCAACTTGTCGTGACGCAATTCAAAATTTGCCAGCTGCCCGTATGGATCATCACCGAGATTCAACTTTGGTGGATCTTTGGGTTCAATCCTGATCCGCGCCGTGCTCTTGTAGATCGTGGGCGTTTGCGAGTTGTAAATTCCGCCAGCCGCCAGACCAACCACCAAGCCTAGAAAAACCAACCATTTTCGTCGGCTGAGAACTCCCCAAAAGTCAAACGACGGCTCATCCTGTTCCGGCGGTGCAAAAACGAATTGAGTGGGACCTTGGCCTTGAGGGGAAGGTTGGATATCCACAATGATTCTCCGGTGGGAAACGCGCTGACGCAGCGAATGGGCTCGATGCGCTTCGAACAAAGGTGGTTCAGAAATAGTGTAGAAAAGCCGTCAGGGCAGGGATTCGACGACAGTTCCAACTATACCAGTTTCTTCGGCCAGTACAAGGATTAGGAATTGGGCAATCAGCTAAACGACCCGTATTTTGCCGGTCTTTTCGTCACATTGTACCGTTTTGGAAAAGCTGGAATAGCTTACCAGAAGTGACTTGGAAAAACGGGCAAACGGGCTGAGACTGGTGAAATGTACTGACTGTTTCACCTCGCCAATCTCTGCAAGCATGAGACTTCACGCAGACTATGACGATTGCCCAAGCAATTCGTTCCAAACAACGTTCTCTCAAGTTCGTTTTTCACCAAACCGCCTGGCTCGAAACAAGACGACCCGAAGAATGGGACGGAATGAAATCGAAAATTTTGGTCGAGCGATTTATGTGAAGCTTGCTACTCGAAAACTTGGCTCAAGATTGATACGATTTCGCCATGTCAAAAACTCCAATGATGAAGCAATACGACGAAGCCAAAAAAGCGTGCGGTGACGCTTTGCTGTTTTTTCGTATGGGTGATTTTTACGAACTATTTCATGACGACGCCAAGGTCGCAGCCGAAGTCCTTGGTCTGAATCTGACCAGTCGGGACAAATCCAATTCGGTCCCAATGGCCGGCTTCCCCTATCACCAGCTGGACACCTATTTGGGCAAGCTGATCAAGCGTGGTTTTCGCGTCGCCGTTTGCGATCAAGTCGAAGACCCGAAAACAGCCAAGGGACTGGTCAAACGAGAAGTTCAGCAGATCGTTTCCCCAGGAACCGTCACCGATCAGTCGCTTCTCGATCCGTCGGTCAGCAACTATCTGGTAGCGCTCAACGTTGATCTGCCAGCTAAAAACAAAAAACGCACGACCCCCGCAAGTGAGTCCAAAACTGGCGATGAATTTGATCGGCAATTCGGTGTCGCCTGGGCCGATATCTCGACTGGCCGTTTTTATGTCACGTCGGTCGCTCAACGCCAATTGGCGGATTTGCTGGCGAGGCTGCATGCCAGTGAAGTTCTGATTCCAGATGGTTTTGAGTTTGCTGAATTGCTGCCCGAAGTCATGGTCACCCGGCGTCCCGATTGGTGTTTCGGAGGCAAAACGGCACGCGAAAGTTTGCAGAAACAGTTTCAAGTTGCTTCGTTGGATGGTTTTGGAATCGATTCATTTGGAGACGCGGCGATCGGCTCCGCTGGCGCCGTCCTGCAATACGTTCAAGAAAACCAAAAAGCGTCGCTGGGGCATTTTGATCAAATCAAAGCCTACCGGCAAAGTGATTTTGTCGAGATCGATGCTGCGACGTGGCGGAGCCTGGAGATCTCGCGAACCATTCGTTCTGGTGACCGGAATGGATCGTTGTTTGGCACCATCGATCGCAGTCAAACGCCGATGGGCAGTCGCTTGTTAGGTGAATGGTTATCGAATCCACTGACTTCTCTCGAGTCAATCAACGACCGACATGACGCGGTGGAAGAGTTAAGCGGTCAACAGTCGATCCGTACTGGATTGAGAGATCATTTAAAACAAGTCTATGACCTTCAGCGATTGGTCTCGCGAGTCGCGACTGGGCGACCCACACCACGCGATTTGATTTCGATCTCGAGAACACTGAAGCTGATCCCCTCGATCAAACAAGACTTGGGACAGCGCACCAGCCGGTGGCTGCAGGAGTTGATTGCCAATCTCGATTCGTGCGATGACTTGTGCAATGAATTGGTTGCCGCATTGAACGACCCGGCGCCTGCGACCATTAAGGACGGCGGATACATTCGGGATGGTTACGATGCCAAACTTGACGAGCTCCGAAAGCTGGGCGCCGGCGGCAAACAGTGGATTGCAAACTATCAACGTCAGATTTGTGAAGAAACGGGGATCCCCAGTCTCAAGGTCGGCTTCAATAAAGTCTTTGGCTATTACCTTGAAGTCACACATACACATCGCGACAAAATTCCAGAGGACTTCATTCGTAAGCAGACGCTAAAGAATGCTGAGCGTTTTATTACTCCCGAACTGAAAGAGTATGAAGAAAAAGTCCTGACGGCCGACTCACAAGCCGAGTCTGTTGAGCTGAGGCTGTTTGAGCAACTTCGCGAATTGGTCAAAAGCCAAACCGCGCGACTCAAGTCCAATGCGGAGATTATCGCCAGCCTCGATGTGATTGCCGGACTCGCTCAACTTGCTTCCGAACAGAGTTATGCGCGGCCAGTCATGGAACACGACACCGTGACGTTGATTGAAGAAGGGCGTCACCCGGTTCTCGACATCGTCGAACCACTTGGGGCTTTCATTCCCAATGACACGGCTATTGATCAAACGAACGGTCAACTGCATTTGATTACCGGCCCTAACATGGCTGGAAAGAGTACCTACATCCGTCAAGTCGCACTGATCAGCTTGCTGGCACAGATTGGAAGTTTTGTACCCGCAAAATCTGCAACGCTGGGGGTTGTCGACAAGATTTTTGCGCGGGTCGGTGCCAGCGATGAGCTTTCGCGAGGCCAGTCAACATTCATGGTCGAAATGACTGAGACGGCGAGGATTCTAAATACAGCAACGCCTCAAAGCTTGGTGATTCTGGATGAGATCGGCCGTGGCACGAGTACTTATGATGGTGTTTCCCTGGCATGGGCGATCGTCGAATTTTTGCACGATCAAATCGGATGTCGCACATTATTTGCGACCCACTATCACGAGTTGACCGAATTGGAAAAAGACTTTGAAGGCGTCGCGAACTTCAATGTCGCCGTTCGTGAATGGGAAGAAAAGATTGTCTTCTTGCACAAGATCGTGCCTGGTAGTGCTGATAAAAGTTACGGCATCCATGTCGCTCGCTTGGCGGGAGTGCCTCAATGGGTCAATCGTCGCGCTGAACAGATTCTGGAAAACCTGGAATCGCAAGGCGACCTCGAAGCGAATCAAGAGGCGCTGCAGAAAACGTCTCGATCAAGTAGCTCCAACAGTCAGATTCAAATGACACTTTTTGGTCCAGTTGATCATCCGTTAGTCGACAAGATTAAAGCGTTGGATGCGAACACGCTCACACCACTCAACGCACTTCAAATGCTACACGAATGGCAAAATGAATTGAGTGAAGAAGATACCGTGAGTGATCAGGATGACAGTGTGAATGCGGTCTCAAATAATTCGAAATAATTCTTATGGGTTGCGCTGACCTTCCGCAGTAACTACTGTCAGTTGAGTTTGCAGCTATCTTTGTTTGCGGCAAATAGCGAATGTTGAGAGTGAAAGTTGTCACGAAAACACACAATAAGTAGAAGATAAAACTGACCTCTTCAGTAAATCGTGTTTTTAGATTGATTGAAACCACCATCTGACGCTGTTCTTTTGGATGTCTGAATTTGGTCTCGCGTCGTCATTGCCCACGTTTAATTCGTCGATTTTCTAACTTATTAAGTTGTCGGTGGTTGGATAAATATGAATTGCCAACTAATATATTTCTCTTATCGCGTCAGATTCATTAACATATGAGTCATCATTGATAGGCGAGCGAATTGGTTGGACTGATTGGGTCGATCCAATTCGCCCAAGACTCTGCGAGTGTTAATTCTGCATGCGGTAACACCCACCGAGGAACTGCACTGGCTCAACGTTGCAGCCGGCCATCAGTGCCTCGATAATTTCCCTCCCGAGTATTGAACTATGAAAAAGAAACCTGCAAAAAAAGTAAACAAGTCGGAGTTGATCAGGAATTTTTACATCAAAAAACCGGATGCAAAACCTTCCGAAATCGTTGCCGAAATGAAGAAAAAGGGAATCACAGTATCGGCTCAACAAGTCAGCACGACTCGCATGAATGCGATCAAGGCTGGCAAGCTGCCGGCCGGTGACTCCAAAGTCAAAGTACAGATCCCGGGTCGTCGTGGCCGTCCAGTTGGTTCTGGAAAAGCGCGTCCTGTAGGACGTCGAATCACCGCCAAGAAAAACGTCGCCGGTGATGAAGTTTCGGTAACTGCACTTTTGGAAACCAAGCAGTTGATTGAAAAAGTTGGCATGGGCAATGTCAAAAACGCATTGACGACACTGGAACATTTGCTGGACTAGTGGTCCGATACGGCCAGTGAGCAGAGTTGGCAAAACGATTGACTTCGACATCTGTCGGTTGAATCGAGTGGCCAACTCTAAAACTTATGCCTAACAAATTTCCAACGTATCGATGACCAACTGTCCCGATACAAAATCGATGCTGACGGCGAACGTTCGCAACATCGATTTGGTAACCAGAATGATTCTGCAAAAAACCGCTGTCCGATTGGATAGCGGTTTTTATCATTAATGGGTGGAAGCAGCGAACCGAGTCTGCGAACCGAACGGGCTACGAAGTGTCATTTCGATGAGACAGCATCGCTTCGTTTCGAGGATTCGATGAAGAGACCCATACCAGAGGAATCCATGCGAGTTGACCAGGCGATCGCCGGTGGAATGATCCACGGGAGGAAAGTCCGGGCTCCACAGGACAGGATGGTCGGTAACGCCGACCGATCGCGAGGTTAGGGAAAGTGCCACAGAAAACAAACCGCCCCGAGATGGCAACATCGCGGGGTAAGGGTGAAAAGGTGGGGTAAGAGCCCACCAGCGTTTGAGGTGACTCAGGCGGCTTGGTAAACCCCATCCGGAGCAAGGCCAAACAGAGAGGAGTGGTTGTCCGCCACATTCGACTCTCGGGTAGGCTGCTTGAATGAATCAGCAATGGTTCATCTAGATAAATGATCGCGCCGGTTCGCCGGTGACAAAACCCGGCTTACGGTCAACTCGCATTTTCTATTTGAAACAAAGCACAAGCTTCGGTGGCCTACAAAGCGCCACCCGTCAGTGCGCCAATGATCTTGTCCATGCTGTTGTCCGATGCGGCGCTGATTGTCAACGTATCGCCCGGGTGCAGCGAGTAATTCTGCTCGGGGCGAACCGCTCGTTTACTCACTTGGTAGTCCACTGGTAGCTTGAGTACCTGACCGTTCTTATCCAAGAGTCTTGATAGCGTGATGCGCATTCCACGATACTTCTTAATCGCGCCGGCTTCCTCAAGTGCGTCTTGGACGGTCATTTTATCCTTGATAACTCGCTTTGAAACATCCGCGCGTCCCATCATTGAAACCATTTGAATCTGGTACATCGGCGCATTCGCTGTCGCGTCCACCGGTAGTTCGACGCTGGATGTCTTCATCATGTGGCAGCCGGTAGTGGCAAATAGAGCGACAAACAGCAACAATATTGAAGCGATCCGAGTCAGAGGAGTCGCCAGGTTTTGGGTTTTTCGGGAAGACATGTTCGATCCAAAGCTTAGATGGTGACGGCACAGGCGTTAAACTTTTCCTAAACCCCCTACCTGTTACCTAACGCATCGGCATTCGAATTGGCAAGCTTTAGCGAATCCGCATAAATTCAAAAAAAGATCTACCTGACAAAAATGAATTGAGAACCCGGGACTTCGCTGGTTTTCTATCTTGCCCAAATCACGTCAACGACCAAACTGGTGCCACGTCAGAGGCGTTTTTGCCGCCCGATCCTGCAGTCATTCGATGTGCTTGACCGTTTCCTTAACTCACCACGAAAGCGACAATTTATGAAACGTTGGAGTGGGAAGGTCGTCGTTGTTACAGGCGGTTCGGCCGGGCTTGGGCGATCCATCGCTTCGACATTCGCTCACGCTGGCGCGACGACGATTCTGCTTGCGCGTGATGAATCGAGATTGTCGCGTGCTCGCGATTGGATCGATCCGGAGAACGACTTGCCAGTTCACTCGATCGTATGTGACGTTTGTGACACGACCTCGATTCAAGACGCCGTTACAACCATCCGCGATCAATTTGGTCGCATCGATGTTTGGGTCAACAACGTTGGCGTCTCCATTCGGACACGTTTTGATGAGTGCCCGATCGACGAGTATCAACGGTTGATGGAAATTAACTTTATGACGGCGGTTCGATGTAGCTATGCCGTATTACCTTTGATCAGCCAGTCGTCGGGCTCAATCGTCAACATCGGGTCGTTGGCGGCAAAGACTGGCTGGAAAAATGTTTCTCCTTACGCCACGAGCAAGCATGCCTTGGCAGCATTCAGCCACCAGCTACGGCTCGAAGGTCCAGCCAACGTTCACACGTTGTTTGTTTGTTGTGGACCGATCAAACGAAATGATGAAGGCACACGGTACGCGGATGCTTCGTCAAATGTCGATGAGCAAGCCCAGAGCGCTGGCGCGGGTGTTCGACTCAAGGGCATCGACCCGGATGTTCTCTCTAGCCGCATCGAAGTGGCCGTTCGCAAACGAAAGAAGGAGCTGATGATTCCTTGGTATGCAAGGATCTTGTTTGCAATCCAGCAATTGTCGCCGACGATTGGTGACTGGATGCTTTCGAAATTCAATCGCTCCAAGTCGAAAAACGAAAGCTGATTATTGGTCGCCTTGATCCGCTTCGATTCCAAACAATAGCCTCTCGATTTCCGCGTCACTTTGCGTTGAATCGGTTGGGGCAAGCAGTCGTGCAGGCAGAATTTCAGGAGTCGGGTGATAGATCGATTGCCCTGGAGATGGACCGGTGTTGGGGGGTTGATAGCTAACTCCTGCCCAAGGTCGGCTGATCGTTTCACATCCCGCGAGCAGGACAGCGACGATCAGTATCGATGCGTGGGCAAGTAAACGATTTGAGTTATGAGGGCGTGACATCAGCATGTTGGGCGTGGCTGAGCGGAATCTGCGCGGATTTTGACAGCGAGATTGCAGCAGGAACGCGAAAACCGATCAAGACTGAATTTTTTCCGCGAGATCGGCATTTCCTGTTGGTGCTGTCAAAAAGGCATTAATTCGATGACCCATCGATATCCAATGACCAGACCGATGACGGCGATCAGAAGTTGAACCGAAATTGTTTCCCACCACGCCCCGCGCAGCGGAAAAATGACAAATGAAATGATGGCGCAGACAACCACAAACTGCCAACCGAGGAACAGCCCAATCAAGCCAAATACGGCGGCACCTTCATTCACACGTAATACTTCAGGATACAAAACGAATTGTGGCGTTTGCTCGGTGTTCTCATCAGCGGCCGGATCGACGGTCGGTGAAGTCGCAATGACCTCTTCTGAGGACGCAGCATCGTCTTCGGGTCGGTCGCCCTCCTCGGTTTTGCCTTGTGCTTGCTCAACCGATTCCAAGTCGACTTGCTCGGATTCGATCGCGATGGGTGGCGTTGACGCAGCGGCAAAAGAATCCGTTTCCCGCAATACCTCGTCAGGCGAAACCTCGCCCGCGGCCGATTCTTCCTCCTGATTCCCCACAGCCTGTTTCTGGTTTTGTATTTTTTCGAATAAGCCTTCCTTCTCATTCGCCGTCATCGAGTCTGCCGGCCAGAACCAGCCAATCTTTGAGCCTGCGAAGCCCACCAAGATCCCTGAAATCAGACCGATGCCGATCGTCAACCATTGAGTCGTTGAACCACGCGGCACCGAATTTTCACCCGTCAATACCTCGCCAGCGTAGCTTAATGGCGCCAGGGCTGGTTCGATCAAGTGAAACCCAATGCCGAACAGGATGCCCGTGATGAAAATACTCATCGGAATCCAGAGCCGTTCGTGCCGAATCACAGCGAATGTGAACAACAAATAGATCAGCGTTAGATGGAAAGCCGTGAACCAGAACCACAACGGGTTTGGATCGGCCATGGAATTGTGAATGATTCGAAAGGGTTGTTGTTCCATTCCTGGCAAATTCCAACCGGCCCCAAAGATCGCTGTGCTGACGACCATCAACGTCACCAATCCAAGGATCAATTCGACGAGGAGATAGCGAATCGAGATCGGGGCGTTGCAATAGCTACACTTCCCGCCGTTACTCAACCAGCCGAAGATCGGAATATTATCCGTCATGCTCAGCTTGGCATCGCAATTGGGGCAATGGCTGGAGCCGTTGATGGTTCGGCCACGCGGTACTCGCCAAGCGACGACGTTGAGAAAGGAAGCAAAACAACTGCCGAAAAAGGTAAACCATGCGATGACAAAAATCTGCATCAGCAGAGTTTGTGCGATTTCAATCGGCCGAAGCAACTTGGCCCAATCATCTGATAACCAGCCAGCAATCGAAAGCTGTCGCGCGACCAGCGGGAACACGACCAGTAACAAGATCAACAGAAATCCAATCACGATCAACGTGACGTTTATGAGCCTGGACCGAGTGCGTTTCATGAAGGATCGAGCTGCTGGAGTTCAGTGATTTCCATTTCATCACTGAACGGATGCTGTTTGACTTCCCAATTTCGGTTGGCTCCGACTGCATTCCAAAATGCAGTGACTCTGATTGCCGTGGCTAGCACAATCAAGTCTCACGACGCACTACGCTTCAGGTGCTTGCTGTTGTTGGATTCCATTGTGGGTGCCATCGCAGAGTGGTGCATTGCCGGTTTGTTTGCACTGGCAGACCCAAACGGTTTCGTCTTTTTCGGCCACAAATACATTTGGCTTAAACGCGGTGTCTTTGTGTGAGCCATCGCAAAGAGCGCCTTCGGACGAGTGACCACAAGTGCAATAGGCGTAAGATTTTCCCGCTTCGAGCTGAATCTGTTTGGGGAAGCAGGCAGCGATCTTGGGCTGATCCATGTTGAGCGGTTCCTCGATGTTGAATGATGGTTTTGAGCGACCCGATGGCAATGCAACAGATCAGCTATAGCTTACCACATCCGTGATATCGATCAGCCCAACTGCCGTGCCATTTTCATCAACAACCGGCAATTCGCTCAGATTGCGGCAAGCCAACGTTTCGATGGCGACCACTGTTTTGCTGCCCATTTTGATGGTGATGGGTGACTGCGTCATGACGTCGCGAATCGGTGAGTCAAACTGGTTGTCCTGTTGTCGACCAAGAAGTCGGGCCAGATCAGAGTCGGTAAATAGACCCGTCAACACGCCTTGGTCATTCGTCACCAGCACGACACCCGCACGCCGCGCTGTTCCACCGGATCGCACATAGATCTCACGAACGGTTTCGGTTTCAACAGCTAGCCTACATTCGGAAATGGGTCGCATGATGTCTTCGACGTTGGAGAGCTTTTTGCCCAACGAACCGCCAGGGTGAAATTTGGCAAATTTCGCGGCCGAGAATCTTCGTGATTTTGAAACCACCAACGTTAGCGCATCTCCCATCGCCAACATCAGGGTTGTGCTGGTCGTCGGTGCGAGTCCCAAATGACATACTTCCTGGGTCTTGCCATAGCACAACGTGGCCGTCGATTTCGAAGCCAACGTGGAATCCGGATTACCCGTAATCGAAATGATGGGCGTCCCAAAGTTCTCGAATGAGGGAAGTAGTTGGCTGACTTCCGACGTCTCGCCACTGTTGGAAAATACCAGAATCAAGTCGTGAGGTCCGACTCGTCCCAGATCACCATGAAACGCTTCGGCGGGATGCAGAAAGTGGCTGGGCGTGCCCGTCGATGCGAACGATGCGGAGACTTTTTGACCGATCCAGCCCGCTTTACCGACCCCTGTAACGATCACGCAGCCGTTGCATCGAAGGATCAGCTCAACTGCGTCGCAGAAATCAACTGGCACGCTGTTGGCGAGCGATTCGAGTGCGTTTGCTTCGGCGCGAATCACATCGCCTGCGGTTCGCATCTGCTCAAACGTGCTCAGCGAGTGGTCGTCGACTACAAACGGATCATCATTTTGATCCGGGGTTTGATCGAGAAATCGTCTTGCCGAAAGACTCATCAGGCCGCCTCCACGAGTTCGAGTTTTCTCATCTTTTGGTATTCAGGGCATCGCTGAATAAGTTCCTCATGCGTGCCGCAATCGACCACTTGGCCGTCGCGCATCAACATGATTCGATCGACTAACTCAAGCGTCGACATGCGATGAGTGATCACGACAGTCGTTCGTCCCTGAATGAACTCTGCCAGTGTTTGGTGAATCAAGAACTCGCTCTCTGGATCGATTTGGCTGGTCGCTTCGTCAAGAATCAAAATTTCTGGGTTCTTGAGGATCGCACGCGCCAACGACAATCGCTGACGCTGTCCCCCAGAGAGCCGCCCGCCATGTTCTCCGATGTTCGCCGAATAGCCACCGTCGATCGAGCGGATAAATTTGTCGGCATGCGCCTTTTTTGCGGCGGCGACAATCGCTTCGTGACTCGCTGTTTCATCACCGTAACCGATGTTGTCTTCGATCGACTCACTGAAGAGCATCGTTTGCTGTGTGACATA
This sequence comes from Planctomycetota bacterium, assembly GCA_038534355.1. Lineage (GTDB taxonomy): Bacteria > Planctomycetota > Planctomycetia > Pirellulales > Pirellulaceae > Mariniblastus. The sequence continues at coordinate 193,657 of JBCAWX010000004.1, forward strand.
GCCAATCTTGTTTCGCAAGTCCTCGATGGCAACATCACGAACGTCGAGACCGCCAATTCGAATGGCACCCGATGGTCCGTTGACCGTCGCGCAGGCGTCAAAGAAACGCGGGATCAGATTGATCAGTGTCGATTTTCCACAACCATTGTGGCCAATGATCGCCAGCGATGAGCCAGCTGGAATCTGAGCCGTAACGCCATTGAGGATCGGGTTGCCAGCTTCATACTGAAAACGAACATCATCAAAAACGATATCCAAACCATCATCTGGCAACGGCAGAGGATCCTCTGGATTTTTGACTTGAGGTACCTGATCCATTAACGGAAACACGCGATCGGCGGCAACCACCCCACCTTGAATCATGTTGTAAACGTCGCCCATTTTTCGCAACGGGTCTGCGATACCAATTAGAAACCCAAAAAACAGAATCAACTCACCAAAGCTCATCGGCGCCGCCGACATTCGAACTCCAAACAGAAACACCGTCGTATTGAGCACCAGGTAGCCCCCTGCCAACACCGACAGCGTGATCATCGAGACGCCCAGCAACTCGTTGTTGATGCGCGACAAGGCTCCAAAGATTGAGATCCGCATCGATCTGCGATAGACATCATTGGCGACCACTTCGAACCGATCGCGTTCCGCTTGCTCGTTAGTGAATGCTTTGACAACCCGCAAGTAGGTGAGCGCCTGGTAGAGTCGGTTGAGCAAACGGGCGGATTCTTCCATGGCCCGACGGTTCGCTTTTTTGGTGACCCTTGCCAACCAGACCATCAAGAATCCTGCCAGCGGGCAGATCAGCATGGAGAACAAAAGCAACCGCCAGTTGACTAGCGCGGCACCCGTGAGACATCCAGCCATCTTGAGCGGCTCGCGAATCGTTTTTCCAAACAACGTCGTGATCGCTTGGCAGATACGATTGGTCTCCCCGCGGATACGCCCAACCAAGTCGCCCGTTCCTTTGACACCAACTTCAGACGCCTCCAGTTCCAGCACGTTTTGGAACACGCCGTTTTGCATGTCCAGCATCGTACGTTGTCCAACGCGCGCTACTGAGACCATCGATCCCATCAAAAACATGCCGCGAAAGACCGTGCCAAAAAACATCAGCCCCATCAACCAGGCAAGCGTCTCAAAAGGATCTCGCGGCGCATAGTTTTCGATCCAAGGCGCCATCCAGACACGTGTCGAAAGTCGGGCCGTTTGGACTTCGAGATCGTAGTTGATGATCGAAATCAGGCCACTCAATTTTTGAGCATCGCCGGCGACCTGAAAGTCTTTCAGCTTAAAATCAACCAACTGAAACTGAGACAGATCTGCTGAGGGATCGATTTCGGCAACCGAGTCAACGATCTCTTGTCGATCAAACGTGATTGCGTCCGGATCAAGTCGGACGAGTTGATTTTGGAGTTCTTCACGCTTGTATAGGTTTTCCGCGATCATCCGCGATGCTTCATGCCGCTCGTCATCGACCCAATCATGCAGCGATTTGCCTTTGAGCACGATTTCGACGAATGGGTAGACCGCGCCTAGATTGGCGGACCAGAGCAGCGCCACAAAGATGCTGCAGGTAAAGGAAGCGATCAGTGACCACTTGTATTTGAGCGTCATCCGTAACGCTCGAGTGAGGTTTTTCATAGGTTCCGCAACGCGTATTAAGCTTCCATGCAAATCCCGAACGCGACGGGGTTCCATGTTGTAATACGTGCAGCATGAAACAACCAAGGCCAATTCCAGTTGCTGTCAAACTGGGTGGGAGGCCTTGGTGGTTTGCGGTCTTGCCGTCGCGTCAAGTTTTCGCAACAGGAGTGGGAAGCTTGACCGTCACGACCGGGCAGTGAGCGTTTGCCATCACTTTTTTGGCAACGCTTCCCGTCACCAAGCCCGTCCAACCGCTGCGTCCGTGGGTGCCCATCACAATCAGATCAGCAGCGAACGTTTCGGCGTCCTGGATGATGACTTCAGCGGGATCGCCATGGCGGTTTAAATGATCATGGTCAATGTCGTTGAGATCCAGATATTGGTCACGCAACCGCTCTTGAAATTTGTGATTGACGGCTTCTGACATCGAAATCGGTTTGCCGTGCGGCTCGACGACGTGCAGCAGAATCACTTTGGAATGGTGGACTTTTGCCAGATCGACAGCAAGACTGATAGCCGATTCGGTACTCTCCGAATAATCGACGGGGCAAATGATCACGTGCTTCTTCATCGTTTTTGGTTCTCGTTAGCAAGCGTATTGGCGGATCGATGGAGTCGTTGGCTCCTTGGTCATTGGCTTGTTGCAATGGTCGTGCCAGTTTCATCGAACCGCGGGCATTCGCTGAAGAACGCCAAATTTCCAAGCGTGTTCCCTGGAGAGGCTTACTTCTTTAGAAGCAGCACAGGAAATCTTCGAATTTCTGCCCGCACAAGTAGAATGCCGTGCCGTTGGAATTTAGAGAAAAGTACGCGAGTGTGCGAAAACGCGCGCCTGCCGAACCAAGTCAACGATTGCCCGCGGGCCAAGCCAAGTCATTCCGAGCGTTCTGCTCAACGAGCATGTTGCGGAGATCTGACCCGTTTTGGAGATCTGACTCGTTTTTTCTCAAACGAAATTGACCAGCGAGACTGAGTCATTTGTGCTAGATCCGGTGGTCACGCACGTCGACTGGCATGTCTACCAATCGATTTCGACGACGCCCCATTGGCCACGATTCTCATCAACGGACACCATCAGTTTCGAAATGGCGTCTCCGAATTTTGGTTTGGTGCGGCGACGCAATTCGTCGGCGATATAGCTTGCCATCAATTCAGCAGTCGTGTTGGCGATCGGCAGAATCCGACAATCTTCACGAGGAAAAACCCAGCGTTTGGATTCAAATGTGGCCGTGACTTCCTCTTCCGTTTCGACCAATTTGATCGTCGGGTGTTCAGCAGGCAAAACAACTTGATGGTCCAGCGATTCGACAATTTTCGCCAGCTCATCACGCAGCGCAATAAAATCGCATACGTAGCCATTTTCGTCCAACTCTCCGGTGACTTCACACTTCACCGCGTAGTTGTGTCCATGCAGTGATTCGCAGATGTTGCCATTGAATGTAATGAAGTGCGCGGCGCTAAAGACCATCGTCTCTTTTTCAAGTCGTGTTCGAAACGTACGAGTCATGCTAATCTGATGGGGCAAAGATTGGAGAAATGTGTTCTAAAAATTCGATTGCGATCGGTCGGGCATCGACTGACTTACCAGATCGATGAATAGCGTTGCACCGATCAAGTCAGCCGTCGTGCCTGGGTTGCGACGGTGTCCGTCGCTTCGCAGCCAGAAATCAAAGTCGCCAACCTGCTGCCAAAACCGTTCGCACTGTTGTTGATTTGGGGTCGATGGCACATTGGGCCCCAACAACAAAGAAGATGATCCTTCAAAAAGCAAGTCGAGGCAACTGCCAGCGCGGTCCTTGGCTTGCGCGTTGATTTCGGTACCGCATTTTCTGGCGATCAACGAATCGCCTTGAGCTGCGATCCATGCGACATGGACAAATGGGATCGCTTTTTCATCACGCTCAAACCATTGCCGTCCAATGTTTAACAACCTGAGTCCGGTTTGAAAAAGTGCATCAAATCCATTCACGTATTGTAAAGCGATGGAGTCGCTGTCCGATGCCAAACGCATCGCTTTCAGCAGATCGACTGGCCCGTCATGGCTCGTGACATCCAACGACTTAACAGAACCCATTCCACCCGGTTTTGCCTCGTTGATCGCCTGATAAACCAGTCGGCCGTCTTCCGCCGTCAACGTGTTCAAGTAGTCGTTGATACTTGTTGGGTTCAGTTTAGATTCGATTGTAAAATCGAGTTGTTGGCAGACTTTGACCAACGGCGTCAGTAGCAAAATTAGACCCAGGTTGGTGTTGGTACCAACTGCCTGATTCGTCGCGCGGACTGCGGCCAAGACGGTTTCACCAAAACTTGCTTCTCCAAATTCATCAAGCACTTCGCCAAGGACAACCGCGCTGGTTTGAAAATCGTAAATGGTGACGTCTTCAAAATCAGCGGATCGATGGACGTTGCCTGGTTTGGGAGCCAGACACTCGAGTAAACAGGCGAGCGTCGCCAGTCGGCCAAACTCGCGAGGGTAACGCTGAAGGGTCGAATCAGATTGAATTGTCATTCGGGATCGTGTCGTTGTAAAAACGCAGTCAGAGCGGGAAGTACTTGGTCAATCTCATCCTCGACGACATAATGTCCGCCGTTTTCGTATCGATGAATTTCGGCATTGGGCCAATGCGATTCGAAACGATCCAGACATTCTGGCCGGAAACACCAGTCTTTCATCCCCCACATCAAAATGCTGGGCAGATCGGTAAGCGAGTCCAGCTGATTTTCAATTCCTTCCAAAACTGACCAAGTCCGATGACGCTTGCTCAGAGGGATGTCTTTGACAAATTCGTAGGTGGCGATCCGATTTTGCCAATTGTTGTAAGGAGCCAACATCCCGTCAGCGACCACCTTGGGCAATCCCCCTTTTTGCTCGGTCGCCATGCGTATCGCAGCACGCGCGAATAGGTTGAATCCTTGAAGCCCCAACTTTCCGAACAACGGCCAACGGCAAACACGAATGCGAAACGGAATGTAGGGAGGCGGAAATGCTGCCGTATTAAACAAGGCGATCCGGGCGAACCGGTCACGTCGAGCAAGCAATGTGCCCAGTCCAATTGCGCCTCCCCAATCGTGTGCGACCAAGGTGATATTGGACAGGTTCAAACGATCGACCAGCTCGCAAAGATTGTCGATGTGTTGTTGAAGACAGTAGTCGTAATCAGCCGGCTTGTCGCTGAGCCCACAGCCAATGTGATCCACTGCAATCGCGCGACGCTGGTCATTCAAAGCCGAGACTAAATTGCGATAATAGAATGACCAAGTCGGGTTTCCATGGACCATCAACACAGGCCCTGGTTGAATCCCCGTTTCGACTGCCGGCGCTCCGGCGCCAGGGCCTTCATCGACATAGTGCATCCGCGCATCGGAGAGTTGCAGAAAGTTCGATCCGAAAGGATACTCAGATCGCCAAGCGGGCGGGTTTGGAGATGACACAGTCAGAGGGAGGATGTCGACGGTACGGAGCTGGAAACCGACAATTTAGCTTTTTGGGCCCCGATTGAACACTGGCGAATCCACAATTGTCTTGTGCTTTTTTGTGGGTACAAGTCAACCAACGGCAACGGGATTGGCTTGACGGCGCTGCGGAACCTGGATTGGGCAAATCGATTTGCGTCCCCCGATCACGCAACCGGTGGGCGTCGACACTCCGCGAACAATGAATCTGGCTTTCTCGTTTTTTGAGAAACCGTATCCAGTTCGAACCGCGTGAAGTCTTCTATCGAGCTGGTGAAGGCATCGCATACACCAAAGTCAACCAATCCAACGTCGAGGCAAAGTTGTTTCAACGAATATCGGTCGTACATCCACCGATGAATTTCACCCTGACGCCGAAAGAGCCCTTCGTCAAAAGCCTGCTGCGCCTCTTGCCCCATGATCCAGCGAACCAGTTTTCGGGTCATGTTCTTTTTGAACTTGGAAACGGAATCACCGACACGTGCCGAAAACGTTTTAACGGTCGACGGCTGCGGTTCATGGTTTTGACACAGAACAAATTCATCGCCAAGTCGACTGCGTACAAACGATTCGTTTTCCAATTGCTCGCGCGTCATGTACTGACCCATTTGCCCGCCCGATTGTTCTCGAACCATCTGGTCCAGCAATTCGAGTTTCATCCAATCGTAGTTGGCTTTCGAAGCGTCTTCGTCAGACCAGGCGTCCTCATGAGCTTGGAGGTACAGTTTGGCAATTTGTTCCAGGTCTGGAACCACAATTCGCAAGATTCCACCGGGACGCAAAACTCGAAAGCATTCGCTCAAAAGATACTTGCCGGCTTCCGGAGATAAATGTTCCAACACGTGGGAATGATAGACCGCATCAAACTGTTGATCCTGAAACGGCAAACCATTGGTAATGTCACAGGCGATGACGTCGAAGTCGACCGGTTCTAAATCGACGTTGGTCCATTCTGAATGAAAACAACGACCGCACCCCAAGTTCAACCTGCGCGACGTTTGCGCAGGCGTGACCTTCGTCGAAAGAGTGTGTTGTTGTGAGTCGGTTTTCATGTCAATCGCCGAACATGCCAGTTCGTCGTCTCGGTCTCGTACGAGTTAGCGACTTACCACAGCGAGGCGACCCGTGTAGTCGATCCGGTGCAGAAACAGTCGAACGTTGTTTTGTTCCAGGTACTCGTCGACTGCTCGACGGCAGCCTTCCCAATGTCCGTAGTCGTCAACAATCAAGATCCCGCCATCGACGACTCTGGGAAAAAGATACTCCATCTCGCATCGAGTGGACTCATACCAATCAGTGTCCAAACGAAGCAGCGAAATTTTTTCCGGGAGAGTCACTGGCAATGTATCTTCAACTTTGCCTGGCACGAGTTGAATTTTCGATTCAGGATAGTCGGTCGCCAGCATCGTTTGGCGAACGTATTCCATTGGCGAGTAACACCAAATGCTCGTTTCGTCATCGCGTTGCTGTTTCGCCAGAAGTTCGCTGGCTTCCTGTCCCATGAAATCGACATCCCGACTATCTGGTTCAGACATCCCCTCAAACGTGTCGTACAACCATAGCTGGGGCGTCATGCGTTGATGTTTGATCAACGTTTTTGCCGTGGCCGCCATGCTACCGCCGCGCCACACTCCACATTCGACGATGTCGCCTTCAATATCATGTTTGGCCAGATGATCGACCGCACGGCATAACGCCAGGATTCGCTCGGGCGATGTCATCGTGTCCGATTGCACTGACGCGATCACATCAAGTTCAACGTCTGTCGCGTCAGGAAGTCGTTGACGCAACGATTGCAACTGCTGTTCTTGCAACTCGTCACTCGACAACGCCGCAGCGCTTCCAAGGCGTCGTCGAAATCGGCGAATGAGTGATTTCAAAGTTTCCGTTCCAGATCACGTGGTTAATTCAAATCGAAAATTCCAGCCCGAACAATCCGACGCTGATCGACAAGATTTATCAAATCTGGAAAAACAGGTAAACATTGCTTTCTAGAATCGATGCCTCAAATTCCGGCCTGCTATCGGTGTTTCGTCGACAAAACCTGAAGGCGGTTGCGAAACTGACGTTCGAGAAAATAAGAATTTCTGTTCTAAATAGCACCTCCGATTTTCCTTGAACCTTTTTGGCAGACGACTAACTTCGTGCTTGAAACACCGATTGCACTGATCATTTTCAATCGACCCGACACAACCGCCCGTGTGTTCGAGTCGATTCGTGCTGCCGGTCCAAAGCGGTTGCTCGTCATTGGAGATGGACCACGCAACGGCAAGGTGGGTGAACTTGAGCAAGTTCAACAATGCCGCCAGATTGTTGAATCGGTTGATTGGGACTGCGAAGTGACGACCAACTATTCCGATGTGAATCTCGGTTGCAAATACCGAGTTGCGTCAGGGCTGGACTGGGCGTTTTCGCTGGTCGAGTCCTTGATCATTCTCGAAGACGATTGTTTGCCTCACCCGTCGTTCTTTGGGTATTGCGAACAACTCCTGGATCGATTCTGGAACGATGATCGCGTCATGATGATCAGTGGCGACAACTTTCAACATCCAAGTGAACGGTTGGCTGACGACGCGAGCTACTATTTTTCGCGATGGAGTCATATCTGGGGATGGGCGAGTTGGCGACGCGCTTGGCAACATTTTGATGTTGAAATTGAAACTTGGCCAGAACGGAAATTGGCGGGCGATTTGCAAACGATTTTTGATTCCAACGAAGAGTATGGGCATTGGGCGCAAACGCTTGATCGTCAACACGCTGGCGAAATTGATACGTGGGATTTTCCATGGCAGTACGCATGTTGGGAACGACAAGGGTTAACGATTTTGCCCCACGTCAATTTGGTTTCCAATATTGGATTCCGCGAAGATGGGACGCACACGCAGGATCCCGCCTCACATCTTGCCGATTTGCCAGTCGATGAAATTGGGCCGCTGGTTCACCCAAACAAGATCGAGCCAAATCGTATTGCCGATCGATTGACGTGGGAGCGAATTTTTTGTCCGCCACGCACCGTGCCGACGCCTCAGCCTAAACGACGATGGTTCCAGCGGCTGTTTTCATCGTCTCGGTAAGGAAATGCGGCGTGAGGAATGCCGAGCGAAGAATGCGGAGTGATCGGAACAACTCAGTTCAACCAAGAGTCGCACTAGCAAACAAAATATGATGACACACGTCGATCCGCCGAGTCACAACTTGCTCCCTACCCTTCCCGGTATCGAAACAGACGCCAATCGTCGACCGCTACGAGTTGCGATCGTTTCGGGCTACCGTGCGGTTGTCCCTCATTTCGAGACCGAACTTGACATCGCGCAACAACATCTCGACTTGGGCGATGAAGTAACTTTTATCCATTGCGATGGCAAACTGGCTAACTGTGAATTCAATCCGATCAAGGATCAGGCGATTTGTAAAAATTGCTGCGGGCGTCGTCAGATGGGTTTTGAGATGTTGTCGAAACCAGTCGACCAGATCCTCTTTCACAACGATGAACTATTGCCTGAAGGTTTATCGACCAAGTTTGATTCATTGGCATCACTGATCGAATACCGCTGGGATGGCTTCGACATTGGATATGCAGTCCTGTCATCATTGGTTTCGTTTTGCCGCGACCCTGATCCTGATCTTGAAAAACATGCGGACTTGATTCGCAACTTGATGACGACCGCATGGCAGACTTACCAACAGTCGCTCTCGCTCTTTGCAAAACAGACGTTTGATCGCGTCTATGTTTACAACGGCCGATTTGCCGGGATGCGATCGACGTTACGTGCCTGTCAAAAACTGAACGTTGATTGTTACTTGCACGAACGCGGTTGCGACGGGCAGCACTTTGAGTTGTTAAAGAACCATCTGCCTCATGACCTGGAGGCGATCGAGGCCATCATTCTTGCGGGGTGGGCGGCTGCAGATGAAACCGTTCGAGAACAGGTCGGTGAAAGCTGGTTTTTGGAGAGATATCAACGCGTTGAAAAAGTTTGGCATTCATTTACCAAGCAACAGGAACATGATCGTCTGCCAAGCGACTGGGATCCGGCTCGCAAAAACGTCGCAATCTTTTGTTCGTCCGACGACGAATTCGTAGCGATTGGTGACGCGTGGAGAAACGAACTCTACCCGAATCAAGTCGATGGGATTGAGCAAATCGTCATTGATATGCTGGCCCGGGAACCGGCAACGCAAATTTATCTCAGGATGCATCCCAATTTAACTGGCGTTGACAATCAAAGGTGCCGGCGGATGAAGTCCCTGGACTATGACAACTTGACCGTGATCGAGCCGGACGCGGAAATCGATACTTACCGTTTGGTCCGGGACAGTGATCTTGTGGTCACGTTCGGCTCGAGCGTTGGGGCAGAAGCAGTTTATTGGGGGACGCCCTCGGTTTTATTGGGGCCCTGTTTCTATCAAAATCTGGGTGGCGTATATCGCGCGGCGACCCACGAACAAACGCTCGATCTGTTGACGCAACAATTGGAGCCGACGGACAAGACTGGTGTTCTGAAATATGGTTATTGGTTTCAAACGCGAGGTTATCCGCATCGTTATTTCGTTGCTTCGGGTTTGTTTGATGGTCAATTCAAGTCTCAGACAATCTATGCCCGACCAACTGCGAAACCCCGTGGGCTTCGACGCGTTGTTGGCAAGCTGCTGCAATGGGTAGGACAGTCGCCCAAAAGCTAACTGGTTTCGCGGCAACATCAGGCGATGGCTAGTGCCAATTTCTTTTCTGAAACTCACGTCGGGCAGCACGCTCGTACCAGCCAGCAGCAAGCGTGGTTTTCCATGCAGTGCCAGCTGGTATTCTTTTTCTGCATCGAGCCAACAATATTCTTTCACATCTGCGGACATGATCAGTACGTTAAATAAGAGCTGCGAAACGATCAGAATGAGTGCGTTGCCAACGACAGAACTCACGGTGACCGCATTTTAACGAATTGAAACACGAGTCGGGTCGACGCAACGCGTTCGATCACCGGAAAAATACGGGGTGTCGACGTAAATTTTGGAACTCGAAAGCGCTGAGTGATTCGACGCTAGCACGGGATTGAGAAGTTCGACGGCCTGCCAGAACAGTATTGGTGGAATCGGGCGGCTGGATTAGCTTTACCGTATTCTCGCTCGCGCGAGCGGCAATCGGTGGGTTGTCGAATCATTGGATGCTCTCAGAACAAGGATGTTCCGATGCTGCCGTACAGCAAACAAACGATCGAACGAGATGACATAGAAGCGGTCGCTGAAACGTTGACTTCCGGTTGGCTGACCACTGGCCCCAAAGTACGCGAATTTGAAAATACGTTCGCGTTGGCGACCTCTTCGATTTATGCCGTCGCGGTCAATAGCGGGACCGCCGCTTTGCATTGTGCCATGCACGCGGCTGGGGTTGGCCCCGGTGACGAAGTCATCGTTCCCGCAATCACCTTCGTGGCAACTTCCAACGCCGCCATCTACCAAGGTGCCACTCCTGTTTTTGCGGACGTCGACCCCACGACGTTGTTGATCGATCCGCAAGACGTTTGTGCCAAAGTCACGTCCAAAACAAAAGCAATCGTGGCGGTTGACTATGCCGGTCAACCGTGCGACTACGCAGCACTGCGTCAGATTGCCGATGCCAATGGAATTACATTGATTTCTGATGCCTGCCATTCGCTGGGAGGTTCATTGAATGGCCAACGCGTAGGAAGTCTCGCCGATTTCACTTGCTTCAGTTTGCACCCCATCAAACAAATCACCGCCGGTGAAGGTGGCATGATCACAACCAATGATCCAGATGCAGCCAAACGGATGCGGGAATTTCGATCCCATGGTGTGACGACGGACTTCCGCCAGCGCGATCGATTGGCGACGCATCGCTACGCGATGGAGACTCTTGGGTACAACTATCGTTTGACAGACATCCAGTGTGCTCTCGGTTTGTCGCAACTGAAAAAACTGACTCGATTCACACGACGCCGGAACGATGTTGCACGGTTCTACACGAGTTTGCTTGAGCCTATCCCGTTCGTCGAGCCGCTTGGCAATCGGGACGATGTGCTCAATGCCTACCACTTGTTTGTAATCAAGTGGGACGAAGCGTTGACCGGTATTTCACGCGACGAAGCCTTTCAGCAGTTTCGAGAAAAAGGGATCGGCGTCAACGTTCACTATCAGCCGGTCTATCAACATCCATTTTATGTCGAAACGTATGGGGACCAAAACGGTTGTTGCCCCAACGCGGAAGCAGCCTACAACGATATCCTCTCGCTTCCCATCTTCTATCAGATCACTGAGGCCGACATTCGCTACGTTGTCGAAACGATTGAAATGATCGGCGCTTCGGCGACGTCTGCCACTATGACAAAGAATGCTGCCTAATCGGCATTCAGTTGCTGATCCGATTGGATCAATTCAGATGAACTTGCGAAGGAATCGCTCCACAATGAAAACGGTCGCTGTGATTCAGGCACGTATTCAAAGCACACGCTTGCCCGCGAAAGTGTTGCGGTCGATCGGTTCTCAAACGATGTTGCAGCGAGTGGTTCACCGAGTCAGCCAGGCCCGTGAAGTCGACGAAGTCGTGGTGGCGATTCCTGAATCAGAAGCCGACCAAATCCTGGTGGACTATGCACAGCAACAAGGCTGGCGAACTTCGGTTGGAAGTGAGCAGGATGTCCTTTCACGATACGTCGATGCCGCAAAAGCGACCGAAGCGGACCGCATCGTGCGGATCACTTCTGATTGTCCGCTCATCGATCCCGGTATTATTGACGAGGTGGTCCTGGCACGCGAACGAGAAAACGCCGACTATGCGTGCAATTTCTATCCGTTGCGTCACTACCCACGTGGTCTCGATTGTGAAGTTCTGACACGGCCGGCATTGATGCGACTCGATCAACTCGCCCAACAACCGAAGCACCGCGAACATGTGACGTTGTTCGTTTATGATCGGCCAAGTGGACAGTCGCCGGTGTTTCGAATGGCCTCGGTTTTTACGCCCCAAGACTACTCGGAATTCCGCTGGACGGTCGATACGCCGCAAGACTTGCAGCTGGTACGTGATATCTACCAACATTTTGGTGAATCATCATTTGATTGGCGCGATGTGCTGAGCGCTTACGAAATGCACGAGGGTTGGTTGAAGGTGAATCAAGGAACGATGCAAAAGGTGGCATGATGCCCTTAAGTCGAACTCGATTGTTGATCCGTGCCGATGGCGGACCCAAAGTAGGGACCGGGCACGTGATGCGGATGTTGGCACTTGGTCAGGCTTACCAAAAACGTGGAGGTGACGTCACGTTTGTGATTGGTGACCTACCCCAAACGTTGGTTCGTCGCCTGGAGTACGAAAAGTTCCAGGTCTTTCGCATCCGCAACGATCGGGGGAATCATGCCGACGCGATTGACACTCGCGAGATTGCGGCGTTGGTACAACCTCAATGGATTGCGCTCGATGGCTATCGATTTGATGATTCTTACGAAGCTTGGATGGCCAACAGTGATGCGAAACTGATCGTCATGGATGACTACCAGCACACGCTTCATCAGCACGCTGACCTGGTTGTCAATCAGAACATCTATGCCGATCCAAAGTCATATGAAGGAAGTCTGCGAGGCCGATTGCTGACCGGCAGCAATTATGCGTTGCTCCGAAAAGAGTTTTCTACCCCGGAAAATCGAAAGACGCCCCCGATTGCCAAACGCGTGCTGGTCACATTTGGCGGCGCGGATCCGGACAACTGGACGCTGCGCACTTTGCAAGTCCTGTCGGACATGAAGCTGAAGCGAATTGTGGTCGATTGCGTTTTGGGCAGTTGCTATCAAGCGTACCCGGAGCTGGACGAATTCAAACGATACGCGAACCTCTCGTTAAGAGTTCATAAAAACGTCGACCGCATGGCAACGTTGATGCAACGAGTCGATTTGGCCATCACCGCAGGAGGATCCACCTGCTATGAACTGGCTCGTTGTGGCGTGCCCGCGATCGTTCTCCCAATCGCCGACAACCAACAACCCGTCGCCGCCGCGCTGCATCATGCCGGCGCAATGCGTTCCGTCGATCACTCAGAATCAGTCGAAGGTGATCGCTGTCGCAAGTTGATGCAATTGGTCCGATCGCTTGTCCGCGATCCCTCCAGTCGCAAACAGATGTCAGAGTTGGGCTGCCGATTAGTGGATGGCCGCGGCGCGTTGCGAATCGTTGACCGGATGGCAGGCAAGTTTGTTGAAATTCGTGACGCATCGGTAGACGACGCGAAGATGCTCTGGCAATGGAGGAATGATCCAGAAGTCCGTGCAGTTTCGTTTTCCTCCACTTCGATCGAATTGCCGCAACATCAAGCTTGGCTGCAGCGGCAGATTGAGGATACCAACAGCCGAGTTTGGGTCGCCGAAAATCAGCATGGGCAACCCCTGGGAAGTATCCGTTTTAATCTTGACCAATCGCTTTGTCGGGCGACGGTCAGCATCATCGTGGATCCCCGTTTCCGGTCTCGAGGTGTCGGTTCGGCACTAATTCAAGCATCGGTTGCTCGCCTTTTTGAGACGACACCTGCCAGGGAAATTCTGGCTCAGATCAAATCGGGAAATGTGGCCTCGGAGAAGGCTTTTGTCAACGCCGGGTTCAGACCAATCGAGCCCGTGGTCCTGCAAGGCGCAATGGCGCAACAGTTTTTGCTTTCACGTGGTCCTTACCAATGGAATCGCAGTGCCAACCGCAAGTCCGCATAGCCCTCAACGCGCATTAAATAACGAGAATCAAATGACCCAACTCAATTCGCATTTTGAGATCAACGGTCGCCGAATTGGACCTCACGAACCGACCTACATCATTGCTGAGTTGTCTGCAAACCACCATCAAGACTTTGATCGTGCCGTCGAGCTGATTCATCAAGCCCATCGAGCAGGTGCCGATGCGGTCAAGTTGCAAACTTACACAGCCGAGACGTTAACGCTGGACTCCGACCAGCCATGTTTTCAAATCGATCAAGGAACCGTTTGGGATGGCAAACGTCTGTTTGCACTCTATCAAGAAGCCGCGACTCCCTGGGAATGGCATCACGAACTCAAGTCGATTGCGAATCAGTTAGGGATGGACCTGTTTTCAAGCCCATTCGATCGAACGGCTGTCGATTTCCTGGACCAAAAAATTGATGTTCCTGCGTTTAAGATTGCGTCATTTGAAATCGTCGATATCCCGCTGCTCAAGCACGTCGCGACCAAAGGGAAACCTGTCATTATTTCGACCGGGATGGCAACTGTAGAAGAGATCGAATTGGCCGTAACGACGCTGCGTGACCACGGTTGCCGAGATGTAGCCGTGCTCAAATGTGTGAGCGCCTACCCTGCCCCACAAGAGGCAATGAACCTGAAAACGATCCCGGATCTGGCTTTTCGTTTTCGCGTCCCCGTGGGACTTTCAGATCATACGATCGGACCCGAATCAGCAACATTATCGGTGGCACTCGGTGGCAGCATCATCGAAAAACATTTGACGTTGTCTCGCGAAGAACCGGGACCTGATTCCAGTTTCTCATCAACCCCCGTCGAGTTCGCTCAAATGGTTTCGTCGGTGCGTCAAGCGGAATCTTGTTTAGGTCAAGTGTTTTACGGTCCGACTGAATATGACAAACAGAATATCGCGTTTCGTCGATCGTTGTTCGCAGTCAAAGACATCGCCGCCGGTGAGAAGCTGACGCATGAGAATGTTCGTTCGATTCGACCTGGGCAAGGGTTACCGCCCAAGCATCTCGATGAAGTGATTGATCGCGAAGCAAGCGAATCGATCCCACGTGGAACACCGCTGAAATGGCGTCATGTTGCATGACGCCATTGGCAGCTTGTGGTTTCAACTAGTCTTCCCGCTCGTAAACCGGGTAGACGCGGTCCTTCCCTCGTTCGTAGCTCACTTTACCAGCGACGATCGCTTGCTCAACGTACGTCTTGTAGTCCAGTGGCTCGCCATTGAGGATCAACAAGTCGGCGTCTTTGCCAACTTCGATACTGCCAATGCGGTCGCCCAGTCCCATCAGTCGTGCCGGCACGATCGTCAATGATTCGAGGGCAGTCCGTTCGCTGGCTCCGCCACGCACGGCGAATGCTGCTTCCAATGGCAAGCTGGTCAAGTCTCGCCCGGCGAGCCCATTCATGCTGATTGAATTGGAAAGTGTCGACGTCGCAAAGGGGATACCAACGTTTTCAAAGATCATTGGTGATTCAAAGTTGCTTCCAGAATTATTTTCACGGCCATCGACAGGTTCACGTCGGCGACGAGGCGTGTAAATCACTTGAACTCCTGCCTTGGAAAGTTTTTCTGAAAGTGCCCAAGCCTCGGTCCCACCTTCGATGACCAACTCATATCCATGTTCTTGTGCCAAATCAGAGAGGTCATTGATCTCATCGTACGCATCGGAGCGAACTCGCATCTTGGTCTCACCCTTGAGCAGTTTGATGATTGCGGGGTTCGCTTTTGGCTTTTTGGTTTTGGACGAACTCGAAGTGCTTGGCTTGGTCGATTTCGATTTGTCGCTTGAAGTCTTGCTGGTTGTCGTTTTCGACGAAGTCGGTTTCTTGGCTGCTTCTTTGGCCGCGCCAGCTTCTGCTTGAATGGCGTCTTTGGCTTTCTTGATTTCCAAACGCCAGTTGTGGCGGTTCAAGGCACCGTTGAGTGCACCCGGTGAAGGGTTGTAAAAAACTTCTTCCTTGGCAAGCATGTCGCCAACGTTGCCATAGGCCAATTTGATCACCGACATCTTACGTGGTTTAGCGGTTGATGGTCGCGTGGGGACGATCGGTTCTGTTGGCAGAACTGGCAGACCGCAGCAAGGGCACAAAGCCGTATTGAGGTCTCCATAGTCGATCATTTGTTCTGTCAGTCTTTCTTCAACCGGCTCTTCCAAACCTGGGAACAGGTCAGCAGGTTCACCGGGAGTATTTTCAACTTGCGGACTGCCGAATCGACCAAACCTGCCCGAAGTTGAAAGCTCAACACAACCCGTGGTGATGCCAACGCCCAAAGCGTATTTGATATTCTGATCGAAGGGGTCCAAAGAATCCTTCAACTTATTGGCACCCGAAGGAGTGGAACGAAGTCCGACGGAACGCATGCTGATCGCGACAAAACCTGGACAGACAATTTTGCCAGTTGCATCGATGACTTTCGTGCCTTCGGGAATCGTCACGTTGTTGCCGACCTCTTCGATCTTGCCGTCTTTGATCAAGATCGTTCCTTGTCGAACAACGCCATCAGTGACGGTATGGATGTCAGAACCTTGGACGGCCAGGTATTCTGGCTTCTCTTCTTTTTCGGAATCCGACTTTTCGTCGTCTTTGTCCGTTTCGTCTTTCTCCGCTTTCTTAGCAGGCGATTTCGACGATTTGGATTGCGCAGCAACAGGAGCAGCGGTCATGGTTGTGACCAGAGCTAACGCCAGTAGGGCAAACAGGACTCTGACGAACGAGTTGTTATTGTGACTAGTTTTCATGGATCTTGTTTCCATTCAAAAATACCTGTTCCAAGCGTGAGCCGGTCGTTAGTGGATCACCATCGAAGATCAGGAAGTTGGCTTTTTTGTCTTTGGCCAAGGAACCGTGGGTTTTTGAGATGCCCAACAATTCGGCTGGCTTCATTGTAAGTGATTTCAAGGCAAGGTCACGATCGAGTCCAGTGTGGACCAAATTGGCAACCGGGAACATTGGATCATCCTGATTGCTGTTCATCTGGCTTCGCGACAGTGAAATCGACAACGCAAACGGAATCTCGTTCTCAGCCAGCAAGCGAGACACATTCATCAAGTCACGCGTATAAGGAACGGTATCGATTCCAGGTTGCAGAATGATTTCGACGTTTTTAAGCGACTTGATCTGATCCAAAAGCGGGTACAGATTAGGACCCGTCGCCACCAGCACAAACTTGACTTTCTCGTGCTCCTTGGCAATCTGCAACACATAAGCGATTGCCGCCGCCGTGTTCATGTTGACGAACAATCGCTTTTTGCCTGATTTGATCTCTTCCCAGTACTTCTTAGTATCGGTTGATGATGACGACCGGCTTGTCGACGGTTTGCTGGACGTTGTTTTTTTGGTTTCAGCAGCCAATGGTTTTCGCAGCAAGTCCAACGAGGAAGTCTGATTGGTCACAGCGGAAAATATACGGCCGTCTTTTTCGAACAACATTTCAGGAGTTCGATCGTCTGAAATATTGGCAAAGGCGGAAAGTCCGCGACCGGGAGAAACCAATTGTGCATTGGTGATTCCGGTGCGAACTGCCGGCATAAAGTTGTAGTTGAAGGGGTAGAAGTACTCCCCGATTTTTGTGAAAGACGTCGGCGTTGCCGTTGGACGAACTGGGATCACAAACGTTCGACCACGAAACACAACCGTACGTGTTGCCGTCGCCGCACCCGTGGTCGAATAGACGAAGTAAGGGTCGATGATCCCCGGCATGACGGTCTTGCCATCCAATGAGATGACACGCGCATCGTCCGGGATTTCAACATCTTTTCCGACATCAACGATCGTGTCGCCGTCCACGACGAGGATACCCTCTTCGAGGCGTCCCGCTTTGTCGGCCGTTTCGATCGTCGCATCGACGTACGCAGTAACTTGAGCGTTGACGATGTTTTGACCACCGACGCCGACCACTGCAGCCAAAGCAAATGCCATGGCGACCAGTTTGTTACCAAGTTGAGAGTGGCGACTCATACGATTCCAAAATTCCATGTTTCTATGTTTCATCAAAATCTGCGACGGTCCTTGGAAGTGTCGTAAACGCTGCGTCCATCAATAAACGTCTGCTTGACGTAGTTGCGAGGGTCGATGATGGAGCCAGTCGTGATCACGATGTCGGCATCTTTTCCGACTTCAAGCGACCCGACTCGATCGTCAATCATCAACGCCTTCGCAGCTTCAATCGTAATGCCGCGAATGGCTCGTTCTTCTGACCAGCCATAACGGACGGCCATGGTGGCTTGAAAGAAAAGTTCTTCTTGCGGGATCACGGGTGCATCGGTATTCACGCCAAGTACCTTGACGCCGCGTTTTTCATATTCATTAACGATCCCCACAACTTGGCCACGGTCTCGATCCAGCAAGAACCCTCGTGGACCGGCCATCACAGGAATATCCCGTTTGGCCAATTCAGTGCCAATCTTGTAGGCATCGAAAGTTCCATGGTCGATGACCACTTTCAGGTTCATTTCATCATGCAACATGCGAATGGTCGATTGGATGACCTGGTACTGTTGCGTGTGAACGACAACCGGAATCTCACGACGAAACAGCGGTTTGAAATACTCAAGTCGCAGATTGGTTCGTGGTTTAGGCGCTTCCCCTTTTTCGTAGAGGTCCCATTGCCGGACGTAGAACTGGCCCTCGCGAAGTTGCTGCCGAATGACGTAGTTCATGCCCATTTTGCCAGAACCGGTTTCACCCGTTCGACGCTCAGGGTTTCCTGCTTGAGCGATTTTGAGGACTCCGGGAGCACGAATGATAACGTCATCGGGCTCGCCAGGTCCGGTTTTCATCAGGACACCAAAACCACCCATGTTGGTTCCACTGCCCGGGATGTAACAGATCGTCGTGACACCACCTGCAATCGCGACTTTGAGTCGATCATTGTGAGGAACGATCTGGTCCCAGTTTCGCAGCTCCGGGTTGGTTTGATAAACCATTTCATTCAAGTCGCCCGAGCCGCCAACATGCGAGTGGGCTTCAATAAGTCCTGGCATCGCAAACGCTTCTGAGTGATCAATGACTTCGTAGCCATCGGGCACCTCGATCTTTTTTCGAGGACCAATCGCTTCGATTTTTCCGTCCTTGATCAAAATGGTTCCATTGGCGATCGGCTCGCCCGCACACGTCAGGATCTTCCCAACGTGAATGGCCAATTTTGGCTTGTCGCTCTTAGCTTGATCCGGTTGAGCCTGCACCGAGGTGGCAGTGACCAACAACGCGATCAAGCATGCGATCGCTTGTGTGAATCGAATACTCGGTTTCACTTTTCTTCCTCTCGTTCGTATACCCACTTGCCGTCGATCATGACAGCCAGGATTTTCGTTGAAAATTCAAATGGCGGACCACTTAATACCACCAAATCGGCATCGTTGCCTCGCGCGATTTTTCCAAAAGTCATTTTGTCAGAAAGCATGGCGGGGGGATTTTGCGTCAACCCATTGAGTGCGTCGATGCTGGACAAGCCACTGGCAATCGCAAATTGAATCGCTTCTGGTAGTTTGCCAGAACCGGTCGTTCCGCTTGATTGAAAACCAAACTCGAACTGTTCAGTCGCAAACAATTGCGGCATATTGGTCGGCGGGTTTTTGTCAATCGTGACTGAAAATGACGGACCAGCAATCAAGCTGATGTCGTAGTCTTTGAGCAGTTCCGGCTCGCGAGCCAAGTCATTGGCACCGACGATGATCGTGCGCACTTTGTACTGCTTGGAAAAAAGCTCAGCAGCTTCTTTGATCGAATACAAGTTTGACGCTTCGACGATCGCGGGAATCTCACCCGCAAACAGCGCCTTGTATGGTTCGAGAGCCGCATTCAGCTTGGGTTTCTTTGGTTCCTTCAGTTCGGGAGCCTTCGGCTTCTCTTCCTTCTTTTCGTCTGCTTCTTTTTTGTCGTCCTCTTTATCGTCTTTTTTCTTGTCGTCTGTTTTTTCTTCTTTGTCCTTGTCTTCAGGCTTCGGCTTATCTTTGTCGCCTGGTTTTGGTTTGTCTTTATCTCCCGGCTTGGGTTTATCTCCCGGTTTGGGTTTGTCCTTTTCGGGGTCTTCTTTCTCTTCTTCCGGCTTCTTACTTTTATCGACCGTCCGTGCGGCGACCAAAGGGGCTTCGCCAAGTCGACCGATGGTTATGGTCGCTTTGAGGTTCCCTTTGTCATCCAGTTTTCCTTTGACTGGAATTGAGTTCTCACGTCGAGTGACGGTGATCTCAAAGTCTTTGGTCTCTCGGTCGTAAGAACCGCTTTCAATTTCGATCGTCTGGGTAAAGAACGTGACCGAACCTGTGATCGTTTTTTCTTCGAGCTCCAATTCCATTTTGACTTTACGGAATTGGGCGGGGATTCGCTCGCTATCGATTTCGCCTTCCCATGTTCCGGTGATTGGATCAGGGAGTGGTTTCTTTTTCTTTGGTTTTTCCTTGTCCTCGTCCTTCTCTTCGTCTTTGTCGCCTTCCTTGGGAGCGGGTTTCTTTTCAGGTTTCTTCTCAGGCTCTTTATCGTCCTTGCCTTCCGCTTCTTTCTTGCTGTCTTCCTTTTTTGGTGCTTCCTTTTTCGGTGCTGCTTTGGCTTCCGCCGCTTTCTTTTTGTCGGCTTCTGCCTTTTTAACTTTGTATTCGGCGAGGTCCTTCTCGTACTTTTTCCACGAATCAACGTAAGCCTTGCCAGCTTTCAGCAATCGCTCATTGGAGCTCTTGGCGGCCGATGTGGTTCCGGAAAACTTGTATCGAATCCCGACGGGTTCACCAATCACACGAGCGTCATCCCCCAGCTTGAATGCAACGACGGGGGAAGCAGATCCATTGCCTGCTTTTAAAAGCACGGTCGTAATTCCACGTTCACGAGCGAATTTGATTGCCGGATCGGCGGGATACAACTGTTCGCCCAATTTGGTCGCCAAAGTTGCTGAACCGGAAAACGGTCCATCGAAGCCAAGCGTCGCGCCCATGTCCACGAATCCGGGAACGATCACCGCATCGCCAAAGTCACGCACCTCTGCGCCCGCTGGTGCCGAAACGGAACTTCCAACACCTCGAATCGTGCGTCCTTTGACGGCAACGTTTCCTGCGATGAACTCACCATCACCAACGTAAACTTGATTTGCTTTGACCAAAATCGTGTCGCTGGCCGATTTAACTTTATAAACCGACTCGCCCGAGACAAACGTTTCGACAACTTGTGTTTGCAATCGAAATGGAGCATCAGTCAACGTTACAAAATCGGCGCGTCGACCCGGAGCCAACACTCCGATCTGATCCGCGACACCTGCCAGTTGTGCCGGTACCAACGTAATTGCCGCCATCGTGTATTCAGGAGTCAATCCACCCTGCATGAAGAGCCCGGCTCCAAACATGATCTGTGACAATTCATTGTCGTTCGACGGTCGGATGGCAATTGGAATTCCTGCCTTGGTGATCGCATTGACGTGAGACCAGGGCAGTTTTTCTGTATCGACTGAGTCTGGAGCTGGGTTTGTGATTTTGCCTGGCGTCGGTGCGACCAGGATGACTCCAACGACAACGTCTTTCCAATCGGAAAACGACTCTGCAAACGGAGCCAGACCGACGGGTTGGTCGAGAATGATTTTGAATCCAAACCGCTTTGCCAGATCAACAGCGGCTCGAATCTCGGCGGTTGTACTGGCCGATACCCGAATCGGGATTTTTGATTGCAAGGCACTGGCAACCGCGTCGATTAGCTCATCGTCAGAATCGCCTGCTGTGGCCTGCTGAAATACTTGTCGCAAAACTGCCAACGACGCGGGTAAGCTGGCGACTTGTGGTCGCGTCGCTTCCAACGGTCGATCTTCAGAAACGGGGCCCACAGGAGGTTCGTAAATTCGAGGCGGTTGACGAGCCGCAGCAGTCAACACGACGCGTAGTGAGTCGCGTTCCGAAACGATCCGTTCGATGACATCTCCTGCCAACGAGACCACACCACCAGAGCCAGGCATCAGGCGAGTAGAACCCGGTGACACCTGAGCCGATGTAATGCCGGCTTTGAGCAGTTTGGATTGGTCGGCAAAAAAGTCAAAACCATCGATGGCTTGAATTTGTGGCGTCAGCGTTTTGGCTTCACTTTGGCTTCCGCCAAGATTGGTTTGGGCCGCGACCAACCCTGGAATGATCACGCGATTTCCCAATTCGTGTCGGACTGCGGCTGGTGGGACGGAAAGATCACTTCGCTTGCCGATCGCTTTGATCTGACCATCCACGACCAACATCGCGGCATCATCGATTACGGCATCTCCGGTCCAGATCTGCCGGGCAAAATAGATGTCCTGTTTGGCCGTTTGCGCCGTGCAGACGTGACCGAGCATCAAAAGCGCCGTCACTGCGAGAGCGAGTTGTTTGAGCATCGCTGCCATGTTTCCAGTTATTCCCGTTAGTTGCAATTCGATGGTGAACGACAATCAAGCCGAACGATTGATGAGGACAAAAACTATTCGGAGTCTTTTTCTTCGCCGGTTAGCAATCGTTTTAGCTGTTCGTCTTTTTCTTTTTCGTAGACGATTTCACCACCAACGATGGTCGTTTCAACCCAAGTGTTCAAATCAAGTGGCTTGCCAGAAAGGATCACGACATCGGCGTCCTTTCCTTTTTCAATCGTGCCGACGAATTTGTCGACGTTGAGAAATTTTGCCGGCAAACTGGTTACTGCCGCGAGCGCCTCTTCCTCAGTCATGCCGTACTTGACGCCTGTTGCGGCCTGGTACCACATGTAGTTGCTGCCAATCGTGGATGAACCGGGACGGTTGGTCTGGAAAACGAAGTCGACACCAGCGTCACGATAAATTTTCGGGAGCACAATCTTCTTTTCTTCACGCGTACGTGGGTCTTCTTCCCAGTAAACAAGCGTCGGGTCCAGGATGACCGGTAGCTTCGATGCGGCGATCTCTTTGGCAGCCTTGTGGCAATCGCGACCGAGCACCAAGCTGGCCTTGAGATCAAACTCCTTGATTAGCCGCAACGCTTGGCCGACATCCATCGCTTTCTCACAGTAGATGATGGCCGAATTCTTGCCGCTCAACAACGCATTCATTGCTTTGTCCAGTTCCGACAAAGCTGCGGGGCTAGAGACTTTGTTCTTGTCCTCTGTTTTCTTCTCGTCCTTTTTGTCGTCGTCCTGTTTGGCCGCGCTCTTCTTGTCGTCGTCCTTCTTCTCCTTGTCTTCGGCTTTCTTTTCCTTTTCCTCTTTCTCTTCCAGTTTCTCTTTGGCGTCTTTCAACGTCTTGCGCAGCCGTGCCAAGTGGGCCATTCGACTACCTGAAACTGGACGCAGCGAAATTTTGATTCCTGCGACGCCATCAACGACCATCTCATCGATAAACTCGCCACCCGTTTTGATGACGGCAGCTTGCCCACCAATCATCGTTGAGTTGCCCGGAGAAATTCGAACGGTGGTAATGCCATTTCGACGAGCCTGTCGAAAATAGGAGTTCATGGGGTCGATCCCATCGATCACTGTCACATAGGGCACGATCTGATTGGTTTCGTTCGCCTGCGACATTCCCGATGAGGAATGCGCTTCCACCATGCCAGGAATCACGTAGTGGTCCGTGGCATCGATGATACGTGCGGCAACCGGTACTTTGACCTTTTTGCCGACAGCCTGGATCTTGCCATCGCGAAACAACACAGTGCCGTTCTCGATCGTCTCACCAGTTCCGGTAATGATCGTCGCGTTTTGGATTGCCAATGGCTTTTGAGCCATTACGGTTGCGCAGGCGAAGGTCGCGATCAGCACAAAACAGCATGAAAAACGAAGTCTTTGAAGCACGACTATTTGTCCTTTTTCTGTCCGATGGTTTTTCCGTTGACCATGACCCAACGAATCGAAGTTGTGAATTCAAGTGGATCGCCATTAAGGACGATCAAATCAGCATCTTTGTTTGCTTCCAAGGTACCGACTTGTTGTTCGATACCAAGCATCTTTGCAGGTGTGGATGTGACGGCGGCCAAAGCCACGTCTCGGTCCAACCCATGACGGTGTGCGAATTGAGCCTCGGCGAGCAAATTGCTGCCAGAGAGTGCCACGGTGATGCCCGCTTGATGCAACACACCCGCGTTGTTCCAGCAGAGTTCGGAGCCTTCTCGACCTGTTGTCGTTCCCGCTGGATTAGATTGCAATATGACCGGGAACTTTCGTTCGGCCAGGATCGATTTGATTTTGTAAGCTTCGTGACCGCCAACGATGATGGGCGAAAAATCAAACTCATCAGTGAGTGAGCCGATCGTATTCAAATCGTATGACATGCGACTGACCATCATCAGTTTGCGTTTGCCATCAAGGACCTGTTTCAGGTTGGTCAGTTCGGAATCGTCGCCCGCTTTAGTTGTTTTCTGAAATGTGTTTCGAAGGATCCAGACGACGCCCATGCGATTGGTCGGCTGGCGAACGTAGATTGAGTCTGGCCGTGACCGCGATCGATTTCGCGATGCCGGATCGTTACAAAGCGAAGCCAGCATGACGGCATCGTCATTCATCACGCTTTCTTGAGAGCCATCCGTTTTTACGATCGCGGAAATCCCGGCAACGACGTTTTGAGTTCCAGGGCAGGCGTTCACTGTCGTGGTGCCATTTTCCAAAACCCGACGCAATGTGCGACTGGACCAGTCAATGGAATGGACGGCTTTGAAATTAGGCGTGACTTCGTTGGTGATCTCATCAGCACTACCGCCGTTATAAAACGCCGCTTGCGAATAAGCATCGATCAAGCCAGGCATGATCACTGCGTCATCACCCAAGTCGACCGTCTTGGCGTTACCTGATTTGACGCTCTTGCCAATCGCTTTGATCTTGCCATCTTCGACCAAAATCTGGCCAGGCGTAAGCGGCTCACCAGCCATTGTGTGAATGGTACCCGCTTTGTAGACAACCGCCTGAGCAAAAATGTTCGACGCAAAGGCTGCGACCAAGACGATCGTCAAGCAAGGTAAGATTCGTTTTGTAAATTCGAATTTCATATTATTTGTTCGCTGTGAGTTTCCCATCAACAACCACGTGTAGTGGCTTGCTGGACAAATTCAACGGGTTGCCATCCCAAATGACAAAGTCGGCTCGATTTCCATTTTTAAGCGACACGTCGTCCATGCCGACAACCGCTGCACCGCCTGACGTTATGGCAACCAGAGCACGCTGTGGATCGACACCGGCGTTAACCATTAACGAAGCCGACATGCGTAACTGTTTGGCACTCTCAGATGCAAGTGCCAACGGAATTCCCGCACGATCCAAAGCCACGTATTGTTCAAGTCGTTCGTCAAACACAGTGACGTTTAAGTTGACGACGATTGCGCCGAAGTCGTTTTCTTTGAGCGAATCAATATGGTCCATCCAGTCGCCGACGCCAGCAAGGACACCCTTGAGTTTGTGTTTGGCTGCGAGTTGGACGGCAGAACGAGCCTCAACGTCTGTGCTGGCAACGAAAATAGTTTTTCGTTTGCCATTCTTAAGTTGTTCAAGATTCGCTTGCTTCTCGCGAGCAATCGCGTTGGCGACGGTTGAGGTCAAGTAGAATTCGGACTCAGCAGTTTCACCATTAAGCAAAGCGTTGATCATCGAGACTTGAGAGCTCAATGATGAAGGATAGCGATTTACATTACGTGCCGAACTCTGCAGCACAAACTGACCAGCGACAGCAGGGTTAACGATGTAATCCGCAGTGCCCAAACGGAGTTGGCCAAGTGCGCCCGAAGACGTTGTCGTAGCGGCGGGCGCCACACCGATGTGAATCACTCCCGCCTCTAACATCTTGTTGGCAATTTTGGTTGTCGGATCGATCGCATCAATCGGTTGCAAATGGGACGAATCAGATTCTGTCTGGTCCCAAAGATTTCCTTGTTGCCCAAGCGTTGCCCAAACGCTGACCAAACCAGGCGTGATTACCTGATCTGCCATACGATAAACGGGCGTGTTCTTTGGTTTGCGAGTTGTGATCCGGACCTTCATCTTGTCGACGACAAGGTAGCCTGGCGCTAGTGAGCCATCTGGCCGCATGATTCGCTCTGACTTCAGAGCGTATTTCCCTGGTAGAACCTTCGGCAGCTCGTCGGTCGTTTGTTGCGTATCTGAGCTGACAAATTCGCCGGCCTTGTGTTCTGCCTCGTGTGTGATCTTGCCGTGGCACATAACCATTCGGACAGGAGTTGATGGATTGAGCGGATCACCAGCGAACACTGCGATGTTGGCAACCTTGTCCTTCTCCAGTGAGCCCAATGAATCAGCGACACCAAGCATACGAGCAGGATTGATTGTTAACGCAGCCAGGGTGGAGCCATGCGAGACGCCGTGTCGAATCGCCAGCGCCGCTTGGCTTCTCAGCATTCTTGACTCGATACCAGAGGTGGGGAATCCTGACAACGCCCACAGCCGGCCGTCTTGATTGACCTCTTCGGCGATCCAGTCGAGTTGGGCATCTTTGCGATACGCAGGAATCGTACCCGTTTCCAGAAATGGGCCGAGCACAAGCGGTCGATTCGAGCTTTTGATTTCGTCGGCAGCGGAACCCGCTTTCGTAAGTCCATCAAACGTCGCGCGAAATTTGTACTTGTCGATCAGTTTGAGAACGCGTTGAAACGCATCGGCATGATGCACCTCGATTTGAATCGAGATTTCTTTTTTGAGTAGTTTCTTTAACGCAATCTTTACAGGGTCTTTGGTTTTCTTCTTGTCATCTTCTTTTTCGTCATCTGTCTTCGCGTCTTTGTCGTCCTTCTTTGTGTCTTTATCGTCTTCGGGCTTGTCTTTGTCTTTATCTTCTTTGTCTTCCGATTCGTCTTTGTCGTCGCCCTTTTTCGTTTCACCTTTCTTACGCGGTGTTGGCGGCTTATCGGCGTCCTTTTCTTTATCCAGCTCCTTCTTGGCAGCTTCCAAAAGTTTTTCGAACGATTTGACTTGGGCAAAACGCGATTGGGCGTTGCCTGTAAGTCCTATGGAACATTGCAAGCCGGTTTTTGATTTAAAAACGATATCGGCGGGAGAACCGAACGGGCCGACGTTCAGGACCGAACCGTAACCGCCCAACAAACCGCCTGATGCCGGTTGTACGTAAACAGATGTAATTCCCTGGGAAGCGACTTCTTGCCAGTCCTTCAACCAAGGGTCGATGCCCAGTTCAATATCGACATCTGCTTTGGTGCCTTTATCACTGACCGATGTCTGCGTCAACCAAAGTCGACTGCGACTGTCAATCAATCCAGGAGTGACGTGATAACCCTTCAGGTTGATCGTCCGTGCCGACTTGGGTGCTTTGATCGACTTGCCAATGGCTTTGATCTTTCCGTCTTCAATCAAGATCGATCCGACAAATGGATCTTTCCCGTCCATCGCATGAATCGTCGCCCCTTTGAGGAGCACTGCTGAATCGTCAGCGTCGACCGGTGTTCCGCCAACCAGCGCAACAACAAATGGAATGATCAGGAAAAGCAGGTAACTTCGAACGTTGGCAATTTGCATTGATCGCAAACCCCATCTTGGTTGCACAACAAGTTGACTGAAAACAAGTTGTCTATGGTGGCATGCAGTTTCAGTTGATTCAAGCATTAGTTGGGCGATCTTTCTGAATTGTCATCAACTGATGTGCAATCGCCCACAGTTGTCAATCGATTGAATGAAAAAGTTTCGGTCGTCAGGCCTTGGGGCCAACCTTTTTGCAACGCTGGCGTCATTTTGAGCGAAGGTATCCACCAGGCCATTTTCGCAATACAACGCTGGAGGCCCCAGCGTTCAAGTCAGCTTCAAGGAACAGAGGTAGCTGGTTTGAGAACCAAAACTGATTTAAGCATTCTTTTGTTTGCACAGTAGCTCGTCGTAAATCTGTGCAACGCCTCGAGTCATACTAAGGTCAGAAAGTTCGTCGCGTTGTCGTTGCAGTGAACTTTTGCTCATCGCGCTCCAACGCTTTTGGTCTCCGATCAATTCCATCAGTTTTTCGGCAAGGTCATCTGCGTTGGCCGGTTCGAAGATACGACCATCCAGTTCATCACGAACCGCTTCTGGAATACCTTCTACGCGACTGGCAACCACCGGGACTGCGTTGGCCATCGCTTCCAAGACAACCATTGGCAGCCCTTCCCCATAAAGACTTGGTAACACAAACAAGTCCATCTTGCGAAGTTGCTCGTTGACGTCGGTTTGAAAACCGGTCCAATCGATCATGTCACCAATCCCAAGCTGCGAGACGCGTTCGAGAATTTCCTTTTCGTATTCAGGGGTCTCGAAAGGGCCCACCGCACGCAAGCGAACGTTAATGGATTTGGATTTTAGAATGGCAAGTGCATCCAAGAGAACTTCCGTTCCTTTTCGCGGGCGAAACAATGCCATCGTACCGATGGTCCACGGTTCTGTTGGTGCTGATCGTTCTGGAAGATCAGGAATCGCAGCAACACCATTGCAAACGACGCGAATCTTTTCTGGTGAATGTCCAAGCTCGGCCATGTAGTTGGAAAGACTATTCGAAACACAGATCATCCGGTCAACGCGTTTTAGACTCCAGGATTCGATCATCGTATTGATGCGGTTGGCGAATCCACGTTCGCTGTCGCGGCCAACCGGACTGTGAACGTGGTACACCAAGGGGCAGCCGAGTCGCCTCGCTGCCAAGGCACCGATCATCAACGTTCGCGGTGTGTGCGCGTGCAGCATCTTGAACTGGTTCGCTCGAAAGACCTTCGCGACGCGACCGGCGCAAAAGATATCGAATTTTGAATACATGCGAGTTTCGAACAACTCGGATTTGGATTCGCGAACCTCTGGAAACTTTTCCGGTTTGACGCAAGCGAATCCAACTTCGTATCCAAACTGTGGCATTGCTTGAGCCAGCAGATCTTGAACTCGTTCAGCGCCTGAGAAGTATTCACCATTGATTAGATGAAGCACTTTGACCAATTCAATCGGTGAGCCACCGGGATCGTTGCCTTGGCTCGGCGCTTCGCCAACCGGAGAAACGTGAGTGTGGTTGGTCGATAGGGGGTCAGGATTGGATGAGAGTGGGGACACGTGGTAATCCAAGCGTTAAGTTCAGACTGCGTCGAATTCAGAAAGCCCTGAGCTCAAGTACGGGCGGTTCGACTCAATAAACGAAGCGCTGAAACGTAGGTCACTCCTTGTTGGTCCGAATCATGGTCGGCAATTCAAAAGCCAGCTGTCAATCGAACTGCCTTAATGATTGATACAGCCGATACGATCTGCGTCATTCGACAGCGGGCACCGCCAAAACCGTTCAACAGGGATCGCAGTTTGAATCCCTAATAGTAAGTAGGCGACGTTCTCAGAATGCGAAGGGAAGAAGAAGCCATCGCTGGGCGTGGATTAAACCTTGGCGAGTAAGCCAATGCCGAATGCCCTAATTCGTGGTGGCATCGTTGCCGGAAGAAGTTTGCGTTTGAGCGATGGGCTGTGGAGTTAACGCTGGTTGCCGTTCTCGGCTGTTCGATTCTCAGCAAAGCGGCCCGAGTCATCTCGACGCGGTGCGATTTAGCTGACTGCGGTAGCTTCGGCCTTCAACCTAAGCGGCACGGTGAATTTGAAGCTGAGCACGCTGCCGCAGGTTGCGGTTGATGACCGACTCACAAAGATCAATCACTTTGTCTGCGTATTCATCGAAACGATATCGCGTTCGAACACGTTCCAATGATCGTTGACGGATTCCGGCGGCAATTTCAGGTTGATCGGCTAACAAGCGAATGGATGCGGCCGCTTGATCGTAGTCAGCGTAAGGCACGATGATGCCGGCTCCATTATCAACCGCTTCTGGAGCACCGCCAGAATTTGCAAATGTGATCACAGGCAAACTCGACGCCATCGCTTCATGGATGACGCAAGGGAATGGGTCAACGCGTGAGGACATGACGAAACAATCGGAGCCGACAAAATAGGGCTCGACGTTTTCACGTTCGCCGATGAAGTGCACGTAGTTTTTTGCGTTTGATTTGTCGATGTCCAGTTGGACATAGTGGTATGGAGAATGTGTCCAGCGATGTCCTTCACCCACCCATACAAAATGGATCGGCGTCGAAGAATGATTTGTTTGCGCTACACGACGCGCGATGGCTGCGTAATGGTCAATCCCTTTTCGCAAATCCAACGTGCCACAGCCAAGTGCAATAAAGGCGTTGTCCGGCAAACCAAGTTCCTGACGAATTTTCTTGTAAGCTTGTTCTCGTGAAATGCCGGTTCCAAACTCGGGATTCAACAACCCTTGCGACAGCACCAACGACTTGCCTTGCGGAAGCGGCGTTTTGGCATCGGCTGCATCGCGAACCGCGTGAACAGGAAAGACAACTTTTTTGGACGCGTCAAAAATGTAGCGATAGTCGTCTTCTGCATAGCTCGAGGGTAACTCGTGAACCAGCGATACGACTGGAATGTCAAGTTCGGACAATGTGTTGGCAATGAATCGCGATTCCATGCTGTTGCAAACCGCGAGAATCGGTTTGTTGCCAGTGTATCGATCGACGAAACGTTCGACTCGTTTTTTCAAGAGTTCCTGTTCGCTCGAAGGAACGTTGAAACAGTCGACTTCGGAATAGCGTTGAAAGTCGGACGCGAGATGACCACCGCTTTGCAGGATCGTTTCGCAATGAACATCACAGTTGGACGCGAAGTGACTCAACAAGTTCAAAATGATCTTGGGCGCTCCGGTCCGTGTGGCCTCATGGGAAACAAAGATCACACGGTCTTTGGAAGGCGTTTGCTTCTTGTTGCGACGGCGAAGAAGTGACTTTCCAAACAGCTTCATCAGTTTTTTCTTCATTGGGTCAGCGGTGGCAGGTGGAACGGTTCGAATACAAATCGTCTTCAGGGACCGGCTTTCTTGATTTCAGGCGAAGAGTATCAATATGCTGGTTCGGCGAAAAGATCACTCAGCCAATTAGTTAACTGTCGTCTTGATGGCTCGCCACAACGCTAGCAATGTTTCACACGCGAGGAGGCTTCGGGTCACCAAATTTGACAAACCAACATTCAAATCCAGCTAGGCAGAACGAGCGAACAGGCTCTGGAATTTGGTCGATGATTCATTTGCGTCAGCGACCGTACTGTCGTGAACCACTTCGCCCAGTTCCATCACGATCACCCGGTCGGCCAGCTTCAGCGAAGAAGGTCGATGGGTCACGATAAACGTTGTGCGATCCTTAATGAAGTTTGCCAACGATTCATGGATCTGAGCTTCGGAATGTCCGTCAATTTGACTGGTCGCCTCATCGAGAATCAGAATTCTTGGATCAGATAGAACCGCTCGAGCGATCGCAACCCGTTGACGTTGGCCTGCTGAAAGACTGGTCCCGTCGTCACCCACATTGGTTTGATAGCCGTCGCTTAAGTCATCGACAAATCGATCGACGTGCGCGACCCGAATGGCATCGAGGATTTCTTCGTCCGTGGCATCGTTTTTCCCATACGCGACATTGTCCCAAAGTGATCCATTGAACAGCACGGAGTCCTGAGTCACCCAGGCAATTTGACGCCGAACCTGTTTCGGATTCATCTGACGGATGTCTTGCCCGTCGAAGAGAATCCGACCGAGATGCGGATCGTAGAACCGGGCAAGCAGATTCATCAATGTCGATTTACCCGAACCGTTGCCTCCGACAATGGCAATGGTCTGTCCAGCCGGAACGATCAGGTCAATCTTTTTGACAACCGGTTGCTTTGGCAAATAGGCGAAGTAAACGTTTTCAAAAGTGATCGCCTGTTTCACGTCGGGGACGGCAATAGCGTTTTCAGGTGCTTTGACCAATGGTTCGCGTCCAAAGGTTCGAAACAGATTGTCACAAGCAGTACCGCCTCGCACGATCACGTTGACAATCTCGCTCATCTTGCGAGCGGGATCAGCCGCACCTGCCAACATGGAATAGAAGAGCAACAGCATGAGTGGTGAAATTGGCGTGTCACTGATTTTGATCCAGCCAAACAGATGAGTTTCCTGGTTCAAGACCAACCAAGCTCCGATCAACATCGACAGCGAGATCGAAATGATACTCATGATTTCAGTGATCGGACGCAGCAGGGAATCGTACAAAGCGATGCGAATTTGCATGTTGTAGAGCGTTTGAGCGTTGTCTTTGAATCGCTGACGTTCGCTCCGTTCCCGATTGAAGATGCGAACCGTTTTCACGGCCTTGAATGTCTCGATGAGAGTCTGAAAGACGTCTGCCATACCGGACATCTCGATTTGTGTCGATCGTTTCATCCGATGGGAAATCGAGTGAATCAGAAACGCTCCTGCTGGTACGATCACCAATGAGATCAACAACAGAGGCAACGAAATGTAAGCAGCACAAATCAAGCAAGCGATCATCTTTAACGGTTCACGAATGCACTTGCCGTAAAACATTCGCAAGCCGGAACTGATCATGATCATGTTGTACGACAGGTGAGTCATCATGTTGGACGTGCCGATCGAATCGATGCGGCGCTGGTCCAGCTCCAGCGCCTTTCGATAGTAGATTCGTCTCAGATCAAACACCGTTCTTTCGGCAACGCGTGCGTCCAAGATCGCGCCAATAATCAGCAGTACACCTTTGATCGCCGAGACTGACAGCAACCAGACGAGTGCCCAGACCAGCGTTTGAAACGCTGTTTCGGGCGCGTATTTCTGAACGTAAGGTTGAACGGACTGAAACCACGCCAACGATTCTTTCTCGGCGACGATTCGCTCTTCGAGAAACTCGACTTCAATCCCTAATTCATGATCATTGGTTTTAAGAAACAGCTTGCGCTGTTGTTCAAGGTTCTTTTCCAGCTCAACAATCGTCGCTTGACCGCTGATGATTTCACCATCGACCCAGGTGATCGCGGTTTGTTTCTGCAAAACGATTTTGACGACTGGAAAAACCGTGGTGATGCTCGCGCTCCAGATGATCGCGATCAAAAACGAGCACATAATGGCTCCCATGATCGACCAACGGTATCTCAATGAATGCGCTACAGCGCGGAAAAACGGTAACATCCTTGTATCGCGTTTCTAATCAGCAAGATCGAATCAATAAATCCAAGCCGACCGGTTTTGGAAAGTCGAGGCGTGTGCGACGTCGCGGCCATCTTTGGACAGGCAAATCTTCAGAAGGCTTGGCGGCGAGATAGTCGAAGTTTTTTGCTGCCGCGTCAATAACGATTCGGACATCGAACCATTTGCGATATCTCCATTCGCCAGCACTCGGCAAGTTGCCTGTGCTGCCAAGATGTTTGCGCAGTTTACGCATTGTGTCCATACTCCCGCGCCGCCACGACTTGCGTTGAGCTTCGTCTTGGAGTGACGACTTCAGGAGCCGTTTATCCAACGGTTAAGATCATTCCAAGACCGAGCGACGAAGCATTAGAGAATTGGCAATGGCCGCCAAGAAATGACGACGGGCAAAAGAGCGACGCCACGCCTTTAGCCGATCCGAAGATTGGATTCGAGGCGGCGGACCGCCTCTTTGGCTGGGAAGCTGGCATGCGGCAACGTAAGTCGCTCGTCTGAGTCCAGCCATTTTTCGACTTTCTTCTGAGCGGCAATCACGGTGCTATGGCTGCGTCCTCCAAAGAACGCCCCGATCTCGGAAAATGCCGATCCGGTGTACTCGCGTGACAAATACATTGCCAACATGCGTGCAGTACTAATCCGTTTTTGGCGACTCGACGACTTAAGCTCGTTTGGTTTGACGCGGCAAAACTCGCAAACCGCTTTTTCAATTGAGACCATCGACGTACAGCTCGGGCCGGTCATCGAGAACAGGTCCTGAAGTACTTCATGAGCAAATTCGATGGTGATCTTGTCACCAAACGTTGCCGCGTAGGCTTGCAGTCGATTGATTGCACCGGAGATCCGACGGACGTCGCGCGGCAGTTTTTCACATACCATCTCCAAGACGCTCGTTGGAAGTGAAAACTCACGCACCTGACACATCGTTTTGGCGATGTTGATTCGTCCCTCAAGATCCGGGTACATCGTCGAACAACATAGACCGGCAGAAATACGGGCGCAAATGTCAGCACCCAGCTCACCCAACTCCATTGCCGAGCGATCAGACGAGAGAATGACCTGCTTGCCGGTGCGGATCAAATTGTCCAATGTCTGCTGAAATTCGTCCAGTGTGGCTTTCTTGCCCGCCAAAAACTGGATGTCATCGATGGCCAACAAGTCGAGGTCTCGGAATTTTCGGCGAAACACCGGCAAACCGGTTTGTCTCAGTGAACCAACGAATTCAGTCGTAAATTGCTCGGCCGTCACATAAACGCACCGTTTCAATCGAAGTCGACGTCGAAACTCAAGCACCATCCCTTCGAGCAAATGGCTCTTGCCACTGCCAGTTGGACCGTAGACCAACAGAGGTGAGTACTGCCCCGGCGACTCGAACAATTGTGCCACGGCGCCTTTTAGCAGTTTCGACTCAGGTGGAAACTGAAACGTTCGCAATGTCGGAATGACTCGACGCAGCGACCGGGCCGCATAGTCTTCTGATCCACCGAAAGGAATTGATTGCTGAACGTCACCCTGAGGCGCGACGTCTTCTAACTCTGCACAATCGTCTTGGGCGACAAGAAACAGAATCTGAGTTTGTGGTCCGCAAACCCGGTTGACGGTCTGACGGATCTCCGCCCCAAACGACTGCTGGATTCGGCGAATCGAAAATTCATTGTCCGCCTGAAACGTGACGCGATGATTGGCCGCATCATTGACAACTGGTTCGGAATGGGAAAACCACATCTCATAGCGCTCTTGCCCTAGCTCAGACCTCAATACGTTGATCAATTTTTCAACGATTGAGATCGGCTTCTCGGGAAGCTGATTCGGATCGGTGTTTTCCTGAGTCGACAAAGTCACGTCCTGACGCATTATCGGCCAGCCGCTATCGAGCGAATTTGTCGAGTCACCCAGAATGAGTACCGTAGTTCTTTGTTTAACCCATCGCTCAGATCTGTGCGCGAAAATCAAAGCATGCTGACGGCCTGTTCCGGCGCAGCATCTCGATCCAACAAGGGGTCAAAACGGTAAGTGGGGAGACTATTAATTTTCGTTTGTCTGGATCGACAAACGTTAACTGCAAAAACACTCGATAAAGGCGTCCTTTGAAAGTTTTTTCAACTCGCATCGTGCGAATTGTTAAAGAACCTTTAACGATGGGACGAGATTCTAAGAGTGCTAGCAGCGATGTCAAACGGTAAGTTGAAAATCTTTGGCAGTGCTGCAAATCTGTTGTCAAGTTGGATCGCGGAATCAAAAAACACCGCAAATCTTGCCGCGTTCAGACGCAACGCGATGAAAAATAATTTGACGCGACAAAAACATTTTTCGTTGCCGCTGGTTTCCAGCGGTGGAAAAATTGTTGATGAAAGTCGAAGGGGACGACAGCCCGATTCCAAGAGCTTGAAGATCACGTCGCCTATGACATCAACGAGCCATTGAACCTTGAATGAGCGAAACAAAATCGTCGCTCAAACCGAGTTTTGAAGCTGGTTCATTTAACTCCAATAATAGGGCGATCTGTTGAACGCGGTTTTCCGTCTGGATCACTGCCGGATGTTTCATCAACAAACCACCTGTGTAGATTCGTCGTCGTTTCGCCAAATAGAATCCTGCTTGATTGGTCGGTTGTTGTTCAAAACCGTGCTCTCGTTTAAGCATTTCCAAAAAACGGTTCGGATCTCCGGCCCAGCCACGAAACGTGATGCGTCGACATTTCTGGTTTTGATCAAAGTAGTACGTCAGTGATCCATGAAGGTCCCAACTGTTGGTGCCCGTCACAAGGGCCACTCGATATCCGTTAAGACCATCAGCGACAGGAGTCGTCGAGATTCGATCCCAGCGACTTTGCATCCAAGCTGTTGTTACGTCGTAGCGAAAGATCTGCCGCAAATCAAAGACCGGCAGGAACTCCAGAGGGTCGGCCGACAAGTCAGGTCCGGCAGAGTTGCCCGGAACGTAAAACGTCTCGGCAGAGCCATAGTCCGGAATCATTCCCGCGAGTTGAGGGGCGATTCCATTTGTTCCCGCTTCAGGCACGAATCCGATCAGGTTCCCTCGTTCGTCATAAACCGGCGCGGAGCCGACATTGGGATTCCCGCCGTTAAACGGGGCCGCTGACGGACTCGTTGCGGGCAAAGCGATACCGTCCCGGTAAGTGATGGGGACTCCAGACGGCGAGTTTTGTGTCGATACATCGTTGATCACTCGTGATGACGATGCCAACTGGAATGGATTTGTCGATGATCCACTAATGGCGACGTCCGTGGACGGTGGTTCAGGTTCCGTTGAGTTTGACGGAAGCAAAAACGGTAGACTGATCAAGCCAATCAGAACGGCGGGAACAATAAGCGAACGGAGCATTTTTGAACTCGACAAGGAAAGAACGATGCACTTCCTGAATCGAGAACCCACGTGGAAAACTTGTTCGATTTCGCAATCGGCGTTTTGACCGCGAAAATCGGACCATCTAATACGGGCGATCGACTGCCGACCGTCAACGATCGACCGAACCTGTTAAAAGTTCTGTTTGAGCCACTCGATATCGACCCCCATCACCGCTGCAGCAAACGCTTCCTTGGTGTCATAGTCGCCCGGCAGGACATCGCAACGGTAATTCAGCGTCACCACCTGAGCTTCGGCCTGTTCCGGACTAAGTTTCCTGCGGACGCTTTTTAGCAACGAGCCGAAATCGGAATCGTCGCAGGCTTCGGAAAAATCCTTGTATTTCCTCAGCATGTGGCCTTGGTTGTTTTGCAGAATCAATTGTCGACAGAAGTTCGCCATTGGATGCATCTGCAGAACATGAGCCGCGGTGGCCGCCATCAACAAAGCTCGGTCACGATCCGGCATTTGGAGTCGCTCTTTAAACGCTTGGGCAACCCGCAAGTAGAGTATGAGTTCGTGAAAAGGGTCCATGAAGCGAATCTTGGCCGGCAGGTAAACGGTGGGAGTAAGGTGGTATGTTACTCAGAAGTTCCAGCTTTCGATACAGCCTAACCCGACCAACCGTTCACATCGACATCGGAGACTTAAATTGAAAGGGATATCTTCATCTCTTAAGCGAACCCACCAACAGGAAGCTGTTGTTAAAACATCATCTGACTTGCGTCATCCGTCGACCGTTTTCGCAAAGTATGATGGTGGCCTTGATCCATCGTTCCTCGGCAAACTTCCAAGCATCCTTACAGCATGAAAAATTCGGTCGCAGAAGATTTTCGTTGGATGCTGGGAGGTTCGGCAAAAGAGCTCCTCGATGAAACGCTGGCCGCCTTCGACGATCGGCAACCTGTGCTCAAAACGGCCAAACGGTTGAGGAAGAAGACGACGAAAACCAGGGCTGCATTGATCGTAGAGCAGGCCCAGTTGCGGATTCGCGGGCGAACCAAATTCGATTTGGCCGATCAGATGTTTTTTACTCGGCGCGGTCTTGAACAGTCTTCTGGACTCGACATCGCACTTTACAAGGCGAGTAAGTTTTGTCCGTTCGCTCGCGTCGCCGATGTTTGTTGCGGGCTCGGTGGCGACTTGATCGCACTTAACGATCGAACCAGTGACTTGGCCGATGAGTCGTTGGTCACGGTGGGAGTCGACGCCGATGAAGTGACGTCGTTGTTTGCGGCAAGAAATCTGGACGTTTATCGACAGCATGCTCAACCGTCCAGCCGCCGCCAATGGGTCCAACATGTCACATTCGAACAGCTAAATCTGAGTGAGTTCGATGCGTTGCACATCGACCCTGACCGTCGAACCGAGCGTAGGACAGTACGTGGTGACCAGTTCAGCCCTTCGTTAAACGAAGTCTACGATCGGGTTGGCGATCATCAAGCGATTGGGATCAAGGTCGCTCCAGCAACGCCAATCGGTGACTACATCCCTTCCGACATTCATCGTGAGTGGATTGGTGATCGACGAGAATGTAAACAACAGATCTTCTGGTCAGGTGCGTTTCAAAATTCAATGGCCAAGCAATTTGGATCTCGTACAGCGACCATGGTCGACAACGGACAAGCGTGCAGTTTTTCAGCAATCGAAAGTGAAGTCGCGCAGCGGTGCGAGTTCAGCGATGGTGTGATGGAATATCTTTACGAACCGCATCCCGCCGTCCGCGCAGCACATTTAACCGACGCCATCGCTCGAGCGTATGGTCTGGTGCGAGCGGCAGACGGGATCGCGTACCTGTTTGGCGACGCGTATGTGCGTCATCCTTTGTTGAGTGCATTCAAGGTTCTGGATGTGACGCGACTGAGCGTCAAGGATCTCAATGCATCACTTGAACGGTTGGACATCGGATTGTTGGAGTTCAAACGGCGAGGTATCGACAAGATGACGGCTGGCAAGTTTTCCAAACTCAAAGGACCGGGAGGTCAACCAGCGACCCTGATTTTGACTCGCATAGGAACATCGAATAAACGAAAAGCGATTCTTGCGCGGCGTCTCGTCTCAGAGGACTCGGACACAATCAGCATCAGTTGAAAACAGCCAATTTCTGATGGGACCGCCCTCGGATTGCGGTCGAGCGATAAACGCGATCCTCGCGCGAAGGTTTGGTTCGATTTGGCCGAAACCTTCCCCCATCCGATTCAGCGCCAACGCACCGTTTCTTGTACCCATGCGCAAAATTTCCAGCTCATCGACTTCTGGGAATTCCCGGGCAATCATTTTTAGTTCTTCAAATAGTTTCAGATCTGGATTAGATGCCCGTGAATCAGTCCCTACCGCGACATTGATCTTACGCTGGAGCAGTTCGTTGAGCGGATAACGATGATGCTGAAAAAATTGATGCGTGCGAGGGCAAAACACAACCGACATTTTGTCTCGATGGCGTGCCACAAGGTCGAGTTCCTCCGTACGTAACACATTGCCGTGAATGATCAAACTACGATCAAGGACCGCCAACGCTTGAATGTAATCTTGGATGGTCATCGGGGGTTGAAACGTTAAACGATCCCAGACACCGAACTCCTGAAGCAGGTTAACGAAGGGGCCAGAAAGTGACTCGAGCAGTTCACGTTCTTGCTCGGTTTCAGCCAGGTGCATCGCCAACGGAAGACGGTTCTGTTTGCTCGAATCAATCAGTGACCGAAGTAAGGCATGCCCCACTGAGTAAGGGGCATGAGGACTCATTCCAGCGGCCAATTGGTTGGACCGATGTCGCAACGTTTGAGCCTGTTCCGAATTCACGGTATCAAACGATCGGAGAAACGACGTTCGTGTCGCTTTGAGTTCATCCAGCGTCGCCGTGTTGCGTCCAAGTTGTTCAAGGAACACGGTCGTGTCCAGGTCGCTCTGGTTATACGGTACCAAGTTGCAAGGCGCCGTTGCGATCTCGCCAACCAGCGAGACGCCAGAGTCAATTGACTCTTGGATTCCTCGAGCAATCGCCAAGTCTTTGTTTTCTGTCGAACACGATTGTCGCGTTGCGACCACCAAGCGAATCCATTGAGTGAATTCAATTCCCGGTTCACCGACCGGATCTTCGAGCGAGCTGAATTCCAGATGGGTGTGGGCATTGACCAAGCCGGGTAGCAGTAGCCCATCACCTAGATCTTCGATCGTGTCGTTCGCACCGATTTCAAGTTCTCGAAATCGTCCGGCCGCAATGGCGATGCCATCTTGTACAACGATTGCACCGTCTTCCGTGATGTCGCGTTGATCCGGGATGCCAAACAGATGCGATGCGCGGTAGATCCTTCTTGCGTTCACGTGGTACGACTCTTGCTGGGTTGATGACGAACCCGATTATAACTTACACGCTGGGTTGAGTTGATTTTCGAAAACCGGCGATCCACGATTCGACACCTGTTCCCAGCAGCGGTCGTTCTTTGCCGTCGAGCCGGATAAACCAGACGAGCAAACTGATTCCCAAAACAGTCATCGCGATGCCCGGCAGCATTCCATATTGATAATGGACTCCATCAGTTGTCATCAACACGGTCTTGAGAATCAAAGAATTTTCGATCACCGTGGGTTCTGCGGCCGATAAAAGTACCGCCAGACTGTTGTGCGTGAGATGGAACAATATGCAAGGCAAGATGCTTCGAGTCTGAATGGCGATCAAGCCGAGAACCAAACCGACACCAAACGTGATGACGCTTTGTTGCAGCACACCGTGCGTGATGCCAAAAAAGATTGACGCAAGCACGATCGCTTGCCATCGATTTCGCATCGATTCGAAACCTGAAAGGATGAATCCACGAAACGCCAACTCTTCGATGATGGCTGGCACCAAAGCAAAGACGGCGATGGTGGCCCAGATGCCGGGCGATGTGGACACAATATTTCCGACCGTCTCGTTCAGTAGAAACAGATCGTCCGCCGGCGGATAGATGTACATCACCAGTGAAGTAAACCATGTGAATGCCGGGTTCAACAGAATCGCCGCCAGCACCGCGGCACACGCCATTGGTAGGGTACACCGATGGAGTTTTAATGATTTTCGAGCGTTGCGAGTCAGGACCAACGCCATCATGATCGTCGGTACCGCGATGGTTGCCACCAGAATAATCACCGTCTGTTTCGCGAAGTCTCCAAAGTTCAACGGTGTTTGAATAACAAATCCGATGAAGAACTTCCCGACCAAAATGACGATGGCCAACAAGATCACGCTTCCAAAGGACGGGAGTTGGTCACGTTCCCGCATCACGTAACGGAACCAGGTGCCGACGCCGAAGCGTTCACTTGGACGAAACAATACAGACTCACTGTTAAACTGGTAGACCACCCAGCGAATCGCAAACCAACAGCAGGCCAACGTGACCGCGCAAACCGGTCCGGCAAACTTAAGGCATTCGGAGTATTGGCCTTCGATCAGGCCTCGAAGCAGTAACATGAGTCCGCTGACCGGGATCAGGCTGCTGCCGAAGTCAAGTTTTGCAGCTGGCAGCATCGGAACCATCATCAATGGCATCGAAATCATCATCAGTGGGACCAGATAGTACTGTCCCTCTTTGCTACTTCGTGCAAACGCGGCTGCCGCCAGTGCAACGGCACTGAAGAGCGCTGAGATCGGGATCAATGCCAGTAGTAACCAACCGATACTTGCGATCGGCGGCGCGACCATTGGCAGGCCACCTCCCATTGCAGTTCCACCCATTCGTGAGACTACAAATAAACCGGTGAACCCCATGCTGAGCAAATTAAGAATCGACGTCGCCATGCTGAACGACATCACTGTCAGGAGCTTGCCGATCGCGATCTCGGAACGAGCCGCTGGGCTACTGAGCAACGTTTCGAAAGTGCCTCGTTCTTTTTCGCCCGCACATAAATCGATTGCCGGGTAGAACGCACCGGTCAATGACCAGATCATGACGATGAATGGAAAGATCTTCGACCAAGCCGCAGCTTTCTTGCCTGCTTTGTCAGCGACGTCGGCTTCTGAAATTCGTACGCCATCAATCAGCGACGCTCGAACGTTGTTTTCTCGAAGCGTCTCTTTGATAAGTGCCTTCTGCCAATGTCCCAATGCGGTGCGGATCCGTTGAGCACCGATTCGTGACTGGTCAACGGCGGTGTTTTGAAAAAGATAGATGGAAGGCGAACCGCGTTGTTGATCTGGGTGCGTTTCATCGAACGGTTCCGTCGCGAGTTCGATCGGCTTGGGAATGAACACGGCAACATCCACACCACGCGAACGCATTTCAGACTGGATCAACTGGTCGACCAATTGCGGAGCGTGCGTCATCTCTGACTGCTCGCGAAACTGCCGAATCAATTTGTGGAATTCTTGATCCCCTTCGCGTGACATGCAGATTTGAAGCAATCGCGCGTCTTGTGGTGTGATGAAATCACCATTCAGCTCACCTTCGATAATGAACGGTGGAGACTCAGGGAGATTTTCATGACCGACGACCCAAACCTTGGTCGGATACTCTCGCATGAATTGGGCAACCTGCAGCATCGCCATCCCCATCAATGGGTACAGAACCATCGGCATAATGGCGACAGTGAACAGGGTTCGCCGATCACGCATCTGGTCACGTAGTTCGCGAAAGAAAATCAGTTTGACGTTAGGCCATTTCATGGAGGCGATTCGATGGGTGCTGAAGTGGTCTTGAAAGGATGGGTACAGATACAGGTGCTATGGAGTTTGGCTGAGGTGAGTTGGCGTCAGCCGAAGTGTTACTGAGTGAAGACTGTGTCAACCAAATCGTGAGCATCGGTCTGTTTTTCCGAAGCTGAGATCAGTTGAAAGAAGAGCTCTTCCAAGTCTTGTTCGTCGTATTGGTCCGACAGTTCTTCGATGGTTCCTTCTGCCAAAACGCTACCTCGATGCATGATGGCCACACGATCACAGAGCCGTTGAACTTCGCTCATGATGTGCGATGAAAACAGTACGCATTTTCCGTGGTCACGAACTTGCTCGACCGTCTTGAGTACTTCTCGTGCGGCGAGGATGTCCAACCCCGACGTTGCTTCATCGAAGATTAAAACGGGCGGATCGTGAATCATCGCGCGAACGATGGAGACTTTCTGTTTCATGCCCGTCGACATTTTGCTGCCCAGAACGTCGCGAATGTTGTTCATCTTGAATCGCTCGAACAACGACTCCATGCGACGATGTAGCTCGTCCAGCGGCAGTCCATAGAGTTGGCCAAAGTACTGGACCATCTCCCAGGCCGTCATTCGGTCGTAGATCGCGGTATTGGTTGAAACGAATCCGATCTGCCGGCGCACTTGTTCTGCGTTTTTTACGACATCAAAACCATTGACGACCGCGGTCCCCTCCGAGGGTTGCAAAACGGTACTGAGGATCCTCAGCGTCGTGGTTTTTCCCGCACCGTTGGGCCCCAATAATCCAAATATCTGGCCCGGCATGGCGTCAAAGCTAATTCCTGCCAAAGCGGTAAAGTCGCCCGTCCGCATATCGGTATAACGCTTCGTCAGTTTGCGAACGTGGATCATTTGTTGTAACGCGAGGCTGGAGGATTCCGGTCGTGACAAGAACCCCAAATTGTGTGGCTAACCGGATTTCCAACGTCGATAGAAAAACCGGATGACAGAAACGTAGCTTACGTTTTGGCTACATCATTGACACATTCAACGGTCGTAACGATTTCGCGGATTGTCGTTGTCGGGGACAGCCAGTTTCGATCCAGTCGCTCGCAACCAAATGCGCCACGCAACTCATTAAAGGCTTTTTAAAATGGATTCGACAAACAACTCGCTCGGTGATATCCCGCAAGAGCAACAAGCGTTTGTTTCAACTCAGTTGCCAACGGAACCAGATCAGAATCCGTTGGAATCGTCCAGCTTTGTACCGCGTTGTCCCGCGTCGTTGACCGAGGCAGGGTTGCACCTGAACGATTTATTTCCATTGATATTGAAGTACCTCTTTTTGCATGGAAATAAATCCGGAAATCAGATCGCTCAACAGATTAAGGTCCCATTTCCGTTAGCACTGCCCGCGTATGAATCCTTGAAGGCCGACTTGCTGGTCGTCCACAAAATGTCGGTCGGGGTCGGCGATTTTGAATATGAACTCACACCCAAAGGTGCGGAGCAAGCCAGGATTCATCTTTCACGCAGTACCTATTGCGGTTCCGCTCCGGTCAGTCTTGCCGAGTATCGAAACTCGATCTTTCGACAGTCGATTCGAAACCAATTGCCGACCTTTGCCGATGTTGCCAAAGCACTTGAAGGTCTTGAAGTTACCGACTTGATGATCAGTCAACTTGGCCAAGCGATCAACTCCGGGAAAAGCATGTTCCTGTTTGGAGCTCCGGGCAACGGTAAAACCAGCCTCGCTCGCCGCGCAATCCGCGCGTTGACAGAATTTTTGTGGATCCCCCGTGCGATCACGATCGGCGGTGAGGTGATTCGCCTCTTTGATCCTTCCGTTCACGTCGCCAAACCTTTGCCGGCCAATGAAGGAATCACCAATGAGTTTCAAGTGGATGAGCGATGGATTCGCATTGAGCGGCCCACCATCGTTGTCGGTGGCGAACTGGAGATGAAACATCTCGAAGCAACTTTGAATCCGATTACGGGAATCATCGAAGCACCCATTCATGTCAAAAGTAACTGTGGTTGTTTGGTCGTCGATGACTTTGGTCGTCAACAGATCTCCGTCACGCAGCTTCTCAATCGTTGGATCGTCCCGATGGAATCCGGCAGTGACTTTTTGAATCTGCCGTCGGGACGACAAGTCTCTTTGCCGTTTGATCAGTTCTTGATCTTCTCGACTAACCTTGAGCCGTCTGAGTTGTGTGACGAAGCGTTTCTCCGCCGGATTCCGTACAAGGTGGAAGTCTTTGATCCGACAGAGATTCAATTCCGTCGGCTATTTGATGTTGAACTTCAACGATTGGGATTTGAAGTCGAAGAAGGCACAATCGACCAGTTGATCGAATATCACTACAAGCGAGTTGGTCGACCATTTCGATTCTGTCATGTGCTTGATTTGATTCATCAATGTCGCGACTTCTGTGAATTCCACCGTCGGCCGAACTTGTTCAACAAAGACATCATGGAGTTGGCTGTGTTGAACTACTTCTCTGGAATGGCGAAATAGTCAATGCACTTGTTGTGAGCCGGTTGTCGACGCGGAACGGTTTCAGTTTTGACTGTTGATCAATGACATGAATTCCTGACGTGTCGACTGATTCTGCTTGAACTCGCCACGCAACGCGCTGGTGATGGTTCTCGAGCCAGGTTTTCGAATGCCTCGAATCGACATACACGAGTGTTCGGCACTTACGACGACCGCCACACCTTTGGTAGACAGGTGTTTGGTAATCATCTCCGCGATGGTTTGCGTCATCCGCTCTTGAACTTGGGGTTTGCGAGAAACTTCTTCGACCACGCGTGCAATCTTGCTGAGACCGGTCACTTTCCCGTCAGGGATGTACGCGACGTGAGCGACTCCGGAAAACGGCAACAAATGGTGTTCGCACATGCTCGTAAATGAGATGTCGCGAATCAGGACCATCTCGTTGTAGTATTCCGGGAACGTGACCGACAAATGTCGAGCGGGATCCAAACGCAAACCAGAAAACATCTCTTCATACATGTGAGCAACACGTCGCGGCGTCTCTTGAAGCCCGGGACGATCTGGATCTTCACCGATCGCGGTCAAGATCATGCGGACCGCTTCTTTCAGTTTAGGGATATCAACTTCGCTAGTGATTTTTTCTGGGAGATTCACGTCAGACTAT
Source organism: Planctomycetota bacterium (assembly GCA_038534355.1). Classification (GTDB taxonomy): domain Bacteria; phylum Planctomycetota; class Planctomycetia; order Pirellulales; family Pirellulaceae; genus Mariniblastus. Next base: position 238,552 of record JBCAWX010000004.1, read on the forward strand.
TTTGGTTCTGCTATGGATAATCGATTCTTGCGATTTGCGGTGACGATCGACTGGCGACCGTCACACCAAACCGTCAGGATTTTGAACCAATAACAACCAACGCGATACCTCAATCGCGAATGATCATCCAACTTTCCCGGGAATGCCATGTTTCATGTTGGCAAGTTGGGAAAACGGGAACTACTTTGCAGGCGTTCCTTCGTTGGATGATTCACCAGGCAGTGGGATCGGTTCACCAGTAACGCGGATCGTTCGATGCGCCGAGTAAGTTCTGCCGTGACGGTCGGTCGTCTTCACGACGACGAGATGAACACCGGGTTTAAGTGAGGGAAGTTTTCCACGCCACAGATGGTAACACGGTTTCGGCGCGGCCAATGGTTGATCTTCGTTTGCGTCCCGTTTGTGCAGCTGAACGTAATAGGGATCAAGGTCGATCGTCTTTTTCAATTTGACCCAATCTGTTTTATTGTCGACGGACATTCGCACTGTAGATTTTTCTGAGCCGTTGAACACATTCACCCAGACATCGGCGGAGGAGGTTTTGTTTGTGTCAATCTTAGTCGGCATTTCGATCCGCAACTGATCTGTCGCCGGTTGGCCGGCTGCTCGAAAGTCAAGTCGATATCCGGTTTGATCAAACGACATGATCGAGTAGCCGTTGGGTGCACCATCTTTCATTGTCGTGTGTGGAATACCATTTTCATTCTTGGCGCCTGACCACCAAGCGCCGCTGACCGTGACATTGATGATGTGGTGGTGTGGTTTCTCGCCGTTAAAACCCTCCTCGGTGCCAAGGAACAGATGCCGATGATCGTGGGTGTGACCGGAGATTGAAACACAGTAGGGTCGTTGTTCAATCATGCGAAACACTTCCGCTTTGTCCGACGCGGAAATGATCGGAATGTGCATCATCAGAACCACCATCTGTGATTCGGGAATCATGCTCAGGTCTTTTTCAAGCCACTTGAGCTGACGTTCACCAAAGCGAGCTTCATAGTGCATTCGATTGACTCGATCGTTGGGTTCGACCCAATCGATGTTGTCCATCACAACAAAGTGAACTTGGCCGTAATCGAACGAATAGTAAGTAGGGCCATACGTCGCTTCGAATGTCTCGTTGGATTGATCGCGGTTCTTTCCATCGAAGTTCAGGTCATGGTTTCCAATGACGTTGTACCACGGGATGCCAATGAGTGCGATCGACTGGTTCAGGGTGTCAAATGTTTCCAGTTTGTCAAACGCAATGTCACCCAAAGTGACTCCGAACGCGTTGTCCGTTTTGCCAACGAGATCTTTAATGACGTCCTGCGCGATGTAGTCCACTTCTTTGTTGTTGCGAGGTTGTGGGTCGCCGAACAACAGAATCTTGAAGTCCTCTGGTTCCGATTGTTGGTACAACGGAAAGTCAATGTTCTGTGGAAGCGGACCCGTCGGCTGGGAACCAGGGTACCTAAGTTTGGGAGAACCTTCCGGTTTGTGAAGGTAGTAATACTGCGGCAGATTGTTCTTGTTTAAACGTGTTCGAAACTCAGAGGGCTTGATCACAAAGATGGAACCCTGCTTTCCAATCGGCAATGAGTACTTGCCATATTCATCGGTCACCACAATGTCCTCGCCGTTGGAAACGCGTATGCCGGCGAAGGGTGCGTCGGAATCAGAAAATTTTCCGTCGGCATCGAGGTCAACATAGACTCGCCCACGAGCAACAGATTTCGGGGCATCGTCGGCTATGTTCGTTGGGAGTGCGTCGGCAGGTTCTGGCTTTGTTGGTGCAGCTTCTTTGGTTGACGGTTGACCAGACTTTGCAGCTGCTACCGCAGGCTTCGCATTGGTTTCCGTCTTTTGCATTGCCGCCGGATTGGGAGGCTGTGGCGTTGAGGGCGTCGTTGGCTGCTTTGTTACGCCCGACGTTTCGCTTCCTGTTGCCGGCGTATCATCCGGTTTAGGGGGTGGAGCAATCTCCGTCAGTTCCTGAGGGAGAACAAATGCGTTGCAAGGCGATGCCAGTAAACTGATCGCAGTGATCAACGATAGAATGACAGATGCGAATGTCCGATTCATGGTGGCTCCAAAGTAAATAGCGACCATCCGGTCGATCTTCGGATAAAATCGACGTTCCAGTCAGCGTTGGCTGGGGTGTGATTATGGTGATCGAATTGAATCGATTTTCAAGGTGTAAGCGAACGAGTCCTGATTAAGCTTGGCAAATGTTGGCGTGTGCGGCAATTGCCGATCGATGGATGTTTTTTTAAGATGTAATGAAGAGAAGCGCTGATTCTCAGTGGCTCCGACGATATTTGAAAGAAAAACGTGGCAAACAAATTTACCGACGCGGAATTGGAAGCCTATCTCGACGAAACGCTCGACTCGGATTCAGCGGCAGAAGTTGAACAGGCGCTGCAGCAGGATAAAGAATTGTTGGCACGATTGGCATCGATCAATGGTCGTCGCGATGCGGGCGTTCACACTCTCGGCGAGATTTGGCGACGCAACCAAATTGGTGTGCCCAATGCCGAAGTCATGGGGAATTACTTACTCGGTGTGTTAACAAACGAAGAATCGGATTACATTCTGTTTCGAATGGACACGCTTAAATGCCCGTTCACTCTCGCTCTCTACAATGATCTCAAAGCTCGACAAAGTGAGTCGGAAGAGCAATCGCAACATCGACGCGAAAAGTTTTATCAGTCCAGTGCGAACCTGTTGAAAAAACCGGAAGAGTAAACTCGGGTACTCTCAGACGGCTGATTGCAGGCCTTTCGGACAAACAAGTCTGGAGTTAAAAAACTCTGAGATGGCATGATCAAATGGCATTTCTGATTGGAACTCGAGCGACTCGTTTGCCACCATCCCCGCAAACTCTGACATCGAAAGTCGACTCTCTGCCGATTCACGCGTCGCAGGTGCTGGAAAATGCGTCTCTTTAACCGTATCATTCTGACTTGTCCGAGTGATCGAAATTGAGATTCGGTACCACGTTCACGGTTCCGTTTTCTACGTGGCGGTCAATGTTTTGTCGGTCAGTATTTTAATAATGGATGGAGTTCCTAATGTCGTCTTCCGATTCCCCACGCCGTGGTTCTGATTTCGCTGGCCTATCGGTTGCCATCGTTACGCCGTTTAAAGACGGCAAGGTCGACGTCGAACGTCTAAAAGAGCAGATTGAATTTCAAATCGCTGCGGGCACGACCTGCGTTGTACCTGTTGGGACGACTGGTGAATCACCAACGCTGTCGCATCCAGAACACGAGCGAGTGATTTCGGAAACCATTCAAATTGCCGCCGGTCGAATCAAGGTCATGGCTGGAACGGGTTCTAACAGCACCGACGAAGCGATCAGTTTGACTGAATGGGCTGCGAAAGAAGGCGCTGACGCATCGTTGCAGGTCGCTCCCTATTACAACAAGCCGACTCAGGAAGGCTTTTACCAACATTACAAAGCGATCTCCGAAACCGTCGAGATTCCGATCTGCTTGTATAACATCCCTGGCCGTACCGGAAAAAATATTGAGCCAGAAACGATCGCGAGAATTGCAGAATTCCAGAATGTGACCATGGTGAAAGAAGCCACTGGGTCGCTCGACCAGGCGTCGCAAGTTCTTTCGTTGACAGATTTAACCGTGCTCAGTGGTGATGACAGCCTGACATTGCCGTTGATGTCGGTCGGAGCCCAAGGGGTCGTTTCAGTCGTCGGCAATATTGTGCCCAGCGACATGATCGCGATGGTTAACGCGTTTGCTGAAGGCGATGCAATCAAGGCGCGAGAGTGGCACCATAAACTCTTCCCGCTTTGTCGTGACTTGCTATCGTTGGCAACCAATCCGATTCCGCTCAAAACTGCGATGGCGGCTTTGGGCCGCGATACAGGTGAACTGCGATTGCCCATGACGCCGCTGGATGAATCGCAAATGAGCGACTTGATGCAAACGCTGGCCACTTACGGACTGACGGAAGCGGTTTCTGTTTAAGCGGAAGCTGCATCGCGAAACGTCTTTTGAACTCGGCACGAACTCACACACCTTGATGAGGATCGATGGATGAATCGTAGAAAATTTTTGGGAGCGAGTGCGGGAGCTGCCGCACTCGGGACAGCGATCGCGTCATCGTCATTGGCCAATCCTGTTGTGAGGGTCCAACGTCCGATCTTCGTAGCCACATGGCCATTCGGGATTCGGTCGACTGATGAGGCAGTCAACGTCGTCGCTGACGGTGGCTCCATGCTCGACGCGATTGAAAAAGGGATCTGGGTTACCGAGTCGGACGTCAAAAATGCCTCGGTTGGCATCGGGGGCATTCCCAACGCGGATGGTCAGGTCGAGCTGGACGCGTGCATCATGGCGGGGCCCAATCATGCTGCTGGGGCCGTCGCAGCACTGCGAGATTTTGAGCATCCAATTAGCGTCGCTCGCGATGTTATGGAGAACACTCCTCACGTCATGCTGGTGGGTGACAATGCGGCCAAGTATGCCGTCAAACGGGGCCACCGCCGAACCAACCTTTTGACCGACCAGCAAAAATCAAAATGGCTCAAGTGGAAAGAAGACGAAGCAAAGGCCAAGGCTCAGAAAAAACCGACGCCGCGTCCGAAGGTGAACGAGCAACAACACGACACGATTGCCATGCTGGGGCTCGACGATCAAGGCAACCTTTTTGGCGGTTGTTCGACCAGCGGTTGGGGCTACAAAGTGCCGGGGCGTGTCGGAGATTCTCCGATCATCGGCAGCGGCCTCTACGTTGACAATCAAGTCGGTGCCGCCGGTGCGACTGGACTAGGCGAAAACGTTATGCGGTTTTGTGGTTCGTTTCTCGTCGTGGAAATGATGCGTCAGGGCGCCGACCCAACGACCGCCTGTCAAAAAGCGATCGAACGAATCGAGATGCTCGACCCGCTTGGCTTGGACGAGTTGAGCGTGAACTTTGTTGCCCTTTCCAAATCCGGACAGTATGGTGCCGCCGGAACGAATCAAGGATTCAAGTATGCCGTGAGTTCGCCTGGCTCATCGGAAGTCTGCTTAAGCAAGTCGCTGACGAAAAAAGCGATCGGCCCCGAAGGCGGAAATATCAAGTAAGCCGATTCGAACGTGCGATCGGCTTTCGAACATGTGTCAATGCTCAGTCGATGTTTCAATTCCTATCCAACCGCGTCAGTCCAATCGATTGGACTTGTTAGCTCTTTGTCTCAACCTTGCAGAGTTCCTTCATTTCTCGAACGGCTTGTTGCAACCCGACAAACAGGGCGCGAGAAATTATGCTGTGCCCGATATTCAGCTCTTTAATCGTTTCGATCGCAACAATCGGCAGAACGTTTTTGTAAGTTAGACCGTGTCCAGCATCGACATGCAAACCGACGTCATGGGCGCGTCGCGCAGCTGTATCAATCGCTGCCAACGAGTCTATGGTATTGCCGGCAAAAAAGTCATTTGCGTAAGTGCCGGTGTGAAGCTCAACGGCATCCGCACCACAAGCCAGCGCCGCATCGATCTGTTCAGCATCAGGATCAACAAACAGGCTGACGACAATTCCTGAATCCTTCAGCTGTTGCGTTGCCGATTTTACTTTTGCCAGATTGGTTACGACATCGAGTCCACCTTCGGTCGTGACCTCTTCGCGTTTTTCCGGGACCAGGCAAACTTGATATGGTTTCGATTGACAGGCAATCATCAGCATCTCTTCGATGCAGGCACATTCGAGGTTCAACCGAACGTTAACGGTTTCTCGCAAGATCCTCAAATCGCGATCTTGAATGTGACGACGATCCTGTCGCAAGTGAATCGTAATCTGATCGGCACCGCCAAGTTCTGCCATCGCCGCCGCCCAAACTGGATCAGGCTCTGTCGTCTTTCGGGCTTGGCGGACCGTGGCGATATGGTCGATGTTGACTCCCAAAGTCGGCATATGTTTTTCTCAATCTCGAGGATCATGAATCGTAAAATGTCAGCGCTGTTTGAAAACAGCACGATGGAATCTCTATTTTTCGTTTCGAAAGATCGACGTCAATGCGTCAAAAATCCCGGCGTAAGGGCGTTTACGCCCTGCGTAGTGTTCCAACACGTAAAACAGAAAGTAGTAAAACCGACACCAAGCCCAGATTGAAACAATCAACATGGCAATCAATGTCCATTCTTTGAGCTGCCACATCAGAATTCCAGCGGAAAGGAGCCCAATCACAGCAAAAGCGAGTCCCTTGACTTTCAACAACCAAGGGCTTTCGATGTCGCGATTGAATTTGGGTAACTCAAATTTTTCCATTTAGATGCTCTCGCAAAATCAATTTGCCGACTCGGTACTTATTTGAACCCCTTGATTGTCACCCCGACAGATGGAAATGTTAACTTCGGGTCCCAACTTTTCGACAAGAAACGAAGCGAGGTCATTGGCGGCACCTTCGTCAGGTGTGATCGCGTAGACGCAAGGACCCCACGAGCTTTGACCCGTACCGGCCAATCCAAATTCACGAACCAGATCAATCATTGCCTCCACTTGCGGGCCGTTAAACGGTCCACCTTGGATGTCTTGAAACATGGTTCCGGATCTTCGGCCAAATTCAAACAGGTGTTGGCAAAACGATTCAAAGTCTTCATTCATCAAGGCGGGAATGACTCGGTTTTTCATCAACTCGACCATCGCATTGCGTTGCGCAGGAGTCGTTGGCGGCAACGATTCAAAGGCAGACTTTTCAACTGCACCAAAAACCAGCGAAGCGTTTGGATTGATGATCGTTACAACTCGCCATTCCGAAGGAAAATCAACACGCAAATCAAGCGGCGCGATCAACTGGTCTGAACGCTTGCCGCGATCAACCAAAAAGCCACCGCGCAAGAATCCATGGGAACCAATGGCGGATCGTTTTCCACGATCGACCGACGTCGCCAATTCGTCACTGTTGGGCATTGGCAAACCGCAAGCCAAAACCAGCGAAGTGGCGATTGACAGGGCCAGTTGCGTTCCACTTCCGAGCCCACAATGAACAGGCGGACATGTGTCGATTGATAACTCAACCGGAAGTTCATCGTGCGAGTGAATTTGTTGATCCCGAAGCAAACCGTGACTAGCTGCGAACCATCGCTCAACGATGGGGCGGAGTCGATCAACATCTGAGGCAGCGATCGTCAGTCGATCCGCCCGACGCGAACGGATCACTGTTCGTGGACGGTCAATCATCAATCCCGCACCACCGAAGCGGTACGCTAGTTGGTCACCAATGGAGAACAAACCGAAATGCAGGCGTGACGGGGCGGAGACGATCGTCGCGTTTACGTTGCTTGGGTTCACGCGTCTGCCTTTTCCGACGCTTGTTCATCGTATTGCGCTTTGACGAACTTGCTCAACAACTCGTACGCGTTGAACTCGGTTGGACCGGCGGTTTTCTCGACGATCGTTTTGAGTCGGCTAAACGAAGAAAGGATTTCTTCTTTTGGTAAAAAGTTGACTCGAGTCGCCAGGATCGCGGCTTCCAGAACGGCGTGTTTGGCTCGATTGAATCCAAAGAAGTCTCGATGACGATGCGAGGCAACGACTTCACAGTTGAGACTCATGCGGTTGCCTGTTTCATCGATATACTTCACTTCAAACTCATACGCTCGGCAGGCATCGGCAATGATTTGTCCCATGACCCGTTCGGCGTCGTAAAGATCAGGTAACTCGCCGAGTTGCCCGATCGCCGTGGCAGCAAACAACTCGACGTTGTCATCCACGTGCAACACGCCTTGTCGGGTTCGCTTGAGATTTGCAAACGTTCGCGAACTGTCAAACGGCCGCAACTGAAACGTAGCCAAAGCTCCATCTGCGTGTCGCGAAAGAATCCGTGGGCCCATTGGAGAGATGTTGACCCTGTCGCTGAGCGTAGCGTTTACGTCAACTTCATTGAGAGTTGTTACGATCGATTCTAGAATCATGACGACTCCGTCGGCGATTGTTTGAGACGTGGTGAAATCGGATAGGGCTTGGCATCGAAAGCTGGATCGTCGCCCGCAGCACCAGAGAATCGACCGCGGTCCAGCAGTTCGATCTGAAGGTTGTTGTCGAATTCGATCCCGGCCAACTCAAGGAAGTTTTGAATCAGTTGATAACCGGGACCCGTCAATATTGATTCGGGATGAAACTGAAGTCCATAAATCGGCAAATGGCGGTGCTCGATCGCCATGATCGTTCGATCATCGGTAAACGCTGTCGATCGGAGGCATTCCGGAAGCCCCGAAGGCGCACCGATCAGCGAATGGTATCTTCCTGCCACAAACGGACTGGGCACACCCTGGAACAACGGAGTGTCTAAATGAAACACTTGGCTCGATCGACCATGAATTGGTTCGATCGCAGGGACAATGGAACCGCCAAATGCCTGGATAATCGCTTGATGGCCGAGGCAGATTCCCAGGATTGGAAATTCTTTTTGCAATTCCGTGACGACGGACAAAGATATCCCCGCTTCGTCGGGCGAGCACGGTCCCGGTGAAATGACGATGGCTTGTGGAGCAAGAGCGCGGATCGACTCGATCGAAATCTTGTCGTTGCGGACGACTTCGGTTTCACAACCAAACTGTCGAACGTAGCGAGCCAGATTGTGGACGAACGAATCATAATTATCGATGACTAAAATCATGACGTGATCTTATGGTCTCGGCGTCGTTTCTGGGAGTGGATTATTCGTCGCAGTGATCAGACGGATAACCGGGGCGATCGAAGTTGGTCCAATGCATGTCGGCTCAAAGCGACATGAGTCGTTAAGCGAGACTCTTAAAATACTCGACAGTGACCGTTTTGTTTGATCGCATTCAGCATTGCCATCGCTTTCGTCCAAGTCTCTTCGTATTCGTTTTGAGGATCCGATTGGCTGACGATACCACCACCGACGGGAACTTGCCACCAGCCTGACGACGCCGTAATCGTTCGGATCAGAATGTTCAGGTCAGCGTCTCCAGTGAACGACAGGTATCCCATCGAACCGCAATAGAATCCGCGAGCCGTTGGTTCTTGTTCAGCAATGATTTCCATGGCTCGAACTTTAGGTGCGCCAGTGATCGAACCACCAGGAAAAACTGCGGCCAATAAATCAACGACATCACAGGTCACTTTCAGTGTGCCCTCGACTGCCGAGACCAAATGCAAGACGCTTCGGTAAGCTTCCAACTGGCACCATTGAGTGACGCGGATGGAGTCATCATCGCAAACCGATGACAGGTCATTGCGCATCAAGTCGACGATCATGGTATTTTCGGCGCGGTCTTTTTCGCTGGATATCAACTGACCTTGTTCGTGAAAATCGACAACCGGGTGTCCGGTGCGAGGACGCGTGCCTTTGATCGGTCGCGTTTCAACGCTTCGACCGCGAACTGAAAAAAGCCGCTCCGGTGAAGCACTGATGATCTCCAGATCGTTGTCGGTGATCGACGCAATGTCAAAGTAACCACCAAAGGTCGAAGCATTGCAGTTTCTTAATTGCTCGTACAACGCACGGCCACTGAACGTGGCGGGAACCATCAACTGTTGTGACAGATTGATTTGAAAGACATCGCCAGCGTAAATGTAGTCGATACATTGCTGAACCGCTTCAACGTATTGCTGACGGGAAAAGTTGCTGGTCAGCTGCTTCAGGGTTTCGTTGCCAACTGCAAACTGAGGAGTTGTCAGTGGCTTTGGTGTCAGCGGATTCGGCTCAGCCAACGAAGGCGGTTTTGCGTGAATACGGTCAAGGAAGAACTGACTTCTCGATTCGGCTCGCTGCAGTCGCTTTGCAGTATCGGTCTCAGGGAAACCCTGTGAAATTAGCCAGGCCTTTTCTTCAAGATGGTCCCATGCGATGACGACATCATAGAGCCCGACGACAATCGCGGGCGTGTGAAAATCGTCGTGTCGGGGTTTAGGAATGGATTCAAACGAATGATTCAAATCATACGCAAAGACCCCCGCCGCACCTCCTTGCATTGGTGGAAGTCCCGCGACTGGATTGCAATTGAATTGGCGCAGTGCCTGGCGAAGACGTTCGAGCGGTTGTTCGCTGCCAACGGGCTCGCAAATTACTTCAAATGGGTCGGCCATCAAAAACGAGTAGCGACCAAGAGATTCCGGTTCCTGGGTTGAGCTGTCCAATAACAGGCAGCCATCAAGTCCGGCAAAAGCATGCCAGGCGCGCATGACGGTCACGTCATTGGATAACTCGACCACACAAGGTGCATGGTCGTGTAATGGCGTATCGATTTGTGGTTGTTCAGCGTGCATTCAGAGATTGAACATCAAAGGATCAGTCACGGTTTTTACGTCGTTTCAAACGATGGCGGTCTTTTTCTTCGTTGGTTAAATAGCCCCAGTTCAGCGCTTGATCCTGATTGTATTGTTTGCCCAATTGAGCCGCCGTCATCGCTTTGCACATTTCAAATCCAAGATAGAAAGCATGCGACGGATCAACGTTTTTTGGATTGGAATCGAGCAGTGCATCGAAGACTTCAAAAGGATCTTCATCGGAGAAATGGTGACCGGCACCCATTAGATGAACTCTTCCCTGTTGAGCGAAAATTCGATAGTTGTGGTCTCGAATCTGAGCAGCCAACTCGCCAAGTTCTTCATCAGAGTATTCGAGCAACTTGGTGTCACGCAAGAGGACCAATTCGTCGCAGAGATGCTTCGGTGGAAGCTGTTCTGTAATTGCGTAGTGAACCAGCCGCCGGGCAAGGTCGCATTCGCGGACAGCAGTTCGAGACCAATTGATGACCTGCGTTGTGAGGATGCTGCGAACTCCCAACTCCTGACAGATTGCCAACAGCAACACGTTGATGCCGCAAGAGTCCACATCGGTCAACTCCGTCAGATTGCCAATCCCCATCATCATCTCAGCTTCCGGCCAACGTCGCCGTGCTTCATGATATCGATGAAGTGACTCAGCAAAACCGAAACCGATCGGTTCGAGAATGGGGTCGATCCGAAGTGGAACGTCACGGGCCGAGAGGAAATCGATCGTTTCATCCATCGATTCGATCTGGCGGATGTCACCGGGAATAACGACGACCTCGCAACCCCAGTCGACGGCGAATTCTCGATTGGTTTGGTTGACCGATAGCACCAACTCAGCCCCGGCATCGACGGCCTGCTTGATCTCAATTGGATTCAGTGAGTCAACCGAGACTCGGTGTCCAGCGTTTTTGAGCTGTCGGATATATTCTCCGACTTCCGCCCATGTCGAATTGGGTTCACATCCGACGTCGATCAGATCCGCACCGTCGTTGGCCAGTGCATCAGCCATTCGCAAAACCTGCTTGAGCGACAGACGCGGTGCATGGTTGATCTCGGCGATGATTCGAATGTCGAATCGACCGTAACCTTCATTGACTCGTTTTTGACCAAAAAACTCAGGCAGCGCCCTTAGATCTTTGGGGCCGACTTTGATGGGAAGATTGCAAACTTCGGCAATCGATTTTAAGTCGCCATCGCAATAACCTGGCAGCACCAGACAAGTTGCGTTGGGAGGAACCTCCAGGCGTGGGGCGATCCATGAGGGAGTCATCAACGCCGCGACCGTGATCGGTAACACTTGGATCGTATAGTCGAACGAATCGTTTTTGTTGATGTCACGAATCGTATTTTCAAGGGCAGCTGCGGCAAGCCGACCGGTAATAAAGTGAAAATGTTCTCGACTCATTAAGCTGGCCGCTGCAAGAAAGGAGCGCGAACCGTGTCGCCGCAGATTGCCTGACTTGACGAATTCGCCCTGTTTGTCGGGGCTGTTTCACCGAAACCTGCCAGATTGCTTGTTGTTAGGTTCACGCCGGTTTATTGTGAAGGATAGTCGCGATTTGGCAACCGCGGCATGGAGAAAAGCATCCGCTGGTTCAGGTGAGGAATTCGATGAAAGCCCTGCGATACGCGAAACGACTGGTTGGGTTTGATACGACCAGCAATAAATCGAATCGGCTGATCAACAAATATCTTGAGATGAAATTGACCAAGCACGGTTTCGTTGTCGAAAAGCTGGAATACAAGGATCGCCGCGGAACGCCGAAAGTCAATCTGGTTGCCAAAAAGGGGGGCGGCTCAGGTGGCTTGGCCTACTTTGGACATACCGATGTCGTCCCAGCCGACCGATGGTTTACCAAACAATTTGGTCCCTTTGAGCCATCCGTGGCTCGTGAGCGACTTTACGGTCGCGGCGCTTGTGACATGAAAGGCTCCATCGCCTGCATGCTGGCCGCGTCGCAACAGTTCGATTGGGACGAATTAAAACAACCACTCTATCTTGTGTTTACCGCGGACGAAGAAATCGGCTTTTGCGGTGCACGTTATATCGTCGAAGAGAGCAAAGTTTATCGCGAGATTGTTGATGGTGGAGCATTTGCAATTATCGGCGAACCTACGTCACTCGAAGTTGTCCATGCCCACAAAGGCTCTGTCCGAATCACGGCCAAAGCCCTCGGTGTCGCTGGCCATTCCAGCAGCCGCGAAGCGGTGAGCGCGAACTTGAAAATGATCCCGTTTCTGGCCGAGATGAAAGCGATTCACGACGAGGTCGAAACGGAAACCAAGTGGCAAAACGATATGTTTGATCCGCCTACGTTGAGTTGGAACATCTGCATGAAAGATGATTCGCCAGCATTCAACGTAACGGCAGGAAATTCAATCTGCAGAATGTACCTGCGTCCGATGCCCGGTGTTGACGTCAATCCGCTGCTGGAACGAGTTCGCCACGCAGCGGCTGCAAATGACGTCGAAATTAAAATTGATCAATGGGGCGACGGGATGTTTGTGAGCCCCGGATCCGAGTTCGTCAGAGACGCGTTAAAACTGTCTCACCGGAAACAGTCAAAAACGGTAAGCTACGGGACCGATGGAGGTGTCTTTACCGAGATCGCCAACAAGATCGTTTTTGGACCCGGAAGTATCGCTCAAGCACACACGCCCGATGAATGGATCTCGTTGGAACAGTTGAACCTTGGCGCGGAAATGTATCAAAAGATGATCCGCCATTGGTGCTGCACCGTTGCCCTTTGAAAGTAACTTGCCCGAGACTAACCGACGCTCAGCGGCCTTCATTGGAATTTTTCAGACTCTTCGTTTTTCAAACAGCAATCGGAGATGACGCTCATGGATGAAGCAACTTTTTTGATTCAACCGGCGACGCAGGATGATCTGGCTGACGTGCTGGCGTTTCTCACACCGTTTATGGATCGGCAATTGTTGCTTGAACGGACCTCGTTGGAGTTGCAGCTGTTGTTGCGTCATTCATTCAAAGCGGTCGACGTTCGATCTGATAAGGCTGAACCGATGATCGGGTTTTGTGCATTGGAGATCTACTCGAAGAAGCTGGCCGAGATTCAATGCCTTGCAGTTTGTGAAACGTTTCGTCGCCAGGGAGTTGGCAAAGCACTGGTCAACTTGTGCGTGCAGCGAGCGCGAGACGAAAAAGTGTTGGAGCTGATGGCGATTTCCAATTCGGAAGAAATGTTTCGTGCGTGCGGTTTTGACTATTCATTGCCCAATCAAAAACGAGCGTTCTTTTTTCAACCGTAACCGAGCATCACGCCAACTTTTGCGAAGGCTGCCAGCCTTCAAGAGAATAAACACACCGCCGTTGCGAAGGTTGCCAGCCTTCTTGAGAACAGCGGCCGGCTTTGCCTGCCAGCCCAGCCTACCGGTCGCGACTATTCTTCCGCCGCCACGTCGACTTCGAGTATCGAATCAAGCGTCTCAATTAGCTGGGACCAAAGCTGTTCATCGGCATCCAACACACCGTGATGCAGGAGAACGGTTTGCTCAATCGCCGCACGACAATTGTCTAGCGGTAAAGGTTTGCGGCAACGGCGCCGCGACCGATTGATGAAGCCGCGAAAACCAATTCCGATCGGAATCCCCTCTGCCTCAGCAGCCGAAACCAGCTGATCGCGAGTCCAACCTTGTTGAGTTTGCGCCAGTCGAAATGGAATTTTGTAGAACGCCGGCAATTGACCTTCTTCCAAATCGACTCCCAAGCGAAGCTCGGCGTGGTTCCACTGATTCACAAACGTCGCCCACTGCTGGATGGCATGAAATCGTTGTTGCGTAAACGCTGCCAAGTGTTCGACTTGCGGCGTGAGCACGGCTGCCTGGAGTTGCGAAAAAGGAAACGCATCATTCCCGCGCTCGGCAAACACTTTGATGCGTTGGATCATGGATTCATCATTGGTCAACACCGCCCCGCCCCGCCCTGCGGACAACAACTTGCTACCGCCAAAGCTCAGCACGGACACATCGCCCAAGGTCCCTAATGGTCGGTCATGTATCCTGCCTCCCGCCGACTGACAAACATCCTCGACGATGCGAATGGTTTGATCCGAACGTTCGTTCTGTTTGTCGACGATCTCCCGGATGCGCTGAATGTCTGCCGTTTGACCGTGAAGATGCGACACGACGATGGCCTTCGTTTTGTCGCTGAAAGCGGAAGCAATTTGGGAGGGATCCATCACCCAACCTTCGGGAACGACATCGACCAAAACGGGCATCGCACCAATCGCTTCGATCGCTCGAAAGTTTCCCGGAAAATCGTAGCCCGCAAGAATGACCTCATCCTCTTGGCGGACACTTGCCCCGCGCAACGCAAGCTCAACCGCAATCGTGCCACTGCAACAAAGCATGACTTGTTGACAATCAAACGCCCGCGATAGGGCGGACTTAAGTTCTTCTGTGAAGTCGCCGTCGTATTGGCTCCACTGACCTGTCTCCAGTGAACGAGTCACCGCTTGCTTGACCGATTCCATCTCAAACTGACGCCCAAATGTGCCGGTTGGAAAAGCGGGTTCAGCTCCAAAAATTGCGAGCGTATTTTTTTTCACGGTTGAAACCTGGTCCACATCTCGGCTAAACATGTCAGATCGATTTCGCAAAAGATCTCTCTGCACTATGATAACCAGACGGCGATCGATTCGATAACTACCCGCAGTCGCAGAAACCAACAAGGGAACTGAAAATGAAGACAACACGATTCCTGATGATTGGTGGTTTTCTTGGTGCCGGAAAAACGACGACCATTGGGAAGTTGGCCGGCCATTATGTCTCGCAAGGGCTGAATGTCGCTTTAGTCACGAATGATCAAGCGTTTGATCTGGTTGATACGCATACGTTGAGAGCTCAGGGGTTTGTTGTCGGCGAAGTGCCCGGTGCCTGTTTCTGTTGTAAGTTCGACGACTTGATTGACACCGTCGGCGCAATGTCGACCGACGCAGTACCCGATATCGTGATTGCCGAACCGGTTGGCAGCTGTACCGATTTGGTAGCGACGGTGATCGAGCCGATGCGAGAACTGTTTGGTGATCGATTTGAATTGGGGCCTTTGGTTGTTCTTTTGAAACCGAGTCATGGCAAAAAGATCCTGGGCGAAACTCAGGGACGCGGTTTCTCGCCCAAAGCGGAATACATCTTTTTGAAACAACTCGAAGAAGCAGACGCGATCGCTGTTAATAAGATCGACCGGCTTTCGGAAGAACAACGGGAAGAACTGCTGCAATTGCTTGAACAACGTTTTCCTGGCAAGCGTACTTTTGGATTCAGTGCTCGCGAAGGGATCGGTCTGGAGCAGCTGATCGATGCGGCTCAAGCAGATCCCATTGAGCGCAAACAAATGATGGACATGGACTACGTGACGTACGCGGAGGGTGAAGCTGAGTTGGGATGGCTTAATTGCCAAGTTCGTGCAGAATCGGAAGATCGTTTTGAACTGGACCGACTTGTCCTGGACTTGGTGGAGAAGATTGGCAGGCAGCTGCATGACGCCACCTGCGAAGTTGCCCACCTGAAAATTTTGGGGCAAACGATGCATGATGCGGCCGTCGCGAATCTGGTCAGCTCCTCAGTCAGCTCCGAGCTGAGTCTTGCCAGTGAAATCAAAACAACCGGTGCCGACATCCTGGTCAACGCCCGGGTTGCAGCCAGTCCCGAACAGTTAGAAGCGATCGTCCGAGAGGTGACTTCGATGCAGGCAACTGAGATGGGAATCCAGTTGACCGTCGGTAATATGCAGAGTTTTCGGCCTGGTAAACCAGAACCCACGCATCGCGTCGGTGGCATTACTTAATTCACTTCAACGCTGATTGTCCAACGCGAGCGATCGCAATTCGACCCGTCATTAAAGATATTCATTCAACGAAACGAAGACGAACTCATGAACATAAAACGATTCTCAATCTGTTTAGGCATCGTAGCCATGCTGACCGTCGGGTTGGCGGTTGACGCATTTGCGCAAACCAAGCAAAAGAAAAAGAAGCAGGACGACAAAGTGGAACTTAAGGTCGGTGACGAAGCACCCGATTGGGAGCTTCCTGGTTCCGATGGAAAAACGTATAAGCTGTCGGATTTTAAAGACAAAAAAGCCGTTATCGTCGCTTGGTACCCCAAAGCCCACACCGGTGGCTGAACGATTGAATGCAAGTCGCTTCGTGAAAGCGGCAAGGAAATTCAAAAGTACAACGTTGCGTTTTTCGGTGCCAGCTGTGACAAGTCAGCCGACAACAAGTCGTTTGCTGAAAAACTGGAATTGAACTACCCATTGCTCAGTGATACTGACAAAAAAGTTGCCGGCGCTTACGGGATCTTGCTCGGCGGACGGTTTTCCAGCCGAACGACATTTGTGGTCGGCAAAGATGGAAAGATTGCCCATATCGAAAAGAAGGTCAACGTTCGAAACGCTGGTAGCCAACTCGTCGAAACCCTTGCCGAGCTGAAGATCGAAGAAGCCGGGTCAGGCGAAGACGATTCAGAAAAAGATTCTGGAGACCAACCTAAAAAGGACGCCAAGAAAGAGTCGAAGCCCGACAAGAAAGGCGCAAAAAAAAAGTAGACTCAACCGCGAGTGACTCTTCAAAACTTCAAACACTTAAATCGGTCCCGTTTGATGAGAAGTTTGCACATTGGCCTGTGCAGCTGACCATCAAAGGGACCGTTTTTGTTTGTAATCGAATCGACGTTACCAAAATTCCCGATCTGATTGGTTCCAAACGTCTGATTCAAGAAGGGCAAATCAACGCGGCGGTTTTCGTCCATTCACCTGCCAAAGAACAGGAAGACATTGGCGAAGCATTGGTTGCTGCCTTCACCGACCTGGTCGAGTCGAGCGACGCTAACGATTCGTCCGACGACGATTCGCTGCGAATTCCAGAAATTAAAGTTGTTCGTTTTACCAAGTTTCCGAAACGCGATTTTTTGGCTGCGCTCAAAGAACACGACCATGTTGTATTGCTCGGGAATGATCGAATGCTCACGCCTGCGGAGTTGTCCAGCGTTCGCGAACCGATTCAAGCATTTCTTGATTCGAAAGGGACGTTGATAGTTGATCATCAGGTTGCGCCAAGTCTTAGTCGTCATGTGCAGGGTGTTCAACCGAATCAGAACGTACGCGGGCTCGATCTTATGTTGGGGGCATGCCTCGAATGCGAAGGTGACAATGAAAGTTCCAAAACGAAAGCCGATGCAAAATGGACGGCGGAACGTGGCTTTCAGGTCTCGGTCAGAAAAGGCACTGTCTTTCGATTGACCGGCCGCAAGGCCGTTTGTGCCGAAGGTTCAGCGACATTTCGAGTCCCGGCCCAAGGCGATTGGCCTGAGTACTCTGAAACATTGAAAGATCGAGAGTCGGCGGGTCGGGATTTTTACTCGGCCATGTTTGACCTCACACAATGGCATCGGATGGCGATTGATCGAACGTTGCCCGTCTTTCCACCCAGGCAGCCAGTCAAACCATACGTTGCTGACGGGACGTTATTGATTGTTGGAGGCGGAGGGATGCCCAACGGTTTGATGGAAAAGATGGTGGAGCTGGCAGGTGGCAAAGACGCCAAGATGGTTTATGTGCCCTGCAGTGAATCCGATGATGTCGGCGAGCGTCATCGTGTGGTATCTCAATGGAAACGGATGGGGGTCAAAAGCGCAACCTTTATTCATACCAAGGATCGGAACAAGGCGAACGATGACGAATCGTTTTTTGAACCGCTGGTTGATGCGACGGGCGTCTGGTTTGGTGGTGGTCGCCAGTGGAATTTTTCGGATTCCTATTACGGCACCAAAACACATGAACTGATGAAACGCGTCTTGGAGCGTGGGGGTGTGATCGGCGGTTCGTCCGCTGGTGCTTCGATTCAAGGACGCTACTTGGCCCGCGCGACACCCGTTGGAAACACTCGAATCATGGCGCCTGGCTACGAGCGTGGTGGACTTGGGTTTCTCGGCGGCGTAGCGATTGATCAACACTTTTCCCAGCGCAAACGACAGAAAGATATGAGCCAATTGAAACAGGCACATCCGCAATTGTTGGGGATCGGCATTGATGAAGCGACCGCGATCATTGTCAATGGTTCCGAGGCAGAGGTCGTTGGCCGCGGTAAAGTCTTCTTTTATGGTGACGTTGACGACGGCGAACCCGAGTACGCAGCCCTTAAGGCAGGTGAAGTCTTTGATCTGGTTAAACAACAGGTCCTGGAGTCCGCATCGTCCGAACTTCCTGAGCCACGACTGCCCTAGCCTGAACCAGAATTGGCCAAGATTTTCATTTTGCTCATTTGCGTCTTCGCTATGCTTTTTTGACCAGAATCTTTACCCTGCGCTTAGTCAGCGAAGCGGTACTCGTACTCGATCGTTTCGGCTTACGGGAGAAGAAAAGTCTAGCTTCTCGTTAGTCGCGCGAAACCTTGAGTCAAATCCGCAACGTACTCTTCCAGCGTTGCGAAATTCGAGTACGAGTACGAGTACTGGGCTGCGCCCGGAGTACGAGTACGAGAATGGGCATGGGCATGAGTCCCATTTCCGCTGAACCAGGCGACGACAGAAAATCCACAGTTACTCGTACTCAGCGAAGCGGTACTCGTACTCGATCGTTTCAGCTTACGGGAGAAGAAAAGTCTAGCTTCTCGTTAGTCGCGCGAAACCTTGAGTCAACTCCGCAACGTACTCGTCCAAGCGTTGCGAAATTCGAGTAGGAGTACTGGGCTGCGCCTGGAGATGTCACAAAAAAGCCATTGTCCGCCTATGCGCTTTGCGGACAAAAGTCAAAAGGAAGCCCCTTCAAACGACGGTACCAAGCCCGCGTTCGAACGCAATTGGTTCGTTGGACGTCGGATTTCCGCCGCAAATGAGGGGGTGCCGCGGTTCTGAGACGCTTGATTTGATTTCACAAGAAATCGAGCGAACTAAGGCACCGAAACTTGAGGAAAAGCGTTAAAATTGGCACCATTCGCGGGAACTTACGCGAATCGACGGGCATCGTAGATCGCTGAAACGGTCTCTTTAGTCTGACAGATTTTGATCAGAACAGAGGCGTGTTCAATTGTTGAGGATTCTCGGCAGCCGGTATTTTCGGTGTCAGCAATTACTGATCTGATCCCAAATCACGGAAAAAGCTGTCCGATTTCAGCTTTTTGATTACTATCGACGTTATCCGTAATTTTTTTATTCCACCTGGCTGTGCCCTCGGGTGCGGCAAAACGATTCGCGTTGGGGAAAGCCCAACGGTCTCTGCCATTCTAGATTTAACAACCAAGAGGGTTTAAGAGCATGAGCCAAAACCGTCACATGTCGTCGCTTCGCAAATTCAGGAAATCGAAACAGCAGCGACGTAAGTCGAGCGAATCGCGAGTTGATTACCAGACACTTGAGGATCGCAAACTCCTTGCCGCCGACGTCTTTGCAGATGTCTTGACGGGAAGTTTTGGCCGAACACCCCAGGTTTCCACTCCCAACCAGCACGCGGCGATTGGCCCCAATCATATCGTTGAAGTCACCAACGGTCGCTTTCGGGTTTTCGATAAGGTCACCCACGCTGAGTTGTTAGATAAATCGATGACCAGTTTCTGGCTCGACGACAACGACTCGGCAGCAACGACTCCGGGTGCGAATTCGCTGGACCGCTTCATCACGACCGCGCCTTCACAATCAAAGGTCTTGTACGACCCTGATGTTCGACGTTGGTATGTCGTTTCGCAGGGAACAGGCGACGCGAATATCACCATTCCATTTGTCCAGCGTCACATCATGCTGGCGGTATCAAGAACGTCAAATCCACTGCAGGACTGGACCGCGGTTTCGGATGTGACGATCGGCAAAGGTGGACTTGGAACCAGCACGAATCGTTTTGCCCCGACGCCGACGGATCTCGATGGTGCCGCTCGCACCGCTGGAATTACGGCTTCTCGAGTCGAGATGGCAATCGATGATCACAACCTGTATTTGACCATCGGCAACGAGGTCTTGGCGATTGACAAGTTTAACGACTTGGCTGTCCCCGACCCGTTCATGGCCTGGTTTGACCCTGAATTAGGCGTTCGCCCGGTTTACTCGCATGTCAAAGAGTTCCTTCGCGATCCCAATACGGGTGACCTGATTCTGGACGGCAATGGCGAACCCATCTTTATTGGTGCCAGTGCTCAACAGACACCGACAGATGGGGTCACCCAGTTCGCCAATGACATTTTTGGGACGACCACCGGTTCAATCGGATTGACCGCTGACGATCTGCTTGATCCTGATGACCCAGAAGAGAGTACTCGTCTACAGATTACAGAGATTACCGACGTGACCAACGTCGATGAACTTCAATTTTCAGACCCGATAGATTTGACCGTGGATGCCTACCAGGCTCCGCCAGATCGTGTTCGCCAGTTGTTCGATCCCGATATTGAAGTCACCACCGGTGCCAACTTGATCGGTGATACCGTTCGTGTCGGCGACAGTCTCTATGCCGTTCACAGTGTTCTCGCCAGCAATGGCAACACCGCGGCTGTTCGCTGGTATGAAATTACCGGACTGGAAGACGGAAACTATGCGGTTGCTCAAACTGGTACCATCGAATCGGAGGATGTGAACTACATCTATCCTTCGATCGCCGTGACGCCGGACCGGAATATCGCGATCACCTACACCGCCGCCGGTTTGAACAAGTTCGCCACACTCGCTGTTTCGTTGGGCTATGAAAACAACGGCGAAATCATCATGGAAGATCCACTCGATCTCAAAGATGGTGAAGCTGGATACCTCGATGGCGTTGGTAATCTCTGGGGACTCTACAACGCAACCGTACTCGATCCTGAAGATCCGACTCGCGTTTACTCATTTGGACAATGGTCAGATGATAGTGAGAACGGTAGCACTCAAATGGTCGGCTATTCAATGATTGGCCACTCAGCTGAGTTGATGGGCGACGAAAATGACAATGTCATCGTCGTTCGAAGATCAGCCGCCGATGCAACTCAGATCGAAGTCGAAATCGACGGCTTGGTGACCAACACTTACGAAGAGCGAATTTTGCATTCGATTCAGCTCGATGGTGGCGGTGGTGACGATACGTTTATTGTCGACACATCCAACGGTGAAATGGAATTTGCAGGTGGCGTGATCTTCGTCGGTGACAGTGACGACCAAGTCGAGCTGGTGACGGACCTTCACACGACGTTTGATATCGCGATCGATGGTTCAGGAACGGCACAAGTCGGAAACGACTTTGCCTCAATCTGTAATCCGGTCGAAGACGATGTTCGCACCTTCGTCTTGAATTTTGAAGAAGGTTCAGGATGGTTTGACGCGACGCCGTTTGATTTGCCAGGTTATGAAACTGAAGCTTACGCAACCTATGGTGATGCTTACCGTGGCGAGTTGCAGAAATACTTTGACGAGATCATCGCTCCGATCTTCGCCGGCTCATTCACAATGACGCTGGACATCACGGACAATGAAACTGACACGGCCGCAAGTGCATCCGCGCAGGGTTTCGGTTTTGAAGATGTCAATGGAGAGAATTTGCGAGTGGCCTCGCCATGGTCAATCTTGACCGGTCGAGGTGATCGAAATGGAATTGATGTTGCCGATGGGCGAATCGATTACAACCTGGACATTAACGCGTTCTATGGCGGTGACGGCCAGTTGTTCCTGGACAACCTTGCCGGTGGTTTGACACGAAGTCAGTTCTTCCGCGTGTTGGGTATGGACTCGGACATTACCGACCACACCAACTTCTTTGACCCCCGTGGAACCCGCAGGACGGCTCAGTACATCGATACCCAGTACATCGATCTGAATGGTAATCCACTGTTGACGGGTTACGACGGTACCGACAGCACGTTCCTGGTTGACGCGTACACGACCAACGCCAACTGGGCCGGTGATAACTCGGGGCTCTTCTTCCGCGGCGTTGGCGATGACGGCATGGAAATGCTTCTGCCAGTCAACTCCAACTCGGAGCTGATTGACTTTGACGTTCTCGCCTCGGCACTTGCCGGAACGTCGCGTGATGGTGACTTTAACGACATCGTCGAACAAGACCGCGCGTTCTTGCGTGGAATGGGCTACGAGTTGAACCCGATCGTTCCAATCGAGTTGCAAGATGGCTTGTTGGTCACTTTCTCTGGAATTGACGAATTACAGTCGGGTGATGGTGATGACGAGTTCTGTATCCGCTCATCCAATGTCGACTTTGAGTTGAGGGGTGGCATCGGAAACGACACCTTCTTTGTCACGGGACTCGGCGTCGGTGCGTTGGACCTTTTGGGACAGCAAGGTGACGATACCTACTCAGTTGTCTTCAGTCCTTCGGGCGTCGTCACCATTGTCGACAGTGTTGGTTCTGAGTTTGATGAGCTAATCGGTGTTGGCACGACCTCAGATGACAGCTTCATCTTTGGCGATACGGGGATCTCAGCCAACTCGGGACAGATGGTTTACACGGGACTTGAAAAAGTCAGTGTGGATGGACGCGAGGGTAACGACCTCTTCGAAATCAATGCGGTCAATGATGGCACCATTGGCATCATCGGTGGTTTGGGCATGGATACCTTCCGAGTCAACAACGGCGTTGCCGGTACCATGACGATGTCGGTCGCCGATCCGCTGGTCGAGCCGCTCGATCAATTGTTCATCGACATTAACTCGGACATCATTGACAGCTACACCGCCGATACCGTTGAGAACTTTGAGTTCGACGGCCGATTTGTTGTGGACACGGTGAACGGTGTTCCGATGAATGGCGACGGATTGAACTTGCTCGGTGACGGCGATGATCAGCTGACACTCGAGTCCGTTCTGGATACCGCCTGGATGATTGATGGAGATGGCTCTGGCAACTTCGTGGTTGACATTGCACCAGCGATCAACTTCGTTTCCGTCAATGAAATCGTCGGTAGTGTTGCAGTTGATACGGTCAACGTTACGAACACGAATACTGATTTGTTGTTCCAGTCACGTGACGCCGACGACATCTTCACGATCGACAACGTCGGTCTGGGGCTGCTGACGCTCGACTCGGGCGACGGTATGGATACGATCGATGTGACGAATTCCGGTGGCGGAGTCAATCTCTCGACGGGCATGCAAGACGATACGGTTTCCATCACCGATCTCGGCACTGGCGCAATCTCGATCGATACGGAAGCCGGCATGGATACGGTCAACCTGTTGACGGTTGGTTCAGGTGGCGTAGCGCTCACCATGGGTACCGAAGATGACACATTGAACATCGACAACGCCGCTGGAATCGGGCCGATTGATGCCTCCGGGGGCATGGGCAATGATTCCTTCAACGTGATCAACTCGGGGGTCGGAGATGTCGTTCTTCGCGGTGAGATGGGAGACGACTCTTACTTGATCCAGTCAGCTGATCCGACGGTCAATCTGACAATCGACGATACGGTCAATGCCGAAGCAGATGTTTTGGTAGCGTTTGGAACCGTCGCCGATGACGTTCTCAACGTTTCTGGAACTGGAGCAAGCCTCAACGGTGCCGGTGAGTGGACCATTTCGGGAATTGAAAGTTACACCATCGACGCTTTGGCTGGAAACGATGTCGTCGATGTCGATCTCGGTGGAACCGTTGCTGATGAAGTCACGATTGTCGGTGGCGATGGCAACGATGACATGACAGTCCGAAACACTGGCGATGCAACACTCGAGTTGCAAGGTGGCGACGGCGATGATAACTACACGGTCTTCTTTGGTCTCAATACGACTGTCACCATTACCGACAGCGTCGGTTCAGAGAACGACACCTTTACCGGCCTTGGTACTTCGATGGCCGATACGCTGGTCGTCAATGGTGCCAACACCGCGATCAATGGCGGTAGCGTTTCGATGACCGGAATCGAAAACTTGATTGTCGACGGTTTTGGTGGCGATGATGACATCACGATCGACGCATTCGTCGGTAACACAACGGTTCGCGGTGGAAGCGGCATCGATACCTTTACAGTTTCCGGCAACTTGATTGGTGGAACTGTCGAAGGTGGCACAGGCGATGACATTTTCAACGTGACTGCGACCGGCCCTGTCGACTACTTTGGCGACGCAGGTTCTGACACCTTCAATGTCGATATGAGCGATGGCGGCGGAGACTTCTTCGGCGGTGATGATGACGATGTGTTCAACATCATGAGTGTCGAAGGACAAAATGACTTCTTCGGTGATGCCGGTTCTGACTCATTCATCATCACGAACCACTTGCCGCTGGGCGCATCAAGCGGTCTGATCAACATTGATGGTGGAACCGAACGTAACTCGATTTTGGTCAACGGTTATCAAACCCGAGCTAACTTTGTGACGGTGACCGATACACGGATCGCTGGCATGTCCGGAATCCCAATTCAGTACACCGCTGCTGGGGCGTTCAGCCTGGGTCAGGAAATCGGCGGTATCAAGCTGATGGGTTCCGACAACCACAGCGATATTTTCGAAGTCAATTCGCTGAACGCGGAAGACTCGCTGTTGATGCTCGGAATGGGCGGCAACGAGCGGTTCACTGTTCGAAGTGGCACTCTGGGACGAATTTCATCCGACGGACAGGAGGGCTCCGACCTTTATCAGTACGCAATCGGTTCAGCCAATTCGCGCTTCCTGTCAGCTCTGGATACCGGAATTTCTGGCTCCGACCGAATTGTGGCGACACTGACCGATGGCGATGACAATCTGGTTCTTAGCGGCGAAAGCTTCCCGGTCGATACGGATAGTTTCCGTTTCAACGAAAACTTTGAATCACTGATCGTCAACGCTCGCGATGGTAACGACACGATCGACATCAACCGAGTTCGCGTTGGGTTCCTTCGCGTGATTGGTTCGACGGGGAATGATGTCGTCCAGATCAACAACTTTACCGGAATCAACAACATCAATCTTGATACCGGTTTAGGTGACGATACGATCTCCGTGAATTCGGGTAACGTGATCGGTGTGTTGACCGCTCGTGGTGGCGAAGGCAACGATACCTTCAATATCTCGCAAGCCAGTTACGGTGACGCCTATATCGATGGTCAAAATGGCAACGACACGTATAACATTTTGGTCGCTGATCGATCCGATCGATTTATCAACGCACGAGATACGGGCGATGGAGTTGACAACATCAACATCACCGGAACGGTACTTGATGATCGAGTCACGATGCGAAGTGGAATCGTGACATTCGCCAACCAGAACGTTCTGTTCAACGAAAACACGGAAGAGGCCACGATCAACGCGGGAGGTGCTGAAGACATTATTCAGATTTACGGATTCAGCTCACAACTAACCAACGTTAACGCCGACGCCGGTGAAGATCTGGTCTTTGTGAATTCGACGTTCGGCCCACTGCCAGTCAAGAATCTGAATATTGATCTGGGCGTCGGGAACGACACGGCTTTGGTACGCAGCACCGGTGCGGGAACTCGCACTGAGATCCTCGGTAACGCGGGCAACGATGTGGCAAACCTTGGCTCGTCATTGGCCGCAAACAACGGCAACCTGGCGACTGTCCAAGGCGATGTTCACTTCGACGGTGGCATTGGCCAAGATCGTTTGAACTTGAATGATGTTGGACGGGGTGCGTCAGTCAACTACGACGTCGGTCTTGGAATGTTGACGACTGGCTTTGGTAGTTCGTCGACAACAATGGGAGACTTTTCATTCGACTCGACCGAAGTCCTTCGACTTGAGACAACCAATTTCCGCAACCACGTGAACGTGACGGCAAGTACCGAAACGGCATTCAGCTTCTTCGGCAACGGCGGCTTCAACACGATCACTCTCGAAGGTGATATGTCAGATGGACGGACGTTCGCCGGTGAGAACGGAGGAACTGGAACGTGGTCATTCGACAACGACCAATTGGATGTCTACTTCGAAGACTTCTTTATCATGAACTAGATTTCAACCAAGGTTGAAAGATCCTTAACAGGCCTGCATCGATTCGAGTTTGATCGTAGGTCAAGAAAGCGACAGGGTGAGTCCAATGACTCACCCTTTTTTCGTCCAGTCGAACCAGAAAATTCGCGAAGCCGTCCGGCGCGCCGACAATGCCCCGTGTGCTGATGATAGAATTTTGCGACACGCGATCCATCAGACAACGGCGGGCAAAGGCATTTCTTAATGGACATTAACGTTGAGGCTGAGTCAAAAAAACTTCGATCGAAGAGTCCATTTCGCAGCAAACGACTGAAGATCATAACGATGATCACTTTGATCGCTTCGGGAGCATTTTGTAGCATCTATTTCTTCGGCGAAAGTGTCCGCGATAACCCACTCAGCGAGCTCTTGTTAGTTCTGGGTGCGTTTGTTTTCGTAATCGGATTCCTGATTGCTCTCATCTACGTAACGCGAATGAGACGCTTGATTCGTGAGGGTGAAGTCGTATTTGCAGATTTGGAAAACGCGAGTCATCTTCGCGGTCATAGTCTGCTAGAGATCACGTTCTGGTTTGAAGGCGAACGCATTGACAAGACCCTGTAACTGTCCAGTCGTTACGCGGGACTTGCGGTAGAGACGGGATTCATTCTGATGGCGGTGCTAAAAACCGACCCGCAAAAGGCCGAGCCATTGTATATGTTTGCGTATAACACCAATGAATGCGAATCGATCCTGCGTGGAACTCGCGGAATGACAAAATTCTAGAAGCAGAGTTTCAATGCGAAAATTGGCTTGCCCCGGCGGTTTTCAAGAGATCGAAGAACTTCTTAAATAATTAATCGCTCTGCTTTCGTCGTCGGACACATAAGTAGGGCATCGCCATGGCGAACAACAACCATGTACCTGTCGGTTCCGGGACTGGCGTGATCAACAGAATATGAGCGCCGGTCGCCGTTGCCATCCCGTCCGTCGGTGGGAGGATGCCGGCACCATCAATGTCGATTGCGTTCGTCGTGACCAACGTTCGATAGCGATAGAATTTCGAGGGGTCAAGCAATCCGACGACATCTCCAACCATGACGGAGGTCGAGTCACCTTCCATACCACCGACCATGAACATCTCATCGATCGTCGACTTGCTAACTTGGTAGCTGTACAACAATGCTGTCGGCGGTGGTGCCCCCATGTCGAGCGATTCAAACTCTAAAAGCTCAAGTTCCAACTCAACGTTGCCAGGAACCATAGTCGCAGCTTCATCGTCGACCGCAAAAAAACCTTCAGCCAGGTAAAATGCAGGGGTATCGACTGTGAAGTAGAAGATGCTCTCGGCGGATGCTCGGTGATCCAGCGTGGGTGTCCGAAAGAACGGAGCCGAATAGGTGCTGTCGAAAAATGCAGGCCCAGTCGAGTAATCAAGTTCGATTCCAAGGCTATGCGTCGCTGAATTGCCATCTTTGGATGCAGCGGCTCCAAATGATCCCGGTCCCGGCACATCGGTACTGCCAAGATCACTCGAAAATAACGGGCCTGCCAACGCGTTGATATTGGCACCCGTGACGAAACCGTCTGCCGGAATCAAAGTGACTTCATCGGCCAGCATCTGTGAAGAAAACAGAAGCATCAGCGTGAACGATGTGGTTAAAATGAGTGAGTACGAGCGCATGAAACCTCTCCTGTGACAAAATGGCGACCGGTGCGACACGCCGCGAAGTGAAGCCGGTCTAGTTGTCTAAGCAGGATTCGCTCTGAATGACTGCAATCAATTTTTGAGATTCTGCCAAAAGTTTCGAGGTACGACTCGATGGACGATGGCTGTCACGATCTGGCCGACTTGCTCGCGGAATCCGCAGCTGGAGACGCGAATGCAACGGATCAGCTGTTTCAACTGGTTTATGACGAGTTGCATCGATTGGCTGTTCGACTGATGAATCGCGAACGTCAGGACCATACGCTGCAACCAACTGCGTTGATCAACGAAGCGTACATGCGACTGGTCGCCACCGAACGTAGTCGCAGCGAGCATCCGACGCTCGACTATCAAAACCAGTCTCATTTCATCGCGACGGCAGCCAAAGTGATGAGGCACGTACTCGTCAATCACGCCAAAGCAAAACGCAGCATCAAGCGAGGTGGCGCTCATCAACGGCTGTCCATCGAATCGGTGATGGAACATTTCGAACAACCGGCAATCGATCTATTGTTGCTCGATGAAGCGATGGCATCGCTGGCGGAGCTCGACGCGCGGCAACATCAGTTGGTCGAGTTGCGTTTCTTTGGCGGCATGACGACCGCACAGGCTGCGGCCGTTTTGAACATCTCTGAACGCACGGCATACAACGAATGGGCTCATGCGAAAGCCTGGTTGAAATGTCAGATTGGCGATGCGTCATGACGTCTTCATGGTTTCGAGCAAAGCAATTATTCCAGTCTGCGATCCAGCGGCCGATCGAGCGACGGGAAGACTTTGTGCGACGCAACGCGGAATCGACAGAAGATGCCGAACACGTTCTCCGCATGTTGGACCAACACCAAGGTGATGCGGGTTTTCTTGAGTCGCCATTGTCGGTTGAACGCCCGGCAAATCTGGCAATTCAAAACATCGATGGCTTTGAAATTCAACACGTCATTGGTCGTGGTGGCATGGGAACCGTCTACCAAGCGATTCAGTCGCAACCTTATCGGCTCGTCGCTTTGAAAGTGATGCGGCACGACTTGTATTTGGGAGACGCCATTGTACGCCGGTTTGAACGAGAGTCAGATTTATTGGCCAAGTTGACGCATCCGGGAATCGCGCACGTGTACCAATCGGGAACCGTCGTCATCGAAAATGAGTCGCGGCCTTGGTTTGCCATGGAGCTGGTCAACGATGGAACACTTCGTGATTTGATCCGTTCTGCTGAACCCAACCCGGAGCCGTCCAGTCGGAGTTCACCTTGTGTCGCCACTCTGACACTTGAACAGAAACTGAACATCATCCAGCAACTGGCACGGGCAGTTGCCTACGCTCATCAACAAGGCGTGATTCATCGAGATCTGAAGCCAGCCAACATTTTGATTGAAGTTGAAACAGACTCGGCACATCAATCTGACCCAAGCAGTTCGAATAGTAGTCCCGAAGATCCGATCATTACAAAGATCGTCGACTTTGGAATCGCCGCCTGGATGAATCCGGACAACGCTCGAGAGCAACTTACATTGACCGAGGATATTCTGGGAACATTGAACTATATGAGCCCCGAACGAATCGTTGGTCAATCGGAATCCAATGACCCAAGGATCGATGTCTACTCGTTGGGTGTTATTTCGTTTGAACTATTGACGGGAGAGTTGCCACATGATCGCGGTTCCGAAGCATTGGCGACGACGATCAAAAACATCGATCACGAAGTTCCCAAACGGCTATCGGAAACACGAATCAATTGTCCAAGCGATCTGGATCTGATTGTCGGCAAAGCGATGGCCAACGATCTTCACCAGCGGTATGCCTCGGCAGAAGAGTATTTGTTGGATCTGCAGAGGATGATCGATGGGCGACCTGTGAAGGCTCGAGCGCCATCTTCTGTGTACCGACTGCGGCGTTATCTCCAAAGGAACCGGATCCTGGCGACCAGTGCCGTTTCCACAATATTGGCCTTGTCGATCGGAATGATCGTGGCGGTATGGAATGCAAACAACGCGGCCCAATCGGCGGCAGCAGCGAGTTATGAGGCGGAAAAAGCAAACGCGGTCAATAGTTTTTTTACCAACGATCTACTTGTCCGAGTGATCGCAGGTCAAACCAACCCGGATGCTCAACGACCGTTTGTCGATTCAGTGGATGTGGTTGAAAAACAAGTGACCGCGATGTATCGCGAACGTCCGTTGATCCACGCCGCGATTCGGAATGAACTGGGCACGATTTACTACAGCTGTGGCGCGTTTCAAAAAGCGGCCAAGCAGTATTCGATCGCCAAATCGATTTGGCAACAATCGCTTGGCATCAAACATCCCGACACGCTTAAGGCCATCAGCAATCTGGCGCAAACGCAGCTGAGTCTTGGTCCGACAGAAGAAACCGAGTCTTTACTGCGACAAGCATTTGAGCTGCGAACGGAAGTGTTGGGGCCGACCGACGAAGCGACACTCAGAAGCCTGAATAATTTGGCAGAATTTTTGCGTCGGAAAGAGCGTTTTGAAGAAGCGGAGCAACTCTTCCTGTCTGGTCTGGAAACTCAACGACAGCATTTAGGGGCCAGTGACAAGACGACGTTGACGACTGCGGCTAACCTTGGCTCGCTGTATGTTGCGCAAAACAAGATCGACAAAGCACTAACGCTGCATCGATCTTGTTACCGCGATGCCAAACGAACTTTGGGGGCCGATCATCCATTGGCACTGCAAACCGGAGTTCGATACGTGCAGACGCTTGATCGTGCAAAAAAGTATGAGCTGGCGGAAAGCGAAATGGCCCCGATTTTGGCTCAATACTTTTCCAATGGAGACGACGAAGCGTTGATCATTCCTCACCGTTTGATGGCCAGAATCTTTCGTCATCAAGACCGCGATGAGTTGGCACGTGATCATTTGAACAAAGCGTTGACGATCGCCACCGCGGGCAACGATGAGCAAAACATTCGCAGAATCGAAAGGGATCTTGAGCGACTAGACCGATGATCATTTCGTTCAGGTTGTCGAAGTGTTAATTGAAACCAAACATCAGACTGCTTGGGCATCGACCGATTGAAAAAACACGGAGCATGCTTGATGATGATGACAGGTTCCGGGTTGGAGCCAAGTGGGGAGTACCTTTCTCAGTCATCAGGAAATACCGTGCAAGCAGTCTGTTTTCAATCGGTCGGTCAAGTCACTACTGAGACGTTGGAACCGCCGCTCCCAGAACATCCACTCGATGCCGTCGTTCGAGTTAGCATGGCTGGTTTGTGTGGAAGTGACTTGCACCCGTTTTGGGGACGCGAACAGGGATTGCATCCAGGTACCGTGATGGGGCACGAGTTGGTCGGTGTTGTCGAAAAAGTTGGTAACAGCGTCTCCAAAGTCGCAGTTGGTGATCGTGTTTTTGTTCCCTTTTCGACTAATTGCGGAGAATGCTATTTTTGCAAAAAGGGGCTGACGTCGCGTTGTGAGGTGGGCCAGTTGTTTGGTTGGCGGCAACAAGACTCTACCGGGTCGATTGTTGGCCTGCATGGCTGCCAGAGTGAATTGGTCAAAGTTCCATTCGCGGATGCCTCGTTGAAACGGCTTCCCGATGGTGTTTCGGATGAGGCCGCGCTGTTGTTGGGCGATAATTTTTCAACGGGCTTCTTTTGTGCCGAAATGGCGAATATCCAACCAGGTGGGACCTATGTAGTGATCGGCTGTGGCACCGTAGGGCAACTCTGCATCGTGGCTGCCAAATCGATGGGCGCAGAAACGCTGATTGCCGTCGATCCTGTCCCAAGTCGACAGAAGCAGGCGGAACAATTGGGCGCGATCGCAGTTAGTCCAGACGAGGCCTGGGGCGAAGTGAAATCACGAACTGGAGGGTATGGTGTCGACGCAGTCATGGAACTTGTCGGATTACCAGAAGCCCAAGCCCTGGCTTTTCAACTTGTTCGTCCCGGCGGGATCCTGTCAGTGATCGGTTGCCATTGCACGCCCAACTTTTCATTCAGTCCAGTGGATGCGTACGATAAAAATCTGACCTATCGAACAGGGCGATGTCCAGCAAGACGGTACATGGACGTATTGACCGACCGCGTCGCTAGCGGAGAATTTGACTTGAGCGGTTTTGTGACTCATCAATTCGAATTCAAAGAGAGCCAATTGGCGTACGATGTCTTCGCGAATCGCAAGGAAGGATGCATCAAGGCCGTTTTTACATCATCGTGAGCCCGAGAACATGGACTTGCTCGTTGCATTCACTTTTGGGTCATCCGCTCGGCAAAAAAATCTCCTACACCCAGAAAAGAAGAACCTGAAAACGGCATCAACTCGCACCGATTTTCGATTCAACGACCATGCTGAACCATTCTTTTTTCGTGCTGTCCTGACTCTCGACCCGACATTCAATGTTATCAATTTAAAGAACGAATACGATGGAAACGAAGCTTGCCCGATTTGCGGAGATGTTACACGAGGCAAAACGGATTGTTGTCATTACGGGGGCTGGCATTTCAGCCGACTCCGGACTGCCAACCTATCGCGGTATCGGTGGTTTGTATGACGATGGCGATACCGAAGATGGGATGCCGATCGAGAAGGCGTTGTCCGGTCCGGTCTTTCAACGCCAACCGGAGATCACTTGGAAATATCTTGCTGAGATCGAACGCGGGGCCCGAGGAGCGACTTTCAATCGTGGTCACGAGGTTCTTGCAGAAATGGAAGCCCATTTCGACGAACTCTGGATCCTGACGCAAAACGTTGATGGATTTCACGGAGCGGCTGGCTCCACGAACGTGATTGAGATCCATGGCAATCTACATCGGATGAAGTGCACTGTCTGCAAGTACCGAAAGTTCTACGAAAACTACGATGGCTTCGAGCTTCCACCCACCTGTCCGGATTGTCAGTCGCTAGTCCGACCCGACGTGGTTTTATTTGAAGAACAGCTACCAGAAAAAGAGATTCAAAAGCTGTACGCCTGTCATGAGATCCCATTTGATCTGGTCATCTCGATCGGCACCAGCAGTTACTTTCCCTATATCATTGAACCGGTGCTCATGGCCAATCGACAAGGTGTGCCAACGGTTGAGATCAATCCTGGAACAACGTCCCTCAGCGATCTTGTTGAGTTGCGAGTCCCTCTGGGCGCGGCGGAAGCATTAGACAGGGTCTGGCCGCTCGTTTCGACCTAATGAGGTGCGACGCATAGGTTCTTAAGATGGCCACTCGATTGAAACGACAGAAATCGAAATCAATCGCCGGCATGGATCGTTTGAGCAACCATGGTGACTTCGTTCGAATGGTCGTCGAACCTCGGTGCTTTATCTGTTGCAATGTTGATCAACAAAAAAAGCCTCCCGTTTTGGGAGGCCATTGTGTTGATTGTCAGACGATTGCTCGCCGAATCGATCAGCAGTTAGACTCGATTAAATTCGATTCTTCGGCGTCCCAGTTGCTGTTGCAACCGTTGGACGATGCTGCTGTGCATCTGGCTGACACGACTCTCGCTCAAGTCGAGGGTCACGCCGATTTCTTTCATCGTTAACTCTTCGTAGTAGTAGAGAATGATGATCAGGCGTTCATTTCGATTGAGACCTTTGGTGACCAAACGCATCAAGTCATTCTTTTGAATGCGACGAGTTGGGTCCTCACCCTTTTTGTCTTCAAGAATGTCGATTTCGCGAACATCCTTGTAGCTGTCGGTCTCATACCATTTCTTGTTGAGACTGATGAGTCCGACGGCATTTGCGTCACTCATCATTTTTTCTGTTTCCTTGACGGTTAATTCCAGCTCTTCAGCCAGCTCGTTAACCGTAGGAGCACGTCCGAGTTTGGTTTCCAGTTTGCGAGTCGCGTTGTTGACCTTGCTGGCCTTGGAACGAACGAGTCGAGGGACCCAGTCCATGGTTCGCAGTTCATCCAACATCGCACCGCGGATACGCGGAACGCAATACGTTTCAAACTTGACACCACGATCGAGGTCAAAAGCATCGATCGCATCCATCAATCCAAACACGCCAGCCGAGATCAAATCGTCGAGCTCAACACCATCGGGCAATCGCTGCCAGATCCGTTCGCCGTTGTATTTGACCAAGGGGAAATAGCGTTCCATCAACTGGTTACGAAGCGCTTTATCCGTGCAGTCTGGTTTGTATCGTTGCCAGACTTCCAGGATTTCATCTACGTCTGCAGCACTTGTCGCCATGCAATCCTCCGTGATTGATATGCGAAGCCACCCGAAGGCGGCTGGATATTTTCTTAAATAGACCTACGTTCAAACTTGAGTTTGAGTTCGGTCGGCACCACACCCTAAAAGGATGCGATGCGGAAGTGTGGTAAATATCAAATTAAGCTCTGCCGCGTCAATGAAAAAATTACACGGTTTGTGTAAAAAGTGATTTGTTTTTCGCGTATTTCCTGCTTTTTCTCAGAAACGGCGCATACCACTGCGCCGTCGATATTTTTCCGTACAAATGAGTATCGACGGCCAGTGCGTGAGACTTTGAAGAAAATTTCGGATTAGCAAAAACGGGTTGAATGAATGACAGCACCGCAAAGAATTAATCTTGCAGTGCATTCGAATCGTTGATCTCAAAACCGGCACGCATCGCGTTAACGATTGATTGTGGCGTGACAAGCCGGGCTTTTTCGCGCGGCCGAATCAATCGAGGATTGCCATAACCCGCAAATGACCAAGGCCTCAATTGGTTTGACGATTTCAGAAAATAGCAGTCGTCGGAGCAAACCATCACTCCTTCGGGCAGCTTTGATAAAAGTTGGAGCTGTGGAAAGTTTTGCTGCTCAGTGCATTCTTGATGCATGTAAGCGTCAATCTGCTTGAGCGACCAGTCGTCTCGAGAATTTCCCTGCTGCCACGCTGCCTTAAAGGATCGATATTCCTGTCGTTTGCAAAATCCGCAAGGACGATGCCCAGCAGCGAGTGCTGTTGCCGCATCGAGAAAGAAAAGCTCCGTGTACTTTCCGGGAGACATGACGGGGCGATAAAAATCTTTGTAGGTCAACGAGCAATAGATCCACGCTTTCAATTTAAATTGGCGAACGATCTGCTGGTGTTCATTATGCAGGCAACCACGGTTTCCCATTAGCGTGCCTCGTTCTGGCGTTGCGACGATTTCACCGGAGGGATGCACCCGGTTTTGCAATGGGCGGGATGTCATTGTGGGTTGAAGGGGTCCGATAGTGATCCGTAAAGATCGGGTCGGCGATCTTTGAATCGATGGACTTCGTGTTCACCCGGGATGGTGATGAGGTGTTTTTGCCGCGCGAGTTCAGGATCAATCTCCGCAAAAAGAATCTCCTCGTTTGCATGATCGGCAAACGAAAGCGAATTGCCACGCGGGTCACAGATCTTACTTTTCCCAATGAACGTAAAACCGTTTTCTGTGCCGATTCGATTGACCGACATAAAGTAAACATGGTTTTCCAGGGCACGAGCGTTGGGGATCACATCAGCGGTGATACCTGAAGTGGGAGGCCAATTGGTTGGCAAAGCGATCAAGTCGGCACCTTTGATTGCGAGCATACGAGCGGCCTCAGGGAACGCACTGTCATAGCAAATATTCATCCCAATCCGCATCTCGCCAGTATCAATCACATCGGCCGCAGCTTTGCCGGGTGTGGTGAAACGATCGATCCCCAAATGAGGTAGATGCATTTTGCGGTAGCGGCCCAGGACACCGGATGGCCCCAATAGGGCGAGACTGTTGAACATTTCATCGCAATCGAGTTCCAGGAAACCGAAGATGACTTTGGTTTGCAACTCCTGGCACCATGAAGCGACGGTTTGAACTGCGGTACCCTCAAGTGTTTCACCGTGTGGTCGTGCTTCGTCAAGTGAATCGAAACAGTATCCTGTTGTTGTACATTCTGGAAACACAGTCAGCACGGCGCCTTGCGAAACCGTTTCGTCCAGCCGAGCCTTCATGCTGGAAAGGTTTTGATCGCGGTCGGCAAACTTGATATCCATTTGGACGCCGGCAATCTTGTAGCGACTCATTGGTTTTCCTTGCCGGATTCGTCGTTGTTCGGTGCCGGCTCTGGCTGATCTTTGGGGGGCGGCGATTGAACCCTTGGAATTCTCATGGCTGCCGTTTTCAGATTTTGATAGCCTTGATGGTTTGGATCGAGGCTCAAAAGTTGGTCGGTAAATTGAATGGCTGCTTCTGCATTTTGAACCTGAACGTAATAGGTCGCCAAGCCCAGCAGATAGGTTTCATTTTCAGGTTGTTGTTCGTGAGCAATCTTAAGATGTTTCTCAGTCTTTTCGAGATCTCGTTGAAGGAATGCCGACATGGCAAACCGGTAGTGTAGACCGTGAGTGTCATCCAGACCTGCGCTTCGATTGATATCTTTTTCCAACAGCAGATGTTCTTCGGCGCGAAGCTGCGCGATCCGTAGTTGTTTGGACTGAATCTGCTCAAGCATCTGTCGAAGCTGCCCGGCTTGAACTCCGCCGCTTTGACCGGATCGCATCAACTGCATCTGATTGCGAAGCTGATCAACTTCAGCATTGATCACGGCGGCGAGATTGGTTCGAGGCCCTGAAACGTTCGGCTCAACCCCGATCGCCGTCCGGTAGTCGTTTTTCGCTTTCTCAATTTCCCCCATCATTTCGTGGAGGCTGCCAAGCATCATGTGCGTCGACGCCCGATCGTTTTCAACCAACAACGATTGTTCAAATTCGCTGAGTGCGGCTTCGAAATCTCGGCGTTGTCGTGGTGTGGCAACCCGACTGCGAGTCGTCGGCGGTAGTGTCGCAAAGACGCGGGCCGCTTCGTTACGTACGCGACGATGGGGACTGCTCAGCATCGGCGCAACCAGCGAAGCGATTTCATCAAACGATTCATCGGAATTCCAGTTCGCCTCGGAATAGCGATTCTGCTCGGCGATACGACCAATCTCTGCATCGATTCGCAGGAGCGCGGCTGCGGCGACTTTCGGGTCGGGATCGAGCAACGCTTCTTTGGCAACTTCAAAGGCTTGATCATCCAGTTCACGAACCAACTGGGTCGTTGCACTTGCACGGACAATCGCGGGCACGTTTCGATCAACTGCCAGTTCAAACAGCGTGACTTGATCATTGCTGTTCATGGTGTCATCGTTGGATGCCAGAGCGGCAGCCAGTTGCTCATAGTATTTTGTCCGCTCAGTTTCAGGCGGATCGACGTACCATTTTTCAATCGCTTGCTGCATTGCTTGATTCGTTCGATCAAGCTCATTGGCGATCACCTCGTCGCCCTGTTCGGCAGCAATGATCCAATCCAGATACTGACGCAACGGTTGCTCCGACGTTCGATTTGAGATCTTTGTTTCGTCCAAGTGACAACTGGAGCAGGCATTGGGCGTGCCGTGCTGGATACTCAAATCTGGGCGAGGTACTCGAAAACTGTGATCACGTCGACTGTCGAGCATCATGTAAGTTGTTGCCGGCATATGACAATCAACGCAGAACGACCCTGGTTGACCCGGTTCGTGGTGATGATGATTTGGCGTGTCGTACTTCCCGGCCGGATGTTGATTTTGGTGGCAGGAAGTGCAAAGGGCGTTGCCGGTGTACTTCAACCGCGTTGAATGCGGATCATGGCAGTCGGTGCACTTGATCCCTTTGTGAAACATTTTTGATTGGATAAACGACCCGTAGACGTAGTCTTCGTCGCGAACCTGCCCATCGACGTGGTAGATCGGGTCAACGATCGTTTGGGTGGCAAAGTAATCATCAAAGTTGCAACCCGGACGAAACGATTCGCTCATCATGGTTCTGCGAGAATGACACGGAGCGCAAGATTCGACTTGAGGAATGTTGCTGGTCGTTTTCAGGTTGACCAAACCATAGCCATGCTTGCGATCCCAAAATGGACTCTTGCGATTTGCCAATTCGACGTGATAGCTGGCTGGGCCATGGCACGCTTCACAGCTGACGTCGATTTCGGAAAACGTCGTTCGGTACTCGGCCACCGCCGGTCGAAAGTTTTTATGCACATCGGTGCTATGGCAACTCGCGCAACTCGCGTTCCAGTTTTGTGTGATCCCTGTCCAGTGCAACGGATCATCAGCTTCGATCAGTTCATCCACATCGGGTGGCATCAGATAGAACCACTGCTCTTTTTCTGTGTCCCAGGATTCTCGCAAGACTTGAACTCGACCAACTTCGTCAGGCTTGGCATTCTCGGGTCGATCCAGTTCGACCATATATTGTTGCAGCGGTCGAACTCCGAAGACATATTTGATCTCATAGTCGCGCATCTGACCGTCAGGGCCATCGGTATGGACCATGAATCGCTCGCCATCTCGAAACATCCGTGATGTGAGGCCGTCATGTGTCAACGTTTGATCGTTGAAATTTGCCAGCACAGATTCGTCTGTTGCCAAGTCCATGGCGAGGTCGTGATCGGAGCCTTCAAACGCGGCCATCTCCGTTTGATGGCACTGGATACACGAATCACGACCAACGAATCGCCGTTCGATATCGTCAGGGATGGTTCGGTAGAAGTCCGCAGCAAGATAGCCTGCAACGACAAAAAGACTGAGCAGCAACAAAGAGCAACCAATTGCAAATTTTTTGTTCATTCGCGATTTCAACTGAAGAAAAGACGCGTCGCCACGCCTATTGGATTTGGAGGTCAAGTATAAGCTATCACTTGTCAAACGTCATGATTCAAAAGTTGTGTGGCTTCGATACAATCGACGAAACGTTTCAAGTTATGACGTCTGTGGATGGAGTCCAGCGATGACAATCATCGATGCAGCAGCCGTGGAAGACCATCGGTACTCTCTGTTTGATCGGATGCAGTCAAATTCGACCAGTTGCAAGATTGAATCGTTGGTTCGTGAGACCAAGCCATGCAATGAACTTGGCAATGTCGAACTGCCTGAATGGATTCGGACCGAGCTGGATCGTGATCCTGATGGTATTGGGTTCGCAGGAAACTTTGCTGAACTGTTTCCAACAATACGAAGTGCGGGGTCGTTGGCGGAGGCGCGAAAGCTCGTTAGACAATGTTGCCAGTCCAGGCTGACCAGCTCGGCAGCAGATGGGAACGATGAAAAGGGCGCTGCGACGCAAGTTTGGATTCCGTCGCGGACGCTGCAAGTGTTAGTTGATCGAACTCACCATGTCGGTGTTCTCAGTTCGCGGCTGGGCAAGAAACTGGATCAGTATGACAACTGGTTCGACGCGTTACGTACGTTGGCCATACAAGCATCGCATAGCGAAGCGGCGTTGATCACTGCCAATGGTGTCACGACAGACCGATTCGTCGGACGTTTGGCGGAGCTGTTTGAGTTGCCAGTTGTAACGCTGCAGAGTCGGAGTGAAGTCAAGCGCGCACCGAAATACGATGGAGCGGATTATCCGATCTTCATTTGTCAGGGAGAGGATGCTGAAGAGCGGAACGCTGCATCGCGCAAAAGGCAACAGCAAGCACACGACCTTTGGCTGGCAAACGCGGTAAGCCTTTTAGTGGTGTTGAGCGTTCGTCAAGGAGGAAACGTCTACCGCGCGGTTGAGCAACGACTCGACTTTGCAGAATTGCGGTCTGGATCGACTCGACTATTGATCGACTCGGAATTGACGAAACGCAAGCTCAGCGATCGATTGATTTCCAAAGGGGCCGTCGGCTGGTGGCTTTATACGTGTGCCAGCGAAAGCGTTGACTCAGGAAGCCAGCAGCAAGCAGTTGTGACAGTAAGTTCATCGACGTCGGACGTCGAACGTTTGGCTGATCTAGCCGGAGATGAAGAGAGAGGTGATCGCGAGTCGAAAGGTGTTGCCAACAAAAGCGAGGTCCCGATTTTGGAGTTGGACGAGGTTGCCACGATTCCGTTTTTGATTCATTGGACGCGCCGCCGAATCGGGCCATGGCCCAATCAGTTGGACGGTGAATATTTGGATGACTTGTTGTTTCAAGAAGTCGATCGGGTGCATCATGCGGCCGCATCGCTTTCGAGAATTTTGAAAACGGAGACTTTGTTGGCATCGAATCAACTGACACGCGACGCATCGCCGGTCGTTTGTTTTACAGATATGACGTTGGGCACTTTTGTGACCAAACGTGTGTTTCGTTCTCATTTGAGTCGTTGGGATTTCGAGCGATATGGCATCGCATTTGATCGTGATTGGTTGCAGAGTCAGGGGGCGTCGCCAGTGGTTTATGGTGACGAATCGACTTGGAAAAGTTTGCATCCCGATCAGCGTCCTTACTTTCAGCGGACAAATTTGGGAGATGCGAACGAGAAAATTGATTGGTCGCAAGAACGTGAATGGCGACTGGTTGGATCGCTCGATCTTAATAAAGTCCCAAATGACGCTGCGATTCTGTTTGTCGGTTCGGCCGCGGAAGTGCCGGCGATCGCTGCGATTTCACGTTGGCCGTTGGTCGTGCTCGACCAGCAAATGAATTGACTTAGTCGTCGAATCGGCTTCGGAGTCGTTTTTTTTCTGACTTGCGACGCTTGTTTTCCAAACGCCTTCTGGTTGCCGAGCGAGGGACTTTCGTTTTTTTTCGTGGCTTGGGAACGGTTGCTGCGTCCAGAATCATGCGTTTAAGTTTTGCCAGGCAATCGGCGACATTTCGGGGTTGGTCCCGATAGCGATGGCTGGTGATAATCAGGTCACCGTCGGTTGAGATCTTCTTTCGATGTTTTGTTCGCAAACGTTGTTTGATGCTGCCTGGGATTGCTTGGGTTGCCAACACAGACCAACGCAGAATTGCTTTCGTATTGACTTTGTTCACATTCTGGCCACCCGGACCCGGGGAACGTGCATACGAGAACTTCAATTCTGACATGGGAATCGAGATGTCGTCATTGACGTGCAACATGGTGGGCGGCGAGACAAGAAGCGTTGGTTAATCCATTGGAAGTTTG
The DNA here is from genome assembly GCA_038534355.1 of Planctomycetota bacterium. Lineage (GTDB taxonomy): Bacteria > Planctomycetota > Planctomycetia > Pirellulales > Pirellulaceae > Mariniblastus. Next base: position 279,157 of record JBCAWX010000004.1, read on the forward strand.
CGACGGTGAACCGACAGACGAATTCACGTGCGACCAGGAGGATTGTAACGGACACCATGACGGATAGGAGGTTCACTTGTTTCGTTGGCCGAAAATGATAAAAGTGAGCGTGAACGATCTGGTTGGTCGACGACCAGTGACGGTTGATCAAACGGTCTGTGAAGGTGATTGACTGGCTACGGTAAAAACAAGGGCGGTCTGGCAGAGTGGCTGGCGAACCAGTTTCTTTTCATAAACTGACATTGAATCGGATAACCGGCTCACAATTAGGCTTGCCCTCTGACAGGGATCGAACGAAAAATATAGTTTGGAAAGACCGGCGACAAACTTGAGTTGATTTGAGTGACTTGATCGCATGTTGTGTAATGACTGACGAAGTTGATCGTCCGATTACCGCAACCGGCATTGTGCAGCCTGGGTTTAGCAGATTTGAGCGGAGCAAAAATTAATGGGAAATGACATCGACAACATTTTGCAACAGTGGCCATTCGATCCACAAAGTGTCAACGTACGAATGCTTGAAGTCGCGTCGCGTCAAGTGTTACAGATGCGGGTGGACATGGGTGTGTTGCAAATGGAAATCGAGGGTCGTCCCGACGGGGTTGATTTTGGTGGCAGCAAAACTTATTTCGATTTTCTGAAGCAGCGATCGATGGACTCGCGTGATGTCTTTGAATTAGACGAAGACAACTGCATGGAGATCGATCGAGAGTTTGTTCAGTTTTACCACCGACGTGTATGTTGGTTGCAGTTAAAAGAATTCTCGAACGCCGTTCGTGACGCCGATCATACTTTGGGTTTGATGGATTTTTGCAAAGCGTATTCGCCCGATGAAGAGTGGACAGTTTCTCACGAGCAATACCGACCGTTCGTGCTGTACCACCGAACTCAAGCGGCCGCACTGTCCCATTTGGATGAAGATGCCGAACCCGAAGATGTGGATTCGGTGGACGTCGAAGCGGCGATCGATGAAGTCAATGTCGGGTTAGCCAGACTTCACGAGTTGTTTGTCGAATATGACGCGGTCGAGCAATACGAGGAAGATGACCTTGTTGTTCGACTTCGGGAATTTCGAGAAGGGATTCGGCAGAAGTACGATGTCGAACTGACGCTTCAGGAGCAACTGGTGGAAGCCATCGACAACGAAGACTACGAGAAAGCGGCTCAAATCCGGGACGCGTTGTCAAAACGTTAAATCGTCGGAAGCTGACCAAGAGTCAAAGACTGCCAAGGCAATTTGGTTACAATCGTTTGTCGCGTTGAAATCAGATTGTGTTGGAGTTGTCATGTTTGGAATTGCTCGCTCGTATGTTCATTGTTGCCTGATCGTTGCCGTTTGGACGACGTTCTTTTCTTCGACCTTGGTCGCGCAAGAATCTGGCATTGAAAGTCTTTGGACCCGCGAGGGTCAGGATTGGCCGAGGTTTCTTGGACCCAACATCAATGGTATTTCGACCGAAACAGGGATTAAAACGGACTGGTCCAAAGGCAACGTCGACGTCCGTTGGACGATTGAATCGGGCGAAGGCTATGGTATGGGAGTCGTCTCTAAAGGACGATTTTTTCATTTTGGAAAATACGACGATGAAGCGATTCTGAAATGCGTTCATGCGGAGACGGGAAAACTGCTTTGGGAGTTCAAATACCAGTCGGAGTATCGCGATCTGTACAACTATGACAGCGGACCACGATCGAGCCCGTTGGTCGATGGTGATCGCGTTTATATCTTTGGCGTCGAGGGAATGCTGCACTGTATCGATGTGAAAACAGGGCAAGCGATCTGGAAAATCGATACCGCGAAACGATTTGGTGTCATTCAAAACTTTTTTGGTGTCGGCAGTACGCCGCTGGTCTACGACGACAAACTTCTGGTGATGGTTGGTGGCAGTCCGGAAGAATCAAAGCAAGTTCCTCCGGGGCAATTGAATCGCGTCAAACCCAACAACTGTGGCATCGTTGCCTTCAACAAATTTACGGGCAAGCTGCAGTATCAGTCGATTGATGACTTGGCCAGTTACAGTTCATTGCAACTGATGGAACGCGATGGTAATGCAGTCGTTTTGGCATTTATGCGAGAACGATTGCACGGATTTGATCCAAACAATGGCAAAGAGAAATTTTCGCTGCCTTGGCGGGCACGTCGAATGGAAACCGTCAACGCCATGACGCCAGTCGTCATTGGCAGCAAACTGTTTATCTCGGAGAGCTATGAGCTGGGGGCGAATTGTCTCGACGCCAGCAAAGATGAGCTGGTTGAATTGTGGAGTGATGGGAGGAAACGAAACCAGGCGATGGCAACCCATTGGAACACCCCCGTTCTTTCAGGCGACTACTTGTATGGGTGTTCGGGCGAGAAATCGAGCTCGGCGGAAGTCCGCTGCCTTGAGTGGAAGACTGGAAAAGTCACTTGGGCTCAGCGAGGTTTTGGACGTGCCTCAGTCATCAAAGTGGGCGAGTATCTGGTGTTGCTCGGCGAGCGAGGTGAATTGAAACTGATTAAAGATGATTCGACGGGCTTCAACGTCGTAACGACTTTCGAATCAGCAGAGGGTGACTCGTTAGGATTGCGGGCTCCTTGTTGGGCCGCACCGATCTATTCGCATGGCTACTTGTATGTTCGCGGCGCTAACAAGGTCGTCTGCCTTGACTTAAAGAAGTGACTAAGCCAACACGGCAAGGCTTGAATCGCTGGAATCAATATCCAGTTCGAGACGTGTGATGTCGTTTTAGACTACGCGTCGAGTCTAATTTTAGATCCCGGTTTGGCGACACTGAATTGATTGGCGAAGAATGCGCTTGCGTCATCCAGGGTTCGAAAATGACTTTCTCGCGGGCCCCCAATTCCGTGAATCTCAACTTCGTAAGGCCCTCGGTATCCGAAGCTTTGCAGTCGCTCCAGCCACGATTCAATGGCGATATCGCCCTGCCCCAAAGGCAAGCGGTATTGATAACGTCGATTAGTGAATGCTTGTGATCGCGTCAACGACTCCATGGTTCGGTCAGCCAGTTGAACCAGTTTGATGCGATCGGCATATTCCGCCAATCGATCGAACGCCTCATCGAAAAGCCCTACATGGTAAAGATCGAGACAAATCCCCAAGTTCGGAAATTCGTCGAGCAGTTCCAGGTATTGGTCGAGTGACTGGTAAATGGTCCAAGGCGAATACGGGTGATCGAGAATTGGCTCAATCGAGATCGAGACACCGTAGTCTTCTGCAAACGTTAGTGTCTGCTCGTAGGAGTCGCGAACGACGCGATGAATGTGATTGAAGATGTGACCGTTGGAGGCACCTGGATGAACCAGCAACGTTCCTGCATTGATCCGCGCTGCTAAACGAATGGCATCGTACGTGTCTTCGATCGCTTCGTCGCGAGTCGAATCAGCACCGGTGAACCCACCTGACCAATGTAGGCTGGACACGTTGAGCTTGGAGTCAAACAGCAGGTCAACGGCTTGTTCTAGCCCGCACGCTTCGAGCTTCCGTCGCCAAACACCAATCGATTCGATGCCGTAATTCTTATACCTGACGATATCCTCCGTGAGCTTCCAGGTGGATGTTGAAAACTGACAGATCGACGACTGTCGCAGCTGGCGAGACCGCATAGTTGTTTCCAGGCAGGTTAGTTGTTGGGTTGGATTAGCGGGACAGTTGTCGCATTGGCGATGCCAAATTCAATTCGCATGACGCATCCATGGACGAACCACTATCGGACTTGAGAGTATGTAGCGTTGATGAAAAAAAGTAAACCTGAATCAGCTTAAAATTTATCGACAGCAAATGAGTTGGCGTTGCGCAAAAAAAACTAAACAAGTTTCTATCACGCTTGACAGCGACACAATCGGGCGAACAAAAACCGCCGATCAAAACGAGTTTGAGTTGGAAACGATTTTTGAGCACATGATGCCGAAGTTCAAAAATGTATCAGAGTTAAAGAACGTGATCCTGACTGGAAGGGTGTTTGAAAGTTGGGTCGTGCGTTTTTAATTCTTGTCAATCGAATATGTTTCACGCGGTCGCTTCGAAGCAACGTGACTGCCTCAGCAGATCAGCAATTTTAGTTCTCCAATTGATGGGCTGGACTGGGTTATTGCGTCAGCAAAGCCTGCGAGTAAAAAAGCGTTTGTTGCTGTTCCAAAATTGGTCGGTTGGTTGCGAGCCAGCGCCTCCGTGCGTTGGACGAAAGTTCGGTGACGTTGGCAAGTTGGCCGGACGTAATTTCCAGTGCCAATCAATCGCGTGAAGTGAATCAGCGTCTCAGCGAATCCTGGAATGGTTTGGCAAGTGAAAGGCTCTGCAACTCATTTCGCGCTTGCGCAGAAAGTTGAGCGGCAACCTGCGACCCATCAGAAAATCATTTTTAAATTATTAAGACGTATGAAGGTGAGTTTGATTCACTTTTACAAGGCATTGAGGGGATAAAACGCTAGCACTGCGGGGCGTTGAATTGCATCGTTGGGGGCAAATATTTGGAGATTGTTAAAAAATCGATACAATGTCGCGTGGAAACCTCATCAAGTCGATCACAACCTGGGCATTGAATGCCCTGCGTGCGATTACTCCATCGATCTGCTCAAGGACGAGCGTCTGATTTCCAGCTTTGAACTTCGACTTGGACCGACGCTTTCTGATTGAGACGGTGAAAACTGCCTGCATTGAATTTTTTCAAAGCGTGGGCAAGCAGTGACGAATTCACGAACTCGAAGCTTGCGTTGGCGTATTCCAACTTTGCCCTGACCCATAGGGTGCGTTTGTCGACAATGCTGGACTTACAACGGAGTTTGAGATGCCACTATTGCCTTCCAATTTTTCCACTCGCTCGGGTGTGAAACGATCGTCCCCTGATGCGTTGCAGTCACGTGCAAGGGGGTTGAACGCCAAACAGATCCGGATTGACTATCCCGATGACGATTTGCGATTACGCGTGAGTCGATTTTTGAGTTCCCGTCATTTCACGACCTTCATGAACTTGGAAGTCCAAGTCCGACATGGTGAGGTGACGATCAGCGGCGAGGTCGACTCATTTTACGAGAAACAGATTGCCATGACTTCGTGTCAGCATGTGGCCGGCGTGTTGGCATTGGTCGATCACATCAAGGTTCGAAAGCCAAAATAGAACGACGGTCAAGGCGAATGATCTAACGCCAGTACTCGTTGATTTTCGATCCGGATGGGCGGATATTTTTGAGCTCGGCGACTCGTACGCCGTTTTGCTGAATCTGTTCTTTCAGTGACTGCAGTCGTTTAACAATGGATTCATTGATCGACTGCAATTGCAGCGACTTCGTTTTTTGCAACATTTGTTGACGTTGCGCGATCGCATTCGATTTCTTTTCTTTGAGGACCTTGTTGACGGCAGATGAGAACTGAATTCCCAGATCGCTGGTCGCATTGTGTTGATAGTCGTCCAGCGTACCGCTGAGTTCAATCCGGGATTCAAACTCTTTGATCAATCCCAAACCACCCTGGTTCATTTGCAGTGCCGTTGGTTCGCCGCCGGCCAACTCGTTTAGTTTGTCGACATGCAAGGAGACGTTGGAGTGTCGTAAAACGATGCTTCCCGAGAGTTTGCCATCGGTGGTTTTCAGTTGAATGTTCGCTTGCAGTTTTCCAGCCGGTCCAAGGGTGACTTGAAGGCTCGACGGGTCGCCGAGGATCCGTGTCGAAACTGCGAGTTCAGGACAGATCACACTCAACGAATCAGTCGCAGTTCCGTTTCTTCGGTCCAGCACGCAATTAACAAAGACGTGTTGTTGTCCTTGAGCGCGAAGTTCAAATCGAGTCGGTTCGCTGAGTAGTTCCGGTTCGGTCGACAAGTTGAACGCGTTGCCGGCAAAGTTGTAATGTTGGTCCAGGAACCGACCTTCACCGTTTAGCTGTACATTCTCGGCAACGAATCGTGGCGATTGAGTGATTCCCTGGATGGGAACATCGATGCCGCGTTTGAATTTGGGAGCAAAGTCCTCTGAAGGTTCCGGCATGGCATGTTGAAACCAGCGAAACATGTTGATGACTTGATCGACATAGTCGGCATGAAGTTTCGCCAGTAACAACTGTGACATGTCGTTTTCATCGAAGCTCGTTGTTTTGATCGAGCTTTCGATGCGATTGGCATCAGCGGCAACCGCTTGGTTCAATTCAGCAATTTCGATCGCGACTTGTTGCTGGAATGTTTCGAGTGTTTGAGTCAACGTGGAAGCACTGCCGGAAATTTCATTCAACACAACATAGTTATTTGACTTCCAGCGCAGAATATTTCCGTCAAACGTCTCGTACGTTTGGCTGACATCATTTGTTTGATTTTGAATCTGTCGGATTTGAGATTCGATTTGGTCCAACCGTTGAGTCCATGTTTGGTCGAGACTTTTTGCGGCGTTGAATAGATTCTCATTTTCGATCGCAGCCAGCGAAGTCGAGACGGGCTCGAGTTGGTCGAGCCAACGTTGTCCGATCTTGGCGGACGAAACGGAGGACGCCGGTATGGACTGAAGTGGGGTTTTCGCAGTTACGACTTGACCATCAAGCTGCCCAGGGCTGGTCCGAGGTGTGTTGAACATCAATCGGCTGGTTTGTGCCTTGGTGATTCTGAATTTTCGCTGCAGGAGCTGCGCGTAGTCGAATTCGAGGTAGACCATATCGGCCTGTGCCAGATTGGTCATTGGGTCGCTTGGATCAGCGATGGCCAGATCTTTTATGATCACCTTTTCGTTTTCCAGCGAGCACCGCAAGTGACCGACTTCGACCCGGGAGCCAGTCGCTGATTGCAAGCCACCGATGATCACATTACGTGTCAGCGGATCAGCGCCAACCCAAACGCCAAGTAGGATCAGCCCGAGAATGATGATTCGAGGTATGAGGTACGTCCAACGCGCCATAACGCAATTAGCTTTCCTGTAGCTGAGGGGCAAGTTCCGAAGTAGTGGTATCGCCAGATGGCCAGAGCCGCATTAACCAGCGATAGAGTTTTGGGCCCATCATCGCGACACATCTTCGGGAAACAAAATAAACGGGAACCGCAGTGATGATTCCAAGTGCGAGGTTGCCCGTGACTACCGTGTTTTCAAGACGTGCCCACGGGATCATTGGCAGCTGATACAGGCTTGCCAAGAGCGGTTGAAGCGGCTCGAACGTCAAAATCGAGCTGCCGATTTGATGCGTCAATGGATCCATCCAAGGGCTCGCGATCGAACCGATCAGGCAACCAACGGCCAAACAAATCAGATTGCCCGGCGTCAGAATTGCGATCGCTCCGATCACATAAGGCAGCAATGAATCTTTTGGCAGCAAACCGACCATTACGCCCAGCGTAATCCCCAATGCCAGTTGATGAGGCGTATCGAATCCGCGTACCGTAGCACGAAACGACTTCCAGATTTCGGCGAGATAGGACATATTGGCGATAGCGATGACCAATGGGTAGGTGAATTAAGGCGGATTTTGCACGGAATTCGTGCAATTACATCGGTAAATAGCGAAATCTCGAATCGGTGTCGATGCAGGTTCGCCCGCATGACAGGAAAAAAGTGAATGCAATTCGCTGCTATCTGTTATCGAGCCGATGGATCTGTTATCTAAAGAGAAAACTTCTACCGTTTTGGGATGATCCATCGTTTTGAGGTGAGTTCCACTCGGTTTCAAACAACGACTCAGGAGAAATGATGTCAGATTCACGCGATTTTTTTGCAGACGGTATCGGAGAAATCACACTCAGCGGAGGCATGGTTCGAATGGATCTGGTCACGTTGGTCGGTTCACAAAACAACCCTGAAGACAAGCCACGTTTGGAGTTTTCGCGTCGGATTGTGATGCCTCCGGATGGGTTCTTGCGGAGCTTCAGTGCGATGGAAAACTTAGTTAAGCAACTCATCGAAGCAGGCTTGGTAAAGCCGCGTGGAGACGAACAATCCGCAGCAGCCGAATTACCCGAAACAGACGCAGGTGGCCCCGCGAAATCTCCCAATTTCTAAAGACTTGCCGAATTATTGGGTTCTTCGTAAATATAATGAAACTTCCGAACTCGCTCCGGTGTCAGACAACCGACAAAAAACGCCTTTTTACGGGCTTTTCATTAGCTAGAGGTAATCCATGGACAACCTGAATCCACCCGTCGTGAGCACCCAACCCAATGTGGTTGGTCTCAGCGAATTCCTCAGATTTACCGAGATGTTTACGGTAACTGATCCGGATCCAGATTCTCAGATTCTACGTATGCAGTTCCGTGACAACCGAATCGGGGGCGGTAATTTCGTCGTCGGTGGTGTCGTCCAAGAAGCAAACGTTTGGCACGAAGTCTCCATCGAACAAGCGGGGTCAGTCCGATACCAGGGCGCCCCGTTTTTTAATCGGGAATCGTTCAGTGTTCGCGTCTTCGACGGTGAGTTTTGGAGCAACACTGCTTACGGCGGTTTGACCAGCGGCAACGCTCGACCTGAATTGGCAGGAATTGATGGCCGTGTCGGAGCCAACGATTCACTCCCCGTCGCACCGCTGTTGCAATACACCGACGGAGACAATGACGCTCTGCAGCGCCTCTTCATCGTCGATCGAAAAATTGGCACCAATGGTGGTCAGTTTCGACTTGGCGACCAGTTGATGCCTCAAGGCGAATGGTTCCAGGTGGAAGCCGCCGAGTTGTCGTCTTTGTTTTACGAAGGCGCCACACAAGGTCGTGATGTTGAACGAATTTCAGCCATGGCGTTTGACGGTTTCTCGTGGAGCGAAGTTGCCGATTTCAATATCGCGACAACTGCAGAAACGGTCATCCAACCCAATCCACAGCAGGTTTTGATTGGCGATCGTCGTCCAGCGAGAGAGTTTTTCAGCACGATTGATGCGGATGGTGACAATGTCACCCATGTCATCGCTGTCGACTACCGATTCAATGCCAATGGTGGCTATTGGGAATACCAAGGCGAACGCATGCCTTCGGCAGAATGGTTTGTCGTCCCGATTCAGTTTATTGACCAGCTCTATTATGTCGGCGGAGCGGTTGGCCCTCAGACCGAAAACGTGGGTTTCCAAGTTTACGACGGTTTTGAGTTCAGTCGAATTACCAATGTCCAGGTTGACACTGTCGTACCTCCGATGGTCGACGGGCGTGACGCGGAAGTTCAATCAAATCACTACCTGAACATTGCCACCGGTGGCGTTGCCAATGTCAGCGGAACCAAGCCTGTCGGTCAGCCAATTCTTGATTACGTCGATGCTGATGGCGACCTGATCGAAGAATTCATGTTCGTCGAACGACAATTCAACTCCAACGGAGGGCACTTTATCTTCCGTGGTGATCGATTGCCACCTGCAACCTGGTTTCGAGTCTCCGCTGATGAACTGGATGAACTCGAATATCGCGGTGGTGAGTTTGGTCCACAAACCGAAACGATCAGTGTGCGAGTCTTTGCCAATGGTGTTTGGAGCGAAATGGACTCCTTCCAAATTGGCACGTTGCAAAACCTGTTTGCTCCTGAGTTAAATCTGGTTAACGCACAAGGCCGTTTGGGAACGACGTTTACGCTCGAAAGTCTGTTTACCTGGTCCGATGCCGATGGCGACTTGCCAGCGTTCTTCCGCTTGTTTGACACTGGCGATGCAGCAGGAAGTAACTACTTCTCAGTTAACGGTGTTCGCCAGCCAGCACGAACCTGGATCCAGTTGGATTGGGATCAAGTCAGCGAAGTGCGTTACCATCTGTCGGATCAAGCGAACGAAGAGCAGTTCCGCATGCTGCTTTCTGACGGTCGCAACTTGAGTACATTGCAGACGGCGACGATGGAAGCGGTTGGGGCTCCAGTCATTGAAGCGTCGACCAATGATATTTCGGTCGACACGATCGAGCGTGTTCCAGCGTCAAGCATCATCAACCAAACTGATCTTGGTCCGTCGCTGATTCAGTATCAGGTCTACGACGAAAATGACTTCTTCCGCAGCGGTCGAATCGAGCTCGATGGTGTCGACTTGCAACAGGGCGTTGTTCACACACTGACCGCCGATGAATTTGACCGACTGGTTTTCAAAGGTGCTGAAGTCGACTTTGGTCGACAGCTTGATCCAGTTCTGATTCGGGGTGACAACGGAATCACAGGTTGGACGGAATGGACTCGGGTCAACGTCAACACCGATCCTGTGGGTGGAAGCTCATTGGTTTCTGGGACTCAGATCACCAACCATGATGGTGGCGAAGTTACCGAAATCACCTACACCTTCATTGACGGTGGTAATCAAAGTGGCGGAACTCGGCAGAATCCAAACTATCCGCCACTGCCAACCTACTATCCTCCAGAGGCGACTTGCGACAACCCAATTGGACTCGAAGCGCTCAATACACGAGCATTGAGTCAGCCTCAGCGTGAGTCGATTCGTGAAGTCTTTGCGAATTATGAAACCTACGCCAACGTTGAATTCCGCGAGGTCGCTTACACCGGAGATGCCGCGGATGCCGAATTGGTCTTTGGAGCTTGGGGTAACTTCGATTGTGGTCTCGCTGGTGCCGCAGCATATGCATTCTTGCCAGGCTTCGACGGACGCGGAAACGTCTTCAGCGATATCTGGTACAACACCAACCCGGCGCTGACAGATTACGATCCAGATACACCAACAGATGTTTCGCTGGGCGGTTCATTCCGCTTAACATCGATTCACGAGATCGGTCACGCCTTGGGTTTCAAACACCCCTTCGAAGGTTCGCCATTCCTGTCGATTTTCACGAACTTCGACTACTTGACCACGATGGCCTACCAGCATGACAGCCAACACAATCGCTACGATCCTTATCCGGAACAGCCATCAACGTTGATGTTGTACGATGTGATGGAGCTCCAACGATTGTACGGTGTTAATACCAACTACAACCCGGGCAACAATCATTACGGAAATGGTTTCTCTGGAAGCTATCCACATTTCATCAGCAATTCGGAACAGCACCAAACCACGATTTTCGATGGTGGTGGCATCGACACGTTGAACTACACGTCGCATGTTGCTAACGAGACAATCGACCTGCGTGAAGGGACTTGGTCTTCAGTCAACGGCGTTCAGCAGTCATTGCGAATCGCTTATGATGCTGAGTTTGAAAACGCTCGTGGCGGTTCTGGCAACGATAACATTCGTGGTAACGAGATCCGCAATCTCCTGTTTGGAAACGGTGGCGATGACACGCTTCGCGGAGGTGGCGGCAATGACGTCATGCGTGGTGGAACTGGTAACGACACGTTTATCTGGAGCCTCGGTGACGGTCGCGATTCAGTTCGCGAAGAGGGCAACGGCGGGCTTGAAGAAATCAAGTTCTTCGATCCATCAGGACAAATTAATGCTCTTGAAGATGACTTTGTCTTCCGTCGATTCGGTGACAATCTGCGAATCGATATCACTTTGAATCGTGGCGAGGGCCAAGGAACCGTCGTTGTGGCAGACTTTGCCAACCAGGCTTCTGCCGTCGAACTGATGACTTTCCATGATGAGTTTGGAGCTCAAATCGGCAATTCTGTCGACTTGAATTCAGTGTTTGCAGCCGCAGATACGACACGTCAACGATTCCGGTTGACCAGCGTCGAAGGCGACAATGGCGGCTTCATCGCAGTACCGACTGTTTAATCAAACACCTCAGCTGAAAATCTGAACAACTCAATCCCCGAGCGGAAACGCCTGGGGATTTTTTTGTGGGCCGCCTATGAACTCGCTTGGCGATCCGTCGATTCCCGACGACGCACGGCTTTGATGATCGTAGCGATTACTCTGACGGCCGAATTGGTCCCTGATGCGAATAATCTGTCGCATCAGGGGAACTAACGCGTGGAATTGCGATCAAAAGCAACCGGTTGGGACGTGTTTTCTTATTGGTGTTCTACACTTTCTCTCTGCAAAAACGCATCGAGACGTTTTCCAATTGGTTGTCCTTGATTAGGCAACTGGAAACAATCGACCAACCCCGCACGCCCCCCGCGTCACGCTCCCCCAATCTTCAATTCACAATGTCGGAACCCAATCAGCCAATCCGCGACTCCTCTTTCGAGGGTTACGATCCTGACGAAACGGCGAAGCCCGACAAAGATGACGGCTTTGAGCATTCAGGCTCAGACGATCTGACTTCGGCATCAACTCTTGGCGGCGACGCTCCAGTGGAGCCACCGACCAGCGAATCAGCGGCGCCTTCAGATCCGGATGACCCGCCCGATTCGGGCGAAGATGAAACGGATCATGAAGCCGAAGAGATGCGAGCCAGACATACGTCGCTTCAATGTCTCGCTTTGATGGCCCGTCATCACGGTATCGACGTCAGTGCCGATCGATTGATTCATGATTACTCGTTGGCCAACGAAGCCCCGACGGTACGCAAGTTGCTGCGGATTTGCAAAGAAACGGGATTCAAAGCACGATACACCCGGATGACCTGGAGACAGCTACGTAAGCTTGGCCAGGCATTCCCCGCGATGGCTCGACTTAAGAATGGCAACTACGTCATTTTGGTCGGAATGCGAAAAATCGAAAATGAATCTGGCGAGACCGTTGAACAACTCGCGGTCTTCGATCCGTTGGCGGATCAGGAAGGGTTCATCTTTCTCGACAAAGAGAAATTCGAGTCGGCGTGGAAAGGCGAAGTCATTCTTGCGAAACGCAAGTTCTCGATGTTCGACTCCAAGCAGCCGTTCAGTTTAACTTGGTTTATTCCGGAGATCTGGCGTCAGCGAATCGCCTTCGTAGATGTTGCGGTCGCAGCGATCTTCATTCACTTGATCGCGTTAGTTGTGCCTTTGTTCTTTCAAATCGTGATTGACAAAGTGCTGGTTAACTCGGCGATGCAGACGCTCCAGGTGTTGACGGTCGGGATCTGTGTTGCGCTCGTGTTTGATGCAATCCTTGGCTACATGCGAGGGTTTCTTCTGTTGCATGCGACCAGCAAGATTGACATTCGAGTCGCCACGCGAACGTTTGGGCATATGCTCCGGCTGCCGATGAGCTACTTCGAACATATGACCGCTGGTGTGCTGACCAAGCACATGCAACAGACCAATCAGATCCGTGAATTTTTGACAGGTAGTCTTTTTCTGACGCTATTGGATTCAGCGGCACTGTTTATCTTCTTGCCGATTTTGCTGTACTACAGCGTCAAGTTGACCATCATCGTTTTGGTCTTTTCCGGATTGTTGGCGATCAATATCGGCGTCCTGTTGGGCCCCTACCGCCGTCGATTGGAAGCGTTGTACAACGCTGAAGGTGAACGGCAGGCAATGCTGGTCGAAACCATTCATGGAATCCAGACGGTCAAAGCACTGTCCATGGAGCCAGTCCAACGAAAGAATTGGGACCAGAGCTCGGCACAAGCCGTCGCGATGCAGTTTCGTGTAGGCAAGATCTCCATCGCTGCCACCACGATGTCAAAGCTGCTGGAAAAGCTGTTGACCGTTGTGGTTGTCTGGTTCGGAGCTTCCTTGGTGATTGGCAAAGAGCTGTCTGTCGGTGAACTGGTCGCGTTTCAAATGATCTCTGGCCGAGTGACCGGTCCATTGGTTCAGCTGGTCAGTCTGGTTCATTCCTACCAGAAGTGTGCCTTGTCCGTTCGCATGCTTGGTTCGGTGATGAACCATGAAGCGGAGGCGGGAATTGGTCATGGCTTGCGTCCGATCATCCAAGGCCACATCGAATTCGAAAACGTCTCGTTTAACTATGATCCCACTTCACCGCCGGCACTCGATCAAGTTTCGTTCATGATCCCGGCGGGCAAAGTCGTGGGCGTGGTCGGGCGGAGTGGATCTGGCAAAACGACGCTAACGCGTATGTTGCAAGGCATGCATCGACCCCAACGCGGGTTGATGCGAATTGACAAACTGGACATGCGTGAGCTCGATATTGCTCACTTACGCCAGAACATTGGTGTCGTGTTGCAGGATAACTTCCTGTTCCGCGGAACGATTCGTGAAAACATCGCGATGGCCAAACCGAACAGCACCTTTCAGGAAATCGTTTTCGTTGCTCGCATGGCTGGTGCATCCGAGTTTATTGAGCGGATGCCTCAGTCCTACGACACGATGCTGGAAGAAAGCGGATCGAATCTGTCAGGTGGTCAGAGACAACGACTGGCAATTGCCCGGGCGTTGTTGAAAGACCCGCGAATCCTGATTTTTGATGAAGCGACCAGTGCGTTGGATCCGGAAAGCGAATCGATCGTCCAACGTAACTTGAAAACGATCGCCAAAGGACGCACCGTGATACTCGTGTCACACCGTCTTTCAACACTGATCGATTGTGACGCCATCCTTGTGTTGGAACGAGGCCAAGTTTCATCGATGGGGACGCACAAGCAACTGCTCAATAAAAGCAAGGTTTATCAAGAGCTATGGTATCAACAAATGGGACGGACGTAGCGGAAGAAACCGTTGAAGAAATTCGCGAGCGTCGTCGCCGTGAGTTTCGTGAAGAACAGCATCGTCAGCGAAGTAACCATGACGCGTTGATCAATGAGTTTCAACCTGATGCCGTCGAAATCGAAAAGACCGCCGCGCCCGGAGGGGCTCGATGGACACTGTACGCCGTCGTCGGACTGATCGTCGCTGTTGTGACATGGGCATGTTGGGCGGAAGTCGATCGAATTGTCGTCGCACAGGGTGAACTGGTGACGGTCGATCCTCCCGTGGTCATTGATACCAAACTCTCGACGCCCATCGCGTCTATGAACGCGAAGTTTGGCGATCGTGTTCCTGCCGGGTTTCTGATTGCCACGGTTGACCCAACGTTTTCTGACGCCGACATGAAACAGCTCGAAGCTCAAAAGGCTTCGTTGACAGCCGTCATCGCCCGGTTGCGGGCCGAGCGAGATGATGTCGAGTTCTCGCTTGCGGGTCACGAAAATGATCGCGACTGGTTAATGCAGTACCAGTTGTACATCGATCGCAAACGGGAATACGCTGCTGAGATCCGAAAATTCGAAACGTTGAAAGAGACACTAGAAGTCCAGCTGGAAAACAACAAAAGCGAAATCGACAACAACTTGGACAGCTACCAAAGCTACCGCGACTATTTTGAAGAGATGAAGAAGCTCTATGCGAAACAAAGCGCTTCAAAACTGGAGTTGCTGCAATGGGAATTGCAAGCCAATGACGCGCGAATGAAAGTCGTTACCGGCAACAGTAAGAACAAAGAATTGAACAAATCACTCGAAGCCAACTTGGCTGAGATGGCGGCGTATCAGGCCAAACATCGGACGGAAGTGGTTACCGACTTGGTTGCCGCGACGGACCAGTTTTCTGGCGTTGAACAGGAACTCAATAAAGCGATTCGTCAAAACCAGTTCGTCGAGCTTCGAGTGCCCGATGACTTGCCCTACAAAGAGTTTTTTGTCCTCGAAGTTGCCGAGAAATCGGTTGGAACCGTGATGCAGCCTGGCGAGCCACTGTTCAAACTGATTCCCGTCGAAGCAGAATTGGAAGTCGAAGTCGAGATTGAAGGGAAAGACATTGGTCGAGTCCAAACAGCCACGCTCGCTCAAATGGAATCGCGTGACTTTCCCGGTGGCAGTGGGGCACGAATCAAATTGAGTTCGTTTCCGTATCAGAAACATGGTTCAATACAGGGTGCCGTCCGTACGATCAGTGAAGGCTCGTTCGAGCAACAGGCGCCCGGCGGAATTTCTACTGGCGTGACGACGTACAAAGCACGCGTCCGGATCTTGAAGCCCTATGAGTTGGAGTCGTTGCCGGAGAATTTTCGTTTGGTCCCAGGCATGTCAGCGACGGTCGACATCAAGATCGGTCACCGCCGCGTGATTGAATATTTCCTCGACCCGTTGATCAGGTATGGCGAAGCGTTGCGTGAACCGTAACCGAACCTCGGCCGTCATTCCGGCTAAAGATGGGTAAAGCTGGCTAAAGCTGGCTAAAGCAGGCTAAAGCAGGCTAAAGCTCGGTTCTACGAACTTGGCAGCCGTTTGCAGGCCGCGGTTAGGTCGGTTCAATGGCTCGGCAGGGTTAGTGTTTTCGTCTGGTTCGATTCCGGCTAAAGCTCGGTACTACGAACTTCGCAGCCGTTTATAGGCAGCGGTTAGGTCGGTTCAATGGCTCGGCAGTGATAGTGTTTTCGTTTGGTTCGATTCCGGCTAAAGCTCGGTACTACGAACTTCGCAGCCGTTTGCAGGCAGCGGTTAAGTCCGGTTCAATGGCTCGGCAGGGTTAGTGTTTTCGTCTGGTTCGATTCCGGCTAAAGCTCGGTACTACGAACTTGGCGTTGCGGGGGTGTTTCACTTACTTACTAATTACCACTTACCAAACCAATTCGGTCACAGCGATCAAGCTATAACTCAAACAGAACATAACTGGAACGAGATTCTTTCGTCGCTGGGTACACCTGTCGCAATGTCGTCGGCTCATTCATCATGTCGACATCGGCCTGAGGAACCAACAGGTACTTGGCTTTGTATCTTTTGCCGAATTCACGAAGCTGTTGATCAGAATACGACATCAGCCCTGGCTCATAGCGACGTTGCGGTTCACACAATTCCGAAACGCGTTGACGCCATTGAATCATGCTTGTCGCATCCTGAGGGACGTCCTTCCAACTGACGACCTCGGTTCGACCCGCGTACCACTTGAACGTCTGTTGTGAATCGGGCGTGATAAAGACAGCATCTTCTTCAGTGTTCTCGTTGATCCAGCGACACACACTTTTCCAATTCTCAAACGTGCCGAGAGTCCGTTCCCAATTGTTGCCAAACTCCGGAAGCGCGGCACGATCTGCCCGCGGTCTTGGGTCCATATGGCGATCAACAATCATGCTGACAGCAGCTGCTGCAAGCGCCAACACAAACACGCCGCCACGGATTCGTTGTAGCGATCGGTTCTGCAAATCAGTGGCCGCCAACAGTCGATACAACACGATGGAACACGCAACCGCCAAAGAACATGGCACGGCAAAGTCGGCAAGTCGAAACCAGTAAAATCGCAACATGCCAGCTGACCACGTCGAAAAGGCATCAGGCTGTTCGGCTAACCCGGAAAGCAACAATCCAACCATCGAAATCGACAGGCTTCCTGCAGCAAACCAGAACAGTTGCGTCCAACGTGAGCCACCTGTTTCGTTGAGCCGATTCAGTTGGCGTGCGATCAACAACAAGCCGATCGTCATCGCCAGAAAACGGGCCACATGCATCGACGGAAAAGCAGAAAAATTCAGATGATGTGCAATTCGCTGGTTCACGTAAATCAAACTGGCCGCAGAGGCGCTATCGGCATCGGCGGACATGTCAGACAACAACGGCGGCAGCACTCCAATCAACGACATGACGACTGCCGGCAGCCAGTGCCACAGTTTCCAAGTCGTCTTTTGAGTAAGTCGTTTGGCAGGTTCGCGACGAAATGCCCAAAGGAGCGCATTTCCAGATATCCAGGCGACCCACGCCCACCCACCGACGAGTACATGGAACGCCGTCGCAGCACCGAAACAAGTCGCACCGGAGACAGGTTTGGCCTGTGCGATTCTGGATAACCCCAAGAGCACAAATCCGTATGCGAGACCCTTGGCTTCGTACCCGCCCACGACCCACTCACCCGCCAAATGGAAACGGTCATTGAGCAGTAGAAATAGCGTTGCGGAAACGATTGCCATGCCGCGTTTGGGCAAGATGCTCCAACTGAGTCGCTGCCAAGCGAAAGCCAGAAACAGCCACGTTACCATTCGACCCGTCCAAGCGACTTGGGAAAGGCTCAAGAACGAGTTGAGCCAGCCGGTAACCGCGTAAAACAACCAGTGCGAAAAGGACGAGGACAGAAACAGATCTCCTGGGCACCACTCGGAATCCCAACCGTGCTTCGCTTTGGTCAAGTAATGCGACTCGTTCACATCTGGCGGAAGTTGAGCAGCAAAGAGTGCGAAGATGACAAAGATCAAGCCGACTTCCAACAGCGAACGAATGACATCCAACCGGGCTGGCTGGCTGGTTGTTGAATCTGTTACCGCGGTGCGTTGGGTGATTGGCGTGGTCAATGAACGACACAACTTTCATTGGTTTCAAGCAAACGTCTTTACGTTATGACGCGAACGACTTGGAGACGATCGTCCACAGATTGTAGTTCAATTTCACGAAACGAAGAATGGATTAGGCTGTCGAACTGCCGATAACTTGGTTAGTCTGTACGCTTCGAATTCACATCGGGATTTTGATATTCAAAACTGATCCTTCATGCAAAAAAAACTTGGACGCAATACGATCGTGCTGTTGGGAGTCGGTCACACCAACGCACATGTGCTGCGGATGTGGAAGATGGAACCGTTGGACAATGCCCAACTCGTTTGTATCTCCAACTTTCCGATTGCGACTTATTCGGGAATGATGCCAGGTGTGCTTGCCGGTCAGTACGATGTGCCGGACATGGAGATCGATCTGGTCCGGCTTTGCCAGTCTGCTGGGGCACGATTAATCGTCGGCGATGTTACTGCAATCGATGCAGCCAATCGAGAAATCCACTTCCGTGACCGCCCTTCCCTTGCCTTCGATGTGCTATCGATCGGTGTTGGCTCGCGCCCCACATTCAACGGAGTGGAGTTGGTTACAGCCGAGGGTGTCATTGAATTTGACGAACTTGATCATTCCGCTTCGCAGTTGATCGCCATCAAGCCGATGCAAACCTATTTGGATCGATTGAAGCAACGGATCGAGACATTGGCGTCGCCCAGTCGTCCATTGAAAATTTCAATCGTGGGTGGCGGCATCGGCAGTATCGAAATTGCATTCTGTCTGGACCAACGTTTAAAAACAGATCCTGCTGCGTTGGGAATGCCTGCTGGTGCTCGTTACGAAATTTGTTTGGTAACTGGCGCTGCCGAGATCGGTGCAGGCCTGAACGATTCAACCAGAAACCGTGTTCAGCAGGTGTGTGCTGACCGAGGGATCGCGGTGAAAACGGGCAGCCGAGTCAGCCGGATCGTTGATGGAGACAATCCGCGTCTGGAACTCAAGGACGGTTCTGAATTATCCAGCGACTTGACCATTTGGGCGACCAGCGCCGTAGCGCCTGGGCTATTGGATCGATTTGATTTCGAAAAAGATGACAACGGTTTTTTAATAACACGTTCGACATTGCAGCTAACTTCGCATGACCGGATCTTGGCGGTCGGCGATACTGGGAGCATCGAAAATGAATTACTTCCGAAAGCCGGTGTCTATGCCGTTCGCCAGGGGCCTGTGCTTTGGGACAATATCCGTCGGTTGGTTTGGAACCGAAAACTGACCAATTACGCTCCTCAGAGAACCTTTTTGAAGTTGATCAACAGTGCAGACGGCAAGTCGATTGCGGAGTATGGTAATCGAAGCTTTTCCGGTCGTTGGTGCTGGTGGTTGAAAGATCGCATCGACCGCAAGTTCATGAAGATGTATCAGGACTATACTCCGATGGAGATGGTGGATGTATCTCCAGTTGACACTGAAGAAGCAATGCGTTGTCTTGGATGCGGCGGCAAAATTGGTAGCCAGTTGCTCAGTCAAGTCCTTCGTGAACTCGAAGTACCACCGCATGAGGATGTGATCATTGGGCTCGATCATCCGGATGACGCTGCCGTCGTTCGCACGCGTGATGGTCGTGTGACCGTCACGACAGATTTTTTTGCCAGCCCCTTGTATGACCCTTACGTTGTCGGTCGAATTGCAATGCTGAATTCAGCGAGCGATTGTTTTGTCATGGGGGCTCAACCAACCAGCGCCCTGGCGATTGTGGAGCTGCCGCTCGGTCATCCTCGTGCACAACTGCAAGTGATGCGTGAGCTGATGGCGGGTGCCGTCGATGAACTTAAAAAGATGGGAGCGACCATCGTCGGCGGACACTCGATCGAAGGTCCGAGGCTGACGGCGGGTTTTACCGTTCTTGGTTATCAACTGGCCGATCCGAAAACCAAGGGAATGTTGGAGGTGGGCGATCAGCTGATTTTGACAAAACCGATTGGTAGCGGCGTTCTTTTGGCCGCACAAATGCAAGCGAAACTGGACGGCCGTAGCTATCTTGAACTGGTCGATTCGATGTTGCAATCGAATCAGATCGCGCTCGAGTTAATCCAATCCGAAGATGTTTCGGCGATAACCGATGTCACCGGGTTTGGGCTGGGAGGGCATTTGATCGAAATGTTACGAGCCAGTCAAAAGTCGGCAGCGATCAACCTGAACGACGTGCCATTGTATCCAGGTTGTCTGGAGCTGATTGAGTCGGGGATCGAGAGTACACTCGCTCCCGATAATCAGTTGATCGTGGAAACCATTGACTTCCGTTGCAATGGTGTTGGCGAAAACAGAATTGCACCTTTGTATGACCCGCAAACGTGTGGGGGGCTCTTGTTGGGAGTCAAACCAGCGGCAGCGGAACGTGTTTTGGCGAAGCTGAATGACGCTGGTTTTGGGCAAAGTCAAATCATTGGTGAGGTTGTTCCCAACGATGGGGACAAGGTATTCTTGCAGCTCAGCGATTCGACTCATTAAACCTCGAGGCCAGCTGTGGCAATTGAATTTCAGTGCAAGTTTTGTCAATCGGTTTTAAAAGTTCCCGATGCAACTGCGGGTAAAAAAGCCCGTTGTCCAAGCTGTCAAACGGTCGTCCAGATTCCCGGAGAACCCGTGCCGCCGGTTGGCGAATTGGCTCCGACCTCTCCCGAAATTAATTTGCCAGCAGAGCCAAGTGGTTCGGTTCCGCCGGACAATCCCTACCTCGACACCATTTCGAATCCGTATGGTGAACCAGCAAGTGGAGAGGGTGGTCAATCCAGCACAAACCCATACGTGGGAAGCGGTCAAAATCCGTATGCTGGTTCTCCTGCAAATCCCTACGCCGGACAAACGGGCCGGCCCAGTCAACCAAATACCGCAAACCCGTATCAGCCGGCGACCAGTACCGGTGCACCTGTCCGCAACAACGACGTTGAGCTACGCTCGAGGATCAGGGCTGCAGGCATCGCAGTTCTGGTGGTTGTATCGCTCGGTGGCTTGGGAATGCTTTTTAATCTGGTCGGAGTCGTGCTAGAACTGTTCGACGGGAGGATGCGCGGCGATGAATTCGGGGAACTAGTCATGGCGATCCTGTTGTTTGCCGGCCAAGCGATCGGCTTTCTTGGAGCACTTGCCATGATTCAACAACGCGGCCACAGTCTGGCCATTGCGGGCTCCATCACAACTGCATTGACGGGCCTGTGTTGTTGTATTCCTACGGTCATCGGCATCTACGCGTTGACGGTGCTTTTGGATCCACGCGCCCGCCAATTGATGAACGGTTAGTTTTTTGAAGAGGTGAAAGCATTCTGGCTCAAAAGTCTAGTTGCAGCTCACCCGGCTCGAACGATGGTTTCGCTTGGTCGAGTTCCCGTTCGGCATTACGTTTGGCTCTGTCGATCGCCTCGCGAATTTTTCGTTTGCGTTCTTCGATTTCACGTTCATTCATGTCGTCCGGGAAATTCATATCGTCGAAGTCTGGCTCATAGATTTTTTTGGCTTCCTCAGCGGTGCTGTAAGGACCGACCGTGATGTCGTCGTCAGTGATCAAAACACCATCGGGACCGCGGCTTCGCATCGTGAATGAATTGCCATCCGTTTCGTATACGACTGGTTGATCGTAGGCGTCCTTGGTTTCGCCGATGATGATTTGCCCGTCGACTTCATTGGGCAGCTCGCCCGTTTTCTCCCATTCATTACCAATCTCATTTGCTGACTTGGTCAAAATTGCCTGAGTCGCGATGACTTGGACCGAGTCAATCATTTTGTTGACCGCAACGTACATGCCGTAGGCCATGGTACAACAAAGAACCAACTCCAATAGACCGAGCAATCCGATGAACAGTCCGGCAATCGCGAACCCTTTCGGGTTCTTGCCCAGCGCGAATAACGAGAGCAAGACGCCGATGATGGCCGGAATGCCACATAGAAACAGACTGATCAATGAAATCACGAACCCGGCGGTGCCAAGCCCATTCGACTCTGGCTCAATCGCGTATGGGGGTGGCGATTGGTAATGAGGTTTGATTGGCGGTTGTACGTGGCTCATTGTCGTTCGTTGTCAGTTGGGATATTCGCAAAAGTCGAGCAGGTTTTAGCGTAACTCAACGAGCAAGTGTTCGTTGTTTCGCCAAAGAAATTGATCAAAAAATGCCTGACGAAAACGATCTTGCATGTTGGCGATCAAGGAAAGTCCTTCCAAAACAAAAGTCGACGTTACATTGGTCAATCTTGCAACAATTCAGCGTGACCGGCAAAATTCGGAAACCAAATGTACGTAGACGAGTACCGATTTGATATCTTGATGGTACAAGAACGACTCTTGTTAGGGCGAGCGATTCGTTTGCCGTTGAGAATTCCTCAAAAATGCTGCACAAAATCTTTCACCGACATCAACGTTATGTGAAGTTGGTTGATGAGACAGATTAAGTAGCTTAGAAACCAAAAACGTATTCACCAAATCCTATTGTAGGCGGCCACATGATCAGCCAAGTTCCCAGCATGTTCCGATTGAATCGACCCCACGCATTGAAGGCTTCAATGTACACCGCCGCCATGACGTTGGTTGCGGTTCTGTTGTTGCTCGCCAACACAACGAAATTGACGGCACAAACCGAAAGTGGCACGACGACTCAGAATGACGGCAAGAAATTAATTGCGGCGGCCCAAGCTGACGATTTGGAAAAAGTCAAATTGGCCATCGAAAGCGGAACGGATGTCAATTCAAAGAATCGTTACGGGGCGACCGCACTGTTTTTTGCTTGCGATCGTGGCAATCAGGACATGGTGAAATACCTTCTGGCCAAAGGTGCGGATCCAAACGTGCGTGACACGTTTTATAACGCAACACCGGTGACTTGGGCGCAGCAGAAAAGTCGCAAAGAAATTTTGAACATGTTGTTTGCTGCCGGAGCGGAAGGTGGTTTCAATTTTCTACTCGGTGCCGCGGTCGGGGGCGATGTCGATACCGTGAAATCGATGATCGAAACGAAAGGAATTCCTCAAGCGTGGTTGGTCAAACTCAGGACCATCGTCGAGCAACGTTCCGGTGATACGGATCAACAGATTTTGGAGCTGCTCAACAAAGCTGAACTTCCAGATTCTGTCCCAGTCAAAGTCTCTGCAGAGCAACTCAAGTCGCTGGCCGGTAAATACGCCTCGTCGCGTTTTGGAGTCGAAGTCACCGAAGCGGATGGAGATTTGAAAATAAAGATTGCCAATGGCTTTCCGGTGAAGATGATTCCGATCGATACGAATGAGTTTTTCTTTTCCAGAAACATTGCCAAGTTTGAGATCGGTGATGACAAAAAAGTGTCTTCCGTCAATGTTTCGTTTGGCTCCAATTCCGTCCGACTGACGCCGGTGTCTGCGGATTCCAAACCAAGTGAAACTCCAGCCGCTCAAGCCAACAATGCTCCTGCTTCAGATGATGCAAACGATGGCGACGCCAAGGATGCAGATCCAGAGCAGGCGTTTGTCTCCAAAGACCTGGATGTCTCTTCGCCAAATTGGCCAGGATTTCGTGGAGTAGGATCACGCGGTATTGCCGACGGCCAAAATGTACCCTTGCAGTGGCAAGTCGACGACAAAGAGAATCAGAATGTGCGATGGAAGACGCCTGTGGCAGGTCTGGGCATGTCTTGTCCTGCTGTCTGGGGTGACAAAGTTTTTGTGACCACAGCGGTTGCCGACGGCAAAGATCAAAATGTCAAGATTGGGCTCTATGGTGACGTTTCTTCAGTCGATGACGAACGGGTGTATGAGTTCCAGGTCGTTTGTCTTTCCAAAACATCGGGATCGGTACTCTGGAAGAAAACGGCTAACCGAGCCAAACCGCAAGTCAAGCGGCATGCCAAGTCTTCTCATGCCAATCCAACGGTCGCCACCAATGGTAAAGCAGTGGTCGCTTTTTTTGGCAGCGAAGGATTGTATTGCTATGACCCCAACGGAAAACTGACATGGAAACGCGATCTTGGTTTTCTGGATAGCGGTTGGTTCTATGATGCCGGCTACCAATGGGGGTTCGGTAGCTCGCCAGTGATCTACAAAGACCGAGTGATCGTGCAGTGTGATATCCAGGGTCAGTCCTTTATCGCCGCATTCAACTTGGACAATGGTGACGAAATTTGGCGGACCAAACGGGATGAAATTCCGTCTTGGTCAAGTCCAACGATTCACGAGTTCAATGATGTGACGATGGTGATCACCAATGGAACCAATGCGGCTCGTGGTTACGATATCAAAGATGGTCGTGAAATGTGGTCCCTGAAGGGACACTCGGAGATCGTTGTGCCGACCCCTTCAGTCGCCCACGGTTTGATCTTTGTATCAAGCGGTTATTCGCCGATCCAGCCGATCTACGCGATTCGACCGACAGCCCAAGGTGACATCAGTTTGTCAGATGGCGATAGCACCAACGATTCGATTCCATGGAGTGTCAAACGGGGCGGCCCCTACATGCCGACTCCGATCGTCTATGGTGACTACCTGTACTGTTGTGCAAACAACGGGATTTTCAGTTGTTACGAAGCAAAAACCGGCAAGCAGATGTATCGGAAACGGATGAAAGCGAAGGGTGGAACGCTCAGCTTTACTGCCTCACCAATTGCAGCGGACGGTCATATTTACTGTACCGCTGAAGATGGTCGAGTTCTGGTCGTCAAAGCGGGACCGAAGTTTTCGTTAGTTGAAACCAACGTGCTGGGCGAATCCGTTCTGGCAACCCCAGCGGTTTCCGAAGGGCTGATGATCTTTCGCGGACAGAATCATGTGATCGCCGTCGGCAAGGAGTAAGTGGTTGCACGTTGCTCTGCGGTTGCCGTTCGCATGTTGAAAACCATCGACGCGTTGTGAGTCGACGACGCCGGTCGTTACATGTCCTTGCGATTGATTTCAATCGACGTCGTTACTGCTGATTAGCACCGGCAATGGGCGAGCGTGAATTCGATCCTGCTGAGCCAAGTTCTTCATCAAAATCCTCCGTACTTCCAAAATACACGCAGGGTGTTGATGAACTTTCTGGTGTTCCTCGTTAACGAAGATTTGTGATTGTGCGTCAACCGCTTTAGCGCTGCCGATTTCCACCACGCCATCGCTGACCCCGGCGGTTGAAGTCCCACTGAAGATGGAACTTCGATCGACGCGTCCAATGATGTTGTGCACCGTCAATTCGTCATGCCGTTTTGACTTTGCCAGCGCATCGAAAACTTGACTGTCTGGCGAAAGCGAATCGACCACTGTCGTGGTCGTAAGGAAGGAGGGATCATTAATCCGATCGGAGTTCTTTCGGGCAATCCTTTTGAAGTCGTCGGTAACGAGCGCAGGGAGTTTGATTAGCTTTTGACCCAGCCACCGTGTCGCCGAGTTGGCAACGCTACTGCCGCGATACGGAGTCGATATCGTAATCACGCGGTCGATGGAGCGATTGGCTTCAAAGAAGAATGTATTTCTTACTTGTTGCAGTGTTTCAGGGTCACCTTCAAATTTTGTGATTGAATCATGACTGACAACACTCCAAAAGTGATCTTCGCTTTCGACGACCTGCATCGTCGAAATCAATCCTCCCATGCTGTGTCCAACAAAAATCATCTCATCCAACGTCTTGGACGAGAAACTCGGGTCCAGCTCTTTGCGGATGGAAGCAAGATCTTCACGTAGTTGTTTTGCTGAGATCCAAAAAGGTTGACCTGTCGGATACGAGTAAAACCAGAACTGATAGTTGTTGTGAATTTCTGGATTGGCACGCAAGTCATTGAACATGTGTGACCAGGTTGCCGGGTGAGACCAGAGCCCATGCACCATGACAACAGGGATCTTTTCCGGATCATAGGGTTCGAGCATGAACATGCCATAGGCTTCGGGAGCAAAATCGGCATTCAGCAGCGAACCCGTCGCAATCACCCCTTTGTTGATCAGTGGATCTCTCAAACCGTATGCCAGTGGCGTGGTGATGTCTGATTCCAGAGGGACGACCTTGTTCTTCTCCGTCTCGATCGCGGTTCGTTCCAGCGGGTCGTACAACGTCAGAATTGCTCGATGGGGATGTTCAGTATCCGCAGCGTCGGGTTGGTCCCGATGCTCGTCGGACGGAATCAGGTGCAAGAACGCCGTCATTGGCAGCGTTAGTTCTGGTGGGTAGTACTGCTCCGACGGATAATGAATCGGTTGTTGTTTTCGAATGGCGATCAGCGGCGCACCTAAACCATAGGTGCGGTACTGATTTTCGAATCCGGCAGTGTCAAAGTCGTTGACCAACTCAAAGCGTTCGAACTGTTGATCTTCCCAACGCCCTTCGATGCGGACCTCAATTTCCAATTCACGCCCGTCCTCACCGACGACCGTTTGATAACCTTGGGCGAAACCTTGCTGCAGACAGATTTCTCGTAGCATTCCTTCCAGCGATCGATTGTAGATATCGCAGATGCTGCGAAACTGAGGATCATATGCATTGCGGTCGAGATTGAGATCGTTGTCAAACAGAAATTTGTACGCGTGGATCGTGGCCATCGCATAGAGCCGCGTTGCCCGTTGCGTGTCACCCGTCCGATAGGACCAACTTGCCTGTTTCTCAGCCAGCTCGGCGAGCGCATGAACCTCGTGCAGTTCAGGTCGACCTCGGACCAATTGATGCAGCCATTCGATCACTTCATCGGGGCGTTTTTGGTAGACCTTTTCCAGATTGAATCGTCGTAGCAGGATGGCAGTCCGCTGCGAGGGTGGTTCTGGTTTGAGCCAAACTCGGTTCCATGACGACACGCGTCGTTGTTTTCGAGGAGTCACTTCGACGATTTGTTCGTTGCCGATGCTTACGATGACCGCTTGTCGCAGGATCCGTTGTTCAACGGCCGCACAACCACTCAAACAGATCGCAATCAAAGCGATCACGGCGCAGAGGCTGGCCCAGCGGAGGTCGAGCTTCGAGATGGAATCGGCCGGCTGGTTCATCGAGCAGCAGAGACTTCAAGGTTCAGGTACGACAGCTGGAAAAAGGCACAGCTTTTCAACGCAACATGTAGCGAAAAGTTGCGTTCGCCTCAACGTAGGAATTGCTAGCTGCGGTAAGCGGTGGTCCGTTGCTTGATGAAAATGGGTGAGAATTAGAACAGAGAACCAAGGAAGAGGGTTGAGTTGTAGCCGCTGGCGTCTTTGCCGTCCGTTTAGATTTTCGGCGTGAGGATTTCTTCACGACGCAATGGCAGATTGTTGGCAAAGGAAGGTGTCTCTTTGAAAAGTGTTTCAGTTCGCTTTTCATTGGCTGGATGTCAAAAAAAAATGCTCAGGGATATCCCTGAGCATTTGAAGTCGTCTGATGTTCTGTCAAACCGATTCATTCATCGGTTTGCTGGCCCCATCCTAATTACCGCCACCTTGAGTTGCTTGGGTCGGAGTGCCTTGCCCAACACCCTCTTTGTTCTCGCCCTCTTTGCCCTTCTCTTCGACAAACGAAACCGATTTGATGTAAGACAGATTGGGGTACTTTCCTTTGATGTAAGAATTTCCTTTGGCGACAAATTCACCTTGGTCCGTACGATCATTTTCGCCGTACTCGGTATTGATCTTACTGATCGTCTCCATGCCAGAGACGACTTTTCCAAATGGCAAGAAAGGAGCTCCGCCACCACGAGATCGATCCAGCATGGTGTTATTACCAAGATTGACGAACATCTGACATGATCGACTGTTGGGACGGCCAGTTTGAGCAAACGAGATCGTGCCCGGCAGGTTAGAAATGCCCGCAGACTTATCATCCTGAATATTGGCTTCCGACCAGGCGGCTGAAACTTTTGGGTTTCCGTGAACACCAAACTGGAACATGAAACCTTTGATCGCGCGAAAAACATAAATGTCTTTGAAGTATCCGCTTTTTACCATGTTGTAAAAACGGTCGGCTCCGTTCGGAGCCCACTCGCGAGTGACTTCGATTTCAAAGTCACCCTCAGAGGTTTCAAATTTGACGCGAAACGAATCCGGAGCTTTTTCGTTTAGTTTCGACGGATCAAGCAGTGCCTCGGGAAAGTCATCTTTGGCCCCCTGCTCCTGCGTCGAATTCGAGGACGAAATTTGATTGAGCGGCGCGTTTTGTGCGGCACAGCCTGCGGTAAGAACAACGGAAAAGCCAACCATCAGGCAGGCGACAACGGAAAACGAAAACTTCATTTTCATTCCTCGATTGGATTGAATTTGCATGTGTGGGCCAAAGATCAATTCGTTGGAACCGCGACATCGTGTTACGAAGCCAACGGTTCGCGAGTTCAATGTGCGATCGAAAAAGTTCGAAATGCTCGTACAAAAGTTTACTGCAGTTCCGGTTTGGCAACACCCCAATTGCGGTATCACCAAGGTCGCCGCCGGTCGAAATTCGACGGAAACCTTGGTTTTTACCGATTCAGTACCGCAGAGCACTTTGCCTACAAGCGTTTTTACTTTTCCGATTCAACTTTGCTGAAGTCTCCTGCGGTTACGATGATCATTCGATCGAGATCGATGACTTTGCGTAGTGCAGCGTCGACTTTTTCTTTGGTTAACGCTTCAATTCGCTCGTCGCTTTTCTGCTGGAACTCCATGGTGCGCCCGTTTCGTAGATTGGAAACGAGATCGCTGGCGATTTGGCTTTCTCGAGCGCGGCCACCACGTCGATTGGTCAAAAAGCTCTCTTTTGCTTTCTCCAATTCTTCACCCGTGACACCGCTGGAGAGCATTCGATCGACTTCTTCTCGAACGGTACCAACCACCTTTTCAGTATTCATTGGGTTGGAGATACAGAACATCAGATAGATGCCGCGTTCGTCTTCCGAGTCACCTCGGTACTGAGTCGCTGCAGTGTAAGACAAACCATCCTTTTTGCGAACGCGATCGGCGATCCGCGAAGACAGCGGCCCGCCCCCCATGATGTAGTTTCCGATCAACACCGCTTCATAGTCAGGATGTTGGTCACCGATTTCGGTGTTGACTCCTGCGATATAAATGGCGTTCGCTTTATCGGGCGTATCGATTTTAACTCGTTCACCTTTGATCGACAGGTTAGCCGGTTCTTCGATACGCTCGTAAGGTTGCTTGCTCGTCCAGCCATTGAAAACTTGATCCAAAGTCGCCAACGTGGACGTGCGATCAAAATCACCAACGACTGCCAATTCACCGTGCTGACCATTCAGAAACTTCTTGTACAACGAGCGGACATCTTTGATCGTCACGTTCTTGTAACGCTCAATCTGCTCATTAATCGTTGGCGTGTATCGAACATCGTTAGACGGTTGCGGATCCAGTTTTCGCCCGAAGGTTTCCATGGCCAATTGCATCGGATCCGTCAAACCGGATTCCGTCTGCGTTATGACTTGTTCGCGAACAATCTCCAGCTCTTCCGCACTGAGGGCCGGTTCGCGAAGTGACTGTCGAACGACATCGAGGACGCCTTCCAGGTTTTGGGCTTCTGTCTGGATTCGCACTTGTAACGATCCGGTGCTGCCAGAAAAACTTACCGTTGCCTTGAGTTCATCCAGTTTGTCGTTGTATTGCTGGAAGCTCAATTCTTTGGTGCCACGCGAGAGCAGCTGTGGCAGCATCTCGCAAGCAGTCACTTTTCCTTTGAGCGATTCTGCAGTTCCATAGTGAAGCGTTGCCAACATGGTGACCCGGTCACCGCGTGTCTCTTTTGGCAACAGAGCATACTTGATGCCTGAAGAAAGCTGACCGACGAGCGTTCGTTTTTGGATGTTTTCTGGCGTTGGATCAAAGGCTTCGCCTTCAGCCATCTTTGCGCGACCCGCGTAGCCATCGACCATCTTTTTGACAAAGTTCTGTCCGTTGATCGACGCTCGTTGGGGCGTTTCGGTGGGATAAAACAGCCCAACGGTGCGATTGCTTGGCAGCAGGTATTCGTTTGCGACCCGAGCGACATCGTCCGGTGTCACAAGTTCCAATCGGTCGCGGTGCAAGAAGTAGAGTCTCCAGTCACCGTACGACTCCCAAGTGCTCAGCGACGTCGCGAAACGCTCACTGTTGGAAAACGACAACTCGCGTTGTTTCAAAATCCCAAGAACAGCACGTTGGACGTCTTTTTCGGAAACTCCTTCGCTGCCGATTGTCTCCATCTCTTTGATCAGCGTTTGCTTGGCAGCCATCAAATCGTTGTCCGCTGGAACTTCCGCCAAAGCGAGCATCATGCCTGGATCGAATCCGACGCGAGCAAAACTGAACGCACTGGTCGCAAGTTTCTTTTTCACCATCGACTCGTAAAGCGGTCCTTCAGGTGTGTTTCGAAGTACGGAAGCCAGGACTTGTAGCGGAGCATAATCGTTGTGTGAAGCGGATGGGATGTGGTAGCCCAAGCCGACATACTGAACATTTCCTGAACGACGCAAAACCACCGTACGCTCGCCATCCTGAGCTGGTTCTTCAGTGTAAGTGTTGGGCAACTCGCGAGTCGGTTTGGGAATCGCGCCGAAGTGTTTGACGACCAGGTCGATCGCTTCTTCGCGATCAAATTTTCCGGCGATGACCAAAGTCACATTGTCGGGTTGGTAGTACTTCTTGTAAAAGACTCGCAAGTTCGTTGCCGGCACTCGCATGATGTCGCTTCGATTACCAATCGTCGACTTGCCATAGTTGTGCCACTGGTAAGCAGAATCCATGATGCGTTGAATCAAGATGGCTTGCGGGCTGTTTTCACCTCGTTCAAACTCGCTTCGAACAATCGTCATTTCGGCCGCAAGGTGTTCTGCCTTGATCCAGCTGTTGATCAAACGATCGGCTTCCATGGCAATCGCAAACTCCAGGTTGTCATCCTGGGCTGGCAACGTTTCAAAATAGTTGGTTCGGTCAATATTGGTCGTACCGTTCATGTTCAGTACGCCGCGATCTTTGAGCAGCTTTGGAATGTCAGGATGCTTGTCGGTGCCACGAAACAACATGTGTTCCAACAAGTGGGCCATTCCCGATTCGCCGTAACCTTCGTGACGCGAACCGACCATCACTGTCATGTTGACGGTGAACTGGGGTTTGGAGGAATCGGGGAACAACAAGAGTTTGACGCCATTGGCCAGCTTGTATTCCGAAATCCCTTCGACTTCGGTGACAAGATCTGCCGACTGGGCAAAACTGTTTTGCGTAAAGACTGTTGAAAGGGCAAGCATGATCGCTGTGACGATCGTCAACTGCCATTTCGAACACGAGGCATATCGATTTTTATCCATGGAAATTTCAACTTGAAAGGATGAAACAGTTCATTCAAAAATGGGACGGAATTGGAACAGCAACCTTGAAACAGATCGCTGGCCCATTTCGTATTTGGCCCACTATGGTAAGTTGATTTTAGGAAAATTGGACAATTTCGATAGGGCTCCTCAACTCGCATCCAAGCTCAATTTGCGCGTTTGCGGGCGTTAGATTTCTTGCATTTACTGTTGTGCCGTTTCGAGTTTCCCATCGATGACCACCGTCCGGGTAAAGCGGCGACAACCCAGCTTTTTATTGAAGATCAAGTTTGACTATGTCCTCAAAAGAAGAATCATCGATCTTACATTTTGCTGCCGGCCATGACACAGCGGATTTGATCTCTAAAGTGGTGCGGGCCCGACAGACGTTCAAGGTACTTGGCGATCCTGATGAGCCAGTGACGTTTGATGCGAAACACAAATCGGCCTGTGATGCAATTGTTGAGTCGGCAATCAAAACGTCAGCTTGGGCTCCGTTTCACTATGATCGCGGTCACGACGCGTTAGCAGAGCCTTGGCGGGTTGACTGGTTACAGACGCCGGTCTGTCGTACGATCGCGCTTCAGCTTTCCGAGTGGTTCGATGACGTCAAACCGACTAACAAATTGCCGGCGATGTTGGCCGGTTGTGGATCGCTCGTGCTGGTTAGTTGGCTACCGCAATTTGCCGATAGCAACACCGAGTCGACCGATGCGAATTTGAAACGATCACAACAGCAAACCGATGAAGAGCATTTGGCGGCAACATCGGCATACGTTCAAAACCTGTTGTTGATTCTCACGGCGGCCGGACTGGGGACGTATTGGTCAAGTGGCGGCCAGTTTCGCCGGCCTGAAATGTTTGAACGTTTGGGGATGAGTCACGGAGGTCGGCTGATGGCTGCTGTGTTCGTCGACTACTCCAACTCAACAAGCGACGGCATGGAACGATTGGCTGGCAAGCATCGTGACCGGCGTTGCCAACAGGGGCGATGGCTTCGACGTGTTTCCTCGTTGGAAGAGTGAGTACGATGGCGTTCAAGTTGAGCAACTAACCACGTTCGACGATACGGTTCTCCATCACCGACTGAGCTTGCATTTGACAAAGCTCAATGGCGTCGCGTGCGAGTTTTCCATTGAGTAGATCTGAATCGCGGTCCTCATTCAGGCAGGTTGCCACTTCGACAATCTCACGACCGAACGCGAAAACAGGATCACCGTCTCCCAAGTCAGGTCGTTCGACGCTGCCGTCAGCTTTCAATATTTTAAGCGGCATCAACTCAGGTTGATCAGCGAACCCGGCAAACTCGAACTGCAGCGTCGCCTCTTCAAGGTGGATTTCAAAACCATGCGTGAACGGTCGACCTTGTTGGTTGATCACGCCACTGGTGCATGTGACGGCGATCGCTGGGTCAGCAAACTTGAAAATCGAATTGCAATAGTCGACAACCTCACCCCGAACCCTGCCGCAGCTGAAAACTTTTTCCGGCATCCCAAACAGAAGTCGGATGAAATGTGCGTCGTGCACATGTAGATCAAACAGCGGTCCGCCAATGATCGTCGGGTCATAAAAATTTTTCAGCCAAGCCGGATCGGAAATGACTCGTTTAAAACTGCCACCGAGCAGATTGCCGAATTTTCCAGAATCGATGACCTGTCGGGCGTACTGATACTCGACAAAGAACGGAAGAACTTGGCCGACCATCAATCGCCGTTGGTGCTTTTGACATGCGGCAACGGCTCGATCGCAATCTGCAAGATTCAACGCCAGTGGTTTTTCGCAAAAGACATGTTTGCCTGACGCAGCAGCTTTGACGATTGCGTCAACATGCATGGAGGGTGGCATGCAAATGTCGATGACCTCAACCGTTTCGTCTGCCAGTAATTGGTCGAAGTCCGCGTAAGTGGCGATGCCGGACAAATCGACTTTCTCTCCCGGCGGGCCAAAATTTCCTTGAATGTCAGTCCAGTCACCCTGGCGTCGATGTTCTTCGGGCGTGCAGATGGCAACGACTTCAACATCGTCCCGTTTTTGGTATCCCAGCCAGTGAATCCAGCCCATGAAACCGAGACCTGCGATACCGACTTTGAGCATATGGTTTTCCTTGGATAAAAAACTGGGCTTGATTAAGGACGCTTAAATGACCGCCGCGAGTTGCATCGCCGTATAATAATACGGTCGTTCGCTTAAACCGGTATTTGATTTAGATTACCGGTTTGAAAAACGAATATTCAAATTCCATTAGAAAGGATTTCAATGCTGGTTGAAATGCGGCTCTCGAAAATCATCATCAGCGAGATCAATGAGAATCAAGTGGTGTTTCTCAGAGAGGTTGATGGCAAGCGTGAGTTTCCGATCATGATCGGAATTTTCGAAGCCACCAGTATCGACCGTCGGGTCAAGAGCATCCAGCGACCTCGTCCGTTGACCCATGACCTGTTGGTCGGGGCCATCGAAGCACTTGGTGGAGAACTGGAGAGTATCGTGATCAATGACCTGCAGCATGGTACGTATTTTGCAATGCTGCAAATCGAGCAGGATGGTGAGATGTTGCGAATTGACGCGCGTCCCTCCGACGCCATTGCCATCGCCGTCACGACCGATCCGCCTTTGCCGATTTACGTCGAAGAAGAGGTCTTGAAGGAAGCAGCCAATACTTCAAAGTCCTAAATCAGCCACGGTTGGACCGCGACTACAAGATGTAGCGGCTCAAGTCTTCATCTTCGGTGACCTCGCCCAATCGTTCCTTGACGTAGTCCCGACTAATGACCACATCGCCGCCACCCATGTCGGCGGCTTCAAAACTGAGCTCTTCCAACAGCCGTTCGAGGATCGTGTACAGTCGTCGCGCACCGATGTTCATCGTTGTTTGATTGACGTGATGGGCCATGCTGGCCAATTCGTCAATGCCGTCTTCGGTGAACTTTAGTGATACTCCTTCGGTCGCCATGAGTGCTTCATACTGACGCGTCAATGAACTTTTTGGCTCGGTCAAAATTCGAACAAAATCGTCTTTCGTCAGATCGCTGAGTTCCACGCGAATTGGGAAACGTCCCTGAAGCTCCGGCATCAGTTCGCTTGGCTGGTGTCGATGAAACGCACCGGCTGCGATAAACAGAATGTGGTCGGTTTTGATGTAGCCTTGTTTCGTTTGAACAGATGTGCCTTCAACGATCGGCAGCAAGTCACGTTGGACGCCCTGTCGCGACACGTCTGCGTTTTTTCCTTCGCTGGCGATTACTTTGTCGATTTCATCGAGAAAAATGATCCCGGTATTCTCGGCCAACTCGATCGCTTGTTGGTTAATCTTTTCCGTATCCAGCAAAGCATCACATTCTTGCTCAAAGATAACTTTTCTGGCTTCGGCAACGGTAAGGTTCTTGCGTGTACGATTGGTAGGCATGATCTTTTCAAGCATTCCCTGAAAGTCCATGTCCATCTGCTCGACGCCCATGCCACCGACCATCATTGGAGTCGCCTTTTGTTCGATGGTCATTTCGACATCGCGATCCTCGAGCTCGCCATCGACGAGCATCGTTCGCATTTTTTCCCGCGTCCGCTCCATGCTCTCGCTGACCGTTGATTCCTCGTCGCCGCTGGCAAGTTCGAAGCTGCTGGTTGGATTGGGACACAGCAGGTCAAGTAATCGGTTGGTTGTCCGCTCCTCGGCGGTCACCTTGATCTGCTCACGTTGTTGTGTTCTGACGATATTGATCGCGTTGTCGACCAGCTCCCGAACCATGCTTTCAACATCGCGACCGTAGTACCCGACTTCGGTGTATTTGGTCGCTTCGACTTTGATGAACGGAGCCCCCGTCAGCCGCGCCAGTCTTCTGGCAATCTCGGTTTTTCCGACGCCAGTCGAACCGATCATCATGATATTTTTGGGCGAGACCTCGCGACGCATCTCTTTTGACAATTGCTGGCGTCGCCATCGATTACGGATGGCGATGGCAACGGCACGCTTTGCGTCTGCTTGACCGACAATATGGCGGTCAAGTTGCTCAACGACTTCGCGGGGAGTAAACGGGTTCATGAATATGAGTGTCTGAAGTTAGAACTGAGAGTGAATTGAATCGATGTCGCAGACGTTTCCCTGAAAGCTAGCCAGCTTTCGCGGCAATCGATTCGACGACGATATTGGTGTTGGTGTAGATGTCGATCTCCCCGGCGATCGTCAGGGCTTCGCGTACGATTTCACTGGCTGAAAGTTGACTGTGTTTTTTCAGGGCGCGAGCGGCGGCGATGGCGAAGTTACCACCTGAACCGATGCCGACAATTCCATCGGTCGGTTGAATGACATCGCCGGTACCACTGACCAGCAACGTATGGTTCCCGTCAGTTACCGTCAACAACGCTTCGAGTTGCCGCAACGCTTTGTCCATCCGCCATTGTTTGGCCAATTCGGTCGCCGCGCGAACAATATTGTTCGGTGAGTCTTTCAGTTGGGACTCGAACCGTTCCATCAAGGCAAATGCATCGGCGCTGCTGCCGGCAAAACCGCAAAGCACCTGGCCATTCAAGAGTTTGCGGATCTTCATCGCGTCCGCTTTCATGACCGCGTTCCCCAACGTGACTTGCCCATCACCCCCCATTGCGACCTCGGAGCCTTGGTGTACCGTTAAAATAGTGGTTGCGTGGATCTTCATGTTCCGTTTTCGTCGACTGAATGGTGCGAATTAACTCTTTCGGTGGCCGAGAAATATGACCAACCGTTGCATGACCGAATCGATGGATGGATGATTTGGGCCAGCGGCCCGACGGTGGCGGTCCATCGCCAGTCATCGCCGAATGATTTTAGCCAAAACCGCATGAGTAACTAGGACCATCCAATGAGTGATTCATCGAATCATAATGAAACGATTTTTTGGCCCCGCAGCCCGTTGATGATGAACGTTGATGATACCGCATTGGTCATCGTGGACATTCAAGAACGCCTGTTGCCCTCGATCGAAAACGGCGAACGACTCGTCGCCAGTGTGAAAAAGTTAATCGAGGCCGCGATCATTCTGGGCGTCGAAACAGCCGTTACCCAGCAGTACCCCAAAGGTTTGGGCGCGACCGTGGAGTCGTTGGCGGAACCACTGAAGTTGATCTCGAATCATCCATTTGCAGACAAAACGATGTTCAGCTGTCGCGAATGTGACGAACTGTTTGACCGACTTTCGAGACGGGGAGTCAGCAAGATCCTGTTGTGCGGAATCGAAACGCACGTCTGCATCGCCCAGTCGGCTTTGGATCTGATGACGAGAGGATTCGAAGTCTACCTCAGCGTCGACGCCGTCGGTTCGCGAAAACCGGTCGATCATCGCGTTGCATTGCGTCGATTGGAATCGGCCGGATGTACGCTGACGACATCAGAAGCGGCGATCTTTGAGTGGTGTGTTCAGGCCGGCAGCGACAAGTTCAAACGCATCTCTAAACTGATTAAAGAGTCAATTTAGTTTTGATGACGGTTTGAACTTGTTGTCGCAACCTTTGCCGTTGGAAGTTGCCGAGCTGAAAGAGAAGCCGCCCTACCTAATGACTTCACCGCCGGCATACGTCAGCATTGCCTTTAGTTTTTCATTGGTCATCTCTGATTTTTTTAGTCGTTGTGTCGAGCCGTCCAACATCACTACCCAGACTTCGTCACGATCACCAAAAACGTCGCGCATCGGATTGGTCGGCGAAATTTTCCAAGGGGTTGGGTCGGCCCAACTGACGGTCTTCTCAGGGGGAGCCTGAATTGCGAGGATGGTATTGGAAGTTCCATCGAGGATATCTCTAAATTGAAGTCCCTCTTCCTGATCCCACATCGAACCGGGAAAGACAGGAAAACGCATCATCCCAGTCCCGCCCACATCTTCGAAGACCATGACTTGCATCTTGGTGAATTCAGAATTGTGTTTGCTGTCCCAAGGTTCATCCATTTTCAATGATTGATAAAGGGCGTTTTGTTCAACAAATGGCAAAAATGCAACACGTCCACTGAACAACGGTTTGCCATTCTCATCTCGAATCGTGTGCGCTGGCAATTTGCGATACGCAGATTCGTAGTTCAAGATGCCCAATGCGATTTGGCGGGCCTGGTTTTGCGGCTTGAACGGTGGATCCAAGGCTTGGGCAACCGAAGATGAAGTAAAACCAACCAGGAACGGCAATGCCATGATCTCTTCGTGCAATGTGATCTTCATGCTCGAGCCATTGACCTCGGGGATCATCTTCTCTTCGTACTTGTTCCAAATCCGATTGACGTACTGGATGGTTGCCGCTTGAACTGGATCCCTCATGTCCATCTCTTTTCCAAGTTCGGTAATCAGGAATGCTTGAAAAAATTCAAGGCCATTGGTGATGATCTCTTTGGCGACTTCTGCATCTTCGGGGTTGTTGGCAACCATGATGATTTCAGTCTCGAGTCGTTTACCGACGGAAGTACCAAAGGACATCGAACGAATAAACTTGGGCAGCTGTTTCAGATCTTCTGCTGGTTGGCTCAGCTTGGGGACATCCTTGAACAATTCATCGAACAGAGGTCGAGTCGATTGAATGTCGATAAAGCCCATCAAGTCGCCGTTGACCTTTTTGTTTTCCATCAGCTTGGCGACACCGCCCTGCCCCTTAGTCAACATGTCTTCAATCAACGTCGAGTCACCAAAAAAGATCGTTGACTCGTCATAGATCAAAAAGCCGATTTTGTTCGGATAACTTTCCTGGAAATAGGCCTTTTTGCCTTTGATCGTCGTCTCTTCGAATTGCTCGATCATTGCGCCTGACAGCCCTTGCAATTCGCTGAATCGCATCACGAATGCCCAGCGAGGCGGACTGTCGATTCCACCTTCCTTGCACTCAGCGACCAAAAACGTGGCGTCTTCGATCAACATCGGATCGAAGCCAAATTCACGGACGCCAGCCGCTGTAATGACTTCGCGCGGAATCGAACTGAGCTTGGGATTTTCGATTAGCGTTTGTGGTTGAAATGAAAACGCGGCGATCACATTTTCAGGGACCAGGTCATTATCAACGCGAACTTCTTTTTTTTGCTCGAAGATTTGCCCGTGACTGTTGGACGATGAAATGCCAACAATCGAAAGTCCGGTCAATAGTGCGATTGAAAAAGAGAGCGTCAGTCGAGAGCGAATTCGGTTGAATGGGATGATGAATTTCATGAGTGAATCTCGTTGGATGATTGATTTGAGATCGTGGATGATGCAGCGTCGTAAAAACGAATCTGCTAATATCGACCAGGAACCTCACCACCGTTGATCGTCAACATCCCTTTCCATAATTCTGGATCGAGTGCCGAGGAGATAAAACGAGACGAACCGTCAGCAAAAGTGGTGTTAAAGCCACCCGGGTTTTGTCCCCCCAAGCCTTGCATTGGATTACGCGGATTCATCTCGTAGTCCTGTGGTTTGGTCCATTCGACGGCCATCGAATCATTGACTTCGATCATCATCACCGTATTGCTGGTACCGTCGGTGATCTCAGAAAAGTTTCTCATTTTCGGTCCAAACAATCCGCCTTCGCCGGCGACGCCCAGGTAGACCGTCTTTCCATTCTCAGCCGCGCTGCTGGGGCTTCTGTACGACGGCGGCATCTTGTCGATTAACTTGCGGTTGTGAGGGCTGTCCCACGGTTCATCCAAACGAAACTGCTCATAAAGTTCTTGCTGTTCAATATAAGGCAGCACATGCACACGCCAACTCAAAAGTGGCTTGCCGTTTTTGTCGTAGCTCGCTTGAGCCGGAAAACCTCCATTGGCCGAAGCATAGTTGTGAGCGGCAAGCGTCATCTGCCGCATGTTGTTCATGCTCTGCGTGCGACGGGCGGCGGCACGCGTTTGTTGCATCGCCGGCAAAAGCATTCCGATCAGGAACGGAGCGGCTGCTGCTTCATTGCTGACCGCGATCGTGACTTGATCTCCTTCTGTGGAAGGCGCCAGTTTGGTCTGGTACTCGTTCGCCATCCGTTGAATGTACTCCAACGTCGCCTCCTGAACTTTGTCCGATAGATCAAACTGCGTTGCCGCGCCACCAATAGCCAGTTCTTTGCCAAGATCCATGGCGTTGGCAATAATCTTTTCGCCTTTGCTCGCAGATTCGTCATCGATGAAATGCAGAATCACTTTGGTTTCCAGTGAGTCTTCCAGTCCTACGACCAACTCCACGCCTTCAAGCATATTTGGAAGTTGTTTCAGTTTGGTAATGTCGGGAGGCAAAAATGGTGGAAGCTGATCGAACAGCTCGTTGAGAAACGGCCTCGCCGTCTC
This sequence comes from Planctomycetota bacterium, assembly GCA_038534355.1. GTDB lineage: Bacteria > Planctomycetota > Planctomycetia > Pirellulales > Pirellulaceae > Mariniblastus. The sequence goes on from JBCAWX010000004.1 coordinate 318,544, forward strand.
GGCATCAACGAACGCCAGTGCATCTCCTTTGCTTCGCGTCGACTTCATCATCTGAACCAAGTTCGTTTTTCCGTTCGAGTTGAGCATCCCTTCGAACATCGGTTCATTGCCAATGAACATCGTGACTTCGTCGTAAATCAAAATGCTCGGCTCGTCCTCAGATTCATTGGAATAGAGAATGTGATCGCCAATGCGACCCTTTCGGAGCTGTTCGACCATTCGCCCGGAAACGCCCTGAAGCTCATCAAAGTGAAGAATCATGCACCAATTTGGAGGGCCCATTTGAAGTTCTGCCAGACCTTTGGGGGCGTCGGCAACGAACGTCAGCTGATTGAGCAGCATCGGGTCAAAACCAAATTCTTTTTGGCCCCACGCCGTCACGATCTCGCGCGGAAACAGATCATACTTGGGGTCGCCAGCGATCTTTTTGGGAAACACCGTCGCCGACATACAAGCCGAATTCGGTATGTGCTTTTTGTCGATTCGGGTCGAGAAAAGTTGCCCGTTACATGGGGAGAGCGAAACGATGCCGGTCAAAATGGCCAACAACATTGCTCGACAAAATATTTGTTTGTTCACGAGTGGCTCCTCAAAAATGCCATGATAAATGCACGCAAACCGCCAGCAAAAACGATCGGTGTTCTACCGAGTTAGTACAGTGGTGATGTTGCTGGAGTTTTAAGCTATCGGTCGGTGACCGTGATGTCAAGAAAAAAAGCGAATGCTCTGAAAAACTCTATGAAGGATTGGAGCGCTGCCGCAACGATTCATTGGCAAATTGGTCATACATCAGCCGCAAAGCGTCGCGAATGTTACCACGACTACGCCGAAAAGCGACCATTGCGGCCGCTTGGATCGCGGGCTCGTCAAGGCCAAGATCCAGTACGACAGCGTGCATTAACTCCTCGTCGGTGCGACATTCAATCCAGGTGGGCAGGCGACAGCGACGATGCACGACAACGACCAGTCCGGATCGTCCAGCCGTCGAGAAATAGAGACGTTCACGCTGCCACCACCGAATTCTTTCGATTCCATCGACCAACAGAATCTGACCCGTTTGAACTGCGGCATCGGCGGCCGCCAATAGCGCCGCGTGTTGATGACGCTGATGGGGCAAATTCAGATAGTGGGAGTTGGGTAACCGTCTGGACAATTCTGCCAACAATGTTGTTTTGCCGCTCCCTTTGCGACCAACAATCGCGGCTCGAAAGTTTAATTGCCGTAGAAATTCCAGATTGGAGTCCCAGTTTCCTCGATCAAAGCGAAATGGAACCTGTTCGATCCGTTCCATGCGTAGCGGATTTTTGTCAGCGAATAACGTCACGCAAGCGGTCCCTTGTTACGACGAACTAATCCAGGTTTTGGCGACTGCGTCATCGTCGAAGTCTTTTTGCAATTTGATCTCCTCCCGGTTGGGAGCGATGCAGATTTTTGTGTCGATGGAATCTGCCGCAGGGAATTGAATAAGCTCAATCGCCCAAACGATGGTCAGCATGCTGGCGGCACAACTATGGGGACGATGCGGGGCCATAAATTCGAATCGCCCGGTTCCCTTCGGTTGGCCAGCGCACTCGATTCGCGAAACTGAAACCAATTCAAAATCTCGTGTCCCTTTTCCGGTTGTCAACCAGATCAGTCGAGCTTCCAGATGAGTCATTTCCGGGTCCAGGTCCGACCAAGTCACGATTCCCGCGATAACTTCACCGGGCCGAAAGCGGGTTCTGCCATCATCGATTTCCAGTTTTAACATGATGTGTCCTTTGGGTGATGGTGGTCCGCCGATCGTGGGGCGGTGAATGACGCGACCTGTCTGCATTCATAGTGGCTGAGCCATTCGTCGAATCGCGTCAAACTTAGATCGCTTTTTTCTCATCAGGGATCAAACCGATATTCGGGGTTACGCGAAATGAGAAACTTTCGAACACATCGGGGCCCCAGGGAATGTCTCCGTGAACGTTGACGGACCAGAGGATCTTGTTATTGTCCGCTTCAAAGGTGTGCATCGTGTCCGTTGGAATGGTGATCGTCGCGCTCCCAAACGGAATGTCTTTGGGATCGTCAAGGCTGGCGACCGTGATCAACTCAAAGATATTTGTCTCGGTCACTGTGTCAGTACCCCGCACATAGCGCACGGATTGAACACCATGAATTTCGATCGTCAGTTTCTTGATACGTTCCGACTTGCCTTCGATTTCCCAGGCAAGATCAACTTCGCCACCAATGGGTACGGCCCCCGTAGTAATGGCAACTTCGACAGTCGGATTGAATAACGACAGGAAGTAATACAGCGTGAAGCCGATCAGTGCGATTCCAACCAAAAAGAACGGCACGAAAAAGAGGCCCATCAGGATGTTGCCAAACTCAAATCCGTCCTTAAACAGATCACCGATTGCATTAAAGAACATGAAGCTGAGGATCCCGTTCCAAAAGATCGCAGCGATCCCAATCCCGATAAACGCGACCATTCGGGAGCTTGTTGTTTTTAGCTTTCGCGGCGCGGCCCACTCCTCATCCAACCGGTCTGCTTCGGTTTGGATCCCCCAACCTGCCTCCGACGCCTTGATGCCAGCGGCAATGCTGGCTGCGGGCAATGTCGCTTCACTCGCATCGACGGATCCCGATACGGAATTGCCACGTTTAAATAGACCAAATAATCCGCCCAGCATAATGGCTCCACCAATGAGGATGAAAATAACTGGCAAAAAGACAAACCAAGTCTGCAGATTGGAGTTGTCTCGATCCAATACCACGTCGGTTGGATCTGCCGGGTTGTAGTGACATGTTTGTTGGCTGCCGATCGGGTACTTTTTCAAAAGCGATTGTGCACGGCCTCGCGAACCGGAAAAATTCGCAAATGAAAAACGATCTCCTTGGTATTCTACAGCGTCAACGGTGTAGTCGTACTCGAACTCAGCCGAGTACGACGTGCCGTCATCATCTTGGTGCGATTCGATTCGAGCGTTAGTGATTTTGCATGTCGCTGCGGGCCAGTCCTGAGCTGCGCGGCTTTGAAGCCACGGGCTGATGAACATAAGGTAGAGAAAAAAACCGCCTGCGGATGCAAAGATCGCTCCAAACAAGATCAGGCAACCCGATCCACCAGATGGGTTGGATGCAGAAGGTTCAGAAATCGGTTTAGGTGCCATAGGTGAATCGAAGCGAGGTTTCGATCTTGTTTAAATCGTCTCTTACCAAGCATTTCGCTTGGTGATGCTAATCAATTTCGATGTCGATGTGCTGCTGAACACGTTTCGACAAACGGATCGAAATATTGGAACGGTAGTCAATATTTTTGACGAAAATGAGTTGTCCAGCAAACGGTTTTGACACTCGGCACTAACGTTTGAATTGGCGATACATCAGAATCGCACCAATCAACATGCAAACGATATTGCCCAACCATGCGGCAGCCGGCGGCAATGTTCCCTCTTTGGCGCCGGTCAATCCAAACATGAACAACGGGTAGTAGATCAACAAGATTGGCAGGAAGCAAACACCAAACGTCGTCGCATAGTTTGCAGTTTTTAGTCGCAATGCAATTGGAATCCCGATCATCGCAAACGCAAGGCAACTAAACCCGTTGGCCCAACGGCGATGAGGGACGACATGCAATCGACGCAGACGAAATGTCGCTTCGCCTTGCTCTACCAAGCGTTGCTCCCAGTCAGAATTGGTTAGCCCGATCAGATCACCGGTTAGCATCTGGCTGCACGCGCGAACGGCATCAATCTCTTTGGCGTCTTCAATCGCAGCATGCTGTCGCTCGATTTCTTGACCAATTTGACTCAGATAAAGGTGGCTCGGATTTCCCGATTGCTTTTCAAACTCTTCCGGGGATTTTAACGAGATCGATTGTTCAAACTTGTCAAAACGTGCAGAAACCTGTTGGCCTCCCTCGTCGACAAATCCACAACGGTTCATTGCGAATACCAGTTCGTGTGTATCGAGGTTGGTTGTCAACGTAGCCGATTCGGCAACCAATCTGAACGGATTGCCGCCACGGCTACCTGTGATCACGGGTTGAATCAATGTTCGATCTTCGACCCCCTGAACCTCAATCGAAAACTCGTCCGTTTTGAAACTCCCCTGATCCGCCAACACGCCGTAGAGAATCTTGTCGCTGCTTTCGAGGACGACTCGTTCGATGCCCCAATAACTCCATGCAAAAGAAACATCGTTGACCCAAACCGCAAACAGACTGAGCAAAAATGCCAGTGCTAGGACGGGCAACACGACGACGGACTGTGGAAGTCCCATCGACTTGATCGCAATCATCTCATTGTCAGCAGCCATGCGACCAAAGACGACGCAAACACTAAACAGGCACGTTGCCGGCATGGCGAACATCAACGCTTTGGGCAGCAGAAATGGAATCAGTTGAACCAAAATCTCCGGTCCCAATCCTCGGTCGCGAGCCTCGTCAGCGATGCCGACAATCAACATCAAAGCGACGAATGCGAAGGACGAAATCAGAAAGATCTTCGTAAGCTCCCAGATGACGTAACGAGTGATCAGTTTGGGAAACACTTGAAAATCCGTTTTCAATGGAGAATTGGCTGCCGGCGAAGCGTATGGAAAACGGGAATTTTGGTCAATTCCAGCTTTGGTTCACAACGCCCTCAAACAGCCGGGAAAACGGACTGACGTTGACCTGAGCTTGGCCAATAACTTAATCTGCCGTCGCGGTTTTTACTGGAAAACACCGTGTCAAATCATTTTTTTGCACCCAAGCTAATCGTTTCAAAACGGATTGCGATCTCGGAGTCAGGGTTGACGACCAATACCAGCCAACTAACGGAAACATCGCTGATCGTAATCGTCGATCGCGATACTCAGCTCGACGATCGAGTTTGGGAGTTGACCCGCGCGTTGGGAGCCGCCGCAACACGCGCGGAAGTTTTGATCGTCGATCCGACGCAAGAAACACAACATCAACGGGTGACGTTTCGACCGATCCCGCCCAGCTTTCCAACTCTTGGGCAAGCGATTCGTCAGGCACGTTTCGAGACCGTTACGATTGTTGATGCGGGTGCCCCATTGACGTCATCCCGCTGGCAGGAACTCGAACGACTCAACCAACATGCGGTTCGAGTCGCAGTCGACGTGGCGCCAGAAGCAAGCCGCTCCAAAAAGTTCTGGACTTGGCTGTTAATGTTCCTCACGCGTTGTTTGTTGAAGACTCGCAAACATGAGTTCGCAAACGGTGTTTCGATTTTTCGAACCAACCACATTCAACCAATCGCCGAGCACCTCCCCGGCATCCGTCCTGGCGAAGACGTCGTCCGCCTGATCGGAATCGTCCGGATGCAAGGTCGACCGATTGCTGAGTCAGTGACGTATCGAGTTGAAACGCAAACGGAGGGGCCGCATCTTACCAGCAAGAACTATCGATCAGCCATCAGTCGATCGATCCGGTTCTGGTTCAGCGGCTTGATGTTTCCGTTTTATCATTCACAAATTCAATCCCCAAAACCGGCAAAGAAGAAGTACCAATGGCTGATGTCCATCGTGCTGGTGGTCTTGGCCATGGGCATGCTATTTGGGTCGTTGCAGTTTCCATTGTTTGAACCGGACGAAACCAGAAACGCTCAGATTGCCCTCAATATTCAAGAGTCCGGTCAATGGTCGACGCTCTCCTTGCGAGATGAGCCGTATTGGAATAAACCACCGCTGCAACACTGGATGATCGCGACGAGTCAGTGGATGTTTGGGGCTTCGGCGTGGTCGACACGCTTGCCGATTGCATTGTCATCGTTCGTTACGGTGATGCTCTGTTTCTTCATGGGACGGCGGTTAGTCGGATTTCGGGCTGCCTGGTTGGGCTCGATCTGTTTGCTAATGACGATCGGTTTTTTGTTGATCAGTCGATACTCGACGATGGATGCTTCGCTGACGACAGCGATGACTGCGGCCATTCTGTTTGGACTTTATTCACTGCCCGGTATCGCTGGTCGCTCCAATTTTAGTCGGCGATACGCCATGCTCAGCAGTGTCTCGATTGGAGTGGGCGTGTTATTGAAAGGCCCACTGATCATTGTTCTGTGTTTGCCTCCGTTGATCGTGGCGGCCTGGTTGATGAAACCTGAGGCAGGCTCAACAATCACATCGCGTGCGTCGAAGTGGTGGTACTATCTGTTGCCAGCAATTGTGTTGGCAGCTCCCTGGTACGTATGGACGTCGATCGTTCACCCAGAGTTTGTTGAGCACTTTTTCTGGCGTCACAACGTCGTGCGGTATGTCAATGGATTTGATCATCGGGAGCCATTTTACTTTTACCTGCTGGGCATTTTTCTGTTCATGTTCCCGGTCTCGTATCTGTTTCCTTCCTTGATTCGATACTTGACATCGCGAAACGCCAAGTATCAGCGATATCGATCGAGAGAGTTAGGCTTGTTGGCGATCGTCGTAGGATGGATCTTTTTGTTTTTGTCGTTGTCGACGTCGAAGCTACCGACGTACGTTGTTCCGGCGTTCCCGTTGATCTGTTTGATGACGGGGGTGTTCATCGAACAGCGCGTGGTGATGCGCTTCGAAAGCAATCGATCATTGTTAAACCAGCTGGTCGTCAGAGCACCCTGGGAACTGCCTGCGTGGACGATCGTTGTTTCGATCGTCGCGGTATTTTGGTGGAACGTTGCCGTTGGAGACGTGCTGCCGTTCGTCTGTTTATCGGTCGTCGGCGGGTTTGTCGCGTGGTTTGCGAGAACACGAATGAATCAACGACGGGGACGGCGTTTGCAATGGTTTGCGATTACATCTATGGGTTTGCTGTTAGCGAGTTTGGCCAGTCAGGTTGTGTTTCCGGCGATCGCGCAATCACGTTCTGATCAGTTGGCATTACGTCAGATGTTGGATGCCGATGTGGAAATTGAGCCACAAGTCGTGTTTGTTGGTCGCGACCCATTTTTTGCGTCGGTCGATGTCGATCGTCAGCGCCTGATCAGTTTTCGCGAGGACGAAATCGATGACGCAGCGGATTATCTAGACGAAATTTCATCGGCGATCCTCGTAATGTCAGACGACACTGCTCAAAACTTACAGACTCAGCTAACGACGAGCGGTCAAATTAAGAAGCATCGGCAGGGCCGCCATGTGTTTATCTGGAACGACCGAGCCAACAACGTGTCGCACGTCGCTGGCCAACGCAAGGTTCGATAGAACGACGCGTCGATCCTCTGAATCCATCCTGCGGGATGCGTCAACGCGTGCTCGTTTTTTGCAGCTCTGAGCCATCCCGACGCTTGGCTTCATTGTTGGACTGGTGATGAATAATCGGGCTCCACTGGCGTTTCGTTTCCTCGACTACCGAGAAAGCTTCTGGCAACAAAGAAGAGCGCGGCCGCGATTACCATCAACAGGATGGCGAACAGGGGGCGATAGAACAGCCAGGCGATTGAAATGGTAATCAACGAGATTCCCGATGCCGCCAGGAACGCGATCACGCCAACTCCAAAACCAACCAATCCACCTAGAAACGGAACGACATCCCCCAGGACTGCCAGCGGGCGTAGGACGAGGCCAAATCCAACCGTCATCATGCCCAAGCCGAGCAAGCGAAGCATCCACAGCATTGTGGTATTGGCAGTCTCCGCTGCGGTAAACAACTCGTCGGCAGATTTCTTCCCCATATGCTAAAAAGTGAAATTGAGCCGTCTTTGGTTTTGTACTCTGCGAAGGAATTGCCGTTCTGTTTGTAAACAAAACTGATATCCGTCGGGCCAATCTCTTCAAATCGGATACGCATGTCTCCAATCGCTGGTTTCTCGGGATCGAGTCCAACAAAGAAACCGCTGCGATCGACCATGATCCCTTCCAAATTCGGAGCATTCTTCACAGCGTCATTAAGTGAGTCGATCGCGACTTTCTCGGATCCGGAAATCGACCGAACCTGTTGATCTGATAATTGGAACGCACCAAAATTGACTTCTTTGGCGTAATTGGTGGAAGACGTAAACGGCATTTCGGGATTTCCGTCTCCGTAGTTGCTTCGTTCAGAAGGTTCAAAATCACTGGAGTCAATTGAGTCTTCTGACCAGACTTTTTTGTAGTTGAACGTCGTCACCGTCGTCGTGCCGCCACCTAGTTTCTTTTCGGTTTTGGAGTCCTGTTCCTCTTTCCATTGGAACATCTCGACGATTCGATCCAAGCGAATCGCATTTTCGACGGTGATCCCGAACGTCTCATCCGAAAGCGACTCTGTCGAGTTGGCCGTACCGGACATATGCACCAGTGCGCCCTCGTGAGTATCATCAACTCTTTCGTTGGAGATGTTCTCTTGAACCAAGCCACGTCCTTCGGCAAGTGTGCGGGCGCGATAGACGGCTCTTCCCTCATTCCAAAACAACAATGGAATGGCCACCAAAGCGATCAGTCCACCAAAAAACATCCCTTTAATCGAGCCTGCGATTCGGCTAAACCAAGATTCGTGTGAAACGACTACCACGTGACACCTCAAGAAACGATGAATTGGAACTGGTCAATAAGACAGCATCGACTCGAATTTAGTGACTAAATTCGCTTGTATCAAATACTAGAGGTGCTGCAGCGGCATTTTCGGACCGTAAAAAGCGAAAATTCATGTTGCAGTTTATCGCACCCGATTCGTTGGCAATCGCAGGGTTTTTTAAAAGGTTGGCCAAAATCGATATCAGCACATCCTACTCGTACTCCTACTCGTACTCGTACTCGTACTCGAAAAGCTTGCCGGTCGGTTTAAGCTTCGACCCCGCGATTGAGTTCCAACAAAAGAAACTACATCGCAGCTTTTTGAAAAAAGGAACGAAACGAAAAGATCGAGTACGAGTACCGCTTCGCTGAGTACGAGTACCGCTGCGCTGAGTACGAGTACCGCTTCGCTGAGTACGAGTACCGCTTCGCTGAGTACGAGTATCGCTGCGCTGAGTACGAGTGGTGATGATGTGAACGACCACGAGAACGAGGACTCTTTTGAGTTTCGCAGAATTACTGATCGTAAATCCTACTCGTACTCGTACTCGTACTCGAAAAAGCTTGCCGGTTGAGGTGGTGCCGTTTTAGGGGGCCACGCGGTCTCTTAGTTAAAGCTGAAATTTTGTTCAAACAGAGCTGGCGTTTG
>JBCAWX010000005.1:0-322052 GCA_038534355.1 Planctomycetota bacterium
CAAACGCCAGCTCTGTTTGAACAAAATTTCAGCTTTAACTAAGAGACCGCGTGGCCCCCTAAAACGGCACCACCTCAGGTTATCCAACGTCTGGTTGAGGGATTCCGCATTGAAAATTGACTTTAGACCTGAAGTGTCACTTTGATTCCATGCACAGATCGCCCCCTTGAATGAGGGACCGCATTCTCATTTGACAACGTGTGTTGAATCGTTTGGTCAATAATTTTTAGCCAACGCATCGGAAAGCAACACTTGCAATTCGAACAATCTAAAATGAAGGCCTCCTTCCTGTGCCACGCCAGACGCCAACACTCACCCCTCGTTCTCCAACCTCATAGGTCCAGTCGGATGCTCAATATCGTCTGCCCCCACTGTCGACAAGAGATAAAAATCAATCAGGCGAAACCGGGAAAGTTTATCCCCGTTTGCCGTCACTGCAAAAAGAAATTCGCCTTGCTAATTGGGCGTGGCAAAGACGGATCGCTACGATTCAAAACCGGCCTGATCAAGCCAAAAGCGGAAGCCAGTTCGACCAGCCCCAACATCAGCCCAACTCAAGCGAACTCGGGAACGTCCACTTCGTCACGAAAACACCAGCGTGCCGATGCAAATCAAACCGATGATAGCACCAAAGTCGAACAGACACGAGCAGACTCAGCGAACGAAGACTCATCTGATTCATTTGAGACGAACGCCGCAGTCACTTCAAAGACTTCACCAAACAACACGCCGTCGTCCGCGATGGCGGCCAAACGAGAGTCGTCTCCAGCGGCCAATCTTGAGACTGCCGCCGGCGGTGCGACACGAGCTGACCTTGCGACACCCGCCCCGCCCAAACCAGTTCCAGCATCGCCATTGCAACACAAGCGACTCGGGGCTTACCAGATTTTGAAGTTGCTGGGGCAAGGGGGAATGGGTTCAGTCTACCTCGCCAACCAATCGACACTCGATCGCAAGGTGGCGCTCAAGGTCATCAAGACGCGAGTCTCTAAAAACCCTTCGATGTTGGCTCGATTCACCCGCGAAGCATACGCTGCAGCACAGTTGGTGCATCCCAATGTGGTTCAGATCTACGACATGGGCGATGACAAAGGGACAAGTTTTTTCTCAATGGAACTGGTCAATGGTTGCTCGTTGATGGACCTCATTGAGAAACAGAAGAAACTGGATCCGGAACAGGCAACCAGTTACATCTTGCATGCCGCACGGGGACTCCAATGTGCTCACAACGCGGGCATGGTTCATCGGGATATCAAACCAGCAAACCTGTTGGTCAATCGTGATGGAATGGTCAAAGTGGCTGACCTTGGATTAGTCAAAGTTCCTGAGCAGGAGGATCTGGTTGACGAACTTAACGAAGCAACTGCGTTATCGGCTTCGACCGATTTGACACGCGTTGGGTCTGCGTTGGGGACACCCTATTACATGGCACCCGAGCAAGCCAAGAGCTCGACGACGGTTGACCACCGAGCTGACATTTATTCGCTTGGCTGTACGTTTTATGTTTTATTGACCGGCAAGCGTCCGTTTGAAGGATCGTCCGCACAGGAATTGGTCTCCAAGCATTCTTCCGCACCGCTCGTTCTCCCGAGCGAAGTTGTGGATCGCGTCCCCGCCGAACTCAATGCAATCGTCGCCCGGATGATGGCGAAAGATCCTGAAGAACGCTATCAAGATGTAGCAGAATTGATCATTGACCTGGAGAAGTTCCTCGGCTTGTCCTCGATCGCGGCGTTTACTCCTGACGAGAAAGATGCCGATACGCTGGAGCAGTGCAGTGCCGGTTTTTACCAATCACCGTTGTTCAAGCTGCGCGGCATTCTGCCAATCGCGACACTCGCTGGTTGCTTGTTGTTAATGGTACTGTTGTTCTTCGTGAGCCCGTTTTGGGCAATTGGCATGTTGTTGATGCCGGTGTTCACCGTCGCGACTTACTTTGTCATTTCGGGACTACAAACCGAGTCTCCCATTTTCGAACGTGCGCGACTGCTGGTGGCACGAAGTTCAATTTTCAGCATGATGAAATGGCCCATCGCCGTATTGTTGCTCTTAATCGTGTCGTTCATGACAGGCACGTTTGTGCCTATACTTGTGTTGGGTCTTTTAGGCTCGGGGCTGGGCGCAGCTTTCTATTATCTGATCGATTTGCCAATCGCCCGTTCCGGTAAAACTGGATTGCAAGGAGCAGAAAAGCTGATCCGCAACATGCGGCTCAAAGGGATGAACGAGGAATCGATTCACATGTTCGTCGCGAAGTATTCTGGCAACCAATGGGAAGAATTCTTTGAAGCGTTGTTTGGTTACAAAGCCAAACGGCAGATTCGCAAAGAGATTTCCAAATCGGAGATGGGAAAGAAGAAACCGAAGTTTCGAGCCTGGCGTGACAGTATCTGTGACAGTCTCGATGCGCGAGTTGAAGAACTCGTTCAGGCAAACGAACAAAGATATTTGCAGGGCATTGAACAGGCAGGACTTGTTGCCGAAGGAGTCTCCGCCAGCGAAGCCCGACTGCAAGCCGAGCAAATGGCCGCCGCACTGGTCGACCATGGCGACTCCATTCGCATTGCCGCGTTAACCAAACAACTCAATCAGATGGACCCGAACCGAAAACGGCTGGAGCAACGGCTCAAAGTCAAATCGTTGCTCGCTGACGCACGTAGCGGCAAATACAAACGTGAACAATCCTGGCTGCAGCGCATGACGCCAACGCTGGACTCATGGCTTGGCGGATTCCCCCGTTTTGTGATTGGATGCTTCCTGATGATCGGTTGTGTGATGTGGGCCAATCAAAATCGACTTTTCGATATGGATCAACTTAAGGAGACGGCGTTTAACACAGTCGAAGCATTTCAAAACAATGATCCTGACGCGGCCAATTCAACTCTGACGGATCAGGTCAAACAACAACAGCAACAATTCATGGGCCCGACCAAACCACTGGATGTGCCAATCCTCAGTGGAATCTTTTACAACTTTAATACGTTGCTCGCTGGACTGATTCTCGTTTCTTCCGCAGTCGTTTTTGGTTGGAAGATGTCAGTTTTTGCTCTACCAGCGGGGTTCGTTGCCGTATTTGGCGAGTCACTTGGAGTCCCGGCTTTGGTCGACGTCAACCACCTGCATCTGCTGTCAGCGTTGATCGCCATCGGGCTGTTCGTTTTAGGTATCGTGTTTGGCCGGCGAGAAGACTAAAGTTTAGAAACCATGTCCAGCATTTCTGAAACGGAAACTTCATCACGCGAGCTGCAAGCCTGCCATTGTTGTGGCTTGATTCAATATCTGCCTGTCTTGTCGGAAGACGAGGTTGCCGAATGCACGCGTTGCGGCTCCCACTTCCATCGACGCAGCGAACATGATCACGCGTCCAGTCGAACCGCCGCTGCCGCGTTGGCCGCATTCGTATTGTTTTGGCCAGCAGTGCTGCTTCCCATTTTGCAGATCGAGCAATTGGGCATGAAGTCGACGTCCAGCGTGATCGGTGGCATCATCGACCTTTACCGGCATGGAAACTTTTTTGTCGGAAGCGTCGTGTTCTTTTTCTCTATCGTTTTTCCATTAACCAAGATTGTTCTCTTGTTCGAGTTGAGTTTTCTGGAGTTACTGCATCAGAAACACAAGGCTTATACGTTGCGGTTGATGGAAAATCTGGGCAAATGGAGCATGATGGACGTGTTGCTATTGGCGTTCTTTGTGATGCTGGTCAAGCTTGGCGACATGGTCGAGTTTCACTTCGGTCCAGCGATTGTGGCGTTCGTCCTGTGCGTCGGCATGAGCATGGTGGCTTCGCTCAGTTTCGACCCGCATACCATTTGGGATGAACGACAAGTCTAACTTGCGCCGATTCGAAGTTACGTCTTACCGGACCGACGTTTTGCTTCCGTAAAACACTCATTGATTCGGGCTGCCAATAACGCAGTTGTTTCTTCATCAGATAGATGCCCGTACTCTTCAAACGGAATTGGCGAACCCAAGACCGCGTGAATGACACCAGGTCTGGGAATCAACGCTTGCGGTGGATAAGCATCGAAACAACCGCTCAACCCGACTGGCATCAGCGTCGCTTTGGATCGTTTTGCCAACAAACAGAAACCTGGCATTAGCGGCTGCATCTCTCCGTCACGACTTCGCGTCCCTTCGGGGAACATCACCACCGCTTCGTTTCTCTTGAGCCTCCGCAACGTTTCTTTCACACCGGCCAGCCCGGTTGATTCGAGATCAATCGGAATGGAATCGTTAAAGTTTAAAAACACGGCCAATGGCTTGAACCGGTACAACGTTTTTCGCGCCAGGTAGTTGACTGGACGCGGGCAAACGACTCCGAGGACGATCGGGTCCAGAAAACTTTGATGATTCGAGCAAACTAGCAGTCGATCGTTTTCAGGTTTGACCTCGTTGTCCGGATAATTCTCCAGCCCATGAACTCGGACGCGATAGAACATCGTAAACAGCAGCCGAAAAAACCAGCGCACCATCGATTGCACCATCGCGACCCATAAAGGACGACGTCGATTTGATTGGAAGGCGTTCATGAACCGTTGGTTAACCGGTGGGATTCGCCGGTGGGTGGCTGTGACGATGGGAACTCTCAATCCTCATAGAGTATCCAGGGATCATAGGATAGACTGGACTCGATCTTGAATTAAGTCCCATTCTGATGGCGTCCATGCGAGATCATTATTCGAACAACACTGTTTCCCCACGCGGTTCATGAAGCTGAACAACATTCCAATTGTCGATACGTTTGCGGAAGGCTTTTCGATGCGATTCACTCGTCTGATCGTGACCGCGATCAATGAGAAATGGGTCACGGAGGCCGTACGCGAGGTTTGTGGCTACGGCAGTTCAGTCATCGGTTGCGATGCCGAGGCTGGACTCGAGCGAATGTTGGCTCCCGAGGAGACGATTGACGGCCGCGTTGGAGCCAGCCTGCTGATGTTCGCATTCTCCACAGACGATTTGAAAAAGGCGATAGCTAATCGTGTCGGTCAATGCTTGATGACTTGCCCGACAACCGCTGTATTTGACGGACTCAACGCTGGCGAGCTTCAACAACAGCAGATCAGTGTCGACTCGTTCGAAAGTTTCGCTGCGGATGCCATCCCGGTCGGTGATCGACTTCGTTATTTTGGCGATGGATACCAAAAAAGCAAAATGATTGGTGACCGAAGGTTCTGGCGAATCCCGGTTATGGACGGCGAGTTTATCGTCGAAGACTCAATCGGCGTCGCCAAAGGAGTTGCCGGGGGTAACTTTTTGCTGCTTGCAAAAAATCAGGAGCAAGGTCTCAGCGCGGCTGAGGCAGCGGTCAACGCCATCGGTCACGTACCCAATGTGATCACGCCATTTCCCGGAGGTGTTGTTCGCAGCGGCAGCAAAGTTGGCTCCAAATACAAAGCGCTGTTTGCCTCGACCTCTCACTCGTTTTGCCCGACTCTTAAAGGTGCCGTCGAATCCAACTTGAGTAGTTCCGCCAATTGCGTTTACGAAATTGTCATCGACGGAACGGATTTCAATTCCGTCGCAGCGGCCATGAAATCCGGAATTAAAGCCGCAACTGAGCACCCTATCGAGCAAATTCACGCTGGAAATTATGGTGGAAAACTGGGCAAGCATCATTTTCACCTGCACCAGATCTTGAGTTGAATAACGCTTAAGAAATCTGACGCTTCACTCACTAACCAACCGCTTGTTCTTGCCGAGTCACTTTTCGAAACTGTCTCAGTTCATAGGACGCTGCAAAGAACACGAAGCAGCCAATAAATACCAATGAGTACTGCTGCCAGTAAGTTCCCAACACGACAAAGACGAGTGCCATCAATCGACCGACCAAGACCGCGATTCGCGTCGCAGTTTCGTACGGAAACACAAACGCCAACATGCTTCTCAAAATGCGGCCGCCATCCATTGGAAACGCTGGAACCAGATTGAACACAAACAGTGCCAGATTTAACCACATCACGATCGGCAACCATTGCTCTTTAATTGGCGCTTCCTCAGGTGGCATCCAGTTGACGCCCAACGAAGCAATCAACAGAAACACCAATAACGCCAACACCAGATTGACCATCGGCCCGGCGATCGTCACGTACAGCTCGTGAAAAGGATTGCGTGGCATTCGCTCGAGTCGCGCCAACCCGCCAATCGGCGTGATGATGATATCGCGTGTGCGTATTCCCAAATGCCGCGCGGCTAACGCATGACCATACTCATGCATTAACACGCAAATAAAAGCGACGGCGACCAATCCTGACATCGCCAGAATCGTCAGCCAATCAAGCCCCATTTGGAATCGCCAGTTATAAAACAACACGATCGGCACCAGAACAAACGTCCAATGCATGAAGATATCGATCTTGAGGATTCGTCCCAACCTGAGCCGCATGAATGTCCTGTGAAACGAATCCAAACCGTAAAACGAATCCAAACTGCAAAATTCTTGAAGCAGCAGTCTAGCAGACCGACTGTCAACCAACCGCGAAATGTGACCAAAAGTATCAAGCCAAACCGATTCAGCTGATTTGGCTGATGTTAGCCAATTCTTCGCAAATCACCGTCGCGAATTGTGAACTTGATCGAATCAAGATATTCGAGAATTGGAATCGCATATTTGCGACTGGTCTCCAAAACTTTTCGAATGTCGCTCATCGTCATCCCGTTTTCATCAATCGCTTCCGTGAGCTTCGCCTTGATTTGATCCATTGTAGAAGTATGCAAAAAGAAATCGTTTGCAACGGCCACGAGGTTGCCATTTTCAGCTGCCATTTCCAGCAATTCCGCGACAGATTCTTTGTTCTTCTTGGCTGACTTGACCAAATCGGCCACCGTTGGCGCTTCAATTCCGGCAGCTTGAAGTTTGCCTACCAGTTCGTCCAACAAGGCCTTTTGGCCTTTAGAAAGCTTGGGGCCATAACCGACTAAACCGATGTTGTTCACATTGGCGACGACCTTTTTCTCTTTCTTGAGATCGTCGATCACCAGTGCAAGCAATTCGGGTTGATTCAAGTAAGCAAACTCATGATCCAAGGCCGTTCTTGGATGATGAAATCGCAATGGTTGAGCGGCATGCATTCGCTCCAACGTTTTCAAAATCCGGGTTCCCAACTCAGCAAACCGTTGGCGATGAATTGTTGCGGTGCGAGTTTGTGAAATGCTGACTTCCACCAGGTCGCCTGACTCGCAGAGCTGCTCATGAATCGAATCGATATTCATGATTCCAGCGTCTCGCGAAAGTCGATGTTTGTCCCAATCAAGATCGTCGCAAAAGTAGACTGACGCGGACGCTCGAGCTAACTCGTCGCTGGATGCCAACGCGCGCATCAT
This sequence comes from Planctomycetota bacterium, assembly GCA_038534355.1. GTDB lineage: Bacteria > Planctomycetota > Planctomycetia > Pirellulales > Pirellulaceae > Mariniblastus. Next base: position 7,321 of record JBCAWX010000005.1, read on the forward strand.
TTGCAAATCCAACTCACTTGGTTTCTTGATTCGAGCTGCATTGGGAAACAGAATCGTCCCGCCTCCAATCGTTTCAACGGGTGACTCAAATCGAATGACAAATGGTTGATGCCAGACCGCAACAGCAGGTTCGTTCAGAAATACTTGAGCAAACCCAGTCTCACCGGGCGCCAGCTCTTCGTGCCCCATCAGCCGAATGTTCGCAAAAAGTTCTGCCGTTCCAATGTGAAATCGGACTCGCGTTCGGTCCTTGAGTGGCCTTTTCACGCGGTCTAGCAAACTTAATTGGACCGTCATCAAAGTGGAAGGCTTCAGATGGCCTGGCGTTGCCAGTTCGTGACCGCGTCCGATGGCATTGTGGTGGACGCCCGCAAGGTTAATTGCCGCTCGCTGGCCACGTTCGACCGTGTCACAAGAGGCATCGTGATTCTGAACGCCACGCACCCGGACTTCGATGTGTCCCGGCTCGATCAGCATCTGGTCTCCCACCGCGAGTTTTCCAGAATTCACACTGCCGGTGACCACGGTGCCGTGACCCTCGATGGAAAAACTGCGGTCAATCGCCATGCGAAATGGAGCCGCTTGCGTGTTTTCGTCATGAGCTGCCGAGGCGATTTCCGCAGCAGAGACCAGCGCCTGCTTGAGGTCGTCAATGCCATCACCCGTTTTGGAACTGGTCCGAATGATCGGTGCGTCGTGTAAAAACGTATCGCCAACAAGCTGTCTAATTTCGTCCTCGACCAACTCCAACCAATCAGGATCGCAAAGATCGCATTTCGTCAAGGCGATCACACCGGCGGGCAGATCCAGCATTCTCAGGATATCCAAATGCTCCGTCGTTTGTTGTTTGATGGAATCATCGCCAGCCACAACCAACAGGACGACATCCATGCCAGTGGCACCGGCGAGCATCTGACGAACAAATTTTTCGTGACCGGGAACGTCGACCACGCCAAGTTGAAACGGGGGCAAGTCAAGATGGGCGTAACCCAGCTCGATAGTAATCCCCCGTTTTTTTTCCTCGGGAAGTCGATCAGTATTTGTTCCGGTCAAAGCACCGATCAACGAAGTCTTTCCGTGATCGATGTGCCCGGCAGTACCGAGAATGAGATGTTTTGGCATTAATAAAGCTTGGAGGCGGGGAAGTTCAGTTTTCCTCGTTTTCACGCAGTTTAGCCAAAACGCTGAAGTCTTCTAGCGTACTGGTGTCGCCGGTCGATTCGCGGCCCGATGCAATATCACGCAGCAATCGCCGCATGATCTTTCCACTTCGAGTCTTTGGAACCGCATCGGTAAAACGAATATCGTCGGGGACAGCCAGCGCCCCGATTTCCTTACGAACGTGCAGGCGTAGTTCCTCACGAAGCGCTTCGCCGGGCTCGGCATCCGTGATGGTCACAAAAACAGCGATGGCCTGCCCTTTGATTTCATGAGGACGGCCGACGGCGGCACACTCGGCGACGTTCGGATGCGAAACCAATGCGCTTTCGACTTCAATGGTGCTAAGTCGATGACCCGAAACGTTGATCACATCATCAATTCGGCCCATGATCCAGTAATAACCATCGTCATCCAACCGCGCGTTATCGCCTGTCAAATAGTTGCCTGGGTAGGTCGCCCAATATTGATCGTGAAATCGTTGATCGTCCCCCCAAATGCCCCGCAACATTCCCGGCCATGGCTGGGCAATGCAAAGCATGCCACCCTGGTTGGGATCAACTGGCTTGAGCCCCTCGTCAACGATCACCGGAACTACGCCTGGCAATGGTTTGGTGCAACTGCCAGGTTTGGTTGCAATCGCACCCGGCAATGGGCTGAGCATGATCCCTCCCGTTTCCGTTTGCCACCAGGTATCGACGATTGGACAGCGTCCTCCTCCAATTTTTTCGTGATACCAAATCCAGGTTTCCGGATTGATCCCTTCACCCACAGTTCCCAACAAACGCAAACTGCTCAAGTCATGTTTCTCAATGTGTTCATCGCCCCACTTCACAAACGCGCGAATGGCAGTCGGAGCAGTGTAGAGAATGGTGACTTTGTACTTTTCAACCAACTCCCAAAAACGATTCGGCGCGGGATGATTTGGTGCGCCTTCGTACATCAGGCAGGTTGCACCACATGACATCGGCCCGTAAACGATGTAACTGTGACCTGTGATCCATCCACAATCAGCAGTACACCAGTAGATATCATCATCCCGGTGATCAAACACCCATTCAAACGTCTTTTTGGTCCACAAGTTGTAACCGGCAGTGGTATGACGAATTCCTTTTGGTTTTCCAGTGGATCCACTTGTGTACAGAATGAACGAAGTGGTTTCGCTGTCCAGCGGCTCCGCCGGACAATCGTCACCGGCGGCGTCAATCAAATCATGCCACCAGAGATCCCGACCATCCGTCATCGTGCAATCGTTATTGCAACGCTTCAGAACGATGCATTTTTCAACAGTCGGCGACTTTGCCAAGGCAGCATCCACCGTCTCTTTTAAAGGCAGCACTTTCCCACGTCGATATAATCCATCGGACGTGAGTTGAATTTTTGCCTGAGCATCGTTGTTTCTGTCCGCAATCGCCTCAGCGGAAAAGCCGGCAAAAATCACAGAGTGAACGGCGCCAATGCGAACGCAAGCCAACATCGCAATCGCTAACTCAGGCGTCATCGGCATATAAATCGAAACGACATCGCCAATCCCAACGCCCAACGATTTGAGACCATTGGCAAACTTACAAACCTCTGTGTGCAGCTCACGATACGTCAGCGTTCGTGTGTCGCCCGGCTCGCCTTCCCAAATGATTGCCGCTTTGTCACCTTTGTTGTTGGCGATATTGGCGTCCAGGCAGTTGTATGAAATGTTGGTTTTCCCACCAACGAACCATTTCACGTCGGTCGTGCCACCTTCGATGACTTTGTCAAAAGGCTCAAACCAATGAAGTTCCTCGCGAGCGGTCTCTCCCCAAAATCCCTCGGGATCATCTTTTGCACGATCGTACAACGCTTGATACTGCTCCACCGATTGAAGGATAGCTTGGGAGCGAAACGCTTCGGATGGCGGGAACAAGCGCTCCTCGTGCATCACGTGGTCAATTTGACCAGAGACCGGATCTGACATCGAACTTGAATCCAATTTGTTGAATGTATTACGCCACCGATTCTAGGACCGGCGATTTTCAGTGTCAACGAATCGGACGAGGCAAGGACGAGACAGTTTCCAAGCTGCCCGGGGCAACCTGGTTTGTTTTTGCTGGTATCATGTGTCTTCAAAAAATGCATCTGCCAATTTCAACTTCGACGAGGTGGAAATGAACTCGAGACACTACAAAACACTTACCTGCGGCCTAGCGATGATCCTGCTTGCGAGCTGCAGCGTCCAAGCCAACGCGGACGACGATTTTTCACAAGCACTTCGCGCTGTCCGCGCCGTTCAATTGAATGGAAAAGGAAATTCTTCAGCTGTTCAAGCGATGGCCGTGCTCAACCAAGCAAAACCGGAACAGATTCCGCAAATGCTCGAAGCCATGGATGGCGTGAATGCGATCGCGCTCAACTGGCTGCGATCCGCCATCAATCAAGCCGTCAATCGGAATCCAGATGGCATCCCCAAAGACGCCATCCTGAAATACTTCGAAGAACATTCGCATCACCCGATGGGTCGATTGATGGCCTTTGAGCTGTTAACCGACGGCGACGACTCGCTGACTGAGTCCATGACGCGAGGATTGATTGACGATCCAAGCTTGCCGTTGCGATTCAAAGCGATCGAGCAGTTGGTTGGCGAAGCAGAGTCGGCGATGGAATCCGATAAAGTGACGGCGACTGGAAAATTGGGTTATGCACTTTCGAAAGCCCGTGATGTCTCGCAAATTCAATCGATCGCAACCAAACTCGAATCACTGGGAGTCCAGGTCGACTTGCAAGACCAACTTGGCATGCTCAACACTTGGCATCTCGTTGGCAGCTTTGACAACAAGGATCAAAAGGGATTCGACGTCGTCTACGGACCTGAGTCCAACGTCGCCGAAGTTGATCTGACCGCGACGTACGACGGCATCGACGAGTCTCCGTCCGCCTGGAAAAAAGTGACGACAGGCGACCCTGTTGGCAACGTCGATCTGAACTCGTTGGTCGGCAAAATCAAAGGGGCGACGGTGTATGCGTACACAACCTTTAAGTATCAGGAAGATCAGGACGCGCAGTTTCGAATCGGTTCCGCCAATGCAACCAAGATCTGGCTTAACGGCGAGCTCGTGATGTCCAATGAGATTTATCACAACAGCAATTCGATCGACAAATTTATCGGTGATGTCAAACTCAAAAAGGGTGACAATCAGATCCTGATCAAGGTTTGCCAGAACGAACAGACCGAACCTTGGGCACAAGATTGGCAATTTCAGTTTCGAATTTGCGATCAATCTGGCAAAGCAATTCCTGAATTTGTTCCACCCGCCCAGCAATATTGATCTGGCGACAACGATCGCCTGAAAACCAGTTCTCGTCGAGGTGACTCCAAGATTCCCAATCCACCATCGAATAGTGGAAGAATCATAATCCCTGGAGGCCTTACCGATGATGACTCAATACCGAATGTTTAAATCGTCAACCAAGACCTGGCAAACACTGTTTAACGAAGCAAGCGAATTCGCAAATCAACTCGGACCTGGTCGCTTGATCAGTATCAGCCATAGTTGCGATCAATCGTCTGCCGTCGTGGTGGTCTGGTTTTGGGACAAAACACCTCCGCAAACACCGGCATTCTGAACCGCTCGATCTGATCCAGCTTGCTCATGTCGGTTGCCAAACAATCAACATCCTACTGTCAACAAACCACGTTCCTTGTTGGCAGACATATCCAATCGACATGACCATGAACACACCTTGTGCACCATCGCTTTCGCGGTTCGCCATCGCTTCCCGATTGGCAACCGCTTTATCAGTTTTTGTAGCTCTGGCATTTGTATCCACGACATCGGCCGACGACTGGTTTCAGTTTCGTGGCAACGGCGGCTTGAGTGTTGCCCCTGGTTCCATCCCGAAGAAACTCGATGAATCAGTCATCTCCTGGAAAGTTGATCTTCCCGCGAAAGGTGCCTCGGGGCCGATTGTGGTTGGCGACCGAGTCTATCTGACCTGTTCCGGAGGCGACAAACAGGACCAACTGTATACAGTTTGCGTTGATGCCAAGACGGGCAAGCAACTTTGGACGCAAAAGTTCTGGGCAACCGGACGCTGCTTTGTGCACCCATTGAGCGCCAACGCTGCTCCGACACCAGCGAGTGACGGAAAACACATCTTTGCGTTTTTCTCATCCAATGATCTCGCTTGCATGGACCTCGATGGCAACTTGCTCTGGTATCGCGGCCTCGCTGTCGACTATCCCAAAGCTGGTAATGACGTCGGTATGTCATCTTCACCCGTCGTTGTCGATGGCGTCGTCATTGTTCAAGTGGAATGTCAGGGCGACTCGTTTGCCATGGCCCTGGATGCCTCCGATGGCACCACGATTTGGAAAAAAGATCGTCCCCGTGAAGCGATGTGGGCCTCGCCATTGTTGGCCAAAAATAATGACCAAAACTTTGTCTTGCTGCAATCCAAAGATGGCTTCGATATGTTTGAAGTCAAAACGGGCAAGCAAGTCTTTCAAGCCGAAGGACAAGTTAGCAGCATTTCATCTGCAGCGACCAATAACGGTCGCCTCTTTGTGCCCATCAATGGCACAACGGCTTTCGCGATCAGCAGCGATGGTAGCTTGAAACAGGAATGGAATAACAAAGCGATTCGCCCTTCTTCGATGAGCTCTGTCGTTCACGATAACAAGATCTACACACTCAATCGTGCGGGTGGTCTGTTTGTCTACAATGCCGCCGATGGAAATGAAGTCGGCAAGGCACGCGTTGTAAAAGGGTCCGGACTTTGGGCAACACCTGTCGTTGTCGACAACCATATGTACGTGCTCGCGCAAAATGGCTCGGCATATGTGGTGGACCTCAGCGACGCGAAAACACCAAAAGTCGTCAGCACATTTTCATTCGGTGACGACGAAGTAGTCCTCGGATCCCCAGCAGTCGCCAACAACGCGATGTATGTTCGCAGCGATAAATTCCTTTGGAAGATCGCAGAATGATGGTCAAACTTAGATGACCAAATTCATTGAAGTCCAACCGGTCCCGGGTGAAATCGACTCAAGCATTCGCCCGCCCGGCTCCAAAAGTCTGACCAATCGGGCGCTGCTGATCGCAGCGCTTGCCAATGGGACGACACAGTTGGAGGGTGTTCTCGAAAGTGATGACACCCGTTATATGCGCGACGCGTTGATCCAGCTGGGCATCGACGTCCAATTCGAATCCGATGCGGCACTGGCTCACGTCGTCGGATGCGATGGTGACGTCCCAAACCAGACGGCGTATCTGTTCATTGGAAACAGCGGCACTACGATTCGATTCCTGACGGCGATGCTGGGAATCGCCGGCGGTAATTACCGTCTTGATGGCGTTCCACGCATGCGCGAACGCCCCATTGGGCCGCTCGTCGATGCGCTCCAGCAACTTGGGGCCAATGTCACCGCCGAGTCGCCAAACGATTGTCCGCCAGTCTCGATTCGGTCAACCGGCATCCGCCAATCGTCAGTCACGCTGAGTGGAAACCTGTCCAGCCAGTACCTCAGTGGTCTGCTGATGGCGGCGCCGCTGGCCAATCACAATCTGACAATTGAAATCATTGGCGATTTGATTTCCAGACCCTACGTCGAAATGACGTGTGAAGTGATGCGTCATTTTGGTGTGCAAGTTGAACGCCAACCGGGCGGACAGCGTTTTGATATTAGCGCCGCTCAGCAATACCAATCGCAAAATTATCTGATTGAACCGGACGCTTCAGCGGCCAGTTATTTCTGGGGAGCGGCCGCGATCCTCGGAGGTCGTGGCACTGTGGTCGGGCTCAATGAGTCCGCGCTGCAAGGCGACGTCGGATTCGTTCGCTGCCTCGAAAAAATGGGAGCCAAACTTGAATTCGAAGATGACTCCATTTCTGTTGTCGGCAGGGCAACGCATGGTGCAACGCTGGACATGGGTGACGTCAGCGACACCGTGCAAACGCTTGCTGCCGTTGCATTGTTCGTCAACGGCTCAACCACGATTGAAAATATTGCTCACAATCGGGTGAAAGAGACCGACCGAATTGGAAATTTGGCGATCGAACTTCGCAAGCTCGGTGCCGAGGTGGACGAGCGTCACGACGGGTTGACCATTCATCCTGGACCTGGACGACCAGCACTGATTGAGACTTATGATGACCATCGAATGGCCATGAGTCTGGCATTAGCTGGCCTTAAGATTCCCGGTGTTCGAATCAGTGACCCCGGCTGTGTTTCTAAGACTTATCCCAACTACTTTGACGATCTCAATCGGTTCGTTGGCATGGGATAGCCAGGGAGAACCTCAAGCCGCTGCTGCGCAAACCGCGCATACCTCAAACTGATTCAGCTTATCCATGATAAATACCTGAACCGTGTGGTCCTAGCTCTGGTTGACCCCCATAAGGCAACTTGCATTCAAATTCGGGCACCGTTTCAGGCTCATCGCCATCTTCTTGTCATTCAATCTTCTTGTCATTCAATCTTCTTGTCCAGAAAATGAAGTTTCCACTTGAATTGGACAGAAAAATTTTGACACAGAAAAATCGCTCTCTCTGGCATCCTGACTCACTTCGTCGATTACTGCGGCCAGCTGACCCAGGAAAACTCGCAATCAAACTCAGGCACAGTTGCAGGCACATCGCCATCTTCCTGTCCAGAAAAAGAAGCTTCAGGTTGAATGGACCAGAAAAATCTTGACATAAAGCGTGGTAAGCTATTGGAACTGCTTTCGACAATTCCAGTTCAATCCATCTGGGAGGTGGATTGACCTGCGGCAAACAACAGCAAGATCCGACAGGTTGCTTGAGACGAATGGAAAGCCAATCCAGAGGCGATTTCATTTTTCACTGAAGATGCTGCTCGCGGTCGTAGTTCTTGCGGCGATCTTCATTACTGCCACTCAATGGATTCACATGATGATTCATTCGAGGCCCCTCAATGTGGCCATTGAAGAATTTAAGGATCTGCAATACGAGCACTATGAAAAACTGTCTCCCTTGACTTCCAGCGAGGTCATCGAATTCCTCAAGTCCAATGAGGCGATGATCCAGCAATCGCCTGCCAGAGCGAAGTCGATCTTTAAGCAAATCGAAACTACGAATCGCGTACCGAACAGCGTGAAGTTTGATATCGTTACGTATTGTTCTGGCCGGAGTTCCGCAATTGACGCATTGCTAATTCGGATGGTAATCACGGAGCAAGACTTTGCGTATAGTGTGAACGTTCGGGCGATTAAGGCTACTCCTGAAATGCAACCTGGTATGGCATGGGAATATGTCGCATGGTCACGATAATGCCAAAAAACAGCTCGATGAACCGGGTTCTCGGAACCTGAAATGGTCGCGTGGGAAAACGCCTTAATCCGTAGCGTTGACAAAATTAGTTTGGAGTCCACCGCTAACTTGGCAATGAATCGACGATGACCAAATCCCAAACTCTCTTATGGCTTGATGACGAACGCGATCCTTCTGACGCTCGCTGGCACACTTACTTTCCGATTTCGAAGCCAACGGTAGTCTGGGTCAAATCGTTTGAAAAATTCGTTGAATGGATTTCCAACAACGGCATGCCAAATGCGATTTGTTTTGATCACGATCTTGGCGACGGCCCTAGTGGTTTTGATGCCGCCAAATGGTTGACCGAATATTGCCTCGATAATGGTACTCGAATTCCAGCTTGGAATATTCAAAGCGCGAACCCGATCGGCAAGGAAAACATTATGGCCCTTCTCAAATCGTTTGAACGCATCACGGAGAACCCATAGAATGCGGCCGTCACATGCTGAACGTGGCGTGACAAAACGCTGATCGTAACCCAGCTTGCGCGCGTTTTGGAAATGGGGAATCGCTGGCTCCGACTCGATGATCCCCACCGTTTTGTCCCAAAGAGCCGACGATGAAGATCGACCTTAAAGCTGATTTCAAGACAATCGACGACTACGTCAAGCAGCGTGTGACGGACTATCCGATTTACGTCAACAACGGGCCCGGCGAAGACGATGATCCAATCTCTCAAATCACGCTTGGATATCAAGTTTCCCAAGCAGGTTGGGTCGCACTTGTTTTCGACACGCGACCCAATGGCTCACCCGATGGCGTATGGCAGTCCTACATTGAAGAAAACTGGCTGGAGTTTCCTCACTGGCTTGATGCAGTTAATGCACTCTTCGAGGACGCTGAACCGATTGAACTCGTTTTGCCAAACGGAAAGAAACGAAAACTTGGCGAGGATGAAGGTCTGACCCAACCGGTTGGACAGATGTTGAAGGATATTCTGATCCAATCCCGAAAAGACAAAAGCTTCAAAGAACTTCCCATTGCCAAGAAGTGCTGCATGGGTGTCGAGGACCACGATGGTGTGTTCGGATGGCCCGACTACGAGAAGCGTTACCGAGACGGCCGTGTGATCTGAGTTCCTTTGCGACGCAAACCAATTGAGTAAGTTTCGTGGTGTAGTTGGTTGGATGGTAAACCGGACGGCTTGCGCCGGGCCGCTACATGGGAGGGAAACCGGACGGCTGGCGCCGGACCGCTACATGGGAGAAAAACCAAGCCTCAATCCTCAACGTATCGCTTCAAGCCTTGCAGGCTGTTGTCATACATGTATCTCATTTGCGTTGAATAGAAGTTGCCGAAAAAACCATAAAACGGTCCGCCCGGCAGGCTCCCTTTGCTCCGCCAACTCACAACCGTTTGCGGGGGCACAGCCTCGGAATCTTCCGTCAACTTAATCTCGCTGTTCATCACCGGAAAATCCTGAAACTCAACATCATAAAACACGGACTGACTCGGAACCGAGGATGTGATCCACAGCTTGCCACGCCCCCGTACATCATTCCAGATCAGTGCCGCACCTTCACCGGCATCAACAGCGTTGTAGTCGATCGTCAAATCGTCAATCGCTTCAGGATTAAATTGTTCCGACCATTGCGGCCAATTGCGAAGACGATTGATCGCCGCAAAAACTTCCTCGGGCGGCGCATCGACCACAACCGAGGTCTCAAAGTCATAGCCACGCGGCAACACACTGCCAATCAAGGCGATGACCCCGACAACACACGCCAACAACAGGATCAGTCGGAGGAAATACTTGATCATTCCATTCGATTCAGAAAATGAGTCTTGAGTTTTGAGTCTCGACCGCACCGATTGCGACAGCCGACGAAATGGTTCTTATTCAACAACAAATCAACGCACGTCGATCGTTACGAATCAACACAAACCGTTCCGTTTACGGGTCGAGAGGTTTGATCGAAACGGACTTGAACTTAACCGGATCATTGTGACCGGCAAACCCGAAATGCCCCTTTTCTCGATTCAACCCAGGGTGTTTCGCGTCATCTTTGAAGCTTGTGACCTGACTTACGTCCGTATCGAGGATCACAGTCCCATTGAGTTCAACCCGAATCTTGGAACCGTCGACCGTTACCTCCTGAAAATTCCATTCGCCCGTCGGTCTCAGGTAACCACGATGTGCTGCGGCAATTCCGTACGCAGAGCCATGGTACTGACGTGCATCCAATATCGCATACCGTTTGTGTTCGCTATCAAGCACTTGCAGCTCGGTCATTCCATCGTACGCCGGGTTGCCTTGCCCGGGGAATCGAATGGCCAAGCCATTGTTGCCAGCCGGCGGTAGCTGAAACATTAACCGTACAACGAAGTTCCCATATTCTTTTTCAGTAAACAGGTTGCCCCCTTTACCTTTTTTGCAAACGATCGTTCCGTCAACGATCTCATAATTGTCCACGGCACCCGTCCAACCCGCCAGCGAACTGCCGTCGAAAACCGACTCAAACCCGTCGTTGTTTTTGGACGCTAACATCTTGTTCGCCTCGTTGGCATCAAGTTCACGTACATATACGTTGCGCCAGCGAATCTCGCCGCCGTGGGTTTGCAATTGGATCGGTCCGGAGTTGATCAACGGCCGTTGATTGTTGCCCCAGTAATTATCCATGATCGCGTGATCGACGACCTGTTTGTCGTTGAGCCAGACGGACGTTCGCGCGCCAATTTGCAGAATCCGAAACTTATTCCATTGCCCAAATGGCTTGTCCGCCAGTACCAAAGGGTCTTTTCCGTGAGGGTGTTTGTTGTTCCAGAGTCCACCCGAGCCCTTGTCAGCTCCATTCTTGAATTTGCCTTCATCTGTCGAATCCCAGATCTGAACTTGGGGTGTGCCTTTCAAATAGACACCACTATCGGCGCGAGGCACGGTTTTGTATTCGATCAGCAACTCGTAGTCGCGAAAGTTGCGTTTGGTCGTCAAAAAGGGACCGTCCCCATCATTGACAATCTCACCATTTTCAACCCGCCACCATTTTCCGGTTTCCTTTTCCGCCGCTGCAATCGCGTCCTTCTGCTCTTGATCGGAAAGCTTCTGAAACTGACGTGGATCCTGAGTCTTGGTCGCATACCATCCATCAAGGTCGTCGCCATTGAACAACTTCTCAAATCCCTGAGGTGGCTCTTGCGCACAAGTCAAAGTGGGACTTGCCAGCAGTCCAGAAAGCATGAGCAAGGCGAGCAACCGAGTCGCGATAAAACGGAGAAACATAGATTTCATAAAAAATCCTGATTGGACGTAGGCAAGGAATCGTATTTGATTAAAACATCGTATCCTAAAAGCCGATGCCAGACCATATTCCCGCCCAAGGGTTGGCATTTCGCTATTGCGACCCGATATAGGGTGTCGCTGGACAGGAAGACCATGCAACCATCCAACACGTCCCACATGAACCCGACCTGCTCGTCTCGCTCACAAGTCTCCCCCCAACATCGTTTGGATTTGCGACCGACCGCATACATTGTCGCTTCCGGATCATATGCCATGCCGACTATCGCTCAAACGTTCTGCCAGTCCAATTCGGAAACACTTGATCAAGCCATGATCAAGATCGAGCATTGTGTTTCTCAACTCAACGATAGCCAGCTTTGGTGGCGGCCAGAACCGAGCATGAACAGCATCGGTAACTTGATCCTGCACTTGACCGGCAACCTCCGTCAATGGGGAATCGTGCCATTGACCATGGCAAAGGACCGACGTGACCGAGCCAGTGAGTTTGAAGAGAACGTACGTATCGGTACTCCACAACTGTTGAAACAGATCCGCGAAACGATCACCCGTGCGAAGGAAGAATGGTCGCATGTGAACGACGAACAACTCACCCGGAATGTCAACATTCAAGGATTTGATGTGTCGCTGTTGCACGCAATCGTTCATACAACGTCGCATTTTGTCGGCCACACTCATCAGATCATTCAGCTGACGCGAATGCAGCTTGGCTCGAACTATCAATTTCAATGGACGCCCGAAGAAGATCGTGGCGACGTGCCAGTTTAGTCACCAGCTCAAAAGTCATTGGTGGAAGACGCGACCGCTTGCCAGCTTACCCTGTTGGCTTCTCAACCAAGGTCGCTGCAAACGTAGCGATCCGTTTACTCAGAGGATCGCCACCTCCCCAGTGGTCGTCAAAAAATCCGACGAGCAAAAAGCCTGCCTCAAGCTGACCGCCGATCAGCGAATCAAGACTGTGACCAAACTCAAGCGGACGGTCTGGCCCCGACAGCTGCTTTTTCGTTTCGGGATCAAGGACTAAATCGGAGTAGGGTATCTTGTGCCGAACGACAAATCGATTGCGATACAATTCGACCGCATCAAATATGTAGTGCAGGGGATTGATGAACCCGGTCATCAATTTTCCACCGTCTCGCAATACCCGAAAACACTCATCCCAAATTGGCTGAACCGCTGGACAAAAACACGTTGCACAGGGACTGACGATCAGATCAAATTCGCGATCGTCAAAACATCCAAGATCACGCATGTCGCCAGCTATCGTGACGAGTTTCAATTGTGCTTGCTCGGCCACCTCTTGATCGCGAGCCAACTGTTGTTCGCTCAGATCAAACACAACGACCTCGGCTCCAGCCGCAGCCAACAAAGGAGCTTGTCGGGCACCACCGCTGGCAAGACATAGAATTCGTTTTCCGGCAACCGTTCCCAGCCATTGAGGTGGGACGGGTTTGGTTGGCGTCAAGCGAATGACCAACGATCCGTTGCGAGCTTCTTCAATCTCAGCTTGCGTCACCGCACGATAGAACCGATCCCCTTGCAGGGCCATCCGATCCCATGCATTCCGGTTAAATTCGACAGGATCCTGGTATTCAGACAACTTGCTTAATCAACTGAATCATCGGCTGGCCAGTGGTCAGGGGAGTCAGCATTCACCGTGTTATTGCGATCTGGGCGGGACTCCACAGATCGCAATGTTCGTTCATTTTCCGATCAGCGTTCCATTTCGAATGGACCATGTTCGCTGGCCAAATGGATTGCCATGTAGTACAGCTTCGCAGCCGATGCGATCTTTTTATAGTTAATCTTTTCAGGTTGATCGCCCGGCTGATGGTAGTCGGGATGAAACCCGCCGAACAAGAAAGCGACGGGAACACCTTTCTTGTAAAAGTTGATTTGGTCAGAACGCCCAAAAACATCTTCTTCATCAAGTTCAAATCGAAAACCAACGTGCCGATTTGCTTTTTCAACAATTTCGTGAATATCGGTGTTTCCTTTTTTGCTGCCGACCAGGTGAATACTCCCCTCGTTCTCCTCAGCGGTCTCTGCCGACGTTTCTTCGTTTCGTCCGACCATATCGATGTTGAACATGCAGATCATTTTGTCCAAAGGCAACATCGGATTGTCGCAGTAGTGCTTCGATCCAATCAGGCCGATCTCTTCGGCGGCGAACCAGATAAACAGAACGCTCCTTTTCGGCCGATTCTTGTTGGTCGCCATTGCTTTGGCGATGTTTAAAACCGCAGTGGAGCCGCTGCCGTTATCATCGGCACCAGGAAATACGAGTCCATTCTGGATTCCCAAATGATCCAGGTGAGAACCGAGCACAACATACTCGCTTTTCAACTTTGGATCGGAGCCTTCCAACCAAGCGACCACGTTGGGAACTGCGGCTTGCTCAACGCGGAATCGCATCCTCAAATCGATCGATTTGCCAGAGTCATTGATGGCAACACCCTTCTGGTTGTCGTCCAACGTCACCCATTTCTCATTGCCGCCGAGTGCCTTGGCAAGACGGGTGGCCGAGTCAACATGAATGGTTCCGGACACGCTGGTGTTTCGACTCCGGCCACCGCTGCGAACCAGCTGCGATCGGGAGCGAGGAACACCATCGATGATTCGCAGTGCGGCCAACGGTCGTTTAAACGCAATCTGACGTGCAACATTTCGTGCCGCGCTCGACGCCGAATAGACGACGATCTTGTCACGTAGAGACAAGTCCTCGGGGAGTCGTGACGTTGGATCTGAAAACTGGACGAACACGACGTCGCCCGTCGTTACCTGCTCATTGGTAAAACGCTCGAGACCAAAATTGCCATCCGCGGCCATCTCAAAATCTTCTGGGCCACGAATACTGCATTGGTCGATGTCAATCACTCGTCGCTTCATCGGCAACATTTGAAAATACGTTCCGTTGTCGCCAACTGGCTCAAGTCCATACTCGGCCAATTTTCCAGCGACCCAGTGCGCGGCTTTTGTATAGCCTGCCTGCCCCGTTCCTCGTCCCTCAAAGCCCGGCCCAGCCAACACCGAAAGAAACTCTTTCGATTGCTCAGCGGTAATCGAGTCAAACCCGACTTTCAACGATTCTGGCGGTTGAACAACCTCACCAAACTGAGCCCAAGCACTGCCATGAATCATCAATGCCAAGGCAGCAACAACGGTAACTTGAAACCATCTGAAACGATTGGCGAATTGAATAACTTGGCGCATAAACGGTTGCCTTGTAACTGAGTCAATTAAGTGAAAACTTGATCAATGATTTTTGATCGACTGAAAGCACGCTATTTCCGTTTGGACTTTTTGCGCTGTTTCTCGCCGCTCTTGTTTGGTTTGGGAAAGTCCTGATTGGCGTCAAGGTCGGCACCAGTTGGGGTCGCCGACTTGACTCCACCTTCAGGAACATCGATGTGAGCCGTCCAAAGTATGGCATTCAGGACTAACGTTCGAAAGCTGTCGTTGCCCCAGTTGCGATGATAGTGGGCGCCGGTAAATCCGAACCCTCGTCCTTTACCGTCCCGTCGTTCGTAGGCCCACGAAACGGCCTGCGGTTTTTTTTCTTCCAGAACAGATCTACGTACGTGTGGATTATTGGAGTGCGGTCCATCTTTGCGACTCAAGGTCGATTCCGGTGGCAATGTCGACAAAAGCGTCGTCACTCGGCCAGCCTGATCGGCGAATCGCATGTGGTAGTACCATTCATCTTGTAACTCAAACGGCTCAACGCCCTGCGTAACCGCGTGCTCTGGGATTGCCTCAAATTTGGCAGTCCACGTTGGATTGACTGACCAATCGGTTTCGAAGTAGCCACCGATCCATTCGAGGAAACGTTGCCCGGAAGGCCCCTTGGGAACTTCAACGCCGTAGTGAATACAGACCAGTCCAACTCCTCGACGCATCACGTCCTCGAATGATTCGCCGTTTCGATGTAAGAAGTGTCGGCCGCCGCCATCACAAAATGCAACGATCGTATCCGCGTTGTCAAACGCCGTCGGATCGCTCGGCCAACCATTTCGGTAAACGGTGGAATGAATCGGAACGCCCTGATCCATGTAGGCTTGTTCCAAGCATTGCGCCAGCAAAAGACAACCTGCGTTGTGTTCATGAGCCCCCCATCCGTGACTCTTCGTTCCTGCCACAAAGACGACTTTCTTTTCTTTAGCCAACGGCAGTCGCTTGAGTCGAATGTCTTTGAATTCAATTTTCATCGGTGGACCGACATGCAACTGAAGCCCGATGCGACCCCGATCGACAAACAGCTCTTTATCCTCGTCCGTAAAATCGGCGGTGACATTTCCATTGATGGCGACGGTAATGTGATTTCCTTTGGCGACAATCTCCATGTCATTCCAGTCGTCAATGTCGACTTTCTTGAACAACTCTCCAGCATCGGAAACCTGCTGAACATCTTTGTCTTTCTTTCCTCGCTGAACGACTTTCTGTCCGCGTTGACAAAGGATCCCACGTCCAGTTTTCTCCGAGTAGAGAATACCGCAGTACTTGCCGCCTCGTTCGATATCCGCTTGATAACCGGCCATATGACCATCGTCATCGACCGTGCTACGAATCTGAACGCCACTATTGGCTCGATCCGTTCCGCTGATTTTAAATTTCAACCGCAAGGCAAAATCATCGACCTCTCCCTGGTGCCAATAAAGAAACTTATTGCGATCGACTTTCACTGAATCCGTGGTTTCACCAACGATGGCACCATTTTCAACTCGCCACAATTTGGCATCGCCCTGCCAACCGTCAAGCGTTTTGCCGTCGAAGATCGACTTGAACCCCTCCTCGTCTGAGGCTTGCCAAGCTAACGCTGAATTCACTGAAACAGCGTGAAACGTAAACAGCAACAACATTGCCAGCGAACAGCGAATCAAATTTCTCATGACAAACTCTGGGCAAAATCAAACGAGGACTTTCAATGATCGGCGCGGACGATTTCGACCGCTTCCGTTGCACGCACCATGATAACCCAATCGGTGGTCGAAAGGGACATTACGCAAATTGGTTCGCAATCTGTTGCAGGGAGACGCCAAAAACATGTTGGGCGACTTGCTCCAATTGCAATTGACTCGTCGGCGACGAAGGAAGGGCCTCCATGCGAATTGTGCGATGGATATGCGTGTAAGATTCGTTGGCGGCAAGTGCCAATGCCGGGCTGATCGTCTCCATCTCATAAAATCCACCCGCACCCAAACTTGAGCCCGATTCATTGAGCCCGTCGTTGTAGCAATTGATCACGTCGCCCGCGTAAGGCTGATCTTGCATCTCCCACAGATTATTGTTGTATCCGTGGGGCGCTTCAGAGGGCAGATTGAACTCAACAATCGACAACACCCCTCGTTCGGGGTCCCAACTTCCCAGCCGATTGGTCACGCGGTTGAACATTAAGCCAAGTTTGCTTCGGTGTTGTCCGTCACCAAGAAAAAAGATCAGCTTATGTTCCCGGTCCACTTTCAATCGGTCGGATTCCAGTTTGCCAAAGTAATCGGCATTCACAATTTCGCCATCACCAATCGAGTTCAGGACTTCTCCATTATCGGCAGCAAATGGGACGACCAAAGTTGCATTTGGAGATGGCTTGCTCATACACAACATCCAGATCCCGATCAGTCCAGTCTCCGGCCGCCATGAATCCGGACCGAGGTTAGTCAACGTGTTGTGACTTTCGTGAGCGCATACCTGGAGGTCGTCGAGTTCTAACCCGAGATGATCTTTCGCCTTTGATCGATTCAGCAACCTCACCTCTCGATCAATCTGCGTGTTGAATTGAGTTCCGGTCCAATTCGTAAACGTCGCCTTTCGAGTCAGCCGAACCATATGTTCCGTCTGTTCGACAATGTCAAACGCTTCGGTGTCCAGTGCTTTGGGCGTCCGCCAGTTCTCGAACGACATCTCGACTTGTGGGTCAAAGAAGATCGAGAACTGACCACCTTCGGGAGAGATCCAGACACGATCCTCACCACCATAGAGATTGATCACTGCCGATATTTCATCTGACGCAATTGGATCGTAATTGATGTAACCATAACTTTGGCCAGATTCAAATTCCGAGGTCGACGTCATGGTTCGACCTTGGTATTGCGGTACGATCGCAACCGCTGCTCCTTCGTCGTTTTTCAGAACGATGGTCTCGACGTGGCAGCGAAGAAACTCAACATCCTTCGCAAAGTTTTTTTCTGGCATCGGAGGCTATCTTTGTTCAGGCTTACGTTCCCAAAGTTTAAGGGAACGACTTCGTGTCGTCAGCACCGTCTAGTTCGCGGCGACTCCAGCAATCACCAAAACGATAACTAAGAGAACGTAGAGAATTAAAATTGCGATCGGTACAACCGTAGTCAAAATCCCCAGAATCATCCCTGCCATGGTCATTCCATGACCGCTATCGTCCATGACTCCCTGTTTCATCTTCTTCAAATCCGAGTTGCCCATGACCCATGCCATGATTCCAGGGATTAAAAAGATGTTGCAAACGAAGGACAGAATCCCCAAAGTCAAAATCGTGCCGCCGCGATGAGCTTCACGATACCTCGGTCGTTGAGTCGTGGCAGGTGCACCATACGGATTACTGCCTGCCGCGGAGGACAGATACGGATTCGAAGCTGTCGCCTTGGGATCGGACGCGTATGGATTCGTCGGCGAGACCGACGGATCCTTCAATGGCTCCAGATAGCTGCTGGCTGGAGCAGCTTGCACTGAGGGAACCTCGGCGACCGACTGACAATGGGGACACTTCGCCTTTTTGCCCGCATGCACTTCTGGAACGCGGAGCATCGTTTGACAAGTTGGACAGTAAAATTCAATCGCCACGAGAAAAGCCTTGTTGTTTTTTGGCAGCCGAAGGATAAAAGTGCGGCGTGGTTCGGATTAAAAGAATACCAACGCAGCGTTTGTGAAACTCACTAAATGGAAGTGTAACTCGTTTGCGATCGCCCGGAAAATGGCATTCTCTAAAAACCAACGACCTTGTATCACTCAGTCGAAACTCATTCGCCCAGGTGCGATAAATCGTCTTCGTTAGTTGGCAACTCAAAATCCGGTAATAAACTTAACGAAAATTTAGCTGCTTGATGTTTGTTCCCAGCTCAACCTACAACCGGTAAATGATAACTCTGCCATGAAACGATACCAAGGACTTATGCGTGACACATGGTGGGTCTGGATCGTCATCTTTCTGTTTGGTTTGACGCTGGGAATCCTGATGCATCCACTGTTTTACTCGGCGTTGCCGATCGGCATCTTTTCGTTTTTCTATTTTGGCCTGATGCGGTACGACGAAGAAGGCAACGCCAAAGATGGATTCTGAGCGGAGTTGGTGCGATTCTCCATTGCGACGCAACCGAGACCGTACCGACGTTCAGTTGGTCGCTTGCTGATTTAAAGGTTGATACCAGGAAAGTCATCAACAAAATTTGACGGACCATGGAAAGGCAAGATCTCAGGGAAGATTTTTTCGGCCCGCTTCCATTTTGACCAGTCGGCCCGCAACAACTTCATGCCAAGATCAATCCGCCCGCTGGTGATCCATGTTTGCAGGATGTTGAAATGAACCGGTCCGTATTCTTTGTTGTCTTCGGTGCGGATTACCCAGCTGTCATGCGGCGGATGATTGTGCCATCGATCAATGGATGCCGCTTCCAACTTCACGCCGGCGCGGACAACAGGTGGTCGTGTCGGTCGTTTGGACTTGGAAGGCTCCGGGAGAAACTCAGGTCGCTCGCTTTTGGGGTTTTCCAGCCAATGCAAGATCTGCGGAATCAGTTTGTCCGTCGGATTGAGTTTGAGGATCCGCCGATAGTCTTTGATCGCTTTATCAAAACGCTCCGCCTGGATGTTCGTTAGTGCTCTGGCGTGACGAGCAGCGATCAACGTTTTTGGATCGGTTCGAACCAGATCAATGACGGCTGAAAAATCGGATGCGGCAGGTGCCAAACGTCCCATCTGGGCAAAGACCTTGCCACGGGCAAACAGAATTTCAGCGAGATCTCGGGACTCTTCGAATCGGTGAATCGCCTTGGTGAGCCAAATGAGCGTGTACTCATACTTCTCATCGGCAACAAGTGCCGTTGCGCGGCCACTGTATGCCTTGGCCAATCGTGGATTGTGCGTCAGCGCGAGTTCAAAGTCTTCAAGAGCCAAACCAAGTTGTTCTGACTTTAAATGAGCGTGTCCGCGCGCCACCATTGTCTCGAACTGCGTTGGATCCAATTCAATCGCGTGGGAAAAGTCTCGGATGGCTCGCAACGTGTCGCCATGATTCATGTGAACCGTCGCCCGACGACGGTAAGTCATTGGATCGGTCGGATCTCGTTGAACTGCTTTGTCGAGCGAACGGATGACGCGAGGGGTGTCCTGATTGGCCGCGTAGATTTCGGAAAGCAAAATATGATATCGAGGATGTTCCGGCGCCAGCTTGATGGCTTTACGAATATCGTTACTTGCCCGATCCAGTTTCGAATTTTCTTTCCGGGAGATTGCTCGGCAATAACGAGCTCGATGATTTTCGGGTTCTCGCTTGATCACATTGGTAAAGTCAGCGTTCGCGGCTTGATGGTCCCCTTTTGCGGCTAGCGCCTGACCGCGACGAATCAGGGTATCGATGTGATCGGGCTCCAATTCAATCGCCGTCGAGTAATCCTGGATCGCTTGATCCAGTTCACCGAGGAACTGGCACGCCATACCACGATGACGGTGGGTTTCGACGCTCGCCTGATTTCGTTGCTTCAATCGATCAAAATACTCGATCGCTTTGTTGGCGACCGGTTTGCCCAGTTTTTGGTAAGCCGAGGCAGCGGCGGGTCGAGCTTCAATCGCTCGTTGCAACGAGTCGATCGCGGTGTGCCATTGTTCCAGACGCGACGCGGTTGCTGCTTTCCAAACCCAACCACCCGAATGGTTGGGCCGCAGCTCGCAAGCCTGATTGAAATCATCAAACGCCGCTTCAAAGTCTTCCAGCTCGTACAGCATGGTACCTCGCAAGTACCGATACTCACCTCGGCTTTCCTCGTCATGCGACATCTCGATGGCGCGACTATACTCTTCGATCGCGGAAGAATAATCGCAAAGCTTGTGATAGATTTTGGCCTTCGTTCCAAACCCGACGGCTCGATTGTCCAAACGAATCGCTTCATCACATTCGGAAAGTGCCGTGTCCAGCTGCTCTTGTTGCAGCAACAACTTGGCTCGCAAAAGCCTTGCGGGATAGTGCGCCTCGTTAACTTCTTCGGCCACATCAAGGTCGTCATGAGCTCGTTTAAATTTGCGCGACGCCATCAAACTTTCGGCGCGACCAACGAGAGCATCCAGGTGTTCTGGAAAAAACCGAAGGAATCGACTGAAATCCTTGACGGCCAATGGGTAGTTCTTGATCGATTGGTAGCAATGACCGCGAACCAAGAATGCAAAATGTTCATCAGGGTGTTTTTCGATGAGCTTGGATAGTTGCTCAATCGCTTGAATGTGATCGCCCATGCGACTGCGAATGCGACAAACGTCGACGATCGCCTGGCTGTCGTCACCGGCCAACAGTGTCAACTTCGCCAAGTCCTTGTTGGCCGCAGTCAAATCACCTTTCCGGTAGTGCAACTCGGCGCAGTTCTGCAACGCAAACCGTTGGCATTCCAGATCACCCGCCAGCGCCGCTTCGAGCAACTTGGAAAGATGCTGGTAAACCCCTGCCTCACGATGGACCAACGCCAATCCCATCGAGGCCCACGCATGCGACGACTCTCGCGCAAGTGCCTGTTTGAAATCTCGCTCCGCTTTGGCGGCTTTGGAACAGCGGTAATAGACCCAACCCCGCTCACTAAACATATCGGCAGTATCACGACTGGCGCGAATCTCTTCCTGGAAATGCGTCTTCGCCGCTTTTGAATAGGAATCCATTAGCCGAAAATATTCGTCACGGTTGCTCCCGGCGATATCACATGCCGACTGAAGATCGTCAAACGCCAGACGCCATTTGTTTTGCTCTCCTCGTGCCGCTGCTCGCCAAGCGTACGTGTTTGCGTCTTCCCAGTTTTGCTGAATCGCTTTCGTACATTCTTCTTCCGCTCGCACAACGTCGCCTTGACGGTAATGCACATAACCACGGAGCGAGTAACACTCGGCCAATCGTTCGGTGGGGGCATCGGCGATGGCGCGGCTGAGATAAGCCAGTGACTTCGTAAAATCCTCTTCCCCAATCAACTCTTTCGCTTTTTGAATCTGCAGGTCGATCTGCGTCGGAGGTGGCAGCGAATCATCAGATTCGTCATTGAGATTGGAAGATGACAGTGAAGCCGAACCATTGATGACCAACGACGTAGTGGAGTCGCTTGGCGATCGTTTAGAATTACCTGCCGTCAGATCAAGCGACGAGTCGGACGCAACGTTTTGGACCGCCGCAGCACTTTTATCAGCTTGTTTGTGTGGTCGCACCTGTTGCTGAGGCTCAGATACGTCGATGCGAATTTCGTCGTTGTTGGCCGGAGCCACCTGGCTCGCTGCTAACTGTCCTGCTCCCGATTCAACCATGCTCCACCCACAATTACAAGTTACTGCAAAATCGCTCAAGCGACTTTTGCATTCAGGACATCGACTAATCATTTTGTTTAACCAAGGCGAAAGTCATCGAAGGGGAAGTGGGGCTCCTTCCGGCATAAATGGACGGCGATCTTGAACGGAGATGCTTCAAAAAAGTGCGGAACGCATACAAGCTTGAGGCAAAAAAGCCGCGCTTCGTCGGGTCAAACCACTATTATCCGTTGACTTCCGAATCTGGTCAAATTTCCAGTACAATTCCCGCAAATGTTACAGATCGGATAACTCTCAACGATCATTACCCAATTTGGTGGAGCCGAGATTCACCGTTTGCAGGATTCCTGGCAGGGATCGTGAAATCTACGGAATTTCTGCGGGATTTAACGCAACTCGCAAGCTGAATGCGAGTTTAAGATGTGTTAAGTTCTGGCTTTGTGGTCGTCCGCAAACTTAGACTTTTGTTGTCGCTCGATGGACACTCATTCCAATCCAATCGTTTCCGCTATGATGAATTTGAAACCACTCGCCTATTTGGGCTGCTTTAGTTTAATTCTGGCCATGTCGCTCCCTTCGATTGTGCTCGCCCAAGGATTCGACGTCGAAGCCTATTTGAAACGAATCGATTCGAATCGAAACGGCTCTTTAGAGTCGAATGAGATGAACGGGCGGACTCGCGACTTTATCGCCAAAATGGGCTTCAATGTCGACAAGCCCGTTTCGATTCGAAAGGTTGTATCCAAAGTCAACAAAGATCGTGCTCGACGGGAAAAAGAAGAAAAACAGAAAAATGCTCCTGCGTTAAAAGTACCTGGATTTGCCCCCGACAGCGCTGAAAGCACATCTTCGACAGCCGTCGTCGGTTTCACCAATGCGACCTCAAGCGGCGGTGACTCGTCAAAGTCGTCAAGGTCAGCAGAGTACTCAGATGACATCAAACGACGCGTCAGCGATGTTCTTAGTCGTTACGACAAAAACAAGAATGGACTCTTGGAGTCTGACGAGATTAAAGACGCTCGCTGGGGTAGTCCATCTCCGCAAGCCAGCGACAAGAATCGCGACGGAAAATTGACGCGTGACGAACTTTCGCAACGCTACCTCGATCGTGAACGATATAGCAACCGGGAACGAAACCGTTCTTCAGGAAGGGAGTCGTCATCCAATAGTAAAGAGGACGAAGAACGCAAACGACGTGCCCGCGAACGCGAGCAGTTTCAACGATCGTCCAGCAGTTCTACCCCTAGACGAAGCTCGGGAAGTTCGTCGTCCGGAAGCTCATCATCCAAAAGTGACAGCAGCTCGGCTAAGCCCAAAGTTGATCGCGCGAAGTATGAAAGTTACGTCGACGGATTGATGGAACGATACGACAAAAACAAGAATGGAAAATTTGACAAAGACGAACTCAAAGAGATGCGACGACCGCCAATGGATGCCGATGTCGACAAAGATGGCGCAATCACACGCAGCGAGTTGATCGACAAATTGACCGGGGTCACAAAAGCATCCCCGGAAAAACCAGGTTCACCATCGAAATCAAGCACCGAACGCAGCCGTCGATTCGGCAGCAAGTCATCCGATAAAACCTCCAGCAGACCTTCGTCACGTTCCACTTCGCGAAGTCGAGGTAGTTTTGGCGATCTGGATAAGAATCAGGATGGCCGAATTCACATGCATGAATTCAGCGAAGAGTGGACCGAAGAGATCGTCAACGAATTCCAGAGCAAAGACAAAAACGACGACGGAATCCTCGTCGAATCTGAATGGCGTAGTTAACCAACACCCGCAATATTCTCGAGCTCGAGATTTTTCGTGTTTTTTCGTGGTCAATCACGAAACGAATCGGCTCTGAATCAAAAAGCCGTCAACAAAATCGTACTCGGACTCATTTGGCGCAGCTCGGGACTCGGGCTCCTTTACTCGTCATAGCGGGGTAGACGTGATCATCGCTTCGCGGCAAGTCGTTTTGGGAATGCGGAATTTACTGGGCATCCCGGCGATGGAATCGTGTAGGAGTAGGAAGTTGGAAGTACGAGAAACGATTCAGCTCTGAATCAAGATTCCGTCAACGAAATCGTACTCGTACTCAGGGCGCAGCCCGGTACTCGTACTCGTACTCGAAATAGGCTGCCAAAAAGCCGATCATCGCTTCGCGGAAAGTCGTTTCGGGATCGCGGAATTTAATGGAAAGCTCAGCGATGGGATCGAGTACGAGTACGAGTACGAGTACGAGTAGGAGTAGGAGTTGGGAAGTACGAGTTAGGAAGTAGGAGTACGAGTAGGAGTACGAAAATTCTCCGTGAAACACGGTCCAGCGGTCCCCCTCCCCACCTCACAAAACGATTCAGCTCTGAATCAAGATTCCGTCAACGAAATCGTACTCGTACTCATTGGGCGCAGCCCGGTACTCGTACTCGAAATAGGCTGCCAAAAAGCCGATCATCGCTTTGCGAAAAGTCGTTTCGGGATCGCGGAATTGACGGGGAAGCCCAGCGATGGAATCGAGTAGGAGTACGAGTTGGGAAGTTAGAGAAACGACGCAGCTCTGAATCAAGATTCCGTCAAATCATCGTACTCGTACTCAGGGCGCAGCCCGGTACTCGTACTCGTACTCGAAATACGCTGCCAAAAAAGCCGATCAACGCCTCGCGGCAAGTCGCTTGGGAACGCGGAATTTAATGGACATCCCAGCGATGGAATCGAGTAGGAGTACGAGTACGAGTAGGAGTAGGAGTACGAGTTAGGACCGTGCACAAGAAAAAGGCACGATGAGAACCTGCCCCATCCCTGTTTGCTAGCAAGTTCACGCTAGCGTTTCATGTCAAAATGTATCAATTGTTCGAATCGTATCGAAAATACTAATGAGTACGATCTTTCCGTGTCGATGGCTTTTATCACATGTACTGCTATTTCGGGTGCACGAAGTGCCTGGAGTGCATGGTTTAACAATGAAATCGTCGGGATTCGTCTCGGGAGACATCGATGAAGAAACGATTGAGCTTGTTCTGCATGGCACTTTTGGTGCTGCTGTCGGCAAATGTCGCAGATGCTCAGCTGTTACAGCGTCGCGGTGCAGGGGTTGAAAGGGCAGGATTCCAAGCGGTTTCCGGCGACCTTTTGCAACCCGGATTGCCGGGGCGGTTGTGGCTATCCACCAGCGTGGCGGACGAGGGTTTGGGGTATAACGGCAATTACTTCACCCTTGGCGCAAAGAGTCGCCTGTTTCAAGACAGGTTGGACGGTCGCTGGCTGGCCGAAGGGCGAATCCACCATTCACTCGAAGAAGACGGAGGACTGTTCGTCAACGTCGGTCTTGAACGAGTCTTCTCGGTTCCCGCCGCTCAAGCCGATATCTCATTGGCTGCCTGGTGGGATTACGATGGCGACGACCAACAGACTTTCTCGGATGGTTTCCATCAGGTCGGCATCACCGGTACGATAAAAACCCCCAAGTGGGATTTGATCGGAAACGGATACTTCCCTGTCGGAACCGACACGTACAACCTGGGTGATCACACCGGTGAAAATTGTTTTGTTGGAAACAACATCGCATTGCAAGCCGGTTTTGAAAGTGCCCTTCGCGGTTTTGATGTCACAGTTCGAACGCGACCCCGACAGCTCGCTTTCGCCAACGGTACATTCGACATCGGTGGTTATCACTACGACTCAGATATCGTCGACCCGTTTGGTGGTGGACGCTTGCGACTCGGTTTCCAAGTTCTCAATGGTTTGATTGTTACAGCAGAAGTCAACCATGACGATCGATTTGACACAACAGGTGTCTTGACTGCAGGTTGGGTCTTTGGTGCTCACAGCAGCGGTTATGGAAACGAGTGGGCCGGACTCGCTCGCGACCTCGAACGAACCGTTCGCAACGATCACATTGTTCGATTCAGCCAAGATCTAATTTTGGCTCTCGACCCCGACACCGGTGCTGCTTACAACGTCGTTCACGCCGACAACACTGCAGTGGCGACTTCGGGCGATGGTACGATCGAAACGCCATTTGCCACATTGGCTGAAGCCGAAGCCGCTTCCGCTGCTGGCGACATCGTCTTTGTTCACGGTGGCGATGGAACCGACAATGGATACAACACAGGGATCACCCTGAAAGACGATCAGTTCTTGCTCTCCAACGGTGGCACACAGCTGATCCCACTCTCAGACGGAACTCTCCTGCAGCTTTCGGGCAAGACAGGATCATCCAAAGCAACGATCTCGAACGCTGGTGGAAACGAAGTGGTTCGTTTGGCCAACAACAATGTTGTCGGTGGTTTGAACATCGACGCCACCGATGCCCAGTTTGGTATCTTCGGAAACGGCATCGCAAATGGAACGTTCAACGCCAACATGATTCAGGGTGCCACTCAGAGCGGTATCCAACTGCAAAACATCACTGGCGACTTTGCGTTCAACGACAACATGATCACCAACAACTTGCTTGATGGTATCTTCATCACTGGTGCGTTCGATCCAACTTCGCAGTTCAGCTTTAACAACAACGACTTGAGCAACAATGGAAGCGACGGTCTTCACATGCTCAACTACGACGCTGAGACGATCCAGCTGGTTGAAAACATCACCAGCGACAACGGACGTCACGGTGTCTTCCTGCAAAATGGTCTTAACAGCGACTTGACCGGCACCGATATCGACATTCTCGACCACGTTGGAGACTCCAACGGTGGAGATGGTATTCGCATCGATACTGGCAACGGAAACTTGAATATTGTCAATCCAACCCTGACGAACAACGCAGCAATCGGATTGAACATTCGTAACTGGGCCGATCCGCTGGCCGGTGACAGTACCTTCATCGGAGGCATTGATAACACCGCAGCGAACTTCAGCGACAACGGCGTTGCCGGTTTGTCAATCGAGCTGATGGGAGACGATTTGGTTCAGGATGTCCTGGTGGCGCAGTCAGTCATCGATGGCAATGGACGCGGTCTGCTGGGAACAGCTGACGGGGTCAACACCGTCTTGAACTTGCAGATTCTCGACAATCAGTCGATCTCCAATAACTTCACCGAAGGAATTCGCCTCTCGGTCGATGGTGGTGCCACCATCAACAACCGCATCGAGAACACTGGCGTGATTGCACTCCCAATGGTCAACAACAATGTTGATGGTGGCGGTGGAATCAGCTACGTCCTCAACGGTTTGACAGGAGAACCGACATCGACGATCAACAGCGTTGTTCGCAACGTCAACCTTACGACCAACAACGGTGCTGAGGGGATCAATGTTGATGGAACTGGCAACTCACAGATCAATCTTGACGTTGCCGACTCGACCATCAGTGCTGCCCTCGGTATCGACATCAACCTGGACAACAATCGCAACGGTGCCATCAACCGAACTTACTTTGACAACATCGACTTGCGAGGTGACACGGCACTCACTGGAAACTCTGGTGATGGAACACTGTGGGACTTCAGCTTGATCAATTCGGTGGTTCAATCCAACGGAGTCATCGCCGGTGTCAACGAAGTGCTTGACCGGAACAACCCCAATGCTTACGGCCCCTACAGTGATACACTTGGGGACAGCGGTATCGTGATCCGAGCCTTCGGTGGCGGTGCCCCTCCCGGAGCCCTGTTCGACAACTTGACGCGGGTCAATCTGGTTAACAACACCATTCGCGACTTTACCTTCAACGGCGTCGACATTCAATCAAACGGTGACGCTCAGTTGCTGGTTGTCGCAGAAGCGAACCAGATCATCAATAATGGTCCGGGTGAAAACAACGACACCGACAACGATGGAATCTTTGAAACACCTTCGACTGGAAACGCCGCTGTTAATCCAACGGAATCATTCTTCTTCGATGGCATGGTCATTCAGGCAAACGACATCAGTACGCTGTCTGCCAGAATCTCCAACAATGGATTCGTCAACAACTTCCAACAAGGTCTGCGAATTCAAACGACCGGCCAGGGAACGGCAAACGTTGTCATGAGCGGCAACCGACTCTCCAACGATATCGGTGGCGACGTGACCAACCCGGCAAACGTCGTCTTGGATCAGGACTTCTTCGACTTGGATGTAATCAACGCTGTCAACGGCAACATCTGCCTGGCAATGTCATCCAACACGTTCCGACTCCCAATCAACTTCACTCAGGCTGGAGCACCTGTGCCTCCAACGATCCGAGTCGGTTTGGATGGAGCGACCAATGGCTTTACCGATGCGGACCTACCTGCAGGAACGGTTCTGCCAGTCGGATTCGGCCTGTGTGACGACCTCGTGACCGCAGAAGAACTCTTCTTCCAAGTCACTGGTGGATTCCCCGCATCAAACCGATAAATCATCGGAGTGATCGACAGTTCACTTCGAGCTGACACGGAAAAAACCAACAAATTTGAAACTCAAACGGGAAGCGAGTCCATCGCTTCCCGTTTTTCTTTGACAGAATTTATCTTTGCTCAAGCCCTGAAATACGTCTGCAGCGACACAACAAGCCACCCTGAATTTCTTCTCTTGTCGCCACGCACCGATTTCCAGTACTCTACCGCCGAAAAGGGTTCCATTAGCTGACCCAAAATCCATCACCGCCCTGTCCTATTCGTTTTGCCACGTTCATTGCCATTGAATATCCTGCAGATCATTTCTGGGCGCAACGTTAATGGCGCAGTTACGTATTGCAAGTTTCTTTCTGAACAACTGATCCAAAGTGGTCATCAAGTCACAGTCCTTTGCCGCAGCGGTGGCTGGTTGCAAGAACATCTGCACCCGCAAGTCAACATCTTCGAATCCGAACTCAACCGCAGTACAACCGAACTGTTCCGAGTCTCGCGATGGATTCGTCAGCAACGTTTCGATGTCATGCACACGCACATGTCGCGTGCGCACACCTTCGGTGTCCTGATGAAGATGATGAACGGCACGCCCGTCGTAGCGACGGCTCACCAGTGTTCGTTCCAGTTGCATTGGCGACTTAACGATTTTGTCATCGCCAATTCGAAATCAACGGCAGCGTTCCAGCGTCGATACAACTTCGTGCCACCAGAAAAACTGGGGATGATTCACTGCTTCACGGACCTCGAGCGATTTAAGCACATTGAGCCACTGGACGTTGAGATCGTTCGACGACAACTGAGACTCAAAGGGAATGAGTTTTTGGTTGGAACCGTCGGCGACGTCATTGCCCGCAAAGGCCAACGCTTTTTGTTTGAAGCACTGCCGATGATTGTCCGCGAAGTCCCAAATTTCAAACTGGTGTTGCTGGGCCGGTTCAACCGTAGCGAGCGTTACATCAAACAGTTGAGGCATCAAATCAAATCCGAATCGCTGTTCACTCGCGTTAAATGGCTGGGCCTGCGTGACAATGTGCAAGACTTTATGGCAGCGTTCGATCTGTGTGTTGTCCCCTCCGTTGAAGAACCGTTGGGGCTCGTTGCGATGGAAGCACTCGCAGCGGGAACTCCCGTGGTCGCGTCAAACACGGGTGGATTGCCAGAGATCGTCGACCATGGCGTCAATGGTCTGTTGGCCAAACCAAAGGATCCACAACAGCTGGCCAAAGCGATCATTGAATTGGCACGCGACCCCGAGCGACGTCTTCGCATGGGCGAGGCGGGGCGGGCCACGATTAACTTCCAGTTCGACCCTAAGCGATTGGCTAATCAAGTCGTTGGGGTTTATGACCGACTTGTTGCCAAACGTCGTCAAGTTGCTTAGGCTCTGATCGCAACTTCGAAGCGCGAAATGTAAAAACGAATTGTGGAAGCTCTTGAGCAGCTCGCAATGCAAAGCGGGCACGTCAAGCCATCTCCTGATTACGTTTCGATCGCGTTCCTGCTTTCATAATGCGCAATTGAATTCGTCATCGCCTACCCAAGCTCAGCATCGTGGATCAACCGCTTAACCTTCAACCGCAGTTCTCGATCGAATCCGCTGCCGACATTGCCCGAGAGCATTTTGGCCGCGATGGTGAAGTCTCTTCGCTCCCATCGGAACGCGATCAGAATTTCAAAATCACTGCCGCCGATGGGCAAGCGTTTGTGCTAAAAATAGCCAATCCACAGACACCCCCCAGTTTGATCGAACTTGAGAACGCAGCGATTCAGATCGCATTTGCGATTTCGTCTTTCGAATCGCCGCAATTGATCCGCACACTGGCGAACAGCACGACAACCACTGTAAGAGACCCTGGCGGTCATGATTGTCTCGTGAGAATGATCAGCTTTCTGTCCGGTAATCCGTTAGCTCAAGAAGCACAGCTCGCGCCATCCAAGTCGTTTTTACTTGGCCAGTCGTTGGCCGAACTGGACGTTGGTTTGACCAACTTGAACCAACATTCAGCTGCCAAACGAGAGTTTCTTTGGGATCTGCGTAATGCCCCGGCAGTTATCCGCAAAGCGATTTCTCAAGGGACTGACTGGTTTGCAGTCGACGACCAAAATGATGCGGCTAGTAAGATTTCTCTGCTCAAGTTTTTTCTGGCGGAGTTTGAAAAAGTTGAGTCACGAATCGCCGACTTGCCTTGCTCGGTCATCCATAACGATGCCAATGACTACAACATTCTTGTTCGTGATCCGAATCCGCTGTTAAAAGAGTCATCAATCGCACTGTTGGACTTTGGCGATCTCATGTGGACCACGCAGATCAACGAACTGGCAATCGCTGCAGCTTATTTGTTGCTGCGTGATGACTGGATGGGCCAGATCGAAGCGATCACCAGCGGTTACCACGACGCTCGACCTCTCAGCGGCAACGAACTCTCAGTCCTCTTTCCATTAATGACGATGCGGTTGTGTCAAAGCGTCTGCATCGCCAATGCCCAGCGTAAATCAAAACCGGAAAACGAGTACCTTGGTGTGACCGAAGAACCGGCATGGTCGGCGCTGAAGCGGCTACGCGATGAGAACTTTTCTGACTGGCAACTGAAACTGACCGCGGCCTGTTTTGGGAGTCAGGCGGACGAGACAAAGCAACAGGATAATTCTGGTCGCGTCGTAAATCCCATTCATTACAAACGCAATGAGCTGATTGGTCCCTCGTTGAGCCTCTCTTATGAAACGCCACTTCATATTGTTCGCGGTAAAGGCCAATACCTTTTTGACCCAGCAGATGGGACCTACCTGGATTGTGTCAATAACGTTTGTCACGTCGGACACTGCCATCCAAAAGTCGTGGCGGCCATCGAACAACAAGCGAGTTTGCTCAACACCAACACCCGGTATTTGCACGAGAACTTGATTCAGTATGCCGAACGATTAACAGCACTCTTGCCAGAGCAACTGCAAGTTTGTTACTTCGTCAATTCAGGAAGCGAAGCGAACGATCTCGCGCTACGCATGGCGAAGGCATGTAATTCAGGTACCGAAACGGTTGTGATTGATCATGCGTATCACGGTCACACCTCCGCGTTGATTGACTTGAGCCCGTATAAATTCAAACGAAGTGGTGGTCAAGGAAAACCCGAACATGTTCACCTACTGTCGATGCCAGATGGCTACCGAGGAGACCATCGAAGAGAACACGTGGATTGGATTGAACGCTACGTCGGAGAAGCTCGGGACACAATTCAGTCAGCCGCTCAAACAGGCCGTGGCATCAACGCATTTTTTGCGGAATCGTGGCTAGGCTGTGGTGGACAAGTCCCGTTGCCGCCCGGTTATCTGGCACCGCTTTACGATACCGTCCGCGCAGCTGGCGGCGTTTGCGTGGCTGATGAAGTCCAAGTCGGTTTTGGGCGTCTCGGCGAACACTTTTGGGGATTCGAATTTCAAAACGTAGTTCCGGACATCGTGACGATGGGCAAGCCGATCGGCAACGGCCATCCATTGGCGGCTGTGGTGACGACACGAAAGGTTGCCGATGCCTTCAATAATGGAATGGAATATTTCAACACCTTTGGAGGCAACCCTGTCTCTTGTGCAGTCGGACTGGCCGTGTTGGATGTCATTGAGTCCGAGCAACTGCAACGTCATGCGCTCGATGTTGGAAAACAGATTCTCAGGGGGTTAAATGATCTTCAGTCTGAGTTCGAATGTCTTGGCGATGTTCGTGGAAGTGGCTTGTTCCTTGGAATTGAACTGGTCGATGACCCAGCGAAGCGAACTCCTAATGCGGAACTGGCCAAACGAGTTGTCGAATCGATGAAGGATCGGCGAATCCTGTTGAGCACTGATGGACCGGATGAAAACGTGATTAAGTTCAAACCACCGTTGGTCTTTTCGGCAGGCGACGCAGAACGGTTGGTGTTGACGTTGCGAGAGGTCCTTCAAAAGCTGTGATTTGGCGACAAATAATCGCTGCAGTATGTTCCATCAGCCTGTGCTTGAACTAGTCTTGCTCTGCCAACGTTAGGCCCATCGCTTCCTCAGTCGGCGTAGGCAAATAACCCAACTCGGATTTGGACTTCTCAATGTCCAGCGCATGATCAGTCGTGTACTTCGTGACAAACGCAGGTGTAAGCCGGGGTCGAATGTGGAATCGATCTGACTTCCATTGTTCCCATCTTGCAAATGCATTCATTAGAAACAGCGGCACGTTAACCATCCACCGTTGCGTGCCGCAGGCGTGTCCCATGACGCGAAACAGCTCGCGAAACGATAGGTTTTCGCCACCAAGAATGTAACGTTGGCCTGCATGGCCGCGCCGCATCGCTGCCACGTGTCCTTCGACAACATCATCGACAAAGACGTAGTTTCCCACCGCAGATCCATCACCTGGAATCCAACGCCACCAACCTCGTTGATACAAACGAAGGATTCGAGTCAGACTATTCGACTCGCTCAATCGTCCGGGGCCAAAGACGCGTGAGGGCATGACGACGACTGTTTGCATTCTTGAATTGGCCACCGATTCCACGAATTGCTGTGCGCGAAGCTTCGTTTGCTGATACTGCGACGGAAGCTGTTCGACTTTAGCGATTCCATTTTCGTCGATGGGAGCATCCAGCGTCCCTTTCGCGAGCACACCTGCTGTCGATGTAAAAACAAACCGCTCGACATCATGACGTTGACACGCATCGAGCAATTTTCGAGTGGCAGTCACATTGACGTCCTCGAAAATCTCTGGTTCAGGATGCCACTGCGAAGCAATCGCGGCCAGATGAAAGACGCGATCGCATTGTGCAAGTGCCATTTCAAACGACGCTGGATCGCGAAGATCCCCACGGATGATCTCGATGTTTGCGGATCGAAATTTTGGAGGGTCAGAACGACACAATGCGATGATGTGTTCTCCGGATTCGGCCAGTCGTTCACAGAGCCTGCGTCCAATGAATCCGTTGGCGCCGGTCACAAAGATCGGTTTCATGTGTTCGACTTGACTGGTGTTTTTTTTTCGTAGCTCACATCCGGGTTCTTGACATTGATTGCCGGATCTTGTGTTCAGGAATTGACCGTATTGATCGTGACTATCGCAGGACGACACGAATCAAATTGTATCGAAAGACAAAGACGTGTTACACTAACAACGTATCAGAGTCTTTACGCCGATCGCCTGGGCAATTCTCGATTCATGTTCAACTTTCCCATTCATCGCGAGCATCGGTTTCGTCTTAACGGCCGGTCGTATTCGGTCGGGCGTTCGGGCGTAAAAACGATTAAATTACTTGAGCGCTTATACGATTATTTTTGGAAGAAAACCCACGGGTCAAAAAACAATTATACCAAAGGTTCTGCCCGCGAATGGATTCGAGAAATTGAGCAGCTCGACAAACGGACACTTCTGGTTTTGGTGATTAAGAATACTGACAATGAGTTGCTTCGGTTGTTGGCCGTTTGGATGCGCGGACGATGCGGTGGGGTCATCGGGACAAAGTTGATTTCGAGATTAGCTGATTCGAAGTCCGCGATCATGCGCAAGGAAGTCACGCGTGCCCTCAAACGGATGTCAGGTTGGTCGACATTGCGATTGATCGCCGACAACGATCCTGTTCAGCGGATCCGCATCATGGCTCAATGTCAGCCCAGCAAACCCATCCGCGCAAGAATTCAACAGTTTGTTGGAAACGAGCAGCATGCAGGAAACCGAGCCGAGATGGCGAAGATTTTGGAATCGGAACAATCGCTCTACGTTGACGACGAGTGGAAACGACGTGCGCCAACACTTCCCAAGTCGTCCGCTTGGATCCGCAGCATCCTGAAACGCATTCGCAACCTGGTCGCCAAGCCTTGAAGTTGACCAGTTTTTGGCGAGTACAGGTTCGGGCCATCGATTCGGCGTTCTCGGCGCGGTAAGGATTAGAATTCATAGGCACATAGATCACGATGTAAAGCCACGAGGAAAACTTCATGTCCATGGTGTCGCTGTGTTGTGGATATCTCACTTATCATTCCCGTACCCATTTGCAATTCGACTGATCTCGTCGACGCAACGTTCCGCATGGAAAATGATCACCAAACCGAACCGCATTTTCAACAAACGAAGATGAGATTGAACTTGTGCTTTATCCGCTGGGTGAGAATTGTTAGCGAATTCAAGCCTAATGAGATAAAACGCAGCGACCGACCTGAGTATCCACTCATGGCTCTCCGGGAAGGGCTTATGAACGCTTTGACTCACCGAGATTACGCGTCATTCGACAGCGGAATGTCGGTCAGTGTTTACCCTGACCGAATTGAGATTTGGAATTCTGGCGGTCTTCCTGAGGGCATGACCATCAGAAAACTCAAACGGCATCATCCGTCGTTGCCCAGAAATCCAGACATCTCGCATATGTTTTATTTACGTGGACTCATCGAGCGCATTGGCCGCGGGACAATTAAGATCATTGAAGAGTGCCGCGCTGCAAAACTCCCCGCTCCTTCGTGGGTGGTCGATGATCTGGGAGTGACTTTGACGATTTTTGGTCCTCAAAGCGTTGGCAGTGTGAATCTCAATAAAAGACAAATCAAGCTGCTGACCGGCCTTAATCAAGGTGACCAGGTCGTTCCAGGCGAGTATTACAGCTCCCAAGCCGATGTTGTTAGCCAACGCCAGGCTCAGCGTGACTTGTCAGCTTTGGAGGCTGGCGGTTGGCTTCGCCAAAAAAGAGATGGCCCGTCCACCGTGTATATTCGAACTCGATTACCGCTACCTTAAGACTTGCGAAAAGTAATGGCTCAGAGGATCCAGACAAAATCCGGACATTTGCGAAACACGCCAATAAGATAATTCCAAGGAATTGCTTGGATTTCCGTCAAAATGCCAAGGAATTCCGGACAAAACCCAGACATGGCCGGACAATTCCTAGAAAATCCCAATCGACTATCTCGCACAGCATTAGACCAAATCCGAAACAAGATTACACTCGCCTATTGCTGGATGCCACCG
Organism: Planctomycetota bacterium; assembly: GCA_038534355.1. Lineage (GTDB taxonomy): Bacteria > Planctomycetota > Planctomycetia > Pirellulales > Pirellulaceae > Mariniblastus. Next base: position 42,812 of record JBCAWX010000005.1, read on the forward strand.
GCAGGACCTTATACATCGCAGAGGATCTGCGAAGGTGTCGCTCCAGGACCTCGACCGCATCATCGGTGATCCTGATCGCAAATTGGATTAACGAGGGCTGGCCAAATGCAACTAGTCTTGATTGCCTGGCATTCGCGTCAGCAGTCAAAATCATCTCGAACGGATTTAAGCAACTCTACACAACACAATTGAACATGCTGCGCGATGGTGGAGTCGTTTTCTGGTCGGATGCCCCTCAACTCAAACCTTGAACATTCTGGCATGGATAGGCTTGTTTCTCTGCACAGTTAACAAAACCGCATCGAAACCGGTTGCACCAATGCCAACAGCTGCCTTGTTCGAATATCTGGAAGATTTTGGCCGATTCAGTAGCTGTGCGTCATCGAAGAATAAACGAGGTGAACCTCGGCGGCGCTGGACATTCAAAACGGCGTCTTACCGAAAGCTGTTCATCAGCGACGTTGGCCCTGCGTCTCGATTGGCGGTAGGTTTCTAGACCGAGGTCCGCTGCGGAAATCTGATGAATTTTTTTCCAACCAAATTCTTCGCGCGTGCCTTCGATGTTTTCGACAACGTGCCAAATAAGAAGCGTTTGGAACATCTATTTGTTCGCCTCGCGATCCTGAGTTTCATTACGCACTTGACCGCAATTTTCGTCGCGCGGACGTTCCCAACGCTTGAACTTGTACCTTTGTCCAAACTTGGCACAAATTACCTGCAGGCGGTGTACACTCCGTTCAGTTTTATCTTGTTCTACGAAGTCATTCTCTTGGTGCTGGCGATTCCCAAGTCGCTAACCACTTCAATTTGCAAACAGTACGAAATCATCTCGCTGATTGTCATTCGACGAGTCTTTAAGGACATCGGAAGCTTCGAAGACATGGACAGCTGGTTGAACCAACCTGACGCGGTCAAGATCGTGTTGTTGGATATGGGCGGTGCATTGCTGATGTTTGTAGCAGTGACGATTTTCTATCGGGTTCGCACATGTGTCCAAAAGTCTGTGACACCAGAAGGCATCGACGAATTCATCGAGCTGAAGAAAGCGGTTGCACTTGTACTTGGCGGTGTCTTGATCGCACTGGCTGCATACAACCTGTTTTTCTGGGTTTCCAACACACTGCTGGTAGCTTCTGACGGTAGTGCAGCATTGGCTGATGCCGATCAGTTCTTCTTTCCAGCTTTTTTCGAGTTCATGATATTCACGGACGTTTTAATACTGATCGTTTCGATATCTTACTACGATCGCTACGAATATCTTTTTCGAAACTCAGGCTTCGTCATCTCAACCGTCCTTTTGCGGATATCACTGTCGACCCCCAAGCCTTTTGATTTGGCGGTCGCCGTTATCGCTGTGCTATATGGATTGGCATTGGTTTCGGTGTTTGCTTATTTCACAAGGGTCTCGGCACGTATGGGACAGCTGCAAAACGTCGAAGACGAAGAGACTGAAGACTGAACGGGAAGAATCATTTCAAGGAAAAGGTTGAAGAATGCAGGCGGCATGCAGTTTCCGAGAATCCACGATCGTGTTGGCAATTGAGGTTTGTTGACTGGTGGTGCCTGAAACTCAACGCGATCGGATTTGTATTGGCGTCACAAATCAAGAGTGATAGGGAATTCGATTAACGAGGGCTGGCAGCCCTCTTTGTTAGCAATCGTAAGCAGAATGCTCATTCATGCGCTTGCTGTACTTGCTGGACGTACAGACGTTTCAGACCTCAAAGAACATACTGAGCTTTCAGAACTTACTTGCTGGTTGGAGTCGTCGCAGCAGAAGTTAACCGCGACGGCGAGTTACCGCGGCACGGTAGGTTTCGAAAGACGTTCATCGTCCTCTGCCAGAGCCAACGCGCGATCCGCCTCGGGTGCAAATGGATCGTCAATTTGATTCGCCTGATCAGACTTTTTTTGATCGAGCTTCTTGTTTTCATGGGCGATCAAGTAGTACATGCCGACACCTGAAAGGCCACCCGTCAAACCCAACATGTAACCGATCAGATGGATGTAGCGTAGAACAGAATTTTCCTCAACCAAGTCGGTTACGAACGTCGACGGACTAAACGAAAAAAAGATGGCAATATACGTCGACAAGATGAAGTGCGCGATTCCGGCAAACATGCATCCTAAAAAAAACGCTTGACGAACACCTCGTGTGTTGACCGCTCCAACGATTAGCGCGGGTGGAAGAATGACCAGCGAAATGAACGTCAGGATTGGAATTCCGATCTCCGCAGGCGCCGCAAACGTCAATCCGAACACAACGTTAGCCAGTGTTATGGCCACGATCAGCCGAGCAATTGAGAACTTCATACACTCCTCCTAAGTCAAATTTTCCGACGGTTCGTGATCCGTTGACCGTCGAGTCGAAACAAGAAACAAGATCGCCAAGACTGCAAACATTGCGAGCGAGATCCAACGAATCGGACCTTGGGCAAACACCACCGCTCCATTAAAAGCAACAAAGATCAGGAACCCGATCACTGCCCCATTGAGCCAAACGGAACGGCGACGAAAGCTGGTTGGTAGACCAATCCACCACAAAGCGTCAATCAACCAGATGATGACAAATGCGTAGTTGAAGTAGAGCCCCCAGCCCGCTCGAATGCCAATCATTGCTTCGGACTGGTCGGCGGTATGGGCCATCGCAACGGTATGACTTCCGCCATGCACCATCAGCATCGTGACGATCAAATGCAATAGCGAGAACAGACTGCCAAGCAGCCAACTATGCTGACCCAACTCAGCCGCAAGACTCTGCTCGATTTTCTTTTGGTCAACTCCGCCAAGTTCAGCAGACGTTGGCTTTTGGAGGATCCGCAATAACAACGAAACAAACATCATCAACAATGAAATTCGGATCGTCCACACGACCAGCGATTGTTCGATTACTGCCAAATCGTTCACCTGTTGCGACAACAGGACCAAAATTGTTGATTGCGTTTGGGGTACCAAAACCATAGAACTGTCGTGATAGAAACGAATTTCCCGCTATTGTAACGTTGTGCCTCCACGAGTGTTCAACGCTTGTGAATGAAGAGGACCACGCATGGCTGACTTATCTTTTATCATCGTCGGCGAATCGGTGTTACCGGACGCAGATCAGGTTGTAGCTTCGGCGCGCGAGATGGGAATTTCCCTCTCAAGCGGTGAATTGAGCACGCTTCATGAGAACGATAGTGATGGCCCTGATGTTCTCAGTTTTGAAGGCGAAAACGGTGACTCTCTGTTAGTCGCATTGATGCCGGCGCCTCATCCTGACGTGGAAAAAATGCCGCGCGGTCCATTGTCACCTGACGATTATGAGAACTTGATCGATGCCCCCGCGCACTTAATCGTGACACGCGTCGGGGTCGGAGAGGACGCCGACGTCGATGACCGGGACATTCAAATGTCAGCGTTGACAGCCGCCGTCGCATCAGCCTGCCCCGCACTCGGTGTTTTAAAAATGCCTGGCGTACTCTTTCACCGGCCCGGACTGTTTATCGATGCGGCAAAGGCGGGAATCGAAAATGAAATGATTCCCGTTTTGGTTTGTATCGACATCACCGTCGCGATGGAGAGCGACCAACAAATTTCCATTCTCTCGCACAACATGCAACGCTATGGTCGTGAAGAGTTGTACATCAAAGCGCCATCAGGTGGAAAAGGAGCGATTGGTTTCGCCATGGACATTATTCATTGGTTGGTCGTCGACCGTGAATATGAACTGCCTACCGGAGATACGATCGGTCGAAATGAAGATGAAAAGATCAACATCGAGCGTACAGCTCATCCGTTTGGTGAAGGTCCAGAAGTCATTCTGTTAAACTTGCCGGAAACACTTGAGGACGGATCCGAGTAACAAAATCTCTCACTGCAAACTTGAGATCAAATCATGTCAAGAAGCAACATCGATCGAAGAACACTTTTGCAAATGACACTTTTTGGAGGAGCAGGCGTCGTGGCCGCATCGGTCGGTGTTCGTTCCACCAATGCGTCGACGGATCAGCAAGAACCGCTCAAAGAGACACCCTCATACGCCCCTCCGATCGATTACAAAATCTCAAAAGCAAGAGTCAAACAGTCGGTCATGGCTTGGTGCTTCAATCCAATGAAAATGGAATCGCTGATCCCTGCATGTGCCAAGATGGGGCTCTCTGCCATGGAAGGCCTGGACAAGAAGTACTATCCATTGATGAAACAACACGGTCTTGGTGTTTCGATCGTTGGTAGCCACGGTTTCAAGAAAGGCCCCATCAATCGTGACCATCATGAGTTTTGCCTCAAAAAACTCCGCGAGGGAATCGACACGGCCGTCCAGTGGAACGCACCAGGTGTCATCACGTTTACTGGCATGCGTGAACAACAAATCAATGACGGCCAAGCATTCAAGAATTGTGTCTCGTGTTGGCAAGAAGCGTGCAAATACGCTGAAGAAAAAGGAGTCAACTTGGTTTTGGAAATGCTGAATTCAAGAGATGACTCGCATCCGATGAAAGGTCACCCTGGTTACTTTGGTGATGATCTTGATCGGTGTATTGATCTAATCAAAGCCGTCGATTCACCGCGAATGAAGTTGCTGTTCGATGTCTATCATGTGCAAATCATGAATGGTGACCCGATCCGACGATTCACGCAACACAAAGATTATATTTCGCACGTGCACACCGCTGGCAATCCGGGACGTTGCGAGTTGGACCAGAATCAGGAATTGAATTACGCAGCGATCATGAAAGCGATCATCCAGACCGGCTTCGATGGATACGTTGCCCAAGAATTCATTCCGACTTGGAAAGACAAACTGGCGGCACTCCGCCATGCGGTTCAAGTCTGCGACGTGTGACGGTTCGTCCGAGACACAAAAACCGCGTTGGACTCAATCAAATCTTCAACCACCGACATGGCATTCGTGAAGCGTCGGCTCAGTGGACTACCCGTCCGAAACAGCAACTCGAATGTGTCCTTGCTGGGCCTGTTCAAAGGCCAATGGGGCCTGCGCAAGTTCAAACGTCGAACTCACCAAGTCATGAAACGGAAACCGAGCATGCGTTCGCTCCAGAAAACGAAGGGCACGGTCAAGATCGGGAACACCGTAGTTGTGCAGCCCGCGAATTGTCAGCATCCTCCGCACGATGGATTCCGGTGAAATCCCAAGCTCTTCCATCGGGAACACTGAGCCAGCAAGCAAGATGCACCCGCCTGTTCGAACGGACTCGATGGCTGTCGTTACGGCTCCTAGCGCTCCGGCAAAATCCAAAGCAATATCGACGCCACGCCCCTCGGTCGCCGAGTCAATTTGTTGAAAGAGCGACTGCGGATCATCAGGAGCAACCGCGTGAGTGGCGCCAAAGGAAGCGGCCAAAGCTGTCCGTTTCGAATCAAGATCGGCGACAAGAATCTGGCTGGCACCGGCGTCACAGAGCATCGCACTTGCGGTCAACCCAAGTAACCCGGCGCCGACGATCAACACCGAGCGACTTTCGATGCGATGGGTTTCCGAGATCAAACGGATCGCAGCAGCAACCGTGGCAGTCGCGCAATTTGCAGGACACGCGACTTGATCTGAAAGCGATTCAGGGATTCGAAAAACAGGCGTTCCGGGAACCAACAAACAATATTGGCTGAGTCCTCCCGTGGGAATGGTCCCCGCTGACTGATGTCCATACTTGAAGAGGTGGTCACATTTTTGACTTAGCCCGCTGTTGCAAAAGAAGCAGTCGCCGCAACCAACCGCCATCGCCCAAGTCACGCGGTCGCCGACCGAAAGCGATTCCCCCCTGACGTCAACAGGTGTAACGCGACCGCCCCACGCTTCAATGGTGCCAATTATCTCATGGCCCAACACGCAATTCGCTGGCGCCGACCGACGTCCACAGAACGTATGTAAATCACTTCCGCAGATCGTGCAACAGGTAACGCGAACCAATACCTCACCTGGATTTAGCTGACGCGGCAGCGTGAAATTCCTGCGCGCGAACGTTAGACTCTTCGAATCAAACTCAAATGCAAATCCGTCCAAGTGAAACGTGCCTCGGTGATGCTATTTGGTTGCGATTTCAAATCTTAATGTCGAACGTTGTATTTGCAGAATACAATTCCAGATTGGAACGGAATCAACTGGGATCAACAAGGCGTTGACCGAGACCCGTAATGCGTCCAAGTTCCAACTTCGTTTTGAAACAGAACATACGCCGTTTTTGATGTCAGATGATCGAGTATACGGCTAAGTGGTCCGCAAACGTTTCGCTCAGATCAAGATTCACGAACTCAATATTTCGATGCCAAACACAAAAAAGGATGGTCGATGAAGGAAAGCTGGATTAGCCGGCGCCTCGCCAACGCCCATCCGCTGATATTTTCGGCCTACTGTATGACGGCGGCGTTTGGCACGTATTTCTGCATGTACGCGTTTCGCAAACCATTTACAGCGGCGACGTATGAAGACACTGTTTGGTTGGGCATTGGTTTCAAAACCATTTTGATTGCTTCGCAAGTAACTGGGTACACGCTTTCCAAGTTCATTGGCATCAAAGTGGTTTCCGAGATGCCAGCGAAATATCGAGCGGTGTCGATACTCGGTCTAATTGCAATTGCAGAACTCGCGTTGTTTCTATTTGCGGTGACACCAGCACCATGGAATTTCATTTGGCTGTTCGCCAATGGGCTGCCGTTAGGAATGGTGTTTGGACTTGTGATCGGTTTTCTGGAGGGACGCAAGTTTACCGAAGCCCTTTCTGCCGGGCTGTGCGCGAGTTTCATTCTGGCTTCCGGATCTGTCAAATCGGTCGGGCGCAGTTTGATCCAGGATTACGAAATCAATCGATTCTGGATGCCTTTTCTTACTGGTTTGATATTTGTGGTGCCGCTGGTTGTCTGCGTTTGGATGCTCTCACAAATCCCGCCGCCGAATGAAGAAGATAAACAATTGCGTTCTGCGCGAATGCCGATGGACGGTCAATCCCGACGTGTGTTCTTTCAACGCCACCGACTCGGCTTACTTGGGCTGCTGACGATCTACGTTTTGTTGACGTTGGTTCGCAGCATTCGCGACGACTTTGCTGTCGAGATTTGGCAGGAACTTGGGGTTAGCGACGAGCCGACGGTATTCGCTCAGTCAGAGTTTTGGGTCATGGTTGGAGTCATTGTGATCAACGGTTTGGCCTTTTTGATCAAAGACAATCGCGTTGCGTTTTTGACGACGCTAGGATTGCTGTGCATCGGATTCTTCATTGTGCTTGGGTCAGTATTAGGTCAACGGACGGGAGACCTTTCCCCGATGAGCTTCATGGTGATGCTTGGACTGGGGATGTACATTCCATACGTTGCGTTTCACACAACGGTCTTTGAGCGGATGCTGGCGGTATTTCGAGAACCCGGTACGATTGGCTATCTGATGTATCTTGCTGATGCCTTTGGCTATTTGGGCTACGTGGGAATCATGTTGTTTCGCAACTCCGCATCGTCCCAAACGCAGTACTTGCCTTTGATGGTCTGGATATCGGTTGTGATTTCCATCATTTCGACATTCATCGCTGGCATGCTGTTCATCTACTATCGCAACGTGTTCAATAACATGGATCGAAGGCGATGACATGATCGAAGGTGTTGACGAGTACGTCGTCACATTTTTAAAGAAAACCAGTTGCACCCAATTCGACATTTGCCACTTTCCAACAAAGCTCGACGCAAGAAACTCCCGTTATGAAATCGACTGATCGTGTAGACTTGCTAATTGTCGGTGGTGGCGTGCTGGGCACCTTCTTTGCGTACCACGCGATTGCACGCGGGATGCGTGTCATGCTGGTCGAGCGAAATTCGGCTCCCATTGGTGCGACCGTTAGAAATTTTGGCATGGTGGTTCCTTCCGGACTGAGTGAGTCCTGGCAAGTGTTCGGGCGAGAGAGCCTGGAAATCTACCAATCGATTCAGTCACAATTTGACATTTCTGTTCGTCAGTTGGGAAGTATTTACCTTGCTTCCGACGGCGATGAAATGACGCTACTTCAAGAATTGCATGCCATTAATTCTCAAAACGGCTATCCATCTGAGCTGTGGACAGCCGCGAAATGCCGGCAAAGATATCCGCAGCTGCGTGCCGATTATTGTGTCGGCGGATTGTTCTTTCCTGAGGAAATCTCCGTCAATCCGAGAGTGATGATCCACCAACTGCACGACTATTTGTCCAGCCATGATCGTTATGAATCTCGATTTCAAACAACGATATGCGACTTGGCCGTCGATGACCAGGGTCATGTGAAAGCAACCACGAATACGGGCAACGAACTTCAAGCGATGAAAGCGATCGTCTGCTCTGGAAGTGAATTTCAAACCCTGTTTCCAAAACGTTTTTTGTCCAGCGATTTGCAAGCGGTCAAGCTGCAGATGCTACAACTTAAACCACAGTCTCGCGCCGATTTGCCCGGCAACATTTTGACTGGGCTTTCAATACGCCGCTACGAGAGTTTTTCGCAGTGCCCGTCGTGGGAATCCATCAAGTCACGTGAGCCTGAAGACAGTTTTGAGAAACGGTGGGGAATTCATATCCTGTTTAAACGAGAAGCGGACGGGCGCATCATCCTCGGCGACTCACATCAAGTTGCATCGGTCGCCAAATACGACACGCTTGGTTTTGATCTGCGGGACGACGTCAATCAATTCATGATGAAATCAGCAGCGCAGATCATCGATTTGCCTTGCTGGGAACTCGAATCGTCGTGGACTGGGATCTACTGCCAAACGGAAGACCCGTCGGGGGTATTCACGGAGACGATTGATGATCAAATTCATGTTGTGACGGGGATCGGTGGCAAAGGGATGACGAGTAGTGCCGGGTTTACCAAACACTTTTTGAAAGCAGTTTACGATGATTAAACTTGTCGTTTTTGATATGGCTGGGACGACCGTGGATGAAGACAACGTCGTCTATAAAACGGTGCGAGCAGCCATCAATTCAGCTGGTTATGAGTTTTCTCAAGAGCAAGTTCAAGCGGTGGGAGCTGGCAAGGAAAAATCGCAAGCGATTCGCGACGTTTTAGCACTCGATGGGGCCTCGCACAGTGAAGACGAAGTTGCCGCGATCTTTGCTGACTTCAAAACTCAACTGGCCGAAGCATACGAGTCGCTGAACGTAAAGGAACAGCCTGGAGCCTCCGAGGTCATCGCTTCGCTTCGCTCGCGAGGCGTCAATGTCGTTTTAAACACCGGCTATGATCGCGATACGGCATGCCATCTGATCAACAAGCTGGGTTGGTCCGTGGGGACGGAGATTGACGGGTTGGTGACCGCCAGCGATGTCAACAATGGCCGGCCGGCCCCTGACATGATTCAATTGGCGATGAAGCAAACGGGGGTCGAATCCGCAGAATCAGTCGTCAAAGTTGGCGACTCACAGATTGACATCGAGGAAGGCAAAAATGCCAAATGCAAATTCACATTTGGGATTACAACCGGGGCTCAAACCGAACCGATGTTGCGAGCATCAACCCCCACAGACGTCGTCCACAGCCTGACTGAACTGCTAAACAGGATTGAGAGTGAATGTTGAATCGTCGTGTTTAGTCCGTACGTTTTTCTTGAATGTCCGCCGTTGTGAAGACTAGCAGCGCTGCCAACCATTATCCCGTTTGAAAAGGCCCAAACGCTCTCGGTTTCAACGCCGGCAGATTCTTTTATCCATCCAGGAAACCTGTCAACCAACGAGTAGGCTGCAACATGCCGACGCCTCGAAAGTAGTTGATGTAGTGAAACAGAATGGGTGACACCAGCAACAAACTGTCGAAGCGATCGAGCAAGCCGCCGTGGCCCGGTATCAGGTTTGACATATCTTTGACATCGATGTCTCGCTTAACCGACGAAACTACCAAATCGCCACATTGGCCAAAAACAGCAATGAACACTCCCATCAAAACAAGATGAACAGGACCGGCCAGCACCGTCCCTTGGAAGATAAAGTACGCAATCGTCGCTGAGACCGCTGTCGTCAACACCACGGCTCCTACCGCACCTTCGATCGTCTTGTTTGGGCTCGTCTTCGGCAGCAGCTTTCGTCGGCCCAACAATCGGCCACAGATAAATGCAAACACATCAGTGATTCCGACGCTGAACAAAATCCAGAGGAGGATCGGACGATACAATCCGTCGTTGCTCAAAAACGCCATATGTCCAAGACTGATCCCAAACAGCGCGAACCCGATCAAGGATAAAGAAACTCGCTGAAGATAACCGTTCGGGCGGTCAGCCCACAGCGCCGCAGTGAAGATAACACAAATGCCAAACGCCCAACTTGTTGTGAAAAAATCAAGCCAATGATCAATGGCCGCGATGAAAATGCAAGCGATTGCCAAACAACAAGCAACGACTTGTGTTCGATACTTTGCGAGACCGGTCGCTTTTGAAAACTCTAAAAAACAGAAAATGGCCAAGGCAAAAAAGAACAGGCACGTCCAGACTCGGCCGAGCAAGATTGGAACGATCATCATCGCTGCGATCCAATACCATGACTGAGTTCGCAACCAGAGTTCCTCCAGCTTTTCAGATCCAACGCGATCGCTACGTCTCTGAGTCCAGATTGCAATCGTGGCAATGACCAACGCGGCGGCAACGATCACGACGATGATGGTCGTGACTGGATGACCAAACGCACCCGCGAATGGCAATTCCATGAAGGGCTGTTGTGCGTTCAGCATCATTTGGCTTTTTGTTTTTTGAGAAAAATTGCAGCATGTCTCAATCGACGCAACGCGGTGATCAAGCAACCGATCGCAATCAACCAAAGAGTCCAACGCGCCCAATCGAAGTCGGCCTGCCAGGTCGCTGGAGAACAAGTCATCCAAACGGCGACCAAGGTTACCAAGGCCATCCGTTGGGGTTTCGCCAAGGGACCGGAAAAGTCATTCGGTGCACCAATCGACACGGCCATCGCCCGCACGTAGGCAACGAACACAGCTGTTGTTGACGCAAATAATCCGGCGACGGGTTCGCCTCCAGCGGCAAAACCCAGCCCAACCAGAACGGCGACGTCCGATACCCGGTCGGGCACTTCATTGTAAAGTTCGCCGACGGCAGATGCTGCATTGCGACGGATCGCGACCATGCCATCAAACAGGTTACACAACAGTCGAACTTGACAAAGCACACCACCCGTTAGCCAGAGTGATCGCTGCAGCCAACCATCCGTCAAACTGGTCCCATAAAACGAGATGCCTGCGAAACAAGCGGCCAGCATTCCAATGATCGAAATACCGTTGGCCGACAAACTGGTTGACGCCAGCCAGTCGGCGATTAGCGAGGCCCACCGTGTGTCACGGCTATTGATAGGCCGTCTTGCCGTTGGCTCGTAGTCCGGCGGATCGTTCGACATACGTTGGTATCAATTTTTGCAAGAGACTTGAATCAGAGAAGTCAAATTATCCTTGATCGGGCCCAAGAATTCACGCGGCTAACGTACCTGTTCGCCACAATTTTACGATTCAAGTTCGGTTACAATGATGCGAGGACAACGACCCTTCGCACATACGCTTCGAGATTGCAACAGGAATCAGACATGCAAATCAAATCGACCAATTCGTTTGGATTTTCATTTTCTCATAGATGGGTGGCGTCTCTGTTTTTGATTTTGACGTCGATCACCTTGCCGACGTTTTTTGGCGAGGTGTACGCTGAGCAACCTGGATCGGATCAACGGAAACCCAACATTATCTTGATCATGGCCGATGACGTCAGCTGGGAAGCGTTCGGCAGTTACGGTGCCATCGACTATCAAACTCCTAATCTCGATCAGTTGGCCCAGAAAGGAATTCGCTTTTCCCATTGTTACTCGACACCGATCTGTACAACGTCTCGTGTCAAAATCATGACCGGCAAGTACAACTTTCGAAACTACACTCACTTCGGGTACCTGAACCCGTCCGAGAAGACGTTTGGCAACTTGCTTCAGGGTGCTGGCTATAAAACTGCGATCGCCGGCAAGTGGCAATTGAATGGCCTGAGCAACTCACTACCAGGTTTTGACAGCAAAGACCGACCACATGATGCCGGGTTTGAAGAGTATATGCTGTGGCAACTGACGCAACCCAAATCCAAAGGCGAACGATTCTGGAGTCCCTTGTTGGAGCACAATGGCAAAGTACTGACCAAACAAATGAATCTGGAAAAGTATGGTCCTGATCTGATGTGTGATTTCGTTTGCGACTTTATCGAGCGAAATCAGAACGAGCCTTTCTTCGTTTACTATCCGATGGCATTGGTTCACGATCCCTTCGTGCCAACTCCCGACACCATTGGCGATCAACCGAAAACCCATGCCGCCAACAAAGCTCCAAAAGGGAAGGAAGCCAAAAAGAAAAACTTCGTCGCGATGGTCAACTACATGGACAAACTGGTCGGTCGAATCGTTGCCAAAGTCAAAGACGTCGATCAAATGGAAAACACAATCATTCTGTTTACCGCCGATAATGGCACCAACCGGACCATCACTTCAAAATGGAATGGCCAAGATATCATGGGCGGCAAAGGAGGAATGACGGACATGGGAACCCACGTCCCGCTGATCGCATATTGGCAAGGCCACACTCCGGAAGGCGTAGTGTTGGACGATATGATCGACTTTACTGATTTCTATCCAACGTTTGCCGCTGCTGCTTCCCTTGAGTTGGGGGATGAAGACCCGATCGATGGATACAGTTTCTACGCGCGGCTCACGGGACAACCCTTCACTCCTCGGCCGTGGGTTTTCTGCCACTACGAACCGTATTGGAACAAGCAACCGGGTCAGTTTGTTCGCAACCAACAATTTAAGCTCTATCGTGACGGTCGGCTGTTCTCGGTTCCCAATGATCTTCGCGAGGAACAGGATCTGGCGAAGTCAACGGAAACGTCGATTCGCCAGGCCAAAGCTTCACTGATGGAAATCATGAACGCAGCACCTCCCGCATCCAAGCCTGAAAAACCAGGCAAGCTCAATGGCAGAACTACGAAAAATCGCCCTGTCTATCCTGACTGGAAGTCGATGTCGAGTTCCCGATGATCCAAAACCAACGGCACTTGATGCTGGCGCTCGCAATGACAGGAATCGCGATCGCCAATTCAGCTTGCGAGCCCGCTGATGACTCGCACGCTCGCGCGGACTCACTCGAAACGACGGCCCAAGAAATTGACCAACCTGCGCCTGACATTCGAACGGTGAACGCGGACCTTGTCGTGCCCGAAATTGATCCCGACAACCAAGACGCCAAGCCGGGTAAACGGCTGTTCCAAACTTTGGCCAACGGTCGTCATCCGAACCTCCAATATGTTCTCTACTTGCCGACCGACTATGTGGCCGATGGCGAGAAAACTTATCCTGTGATCGTTGAGCTTTCGGGAAACGGCGGCTACAAGAATCGATTCGGCGATACCAGTCACGGAGTTCCAGAGGGGAGCAACCTCGGGTATGGAATGTCGGGAGGCAAAGGTTTTATCTGGGTTTGTATCCCGTTCGTTGAGGTTGATCAAACGACGGACCGTTGGGAAACGTCAACGTGGTGGTGGGGCAAAGCACCCGACTTTGATCCCAAACCTACCGTTTCATTTTGCCAACAAGTGGTCGACGACATCGCAAAGCGCCACGCGATCGATTCCGAACGAATCGTGCTGACTGGATTTTCGCGAGGAGCGATCGCGTGTAACTTGATCGGTCTATACGACGATGAGATCGCCAAACTTTGGTGCGGCTTTGTTCCCTACAGCCACTACGATGGCCCCCGCGATTGGTCGCTTCCGGAAGCGGACTCCAAGTCTGCCAAGCAACGATTGAAGCGACTCAATGGACGCCCGCAATTCATTTGCAGCGAGTCAAGTTCGATGACTCACAACCCTCAACTGAAGGAAGCTCAAGAGTGGATTAAAGCAACCGGCATTGAAGGCGACTTTACTTTTCGCTCGACCGGTTTTCGCAACCACAACGATGCGTGGGTACTGCGTCCGTCCAAGGCTAGAACGGACTTGAGAACATGGCTCATGCGAGTCACCAGGAAACCGAACAAGGCAAACGTCGAATGATCGGTGCTGCCGGAACGGTTATCGTTTAGCCCAATGCCGTTTGGATGATTGGCAGATCAACAAGGCGACGTTGGTGACACTCTTCGCCAACGTCATGCCAGTACATGACTTCTGGTTCACCCAGTTTCCAGCACAGGCAAATCTCTTTCCCTTCACGTCGCGCGGGGAAATTGACGAAGCCTTGTTCTGCAGATGTTGGATCGAGATTGAGTTCCAACAGCTCGTCAATGAAACCGTTAAGCTGTCGCGATTTAGCATCCGTCACTTCGTGCATCGACTGAAGTTCTTTGGAGTACTCGTCCTGTGGATCATCCTCGCGACCGTTAGTCAAAAACGCCAAACGTTTTTGCGTCTCCGTAACTTCATGGGCCAGTTCAACAATGTCTCCAACGATCCGTTTCACTAAAGGCAGCGTTTCGTTGGCAGACTTGGTCGTAAATTCTGATTTGCAAACGGCGGGACTCATGGTGCCAAAACCTCTGTGGAAGGGTGATGGTTTCGATTATAGTTCAAAGGGAAAAAATCAAAATTGGGGGTAGCCGATCTATTCAATTTTGTGCTGACTGATTGCCCTGACATTCGTTAAAAAAGAATCCACTTTCGAACGAACGTATCGGTTTCAAGTATGATCACGGATCGTCGAAGTTAACGTTTTGAGTTAACGTTTTGTTAACATCGATGAGAGGAAATGATCTTCGCCCACTAAACGCAATTGACGGGCGGATTACCGGCAAGGCAACAGCCCGAACGAAGTGTCGCGGCGCTAATCCAATTCCACATTGAAGAGCGTTTGAACGGAGTATTCGAAGGCCATTTTTCTCGAGAATAACGCGGAAACGCTTGAACGTCCTCGACAATTTGTTATCTAATTAGACGCGCGGCAAACGAAAGCAACGGGCTACCGAATTGTGGCTTTCGTTACAACCTTCATCGATTCAACAAAACCTTATCATTGGGAGATGCGTTAGTGATCATTATTTGGGGAGCAAACCACTACGGTAAAGTTGACGAGATTGATGGAGTTGGACACATCGCAACCCAGTTTGGTCATCTGTACTATATCCCGCTGATTCCGACCTCAAGTCGCTTCATCACAGGCCAGGAAGGGGACAACTTCTACTACGCTCCGGTCTCGTTATCCCTTAAGTCGATCTTAATGGCGTGGCTGCGTACGTTTTCGGTTCTGGCGATGATCGGATCGTTAATCTTTTTGATTGCCTCGGATCAAGGGCCGATGGGAGGCAAGTTGATCCCGGCAATTCTGTTTGCGCTTTCGATCGGATTGTTCTTCGCCTTCCGGATGAGTTGGGCGACGAAAGCGAGTTATGCGAGAGCGGTCGATTTAGCTGAACAGATCGGGTTTGACCCGCGACTTCGAGTCTATATCGATCTGCACTATGGAATGATTAATGAAGTTGAAGCCGATCGAAGGCTTGATGAAGTTAACGCTCAATTGGATGAGCTGGAAAATCTGGAAGAAGAGATCGCGGCCTCAGGAATGAACCAGGAAGGCCATTTCGACAACTAATGAGGTGACCTCGTGACACAGCGATGGACGACGTCACGCGATTCCGTCGGTTCAGCATTAACAATAACAATGAGCAACCGCGACGAAATCTCGAACGACTTTAAACCTGTCGTTTGATCGTCAGCGGTTGACCTCAAGTTGTTACCGATGCTAGATGATTTCCAGCAATTCGACGTCGAAGATCAGTACCTCGTTTGGTGGAATTGATCCATTACCGTTTGGTCCATACGCCAAGTGACTTGGGATCAGAAGTTTGCCCGAGCCGTTGGTTTGGAACTCTGGGATACCGAGCTGCCAGCCACGAATCACGTTTTGCAGCGGGAACGTGATTCCTTCGCTGGAACTGGCATCAAACGAATCCCCTTCAACCAATTGATTCTGATTATTGAGCGTTAGGAATTTACCGTCGTAGGCAACACGAACCGTTGAGTTAATCGTCGGGTTGATTCCACTTCCGGGTTGATCGATAACGGCATACAAACCTTCCTGAACCGGAACGGCGTTCAGATTATTGTCGGCGATGAATTTTTGCAGAATCACATCATCAATGGCTGCCTGATCCGTTTCCACGGAAATATTGATGGCTGCTGATGCAGTGGAATCCGTCGCGGGCAAATTGTTGTTGGCGACCTGAATGGAAACGCTGCGTGCCGAAGTTGAAACGTTGTCGCGAGCGTTCAGGTAACTGAGGGACCGCAGAACCGTCTGATATTCTTCCGCGGTTGCTTCACCTACCAGCTGCATCTGACGAGTTTCGGGTCGATAGCTGTTGATGATGATTTTCGGCGTGCCATTTTCAACTGGAATCAAACCTTCAGCGACGGCGATCAACTCATTGTTTCCATCGACCACGCCGTTGAGCGTAATGGTCGCGGATGTGATTCGATCATTCGAGGGATGAGTCAACGAAATCTCCGAGCCGATATTTTGAGATCCGGCACCCGGGAAAAAGGTTGCAGCGCCAGTGGTTCCCGCTTCAATGCCATTGGCATCCAGATTGATGTCGTTTTGCAAAACGTTGAAAATCTGCACGTTGTCAATCAGTGGCCCAGAGCCATCCCCAACACCTGGTTCGAGAAACGACAGCATCGTCGTATCAGAATCTGCCGTCACCATGATGCCATAGTTTTGCCAGTCTGAATCGCCATGTAACGTTGCGGCCCATGCGTCGTTCCAACGAACTCGCATTTCATCGTCATCGACGCTGGTATCACCATCGACTCGCATATCAAAGGTGATGTAGTACGATGCGCCGGCTGTTGTGTCGAGCTCACGGAAGATGATGTCTCTTGTGGATTCCGTTGCGTCAAGATTCAGGTATTGCTGGCCTTCAGTGGCCGTTGCGTTGTCACCGCTTGGAACAATTTTCAGCCAACGATCGTTGACATCGACGCCAGCCGCTCCCCAACCATCCACGTGATAGGGTCGATTGAAGATGCCGCCCGAGGAGGTGTTTTCAAATCCAGCATTTGACAATTCGTAATCGGTCGCTTGAAAGACACGGATGTTATCCAATAGCGGGCCGAGTCCATCCCCGCCAGGTCGGGCTTGCTCAAGGACTTCGCAGAACAGTAGTTCACTCGTTGTGTTGGATCCAGCGTTAACGCGAACAGTACCGGTTTGCCAATAATCCATCCCGGTATAAATCGCGACCAACGATCCACCCCACCAGACTTCGAAATCATTGGTGATGCTGGAAGCACCATCGGGCGTCGCAGTGTGAGCTCGAAAATCGAATGTAATCAGGTAGTCCTGATTAGCTTGGACATCGACGTTCTGAAAAACGCGATCGAATGCTGCAGGTGTTGAATCTAGATCCAACACGTGATCATATCCGCCCGCATAGTCAAAAATGTTTAGTGTCGCGTTGTCTCGCGTCGACCAGTTATCTACTTCGGAGGCCAGATAAAAATTGTCAGTCGACGTGGATGTGGTTTCAAAATCGCCGTTGGCCAAAATATTCGTTCCTGTTGGCAAATTGCCTGCCACCTGGTGAGGACCCAAAAGGTCGCCAGCAAGCAGTTGCCGCGGCTCAAGCGTTTCAAAATGGAGCTTGGAATTAGCTTGTTTGCGTCGGCGGTTGGATCGTTTTTTCATATTTCTACCTGTTGATAATTCAGAAGATCCCGAGTCTCGTTGGGAATGTCTTCGTCACGTCGCCAATGAATATCTAGAGACGGGTTCAGTACGACGAATTTGCCATCGTTGGCGTTCCCCGAATTTGCATAATACTAAGGGAAAATCAGGGTCCGAGACCAATTGAGCGGGTTTTCCAAAGGTTCGACGATGTCGCGTTAAAGTTGTGACGATCAGAAAAGAAAATCAGGATGATGCCGAAACGAAACATGCCTTCGATCCATTGAGATTTGGCCATTTGGACCCGCAAATCATCAGGGCTTTCGTCAGAAAACGGTCGAACTCCAACCGCACCGGTCATTTTCCAACTCAATATCACGAATCAGAAAAATTGCCGCATTTGTGCGTTAAAATCAATAAATAACTGACTCTGGCCATCTAGTGAGTCAACAGGAATCGTTACCAAATTGTGGAGTTCATAACATGAAACGAGCGTCGATATTCAACCCTCTGTTGTCGGTCGCAATCACGCTTTCGATCTCGGTCTTCTCTGTCACGGTTGCCGCGGCAGTTGAAGACCCGAATGAGCCCAACCCGCGAAAATCTGCACGATCGATTCCACGCGAGAACGTTCTGGCAATCAGCTCCAGAATCGACACCTTGGTCGAAGCCAAACTGACGGCAAATGGACAAAAAAGAAATCCTCGATCGTCCGACGATGTCTTCCTTCGCCGCGTCTATCTGGACATCACTGGACGCATCCCTTCGTTGCAGGAAACGAAGTCGTTCCTGAATGATAAATCAAAAGACAAACGAGCCGAGTTAATTGACGAACTTCTCGACTCGTATGGTTTCACCAGCCGCCAATTCAACTATTGGGCGGACCTCCTGCGAATCAAATCGAACATGCCTGGCGGATTGACTGGACGATCCTACATCGACTACGTCAAGGATTCTCTTGAAGCCAACAAGCCTTACGATGAATTTGTTCGCGACATGGTTGAATCCGAAGGTGCCAACCTGCAACGAGGCAACGGCGCCGTTGGTTACTATCTTCGCGATCGCAACATGCCTGAAGATAACATGTCCAACACGATTCGTATCTTCCTGGGTACCCGGCTTGAGTGTGCTCAATGCCACGACCACCCGTTCGACAAATGGACGCAGCGACAATATTTCGAGATGGTCGCCTTCACAGGTGGCATCAATTATCGAGCTGGCACGGGCATGCAGAAGTACAACCAGATTCGCAAAGAGTATCGCAACAATGAATTGCCAGAAAAGCTTCGTCCGATCATGAACCGCCTCAGCCAAACTCTGCAACATGGGGTTCGTGGCAGCGGAACAGGTTTGGCACGTTTGCCTGAGAACTTTCTCGGCGACGACGGTTTCGATGGCGAAATTATCGTCGCGAAAGAAATGTTTAAGGGCAAAGCAATCACAAAAGCAGAAGTCCCTCAAGTCAAATCAAAAAAGTCGCCACGGCGTCGCCCCAACGCTCAACAGTCTTACATCCCCGGCGCAAAAGAGATCAACAGCCGAAAAATTTACGCCCGTTGGTTGACCGACTCAGAGAACCCACGATTTGCAACGGTCATCGCCAATCGTCTCTGGAAGCAGGCATTTGGCGTCGGCTTGATTGAACCTGTTGACATCATTGAAGACGAAACTGTCGCATCCAATCAAGAGCTGATGGACTTCTTGACCAAAACCATGGTCGAACTCGACTTCGATATGAAGCAGTACTTGCGAGCAATCTACAACTCGGAGACGTACCAGGCGACCGCCTACCGCACCGACATCACCGACGCGTCGAAGTTCTACTTTAACGGCCCGCGTGTTCGTCGCATGTCGGCTGAACAGATCTGGGACTCATTGCTGACGTTGACCCTTCCAAACATCGACAAGCGTTATGACGCCAACATGTCTCGGTACACTCTTCCGGGCGTCAAGGATCCTTACGATTTGTACGATCGGTTGATGGAGGCTGACGCGGATGAAATTCTGGGCATCGCTGAAGAACTTGCTGATTCACGCGACAAAAGCCGCAGAAAGAGCAACTACAAAAATGATCCTGACTACAAACGCATGCAATCTGAAAAAGCAGCGTTAAACCAGAAGCTCAAGCAAGCCCGCAAGCAAAAGAATACGACTCAGATTCGCAAATTGATGATTGAGTCCGCCAAGCTGACCAATGAGTTCCGGCAAAGCAAGCAAGCGGGCCAGTATCAACGGGCTTCTGAATTACAGTCGCCTGCTCCTGCGAGTCACTTCCTCCGTGAGTTTGGCCAATCGGATCGCGAGACGATCGACAACTCCAACACCGATCCGGCCGTCACCCAGGTCCTGGCCATGATGAACGGCTACGTCGAGCAGAGAATCGCTCGCGATCAGAGTAGCCTGTTGATGCAAGAAGGGATCAAAGCCAAATCCTCGAACGATTGCGTCGACGCCGTGTTTCTGTCAATGCTCAATCGAAAACCGAAATCGAAAGAGCGTCGTGTTTGGTCGAACGAGTTTGATCAAGCGTACAAGAAAAAAGACCAGACAAAGATCAAAGAGATCTTTACGGACTTGATCTGGACACTTGCCAACTCCAACGAATTTATCTTTATCAAATAACGTCGCGTCTCCGGATTCGAACAAAAACAAAACTGGACAAGGATAACAATTGATGAGCAACTCAAAATTCTTCAAGGACCCGTTCAATCGACGTTCATTCGTCACCGGCGCTGCGAAAACATTCCTCGGAATTGGATCGATGCCGTTGTTGGCCAACCTCGCTTCGGCGGCAAATGTCACCGGCCCCGGGATCAATCCCAAAGCAAAAGCGAAGTCGGTGATTTACTTGTACATGAGTGGCGGCATGAGCCATCTCGATACGTTTGACACCAAACCAGGTGCGGAAACTCAAGGCCCGGTTGATTCGATCAAGACCAGTGCCGATGGAGTGCAGATCAGCCAGTTCTTTCCAAATGTCGCCAAGCAGATGCACAACGTCGCCGTTGTGAACTCCATGAATTCGACCCAAGGCGCACATGCCCAGGGCCGCTACTTCATGCACACCAGCTATTTCCTGCGTGGCACGGTTCGTCACCCCGACATGGGTGCTTGGGCGAGTCGTTTTCTTGGAAAGATCAACAAGGGCCTGCCTGCCAACGTCAAGATTGGTGGGAACAGCTCAGGTTTGGGCGCTGGATTCCTTGAGTCCCAGTACGCCGCTTTGCCGATTGGCGATCCCGAGTCAGGACTGCAGTACAGCAAAATGATCGCCGGCATGACGAACCAGCGGTTTGGTTCTCGCTTGCGAAAACTTCGCGACATGAATGCCGGCTTCGCCAGCAAGTACGACACGAAAGAAGCTCGCGCTTACGCTTCGATGTACGACGAAGCTGTGACGCTGATGAAAAGCAAAGACCTCGCGGCTTTTGACCTGACACAAGAAGCCGAAGAGATGCGTGACCGCTATGGACGCAACCGTTTCGGACAAGCTTGCCTGCTCGCTCGACGTCTGGTCGAAAATGGGGTCCGTTTTATCGAAGTTGATGACGGCGGTTGGGATACGCACGGTAACAACTTTGAGCGTGTTGGCGAAAAAGGTGCCGTACTTGATCAAGCACTCGGTGCATTGCTCGCGGATCTCGAGTCCAGCGGCCTGCTGGATTCTACCATGGTTGTCTTGGCAACTGAATTTGGTCGAACACCAAAGATTCACCCAGAACGTGACAACGGTCGCAACCACTATCCACAAGCATTCTCTTGCTTGTTGGCCGGTGCAGGAATCAAGGGCGGACTCAAGTACGGTTCGACCGATGACGAAGGACGCGAAGTGACCGACAACATGGTCGTCGTCCCAGACTTCAACGCGACGATCGCGACCGCACTTGGCATCCCGATTAACGAAGAAGTGATCTCACCCGACAAGCGGCCATTCACCGTTGCCGACAAAGGAACCCCCGTCAAAGGGCTGCTCTCCTAGTTGGTTCAACGACTGAGTTCGATGCCACAACGGGTCTGATGAAATTCAAATAAACAACTGCATGCCTGGGATTTGTCCCAGGCATTTTTTATTAAACGGTGTCGCTGATCGCCGAATGAACCGCACCGAGAAAGACACTCTGCGACATTCCCGCGCCGCAAATCACATCGATGCAAATTAAAGTCGGCCCTGCAAATTTAAGGTCTGCACTTTTAAGGTCTGCACTGTATCGCTAGTTTCCTGCAGCCGCCCCAGTGGTTCTTGGATCGGCCGCACCTCGAAAGAGCTTGGCTTGTGGGTCAAAACTGATCCCTTGGCAAATCCCAGCTTTCTTCAGCATCAACACCTGGTGTCCTTTCGACCGCAGTTTGTCGGCCACTTGCTCATCAAAACCTTGCTCCAACATCAACAGATTCGGGCTCCATTGGTGATGGATTCTTGGTTGGGCAATCGCCTGATCGATTGGCTTTTTCAAATCGACATGGTGGATAATTGCGTTAACCACTTCGGTAATGATCTTGGGACCACCAGCGGCACCAAGCGTCAGCACGGTCTGATCATCACGAAGCAGGATGGTTGGGCTCATACTTGAGAGAGGTCGCTTTCGGGCTTCAACCGCGTTCCGCCGGCCACCGACGAGACCGTATGCATTGGGCCGATCGAGGATTGCCACAAAGTCATCCATCTGATTGTTCATGACAACGCCAAGTCCCGGCACGATGACCTTGGATCCAAACGTCGTGTTCACGGTTGAGGTGATCGCCACAAAATACCCTTCGCTGTCAGCGGCTGCGATATGGGTCGTGTGCCGTTCAAACAAATTCGTCTTGCTGGCCGGTGGAGTCCCATGCTCCGTTTGACCTGCCTTTTGACGTGAGATTTTTGTCGCGATCTTGGCTGCGTATTCGGCATCGATCAGACCGCGAGGTACGTCAACGAAATCTGGATCGCCAAGCCAGTGAGCCCGGTCTGCAAAGGCGAATTTCATTGCCTCGCCGATCAAATGGTACATCTCAGCGGGTTCTTGCTGATGAATCGCAGCCAGGTCATAGGTTTCAAGAATGTTCAAAATCTGGCCAACATGAACCCCTCCGGAGCTGGGAGGAGGAAAACCGACAACCGTGTGGTCTCGATAAGTTGTTTGAACTGGCTTACGCGAAACCGTTTGGTAGTTGGCAAAATCTGCTTCGGTAATGATCCCGCCGTTTGCCTTCATCCATTCTGCCGTCTTTTTTGCGAAAGGTCCGTTGTAGAACCAGGCGGTTCCTTTTTTGGCAATCGAGCGATACGTCGCCGCGAGGTCTTTTTGCACCAAGACTTCACCAGCTCTGTACCGAGACAACTCACCATCTTTGGATCGCAACAAGACGTCGGCAGTTGCGGGGAATTGCAAGATCGTCTTTTCGACGGATTTCAGTTTTGTTTCGTACGCATCGCTGATCACGAATCCTTGTTCGGCAATTTCGGCACCTGGTTTGATCAGTCGAGCAAGTCCAAGCTTGCCGTGGTCTCGCGCTGCTTTTGAAAACGCGGCCAACGCGCCGGGAACACCGCTGGCCAAGGGGCCAACTCGTGAGGGCTGCTTCATCGTTTTTTCGGCTTCTTTGAAAAGATCGACATGTGCCGCAGCTGGAGCTGTTTCCCGACCGTCGATCGCGTAGAAATTACCGTCGGGTGTTCGAATCAGAATGAAACAGCCGCCTCCAATTCCGGAGTTAAAACCATCGACGACCCCCAGCGTCAAACCTGCTGCGACCGCCGCATCAACGGCGTTGCCACCGTCTGCCAACACATCGAGCGCAGCATCCGTCGCCAAAGGGTGCACAGTGGCGACCATGTTTTTCGTCGACGTGCCAACTGATTGCATCTGCCGCTTGGGAGTGACGACCGTTTGCTCGATCGTTTCCTGCGGTAACAAGGCAAACGCTGGCTGCGGTGGGCCTGCGAGTGAAGTCAACGTCAACAGCAGTGCTGCCAAAAGTCTCAATGGATTGGGTCCGATTGCAGTTTGCATTCGATTCTCGTCTTGCAGTTGGAGATTAAAGTCTTCTAAGCTGTAACTATTATGTCAGGCAACGACCATCACGAACCATCCCCATCCGATCAAAATCTTGAGGAACCGATCGAGGATCAGGAGGACGAGCTCGATGTGGACGAATCAGATCAGGACGAGCCTGAGTTTTCTCTGAGCCAATTGAGCGAAGCGTACGCTTCCGTTATCGAAAAAAGAACCGGGGTTCGCCCGGTAGTTGCCGCGGAGCCTGCTCCTACGGACCCGCTCGATGACTCCGAGGTTCCGCACGCGAGTGACGACAACGCAGCGTGTCCCATCTCACCTGAATCGATCATCGAAGCGATTCTTTTCATTGGTGCACCTCGAGATGTCAAACTGACCAGCCGGAAAGTTGCCGCCGTTCTGCGCGATGTCAGCCCTAAGGAAGTGACCAGTATTGTACGCCAGTTAAACGAGAAATATGAACAGGAAAATGCGGCCTTTCGAATCAAGTCGGATGGTGGTGTTTTTGAAATGGTGCTCGATCCAGCGCTAAACGATTTTCAACAAGAATTTTACGGCCGTAATAAACAAGTTCGCTTGAGCCAAGCCGCAATTGATGTGATGGCGATCGTCGCTTACAACCAACCGACAACCCGCGAACAAGTTGACAAGGTTCGCGGCAAACCGAGCGGCGCGGTTTTATCTCAGCTGGTGCGACGACAATTGTTGATCGTCGAACGAGGCAAGGAGAATTCAAAGGTTCGTTACTACTCGACAACCGATCGATTTCTTGACCTGTTTCAACTCGAGGCGATATCCGACTTGCCGCAAAGCCACGACGTTTCGGACATTGCTGAGTTAGCCGATTAAGAACGTGACGGCCAGGTCAGCTTGATTAGCTGACTGGCGAATTTTAGAACTTCAAGTGACGCGTTGTGCTGTCGTTGGATCCGATGATGACCATCGATTTTCATCGTGACTGAATGCAAGTCCTGCGAATCGCGGACACAACCAGCGAGATGGATGATGCCATCAAGATCATCCGGAGCATCTGGGCCAAGATGCCCGGTAACGGCAACAGACAAACTTGCTTCAGGGGTATTTGTTAGAGCGCCCTCGGCCATCGATTCTGACGTCGCGATCGACTCAGGCGTATGCTCAGCAACTGTTTCCGGTGGAACGTTCAGCCAACGCTGTTTTGTCGGCACACGATAACAGACTGCCGATCCACACAGCCAGTTGGAAATCCCAGGGACCTGCCCCAACAACCCAGCAACCATTCCACAGGTACAGCTTTCGGCGAACACAATTCGAACGTTCGCTTGTTCGAGCAGTTCTGCAAGTCGGATAGCATCTGGCTCGGCGATTGGATTTGTTTCCAAATTCATCAACCAATTAAGCGCGACGATCGGCGGCCTGATCGTCACCCGATTCATTGCCAGGTTGATCATTCGGTGGCGTGACGGCTGGAACGTCAGTCGATTCCGAATCATCATCTGACGATGAATCAGAATCGTTGGACGTGTCAGGCTCGTTCACAATCGGCTTCATGGCCGCTTGCGGTTCAGTTTTTGGCACCAACACAGAACCAGGTTGGTTGGTGATTTCTGGTGTCGCGCGATAAACGGTATTTTCTCCCGCTGGCGTGCCCAGTGTGGTTCCTGTCGCTTCGTTGAGCTCAGAAGCATCGATTGTGGGAACTCGATCAGCTTCCTCTGGCGAGATCAAACGCCCCTCCATCAAGTCACCCTCTTCGAGTGGCACTGGCTTGCTCAAGTAGTTGCCATCTCGATCAACGGGAACTTTCATCATGACAGTACGGGTCACGGTCTTGGTGGTCTCACGCACGACCGGTTTTTTAACAGTTCTTGGTACTTGTTTTTCGATCGTTCGCGGCACGTATTCGCCAACTTCTTCTTCATACGGTTCGTAGGTCACGACTTCTTTCATGACAGTGACCGTGTAGGGTTCCTTTTCATTGACGACTTCTTCTTCGTAAACCGTCTCGGTGTAGGGTACTTGTTCGGTTCGAATCGTCTCCACTGGTTCCGTGACAGAGTAGGGAACGCGTCGCGTCTGCGTGGTTTCAACCATGCGTTCGACTGAAACAGGTACTTTGAAGGTTTCTGTTGACTCGACGACTCGGGTGACATCGATCGGCCGTCGTTCTTCGGTCGTCTCAGGAATGAATCGCGTTTCGGTTCGCTGTTGAGGAGTCAGCGTTGCTGGGAGTTGGGCGACTCCGGTGACCACGTTAGGCGTACTCCAATGTAATCCGCGACGACGATAGACAGTTAGCCCGGTCAGCGGATCGGTGTAGTATCCAGGCGTCAAGTAACGCAACCGTGGTCGTTGTACCAAGTTTGGTTGCACCACCAAGCCGATCCCACCGGGTTCAGCAACCAACTCGGTTTTGGTTTCAGTGACTGGTTTGTAGGAAGTTGTTTTTCGCACTTCGGTCATCGTTTCGGTCACTGGCTTTCGCACCGTTCGTTTCTCTTCACGATACTCAGTTTCGATAACCGGTTTTTGGACGCTATAAGTTTCGTTGCGATACCGCGTGACGGTACGATAAGAGGTTTCTTTAATTTCGCGATCACGATACTTCGTGACGGTTTTTGGTCGGAGGTACGTCTTTTTGACGATTCGTTCTCGTGTCTCCTGGACTGGCTTTTTGGTAACGACACGCCGCTGTCTGGTTTGTGTTGTCCACTGAGGACGGTAAACAGTCGTCTTTTGCGTTTCGAATTCCGTTTCCTCGATCATCACGGTTTCCTTGTGCGGAACCTCTTCCTTGACCTGAATCGGAATGACCTTCCACTCAAAAATTTCCTGAGCTTGAGCCGGCCCAGCCATTGTCAGCACCATGGCGACCAACAATGCTGGAATCGCGAGGTAGGGGCACTTGCGGCCGATCGTCGTGAAAACGGTGGAATACGGCCGGGCGACTCCCGCCAGGAAACGGTTTGACGACTCACTATTTTTCGACATGTGAAAATCCATCCGGAAACCAAGTCACTTGGTGAAACCAATGTTTAAAATTCAGGTAAAAGAGATACGCCAGCAGCAAATCCAGTAAAATTCGCTGAACGAGACGCTCTTTCCATCTTAGATCCAACCGATGCGTTGACTAGATGTCAGAGGACCTGATCCGATTTTGACGAAAAGAAGGGTTCGATGCAAACAAGAATGGGTGCTCGAATGCGAAGAACCATACAAGTTTCAATGCAATCATGCTATCAAAGTAAAGCTGTAACGGTTGTGTAGGGTTTGCTGGACAATTGGCTATCGTCAAAAATGGAGACAGAGAAGCGATGCACGCTGATCACCAGGAAGTTCCGAAGCATTGAGATTGACCATTTTGCCTGTGTACTTCCAGAGGCTCATTCATCAACGTATCAACTGTCGTACCGTTTAGACCAACTTTCAAAGCTTCGACCAAAGACGAATCACCATGACACCGCAGGCCAAAGATCCGTCATCGAAAAAAGAACGTCCGCAACGTCGTAACAAGGTCACCATCTTTTTGGGCCTCGCGTTGATCGCGGGTTGTTTCGTCGCAGCAAGATTCTTGCAGTCGTCGGACGATGCGACACAACTGAATCTGCCGGTCTCCAAGAATGGCGAAACGAAACAGCCGGTCCCCAAAGACGAAGTCGAATCGGCGACGCTGAGTCTCCCGGATCGGATCTCGCAAGAAGCGATCGACCAAGCCGACCATCCCTTCGATCCGCTTCTCCAAATTGGCAATGCGTGTATCGAAAAAATTGATGCCGAGATATTGGACTATTCCGCGACACTGACCAGCCAGGTACGAATCAACGGAGTGCTGCAAGAACCTCGCACGATCTTTTGTAAGATTCGACATCCAAAGGATTCTCCAGATGACAAATGCACTTTCTCGGTCTACACCAAATTTGTTGAACCGGATGCCAGTGCCGGTCAAGAAGCGATTTGGGTCGACGGGTGGCACGAAGGCAACCTGGTCGCCCATATTACCGGCGTTGCGAATCTCAAGCGTTTTTACCTCGATCCCAATTCCAGACTGGCAATGAACGGAACGTTGCACCCCATTGATGCCATTGGCTTTCGCAACTTGTTGGTCAACATGTGCAAAGTGGGTGAACAGGATCGCAAATATGACGAGTGTATTGTGACAGTGACCAAAGACCTTCAGCTGAACGGGCGGAACTGCACGATGTTTGAAGCGAAACACCCTGTCAAACGGGACCACTTCGAGTTTCACATTGCCAGACTCTATATCGACAATGAACTCGAAATTCCGATGGCTTATGAGGGCTACATGTGGCCCGAGGAAGAAGGTGGCGAGCCGGTTTTATTGGAGCGGTATCACTACTCCAATGTGCAGATCAATATTGGGCTCGAAGATATTGACTTCGATCCAGCCAATGAGACTTACGACTACCCAGCTTTTTAAACGCCAAACCAATCGCGACTGAACTTGGCTACTCTTTCTTTCTAGCCTGTCTGCGGTTGAAGATCTCAGGATCGAACGGATCCACGGGCACAAAGCCCCGCGTTCGCTGCCCGTTGCCGGTCAACGAAGGAATGTCGCCGATCGACGGCAAATGAGGTTCTTCCATACTCGGCCCTTGTGACGCGTCAAAGGGATCAATCAGCGGGATTGGACGAGCGGGATTGTCCGCCGAATCACGTGTCGGCTGCATGGGCGAGATTGGAGACTGCCAATCGGATTGCACAGGTGCCTCCGACAGAGATTCCAACCAAACGAGAATCAAACTGGCTTCTTTGGAATCCGCTTTGAGCAACGGTTCTTCGTTGGTCGCATGCGGCTGGACCATCAATTCCCAAAAAGTCATCTGATCGGGAGGCAACTTGCGATCGACCATGGGCATGATCCGGCCAAGGTTGCGTTGACTATACGTCAGAGAATTGACTCGTCCACGTCCGCGAATGATCTCGTAGCCACCAGCTGCGTCGCCGCCAGTTTGGTGGCAACCCGCACAACGACTCAACAAGAATGGTTCCACTTGCCGTCGAAAGCGTGCCACGGTTCCCGGTGGGAGCTGGCGCACCATCGAATCAAGATCGCGTTTGCTCATGACTGACTGACCGCTCGAAGGAGATGCCGCGACATGGCTGGCTGGACGGACCATCGAATCGTTGACGGCCGAATCATTGGCTGTTGGACTGGCAAGGACTTTTGGGGCAGTCCAAACGTTGCCTTCTACTTCCAAGGATCGAGGTCCGTTTTTGATTGGAGAGGTTTGGCTTGAACGCTCGAGCGGACGTATTGTTTTGGTATCGGAGCGAGCGATGGAGGACTCACCAGCTATACCGTTCAGTAAATCTGGTTGACGAGGCGTCATCGAGGGTACTCTCAACAACTGCTCACGAGCCAAATGATATTTCTGATTGAGTCGATCAAGTGAAACCGCATCAATGTTTAGATCAGAAAGAATGTCAATCTGGTTGCCTGCCTGGGCAACAAGTTGATGTTTGATACACCATTGAAAAAGCTGAACTTGACCATTGACGTCTGCCGCCTTCACTCGAGCCAATTTTTCCCAATAGGCTTGCTGCAAGGAATCGCTGATGAATTCGACACGGCTGCGTGGCAAAGGGATGACGCTGCCCGATGGTATTTTGATCACAATCCGAGAGTGATCCTGCTGAATATTGCCGGTCATGATTTCGCCATTTTTCAAAACGGCGACCTGCGGCGAATTGATCGCACTCGAATCGAGCAAGCGATTTCGATCGGGCGCCGTTTGAGCAATCGTTGCAGATGGTCCCGCCATCAGTCCAACGAATAACCAACACACCACGAGCCACACATGACTGGCAGCGATTGGGCGAAATGAAATTTGCGTTGAATGTAGCATGGCGGAGGATAGAAAATCCGCATGAGAGCGTCAACGTCGACGTCTGGCTTCGGTCGCCAGCCAACGCAGTTGCCCAAACTCTGCGCAAAACGCCTTCGGTTCCGCTAGCGGCGGTCCGGTTGTGCATGTTATTCCGCTTGGCATCCCCTCGAAAGAGCCGCTTGGAGGTATGAGATTCCGCGTCAAGAAAAACTTGGTCACTTCTTTGCGTTTTTGTCTTTGGCATTTTGACAAGCCATGAGCGCGACCTAATTTTCCTTAACAAGCTTGTTTGCGCTGGGGAGCAGCGAACATGCTTCGGCGGTAAGGGTTGGCTGGAAGCCAAAGGGGCCTTACCGCCATTTTTTTTGCCTCAGCTTGCCGCGGGTCTGTCCTGACAGCTGAAAGTAGTTTGACTTGAGCTCAGGGTTTTGCGGCCAGACTCCCCGACGCCCATACCAAACGACCTAGATCCCCAGCCTTGCCAACACGAAGTTCAGGAAATCTTTCATCACGGTACGCTTTGAAGACTCTTTCAACTGATCCAAGGCAGCATCGTCACTTCCAAATTCAGGAAACGGAAACTCAAAAGAACTGGACGCCGCCACAAGCTCCGGGCACCATCTGCGAATCGCAGTATCCGTGATCGCGTAACCATGATTGATCAAACAAGCTTGTTCACCATCGGTGAAGGAGTCCAGATCTGTCCGAACTCGGTTCAACACGTTGACGGCTTGGTAGCCAAATCCTTGCGAGCCTTCCAGGTTGTATGACTTGTGATTCGAGTTGAGTCCCCAGTAAGTCCCTTTGACGCCCCGTTTGATGAACTCGCGAATCAGCCAGCGTTTACGCACGTTGGCGACCTGGCCAAGTGCGATGTCAAATGAACGCCCCAGTCGACCGATCAATTGCTGGCTGGGCTCATCGACAAAATGTGTCGGACGCCCCGCATCGGAAACCAGCACATAGTCATACTTCGGCTCGTCCAGATTCCACAACGGTTCCATTCCAAAGTTGTCGTAGATGCCGCCATCGGTCAATGCGATGCGATTCTTCTCACTGGAAAGTAACGGATTGGAGCCTTGCGAAAATTCGGAGTGGTCACGCTTGACAATGATCGGCGGAAACAGAGGCGTGAAGGATGACGAAGCGGCAACCGCTCGATCGAGCGTTTCATCATTGCGCGTGTAGCCAACAACATAGTCGCCCATCTTTCCCTGTTCACCGGATTGGAACTCCCAGTTCACACCTGACTCAAGATTCGTTGCACAGAAAATAAACTCGGGGTTGTCGGTAAGTTGATTCAACTGGCAATCAAGCCCAAGATTCTCTCGATAAAACTTGGCCAATAGATCAGTCAATGAGTAATCTTTGCTGAACAACTTGAGCTTCTCAACGACATCCAGCGGGTTGATCCAATCCGCGATCACGCTGGTGCGCAAATCCAGACGACACATATTTCGAATGGGTTCACAAACAAGTTGATCCAGATTTGAAAAGACCTCATCAGATCGCTCCAATTGCCTCCATTGTTGGGCGAGCACTGCATTAGTGATGCTTCCGCCAGAGACACTTGAAAACGTTTCAATTTTTGAGAGCACACCCAATTCATTGAGTCTCGTCAGCGCTCCTAAATGAAAAAGGGTGGCACGAAACCCACCACCTGAAAGACATAGTCCAATTCGCATCGGTTCACCGTTTCAAAAAATGTGTGCACGTCGCCGACAACTCGAATAACATGTATATCGGCTTTTGTATCTAAATGCCATGCAACTCGTCAGAAAGTAAGCGGGCACTCTCATGAATGGCACGACCGAGTACCGTCCCAGTCGACGACGTCTTCGAGTCTTTGCGTTTGACCCCGGTCTCGGATTGCAATTCGAAACTGCGGAACTCAACGAGATGACGTTGGATGTGATCTGGGAAGTGGATCGAGTAACGGGCGAGAGCCTACTTAAATCGGGACCGATCGGTGACTATCTTGAAGTCGTCGATTGTGATCCAGCCAGTGAATGTTTTTACCCGCCGGTGGATTTGAACGATCCGTATTTGTTGGCAGAAGATGGCCTCCCGCCGACCGAAGGTAACCCACAGTTTCACCAGCAGATGGTGTACGCCGTGGCCATGAAAACGATCGAGCACTTTGAATTGGCACTGGGCCGAGTCGCAATGTGGGCACCAAGGTGGATCCGGGATCGACAGGGACGCGTCACCAGCGAAGAGTTTGTGCGAAAGTTGCGAATCTATCCGCACGCACTTCGTGAAGCCAATGCGTACTACAGCCCAAAAAAGAAGGCACTTTTGTTCGGCTATTTTCCGTCCCGAGCCGCCGCAAACCAGCTTCCCGGCGGACTGGTGTTTACCTGTCTCTCACACGACGTCATCGCCCACGAAACGACGCACGCGTTGCTTGACGGATTGCATCCTCGTTTCTGTGAAGCGACCAATCAAGACGTACATGCGTTGCACGAAGCTTTCTCAGATATCGTCGCTCTGTTTCAACGTTTTGCTCATCCAGAAATCCTGGAGCACCAGATTTCGCTGACGCGTGGTGATTTGGAGAAACAGAACTTGCTCGGACAACTCGCCCAACAATTCGGACGCTCGCTGGGAAAACGGGGTGCCCTTCGGGATGCGATTGGATTTGTCGACCCCGAAGACGGGCAATGGAAACGCCATCAACCCGACCCCGAGTTGTTGGGCGCAACCACTGAGCCTCACGCGCGAGGTGCAATTTTGGTTGCGGCGGTGTTTGATGCATTCCTGACGATCTATCGTTCGCGATCGGCAGACCTTTTTCGGATCGCGTCCAATGGAACGGGCGTTTTGCCAGAAGGGGACATACATCCTGATCTCGTCCGCAGGCTTGCCCGAGAAGCCGCCCGGGCTGCCGAGGGCGTCTTGCGGATGTGCATTCGTGCACTCGACTACGTCCCGCCGGTCGACATCAATTTTGGCGACTATCTGCGTGGCATCATCACTGCCGATTTGGACATCCACCCAGAGGACAAATTTAACTACCGAATCGCCTTTGTGGATGCCTTTCGAAAATGGGGCATCTACCCCGATGGTGTTCGCAGTCTCTCAATCTCCTCGCTCTGCCACCCGCGACTGGATATCCCAACTGGCGTCATTTCCAGCAAAGCCAACTACGGGATGGCGTCCAATAAATCCAAAGCTCAAATTCGCTCGATGCAACAAGTGACTTCTGAGTTGTTCCAAGGGTTGTCTCAAAAGACGATCGTTGCCGCAAAAAAAGCCAAAGTTCAGATCAACAAGAGCCTGCACGATTATGCGTCCGACGAAGTCGATCAGGATGACTACGTTCGAATTGAGTGGGACCTTGGTGGAGATCGCGAAACGATCTGGGAATCGACCCGCAAGAACGCCAAAATTTTTCATCGCTGGTTAACGAACAGCTCCATTCGAAAAATGCTTTCGGATTTTGGATTGACGATCAACCCCAAAGCACCTCCATCGGTCTATCGCACAACGGATGGCCAAACGCCAGCGGTCGAAATTCACTCCGTCCGCTGTGCTCAGCGACGAGGTCCTCGCGGCGAAATTCGAACTGACTTGGTCGTCGAAGTCTGCCAGAGACGCCGCGGTTATTTCGACGCCGAGAAACAGAAGAAGGTGGATAAATCTGGCGCTGCTGTTTCACGGCGCGAGACGAGCGACTTTCGCTTCCGCCGCGGTTGCACGCTGATCATCGATTCGACGACCCACAAGATTCGCTATGCCATCGCCAACCGTGGCAGCGTTCTCGATAACACGGAGCTCGAACGCGTACGTAAGTATCTGACTGGTGAAGAAAGTGAACCAGTCAATGCGTTTTACGCTTCGCATGGATCTGCGCATGGACACGAAGAGCATTTTGCCGTTTTGCACCGTAGATAGAAAGAAGCAAGATGACGACACCGATCATGACAGCGCCAGAAAAAGGCGTCAAAGTTCGCATGTATCGCCAAGGCCACGGTGATTGCTTTCTACTCGCGTTTCGTCAGACCGATGGCAGCCCGTTTTACTTGTTGATCGATTTCGGATTGAAGGCTGGATCCGAACTAAAATTCCAAAAGGGGAGCAAAACGGTTAAACATGACTACAACGAAATCGCCCAACATATCTCCGACAGCACCGGCGGACACTTACACCTCGTCGTCGTCACCCACGAGCATGAGGATCATGTCTCTGGTTTTCGTCGGGCTGGTGATATCTTCAAAAAGATGAAGATTGACCGACTCTGGTTGGCTTGGACGGAAGACCCCAAGAATGAACTGGCGAATTCGCTTCGTAAAAAGTACAAGGATACGTTGCTTGGATTGTTCGCCGTGGGGCAACAGTTGCAAGCAGCTTCGACGCCCGAAGACGAACGACTTCGCGATGTCATTCATGACGTTCTGGGTTTTGAAACCGAAGATGGCGAACTGCCTTTTGGTGCGGACGCCAAGAAAAAGATCAAGGGAATCAATAACAAAATCGCGATCAAACTGATCAAGGAACGCGCTGACAAACGCGACGGAACCGACTATCTGACGCCCAATGAAAAACAGCCGCAAGTTCTGGCGAACGTCGACGGCGTTCGCGTTTATGTTCTCGGTCCACCTGAGAATGAAGCATTGCTCAAAAACATGGATCCAAAAGGGAACGAAGAATTCCACTTGGCAGCGACATTCGGACAAGAGCGTTCGCTGTTTGCCGCTGCCTCGGCGCACGCAGCGCGATCGGGCATGGGAGATGCCGATAAAGAAGAAGTTGAATCGAATCAGCCGTTCGCCGCTAAACATCGCATCCCATTTAAAAAGGCCACGGCACGCAAGTACGAAGGCTTTTTCAAACGCCACTACTTTGACTCGAAATCAAAATGGCGGACGATCAATCACGATTGGATGCGAGCAGCCGAGCAGTTCGCGATTCGGATGAGCAGTTATGTCAACAACACCAGTCTTGTTCTGGCCTTTGAGTTTGCGGACAGCGGTAACGTTTTGTTGTTCGTCGGTGATGCGCAACGAGGCAACTGGGTTTCATGGAAAAACCAGGACTGGGAAGACAAAGATGGCGAAACGATTGCCGTCAACGACCTCTTGGCGAGAACCGTTTTTTACAAAGTAGGACATCATGGCAGCCATAACGCTACGCTCAACGAAGGCGGGCTGGCGGAAATGGCAAAAGGAAAGTATGCCAAGCATTTTGTCGCGATGATCCCGTCTCACGAAAAATGGGCCAAAGAGAAGAAGAAATGGGAGCACCCGTTGGCTGAGATTCGCGCCGCGCTCTATCGAAAAACGCGAGGTCGGCTGCTGCAGACCGATCGAAGCAGAATTCGCAAACCCAATGCCTCGACCAATTTGATTTCGACCACCGAATGGAACCGTTTCAAAAACAACGTCGAAATGAACGAGCTCTATTTTGAGTTAACGATCAAATGATCATTCAGCATGCTTGATTTCATGTTGACGCGTTTCAAGTAGCGTTTGGGCGCAAGCCCTCCGGTAAAACTTCCGAAAAGCCATGCCAAGATGAAAGGTACCTGGAACCGTTTTTGTCTTCTTCAAGTAGCGTTAGGGCGCAAGCCCTCCGGTGAAAATCCGAATAGCCAAGACAAGATTAACGGTACCGGAACCGTTTTTTCTAAACCGGCCGGCTTGCGCCGGTCCGCTACATTCTATGTAAAAGGTACCTGGAACGTTCCTGGAACCTTTTTTTCTTCTTCAAGTAGCGTTAGGGCGCAAGCCCTCCGGTGAAGCTTCCGAAAAGCCATGCCAAGATGAAAGGTACCAGAAACCGTTTTTGTCCTCTTCAAGTAGCGTTAGGGCGCAAGTCCTCCGGTGAAGCTTCCGAAAAGCCATGCCAAGATTAAAGGTACCTGAAACGTGACTGGAATTTTTTTTTCTACACCCGCCGGCTTGCGCCGGTCCGCTACATTCCATCTTGAAGGTACCTGGAACCTTTACACCGGCCGGCTTGCGCCGGTCCGCTACATTCTATGCAAAAGGTAACCAGTTAGTCCCACCACCAAAGTGTTTCATCGGCTTCGGGAATCGCCAAAGTTTGCTGCTCGCTCAGTTGGCCTTCGTCATCGACCAATGGGGCTGAAATGACGGCGGCAGCATCAAAAGTAATACCTCCACTGACACCAACGATCGTCTGCGTCACCGTCGAGCGTTGTTTGCGTCGTTTGATGACCTGCTGGTTCATCACGGAGTCGACTTGTTTTGCCGAGACGTCGCGACGAACCTGATAGCGGAATGAGTCATCCTCATTGCCGACGAAAAACGCCTGCTTCCAGTTGACTCGATCATCAAGTTTCTGCTGATCGATGATACCGGCGACAAGTGCCAAGTCGAATAAATTCTTTAACTGGCGATACACGGGGTACTTGTCAGACAGCTTCTCAAAGTGCTTGGTAAAATCTTTGGCAAATCCAGAAGTTTCTGCGTTGGATTTTCCTGTGTGAACTCGCTGGCCTTGTTGGTTCAGAAACTCGGTTTCGCTGAGAACCTTGACACCAGTTCCTTCAAACGAAAATACTGTTCGAGCTTCGTCGGAAACCACATCGTCATAATTCATCGTAAACCACCAACGCACCACGTCGGATGCGGTGTTTCGTTGATTGTCTGTCAGTCGTTTGAAATAGCTGGGAACTTCCGGGATGCTTTCTTCCAGTCCCATGCCGATTAACTTCATCCGATAATCTGCTTCAACCAGCACACGTGCCGCATGCGTGTCGGGATCGATGCCGAACACCTCAATATCTTGCTGACCAAGTGCCGTTCGCAATCCTTCCGCCCACTTTTTGCCTTTGAGCTTATTGGTCTCGAGAAACTTTTTCGTCGCGACGAGATTCTGATGTCGTGGATTGATCGAGCAACCGAACTTGCCCGATTCGGATTTCGCGTTTCTCAGACACACTACCAGGTCATCAAGTTGCAAAACCGGCTTTCCCGTATCAACGTTGACCGGACGTCCCTGGTCGTTCATCTCCCAATCGCCGGCCGGTCCGGCAATCACAACGTCACCCGATTCCGGAAAGACAGTTACAAACTTGATCTCATAGATGCCAGCCATGTTGTGCATCATCTCGTTCAGCTTGTCACCCCGGGCCATCGCCAATTGGGCGGCCCGCTCCAAACGCGTCAAGGAAACCATTCGTAAATCGGAGGGCAGCGTCGCATTGCGATTACCAGAATCACGAACCGCTCGATTCTTGAGTCGATTGGCTGTCTTGGAGCGGTCGATTGAAATTCGTTTTAGCGTTCCATCGGCAGAAACAAAGACACCTGCGGGGTACGGCTGCAAGCTCCCCAATCCTTGAGCATCATCCCAACTATCCGGTTCGATCGTGTTGCGAATCAGATTGACGAGGTCATTAAAGTCTGCCTCGGTAATTCCGCCACGAGGATTCGGGTTAAGGCCGCCATTGCC
The DNA here is from genome assembly GCA_038534355.1 of Planctomycetota bacterium. Lineage (GTDB taxonomy): Bacteria > Planctomycetota > Planctomycetia > Pirellulales > Pirellulaceae > Mariniblastus. The sequence goes on from JBCAWX010000005.1 coordinate 79,681, forward strand.
TAGCGGAACATTATTGAAATTGCCAAGGTTACCAAATCTCTGATCGTGAAAATCACCAAGTAACCCGGAACGAGAGTCATCGTTTTGAATCTGTTGGGCGGTATAAAAAGCGCCGCCTGCCGCACCTGAGTTCATTTGCGAACGAGCAATTTCGCTGAGCCATTGATCACGTTGATTCATTGGAAGCTTATTGGCAGCGTCGATTGCGATCGGAATTTCACCAGCGCTAATGTGATCCGCAATTCCGTGACCATCTTGCGCATTCGCCGTCCGAGAATTGCACAGAAAAATCCCGACCAGTAACACTGGTATCAAGATCGCTGGAAGCATACGCCAGCACCCGACAGCTTTGCCGGTGAAAGAAATCGTCGACATCGAATTAGCTCCTTGTCCGCCCCGTGACTATCCTTGCAAGATCCAACCTGAAAATCAAGCGAGATCGCTTCAAAAACCATCAATGTTCAGGTCGTAGGCCGCCAAAAACGGTGCTCCAATCGTAGTTTTGGGGATTTGCACCGATTGGCACAGGTTTTTGGAAAGTGCTGATCGTCGTACAGAAAACGCAAGCCAGTGACAAACTCTGGCTTTGTGCGAACCGATTGAAATAAAGAATCAGAAGTCGCCACCCTGTTCGACAGCCGTTCGAGTCTTGCATTTATCCAGTCGAGCATTGTTTTTAACTAGGCCAGCATCTCTTTAACCACGTGATGTTCTTCAACCCCGGTCAAACGAGTCGGGAGACCTTGAAAATTGACCGTCAATTTTTCATGATCCAGCCCCATGCAGTGCAAGATCGTCGCTTGGATATCGTGGACGTGGACTGGTCTTTCTACGACGTTGAATCCGAGCTTGTCAGTTTTTCCCAAAGTCACACCGGGCTTCATCCCTCCACCGGCAAACCACATCGTAAAGGCTTGCGGGTGATGATCTCTCCCCAATGATCGTCCCAATGCAGCACTTGCTTCGACCATGGGTGTTCGTCCAAACTCGCCCCCCCAAATCACCAGCGTATCATCCAAAAGTCCACGCTGTTTAAGGTCCATGACCAGAGCAGCGCTGGCTTGATCTGTCTCCTTACACTTTTTTGTGATTCCATTTTTGACTTGGCTGTGGTGATCCCAGCCGTTGTTGTAAATCTGAATGAAGCGGACACCTCGTTCGGCCAGGCGCCGCGCCATCAAGCAATGGTTGGCAAACGATTTCCCGCCAGGTTTTGCGCCATACAAATCCAGCGTCTCTTTTGATTCGGTCGACCAATCCATCAGCTCAGGCGCTCGTGACTGCATACGAAATGCCATTTCGTAAGCACTGATTCGAGTTGCGATTTCAGGATCGTTAAACCGATTCAATTGCTGTTGATTCAACTGCTGGATCACATCCAACGAGTCACGCTGGGCCTGTTGATCAAACCCGCGTGGATTGGCAACGTGCAAAATCGGATCACCGGACGCTCGAAAGGGGACGCCCTGATGGACGCCGGGCAAAAATCCGCTGCTCCACAACGACGATCCACCACTGAGCCCGCCACTGGTCAACACCACAAACGAAGGTAGATCATTCGCCTCACTTCCGAGACCATAGCTTAACCAGGATCCCATTGCTGGCCGGCCTGGCAAGCCATTACCCGTGTTAAAAAACAGCTGAGCTGGTGCGTGGTTAAATTGATCGGTCGTGCACGATTTTACAAACGTCAAATCGTCAACAATTTTTGCCAGCCACGGAAGTTGATCGGATACTTCGACTCCCGACTCACCATGCTTGGCAAACTCGAACTGCGGGCCCAAGACGGCCGCATCTGGTTGAATGAACGCGTAGCGTTGACCGGCAATCACCGACGGCGGAATCGGTTTTCCAGCAAGTTCGGCGAGTTTGGGTTTATGGTCAAACAGATCAAGTTGACTTGGTGCCCCCGCCATGAACATGAAGATTACCCGCTTCGCTGTCGGCTTAAAATGCGGAGGCTTTGGAGCCAGCGGCGAATCGTCTTCCTGCAATTTGGCTGTTGAGGATTGTGCCAAAAGTTGTTGCCCCAAACCGTTGCCAATCAAACTGGCCAGAGCGACCTTTCCCACACCAATCCCGCAATCACGAAAAAAGTGCCGACGCGTTTTCCAATGGAGTTGCGACGATGACGTCGTCGTATTCGCGGGTTGATGTCGTTTCATTGTCTGGTTACCGTTTCGTTCAGGTTCATCACGACGCGAGCGACCATGGCCAGCGCCGCAGCCTCATTGGAATCCGCACCGATCTTCTTTGCATCCAACTCACCCTGCTCCAACCGTTGGCTTTGTTTTTGATAATAGCTGAGCAAGGGTTGCAGCTGTGAGTCGGTCGGGGTGCGCACAAGAAACCGCCGAAAGATGTTTTCAATCTTTTGCTCGGTTGGCATGGTGTCCTTTGCCAGACGATTCCCCAGCTTCCGAGTCATTTCCAAATACATCTCATCATTGAGGACCGTTAACGCTTGTAGCGGCGTATTGCTTCGTCCCCGACGCGCCAGGCAGTTTTCACCACTTGGCCCATCAAAAACTGTATAGGCAGCAAAGGGTGCTGTCCGTTTGCTGAACGTATAAATCGACCGACGAAAACGGTTCTCGCCGGTTGATGCATTCCATCCGGGCGAGCTCCATGCCATCCTGGTAACACTGTTTGGTTGCGGCGGCCGAACCCCCGGCCCGTACATCTTGGACGAAAGCACGCCGCACGCTTGCATCGCCGCATCCCGAAACGTTTCTCCGGTCAGTCGAAACCGAGGCCCTCTCGTCAACCAACGATTGTCAGGATCCGCATCGATTGATTGTTCGTTTACCACTGAGGTTTGCCGATACGTCGCACTGGTCACGATCATGCGATGCAATCGTTTAGCGGACCAGTCCTTTTGCAGATCGACCGCCAACCAGTCGAGCAATTTTGGGTGGGTCGGCAGGCTCGATTGAACGCCATAGTCTCCATCGGTTGCAACAAGTCCGCGTCCAAAAAACGCTCGCCACGCGCGGTTGACGGCAAGTCGAGCGGCGAGCGGATTGTTTTCACTGACCAACCATTGCGCAAACTCCAGTCGATTCTTCGGTTGTTGATCAGGATCGACGTCAGCCAAAAACAACTCCGGTATTCCAGGCTCGACCCGTTCACGCGGGCTCAGGTATTCCCCGCGATGATGCCGAAAGGTTGGGCGTTGCTGATCGGCCGGTCGTTCCTGCATCACCAAGGTCTGCGTTGAATTGGGACGCTTGTTGCGAAACTGGTCAACTGGTTTGCGCTGTTCTTTTAACCCGGGTGCCACTAACAGAAACGCACGCCTCACTGCGATTTGTTCTGCTTCCGTCCACTCGCTGCGAGGCTTTGCACGAAGCGTCTTTTCGAGCGACTCAGATAGTCCGTTGGCAATCGAATTCTCGTTATCTGAAAAGGAAATTCGAAAGCGTCCCAATGTCGCGGCGTAATGTCGCTCAGAAAGGATTTTGACGGTCATCGTCGAACCGTTGATCTCTGTTTTAGGTATCAAGATTAGTTGCAAGCGTTCTGACTTGTGATTCAACGGTCGCCATCCAGATGAACCGTTTCCATCAAACACCAAATTTGGCGCATCTGGTTTTTTCGGCTCACTGACATGATACGTGTCGGTGCCCCGTGAAAACTCGACTCGATCATCATCGACCGTCGCGGTAAATTCGCTAAGAAAGAAGTCCCCTTTGCGACCTTCGTAATAGGTTCGTCCCGGCCCACCTGCTGGTAATCGCGGATCTGGAATCGCTTCAATCTTGATAGATCGAATGGGTTGATTGATCGATGAAAGATCAAACGTCAATTCAAACTCATCCCGTTTGGTGATGTCGCCGGAAACGAAAATCGAACCATCTTTCATGAGCTCCAAGCTTGGAAGATCGGATTTCATTTTGACCGGGCGTAGCACTTGCCAATCTGCAAGCGTCGGCTCAAGTTCACTGAGCCATCGATCCATTTTTGTATTCAGCGTGGTTGCTCGCTCCTCGTCCGACGGCGTCTCATTCCCGTCGACTGGAAACTCTTGAGCAAGCTGATCAATCATCTCCAGCAGCTTACGATCGTGTTGGCGTTGTCGCTCAAGGATGTTTGGGTCGGGTATTGAAAAGTCAGGTTCATCAGCATTGTTCATCAATGCCATTAGCCGATAGTAATCCGTGTGCGTGACAGGGTCGAACTTGTGCGTGTGGCATTGAGCACATCCCGTTGTAAGTCCCATCCATACCGTGCCCGTGGTCGCCACTCGATCGACCATGGAATAGAAGCGATACTCGAGAGGGTCAACGCCTCCTTCTTCATTGAGCATCGTGTTGCGATGAAATCCGGTGGCGATGGACTGGTCTGCCGTCGGATTCGGCAGCATGTCGCCTGCCACCTGCTCGATTGAAAATTGATCGTAAGGCAAGTCATCGTTGAGGCTGCGGATGACCCAATCACGATAAGGCCAAACGGATCGCGGGCGATCTTTTTCATAGCCGTTGGTATCCGAGTATCGTGCCAGGTCAAGCCAAGGCCGAGCCCAGTGCTCACCGTAACGCGGAGAAGCCAGCAGCTGGTCGACAATCTTTTCATACTTGTCAGGGTCGTTCGACTGAAAGAACGCATCCTGTTCTTCAATCGTTGGCGGCAATCCAATCAAGTCCAGGTAAACTCGACGAAGCAACATCGATTCATCAGCTTGGGCAGTTGGCTGTAGCTGTCGGGCTTTCATCTGAGCCAAGATAAAACGATCGATCGGGCTTTTCTTCCAATCACTCGCATCAACACCCTCCTGCTTGGAGAGCGGAAATCCGACTTGTGGAACTGGTGGTTTTGTCGGACGGAGAAATGCCCAGTGCTGTTCGTAGACTGCGTCCTGTTGAATCCACCGACTGAGAAGTTTCTTTTCAGCCGCGGTCAATGTTTCGCCGGATTCGGGGGGTGGCATCACGATGTCCGCATCATCTGAATCGATCCGCGCGATCAATTCGCTCGATTGTGGATCCCCCGGAACGATCGCATCCATCTCGATTGCCGATTCACGACGATCCAACCTCAATCCCGCTTCTCGATGCTCTTCATCGGGACCATGACAAGCAAAACACTTCGCAGCCAATAGTGGCCGAATGTCGCGGCTGAATGAGACTTGATCAACCAATGCATCCTGTGCCGACGCGCCCTTGCCGACCAGCAGTGACATCAGCATCACCATAACGCAATGCCGCCACACACGGGAACTGCAGGGCAGGGAATGGCAATCGTGAATCATGCGTGTCACTGTCAGAGACTTGAGGAATGTTTGGATCTCAGTTTATCTTAAAAGCGGGAAACCATGAAATCGATCGGTCGATGTTGGTAGAATTGAAGAGAGAAAAGCAGGAAGCAGTTCGGACACAACGTTTAGCCCGAGTTAGTCCTTGGGCCTGTTGGTTAAAACACGATGTAACAGAGTTTCAACCGCGGCCAGCACCAAAACGGCTCAGCCCGGAAGTCGTTTTTCCCGCCTTCAAAATCTCCTTTGCTTCGGCTACTTCTGTCGTTCGAAATCCCTTTCTTGATGTTTCATCTGCCCACATTCTCAATCGTGTAAACGGATCAGATTCAGGACATCCTTAACGGCTCGTTCTTCACGCCATGACGAGTGACCGCTGTAGCGGAGATTGTGCCTGGCAAAATCATGCAAGGAGTAGACGGCAACGTCGAAATAGGATTCCCCTGCCTTGACCGTTTCTTCGTGACGATCGATAGGGCCAATCCCAACGAGCATTGTTTGTTGATCAAGTGGCAAGAATGGTTTTAGCCTCTCTTCGATGGACTGATTTTGATGACCGATGGTTCCACCGGCAAAGATCGTTCGATCTGGGTCTGCCATCGACAGTCGTCGAGCGACCTCACCGTGCAGCCCATCATCCACGATGTAGACGGTTTGGTTTTTGGCTCTTTGTTTCTGAACAACGGCGTCTTCCAGTTGTTGCCCATTTTCACCATAGACAAGATCACCAAGCGTTTGTTTGATTTCAACCAAAGTTGCTTCCATCTTCAACTGGCACGCTTCGACAGACTCCGCTTTCGTCGAAAGCCGCAACGAAATGGTTGCAGCGCTGGCGGTGATCCCCACCAGCGGATCCCGGCCCCGCTCAATCATATTGGACAACATCGTTTCGATCGCACTTTCGCCGGTTCCAAAACAGTGCAGAAGATGATGATGCGTGGTCAGTTTTAGATCGAATGATTGCCGCAAGCGCGGCTCGACCGACTGTTGCCACATCTGCTTCATCTCTGCCGGAACGCCTGGCAAAGCAAACATGGTGCAATGCCCCTCGGCTGGGTTCCGGGAAAAACGAAACTCGATTCCAGGCGCGGTTCCTTCTGGATTGGGAACGATGATCGCACCCGCTGGAAACATTGCCTGGATGCGGTTGTTGCTGGGCATCTCACGACCGCGAGAGGCAAACATTTTCTCAATGTGTTGCAGGATGTTGAGATCCGGCTGCAACTCCACATTGGCGACATTCTTGATGCCATGCCGAGTCAAGTCATCAGCGGTCGGCCCGAGACCACCGGTCGCGACGATTACATCGGCGCGATTTCGAGCGACATCGATGACTTGTTCAATACTCGCCAGGTCATCACCTACGGTCGAGTGAAACCCAACGTGCAGACCAAGTTCTTCCAACTGCCGACTGAGCCATTGAGTATTGGTGTCGAGTCGAAATCCACTGGTCAATTCATCGCCAATCGCAATGACTTCAGCAACTACAGGATGCGGCATGTTGGGGATCTTTATATGGTGCGACGATCAAGCAACGAGACAGCAAAACGAAGTTCATCATGAATTCGAATGGAATTCACCGTGTTCGGCAGAAATCTCGATTATCCTGAAAATAGGCGTTGTATTGAGTTACGGTTGCACAACAATTGACGCTCTTTCGTCTCAAATCGAGTCCAACCTCCGTTGAAACTGCGAGTCGATACTCAGCTTAACTATTTCCAACCTGAGGTCGATAACGGATACATCAAGAAACGTTGCGGTTGGCCCCTCCAACTCGATCAAAACATCTTCATTGTCTTGCTGCTGGTATAAAAAATGTGTGGAATCGTCGGATACATTGGTCCTCGAGTTGCCCAGGAATTTTTGGTCGAAGGATTGCGACGACTTGAATACCGAGGGTATGACTCGGCTGGAACGGCGACTATCGATGACGCTCAACAATTGAGGATCACCAAATCGGTCGGTCGAATCGCATCGCTGGCCCAGCAGATTTCCAGCGCCCCATGTGGTTCGGGAATTGGGATCGGCCACACGCGGTGGGCCACTCATGGAGCGGCGACCGTCGACAATGCGCACCCACACTTGGGTGGAGAACAGACAGAACCTGTTCTGGCGATTGCTCACAATGGCGTGATCGAAAACTTCGCCGAACTTCGATCTCGTTTAAAGTCGATCGGCTACGAGTTTCATTCGGAAACAGACACCGAAGTCGTCGCCCACTTGATTGCGGACACGCTTTCACGACGCAGCAAGACACTCAACGGGCAACCGTTGACGCACCAAGTCGGCGTTGACGCAATCAAAGATGCCATCGGGCAACTTCGCGGTACGTTTGGATTGGCAATCATCTTTCGACAATGGCCGGATGCAATTTTTGCGGCTCGGCTTGGCAGCCCATTGGTCATCGGGGTCGGCGATGGCGAACATTTTCTCGCCAGCGATGCCCAACCACTGGTCGGATTCACCGATCGCATCGTCTATCTGGCTGACCATCAGGTCGCTGTGCTTAAGTCTGGCTCACTGGAAGTTTCTCATCGTGACGCTGGCGTTGTGTCGCACGACGTCCGAGTCCTGGAAGTCGAATCCAACCAAGTCGAGATGGGTGACTACGACCACTACATGCTAAAGGAAATCTTCGAACAGCCCGAGTCGTTGCGTAACACGATGCGTGGTCGGCTCAGCGAAGATGACGCGACGGCCGTCTTTGGCGGATTGAATTTGACACCGGCCGATCTTTTAAAAGTAAAACGGATCGTCTTCACCGCATGCGGGACCAGTTGGCATTCTGGGCTCGTCGGAGAATATATGCTCGAAGACATCGCTCAGATTCCTGTTGAGGTCGAATATGCCAGTGAGCTGAGATATCGAAATCCACCGATGGATGAGAACTCATTGTTGTTCGCGATAACGCAGTCCGGCGAGACCGCTGACACTCTGGCCGCACTTCGTGAAATGAAACGTAAAGGTCACATGACCATGGCGATCTGCAATGTCGTTGGCAGCAGCATTGCGCAGGAAGCAGACGGGGGAATTTACTTGCACGCCGGCCCTGAAATTGGTGTCGCGTCGACCAAGGCCTACACCTCTCAGTGTCTTGCATTGGTGATGCTTTCGCTGTACCTCGGTCGTCTGCGACATCTGAGCTACAACCGTGGCCGCAAAATGATCAGGGCGATTCGGGAGATCCCGGACAAAGTCGCCGAAGCACTTCAAGAGAACGATCATATTGCAGAGATCGCGAAGAAGTATCAAGGCTGCAACAACTTCCTGTACCTCGGAAGACACTACAACTTCCCGACAGCCCTTGAAGGTGCTCTCAAACTCAAAGAGATCAGCTACATCCATGCTGAAGGTTATCCTGCTGCCGAAATGAAGCACGGCCCAATCGCTTTGGTCGATGAACAGACACCCAGCGTATTTGTGATGCCACAGGGCTTTATCTACGAAAAGGTGATGAGCAACCTTGAAGAGATTAAGGCTCGTGGTGGACCTGTCATCGCCATCGCGGCACAAGGAGACGAGCGGATCTCTGAAGTCGCCGATGATGTGATCTTCATTCCACAAGTCGTCGAGTACTTACAGCCAATTGTTTCTGCGATCCCGTTGCAGCTGTTGTCCTATCACATTGCGGTCCTGCGAGGCTGCGATGTCGACAAGCCACGCAACTTGGCCAAAAGCGTAACAGTTGAGTAAATCAGCAAGCAATTGGTGACTCAACGTTGCTTTTTTGTTCGAGCCCTCGTGTAAGCCACTGCGCATGCAGGTTGATGCAAAGTGCAACCGTTGAATTTAGCCGTCAACGTTAAACTGTGCGGATGAGTAAAATGGTACCGATACTCCATCTCGTTCGCTGGGCAATCGGACAAAGTGATCAACGCTTGGCCTGCTTTTTCATTTTGCCAACGCTGCCGATTAAATCTGATCGGGACTCGAATACGGTCATTCGCCTTGGTCGGACAATCGGAATTGTCGTTAAGGTTTTCGTCAGGATCAAAACTGGACGCCTCTTCGCCGCAAAATTGGAATCACCGGAATGTTGGTTTTGATCGGAGCAATCGTTCATCGATATAGATTGAGTCACCTGTCTCAAGAGCTATTCGATGTCGAAGTCAAAAAACGCCAGTCAATCCAAAAACAAGGTCAGTCGCCGAACGTTGCTCAAATCGGCAGCGGTTTCATTGGCAGCAGCGAGTGTTTCGGGCGGCAAACAAGCGAACGCTGATGGCCCAGTAAAAAACCTTGTCCAAATTGGTCGCCGAACTAAATCGTGTGACTCGCCACTGAAGCAACAAGCTGCCAACGACTACCAGTCCAGCTTGCAAGCGTACGGTGGTCGACTCTCGATGCCGATCCGGGAACTCTTTTTGACGGCCCGCGAAAAAGAGAAGATTCATTTCGGCGTGCTCGTCATCGGATCGGGTTACGGGGCGTCCATTACAGCTGCCCGGCTTTCTCAAAAACTAAGGCCAGAGTATCGCATCGGAATCCTCGAGCGAGGCAAAGAGTGGCTGCCGGGTACGTTTCCGGATCGGTTTGCTGACGTAACCGCGAATGCTCGAGCCATGTTGACTGGACCAACGAAAGGCCAAGTCACTCAGCCGTTGGGCCTGTTTAATTTGATGATGAACGATGAGGTCAACATCCTTACTGGCAATGGACTTGGCGGGGGTTCATTGGTTAACGCCAGTATCGCCTTGCGTCCGCATCGTGAAGTCTTTGAGCAGGATCGATGGCCCATCGCCTTGCGAAACGCCGAGTCTCTGGGCCCCTATTACGATTCAGTCGCTCGCGCGCTGGCCCTTTCGCGGACACCTTTTGACCAGACTCCAAAAGTTCGCTTGCGTCGTTTGGCCGCTGAACGCTTGAGTGCGAACCCGGAGTTTTACGACCGCTCAAACATCTCGGTGATGTACGACTACCGGCATCTTGATGACAAGATGCGAAACGCTCAAGGGATGATCCAACGTCCATGCACGCTTTGCGGCGACTGCATCAATGGGTGCAACATCGGCGCGAAGAATACGCTGCAGTACAACTATCTGCCAATCGCTCGGCACAACGGCACCGAGATGTACACGCAGGTGGAAGTCACATCCATCGAAAAACGACCGGGTTATTATCGCGTGCACATGACATACATTGACGATCAACACGAGAAAATCACTCGTCATCCGGTTGCGGTGAACACAAAGATGGTGGTGCTGGGCGCTGGAAGTCCAGCCAGTGCGGGCATCCTGATGGATTCACAGCACGATTCGTTCCAGTTCTCTCCCACGCTCGGTTGTAACTGGTCTGGAAACGGTGACACGATCGGATTTGTCGTCGGTTTGCCTCCCGGTGCCAACATTAGCGGACAGGGCGCTTACATCAACTGTGAACCGGGTCCCGGCCCAACGGTCCAGACGTCGTTGAACTTTTACCGTGACATCGAGTTGCGTCGGCGACTGTTGATCCAGGACGCTTCGATACCGCGCGGCGTGCACAACTTGTTCTCGATCTTGCTCAATGATCCCGACTTGAATCACTCCATGGCGATGCTCGGGATGGGTCACGATGACGCGGTCGGTAGAATGGTAAAAAAAGATGGTCGTTGGCAAATTAAATGGCCCGGCCTGAAAGAAGGTGCCTACCGACAGATGGTCTTCCGCGAGTTCGACAAATTAGCGCGAGCCCACGGTGGTCGCTACAAACGATTGAAAGCTTTTGGCAACAACCTCGTGACCGTCCACCCCTTAGGCGCATGCAACATGTCCGATTCTCCTGCCCTCGGCACGGTTAATCATCTGGGACAAGTTTATGACGGTAGCGGTGGCGGCTGTGTTGATCCGAACACAGGATCTGGACGTGTTCACGACGGCCTCTACGTCGCTGATGGCTCGATCATTCCAACCGCCTTGGGCGTTAATCCCTACATGACTATCGGCGCATTAGCGCAACGCGTCGCTGACCACATCGTCGTCAACCCGTCTCACGCGTACATGTTTACCTAAACACACGACCGTCTACAATCGTTCGTAACTTCCCGACCACAAAGTGGCGGCAGGATGTGGCCGATGGCGTCAGCGGGCGAACAATCTCGTTGGACAAACCACTTGTGAGCGTTGTTTGCGCCAACTGATACTTCTTCCGCGAAAGGGACAACGTTCGTTTGCTCGGACCTGTGACGATCTGGTTTGGGTGGTGCGATGAAAAGCAATACAACTCCAATCAAGATCATCATCGCGGCGATGACTACGGCAACCACCATTTCTGAATTGAAGCCAGTGGAGATCCAACTGAAAAATGAGAATGGAGCCATGATCGCTCCGAACAACGACAAGAGAATTCCCAGATCGCGCGTTTTATTTTCGGAAGCAATGGGACGACAACCACCGTCGCGACTAACTTCCGCTTCTGTTTGAATTTCAACCAGCGATGGTGGTGACTGGTATGGGTTCCTTGAATCTTTAGTCATTTGAACCTCAACCAATGCCAAATGTTTGCGAGTATGGTTTTCACAGGAAGATTTCTTTCGACAGGAAGATTGCCTTGCGGAAATGCTTCTTTCAAATTCCTGTTGATCGCAGTTCTGGCCGCTGATTTTAACAGGGAGATTTTTTTCGACAGGAAGATCGGCTCGAGGAGATATTTCTGTCTTTCAATTTTCCTGTCTTTCAATTTCTCAGGACCTTAGTGGGAGACCGTGGGTATTCCCGTTGAACCAGTTGCCAGAGCTTGTCGTTATTCAACGCCGTTCAGCTCAACCATTGCAGCTGTGACTCAGCGATCGCCAGCGCGGCGACGACGAAGCAATAGAGTGAAAACCAGTACAGCTGGCACGCTTTGACAAGTCGAATCATCCAATGGCAAGCAAATATGCCTGTGATCAACGCAGCGGCAAACCCGAGTGACAATGCCAACACGTTGGTATCGGCGAACAGATCCGCTTCTCCCATGACCGTCTTCAAAACGTCGTATCCCATTTTTCCGAAGATCAAGGGAACGACCATCAGAAACGAGAAACGGGCGGCTCGCTCCCGATCGACACCCAAGAGAACAGACGTTGAAATGGTTGCACCCGACCGAGAGACACCCGGCAGGATCGCAACCGCTTGGGCGATTCCAATTGACACGGCGTCCCAAAATCCGACCTTGTTCTCGGTTACTTTGGCTCGATCGGCCAGCAACAACAATCCGCCGGTCACGATCAACATGACGCCAACCAGCAGCAGCCGCCCAGCGAACAGAGTTTCGATCTGATCTTCCAAAAGAACGCCAACCAATGCGGCAGGAACCATTGAGATCACGATCTTCACGCAAAACCAAAACTCGTCTCGCTGGGTCAACGCACCCCGTTTAACTGTTGCGTTTGATTCTTTCTTGAGTGGCTCCTTATTCGTCGGAGAATCCACCGACAAGCCAAATAAACCGCGAAACAGCGTGATCAATTCATGGCGAAAAACGATGACGGTGCTCAACGCAGTCGCAAAGTGCAAGACAACCGTCATCAGCATGCTTTGCTTGCCGACTGAATGATCACCCATTACATATTTTGCCAGTTCCAAATGGCCACTGCTGCTGACGGGTAGAAACTCAGTCAGCCCCTGAATGACTCCGAGGATGATCGCTTGAACTGATTCGGATTCAAACATAAAGGCGTCGAGTGTGTTTGCGTGCCTGGGTTAAAACAACTATCGAGATAAATGCAGGTCCCGATCGGATTTGCGCGAGCAGTTTGTGTCGAAACGCGAGGAGGCTACTGCCTGAATCCGCCGGCGATTCGACCACGTTTTAGCGTAAACTTAAACAATTCAACAAGGTGGCTTCGTCGAACTGACTCCATTTGTCTCGACCATCGTAATTGCCGCTATTCCAACTTGGTGAGAGTTCGTAGAATTCAGTCTGAAACGACCACCGACGCCGACAGTGGATCACGTTGACACCATTAACCGGATTGAACAGCCGAAATGACTGCCGCAAACGACTCGCCACCCAAAACGATGTTTGAAAAGATCTGGGATCAGCATGTGGTCCATGATGAGCCAGGTCGTCAATCGATTCTCTATATCGACCTTCATCTGGTTCACGAAGTTACCAGCCCTCAAGCATTTGAGGGGCTCCGATTGGCAAACCGAAAACTGCGCCGTCCCGAATTGACCGTTGCCACTCAAGATCACAACGTCCCAACCACTGATCGTTCATTACCAATCGTCGACCCAGTCTCGAAACAACAGATCGAAACGTTGCGTCAGAACTGCCGAGACTTCGACGTCAAGCTGTACGATCTGGACAGCATCAACCAAGGGATCGTACACGTGATTGGTCCGGAGCTTGGATTGACGCAACCGGGCATGACGATCGTTTGCGGCGATTCGCACACAGCAACTCATGGGGCGTTTGGTGCCTTGGCCGTTGGCATCGGCACCAGCGAAGTCGAACATGTCATGGCGACTCAAACGCTGATTCAGACAAAACCAAAAACGTACGAACTGCGATTCAACGGGACGCTTGGCAACGGCGTGACCTCCAAAGACCTGGTGCTTTTCCTGATTGGAAAATTGACCACGTCTGGTGGAACAGGCTACGTCTTGGAGTATTGCGGCGAAGCGATCGAAGCGCTTTCGATGGAGCAGCGGATGACGATCTGCAACATGTCGATCGAGGCGGGAGCGCGAGCGGGAATGATCGCCCCGGACGAAAAGACCTTCGAATACCTTTGTGATCGAGAATTTGCCCCAAAAGATTTCGAAGCGGCAGTGGCACGTTGGAAAAAGCTGCCGACCGACCCTGGTGCGAAATACGATCGCAGCGATTCCTTTGACGCGACCAAGATCGCCCCGCAAGTAACGTGGGGAACCAATCCCGGACAAGTCACTTGTGTCACGTCCAGGATTCCTTCGCCAGGTGACTTCAGTGATCCGACGGAGCAAAAATCGTGTGAGCTGGCTTTGGAATACATGGACCTCAAGCCCGGTACGCCGATCGAGGATGTCAACATCGACCGAGTCTTTATTGGTTCCTGCACCAACTCGCGAATTCAGGATTTGCGAGCTGCAGCAGCCGTCGTCAAAGATCGGAGGATTCACTCCAACGTCAGTGCGATGGTGGTGCCCGGCAGTGGTATTGTCAAACAACAAGCCGAAGCGGAAGGTTTGGATAAAATCTTTCAGGAGGCAGGCTTCGAATGGCGCGAAGCAGGTTGCAGCATGTGTTTGGCGATGAATCCAGATAAACTGGAACCGGGCGAACGTTGTGCCTCGACCAGCAATCGTAATTTTGAAGGACGGCAAGGGCGTGGCGGAAGGACGCACCTGGTCTCACCCGCCATGGCAGCTGCGGCAGCGGTCGAAGGGCATTTTGTCGATATTCGCCAATGGGAATTTGAAGCGGTTGAGGAGGTGGCCCAATGAAATCATTTACGAAACATACCGGACAGGTTGCGGCGATGGATCGCTCCAACGTCGACACCGATCAGATCATCCCCAAACAATTTTTAAAACGAATCGAGCGAACGGGGTTCGGACAATATCTGTTTTATGATTGGCGGTTTGATCCAGACGGAACCCCCAAAGCAGACTTTGAGCTGAACAAGCCTCAATTCAAGGACGCGACCATTCTGGTCGCCAGAAAAAACTTTGGCAGCGGTTCCAGTCGCGAGCACGCCGTGTGGGCGTTGGACGACTATGGTTTTCGCTGTGTCATTGCCGAGTCTTTTGCTGACATTTTTTACAACAACTGTTCAAAAAATGGCGTTCTGCCCGTTCGGCTAACCACTGACGAAGTGCAAACGATCCATGACAACGTCGCATCGCACGATCGATACGAATTGACGGTCGATCTGGAAAACTGCGTCGTTACCGACACAACAGGTTTTCGTGCTACGTTCGAGATTGACGACTTTCGACGTCAGTGTTTTCTCGAAGGACTCGATCACATTGCCTTGACCTTACAACATGTCGATAAAATTGCCGCTTATGAATACGAACGTGGCATGGAACCGGTGTAACGAGATAAAATCGGTTGCACACACGTGAGCGAATCGTGTTTTGACATTTCCTGCAGCACTACGAAGTCACATTTGTTCGAACAGCAAGTGCGATCTTCCGAAACGAGAATAGTACGATGAATCGAATCTTTTTCCTTTCAACAAACTTGATTGCCTGGGCAATCGTCTTGGCCTTGGCGAGTTGCACGATCGCCCAAGATGCGACCCCAGTTTTAGTGGTTGACGGACTGAACAATCCGACGTCGGTGGCAATCCATCCTGCGACTGGAGATGTCTTTGTCGCTGAAAGCGGCTCGCAACGAGTCGTGCGAATTGTCGACAGGAAACCCCAACCTGTGATCGTTGATTTTGGGAAAGACGCGTTTGGCAAAGACCCGATTTACACGATCGGTCCATTGAGTCTGTTGTTTCTCAATGACGACGTTCTGGTCGTTGGTGGTGGCGGACATCCTGACGGAGAGGATTTGATCTACGGTTTTAATCTGCCCAAAGCGGACGCATCCCCAGTCAATGCCGACGATGCAAAACTGGGCAAGCTGACTCTTGCCAGCAAGGACGAGGTGCCTGCAGAGGGTGACTTCTTTGCGATGGCAAAAGGTAGCAAGGGGATTTATGTGACCTGCAATGGCGATGACAAGAAAGGTTGGATCGCTCGAGCGATTTTCAATCAGGAGTATCGTTTGACAGGTCTGACTCGGAACATCGCAACCGTGGACGTGACCCAAACCACTGCCCCGATGGCGATCACGATCAGCCCGCAGGGACACGTTGTCGTTGGCCAAATGGGAAAAACCGAAAAAGCGAAAGACAGCTTGCTCTGTTTTTACTCGGAAGAAGGCGCTCACCTGGACACATTTAAACTGGGAATGTTCGACATCACAGGGCTGGCGTATGGGCCAAAGCATGGACGTTTGTTTGCGACCGATTTTTCCTGGACCGATCCCAAACAAGGTGGCCTTTACAAGATCATCGCCACCAAAACCGACCAGGGCTGCAAGGCAAAACTGATGCAACGACTGGAACGACCAACGTCGCTCGCGTTTGCCAAAAATGGTGACCTATATGTGACATTGGCTGGAGATCCATCAGCTGAGAAACCTGATGGAAAACTGATCGTATTCAAAGAGATGGACATTGACCTCACCAGATGAATGAGCCCATTGAACGAACACCGACCAAGCCTCCCCATCCCGACCTGGGCTTTGGCGAAGAACGCCTCAAGATGGTGATGGTATCGGATATCGAAGGCCAGCCACCGCCCAGGATTTCCAACTCGTTCAAAAAGTACACCCACTTTAAGCTGCTGACCGAAGGCGGCAAAGCACGTTTGGTTTCTTGCAAAGACACCAATCTCGGGCGTCGTGTTGTATTGAAAATGTTGCGGCCCGACATTAAAGAAGATCAGGTTGAACTTCGTCGTTTGATCCGGGAAGCCCGTATCACCGCACAACTTCAACATCCGGCGACCGTGCCGATGTACGAATTGGGGCAGGATGAAGCGGGCAACTGGTTCTTCGCCATGAAAAAAATCGAAGGGCACACGCTGTTTGAAATCATCGTTGGACTCGCACAAAAAGATGAACAGATCGAGCGTGAGTTTGACCTTAACCGATTGCTGAGTATCCTGACTCAAGTCGGTGATGCACTTGGCTACGCACATGTTCGTGGCGTCATTCACCGCGACGTCAAACCAGAGAACATCATCGTTGGCATGTTTGGTGAAGTCACCCTGATCGATTGGGGCGCGGCGAAAGTCTGGGGCATTCCGAATGATGGCGATGAAGAAACCAAGGGGCAACGCGGCGGAACACCGCTGTACATGTCACCGGAGCAGGTTGTCGGGCATCGAATCGTCGACGAGCGGACGGATATCTTCAGTATGGGCATCGTCTTGTACGAGATGCTGACCCAACGTGAGCCCTTCCGAGGACGAAACATCCCGGAAACCTTTGAAAACATCGTCAATCGTGAACCGATCCGTCCTCGTGAAGCCGCACCGCACCGCTTCATTCCGCTGCAAGTGGAACAGATTTGTCTCAAGGCTTTGGAAAAAGATCCGAATAAACGGTATCAAACGATGCGCGAGTTTATCAATGCGATCAACAAGTTCCGAGCAGACGCCCTCTTAAGAGGCAGCGTTTAACTAGCGGACAGGTGAAAGGAATATGCAGGACCCCAACGACGAAAGAATCATCCATCGACTAGAATTCAAGGTGAACGTTCTCATTGGAGTATGCGTCATCCAGTCGTTGCTACTGGGGTTGGTAATCCTGGCGTTAACGCTCAACCAGTTGATGCCCAGCTATCCGACCTTAATCCTTGCCCTCGCCGTCCTCGGTTTTCTCGGGTACGTTTTTCGTCGACAGATTCCCGGCTGGTTCGGCCAAATGAGTCGCATGTTTTTTGCCAGAATGCTCAGCACAAAATCCGATTCCGTCAACGATCGTTAATGATTCAGAGAGATGCATGACGGACCATCGGTTTCCCAAATCCGCACGATTGCTCAAATCCGTTGAGTTTCAGCGCGTCTATAGTGGCAAACTATTTGCGGCTGACAACGTATTGGTGATCAAGGGAGTCGCAAATGGGACGGACAAAACACGGCTCGGTTTGGCCGTCGGCAAACGAGTCGGCAATGCCGTCGTTCGCAATCGCTGGAAACGAGTCATCCGCGACGCGTTTCGAAGATATCGTGACGAACTACCCGCAGGTTTGGATTTGGTCGTGCGTCCAAAACGGGGTGCCCAATGCAATCATGCCAGCGTTGTGCGTTCGTTAAAACGACTCTCGAACCGACTGAAAAAGTCAATGGCCAAACAAGCAGCCGTTGACGCGAACCGCTCGACGACCGTCAAACGTCCTGAGGAACGATAATGACGGACGATTCTCCAATTCCATCAAACGATACATCAGAGCAAGGCGATTCAAGTTTCGATGCAGATCCGCATCGATGTCATTCACACGCGGAGCCAGTGGACTCGGTATCGTTGCAGGATCGAAAATCTGTCTCGGACAACACGACGACCCATTCGTTTAACCGGCGACCGCTGGTGGTGAGGCTACCGAGCCTCGTGCTGATCTTTTTCATCCGCATTTATCAACGGTTGATCAGCCCTTTGTTGGGTCCTAACTGCCGCTTCACTCCAACTTGCAGTAGCTATATGGTCGAGGCGATTGAGAAGTACGGTTTGATCGTTGGTTTACTCAAAGGCATCTGGCGGATTTGTCGGTGTCATCCTTTTGGAGGCAGCGGTCACGATCCGCCGTAGCTCAGCAAGCGGCATCGCTCGATGCGATAACCGATGGGCATGTCACAACCTTGTAACAGCCCGTCAATTCGAGTCAATGAAACGATATGATGGATGACGATATCTAATTGGCACGAGCAAATTGTTAAACGTTTGGGATGAGATGAAATTCTTTCTACGATTTCAAATGCGAACGCTGTTGATGCTGATCGTCGCTGCTTGCGTCGGGATCGCCTACGTCGCGAATTTTGCGCATGGCTATTCTCGCGAACAAGCGGCGATTGAGGACATTTTTGCGGGTGTGAAATCTCAAAGCAAAAGCAATTTTGCGATCACGAAAAATTCGGATGCCAATGGACGATGCGAACTTCGACTTGCCGACCAGACGTCTTTTTTGTGAAACCCGCAGCGAGTGAGTGTAGTCGTTGACTACCGAGGCCCCGCGTTTCTTCAATCAACAATGAAAAAATGGTATGGAGATCAGCCAACCATTTTCCATCGCGTCACCCACGTGTTAATGAGAGTTCCGCCACGCGACAAACTGGAACGGATCGGCGAATTCGATCATCTTGAGTCTGCTTTGATCCCGGATGATGGTCAATCGAGCATCGACACAGTACGCAACTTGTTTGGCAACGAGTATCGTGTTCAACGAGCCAATAACGCGTACAAGGTGGACTTGGCAACCGAGGTGGAATGATCCTGCAACACGTTTGCCGCAGCCTTGGCGAACATGTCAGATGACTTCTTTGCCCAAGAAGGGTTGCAGAACTTTGGGCACACTAACGGTGGCATCGGCGTTTTGGTGGTTTTCCAAAATGGCGATAATCGCGCGACTCAGTGCGAATGCCGTTCCATTGAGTGTGTGCACAAAATGCGTGCCCTTTTTGTCTTTTTGCTTATAGCGAATGTTTAATCGCCGCGCTTGATAGTCAGTACAGTTCGACGTGCTGGTGACTTCGCCCCACTCACCACCTTCGCCACGACCGGGCATCCAAGCCTCCAGATCATACTTTCGGAACGCTGGACCACCGAGGTCCCCGGTTGCCGTGTCGACGATGCGATAGGGAACTTCAATCGCATCAAACAGGTCGCACTCAATCTGTTTCAATTCCTCATGCAGTGCGTCGCTTTGCTCGGGTAACGTGAAGGCAAACATCTCGATCTTGGTAAACTGGTGAACGCGATACAGACCTCGGGATGCGCGTCCGGCGGCTCCTGCCTCGGTCCGATAACAGTGACTGATCCCGCACAGTTTGATCGGCAAGTCGGTATCCATTAATGTCTTGCCGCTGTACAAACCGCCCAAAGTGATTTCCGCTGTCCCGATCAACGAAATATCCATTTGATCGATGCTGTAGATCTGGGTTTCGGGTCCGCGTGGCATGAATCCAATGCCTTCCAAAACGCTGTCGCGAGCCAAATCAGGCGTGATCGTCGGCGTGAATCCTCGCTTGACCAATTCATTGACGGCGAATTGCTGGATTGCCAGATCGAGTAAAACCAAATCTCCCTTGAGAAAATAGAAGCCGTTTCCCGTCGTTCGCGCGCCGCCCTCAAAATCGATCCACCCTCGCTTTTCACCGAGATCAAGATGATCGAGCACTTCAAAGTCAAACGTCGGTGGTTCGTGTTTGCCACGACCCAACTCGAGATTTGACTTGTCGTCTTCACCAATCGGGCAATCGGCATGAGCCATGTTTGGGATCGTCAGTTCGATCGAGTGAATCTGTCGATCGAGATCATCATGCGTATTTTGTGCAGCGTCCTTTTGCTCCCTCAGCTGACGGGCACCTTCTTTCAGTTCTTCGCGTTCCTCATTATCTTTCGCTTGGCCAATCTTTTTCGATGCTGCGTTGGCTTGCTGATTCAAATTCTGAACTTCTTGCAGCGTGTGTCGACGAAGCTTTTCGAGTTCAACCAGCCGGTCAATTTCGGCTGTGACATTTCGATTGGCGCAGTTCTGTTTGACTGCGACCGCGTTTTCGACGACAAACTTTCGGTCAAGCATGAGGTTTTTGAATCAGGGCTGGTGAATGCAAACTGAGGTAGGTGAAAAATGGAATCAGAAGTTGAGTTGAAATCAGGAATTAATTTTGGCGATCTCATCCCACAGGCAAGCGCTCGCGTGAATACCACGGTGATAGTCATCCAGCGTAAACTTTTCATTGGGGCTATGAGGATCATCGTCGTCCTGTCCCCAGCCCAGCAGCAACGTATCGATTCCCAGCAGTGATTTGAAGTTGTTAACGACAGGAATACTTCCACCGGAACGAATGAAGACGGGTCGTGTTCCAAAGCCGGATTCAATGGCTCGGGCGGCAGCGTCCATGTATGGGCTATCGAGTGAGAGGACAAAACCAGGCGCACCATGAAGAATTTCCAGCTCCATCTGAATGCCAGGGGGGCAAATGTTTTCGAGCATCGTCTTCAGTGCTGCGGCCAACGTCTCTTTGTCCTGATTGGGGACCAATCGGAAACTGAACTTCGCACCAGCCTCAGCGGGAAGTACGGTTTTGGCGCCTTCTCCCTGATAGCCGCTCCACAAGCCATTGACGTCAAATGTCGGTCGCGCCCAACGTCGTTCCAGCGTCGTGTAACCCTGTTCGCCAAATGTCTCGTCAACGCCCATCTCTTTTTTGTATTCTTCGTCAGAAAAATTGAGTGACGCGAATTGTTCTCGCTCACGATCATCGAGCGGAAGGACATTATCGTAAAACCCTGGAATCAGGACTTTGCCCTCGGCGTCCTTCAGTTGAGACAGCATCTCACAGAGTGCATTGGCCGGATTATTGACGGAGCCCCCAAAAGACCCTGAGTGCAAGTCACGGTTGGGGCCTTTGAGGTTCAGTTGGCAGTACATGATCCCCTTTAAACCATACGTAATGGCAGGTTGGCCAGGCGCGTACTGCGAGCAGTCGCTGATCACGACGATATCGGCGGCCAGTTTTTCGGCAACCGGAACTTCTTTGTCATACTCCCCTTTGAGAAACGCTTCGAGCCCTTCCCCGCCGGATTCTTCTTCGCCTTCGATCAGATATTTGACCTGGACTGGCAAAGCCCCTTTGGTCTTGAGATACGCCTCAACGCCGTAGAGGTGAGTGATCATTTGCCCTTTGTCATCCGTCGCCCCTCGCGCGTAAACTTTACCGTCGCGAACATTTGGTTCAAATGGTGGAGTGTCCCACAACTCGAGTGGATCTGGCGGTTGCACGTCATAATGTCCGTAAACGAGGACGACTGGAGCTCCTTCAATTGGCGGTGACTCGGCGTAAACCAATGGATGCCCACAGGTTTCAATGATCTCGGTCTTCAGTTCGAGTCCCCGAAATTTGTCAGCCAACCAATCGGCTGCTTGGCGAACCTCGGCATCGTAGGCACTGTCTGTTCCGATGCTGGCCATCCGGAGCCACTCAAAGAGTTCAGACTCAAAGCGTGAACGATTTTCCTGAAGATAGGTACTGAATTCGGACATAATTTAGTTGGCGAGTCTGGGTAGTTGGACGATTGCAAGCGAAAGTGACGGAAGTACTTTTTGAAGGCTCGAAGGCGATCATCATCCCGTAAAGTGGATGCTTTGAACGGTTCGTTGGAGATATCCCAACCGGGAAACCGTACGAATTCGACGTCTGTTTCGCGTTTGCAATTAGAATAAATATTGTTGTCAATGACTAGGCGACCGATCTACGAATAAACTGGGAAACGAGCTGACTGGCGTCTTGCGGTTTCTTACTTGAACCAAGTTCAGAAATACGTCACATTACTTTTCGTCAGGAAAGACTGTCCTTACACGAGTTAGAAGATGTCAGAAGGCACTGTAACCATTGACGTACCGGTCAAAGAAGCGGACGTCAAGCAGGATCGAAAACACAAAAAACAACCACGCTACCATGTGATTTTGTGGGATGACAACGATCATTCGTACGAGTACGTCATCATGATGATGCGGCAACTTTTTGGCCACCCGTTTTCCATGGGTCAGAAACTTGCCGAAACCGTCGACTCCGAAGGACGCTGCATCTGCTTGACGACGACCAAAGAACACGCGGAGCTTAAACGAGATCAAATCCACGCGTATGGCAGGGATTTCTTGATCGAACGGTGCAAGGGTTCGATGTCCTCAACGATCGAACCGGAATCTTCTGAGTAATCCATTGGCCAAATTAAAAACTGCGACGCTCGGCTGCAAAGTAAACCAGTACGAAACTCAACTGGTCCGCGAAGGTTTGCTCTCGGCAGGATTCGAAGACGCTCAGAACAATCAGTCTGCTGATCTCTGCATTATCAACACTTGCACCATCACTGGTGAGGGTGATGCCAAGAGCCGACAGATCATTCGTCGCATGAATCGCGACAACCCCGATGCCCGAATTGTGGTGATGGGTTGCTACGCTACGCGTGAACCCGAGACCGTCGCACAACTTCCCGGTGTTGCTGAAGTCGTAACTGACAAACGTGAGATCCCCGATTTGTTGGGGCGATTTGGCGTCGTCGATATTCCCAACGGAATCACGGGACTGAACAATCGTCACCGCGCGTATGTAAAAGTGCAGGATGGTTGCTTGCTCAAATGCAGCTATTGCATCATCCCAAAAGTTCGACCGGATATGTTCAGTCGACCGGAAGCAGAGATTCTTCAGGAAATTCAGGGACTCTACGACCACGGATTTCGCGAAGTGGTTCTGACGGGGATTCACCTGGGACACTACGGCGTCGATTTTAATCGCGGCAAGCCCAAGACAGAATGGACGCGACTTTCTTCGTTGGTCAGAAACATCTGTCAGATTTCGCCCGGCCTGCGGGTTAGACTTTCAAGTATCGAGGCCACCGAGGTCACGCGAGAATTGATCGAGGTGATGAAGGAATTTGCTGATCAAGTCTGCCCGCACCTGCACGTCTGTCTTCAAAGTGGCAGCGATCGGATTCTTCGGTTGATGAAGCGACGTTGGACCCGTCGTCACATTATCGATCGATGCGAATTGGTCAAGCGAGAGCTTCATTTGCCGGCCTTCACGACTGACCTGATTGTCGGATTTCCCGGTGAGACCGAAGCGGATTTTGAACAGTCGCTCGATGCCTGCCGTCAAATCGGATTTTCCAAGATCCACATGTTTCCGTTTAGCCCACGCCGTGGCACACCTGCCGCGACAATGCCGGACCAGATCTCCAAGGCAGCCAAAAAAGAGCGTGGTATCGCGGTCAGCAAGCTCGAAGCTGAATTGAAGCGAGAATATTTTCGTTCGCTGGTTGGTGAAACGCTGCAGCTATTGGTCGAAAAAGTCAATGAGGATGGATCGCTGGAAGGGACCTCCTGCCGATACGCGCCAATTCGCACCGAAGGTATTTCCGGCGAAGAAAACCAACTCGTTCAAACCAGAATCGATGCTGCGACGCATCTGCTCCACGGGCGACCTGCGATTGCCCAAACAACATCATGAGTTCGCGGAACTCAAACATTCTTGCCGTGATGATTAACGGCACTAACGTGGATCCGGTCGACGCTTCGATCTCAATCTTCGACGCTGGATTCACCATGGGTGTATCGATTGTTGAACGAATCAGAACCTATGCTGGCTCCCTGCCGCTGCTCGATCTTCATTTTGACCGGTTGCTGGTCGGTCTCAATGCCATTGGCATCAGCTCGATCAGCCGAGAACTTCTGACGCAGCAGCTGGATCGTTTTATCGAGTCCATTTCGGCAGAGCACTTGCAGAAGCATGACATGTCGATCGCAATCGTGATCTCACCAGGATGCCCTTGGGCGCAAAACCCGACCGTGATCATCACCGCGGAACCGATCGATTTTTTGAAATGGAAATCGGCATACAAAGAAGGGATCCGATTACGAACCGTTGCAGTTCGAGAAGTAGCTGAATCATCGGTAGCCAAAACCATCAAGCACCGATCGAGAATGCACTACTTTTTGGCCAAGCGTGAGGCCGAACAGATCGAACCTGGCAGCCATGCTTTGCTGCTGGACGAACAGGACGGTGTTGCAGAGTCGCCGACCGGTTCCATTCTGGCTTTCATTGATGGTCAGTGGGTTGCACCTTCGGCAGAAAAAGTCTTATCCAGCGTTACGCTTCGAGCACTGGATGAATCTGGCCAACTGACTCCACCGCTGCTACGGCGTTCGATATCACTGGATGAACTTAAGCGAGCCCAGCAAGCGTATTGGCTCAACGCAACCGTAGGAATCGCACCGATCGTGGGCATCGATGGTTCGCCAGTTCAAACGACGAGCGACCTCAACGGTTATCAACAGTTGCTTGACGTTTGGAAAGAGATCGTCGGCCTGGACGTTCGCAGTCAAGCGTTGGCCTCGCTGTAACGAGCAGAGCCCCAGGCTTGAAAAACCTGTTCTTGATCACGCGATTGGTTCACTGTTGCCGATTAGCTTTTGCTTGAATTTGAAACATGACGTTTCAAAACCCATCCCAAACCGGCACGATCTTGGCGTCTCGCTCTTCGACCAACAAGAAGCCAATCAACTGACCATCAGTATCTGAAACAACTGGTGCTCCATGCCAAACATTGCGATCACCGTCAAAATTCTTCAACGACCAGTCTTCATTGATCGCGTCGATTTCGATAGGCATGTGTAGGAATGTAGGTTCGTTCAGTTCACCTTCCATTCGTACCGCCAAACATTTTTCCGGCTGCTTCGGAATTCGAATTTCATTTTCCGCAAACGGGATTGAGCGCCCTAGTACATTCGTGTTGATCGGCAGTTGAACGACTTCAGCCTCTTGGTCGGCAGCCACGTTGATTTCCACCAAATCGATCGGCGCGCCTACGACACGAATTCCAAACGTGTTTTCATTCGCTTTTTCTGGAGGTACCGACATATCACGCGGTACGACGACGAAGCCGTTATCCGCGCGTTGAATGAAGGTGCCGACAAAGGACGCATCTTTGTCAACCGTTCCATAGATGATTCCATCTTGTTTCCAAGTCGAGCGCATTTTCAAAGCCGACCGCAGATTTTCAGTGTCGGTGACCGGTGTCTGCTGGGCCAACTCAAACCATTCATCGTCCGCCTTTTCTGCCAACTCGAAAAGCTGGCCTGGCTGAACGGGTTGGCCGCCTGATTGAATGGTCAACATGGAGACGCCTCCTTTGACGATCGTTTCCAACGAGTCGACGTCCACTTTGAGGCCGCTGCCCCAACGAAGGTCAAAGTTGAGACCACTGCTGGCCCAGAATTTGGAGTGGGAAGTTACCAACTTTGTAAATGGCTCATAGACACGAACTCTCGCTTCCACCGTTTTCGCATCGCGTGACAAATCGACCGAGAGGATTCGGCCAACGACAATACCGCGAAAACTCAACGGCGAACCGGGATTGATTCCATGCCGATCACTACCTCGGAGAATGATTTCTGTGCCTTCTCCGTCGGAGACATCAGGCGGTGAATTCGCCATCCCATCGAAACTGACTAGCCAGTTTCCTTCCGGATCTCCGGGGAGGACGCCAATGTACTTGTGCCCGACGGCCGTTTCCAAGCCGGAAATCTGATTTAGACTGAGCTCGGGCCGAACGATCCAAAATCGACTTCCTTCACGTGCCAACGGTTCCGCGAAGGGGAGCAGATTGACGGTGACATTCACACCGTTGAGTGCGTTGTTCAGCTGGACTTTCTCGACAGTGCCAACTTCAATTCCACGAAACCGAACCGAGTCCTCTGCTTCAAGTCCATGGCCTTCGGGAAAACGGATCGTAATCTGGATGCCCCGTTCAGGCATGGACCACCAGACCAGCCCTACAGCAACGGCAAGACAGATGATTGTTAACAGCCACATGTACGAAGCGGCCAGCGAGGCCAACAGGCCCGGTTGTTTCGAACGAACGTTGGCCGTCGGAATCGAATCTCGAGTCGACCGGTCCGGCGAATCTTTTTTGTCGGCAGCTTCTTCGTTCATGGATTTTCTTGGGATACCGTATCGATAGACGACCGCTAATCTTTAGGAGGTCCGACTGGCATGTCAGCCTCTTCACCCGCAGCTTGAAGCACGGGAATCAGGATATCTGTAACGCCAGGGATTTTGGAAAGACGTCGCAACTGCTCACGGTAGACTTCCTTATGCTCGGTGCGAAACTCACGAATTTGATTCTTCAGAGCGACTGCGTTGCGGGATTGAACATCTTCGTTGTTGGCAACAACGTGCCCAGCTTCACGCATAATTCGACGATAGTTTTTTACTTTCTCAATGGCATCACGAGCCGTTTCTTCATCAACGATTGATTCAAGTGTTTGAATCAGCTGATCGGCGGCGTCTTCTAGTTCGGTAAACCCCGCTCTGAGTTTCGCAGCTGGATCTGGATCAGCACAACCGGTTGTCACGCCCAGCACCAAGAACAACAGGAGTGCAGTTTGAAAAAATGGAGCTAACAGGAAATGAAGTTTGCAATCAGACATGGCGTAATTGGGACGCGGGAAATAAAACTAACATCTAGGAAACGAAACTTGTCGACGGGCATTCAGCTGCGACCAAAGCAGCGATGTTGAATCAGTTTAATCATTGCGGTCGTCACCGATGAGAGCAGATTCATTTTCGTTCCACTTTAAACGAAGATCATTTTATCCTACGTAGTTTGAAACACGGAGTTCAGTTTGGCAATCACGATTCAACGTTTTGCAAGTTCCGAAGCCGTTGCCGAAGCCATTTCGCAACGCTTGATTCGGTCCGCGTGTCAGACCGAACCTCAATTTGTCTCGCTTTCGGGCGGTAGCACGCCGCGCCGAATGTTTGAATTGTTAGGCACACAGGCGAAAGATCCAGCTGCAGAGCACGTCGACTGGAGTCGTGTTCACTTCTTCTGGGGCGATGAACGGTGCGTTGCGCCGGATGACGCGCAGAGCAACTTTGGTGTTGCCGATCAACTTTTTTTCTCGCCAGCAAATGTTGCGGACACGAATGTCCACCGAGTCCTCGGCGAATTGGATCCACCACAATCTCAACGTCAATATGATGCTGAACTGAAACAGTTTGTACCGCAGACAAGTGGACTTCCGGTGTTTGACTTGATGCTGTTGGGAATGGGAGACGATGGCCACACCGCATCCATTTTCCCTGACCGGCTCGACCTGCTAACCAGCGATCAATTGAGCGAAGTCGCGATCCACCCGACCAGCGGCCAATCTCGGATCACACTGACAGGTCCGGTGATCGGTGCCGCCAAAGAGATTGTGTTTTTGGTGACGGGTGAAAATAAAGCCAGCGTGTTGGCTTCGATCGTCGATTCGAAGCCTGGTTGCGAGACGTTTCCTACCTATCACATTTGCCAGTCCGCCGAGGTAACTTTTTTGGTCGATGAAGCAGCGGCCAGCCAATTATCAGTTTCGGCAGAATAGCGTGACGCCAACTCCGGGCCCAAGGACAGTCGATGCTGTCACGCAGCTCATCGCGACGCCTGTCTTTTCGGCCGAGTTCTTTCAGCTGAATTGAATGGGCCTTTGTCGATGCTCACGGCCATCGCTCCCACCCTTTGGACGGTCTGTTTCCCAAGATTCGTTGTTTTTGCGACAACCGATCAAACCTGCATAAGCCACACGAGACACCGGAAAAACCGCCTCCTGTGGATTAATCGATCGCCTGACCGATCAGATTGCAAGGAATGATTGCAAAGCAATAAGAACGAGGAATGGTGTGATGCTGAGTCTGAATCGGGTTTACCCTACGCTTTTGCTTTTGTCGCTCGTAGCAATGCTAGCTGTTGGTACATCAAAACAATCGCTTCAAGCGGACGAAGTTACCGAAGTGTTTGAGGCCGGAGATCCATTCTTCTTTGGCGTTTCCGGAACCAACCCGGGTGATCGAACGTCGTTGATGAATCGATTTGCGACGGGGTTGCCAAACCAGGGTCGAGTTCGATTGCGAGATCCGCATTCGATTCTTGCCGCTTTTGACAACGTTCGTTTTACGGCCAGCGATATCACCCAGAGTCAAGTCGACATTGATTTTGGAGATGTCGAAACGATCACGGTTCCAGAATCAACGCTGACTTCGACTCAGTTTACGATGAGTGAAATTGACTTCGATGCGGATTCCGACGTGTTCAATTTTGAAATCACTGCCAATTTGCTGGGCGTCGGTCCTGCCAATCAACTCACGCACTTTGATATCGCGACCGTCAATTCGACTTACTCAATCAATCCAGTTGACGAAGGTTTGTTTGCCATCGAGTTGACCGGGACGGGTGGCCAAGCATCGATTACGATCAGCGGTGGTTCGGGCACAATCATGCAGTCGCTCAGTTTCCGCAGCATCTCGCCTGACGTGGTCAACGACGAATTGCTGGTCACATCAACGCGAACCTATTTCACAGCGATTCCTGAGCCAACCGGTGTTACCTTCGGACTTCTATGTTTGGCACTCGTCGGGTGCCAGCGTCGTCGATCAATTTAGTCTTCGACTGATTCAGCGGGGTCACGATCCTCGGGCGGTAGTTCAACATCGGGGGTTGGGTCTTGAACTTGCGGGATTCCATCTGCGTCGGATCGAAGCGGCGGCAACTGGTAAGTACGTGTTTCTGCTGAAACGAAAACCTCATCCATCTCCGTCTCGTCAACGTCTTTTCGCAGCAGCAAATAAACTGACGAAGCCATGCACCAAAAAAGACCGTAGAGAAATGCGGTCGCAATGGACTTGATCAATCCGTTCCAAAGACCAATGGCGCTGCGACCGATATAGTGCGTCTGTGTTTCCGTAGAGACTCCGTCAGCATCCAACGGCGGTGCCTCAACGATTTCCGTCATTCGGTCAATGGAAACATTCGCGCCCCAGGACGTCGACCAGTACGAAAGGTTGACGACCATGTCTGCCAGTGCCGCAACGATGATCCAACAAAGGCCCCCGAACAAAATGGCAACCAACGAATAGAACAGATAATGCAATGGCCGCTGAAAAACATAAGCGTACGAACGCGTCATCGCGTCAAAAGCGTTCTGTCCCTCACAACTTACACTGGCCACCATCAGAGGCCAACCAAACATCAGACCGAACAACAAGACACCCATCAGCGCCGCTGCCGCGATCACAATCACCCAGAGCAAGCCAACCAACATCAAGCCGACGTCGAATCCCATCAGCAGACCGACGATCGACAGTGGCAAGCAGATCACCAGAATTGCTGTTAGTGGTGCACCGATTGCTCCAATGGCGGTGGTCCATTTTTCAAGTGCATATTCAAATGCATCGTCCATGCCGAGAAACTCGTTGCGCGTCAGTCGCATTAGACAGATCCGACAAATCGCAACGCCAACAAATGACCACAGTGCCAGCATCCAGAGCGCGCCAAACAGAAAATATCCAAATTTCCGCAGCGAGTAGTCACGGTTGAAAAGACTACGGTACGGATTGACGAACTGGCGAAAGACTTCGCGTGGCCCCGTAACGCGAACCCCCATCACCGTCAGAGGCTCCACTCCGTCCGCGATCGGCAGCAATACGCCGCGATAAGGGCTGTTGTTGTTCCGGATGATTTCCGTCATCTGCGTGTCGTTGCGGAGATCTTCGTTAACAAACAACGCCTCAGCAGTTCGCCAGCCGATCGGAGCCACAACCACACCGACCAGCGACAGGGCAATGACCGACAAAGTCGATGCAACTGGCAACGTCCGGAAAATGATTGTCCACGGACAGAGTGACTCCCAGGAGATTTTTTGAATCACTACAGGTTGTTCGGCCATGTGAAATCTTGGTTGTGGGTCGAGATAGCGGTGCCAAAGGCAATAGATCGCGAGCATTATAGCGCACGGAGACCATTTCAAAAACTGGGATCCGTGACAGCCACCAACTCCCGTGTTCCTGGGTCGCGCAATCCATATTCTCATTGGGATTGTTATCGATATCCAGAACTCCATTCTGGCATTTCAACAGGTCGATGATTAGATTGTAAAACATGGTTTTTTCAGCCACGAATGGAGCCTGCCTCTTCGGCTTCATCCGTTGAATTTCGGTTTTCGCCACCCCCAGACGACTTCCATTCCGAACGCCTTCCACTCTTTTCCGAAGTGCAAATGAAACCAATTCGCTTGTTTATCGCGTTTGCCATCCTTGCAACACTGGTCCCAACAGGGACGGCATCTGCCCAGTACCGAAAGCAGTGGGGGCAGCCCTATCGACCCGGATACTACCAACGCCCCTACGGGTCTGGGTATAAAAACCCGTACCCACCCCGGCCGCAAACCCAGTTGCGGAAACCTGCATCCGCTGATTCAACCTTTCTGGTCCGGAACAACCTTGGCGATACGCAACCGGTCATCAATACGCGAACTCCGCAAGTCGCCAAGAGTATTGAGGACTTTCAACGAATTGACTTTCGAAATCCATCGCTTGAATTGCTTAAACAGCTTGGTGAAATGGTGCCGCGTGCGGGAAAGGGCGACACGCAATCGTATCCACGTTTGACAGGCGAGTTTGAACCTCAAAAAGCGATCCTGTTAAGTGTCTCTGACTTGATGCCACAACACCACGACGTGCTCAAGCAGATCATTCAAAAGACGTCTCAGCGCATTCCATTGGTCGTGTTAGTCAATGACAAACAACAGCTAAAGACGGTTGTTGAATTGGCCAGTGAAGTCGGGGGCAACCTCGAACATCTTTCGCTTCTTCAGCTGCCGCTGAACACGATTTGGCTGAGAGACTTTGGGCCGCGATTTATGGAGCTGCAAACTGGCGCAGAAACGATCGACTTTTTGTACGACGGCACTCGACCACGTGATGACAAGTTTCCAGCGAGCTGGTCCAGCGTTTCCGGCGACAGAAATCGCAACGTTTCCTGGACATTGCAAGGCGGCAACTTAATCAGTAACGGCAACGGACTGGCGGTCACCACAACACGATTGTTTGAAGACAACATGATTCGTTTCCCCAACCCTTTACCCGGCATGAATGTCGAATATGAAAGGCGAAAAATTGTTGTCGAAAACTTTAAAGAGGAATGCAACGTCGACCAGTTGATTTTTTTGCATCCGGTCGCACCTGAGGCGACACGTCACGTCGACATGTTTGCGGCTTTTCTGGCAAAAGATCACATCGTCGTTGCTGAAGTCGACCCCCGTCGCGACGCCTACAACGCTCGCGTGCTTGACTTGAACGCCAAATTGCTCAGCTCGTTAACTGTTGATGGTTCTCCAATGCGCGTCGATCGAATTCCTATTCCGCCTCGGGAGGGAAAATTCTGGAGTCCGTATACCAATGTCATTCTTGCAAATGATTTGCTGTTGATGCCCGTTTATCAGAACGACTCTCGCGAAATTTCCCGCCGCGCGATCGAGACTTATCAACGCT
This sequence comes from Planctomycetota bacterium, assembly GCA_038534355.1. Taxonomy (GTDB): domain Bacteria; phylum Planctomycetota; class Planctomycetia; order Pirellulales; family Pirellulaceae; genus Mariniblastus. The sequence continues at coordinate 111,463 of JBCAWX010000005.1, forward strand.
TGCTCCCTGATGTGACGGTTGAAACCATCGACATGACATCGATGAAAAAACTGGAAGGCGCTTTGCATTGCATGTCCATCAACATCCCCGAGTTCGCTCGACTGCCTCAAAGCGTGATCCCATTTTCAACCGCCGCGAAGATGGTCGGAGTCAACTCCGTAGTTTCCGCGAACCGTCTGCCTCGCGTGAATCAACTCGATCCACCGCAACAATCAACTGCACCAAAAAGTCAAGTTCGACTCTCCGGGCCAGCGAACAACAACTCAGTCAATGCGCAACCAAATAATGCCCAATCAAATACAACATCTCGCTTCCAAGAAGCTGAGCAGAACGTCGAGCAAGACGACCCGCAACGGCAAGCAGCGAGCACTTACCGAAGAACATTCGTTGACTCAAACCGACAATTTTCGCTCGAAGCCGTTGCCGTGGGAATCAACCGTCGGCAAGTCTATTTGATGCGAGTCAGCGACCGCACGATCGTCCGCGTTGAAATTGGAAAACTCAGCGAAGAAGACCAGCAATGGTTGGACAAGAATGCGACCAAGATTCAGGCCAATGGCCAACTTGTCCGGAACTTCTATGAACAAAACGGATTCTAGTCCGTTGTCGGCATCGAGCCGTAGCTTAGGCACTTTGGGCACTCTTGCCCGAGGATGCCATGTTCGACGCTTTACCATGTGAACGCGATTCAAGCAAAACCGCATCAACAAAACCTAATGGCAAAATCGCGACAGCCAAGAGTGGCTATCCTACGTCGCAGTGATCTACCGAACCGTAGCTTGGGCACTCTTGCCCGAGAAAATCCCTCCGCGACGCTCAACCAGTGAACGCGATTCAAGCAAAATCGCATCAACAAAACTTAGTGGCAAACTCGCGACAGCCAAGAGTGGCTATGCTACGTCGCAGTGATCTACCGAACCGTAGCTTGGGCACTCCTGCCCGAGAAAATCCTTCCTCGACGCTCTATCATGTGAACGCGATTCAAGCAGAATCGCATCAACAAAACCTAATGGCAAAATCGCGACAGCCAAGAGTGGCTATCCTACGTCGCAGTGATCTACCTAACCGTAGCTTGGGCACTCTTGCCCGAGGATGAAACGATGATCGCGAGTTCTCATCGTGTTGTGCTCAATCGCTTGGCCTCGTCAAGAATCCAGTTGAGAGAATCGCCATCATCGTTATTACCTGACCAGAGAATTCACGACCAAAATCGCGACCTAAGATTGACTCACCCCACCGTTGATGAGTCACTCGTGTGTACGAGTGTGATTGCAGTAAGACCTTTTTCTCGCAGATCCATGCAGTATTATCGAATCCTCGCGGTTGTCGTCATTTTGGGAGTCGTCGCTTTCTCGTCTAACTTTAGTTTGGAATTTCGCGATCCAGACGACCCAAACGTCCCGATTGAAAACCCTGCGTTTTCGTTCGGCTGTCAATCAAACAACACTGCACCCCAAGCCACAGCAGATCTTGAGCCGCCATCCAACGTCGCCAACTCAGGTCCGCTTCCACGAGTAGAAAAACCGGCTCCAGTACGAACGGGGCCAACGTCTCCCGGCATCTTTCTGGGTTCGCCAGAGCCGTCGCATTCGAATGGCTCGTCTCGTTTAAAGTCGAATCCTTTCTACAAGCAGTAGGTCCTACGAGCGTTTGCGAGTTGTTTCTTTGACCGGCGGCGTTAGCAGGCAAGCAAGAAATCACTGACCGACGCATCGTTGTTATCACGAGGCACCGGTTGATCGGATATCGCTGGCGCAACCCATTCTGTTGTGTCAACTTTGACGGTTGCGTAGGCCGAGTAGACCGGGTTGCACTTTGCGCTTGGGCATTCCGATGACATCCTTGCGAGGGGGCAACCCCTTCATTGGGCCGGAGGCTCAATACTCTCCACTTCGCTCATTGATGTACAACAAGGATGAATCTCGTGAAGAAGATTGCTCTCGCGATCGGCACGCTTGCCTGGCTTTTTTTTGTTCCCACTCATAACGTGAACGCTGACCTTTGGACCGGTGGCGGCTTTGAAGGCGGTCTTGGTTGGACTGGGACTGATCTTTTCATGGGTGAAACGGCGACCGAAGGCGCGGCCCCAGGTGCTGCTCGTTTCTTTGACATGATGGATCCTGACATGATCACTGAATCGGGGACCTGGATCGAGGACTCGTCGCGGACGTACGAGGGCGACCGCATGTTTTGGTTGCGCGATTACAACGACCCGGATACCATTTGTGCGGGGCGACGGTTCAACGGACTGACTGCGGGTGACGTCTACGATCTGAAATGGAGCTTTGCGGCATTCAATCCAAACAACCCGACAGGCACGTCAACGTTGACTTCTAAACCGATTGTTGAAGTGATGACTTGGGATACCACCATTGGCGACTGGGTCCTCTGGGAACCCAAACTTTATCTGAGTGATGGCCAGGTTTCCGATCCTCTTGGCGGAAATCAAGTCGAGTATGAGCTACAGGATTGGGACAACTTGAACTGGACTCAGTCAACGTCCAGATTTGCTATTCCAGAATTGAACGGCCGTCCGATGTACCTGTGGGTTTCCATGACCAATGATTCCAATGGATTGTTGATTGATGGCATTACCTTTACGGCGGTTCCTGAACCAGCTGCGTTGACACTGTCTGGTCTCGCTTTATTGCTGATGGGATGCGTTCGAATTCGCAAACGGTAGCTTTCCAGGGCGCACGCTAGGGTCGCCGAATTCACCATTTCACCTTGGTGAAATCCCGGGAAAACAACTTGACACCATGAACGTCCCGATGCGGTTGCTCCATCGGGGCGTTTTTCGTTCACAAATTGTGGGTCAGGTATCGCTTCGCGAATCGTCAAGTTGTCCGGACCAGAGGTTACATCTACAATCGAAGCTGACGGATCGTTTGCTGGGAGCTTTGGCAAGCGTATTGCAAAATGAACATTCGGAGATCTCGTGACGGGAAAACAACGAAGCCTCGGCGACGTGTTGCAGGAATTCAGCCAACACCGTGTCGTCATGCAACAGGAACTTCAAAAGATCATTGTTGGGCAAGACGAAGTAATCGAACAAGTTTTTGCTGCCATTTTTACTCGTGGTCATTGCCTTCTCGAAGGTGTGCCCGGTTTGGCAAAAACGTTGATGGTCAGCACCATCGCCAAAATTCTTGACGTCAACTTCAAACGAATCCAGTTCACACCTGACTTGATGCCATCCGATATCACCGGAACCAATGTGCTGGAGGAAGACGAACAGGGGAGACGCCAATTCAAATTTGTTGAAGGGCCGATCTTTACCAATATCCTTTTGGCCGACGAGATCAACCGAACGCCTCCCAAAACCCAGGCCGCGCTCCTGCAAGCGATGCAGGAACGAGAAATTACCGTCGGCCGAACAACCTATGAGCTGGCACCTCCCTTCTTTACGATCGCGACACAGAACCCGATCGAACAAGAGGGAACTTATCCGCTGCCCGAAGCTCAGTTGGACCGCTTCATGTTCAACATCAAGGTGGGATATCCCAGTGCTGACGAAGAAGAGAAAATTTTGACAGCGGCCAGCAGCAATGAAAAACCGGAAGTACGTAAAGTGCTTTCCGCGAAGGCGATCGTGAACCTGCAAAAACTGGTCCATTCTGTTGCCGTCAGTGAATACATCATCAAGTACGTTGCCCAATTGGTCCGAGCAACGCGTCCGAAAGACGAAATGGCTCCTGACTTTGTGCGGGAACTCGTCGATTGGGGCGCTGGTCCGCGTGCCGGTCAGTTTTTGATCGCCGGCGGAAAAGCGATGGCTGCGATGGAAGGTCGGTTCTCAGTTTCACTTCAAGACATTCGTAAAGTAACAGTGCCGGTTCTGAGACATCGCATCAGCACCAATTTCCAGGCACAGGCGGAAGGCATGACGGTCGAAGACCTGATCCATCGGCTGCTTGACTATATCCCGGAACCACCTGTCCCCAAATACGAATCGTAGGTCTGCAACGCAAACATGTCGGTCGAGAAATACCTCAAACCGTCGGTCATCAATCAGATCAAGCGGCTCGACTTGCGCGCTCAGTTCGTGGTCAAAGGGTTCCTCCACGGACTACACGCCAGCCCGTTTCATGGATTCAGCGTCGAGTTCAGCGAGCATCGAAAATACAACCAGGGGGATGACCTCAAAGACATTGATTGGCAAGTCTACGCGAAAACGGACAAGTACTACGTCAAGAAGTTTGAGTCAGAGACCAACATCACCGGTTACCTGGTGATGGATTTGAGCCAGTCGATGGGCTACACCTACCAACAGGAGCTGAACAAGTTCGACTACGCGATCTGCCTGGCTGCAGCGTTGGCCTATCTGATGGTTTCTCAACAAGATCCGGTCGGACTGATCACGTTTAATGAGAAGATCAGGCAGAGCCTGCCCCCACGTTCCAAGCGAACCCAACTGGGCACTGTCCTTTCGCTATTGTCAAAACTGGAACCTCAAGGCAAAACTGATTTTCGCCAAAGCCTGGGCCAGCTCGCCTCGATGCTTAAAACGCGGTCGCTCGTGATGATCTTCTCCGACCTGTTGGTCGATGAAGAAGAAATGGTTGATTCGCTTTATCGAATTCGCCACGGCGGCCACGATGTGATCCTCTTTCACATCCTTGATGAGGCCGAAGTCAACTTTCCGTTTCGTGGTGTGTTCAAGATGCGCGATCCGGAAACCGACGAAGAGTTGAAGATTGACGCCGATGGTTATCGGGACGGCTACGTCAAGCAGATTCAAGAATTTCGTGATGACCTTGCGCGGCAGTGTACCCGCAGCGGTATCGACTACGTTCCGATCGATACGAGCATGCAATTTGACAAAGCACTCTTGGAATACCTTCATAGTCGGCGGGCGCGGGGGTAACCATTATGAATTGGGCCAACCTGGGCGCCCTCGGACTCGGTGGGGTCTTGTTGTCGGTGCCGATCATCCTGCATTTTTTGATGCAACCGAAACCGGTCAACATTGACTTTCCAGCGCTTCGCTTTCTTAAAAAGAAGCAGCAAACGACTCGCTCGCGAATGAGGATCAAACACTTTTTGCTGCTGTTGGTCCGATGTCTTTTGATCCTGTTGGTGGCGGTTGCGTTGGCTGGCCCTTCAGTGGCGTCCAACGAATTTGGCAATTGGCTATCTCTGGGCGGCGTCGGTTTCAGCGCACTGGTCGTTGGAGGAATCGCTCTGTTGGCTTATTTGCGACCAAAGAAGAACTGGCCATTGGTCGGCATTCTGGTCGCCCTTTTTATAGGGCACCTGATCTATGGTGGCGTCGCTGCTTCGCGACTATTGAATTCGGAATCGGCCAACTTGATCGGAGACGACCAGGCACCGGTGGCAGCACTGGTTGTGATCGATACGTCACCACGCATGGAGTTGCAATTCGAAAACCAGACCCGGCTCGAGAAAGCAGCCGAAATCAGCAATTGGTTGGTTGAACAGTTTCCCGGTGAGAGCCAGGTCTGTATCGCGTTTTCTGATGGATCACCTCCTTTCTTTTCGGTTGACACGGGTGCCGCCGGTCGCCGAATCGAATCGATGGAAACGAACTATTCTGGCACCCGACTGCCGGTCACCATCATGGAGGGGCTGAAGATTCTCGAAGAGTCGCCACTGGAGCGTAAAGAGATCTACGTCGTCAGTGATTTGACGCGTGAGAGCTGGGTTGGTGAAAACTCCAATCGATTGGTCAAACGGTTGGAGCGTGACAAGGACTATACGCTGTTTGTAATTGATGTCGGTGTTCCCTTGCCCAACAATTTTTCGCTGGGTGATTTGAGGTTGTCGTCTCCAGACATTTCCTCTGGAGGACAGCTGACCGTTTCCACGCAAATCCGCCGAATTGGCGACGCAGGGCCAGCGACCGTCAACTTTAAATTGGAGCGAATTGACCCTGCACGACCTGTGGTGCGAGATGGCGTTTCCGTTTTTTCAGAATCCTTTTATCCAGACCAAACCGCCAACAAAGAGTTGGATTCAAATGGAAGTCGCGATATCCAATTTACCTTCAGCGATGACCTGGACGTCGGCACCTATCATGGGTCTGTTCAACTAGAAGCCGCCGATGGTTTGGCCATTGATGATCAGCGCTTCTTTTCGTTTCGTGTCAGCCCGACGCACGATACGCTGGTGATTCATCCGTCCAATGTGCAACCACGAGTGATGGTCTCGTTGCTGGCTCCACGCGATGCCGTTGAAGATGGTTCGGCCCGTTATACCGTCGACGTGAAAACTCAGGAGCAACTGGCAAACGAAGACGTCGACTTTCAGGACTACGATGCGGTGTTTCTGCTGGACCCGCAAACAGTGGATGATCCGTTTTGGGAGAAGCTGCAGTCGTTTGCTGAACTCGGTGGCGGCGTGGGAATCTTTTTGGGTCACAATGCAAATATCAACGGTCAAGTTGATCCCTCGTTCACGACCGAGACGGCACAACGCATCATTGGTGGCGAAATCGATGTACTGTGGTTCAACGAAGAAGACGATCTGTTTATCAGTCCCAAAGAACTCTCGCATCCGATTTTCCGCCCCATTGTCGGCTATGAGACGTCGCTGCTCTGGCACCGTCATCCGATCAACAAACACTGGGGACTTCAGGTTGACGGAGACAATGAAACCTACCCCACCCAAACGCTGCTTCGGTATGGAAATCGCGAACCAGCTGTGGTCGAGCGAGCGATTGGGCTTGGCCGAGTGATAACATTCACCACACCGATAACGGAGTACAGCTACAACCCCGACCGCAGAGTTTGGAATCGGCTGTTCTCAACCAACCCGGTCCCCGTAGCCGCGTACTTGCTGACGTTGGGCATTGCCGAACACTTGGTTCAAACCGATGCAGACTCGTTGAATGTTCAAGTTGGTCAGTCAGCAATTTTTCAGAATGACTTGAAAGAGAACCCCGAGTCGTACCAGGTGTTTTCTCCAACTATTGACAAACCACCGACAACGATTCACTCGGTCGAAGGCAAGATTCGCTATCGCTTCAACAACACGCCAGGGCATTTTCGGTTGCGAGGAATTTTTGACGAACAAGTCGTCTTGAAAGGCTTCAGCTCGAATCTGTCCGTTGCTGCCACCGACCTGAGCCGTCTCCGCCCCGAGGAGCTCGACGAATTCCTTGGCTCTGAACGTTACCAGCTGGCGACTCAAAAAAACGAGATTCAACGACAGCAAGGAACGACTCGTCGCGGACAAGAGTTTTATCCACTGGTCGTGATCATGATGCTGGTCATTCTGGGTGTCGAATATCTGATGTCGAATCGCTTTTACTCCTGATCTTTTTGTAAATACATACGTGGACACACTGACGTTTCAACCGATCTTAGGCCCCGTCTTGATGGCGCTGTTGCTGCTTGCAGCGATCGCCATGCTGTGGGTGGGTCCGTCGTTTGCAAAACTTGAATCTCGTCAACGTGTCACATTATCGTTGGTTCGTCTCGGTGTCATCGGGCTTGCTTTTTTGACAATGCTTCGCCCTGGATGTGTGCAAAAAATAGAAAAGAACCAAGCCGCTGTGCTTATGGTTTTGGTCGACGTAAGCCGCTCGATGACACTGCCCCATATCTCGGATGACTCGACACGGTGGAGCACGACCGTCCAGATGATTGAAGATAATCGAGGTCGTTTTCAACAGCTGATGGACAACAAAGTTGATGTCAAATTCATTCAATTTGACAGTCAATCAGGCCCCTTGGAAATGATCGAAGGTGACGTCCAGTTGCCCAAGCAACCTGATGGAAGCGAAACTGATATTGGCACGGCCATCTACAACGCCAGCCTGGATGTGCGAGATCGACCGCTGTTGGCGATGGTTGTGGCCAGCGACTGTGTGCAAAACGTACTCGAACCTGAAATTGAGTTAACCGAAGCGGTCGATTCGTTGGTCGATATGGAAGTTCCCATGTTTGGCGTGCAACTCGGGGCCCCAGGTGATACTTCGCAGCTGGCGGATGTGGCGATCACGAACTTTGCGGAGCAACAAGTTGTCAACAAGAAGAGTGACCTGACCGCAACCACGACGCTGGTCGCCCGAGGGTATGCCAACCAGGACATTCGAGTCGATCTGATCGTTAGCGACGGAACAACCGAAAAGACGGTCGCGACCGAAGTCGTTCGCCCCGACCAAAGCTATCAGGAGTTGAATGTTGAACTCAAGTATCGTCCGACTGAACCTGGTGAGTTTCGAATCACAGCACGGGCTCAACCGATGCCCGGCGAGGTCGCCCTGCGAAACAACTCGCTGGACGGATTTTTGACCGTTCGCGACGAAGGGATGCGTGTGTTGTTCCTCAGCGGCGGTTTGGGCTGGGAACAGAAAGCGTTGCGTGACGCGTTGCCCGCGCTGGAGTTTGTCGACATGGATTTTCGACCGCTTTACACCGATGCATTTTCACGACGCTCATGGCCGCTGAATGATTTGACCAATGAATTCAGCGACCCCAAAAAGTACGACGTGTTTATTCTGTGCAATGTCGATTCGCGAGCGATCTTTGATCACAACCGACAAACGGGCCCAGCGATTGCACTTGCCGAGGCCGTAAAGAAGGGGAAGGGACTGTTGATGATCGGCGGCACGCACAGTTTTGATCCCGGCATGTATGGTCGGACACCGCTGAAAGATGTGCTGCCCATACGTATGCAACCCGGTGCCTCTCAGGAATTCGGCGCCGATGTTCGCGCGGAATATCATGTCAGTCAACCGATTCCATTGACGCCAGTTGGCATCAACTTTTTGACACGAATTTCTGATGGCGGTTCCAATCGTGATGCCTGGCGAGAACTCCCGCCGCTGGTTGGAGCCAATCGATTGATGCCCAAACAGACCGCTGAAGTCGTTTTGGAAAGTGACGATGCGACACGTCGACCGATTCTTGTTCGCGCGAACGTCGGCTCTGGGCGAGTGTTGGCGTTTGCCGGAGATTCAACTTGGCGATGGAAAATGGCGGGCTTCGCGCCTCAGTTCAACAAGTTTTGGAGACAACTCGTACTTTGGCTCGCTTTCTGGGATTCCAAAAATGATGAAAGCCTCTCGATTGACTTGCCGAAACGACGCTACGCACCAAAGTCGCGAATGAAATTTGGCGTCAACGTACGAACGATCGCGGGAGAAACCGTGGATGGTGCGGTGTTTGATGCGGCATTGATTTTACCCAATGGAAACTCGGAAGCCATTTCGATCAACCGCTCCGGCGACCAATACGAATGCCAAGTCGATCCCAACTTGCTTGTTCTTCCAGGAGTCTATCGCGTAAAAGTGGCGGCATCCCACGATGGTGTCGACATCGGAACCGCTGAGCGAGAATTTGTCGTGATTGATCAGGATAAAGAGAAATCAAATCCCGCCGCCAACCCGGAACAAATGGCAAGGCTGGCGAATCAAACCAGCGAGTTTGGCGGAAAAGCGATCACGCCCGATGAACTTGCTGGTGTGCTTGATGAATTGATTGAAAATCCGCCAATGAAAAAGATCGAAATTCCGACAAAATGGCGGATGGGCGAATCCATGGTCGACGCATCCGCATTTCTGTTGGTCTTCGTCGGACTGTTGACCGTCGAATGGTACCTTCGAAAAAAATGGGGACTCGTTTAAGATCCTTGAGCTTAACCCCTTCAATGCACCGACTTCTAATTTAGCAGCTGACTTTCCATATGAGCACGGACGCAGGTAACGCCGAACAGCTACGTTTGAACGAAGATGAAAACCGAACGGCAAATTGGAAACGCTGGGGACCCTATCTCGCAGAACGTCAGTGGGGTACCGTCCGGGAAGACTACTCGCCTGACGGAGACAGCTGGAACCACTTCACTCATGATCACGCGCGATCGCGGGCATATCGTTGGGGTGAAGATGGGCTGCTGGGGATCACTGATCGGCAGGGACGCGTCTGCTTTGCATTGGCGCTTTGGAACCACAAAGATCCTTATCTGAAAGAACGTCTGTTCGGTTTGGCAGGGCCGGAAGGCAATCACGGGGAAGACGTCAAAGAGGAATATTTCTACCTGGAATCGACGCCCACGCATTCGTACATGAAAGCGTTGTACAAGTACCCTCAGGCCGAGTTTCCGTATCAGCAATTGATTGATGAGAACGCTCGTCGTTCCAAAACGGAATCCGAGTTTGAATTGAGAGACACCGGCGTCTTTGATGAGAACCGCTACTTTGACGTCGTTGCCGAATACGCCAAAGCAGCCCCCAACGATTTGCTCATCCAGATTACGATCACCAATCGCGGGCCCGATCCTGCGGAGATTGATTGCCTCCCCAACCTTTGGTGTCGAAACACGTGGGCCTACGGTCGCTCGTCAGAAGGTTATTGGCGTCGCCCTCGAATGGAACGCCAGTCCGCTTCCCACGTAACGTGCGAACACGATTCACTGGGACTTTTCCACTGGCTGATTGAGCCGATTGACCAGCAAGCCGCTCCGCCACTCTTGTTTACCGAAAATGAATCCAATCAAGAACGTCTCTACGGCATCGAAAACGAACACCCCTATGTGAAAGACGCGTTTCACGAATACGTCGTTGAAAACCGGCAGTCCGCGACTCACCCGGCACAGGTTGGAACCAAATCCGCAGCGTTTTATCGGTTGAATCTTGCCCCCGGAGAAAGCCAGACGATGCGGTTGCGTCTGTGCAACGATGCGAACTTTCAGTCACTCAGCATCAACGAAAATGAACCGCTGGGCAGTGATTTCGCCAGTGTTTTTGCTCAACGAATTGACGAAGCAAACCAGTTTTACGAGCCGTTGCTGAGACCGCTTGAAGGTGACGCCCGGATGATCGCCCGGCAAGCCTACGCCGGGTTGTTGTGGACGAAACAATTCTACTATTACAACGTTCGGGATTGGTTGCGTGGCGATCCGAATCGTCCGGCGCCACCAACATCGCGTCATGGCGGCCGAAACGCGGATTGGATTCATTTGGCCAATCGCGATGTGATTTCAATGCCCGACAAATGGGAATACCCCTGGTACGCGGCCTGGGATCTGGCGTTTCATATGATCCCGATGGCCAAGGTCGACATGCACTTTGCCAAGCAACAGATATTGTTGTTCCTGCGGGAGTGGTTCATGCACCCCAGCGGTCAAATCCCGGCCTACGAATTTGCTTTGGGAGACGCCAATCCACCGGTTCACGCCTGGGCTGCGTTGCGCGTTTATCAAATGGGCAAAGAAAACGGTGAATGTGATCGCGTTTTCCTGGCAAGGGTGTTTCACAAACTGCTGATTAATTTTACCTGGTGGATCAATCGTAAAGATCGCGACGACAACCACATTTTTTCCGGTGGATTTCTGGGCCTGGACAACATCGGTGTGTTTGATCGCTCGCAACCATCACCGTTCGGAGGGCATCTGGACCAGGCGGATGCAACGGCTTGGATGGCGTTTTATTGTTCGACCATGTTGAGCATTGCGTTGGAACTGGCTCGCGAGGACCCGAGTTATGAAGACGTCGCTTCCAAGTTTTTCGAACACTTCGTGGCCATCGCCGACGCGATGAACAAACTGGGTGGTTCCGGATTGTGGAATGAAGAAGATGGCTTCTATTACGATCACTTGCACCGGGACGATCAATACCTGGCTGTCCGTTTACGATCACTGGTTGGCTTGTTGCCAATGGTTGCAGCCTCCGTGCTCGACGTTGATTTGATAGACCAGTTGCCCGGTTTCAAAAAACGGATGATCTGGTTTCTTGAAAACCGTAAAGAACTTGCCAGTCAGATCACCTATTTGGAAAAACGTGGCGACATTCCCAAGATGATGTTGGCCATCCCCAGTCGAAGCCGACTACAAAAACTGCTCCGCGTTATGCTGGACGAAACAGAGTTCCTCTCCGACTTTGGAATTCGCTCTATGTCGAAGTCCCATGAATCAGAGCCGTTCACATTGGCTCTCGACGGGCGCACGGTCTCAGTGGCTTACACGCCTGGCGAATCAGACACAGGTCTGTTCGGCGGCAATTCAAATTGGCGCGGACCAATCTGGTTCCCAATCAACTACTTGATCATTGAAGCGTTGGAGACCTACTTCGATTTCTATGGTGATACGTTGACGGTTGAGTGCCCGGCTGGTTCGGGTCAAGAATTGAACATGAAACAGGTCGCGTGCGAGCTGTCTCGACGACTGTCAAAAATCTTTCTCAAAGACGAAGCTGGGAACCGCGCTGTGTTTGGTGACGATCAACGATACACGAACAACAACGGTTATCAGGATCTGGTCCTGTTTTACGAGTACTTCCATGGTTGCTCCGGAAAGGGACTGGGCGCAAGTCACCAGACCGGATGGACTGCGCTGATCATCAACTGCCTTGAGAAGATCAACAACGGTTGTCAAAAGTAGACCTTTAGTGAAATGGTCGACGGATTGGACGACAACACTCCTCTGGGTCCAGTTTTTTTCGTTGAAGCTGAGACTGAAAAATTCAACCGGCAGAAGATCAATTCAAGCGGGTCCTGTCGTCCAATCTCCTGCAAGTTTCATCAGACACGTTTAACGTTCTCAATAAACTCCGCCTGGTTTTATCCCTTCTTTCCGCTGCCTCCCTTTTTGTTTGAATCCTTTTTGCTCTTCTTCTTGCTTTGATTCTTTTTGCCGCGCTCCAACTCTTTGTTGACCAACGGCGTGAGCAGCTTTCGAACGGTTGGCTGCCCTTCAATTAATCCTAACGATGTCAAAAACTTGTCGGTTGCTTCAAGCGTCACCAGAAACGATTCGCCACGATTGAAATAGCCATGCCCCTGGCCTTTCGCGATGACGACTTCGCAACGCCCGTCGTTTTTCTTCACCACTTCCTGATACTTCTTTGCCGTTTCGACCGGAATCAACTTGTCTTGATCCCCCAGCATGAACAGGGAAAGCGTGGCTGGCGAGCGGACATTGTGCATTGGCGAGATATCTTGCCAATAGTCTTTGACTTTTGCATGTCCCCAACCGTCGGGTCCGTTGTCGAGCACTGGGTTAAATAAAACCAGCGCGCACGGAATGGAACTGATTGATGTATCGTCAGTTGATTCATTGAACTGGGTGACGGTCGCGGTGGCGGCGGCAACATGTCCGCCAGCGGAACCCCCAGCAGCGACAATCTTTCCGGGATCGATTCCCATTTTGCTTGCATTCTGCCGAACGTAACGGATGGCGGATTTTCCGTCCATCACACACTCCTTGGGAGTCGTTTGATGCTTGGACTTGATCCGGTACTCGGCACAAGCTGCGACCATCCCTCGTTGGCTTAAATACCATGCCTGCTTGTAAAACTGTGAAGGCGAACCACCGACCCATCCGCCGCCAAAAAAGAACACAATCGCTGGTCGATTGTCACTGACTTGGTGGTTGGGCGGATAGAAGATGTGAAGTTGAAGTTCAACATTTCCAGCCGTTTTGTAGGTGATTTTTTTGATACTGGCTTCGATCTGGTCCTGTGTGATCTCAGGGATTGAGTCAGTCGACAGATCCTGTCCTGAGGCCAATGAAGCGATGGATGCAAGTGCCAGCAAACAGCCCAGGGCAACTCGCGTCAATGATTTTTGAACACTCAACATGATCTCTCCAGTGGGTTGGTTTGGACGATTCGTCGCTTCAATTCGTGACCGCATTTGAATACCGGGTCGGCAGTCAGCGACAGGGCATAAAAAAAGCCGCGAATGATTCGCGACTTTTAGTATCAAGAGCAAGCGTGTGGCTTACAGGTCAATATCAGCGGTATCGGTCCCGCTTTTTCCAACCGTAACGCTGATGGTCTTGCCATCCATGTACTCTTTGGGAATCTTGGCAACTTTTTCCATTTGCTTTTTCATGCGAAGGTAACGCTTGCGAGCTTTGTCAAAACTCTCCTTATCACCATCGGACTGATTCTCTTCCATCTCACCTTTTGCTTCATCCAGCATCTCCTGAGTGACACCTTCGCCGCCATCATTCATTTCGATAGCAACGCGATGATCGCCTACAATCGCACCGGTTTCGCCATCACGTGTGACCAACGAGTACTTGCCATCCGCACCCGATGTGGCTGACGAATACGGCCCAGGAGCCGGGTTTGCTTCGGTTCCTTTTGGATAATACACAATCTTAACGCCGGCTGCCGGTTCACCATTAATCGTTACCGTTCCTGAGACGGGTACAACGGTGTATCCATTGCTGCAACCGACCAACATCAAACAGGCGACAGCCAACAGCGGCATCGCCATACGAATTGTACGCTTCATTGTTTTTTTCCCATTCTGATTAACGCCGCCCCAAACGTGAATTGGTTGGCGAGCAACATTGTTATTGTATCAACTTTGCCAGTGCTTTTGGTTTCGCGTTGGGCGATTTGTTGGTTCAAAAAAAAGGGCGAGCATGCAAACATGCTCGCCAATTTGTAAGCCAAGTGTCACGGCTCGATTCAAACTCATCCCATCAATTAAAAGGGTGGAGTTGGGTTTTCATCAGCACGTTGTGCCATCAACCGCAATGTGAAGTTATCCAGGTTGTTGCTCAGGAAGTGAGCCGAACCGTCAGTCATGGCGACGACGGCACCACTCTGGTGACCACTGGTCGCGATGCTTCGTCCGCGTGCTCCACCATTAACAACGTAGATGGCACCACCGGCGCGACCGAGGTTGGAGTAACGTCCCGGAATGTTTCCATTTGAAATGTGCGAGATATTTTGCTTTCGGTGAGAACCAATCCAGATCGCACCAACACCTTCGCGAGCACCACCGTGATTACCAACTTCTGGCAAGTTGATTCGCTCACCGAGCAAGATCACGTTGGTCGTTCCATCACGGACTTGGCCAATTCGGACCTTTTCATTCATCCCAAACATTCCCCAGCGCTCTGTCAAGTCACGATTGCGACGGGCACCTTCCCAAGTGTTGTAACCGGTGCACGCAATGTAGTTCGACTTTGCATGGAAACCAATCGTATCATCACCCGTGTAAACTCGGTTGAATTCGTCCGTTGGGCAACTTGGGCAGATGAAGCTTTCCAGAATCGAAGCTCCAATCGGATCGCCGTTTGGCTTGAGCTGGTCGATGCCGAACGAGACATTTTTGTCAATCAAGTCGTCCAGATTCGCTTGTTCCATCTGTGGCAGGATGTAAGTTCCCCAACCGTGGTAGTTGCCGCGAAAATTGGTGCTTTGGCGGTTGTTCCATGGCGAGATGTATCGAGGGAAGCCACCTGCAGGGACCCAACCGTTCCAACCGGGTGGGAAGTGCATGTGGGCACTCTCAAAGTTCAAACAGGCCAGAGCCAACTGGCGGATGTTGTTCATACAAGCGGTTCGTCGAGCCGCTTCTCGGACCTGTTGAACTGCTGGCAGCAGCATTCCGATCAAAATACCAATAATGGCAATAACGACCAGCAATTCAACAAGTGTGAATGCCTTTCTTGATGATCTCATCATAAAAACCTCTCTCCATGGATAGAAACAATCGAGCCCGTGTAAAAAAACCGTACGGATGATTCGGGCCCGCCAATTGATTTTCTTCTTATATCGGTTATAGACGACTTTGGTTTTGGATTCCAAAACAAATTAAAAGTTCCAAAATTGACTATGGAATTTAAACATCCTTTAACAGACAAAAACGAACTCCAAATTCACTTCAAAGACAATCTTGACGAATCTGTAAATCCGGCTGCGGCAGAATC
The DNA here is from genome assembly GCA_038534355.1 of Planctomycetota bacterium. GTDB lineage: Bacteria > Planctomycetota > Planctomycetia > Pirellulales > Pirellulaceae > Mariniblastus. The sequence goes on from JBCAWX010000005.1 coordinate 127,096, forward strand.
AAAGCCTCGCAACGATTGACAAGACCGCTTTAAATCGCTTTAAAGTCGCTTAATAGATCATTAAAAGGCGCAAAAGATCCATCCAACGGAATGAATCGAGCGCCAATTGATAGACCGTGTGAGTTTTTGCGTCACTTTTTTGCAAGCGAAATTTTTTTCAATTTTTTTTATTCCTTGCGTATCATTTGTGTCCTCGGGTCATCCAGAGCACATCTATCGTGACTGAAATTGCCCTTCGGCACCTACCGTGGCAGAATCGGCGCCAGCTTCACTTCAAAAACGAACGGACACAGCTTGCCGGTCACCAATAATCGGCCGGACTTTTGGTTGACGGCAATTCCATTGAGCACGCCATCTGCCGGGCGATTGGTCCAAAGCCCATTCAAATCGATGACCTTGGTCACATACCCGCTCTGGGGATCAATCTCGTAGATCAAGTCGGATTGATAGCGGTTCGCGTAGATTTTGCCCTGATAGAACTCAAGCTCATTTAGCTGACCCACAGCGGCTCCGGACCTTTGTTTGACCCACAACGAACGAACTTCTTCAAAGGTTTCCGGGTCGAGAAACTTAATCTCACGCGAGCCATCTGAAAAAATCAAATGCGTATCGTCGTGCGTTAACCCCCAGCCTTCACCTTCGTATTCAAACTCTTTGACAACCTGAAATTCATCGTCCGCAAACGTATAAACGAATGCTTTCCCTTCTTTCCAAGTGATCTGATAGAATTTGCCGTCAAAGACGGTCATGCCTTCGCCAAACAGATCCTCTCCGAGCGGGAACTGATTCAGCACTTCACCTGTCGACAGATTGATTCGACGCATGGTGGACTCGCCATAGCGACCAGTGCTCTCCCAAAGACATCCGTCATGCATGACCAAACCTTGCGTAAACGCGGTTTGATCGTGCGGATACTTTTTAATCACGGTATAGGTAAACCTCGGCGCGGTTGATTTAGGCCTCAACCAGATCGCCAAGTACGTTCCACCGATCGTGATCGTCAAAAAGAGAATGATGAGCCCCCAACGTCGTGGCGGTGGGCTATTGAGCGAAGGCGGTTGAGGACGACTGACTGGCTTTGACTTGCCCGCTGGGAACCCTTCTTGACGTCGCTTCTTTGGTTTTTTCTTAGCCATTTCAATCTTGTCGTCGGTAAAACTTTAGTGAACGTGATACTTAGTGGGCGTTAGTCGGCATCGGAATCAACGGGTCCCGGTCCATCTGGCGGATAATCTGCTTGGCATGCCCAACAGATTGCGAATCCAGCGTCAACTTGTTCGCCGCATTGACAGGTCCATTCGGGGATTTCCTGTTGGCTATCCTGGGTGAGTTCTTCGATGATGGCAGACGCTTCGTCTGCTTGCTCTGCGTTGACCAACAACTCAATAAAATCGTTGCCATCAATTGATGCACCCAATGCGGATGCTTCCAGTCCAACCAAGATCCCTTTGATCCCAGCCTCTTCGAGCACTGAACGAAACATGATGGCCTCTGTTTCTGATTCGGTTTCGGCGATCTTCTTCAAGTTCAATTCATCCATCGTTTCTCCTGTTTTGCCTCAGACGCCAATTGTCGAAAGCGATCACATTCAGTGTCACGATAGGCTAGCTCTCCCGTGTCCACAGTGAAGGGAGTTCCAGCGAACCGGTGAGTCGATCAATTTCGGCTAGTTCTTGCTCACTGAACTCTGCATTTTTTAGCGCCTCGCAATTTTCAAGGATCTGTTCAGGGCGGCTGGCACCCATCAGAACACTGGTGATTTGCGGCAATCTCAGGATCCAGGCAACCGCCATTTGTGCGAGTGATTGACCGCGCTGTAGCGCAATGTCGTTGAGTCCCTTGATGACGCTCAAGGTCCGCTCGTTCAGGTCTGCTTCATTGATCAATCCGGTCGTCGTGGCCGCGCGTGATTCTTTGGGGACGCCATCAAGGTATTTGTTGGTCAACAAACCTTGATAGAGCGGGCAGAACGCGATCATGCCGACGCCCAACTGTTGGCAAGTGGATACCAGCTTGTCTTCTATCCAACGATTAAGCATCGAGTAGTTGGGCTGGTGAATCAGAATTTTGGCCCAACCATTCTGCTGGCAAATCCGAGCTGCCTCGAGTGTCTGTTCGGACGAGTAGCTACTGACCCCACAATACAACGCTTTGCCATGCTGAACCGCAGTATTGAGCGCTCCCAGCGTTTCTTCTAACGGCGTATCTGGATCAAATCGATGGCTGTAAAAGATATCGAAGTAGTCGACATCCATGCGGCGCAACGATTGATCGAGACTGGCGATCAAATACTTCCGCGATCCCCACTCGCCGTAGGGCCCGGGCCACATGTCGTATCCTGCTTTTGAGGAAACGACAATCTCGTCCCGCGGCAATGCTTTCAAAATCTTACCGACGTTGACTTCGGCACTGCCATAAGGGGGGCCATAGTTGTTGGCCAGATCAAAATGCGTAATCCCGGCATCGAACGCGGTGAAGATCATTTTTCGCTGCAAATCGGTCGGCGATTGCCCGCCGAAGTTATGCCAGCAGCCTAGCGTTAACGCAGGAAGTAAAAGCCCGGAACGTCCCGAGCGTCGATATTGCATCCGTCCATCGTACCGATTCTCATCTGGTTGATATGCGTTCACTTTGGTTCCTTAGCCATCTCTTGAAAAGCTGCGTCGATTCAGAACTGCCTATTGTCGGTGACCAGCGTTGTGCGACAAGAGACCCCGTTAAGAATTCCTTTGGTGTGTTCCGCAATCGATGAACGTTGTCAGATCGAATTGGCATATTCAAGCAACAAAGTTACGCTTTGCTGTATCATACAGAGTGTGTGTCCGCGGCTGAGACGCCCTACTTATGAGTCAACCTTAATCATGATGCAACGACCTGAACAACTTTCACTCCATGGACGACGCTTGCTTGATCGCCGGCGATTTCTCGGCACTGCCGGCCTTTCAACAGCCGGTCTCGCTTTGGCTGGCCTGCTCGCGTCAGATGGTTTGCTGAAGGCCGATGATGATCCCAAGACGGCGGGAGGAAAAACTCCGATTCGTCCGCAGATCGATCCCAACCGTCCTTATGCCGGTCGAAAACCACATTTCAAGACAGCGGCCAAACAAGTGTTGGTCATCTACTTGCCCGGTGCCGTGAGCCATATCGACACGTTTGACTACAAACCGGCGCTGGAAAAACTGCATGGTCAAAAACCTCCTGGCCTTCCCGCAGTAACTTTTGAAGGTCCTTCGGGAAACATTGCCAAACCATTTTGGAAATTCAAACCGCGCGGCGAGTCTGGAAAAATGGTTTCGGACCTGCTTCCCAACTTGGCCCAACACGTCGACGACTTCTGCTTTTTTCATTCGTTGACGACGGACACCAGTGCTCACCCTCAGGGCGAGAACTTTATGAATACCGGCTTCACGATGGAAGGATTTCCATCGTTTGGATCATGGGTCACTTACGCATTGGGCACCGAGAATGAAGAGCTACCGGCGTTTGTTGCCATCAATGACCCACGTGGGTTGGCGCGGAGCGGGAAAAACAATTTCGGAAATGGTTTTTTGCCCGCTGCGTTTCAGGGAACTGACTTTAACGCCAAGAACCCGCCGAACAATTTGTTGCGACCTTCCCAACTCACGGCGGCTGCCGATCGAAAGACGGTCGAGTTGTTGCAACGACTCAACGCGCGGCATCTGGAGAAGTTCCCTGGAGACGCAAACCTGGCGGGTCGAATTGCCAGCTACGAGCTGTCTGGAAAAATGCAAACTTCCGTTCCCGATGTGATGGATATTTCCGGAGAAACGGAAGCCACGCTCAAGTCTTACGGTGTTGACAGCGGCACGGAACTCAAGCGTTCCTATGCCCAAAATTGCATTCTTGCCAGACGTCTCCTGGAAAAAGGCGTTCGTGTCGTCCAGTTGTTCAATGGAAGCGATCCGTCGGGTGGCAATGGTATCACCAACTGGGATTCGCACTCCAACATTGCCAAGACGCATGCCATGCAAGCAGAAATTATGGACCAGCCGACCGCCGCGCTCTTTGCCGATCTGAAACAGCGAGGCATGTTAGATCAAATGCTCGTCGTCTGGGCAACTGAGTTTGGACGCATGCCGTTTTTGCAAGCCAATGGTACCGGTCGTGACCACAATCCAAGTGCGTTCACCTGTTTTCTCGCAGGCGCCGGCGTTAAATCGGGCTTCAGTTATGGAGAGAGCGACGAATTTGGTTTCAAAGCCGCGGTCAACAAAACTACGGTCTACGATTTTAACGCAACGCTCCTGCATCTGATGGGCCTCGACCATGAAAGGTTGACCTATTACCACAACGGGTTAGAACGACGATTGACCAATGTTCATGGGCATGTTGTCAAGGATGTGTTGGCGTGAACGAGCCAACCGCTCACCGAGTCCTGGTTTGTACTGACCTTCCTTTTTGGCGCGGTGCAAGTGGCGCCCAGCAACGGATCCTCTCGCTGGTCGAGTTCCTGAGAAAACGACACGCTGTCCGGATTTTTTGTCTGGCAGGATCGACAGAGGTTTCTGAACTGGACGCAGAAACAATTGCAGCCAAAAACCTGGATGTCGAGTTTCGATCCTCCGATCAGATTCCAGCTTCATTTTGGAAACGAGTCGGCTGGTACTTTGCCGCAACGAAGAACCAATGGTTTCCAAAAAGCGGAAGCACAACTCAACGCTCGGCTTCGACAACCTTGGCCGACTACCGTTGGCCCTGGGCCATCGATGCTCTTCACGAATCGATCGAGTCGTTTCGCCCCAACGTGCTGTTGATCGAATATGTCAAACTGGCCTATCTCATCGAGGGTCTATCGAAGCAAATACGTGAGCAGCTTTTTTGTGTTCTCGATACCCACGACGTGCTGCATTTGAGAAATGAACAGTTCCGATCAAGAGAAGTCGCTCACTGGATCAACATCGATCGAGAAGCAGAGTCTGCTGCCGTTGGGTTGTTCGATTTGGCGATCGCAATCCAATCGGAAGAAGCCGAACTCTTCCGCGACATGGCACCGCAGACCAACGTCATTACTTGTGGTCATTTCACTCCAACTCCGATTGCCAAAGCCAGCGATACGCCATCGCGGACAGCCGATGAATCGCTCACAACAGTCTCTGAGAATTCGAACCCCGTGTTACGGTTCGGATTCATTGGCTCGGACAATCATGCCAATATGCTCTCGCTACAAACCTTCCTCGAAACGACTTGGAGGTTTGCGGTAGAACAACTCGCCCCCAAGAGCATTGAACTTCGGATCGCCGGTAGAGTTTGCGATCAATTGAATCTTGAGTGCTTGGGTTCCACGGTTGGCGACACGATTGAGATCGTCGGTTATGTCGACTCGTTGGATCAATTTTACGATAGCGTCGATGTGATCGTGAACCCGGTTCAATTTGGAACCGGATTGAAGATCAAGAACATCGAAGCACTCGCTTATGCAAAACCGTTGATCAGCACGCCTCACAGCCTGACCGGCATGCAGCTGGATTCAGCGGGCGAATACGCGGACGTCGGTTTGCCGGCGAGAATCTTTGAAACCCCTGAGTCTTTTGTGGAACTCGTGGCCCTGTTGCTCGATCCAATTACCTTGAAGACGATGGCTGCAGCGGCAAAGCGTTATCGCCAAACCGTTTTATCCGAACAGTCGGTGTACTCGGAACTCGACCAGGTGTTATCCAATCTGAAGTGAATTGGAAAAATCGTTTCCGCACTTTCCAGAGTCTGCTTTGAGGCGGCAATTTCAATAAAAAAGCTGCTTTCCGCGGTATTGTTTCGCCGGATTGCCGATTCCATTTTCATGTCGAATCCATTTCGTTTGACTAGAATCAATACTTAGGGATACGTCGAAGGTTTACTTCCAAGTTCTGCCACACTTCCAGCTAAACCATGAAGTCTCAAAAAGCATTCACTCTCGTTGAACTTCTCGTCGTCATTGCGATCATCGGGATTCTTATCGGCATGCTGCTTCCAGCGGTTCAAATGGTCCGGGAATCGGCTCGACGCACAACCTGTTTGAACAATCTCAAACAATTGGGCTTGGCGACACATAGTTACGAGTCGGCTCATATGGAATATCCTCCGTCGCGTGCAGCCGATCAGTTTCTTACCTGGCCCTACTACTTGTTTCCGTACATGGAAGAAAACAATTTTGCTGATCGACTGTTTGGAGAGAAACCGTATTTTGAACAAGACGCGGATCTGTTGAACCGCAGTATCAGCGCCTTCATTTGCCCGTCGCGAGCCAGAACGGCGTTCGTCAGTAATCGCGAATCGCGCGACGAACCGGTTGGTCCAGTCAGTGACTACGCCGGCAACGCTGGCAGCCACCGATATTTCCTTGGTGATGCCTGGGCCCAATTTGAAGAGCCTGTCGATGGCGTTTTCAACTCCGGTTACGCGCGTGACAATCGGGTCGTCAATGGTGAGTTGGTGGGTCCTGCCAGAGGGCGATACCGCCAAGCGTCCATCACCGACGGAACTTCCAATACGTTTTTCTTTGGCGAGAAATATCTCAACCAATCTCAACTGGGCAATCCCAGTGGCTGGGGAGACGGCTGTGTGCTTAATGGTGACGAGCCGGAAACGTTTATGCGAATTGGTGGATTCGCCATGCCGATCGCAGCGTCTCAAGACGAACCGCTTTCTCCGGGAGAGCTTCCTGTTTTTGGAAGTGCTCACCCAACAGTGACCAATTTTGTTTTGGGCGACGCCAGCGTGCACTCCATCAACAATCAAATCTCAGAAGAGACGTTGATGAAGTTGTGTTCGCGAGAAGATGGCATGCCCGTTTCGCTTCAGGAATAGGTTGTCGTCGTCTATGAAGCCAACCGTTTTTTTTGTCGGACAACCGAGCGAGGTTGGCCATCATGCTGCACCTGTCGTTGAAGCTTTCTCAAAAGCCGACAACGTCGCAGACGACCCCACGCCGCACCCAAATGTGCGCGTTGTCCCTGCAGATCAGATCGTTCAAATCGCCATCCAGGGCGATCTGGTTGTCTTTTTCAGCGAACACTTTGATCGCTTCCGCGATGCTTGCCAGAAACTGAAACAACGAAACATCGCAACGTTGTACATGATTGATGGAATTCTCGAATGGAGAAACGCCTGGGTCAATCGTGACGACGAAGTCGCGTGCCCCTACACCATGCGTCCGGCACTTTCGCACAAAGTTGCCTGCATCGGTAACTCACAGGCTCGCGTGATTGAGTCGTGGGGCAACGAAGGCAAGACAGAAGTCATTGGTATCCCTCGACTCGATCCGCTCATTCGGGAATTCCATGATAAGTCTGGTCACACCGCTGTGACCGCCGACCAGCAACCCGTCCATGTGCTGGTCATGACCGCCAAAACACCAGCGTTCACCGACAAGCAATGGACCGCGGTCCAACAGAGCTTGCACGATATCCATCGCTGGTCCGTCAAGCATGAATCGGTCAACGGAAGACCTCTCAAATGGACTTGGCGGCTGACCAAAGGACTTGAGCAAGGCCTGAATGTTGACAACCAGCTTGACGATTTATCAGGCCCCGAACTATTCGACGTACTGGCAGCAACGGACATTGTGATCTCAACTCCTTCGACGGCGATGGTCGAAGCGATGATGTTTGATATCCCGGTGGCCAAGCTGGACTACCACAATTGTCCTCACTATGTTCAAACCGGGTGGGACATCGCGTCAGAGAAACATATTGATGATGCCATCGGATCGATGATTGAGCGAGATGAAGTCCGGATGCTCTTTCAGCAGAACCAGCTGTACGATGCTGTTCTGATGAAATCTTCTGCGACCCAAAGATTCATTGAATTGATCACGTCGATGCTGAGGGTTGCTGCTGAGTCAAAAAGAACGGGATCTCCGTTACAGTTTCCCGCAAACATCCTTCCATCGACAGACCAGGTTTCGGCTGAGTTCGCTCATCAACGCTTGTTTCCAAACGTTGAGTCGTTTCGCATCAACGACCTCGCACAACTCCAGGCCCAGCACTCGCACGCCCGTCGTGAAATTGAACAGTTACAGGGCGAGATCACGCAACTTCAATCAGAGCTGGATGAAGCTCATCAGATTTTTGAGTCGATCCATCAGCACCCGATTGCTGGTCCGGTTGTGCGAATCCGTCAGAGATTTCTCGATTTTATGGCTTCGTTTGGAAAACGCGATCGTTCAACCAACATCAATCCCGGTCAGCAAGTTGACGATGCTATGAGTAACGCATCCACTTCGACAAAATCAAATTGAGTCGTAACTGAAAAACCACTCGACCTACCTCGAAACGCCAGCCTGACGCGCACCCGTGATCCAACAACTGCAACACAACACTACGAAATTACTTTCGGCGCGGTCCAGCGACCCGATTGTGTTGTGTGCTGCCGACGAGCACTACGTCAAGCCATTGGCGGTCACGTTGCACTCGGCAGCCTCTCATTTGGGCGCCGGTCACCACTTGCACATCGTGTTAATGGATGGCGGCATCACTGACTCCAGCTTTGAAGGGTTGCGCGAGACGCTGACGGACCTGCCAATTTCGATCCACACGCTCAAATTTGGCCATGACGAAGTCAGCGATTTGATGACGTCACACCACATCACGCATACCGCCTATTTTCGATTGCTGGCCGGTCGGCTGCTTCCCGAAGAAATCGAACGGGTGATCTATTTGGATTCCGACGTCTTGGTTCAGGATGATCTGTCCAAGCTTTGGAATCTGCCTTTGCACGATCAATATTGTTTGGCCGCTGTTGATATCGCATGTCCATTCATTGATGCGTATCAGACGCAACAGATCAGACCGGAGATCAAGCGGTCAATTCCGTTTCTCGCCGCCATCTCACCAGTTCCCAACTGGCGACAACTCCAACTCGATCCAGCGCAGCCGTATTTTAACAGTGGCGTCATGGTCTTGAACCTTGCGCGTTGGCGTCGCGAGCAGATTGATCGACAACTGCTTGCCTGTCTTCGCAACAATTCGTCGTTCGTTTGGTGCTGGGATCAGTACGCATTGAACGTCGTGTTTGCCGAGCAGTGGGGACAACTACCGGCGAACTGGAATCAGGGTGCACATGTGTTTGAGTATCCCGATCCGTCGTTTAGCCCCATTGCGACCGATGACTTTCTCGCGATGCGGGACCAACCATCCATCATCCATTTCACCACCGAGTTTAAACCTTGGAAGTACGAACCATTCCATCCGCTTCGCGATCAGTTTTTTGAACAACTTGATCAAACAGCATGGAACGGCTGGCGACCTGAAAAGCCACCCTTCAGTTTACGTCGTTGGTGGGACTTGCAAGCGGTTCATTGGATTCGCGCCGGCGTCATCCGTTATCGCAAGCTTAAATTGCTGACACGTTAGACCTTCATCCGACATCACTTACTTTGTAAACACATTTCTCAACACAACGCTCGGCGCATCACTCGGTTTTTGAAATCGGTGTACTTTCCTCGCACCAAACACTGAACGACATGGCAAAACCAGCCAACAATTTGAATTTGTCAGAACAAACGAATGTCGACGTTTGCACTGGTGACGTTGCAGAGTCATCCAGGAAAGTTTCGCTCACGCTGTTTACAGTTCCCAAGCCATTTGGCGTAAACGAACACATCGATCGAATTCAGCGAAATGCGATTCGCTCCTGGCTGGCGATTTCATCCGACGTGTCCGTTTTAATGCTGGGTGACGAACGGGGCGTTGCGGACGCAGCAGCTGAATTGGGCGCAACACACATCGGAGGTTTGGCGTACAACGAGCAGGGAACCCCACTTGTCAGTTCTGCGTTTGAGTTGGCCAGGCAACACGCCAATAGCGAGTTGTTGATGTATTGCAACGCAGATGTGATTCTGCTGAAGGACCTCATGTCATCGATTGAGATGATTCGTCGTGACGACTCGATCGACTCGTTCGTCGCATTTGGCCGTCGCACGGACATCGACTTGCGTGAATCGTTGCGTTTCGATCAATTGAGAGACATTGAACGACTGATGCGATTGGCGTCCAATCAGGGGCGGATCGCATCACAAGTTTGCAAAGAGTATTTCGTGTTTTCACGAAAACTGTTTCAGCAGATGCCACCCTTTGCGATCGGGCGTGGCAATTGGGATAACTGGATCATTCATCACGCCAAATCGATGAATATCCCCGTGATCAACATCAGCGATCTCGTCACCGTGCTTCATCAAAATCATGATTACATTCATACCGGTGCGGGGCGAATGAAGTGTTACGTCTCGGGTGATGAAGCAAAACGGAATCAGGAACTTGGCGGAGGTCGTCATCTGATCTCAGGTTCTGTTGGAACGCTTCGGTTGACCAAGAATGGAATACGTCCTGAGCGGCCACTCTTGATTAATCCAGCTTTCTGGGCGGACGTCCCCCGGTTTGTCAGGTTGATGTCCAACCTGCTGTTCAGCCGATAAACGTGGAAGACGATGCTGACTTACGTGGCGATTCTGTTCGCGGCGACCTTGATCGGGGCTGCTTTCGTGCAATGGGGCATCGCCGTGTCGTTCGCCAAGTACTTTACTCAGCTGCAGGACGCTCAAACGGACGCGTCAAACGCATCACAGCCGATTCCCGGCGCGGCAATATTGATGAGCGTACGTGGAATGGATCCATCGCTGCTCGATGCGGTCAACGGCGCACTCAATCAACTTCACGAAAATTTTGAAGTCCACATCGTCGTCGATCATACCGACGACGCGGCGTGGGAGCGACTTAATGAGCTCAAGAAAAACTCGCCGCATGGTGAACGACTCCAGCTCCAGCTGATGCGCGAACCGCGAACGACCTGCGGCCTCAAATGTCATTGTCTGGTTCAAGCTGCCGAGTCACTCGGTGATCATATTCAACACGTGGCATTGTTGGATGCTGATGTCGTACCTCACCCCCAATGGCTGTCAGCGCTGACTCGCCCTTTGTCCGATTCAACGGTCGGCGGAGTAACGGGCGCACAATGGTTTGAACCAACTGATTCGGCTTCACACCCTTCGTGGTGGCGAAGTACCTGGAACGGCGGTGCGATGATCCCGACGATCTACTTTGCAAATCCATGGGCCGGTAGTTTCGCCATGCGAAAAGAGGACCTGATTCAAAGTGGACTTCTTGATGCCTGGAAGAAGTCGATTGTCGATGATGGGCCCATTCGAGAACACCTGGGACATCTGGGATTGAAGATTGTCTTTGCTCCGTCGCTGATCATGGTTAATCGGGAAGCATGTGGGCATCGTTATGTCTACCGCTGGACAACGCGAATGTTGACTTGGTCACGGCTGCATGAAACAACTTTCTATCTCTCGCAGATTCACGCTGCATTTAGCAACGTCGTCTTTGGCGGAAACGTGTTGGTCATTGTCGTGGCATTGTTTCTGGCTTTGCGGTCGCTGGGCCTGAATTCCGAAGCCAACTATCTGTTGCCCTTGCAAATCAGTTTGTTGGCATTGGTAACTGCCGGTGTTCTGTGTACGTCAGCCTACCGGTGTGCAAGGTCGTGCGTCGAACATAGCTGCCAACTGCGTGGGGAATCGTTACCCAGAGCGAGCTGGATCGCGCTCTGGCAAGTCTTTTGGGCGTCGGCTCCCGCTCACTGGCTTTATGGAATCTCATGCTGGCGGGCGACTTGGAAAACCCAAGTCATGTGGCGCGGAATTCGATATCGAATTCACAGCAAATCAGAGATTGAGCGGCTAAACTACGCACCATTCATTCAGCGATCTAGGGATCAATCCCGATCGATTTGACACCAATTACGTCAGCACTTGTGTACCCATGAACGAAGCCGCGATCGGCCCTGGATCGGCGAAAACCTGGTGGTGCTGGTTTGCGATCATCGCGACGATCTCACTGGTGATTCGATACGCCATCTCGCTTCATGACTCGTTGTGGTTAGACGAGCTGCACACTGGATGGGTCGTCGGAAATCAGCTTTCCGATGTCTGGCCTCGCGCTGCGATCGGTAATCAATCGCCATTGTACTTTTGGTTGACCTGGTTTGCCTTCCAAGTTCTGCCGAACGAAACTGGAATCCGTTTCATTTCGATGCTGGCAAGCATTGGAACAATCGGCTTGACAGGTTGGATCGTGTTTCGCTCAACGGCGTCGTTGTGTGGGAGCACCCTCACGATGTCGCTGATCTGTTTCGCGGATCCATTCTTGTATTATGGGACAGAGGGCCGACCCTATGCGTTGGTACAGCTTCTAAGCGTCGTTCAGTTGCTCAGTTTTTGGCAGTTTCTTCGCGTGGTCAGTCAACAGAACAACGACGATCGCCCGGCGCGAATGGCCAATGCCTGGCGAGCCAGTTTGATGTTTGTTGCCAGCTCCGCGGCGTTGGTCTACACGCATTTAACGGGAGGTTTGATTGCCATCCCGGAGTTGATTTTTGGGATGATCTGGATCGTATTGTCAAATCGCAATGACGATAGAGGTTTTTCTCGCGTGCGATCATTGTGGTCCAACAGATGGTTAGTGATCGGTTCTGTCGCAACACTGGTGGTGATTTGCTGGCCTTTGCTGGACAGCCTCGCAACCGTTTCGCAGCGTCGCTCGAATTGGAACAGCGTTGCGTTTGCCAGTCGGTTGTTTCTCGACGTTTGGCCAATGGTTTTGGTTTGGTTCATGCTGCCGATGATCGTTTGGGTGTCTGCGGTCAAATGGAACCGAACAGAAACGCGTTTGAAACAGTACTTGCGATGCACCGACAGTTTTGTTCTACCGTTCTGGTTGGTTTGGGTCTGGGGAATCGGCGTGCTGGCTTCCTTGTTTTTGCTCCAGATATCACTGATCGCGCCTTTGGCGATGCTGCGATATTTTTCCGTTGGCATCGTCGCCGGTCCAGTGTTATGCGGAATGTTATTCCAACCGTTCAATCACGCTCGAATCCGATCGAGGTTGATTCCCGTTTGCCTGTTCGGATTACTGCTGTTGCTCAATTTGAAAATTATGAGCCATCAAGAAAGCTGGCTGACGACCAGTGTGAATCAACAGCGGTTGTTGCGTTTGCGATCCGAAAACTGGTTTGAAGCGATCAGTGAAATCAACCGGTCCAAACACAGAAGTGCTTACCCACTGTTTCTGTATGCTGCGGTCATTGAAGATCACGAAGCGTTGAGCAATCGTGAGTCATCATTTCAAGAGTATCTCCAATTTCCAGTCCGTAGTCTCTACTCCCTCGATGCAGACCGACGAGTCGTTGTCGGCCCGACGCTTGGCCAACCTCACTTCGATTCCGAAGACATCAACGCGGCAAAACGCAACGGAGGCGCGTGGCTGCTGATTCGACATCAGGACGAAATTGCAAACGAGATCCTTCGTGAGTTTTTGGAGATCGCCCAACAACCGACAGCCTCGGTCAATTATTTGGCAAACGACGACAGCGTGGTCATTTTGGTCGTTATCGATTTTAACTAGTCGACTTTCACTAAAACGGTACCGCAGCGATTTGGACGAACGCAGATCGACCAATGTTAAACAAAGCGTTCAGGCACTAGAATTAGGTTCTTTCAACCGAGAGCAATCTTTACTGGACCCGAGTAATCGAGCCGAATGTTTGAACACGATTATCCTTCTGCCAACGACGTTTCGGATCGTTTGGCCACGGCGATTCGACATATCGAATTTGCCAGAAATTACATGCTGACGTTGTTGGAAGACCTGTCAGACGACGATTGGTTTTGGACGCCTGAGAATTTTCCCACCCATATTGCATGGCAAGTGGGACACATTGCGATGTCGGAGTACGGATTGACTCTTTTTCAGCAACGTGGTCGAAATCGCGAAGTCGACGCCGAACTGATGTCGAGCAAGTTTCGTAAACTCTTTATGCGGGGAACGAAACCGTCCCTCGAACGTGACACACATCCACAACCTGAAGAAATCTTGACGGTATTAAATCGTGTGCATGAACAGATGCGGCTCGAAGTTCCTACATTTGATGGACCGGCACTTGATGAACCGCTGGGCCCGCCGACGTCCGCTTACGCGACACGTTATGGTGCGTTATTGTTTACGGGTGATCATGAGATGCTTCACGCCGGTCAGATTGGTTTGCTACGACGACTGATGGGCAAACCTCCGCTGCGATAGCTTTACTTTTTAAACTCAACGCTCGCCGAAGAGAATTTCCGGCGTTATGGTGATGCCTCCAGATATCAACACGCCAACTTCCCAATCGGGATCGGCTTCGCTGGTCGAAATCAACTCATTGACCAAAGAGTTTGGCAACTTCCTTGCGCTCGACGACGTCACGTTGACGATCGATTCCGGTGAAGTATTTGGATTGCTCGGCCCCAATGGTGCCGGCAAGTCGACACTGATTCGAACGTTGCTTGGTTTTTTAAATCCAACGTCAGGTTCATCGAGCATCGATGGATTTGACTGTCGGACGCAGCAACTCGAAGTTCATCGGCGTGTTTCTTATCTGCCAGGCGATGCCCGACTGTACAGCATGATGAAGGCGAAGAATGTACTCAAGCTGTACTGTGAATTCCGCGAGACGGCGGACTTTGAAACTGCCACCAAGATTGCCGATCGATTTGAACTGGATCTCAACCGCTGGGTTGGGCTGATGTCGACCGGGATGCGGCAAAAACTCGCGCTCTCGATCGCACTTTCAGCAGACGTCCCACTCTTGATACTTGACGAGCCAACTGCCAACCTTGATCCCACCGTTCGCGGTCAGGTCATCGAAGTTGTACTCGAATCCAAGGCGAAAGGAACGACGGTTGTTTTTTCCTCGCATGTTCTTTCGGAAATTGAAGACAGTTGTGATCGAGTGGGAATACTGCGAGCCGGGCAATTGGTTCACGTCGAATCGATGTCCAGTCTCAATCGAAAGCACCGCATCCGCGCCAAGACTCAATCCAACCAACTACCTGAGATCCCGAGTGATTTGAAAGAGCAACTCGACATTAAGCACGATCGGGACCAAGTTCAGATTGAGACTTCCGGGGAACTTTCCCGAGTCCTTAAATGGCTTGCCGATGCCTCGCTGGTCGATGTCTATGTTCAGCCGGTCGGGCTTCGGTCGGTGTACGACCGGTTTCACTTTCCAGACAAAATTGTTTCGTCGACGGAGGCCAACGCATGAGTCATCCGTTGTTAAAAAAGTATTTGGCGGAAAGCTTACTGGTATTACTGGGGCTCGGGGTCGGCGTGATCCTGTTTGCATGGTTTCGCGTCTGGATCGTTGGAGAACTGGACACGGCTCAATTTCGGCAGATCATTGACCTGTTGCCGAAAGACTGGCGAAAGTTTGCGTCAGTTGATTTTGATTGGCTGGTTTCCTATCTCGGCAGGACATCAACCACGTTAGACGAGCCGATGCTGATCAGCCTGGTTTGTGCGTGGGGGATTGTCCGCGGCTCGGACGTGGTCAGTGGTGAACTTGGGCGAGGCACCATGGAAATGTTAATCGCACAACCAATCAGTCGACGCGAGCACTATGTGCGGCATGCGATCTATACCGTGGTCTTGCTGGCAGTGCTGCTGGCTTTGGTCTGGTTTGGTATGTCGCTGGGGGTTTGGACGTCCAGCGTTGAAGAAACCACTTATCCAGAGATCCGAATTCCGATTGCCGACTATCGAATCCCATTGCGATTTCTGAAGCCTCAAACCGAAGTGGTCGCGATGGTATCGGAAGTCAACCCGTTAATGTTTCTTCCCGGCATCTTCAATCTGTTTTGCATCGGTGTTTTCTTTGCAGCGTTGTCAGCATTGGTCTCTTCGATTGACCGCTATCGTTGGCGAACGATCGGCATCATGATCGGATACTATTTTGCCAGTGCAGGACTCAAAGTCATGGGCATGGGCTCAGAACGGTTGGCCTGGGTGGAAAGCATGACGATTTTTGGGTTGTACCACCCTGCGAGCGCGATCCGGGAGTTGGAACTCGACGGCATGGAGTCGTTTCGACTCATCCAATATTCTGACGCTGGAGAATTTATGGGTTCGGGCACACTTCTAAATTGCGGACTTCCGCTGTTGATGGCCGCCATCCTCTATTACATCGGTTTGCGATATTTCGAAAAACGGGACCTGCCCGCACCGGTGTAAACGCTCCATTCACTGCGCCAAACTCTAAAAATCGAGCGATGCTGCGAGTTTCATGGCAAGCTTCGCGATCGCACTATGCGGGATGTAGCGACTGCGCCGATTTTCGTTATTGCCCACGCGTTTTACGGAATGAGTCGACAGCATTTTTGCTGAATTGCAGACGCGTTCGCTATGCGGAAACCTAGGCTTTTGCCAATGTGTGCCTCCACGAGTTGAGGCATTGAAAAGCAACTTGATTTAGACAACTCGCGTCACGCCCGCCTCGGATCTGCAATGAAAACAAAAACCGGATGGTTGATGGTCATCTTGATCTCATCGGTGCAACTTGCACTGCTGCTGCTCGCAGTCATGACACTGTTTTCATGGTTCAGTGAAACAACTGAATCAACCGTTGCCCACCAAGCATGTGCGGACAATCAAGCAATCTCTCGTCAGATCGTCAAGACGCTTGAGTCGAGCGGCCTTTCGACGGAGACCATCCGCCAACAACCAGAAAACATTGCGAGCGTTAAAGCGGCAATTTCTGGGGTGCACATGCCCAACTACGGCTTTATCTGTGTGCTCACCCAAGATGGTCGCCAGCCAATTGCCAGTTTTCCTGAATACCCCAGCCTTGAATCAGACGAGATCTACTCCGCTTCGTTTGAAGACCACGACAAACAAACCAGTCGGTTAGGTGACTTTATCGCGTCCAACAACAAGCGCGAGCAAGGTCGAATGCTGTTTGATGGTCGCGAACACTTCGTTTCACTTGAACCAATTCAAGACATTGGCTACTTGTTGGTTGCACAACAACGAAGTCAATCGGTCGCCAGCATGGTCTCTTCGATCAGCATTACTTCGAAACTGTTTTTTGGAGCGACGCTGTTGATTGGTTTGGCATGCATGTGCACCATTGTCGCGATCTTGAATCGAATGACCGCCAAAGTGACGGATCACAAATTGGGTTTGCAAAAGCAGGTCACGGAACGAGAAAAACAGATCGTACGGACCCAAAATGCAGTGATCTTCGGATTGGCCAAACTGGCCGAGTCACGAGATAATGATACCGGGGAGCACCTCGATCGCATTCGCAGTTATGTGATGATTCTTTCGGAAGACCTGAAGAATCGCATTGATCAAGTTGACCTTGAATTCGTTCACAATATCGCATTGGCGTCTTCACTTCACGATGTAGGCAAGGTCGGCATTCCTGATTCGATCCTGCTCAAACCGGGACGATTGACGAAAGAAGAACGAGAGGTAATGGAGCTCCACACGTTAATCGGTGGTGAATGTCTCGAAGCGATTCAAAGTCGATTGGGTGACGACAACCAATTTATGCAAATCGCCAAACAGATCGCTTACTACCATCACGAGCGTTGGGATGGCAACGGTTACCCGCATGGATTGTGCGGTGATGCGATCCCATTAGTCGCACGCATCGTCGCCGTTGCGGACGTTTACGACGCACTTACATCCAAGCGACCTTATAAAGATCCGCTGTCCCACATCGAGAGCAAAGGGATCATCCTTGCCGGGTCTGGAAGTCAGTTTGACCCGGAAGTCGTCGACGCATTCTTGCGACATGAAGACGAGTTCGAAGCGATCTCACGAACGCAAGCATCGCTCAAGGATGAAGATGTACTAACTGAGTTCCACGTTCTCTGCGAGCGAGCTCAACAGAGCAACGAAGAAGAAGCCGCGACTCAGACCAGCTAGAACAAACCGGTCGCAACGCAACGTCGCCATTAGCTTGCAACGCCGATGATCATTAGTTCGCAACGCCACTGATCACGTCGGCGATTGAACCCGACGGCTGGCCTCCTCATTCCATTGTGGACTTAGTGGAATTTGTGTTGGGTAAAAAATGGAGTACAAAAATCCCAGACCTGTCGTGCGCCCCTGGCATCTTGAGCAAACGTCACCGCTGTTTTGCCATCGATACCACCTTCATCAATGATATCGTGTCCGGACTGGTCCTCATCGGGCTGCCATGGCATGCCACCCATTCCGCCATGGGTGCACATGAATTGATAGGCGGCAGGGTAGTCTGTTTTTTCTGGGTGAAACCGCAAGCCATCATTGCTGAATGACTCTCGTGATTTGGCCGCGGGATTCCGAACAACGTGCCGCACATGTTTGACATTGGGCGGGATCACTTCTGCATCGATCACGACATGCCGATCAACGCAATCGAACAACATGATTGCCTCCACGGGGATTTTTGCGCGATTCAGTTTATTGGCGATTGCGACGACGCCAGCAGCGCCGCGACTGTAGCCGGTGAGCAAGACTTTATGGTTGACTGAGCGCTTCATGTAATCCCGTGCGTACTGGTAGCCTTCGTTGACTGCGTCGACCAGACCACCACCCATCATGACTGGCCCTCTGAGGTAAAGTGTGGCTTTACCGCCGTGCAAGTTACACAGTCGCCTAACCCAGCTCTTTGCGAAACTGATGTCATAGGCCGCATTCCGTTTTTTTCCAGGCATAACTCTGGGTCCAGTACCATCGATGCCCACCAAAATCGTTGCCATCTTGTTTCCCTTTGTGACTGAGTTTGAGTACAACCTGTTGATGCGGTTAACGTCCGATGGGTTCGATCTGTCGCACAGAAAACCGTCAGACAATGGAAAAAGCCGCGAAACATGGTTTCGCGGCTTTCATTTTACCACTTGGTGACGACGGCCAGACTATAGCTCATTCAGAACACCAGCGTATTTCGGATTATCCGCGACGCCCTGTTCATTTAATATCTTCTGGACTCCCTCTTTACCGACAACGCTGCCCCAAGCCTTCAACCAAGCTTGAACATTGGCCTCACGCCAACCGGGAGATTGATATCCGGCTGCTTTGGCGAGGGCAAGTGAGCGAATGTTGTTGTGGATCTGACGGAGTTCATCCTGTTTGCCATTAATGTCAGACCAAAGATGCCAACGAACCAATCCGGCGACCAACTGGGTCGCATCTTCCTTTTTCCATTGCAAGCCGGGAACAAACAACGGGCCTCCTTCCCACGGAACGGACATCGCACCGGGTTCGTACTTCAGAGATTCAATGACTGCCTGGCTAACCGCGTCCTTCTCACCCTGTTGAGCCATGGCGGCCAAGTATCCGGCAGCGGTACGACGCACGTTTTGATCCTCTGCATGAATCATGACGTCGGTTAATTTGTCGGCACCAAATGCCATGATCATCGGTGCCAGGGCTGCGTTGAGTTGAGGCACCTTGATGGAAACGCTCAGCACTTTTTCAGGTTCGACATCCGCATCATCGGCAGACATCTTTTCGACGATTCGCATTCCGATGGGACGGCCGAGCGCAGGAAACTGCGGAATCAAGTTCGCTTTTTCAATCAACCCGTTGACGGTCCGTGTCATCGAGACACGTGCGGCGGCAGCGTAAGTTCGAACGACCTTTTTCTGTTTCTCATCGGCATGCACATTCAACAGATACTCGTCGACATCCTGCCCGCCAATCTCAGCCATCGCGGCAATCGCCCAACCACGTTTGGCAATGTTCTCATCCGACTTCACAACTTTCAACAAGTCTTTGATGATCTTGTCGCGGCGAGTCTCGTTTTCCATCGCCGCTTTGCGGAGTCCTTCGATCGCTTCTGTGGCAGACTTTGAGTTCTCCAGTTTTGCAATCAACGCAGCATCATCATTCTGTTGCAGCGACCCTGTTTCACCAGCGAATGCCGAGCCAGCGAAAAGGCCAATGACCAAAACGACCAGCAGTACCGTCTTGGGACGCTGATAAAAGAACACGCCAATCATTCCGATCATGCCAACGCCAACCAACGAGAACAAGCCCAGACGAAAACCGCGCTGGGAACTGGCCACCTGACGATCAACCGCTTTCCAGTCGATTGAGCCAGTCTTCAAGATACCTTCTCTTCGAATACCCGGGGCAAAACGAGTCGCGTCGTAGTTGAGTTGATTGTTTCGAGCAGCCGGCATGTTGTAGCTGGCGAACGTAAGGTTGTTGTTTGCGATCACTTCGCGAGGGAAGTCACCGTCGACGACAGTCAATGTCATCCCTTTGAGCAAATCCAAACCTTTCTTGGTGGTTTCATCTCGAAGCTCTGATAAGGCGTCAGAATTTTCTCGATCAATTTCAGCGCCGCGAAGCCCAAAGTATTCGCCAATCCGTAACAGCTCTTTTTCCTCTTCTTCATGTCGCAACGAAAGATCGCCCGAATCGACGGCTAACAAGTCTGAAGCAAACAAATCTTTGGCGACACCATTTTTAGGCACCGGGTTTCGCAATCCAGGAAGCCCTCGCCGTTGAAATTCCGGAATGTCTTTTTCTGTGCCACCAATGATTCTCAACGGCAATGGCTGCGTGACATTTTCGATGACCTCAGTGCCCGACAATTGGCGAACCACATATTCTTCAGGAATCGACCTGATTTTTCTCGGCCCGTCGGTCAACAGATAAACAACGTTTCTGAGGTCGCCATCGTTGAACGCCGAGAGCCGCATGGGGACAACCAGTTCTTCCGACTTGAAACGGAATCCCATCCCTTGAACGTTGCCGTCAAAGACACTGTTGTCTGGGAGTTCACGTTTCACATTGCGAGCGCCAGGTTTTGGATCGACGCCCTCTTTTTGTCCGACTTTGGTTTTTACCGCGACAAAACACCATCCGTCATCTACATAGTCGTTGGTGACTTTATCCATACCCGCTGGATATTTGTAACCGTTCTTGTCCATCCACTTCTTCAACGCTTCAGCGCTGCCAGCCTCAAGCACAGCGACTTCGTACATGCCGACTGCTTCTTCCTTGAGCACATTGACGGTTTGACGAAACTCAAGCTTCTTATCGGCCACGGCCATGGGAGCATTGGCAACCCCGCCGCCACGCATCATGCGACGACGAACACGCAAGTCAACGACCACTTCTGGTGGATCGACTGCATTGGCGACCTGGTCAAACACATTGTCGGCAACTTTACGAATCTCTGGTGGATTTGGAAACGGGATCAACATCCCAAAGTTATCCACCTTCCCCTGAAATCCAGGCCGAATCACAAACGACTCAACACCATCTTTGTGAAACACATAGGTCTTTTGCAAACCGGTTCGTGTGATGGAACTTGGCCCGGTATAAATCGGAGGCACCATTCCGCATGGGTCAGCTTGCAACCACGATAACATGGCACAGCTGACCACCAGCGTGAGTACAATTTTGTATCGTAAGTCATTCATGATTTTTCTCGCGGTGAGATATTCAATGGATTGATTTTGTTATTTGGTTTTGAAAGCCAAGGACCGACTTAGGCATCGCGTCCAGAGAAACGGTCCTGTTTTCTTCGTCGAAAGTTTGGCAGCAGGAGGCCAAACAACAGGCAGCCGGCCGCGACGAACAACGAACGTTTGACCACGCCATTCATCCCCGGCGTTTGGGAGGTTACGCGACGAACGATGTAATGATCGTTGGACGCATCGGGACCATTGGAAGCGATGAATTCAAATTCAAGTTTTCCCGGTTCAATTTCTGGATCATCAAGTAAATGGCTGATCAACTGGCCATTTTTTTTGCCACCCGCCTTATGCTGTTTTGTATCGTACAGCTCTGTTTTATTGCGGGCGGCTGCCATGCGGTAGTCCGAGAATTTCAGATTCTGATTGGCCAAAACTTCTCGAGGAAAATCACCGTCAACGATTGTCAACGTAAAGTCTTTTAGTTTTGGCAACGCCTGTTTGACTTGGCTGCTGGCGAGATCTTTGGAGACCGCTTCGATCTCACGATCGATTTCAACACCTCGCAATCCGAAGCGTTCGCCGATTCGCAGCAGTTCCTTTTCGGTTTCTTCGTGGTCCAGTGACAGATCAGGCCGGCTGAGTGCCATCATGTCGGACACGAACAACTGTTTGGCGATACCGTTGTGTGGCTCCGGATTGCGGTCTTTCGGTAGCGTCTGCCGTCGCCACTTGGGGATCTCGACTCTCCCACCCGGATTACCAATGATGCGAACATCAAGCGGTTCGGTCATGTTGGCGATGAGCTCGGCACCTCCGATTTGACGAACGACATATTCTTCAGGGATCGCACGAATTTTCTTTTCGCCTTTGGTCAGCAGGTAGACCACGTTTCGCAAGTCCCCTTCGTTGAACGCGGACAATCGCATTGGGACGACCAATTCATCGGTACGAAACCGAAAACCGAGCCCTTGTACATTTCCATCGAACACGCTGCCATCTGGCATCTCGGGACGAGCTTGGCGTTGACCGGGGCGAGGATCTGCGGCCGCTTTCTCGCCAACTTTGGTTTTGACGGCAACGAAACACCAGCCTTCATCGATGTAGTCTTCAGTGACTTTATCCATTCCTTCAGGATACTGGTACTTGTGCTTGTCCATCCACAACTTCAATGCGTTGGCACTTCCAGCTTCGAGAACTGCGACCTCATACATACCGACCGCTTCCTGCTTCAGCACGGTCACCTGGTTCTTACGCAGGGCCATTCCACCGCCACCACCAAACCCTCCTCCTGCGGGAGCTGCCTGGTTGGCCAACATATTGACCGGAAACAGGTCAATCACAACTTCGGGCGGGTCTGCTGCAGCGGCGATTTGTTCGAAAACATTGTCGGGAACTTTTCGCAACGCCGGTGCTGACGGAAACGGAATCAACATCCCAAAGTTGTCCACCTTGCCCTCAAACCCGGGTCGAATCACAAACGACTCAACCCCTTCATCAAAAAAGACGTACGTCTGTTGCAGTCCGATACGTTTGATTGGGGAACCCGGTCCGGTATAGATCGGAGGCACCATTCCGCAAGGATCGGACAGCAACGGCGCTGCCAAAACGCACAGAGAAACAATCGATACTGTCGTCGCGACGACACGGATGATTTTGGTTTTAAGTGTCAACATCGTCCCGTTCCATTTCAATTTTGATTTCGATCTTGCCCCGGCAATCTTGCTTGCCATCGCTAATCCAGACGTTACCGAGCGTATGCCACTGATCGCCTTCTTCGTAGACCGCGAACCACGGTCCTGCCACAAAGTGCACGCCTTCAAGTCACAATCGAACCCAGGCATGATTCAACCCGACTCGCTTGACAGTCCCGCTGGTCACCAGCGGTTGAAGGTCTTTTGTTTGCATGTCAAACACGTGTCGCCGATCAAACGGGACCGACGACGAGTCCAACCAACTTCGAATGTTTCCATCCTGATCAACGACACGCAAACTCACTTGAACCCGCTTGCATTTCAGCTGCTCCCAGAGGAACGCCGAACGAGTTGAATCGAGCTCTCCAACGCCATAGGCCTCGATCCATTTTTTTGTCTGGGGGCCGAAGAACAACAGCGCCTCAAGAGCGTTATTGGTTTGGTCCATTGGCTCCAGTCGATACTCGTCCAGGAGTTGCCAAAACCGAGCTTCGGTCAACTCCTCGGTCGGATGATTGCTGACAGCACAACCAGACGCACAGACCTGATTGCCATGTGAATGAAAGATTGCCGTAGGATCGTGATCAAAATCGTCGTTCGCCGACGCAAAATGACTTGCTTGTCCGGTCGGCAATTGCCCTGGCAATTGGATTGGCGGCACCAAACCCGACACGGGTTGATCATCAGACGCCTTGATGATCGGCAACTCTGGCACACGCTCATCGGCCTCATTGATTGGTCGCTCGATGGTTCGTTTCGGTTGCGGGTCCGATTCCGGAACACCCAGCATGACTCGAGCCAACATGCCCAGCCCGACTCCAGCGGCAATGAGTGCCAATCGCGGTGAGAGAAAACTGAGTTTCATACTTCGATTCTTTTTGAGAACACACTCACAGGAGGAAAACCTGTCGAGTTGAATTGAACGAGGTCAACATCCGTCAGACGCAAGTTTCAGGGATTGGTTCCGCCTATCATAACGCTTGGCGAAATGTGCAACAAATCTAAGGCGGGTTCGCCAGTGTTTTTATTGCCTAAAACCAATTTGTGCTGTCAATTTCCAGATCCACTTGCTCGCCGGAAAGCAGGGATTTTGCATTGCCCTACGGACGCTAGGTTTTACGGGGACGCACAAATTACATTAGAACCAAAACGGGGTTTTCTGATAAACTTGGATGATACCGCTCAACTCAGTCGTCATCCGTCTGGAGCGACGATCGATTCCCCAAGTCCCCATCACTCACAACTGGCCCGCAGTTCATTGATTCAATGTTGGCTAGCAATCGCGGTATCCACCAAACTTTAAAGCTAATTTGCAAATGCGTGAGGCATTGAAAAACTCGACCAAGCCACAACCATCCTGGATTAGGATGCGTTGGCTCGTGCTGCCGCTGATTGCATGTCTGATCTCAGTACAACCACCTGACGGTCTCTTCGCGCAAGAATCAGATTCCGATGACCCGTTGCCGACTCATGCGGTTTGGAGAAACGGTGAGTTTGGTAAAACCAATCGGTTTGCTGGAATCTATCGACTGACTTTTTCGCCGGATGGGAAGCTTCTGGCAACGCGCAATCAAGAGATGGAAATCCACATCATCGACGTTGCGACCAACCAAACATTGTGCGAGATCGAGGGACACGAGCAGCTGATTCAATCCGTCGAGTTTTCACCTGATAGCCAGTTGCTGATCACCGCGGCCGGCGCCAACGAAAAAGTCAAAATCTGGAATGCGAAAACAGGAAAGCTAAAGTCGACGATTGATACCATCGCACTGGCAGCTTATTTCAATGACTCAGGGACTCAGATCAACGTGCTTGGCGTTTCAGAAGTTGAAACATACTCATGGCCTGGAGCAACGCTGATTCGCAAAAAGAAATGGAAGAATCAAAAAGAACGAGCGGTCGGCATGTCCAATGATGGCCGGCTTGTCGTGATGTATCGGTCCTTTCGAAACATCTATCAGACGTTGGTCATGGATTTGGAGTCGAGGTCAAAAGTTCAACTCTCCGCCCCCACGTTGAAGCCAAGAGGAATGACCATTTCGCCAGATCGCAATTGGGTTGCGATGAGCTTTGAGCGTGACCCCAAAGTCAGAATATGGGACTTGAGAGACCCGCACTCTCGAACCTACGTTCTCAATGGACACGATGCGACAGTGCAGACGCTCGCATTCTCACCAGACAACCGGTTCCTATTGACCGGTGGGTGGGACGACACCAACATTCTCTGGGATGTGATTTCGCAGAAACAGATTCAACGCAATGCCGGCCACACGGAAAATGTCAACGCGGCCGCAATGGCGCCCTTCGATTTCAGATTTGCCACCGGCGCCTCAGGTCGAACAGACAACTCAGTTCTACTCTGGGATTATCGTCATCGTGTGCTGCTTTCGGTGGACCAACCCCAAGACGATTTTGATGAAGTCTGGAAAGACCTCGGACACCAGGAATACAACCTCGCGATGACGGAAGCGAATCGAATCATTCAAGCGCCAGATCGCTGGTTGCCCAACGTTACCGCCGTCATCGAAAAAGAGACCAACAACAACACGACAGGCACAGTGGAAGAATTGATCAAACTGCTTGACTCGCCCAAATTCGCAATCCGCGAGCAAGCAGTGCTGCAGTTAATCAAAATTCGCGTGCAAGCCGACTCGCAGATTCGTGCGGCGATGGAGAATGCAACGTCACCCGAAGTACGTTATCGACTGAATCGAGTGCTCAAGCAAAAGATCGTTCGACCGGCACGTGATGTTGTGGTTGAACGGAGATGGTCTCGATTAATTTTTGCCCTCGAGCAAATCAATTCGAGCGAAAGCCAAGCTCTGTTAAAACGAATCGCCGACGGACACAGCAACATCGACTTTGCCCGCACAGCATTCGAATCCTATGAACGCAACCGTGTTCGCAACGAGTAGGCTGCGGCTTGATAAATCGAACCGCTATACAGACGACGAACACTTTCGCCCCGTCTTTTCACAAACCGAAGCGTCTATTCAGGTTTGGGCTTGAACTGATCTAGAAAGCGATCCACCGCTTCCCAATAGCTTGGTGAATCATCAAATCGTTCGAATAGAGCTCGTGAGCCGTGGTTGCCCTTGGTCTCTGGAACGAACTTGCGTTTGCTTTCACCGGGAATCGCCTCAAAGATTGATTTCCAACGAGGATACTCGTTTTTTGCCGAAGTGATAAACACGGGGTCTGAGATCTTTTTTGCTGAACGAGCGATCCAGTCATCGGGCTTACCAAATCGCTTAAAGTACTCCCCTGGCGCAAACGCCATTGCACCATCGATCAGGTCCGGATGCTCTCCGGCGATTCGAAGCGTCAATGCGGAACTGTAGCTGCTGCCCCAAAGGATCACCTGTCCCTCGGCGTAGTTTTCTTTTGCGAACTTGACCGCGGCGATGATGTCTTGTTCGGCATCGACGAAACCGGTCGGTTTTTCGGCCGCCGATGCTGCCATGAATGTCTGATTTTTGACACCATTGACTTCTTTGCCTGACCGTTGATCGATGGCAAGGCAATTGAACCCCGCTGCGTTGAGCTTGGGCGCGATCTCACGGTACTCACCTCGCGACCATGTCGCTTGATGACACAGCACAATCAATGGAGTCGCTTTGTCTTTGTGTGCCAAATAGAGATCTGCGGTCACCTTAAGCATGTCGCCTGACATAAAGGTAATGGTTTCAAACGTTGCTTTCTGATCGTCTTCTGACTTCGGTTCCGATTGAGCGAACGCTTGACTCGGAAGCAGCGAAATTGCCAGCGCGGCAAAAATGAATGGTACGTAGAGTTTCATATCAGGAACCTTCATGATGGGTTATTGTTTGAGCAGTTGCTGAATTTCGTTATTGTCCGAAGGTGCGAGACTCGCAGCGGTCATGCCAACGGCATTGGTTGCGGTCTTGTCCGCTCCCTTCTGTAGCAGCCATTTAACGACTGGGGCATGCCCACGGTAGGCTGCTTTGTGTAACGGGCTCCATCCATCAGAGTCTCGTTGATTAACATTGGCGCCATGATTAACCAAAACCTGAACAGCACCAAGATGGCCATTCCACGCTGCGGCAAGTAGCGGAGTATATCCTGAGGGAGTCGCTGCATTCGGATTCGCCTTGCCTTCGCACAACGCGGCAATGGCATCCTTTTCACCCGACCAAGCGGCAAAATGAATCGCGACTTGCCCACTTGCGTCTTGTCGACTGACATCTGCCCCGGCCTTGACCAGTGCGTTGACCGACCTCGCATTGCCAAGATTCGCAGCCAGCATCAGCGGGGTCATGCCAGCGGTATCCGGTTGGTTCACATTGGCCTTTAAGGAGACCAGCATTTCCACCATGGCACCGTGACCATTGCCAGCAGCAAGTTGCAAAGGTGTATTGCCATTGGTATCGACTTGGTTCATGTCAGGTCGTGTGGCATCCACAATCCGTTTTGCTGTTTTAGGCAGGCCATTTTTTGACGCCCAATGCAACAGCGAACCCTCTCCCACATTGAATGACAGGTCGTTGGTAGAGTCGACCAGTAGTTCAACTGCTTTGAAAAAACCACCTTCTGCAGCCACTTGAATCGGTATCTGGCTGGACGAGTTTTTCAGATTGGGATTCGCCCCTCGCTCCAATAGTTCCTTTGTAATTGAGACATAGCGTTCCATTGTGTCTTTCGGATACGCCCGCGGATTACCCTGCATCTGGTTCCGCATCTGACCGCCAGATCGAACGACGCTGTGCAAGGGCGACTCACCGTCCTTACCGATCAAGTTCACACCAGCATTGGCATCGAGCAACGCTTTTACAATTTCCTGTTGGCCGATCGACGCGGCCAAACACAACGTTGTTTGGTTCCGACCGTAGCTACTCTGGTTGATCAAATTAGGGTTTGCACCTCGACTGAGCAACAGCTTGGTAATGGATACGTTCTGTCGAATGATTGCTTGAACCAATGGTGTTTGACCGTTGGCATCGGCGATATTCACATCTGAAAAACGTTCGATGACTGCTCGAACCACTGTGTCGCGATTGGACTGACAGGCAAGATGCAGTGCGGTTTGTTGTTGTCGATTGGCAACGGACAGCTTGGCCCCTTTCTTAATCATCAACTCGACAACGTCAGGGCATGATGAACAAGCAGCAAGAAAAGGAGTATTCTGATTGTTATCCGCTGCGTTCACATCAGCGCCGGCATTGATCAAAGCTTTTGCGATTTCTGGAGAGTTGTAATAGCATGCCAAATGAAGCGCAGTCTGTTGACTCTTATTCGTGTGCTGAACTGCCGCACCCGCCTGAATCAGCTTTTCGGCAATCTCCGCAGTTTGACGACGATACATAATCGCGTACATCAAAGGAGTCGCTTGATTGGTATCGACGGCATTGAGATCTGGCTTGGAGGCGAGAATGGCGTCGACGACATCGGACGTATTGTCAAACATCATGGCGACATGGAGTGGCGACACCGCGCGATTGTTGGCATTTCCAATCGGCGCACCGAGATCCAAAAGAGTCCGGGTTGCTGTCGGCTTGCCATTTTGAATTGCGAAATGCAACGGAGTGATCCGCATTTGCGGCAACGGTTTGGATAAAACACGTTTGTCTTTGTTTGCCAATTGCTTGATCAGCGCCGCGTCGTCTTGAGCAATCGCCTGCTGAAGTTCATTTTGAGCGACGACATGCTTGGGCATTAACCACGTTGTCGCGACCATGAAAAAGAGGAAAGCTTTCACTATCGGTTTGTGTTGGTTCATCGAAACGCTCCCGTTCAAAATTCAGATCTCAAGCGACCGCGGCAAGGCGTGACCGGATAAGCGACACCGTTTGAGCATCCAAGTGCGCCGCCAACCAAATTCTAACTTCAACGCTTGGGTCCTAGATCCACAAAAGATACGAAACTGGAGCCGCAAATACCAGCGAGTCGACGACGTCCAGGATCCCACCGAGCCCTGGAAGCCAACGACTTGAATCCTTGGTATGCGTATCCCGCTTGATCAACGACTCCGCCAAATCACCAAACATACCGGCGGCAGTGACCAGGACACCGTAGATCAACACCCACCACCAGGCTTTATCAACGTTCGTTTGAAATAGCCAAGGACCGACTAAATAAATCACGATCAGGGCTCCGGCACAACCGCCGACGAAGCCACCGATGGCTCCTTCGATCGTCTTGCCGGGACTGAGCTTCGGTGCCATTTTTCGACGGCCGTACGACTTGCCCGCGAAATATGCCGATGCGTCCGACAGCTTGACCGTTGTGATCAGTGTGACGATTGCCAACAATCCCAACCGATTGTCCCCATTGAGAAAACGATGATTCAGCAGAAACGCGAACAGCATGTTCAGATAGATCAATGTCAATGCGCCACGACCGATACGATCAACAATCTCGCCTCGCACATCGGTTTCGCCTTGAAAGGAAACCATCTCCATAAAGATCAAAACCACAAATCCGACAACAACTCCCGATAGCGAAAATCCAAAGCGTCCCAACGCGCAATCGGCCGGGTAGTCATCCCACAAAACAGGCACGCAAGTCACCAACACCATCGCGAAGGAGGCCAACGCCAAAACGCGCGCATCGACTCGCGATGCCGCATTGGAGAACATGTCCGCAAGCTCTCCTGCAGCCAACAAGACGGTCGTTAGGGCAAGCACCGACAATACCAACCCGGGTCGGGACAGAACTGCATCCGTGCCCAGCCAAAAGTCAAGAAAAAGAATCAACAGCATCGTGCTGATGATCACGGCAGCGGAGATCAATCGTCGAGTGAGCAAGCAATTTTCCTAACGTGTTTCTCGTGACTCAACCGGAACGCGCGGTGAGCTTCTGGATTCAGGTTGCGAGAGGGTCATCATTGAGGCCACCAAATCTGCGACAACGTTTTGAATAGTCTCGAATCGATTGGTGAAAATCTTCGACACCAAACTCTGGCCACATTTTTTGTGTCACCCACATCTCAGAATAACTGATCTGCCATAACAGATAATTGCTGATTCGCATCTCGCCCGCAGTTCGAATCAACAAGTCTGGATCGCTCATCCCAGCCGTATACAAGCTATCAGAGACCAGTTGCTCATTGATCGATTCAACCGCGAGTTCGCCGGCAGCCACTTGAGCACTGATTTTACGAACGGCGTCCACGATTTCCGAGCGTCCACCGTAGTTGATGGCCAAACAGAGGCACGTTCCTTGATTGGACGAGGTCATCTCCAACGATTTGTCCATTTCATCCTGGACTTCTGCTGGAATTCGATCCCGTTGCCCAATGATCTTCAGCCGAATATCGTTCGCCATCATCGTGTCGCGCTCGTCGACGAGATACTCCGAAAGCAGAAACATCAGGAACTCAAGCTCGTCCGCAGGTCGCTTCCAATTTTCACTCGATAGACAGTACAACGTCAGTTGCCCAATCCCCAATCGCGTGCACTCCTCGGTAATTAGACGGACCGTTTTCGCACCGCGTTGATGACCGCGAACGCGAGGCAGCCCTTGGGCTTGAGCCCAACGTCCGTTGCCATCCATGATGATCGCGACATGACGAGGGATCTTTTCTGGCGAAACGTCGGAGAACATCTTTTCGATGGGAGAGGCAGACATCTGAACAATTAAATTACTTGGCGGTTCCAACAGTAAATGGGTTCGTTCAGTTTAGCGTATTGACCCTGCCGCAGTAGTCTAGTGGTTGCGGTTTCGAGCAATTCAGACAAAGAGGCACGACCCGTTTATTCTTGATCTTCAAAACGGGTTCAGCGAATAGCCTTGCTCCGCTAACCAGGCATGCATGGTCATGGCAGACGGTGCAACTTTGATCACTGGCAGCAGATTAACCTTGTCGACTTTGTGAAAGGCTGCCGATTGCCCACACACGTAAAACTTCACGCCATGTTGATGAAGCGAACGCACGGCGTCGACAGATGCCTGTTTACGACCGTCGTGACGAATCCCATAAAAACCCGGCTGGGTCACATCCATGATTGCGTCGCCGTGCAACACAATCGCAATCTGCAAGTTGTTCGGCGGCAATCCGGACGCCGCGTGTAAATTGATGAAACGCGCCACGCTTTCCATCGTCGAGCTGATCTGATCCTCTTCCGCCTGTCGAGCTACATCAAAACGAACTTTCAACACAACATCGTTGGGGATATCAACATCGCTTTGCACCTTCGCGATCTTCCCAAACTCTGGGATGGCTTCCCCCGATTGAAACGTGTTAGACTTCTCTTGAGCCATTGAGATTGATGTCGCCACAATTGCGATCGCTAATAGGCTTGTGATCGTTGCTAAGACTCGAAACATCATTGACTTTCGCGGCATGGGTGGACCTGTGATTCATTAACATGGCGGCATGAAGTTGTAACCGCCGTTACCAAAATACAAAATAATTCGCGGTATTCGTTTGAAATACCACATGCGAGTTCTCGAATGATTTCAACCGTTGGCCCATTCAGCCACAATCGCGGCGGGGCACATGTTGGGAGCGAATATGAACAAGAACTTGATTGTACTCAGTGGTGTGATCGGCATTGCCATTTTGATTGGCAGCACCAATGCAGCCGCAGACGACCAACCGGTCAAAATCCCAACCGAGAAAGCGCGTCAATTCGACTTTTGGGTTGGAGACTGGAAAGTCGAAAATAAGCACTTGAGAACGAATGGACAATGGCGGCCAGGCGGCATTGCGAACGCCAGAATTCGCCATGCTCTCGACGGACGAGTGATTGTCGAACAATGGCGAGGAACCGACTCACTCGCGCTTCGTGGATTCAGCTTTCGGATTTACGACACCGAACAGAAACGCTGGGAAATCATCCTTAACTGGCATAGCGGATCTCCCTCTTCTTTTTCATTGATGGCCGGCAACTTTGACGAATCCAAAGGCGCGTTCTTTCCACCCGCCAAGTCGACACCTCGGTTCACATTCTCCAAAGCAAAAACTGAGAGCTGCCAATGGGATCAGGCGACGTCCGCCAACGGACGTGATTACACGACCAATTGGATCATGTCGTTTTCACGCACCGGCCCGTCGCAGTCGATCGATTCAAGTAGCCTGGACATCGAAGCTCCCGACCCTTCGATCCTGAAACAATTTCCGGCCAATCGTCAGCTCGACCGCTTGATCGGGATTTGGGAAGGAGTTGCCAAACGCAAACTAGAAGATGGCACATGGCAAACGGGCAAAGCGACTCGTCGGGTCTCCGCGATCGTTGACGGGCTGGGCCTGCTGCAAACGACCGACTTCAGTTGGGGCGAAAAATCAATCTCCGCGATCTGTTTTGATCCTCAACAACTACGGTGGACGGAAGTGGGTACAAGCACCAACGAACCCGATTTTCATTGGCTTTCAGGGATGATCCTTAAAAACGACCTGGAGATGAACGAGCTACCTTCGTCTGACAATGGCGTCGCACACTCGTGGTGGAACATGACGACTGACTCGTTTACCTGGGAACGGAAAATCAGGAATCCGTCCGGTCACCTGGCCACCATTCAAGTTGCCTTTAAACGAGTCGATGAAACGGGGCGAATTGATACCATCCCCAAAGTTCCAAAAAATGCCCAAGCCGAGATTGCCAAAGTTCAGCGACTGCTCCAACAACGCTCCATCGCCAGCGCTGAAAAAGTTTTGCTCGAGTTGACAGAAGAGTTTCCCAAACACGACGTCGCCAATTTCTACCTCGGCTATATCTTTCACACCCAAAAACGTTACGACGAAGCACTCAAGGCATATGAGATCAGCAAATCGTCGCAACAGGTCGGTGCGACAACCGAATACAACATCGCGTGTATCTACGCTCTCAAGAATGATGTGGACTCGGCCTTTGAACATCTCGAAGCGGCTCGCAAGGCGGGCTTCACCAGCTTTGCACAAATGCTCAAAGATCGAGACATGAGAAATATACGCAATGACCCAAGATTCGAGACCTATTTAAAGGCGACCCACGTCGATGACGACGACCTGTTCACCGACTCGGCAGGGAACACCCGGATCATCCATTCGCTCAATGGCGAAGCGGTCGGCAATCAGTTCGGCTGGACTGCGCGACGTGTGGGCGATTGGGATGACGATAACGTCACCGATTTTGTCGTGACGGCGCCGACGTTCAAAAATGCCGGAAAGATCTACGTCTATTCTGGCAAAACAGGAAAACTGCTGCTGAACGTTGAAGGTAAACCTGGAGAGCGTTTCGGCAATAGCAGCGTCGGCTGTGGCGATTTCAATGGCGACGGTGATGCTGACCTGTTGGTTGGCGCGCCAAACGGGCAAAAACCTGGCAACGCATATGTGTATTCCCAGACCGGCGAGAGACTGTTCCATTTTCGCGGCATCGCGGCCGGCGATCAATTCGGTTATGAAGTTTCAGAACTGGGTGACATCGACGGGGATGGCCATGCCGACGTGTTGATCGGTGCCACTGGCGCTGCCGGTAAACAACCTCGCTCAGGTGCCGTCTATGTCTATGCGGGCAAGACAGGGAAAAAGTTGTTTGAAATCCAAGGTGAGCGTACCGGCGATTCTTTTGGAAATGCCGCTGCCTGTCGCAAAAACGAAGACGGAACATTTACGTTGGCGATCGGCGCCCAAAATGCGGGCGACAAACAAAGGGGACGTGTTTTCGTTTATCAGATCAAGGACGGCAAAGCGACGCAAAAATTTGTCGTTGATGGTGATGAAAACAGTGCCAATTTTGGGCAGATGTTTATCTCGTTCCCTGGCGATCTTGATGGCGACGGCGTCGATGATATTTTTGCTTCTGACTTTTCAGACAAAACCAAGGCCAAGGGTGGCGGAAAAGTGACCGTTTTCAGCGGCAAGAACGGCAGCGACATTTTGACGATCCATGGCCAACGCGCCGGCGAAGGTCTGGGCACATCGCCCAGTGATGCCGGCGACGTTAATGGGGACGGGATTGGTGACCTCGTTGTCGGCGCCTGGCAAAACAATGAAGGTGCTCCATCGGCGGGCAAGGTTTATCTGTTCGACGGAAAAACCGGCAAACCACTTCGCACCTGGATCTGCAATCAATCCGGAGACACATTCGGCTTCGATGCCTGTGGAATCGGAGACGTAGATGGCGACGGGGCCATCGATTTCCTGTTGACCAGTGCCTGGAGTAACGTCAAAAGAAAAGGGCCAAAAACTGGAAGAGTTTTTGTGATCGCCGGCGAAAAATATCGCGTTCGTTAACCTGCTAATTCGGCCTGTTATCCGGCTGTGTTGTTAGCTTTCTGCGACTGCCACTTCAACTCGGGTCGTCGATCCAGTAGGATTCCTCACTTGGTCGCGATCCGAGGAAACGATCCGGCATCTAAACAATTCCAGTGGGAGTCTTCGGTGGCAAACGCAGATATTGGTTTGATCGGTCTGGCCGTCATGGGCGAAAACCTCGTCCTCAACATGGCGAACAATGGCTATACCGTCGCTGTTTACAATCGCACGACGTCGAAAGTTGATGACTTTGTTAGTGGCCGGGCAGCTGGCAAATCTATCGTCGGGACTCATTCGCCCGAAGAACTTTGCCGAGCACTGGCTCGACCCAGACGCATCATGATGATGGTCAAAGCGGGAGCCGCCGTTGATAAAGTCATTCAAAGCCTGCTACCGTATCTCGAACCTGGCGACATTCTCATTGATGGGGGCAACAGCGAATTCCCGGACTCCACACGCAGAACATTGGAACTGGAAGAACAAGGAATTCTGTTCATCGGCACCGGTGTCTCCGGTGGCGAAGAGGGCGCGTTGAAAGGTCCAAGCATTATGCCGGGAGGCAACCCTGACGCTTGGCCACACGTGAAACCGATCTTTCAAGCGATCGCAGCAAAAACAGATCAAGGGGAACCGTGCTGCGACTGGGTCGGCCGCGGAGGAGCAGGGCACTTTGTGAAAATGGTTCACAACGGGATCGAGTATGGCGACATGCAGATGATCTGCGAAACATACCACGTGATGAAGTCAGCACTGGGGCTTTCCAATCAGGAAATGCATCAGGTTTTTGCCAAATGGGACAACGGAGTCCTCGATAGCTATCTCGTTGAGATCACACGAGACATCCTTGGATATGTCGATGCTGAAGGAAATCAGACGGTCGATCTGATTCTGGATAAAGCGGGTCAAAAAGGGACCGGAAAATGGACGGCCATTTCAGCACTCGACATTGGCCAACCGCTGACGTTGATCGGCGAAGCTGTCTTTGCCCGTTGTTTGTCGGCTCTTAAAGATGAACGTATCGAAGCAGCCAAAGTTCTCAATGGCCCCGGCGTCTCATTTGAGGGCGATCCAGATCAATTGATTGATGATCTTGAGCAAGCACTCTATGCGTCCAAAATTGTCTCCTATGCCCAAGGTTATCAGCTGATGCGCGCCATTTCTGATGAAAAAGATTGGGAGCTGAACTACGGGGCGATCGCTTTGATGTGGCGAGGAGGTTGTATCATTCGATCTGCGTTCCTGAATAATATTCGTGACGCGTTCGAGAAAGATCCTAACTTGACCAACCTGTTGCTCGACCCGTTCTTTGAAGCGGCCGTTGAAAATGCACAGTCGGCTTGGCGTCGTGTCGTCGCAACCGCCGTTACACTAGGGATCCCGATGCCAGCGATCAGCTCGGCGTTGGCCTACTACGACGGCTACCGCACGGAACGACTCCCAGCCAACTTGTTGCAGGCCCAGCGCGACTACTTTGGCGCACACACTTATGAGCGTGTTGATCAACCACGCGGTGAATACTTTCATACCAACTGGACCGGCCGTGGTGGCACCACATCGTCGTCCAGCTACAACGTCTGATTTTGAACGGGCGTCCTGAGTACGTTGAGTGATCGCCACCGCTAGACTCGCAGGGTCGATTCACCCTTCCCCGAAAGCGTGATTCGACGAAAAAACAGGCGGGCATACCTTACGTGAAAACGGAATTGCCTTTCGTCTACATCGACTTACAGCAGGTGACGCGCCTTGATTTCCAGATACTGATTGACCAACTGAGCGGTCAAGTTCTCTGGAAACACGTCCACGGCCAACACACCGGCGTGTTGCAAATCACGAATGACCTGGTGACGCCATGTCAACACGTTGGCCGCTGCGGCGGCCTGGTACAGCGTCGTTTGATTTGACACAGCCGTGCCGATCGCTGTCTGACCACCGCCGTCGAGCGTTTCAAATTCATCGATCGCGTTGTAGATGTCACGATCCCGCAACAGAACACCCATGGGCAAATGCCGTCCGGCCAACATCTTGAGGTACTGCTTGATCTGCACCGCGTTGATGTCGTCGATCACGTTGGTGATCATGATCACCAACGCGCGACGCAAACAGTGAGTTCGCAAGTACATAAACGCGTCGTCGTAACGTGACTCAACATGCTCAGCGTCAAGATTGTACGACGCGTGCAGCAGCCGATTAATGTGATTGACGCCCGATTTTGGCGGCGTGTAGTTGTGTACTTTATTGCTAAAACTGATCATCCCGACGGAGTCACCTTGCCTCAGGGCAACATAGCTGAGCATCAACATCGCGTTGACCGAATGATCCAACAGCGAAAGATCTCCGCAGGTGCCGGTCATCATGCGACCACAATCCACCATAAAAATAATTCGCTGACTTTGGTTCGCCTGAAATTCACGCACGGTCAACTTGCGGCGCCGAGCGGTGGAACGCCAATCGATATGCTTGAAGTTGTCGTCGTTGGTGTAGTCTCGAAGTCGTTCGAACTCGTTGTCCTGTCCGATCTTGCGAGATTTTCTGACGCCCAGCAGATTCAATCGGTTGGTCCGTGCAAGCAGATCGTACTCGGTAATCTGCTGCATATCTGGATAGACATTGACCGTCGATTCGACAGGCGTCTGAAAGAAACCGCGCCACAGGCCCAAAGGAGATCGCACGATCAAATGCACACACTTCAACTTAGCTTGCCCGCGTTGGTGGCACACAATGTCATACGTAAACTGCGTGCGGGAAACACCACTGATGGTGGTCGCAAAATAATCGGGTTGAGCTTCAAACGACGCCGGCAAATCATCTCGCACAGCGATGACACATCCTCGATTCGCGCGGTTGATCACCTCGATTTCGACTTCGTATTTTTTTCCCTGCGATGCCGTTCGCACCATCTTTCGTCGGGCAAAAAAATTGTTCTGTCCAAGCGTTAGCACGGCGTCAAAAAGTGCGGTCAAAACCAACAGACCGTCAATCGCCAACAGGAAAATCATCAGGGTCCAAAACGTTTCGTTCCCTCCGGTCTTTTGATAAGGGAAGGCGATAAAACCGATCGAAAAAATGGCGGGGATCGTGAACAGATACAACATTCGGCGACTTGGATAAAGTCGCATCATCCAAGCAGCAAATAGCAACGGCAACGCCATCACCAGCAACATGACGATGGGGCGATTCAGTAGAAACTCGTAGGTCGTGTTGATCAACAAAGGCAAGACAAACTCAATCGTTGCTGGAAGACATACTAATTTGCGATACGAAATGAACTCAGTTGACGATCAGCTGAAGCTCGGCGTGTTGAGCTATTTCAGCCGCGGGACTTCAATCGAGCGAATTAGCTCGGCCAAAATCTGGTCGACTTTCTGGCCTTCGACTTCCGCTTCGGCCGTCAGTTGAACTCGGTGACGCAGGACCGGAATGGCAATTTGTGTCACGTCATCGGGGACGGCGTAGTCACGTCCATAGAATGCCGCCAATGTCCGAGCCCCTTGCATCAAACTGATCCCCGCACGGGGCGACGCGCCCATATAAAACTGTGGCCACTTTCGTGTTTGCCGAACGATTTTGTTGATGTAGTCAATCAACAAAGGATCGATCCTGACGGATTCATTTTGCAGCGTTGTGGCAACAATTTCTTCCGGCGTGGTGACGGTTTGAATCTCCTGATCCAATTGATCGCTGACCGACTTCTGACCACCGTGCATCAACAGGATCCTCGCTTCTTCTTGCTCGCTTGGATAGTCGACATGCAGTTTCAGCATAAAACGGTCCAGCTGGGCTTCTGGCAAGTTGTACGTGCCTTCTGACTCGATCGGGTTTTGTGTTGCCATCACGAGAAATGGCAAATCAAGTATGTGCGTCGTTCCATCAACGGTCACTCGTTTTTCCTGCATGATCTCCAAAAGTGCCGCATGGGTTTTCGCAGGTGATCGGTTGATTTCATCGGCCAGAAGCAACTGAGTAAACACAGGCCCCGGCCGAAACTCAAACTCTTGCGATTTCATATTGAAAATCGGAGCCCCCGTTACGTCGGAGGGCATCAGGTCAGCAGTGAACTGGATGCGCCCGAAGTCACACCCCATGATCTTGCCAAGTGTTCGAACAAATAGCGTTTTTCCAAGCCCGGGAACACTTTCAATTAAAACATGGCCACCGGAAAACAGCGCCACCAATGTCCCCAAAACCAACTCATCCTGCCCAACAAAGATCTTACTGACTTCATCTCGAATTCGTTGATATAGTCTGCGAGTCGGCGTCTCCTCACCAATCTGGGATTGGTCTTCCGCAGTCTGCAACTTGACTTCGACCTCTTGAGGTTGAGACGGTGTCGAAGCCGGCAGGGTTGAATCCAGTGATATCTGGGGAACGGACGGATCGGCCAAGGAGTCTGGTGTCGACTTCGTGTCTTGGACCGGGACCGGGTCCGGGACCGATGGAGCGGATGACGGGGTCGGGATCATGTCGGGCGTGATCTCGACATCCTGAGCTGGCTGAACGGACGGTGGTTGTTGGCGACTTGGGGCAACGGCCAAGGCAGAGCATTTGGGACACTTGACTTGTTGCCCAGCCAATGACGCGCCAACACGCAGCTCGGTGCCACACGATGGGCATTTGAATTGAATCGGAGGTTCTGGGGATGTGTTCATACTAAAATTTGAGATTAAAAAAGCGACGTCGATCGTGTGCAATGGTCTCGCACTGGAACTTGGCAACCAGATGATAATCAGTCTGGTTTGCGTTTTCCTTTGTCGTCGGTCAGCTGTAAATAGTTGTTAATTGTCTGCCTCGCCTTGTGCACCTTTCCGGCGCGAGCCAGTTGTTTGGCGATGGCATTGATATGATTTCGAAACGAAGTGGTTGATTCTTTTTTGGTTTGACGCGGTCGACCAAGAATCGGATAAAACACGAAGCAGAACAACACGCCCCACAACAAAAAGTGCGGCACGATGTAGCGTAACGGAGCTTCAGCAATCCACGCCCACGAGTTGTGATTTTCGTAATTCGAGTCGCTGATGTCGATGTCACGTGGACCGCTTTCCAAAATCAGTACATCCGTGTTGTTCGGCAACGTGGCAAGCAAACGATCGGCAATGCGTTCTTTCTTGGGGTCGACCAGACCAAAATTCAACAGAAAGCAACCATTGGAAACCAGGATGATGCTCGAATCCGCCCCCATGTCATTGGTCAACTTGGAGACAAATGACTTGCCATCGACGAACAACAAATTGGTTCGCGTCCAGCCGATGCGTTCGTAAGATCGGAACGTCATGTGGTTCGACGACGCTTTCATCAAGGTTGAATAAGTGATTTCCGGCCTGTCTTCTTGCGGAATGCGACGACTGAGTCGACCACCCAATTGATTCGACGTTGTCTCGTCGTGGTGCTCGGTAACATACCAGTCACAGTCTTCGCGAATCGAGTACCACGTTGTGTACTGATCGTAGGGATCGGCAACCTTCGCTTCCGCGATCCGGCGCAAAATTTCTTCACGCAGCTCCCCTTCAACACCTTCGACGATCGCTTCCAGGTAGTCACTTTCGGCACTGTAATGTCGACCAACGTAGACCAATGTCCGTTTTATGTAGTATTCGTTGAGCCAATCCTCGAGTGCTTGCGTCGCTTCAGGTGACGGCGCATTGGTGGAATCGGGAATCCAAAACACGACATCGAAATTTGAAATGTCAGGTGTGATCCGTCGTTTCACACGAACCCGATTGCCCAATGCCTCCAGTTTTTTGACCAACAACGAAGTCCCATTGATGCTGGCCGGAGCACGAGAGGACAAACCGTATCGGGTGTCCACCTGGTCGGTCTGCGGAGTACAACCGGAAAGCACGCTCAGGATCGCGATGCAAATAACGACTCGCCAAATCATAGCGCGACCTCCGTGTTGATCTTGGTTGTTTCGAGCCCCGACTGAAATTCCTCCAGGTCTTTCCAACAGGTTTCGAAGGATGCCTTATCCAGTTCGCGATCGCCAAAAAACGCCTCTTCGAATCGGACCATCACGTCACCAAAGTAACGATTGAGTGTTTGATAAGGTCCCAACTCGCGAAGATACTGACGGTTCGTCTTCCCTTTTTTGAGCCGAACGAATCCTTTCTGGTCCAATGACACCAACACGTGACTAAACAACAAAATGATGGCCCCGCGAACATCACCCTGCTGATATTTTTCGTAAGCCTGCGATCGGAAATCGCCTTTCCGAGTCGACTCCATCTGGAATGGAAGTTGCTGGATACTTTCCTCCATTGATCGCGTCGGAACGTACTCTTCCGCGTTTTCACTTTGGGAGCCACGTGATTTCCAAAACATGATGGCCAAGGTCAACAACAGCGAGATACCGGCCGTAATGGCGAGTCCCCAAACAAGCGCTGACATGACGGAACCAACTGCGGCTGAATTGGTTCCACCAGTGGTCGTCGTTCCCGTATTAGCGGTGTTGTTGGTGTTATTCGTTTTCTTTTTCTTAGGCTTTGCGGGCGCAATCGAATGGCGTTCTTCGTTGGAAACTTCTGCGCGAGTTTTAACCCCAACTGGTTGCACCTGCCCCGTTCCCTGGTCGTACCAAGGCAGTTCGGATTTATCCTGCGCCAACACCTGATCACCTGGAAGGCACATGACCATTGCGACAAAGCCCAACATGACTGAGGATTTCCACAGGATGATCATCGTGCGCATTATGCATTGCAGAGATTCGGAGATCTCGAATGGCTCGTAGACGTTGGGAGATTGAATTGAAATGTTCACAATGATGACAAGTATGTTTGACAACAAATCGGGTGCCGATGAAGTGCTTCTATTCTACTGCTTCTTCCATTCGCTGTGCTTCAGCACGCATCTTAAGTTCGACGGCCCATCCCTCCTGTTTGATTCTCAAATCGATGTAATACAGGAATCGGACGACGCTGGCAAAACCTGTGACGATCCAAAGCGACACGACAAAGTAGACTGGTTGTAAAGAATACGCGCTATTTGCCCGGACATTCATGACTTGGTCGATGGTTAAAAACATCGAGTGGGTGGCAAACAACAGTCCAGCCAGAATCGCTGCTGTCACGATGGACTTGCCAATCAGGTCGTTACTTGCAAATGCGTGGAGGGATTTTGAACGAGCACCAAAATGGATGATGTTTGGCTTTGCCCGGATTGGTGTTTTTTCCAACACCAAAACTTCCGTCACAAACGGCCGGAAGGCGCGAACGACACAACCAGCGGAGACCACAAAAAATAACAATACGATCGCGACTTGAGAGTTGTCACTGTCACCATCAAAAATCAGGCAGACCAAAATCGCAAAGATCGCCATTCGTAAGGTGCCTTGGGAAAACCAAAAGTAGGGTGTGATCTTCCAAAAAGAGCTGGCAACTTCCAACACGCGTGGCTGCCCTTCAAACATCGCTTTTCCAAGATACTGGGTAATCAAGTACGTCCCCAGCTGAGCCTGGCTGATGACCAATATCAACGTTGCCCAGTAAAACGCAAACGCTGCTGGTGCTTCATAGTCGTCACTCAACAGATGTCCGACCAGATAAACATCCAACAAGATCCAGGGGAGCGCATTGATGATCAACAGGCAAGACAGCGGGCGGATGTGATCCACGATCACATGCAATGCCAAATCCAGGATGCCCAACGTCGTCCGTTCTCGAATCGCGATAAAGGTACGATCGAATCTCATAACAACTCGCTCTCCGATGCGGACTCTTGCGGAAAACCGAGGATCACAAAATAGACCAGTAACAAGAATGTGCAGCAAACGGCGATCACTCCTTTGACGGCCCAGGGCATTCGCCCCGCTTCGGTAGGTGAAACAAAGCCTTCAATGACAGCAGCCATGCAAAACAACACGACAGCGCACATCGCAATTGGCAGCGCTTCTCTCCCCGCCGCGACTAACGAATCACGTCGACTCAATCCTTTGGTCATGACCCAACTCAAACCGATTTTTAACCCCGCGCCAGCTGAGAGAACAATCGCGGTTAACTCGAAGGGGCCGTGTGCCGTTACAAAATTTTGAAAGTTGACGCTGGCCTCACCCATGTCACCGCGAAACATGAATCCGAAGACCGTCCCCAGCTGAATGGCATTGAACGCCAGTGTCACCAAGCCTGGCAAGACAAACAACATGGTGACAAAACAGCTGATTCCGATGGACGCATTGTGGTTGACGTAGAAGCCAAACATCTGACCATCGGTCCCAAAGTTTCTACCCTCGCCCCAGTTGTTATACATGTCTCGCATGCCATCCAGCTGCTGCTCGCCGACCACTTGCTCTGCAAAGTTGGGCCAAGTCGCATCGTCGTATGCCAGGAACGCAGACAACAGAAACAGGCCCCAAAAAATTGCCGTGGCGATATGCACACACGGGTCGCAAAAAATAGCTCGCGGAGTTTCGGTCAAAATTCTTTGGGCCCATTTCGACCATTGAACAGACCGACTGCGATACAACTGATTATGGGCACGCGCGACGAGCCGATGGAGATAGTCGACGGTATTGGGCGGCAACTGATACGCCTCCGCCAAAGCAAGATCAGCGCACGCAGAACGGTACAAATTGCTGAATTTGCTGATCGTTTCTACGTCGGGTTTGTTCGTCGCGTTGCTCAGAGTCTCGCAGAGTACTTCCAGCTCGACCCATTGAGGTTGGCGACTTTGAATCAGTTCCGATACTTTCATTGCGACTTGGATGGATTAGGGAACGTACGGATTGATCACATTTTCTTCAGACGGCCCAATCGCGGCAAAGTCTTTGGCCGCAACTGATTCATCTCCTCCAAGGTCCTGTTTGACAAAAACCTTGTAGTACAGCGAGCACAGTAACAGATCGTGGTCGGTATCGCTGGGCAGGCGAAATCGCTCCAACAACGGCACAGCCAAAAAGCTGGCGATTTCACTGGCACGTTGATAGTTCAACGTGCTGCGATGCTCAACGTAGTCAGCAATCGCGAGGGCCAAACTTGGCGTGACAAAAAACGAATCGGGTATCATCTCGGCAAGCTGGGGAACTCGCTTGTCCGTAAACTTAGCCAAATTTGGCAGACGTGCTTTCTCTTCGTTGACCACGACCGTGTTGGCAACCAAATCTCCAAGCCGTTGATAGCGACGGTTGAGCATCATGACCAACAACCCGAACATGCCAGTCGGCAATGCAACCCCAGTGAATTCCTCGACTTCAAACAACGCCCCCAACGTCACCATGGGCATCATGTCGATCAAACGAAAAAAGTTACGCAACGTTGCGGCGGTCCCGTCAATCGCATGCCCGTCGACCGTGATGACACGCAGCTGCAAAATGGATTTACCAAGCGTCGCGCCGTTAAAATACGTTTCGCAAAACGCTCCATAAAACCAGAATACGAGGAACTGGCCGATAAATACAAACCCGACTAACATCCCACCGAGCTCATCGAAGATCGGAGCCAGGCCCATCGAATTTACCAATGGGTAAATGACGAATGCAAAGACCATCCAAAAAACAAAAATCAAAATCCAATAGCCGACCAGCGAGATCAGAATGTCGAGAATGTAAGCCCACATGCGTCGAAATGGACCAACAACTTCGTACTGAAAAGAGATGTTTTCTGGCGTGTTAACACGCATGACGTTGTCTAGCGGCTCACGCTCACGACGCAGCTCGCCCATTTCCTGCTTACCGCGAGAGGATGGCGACGTTTCTGGACCACGTCTAAGAGATGAGGGGTTACCTGGTCGGTCCATTAGGCAAGTATCGAGTAGATGGATGCACCGTGAATATCAAAATGGGAGCTTTTACCCATCCTCTAGCATTGTCGCCTCGTAAGCGTGTCAATGCAAGGGAATCCACAAACGACTCACCTTCAAAAATGGCCGTTTTGGTCCACGGAACTTCCGGGCTGATCCAACTTTGGCTGTTAACCCACACTGAAAATTGAAGGGTCCTGTCACAGCTCGGTCACGGTAAGGATCCGATTATCGATCCTGCCAATTTCCGCGCAACATGTAGGTGTACCCTGGTGAATCCAAATCGTATTCAGCGATCGCCGAATCGACATTGTGGGCCTCCAAGAATGAGATATTCTCCACAACCAATTTCTGATGCATCATGTCGATCTCAGTTCGGTCGCCCAGTGATGACAACAAGTCCATTGTTCCAGACACCTCGACGCTGTCTTTGCCATCGCCACCATCAAAATGGACCTGATCGTAGTTAGTCATCTGCAACAACCGCAACGTCGATTCAAACTCTAATTGTTCGTCTGAAATCTCGAGTTGATCTCGCCCCGAACTTCCCTGCAGATTAGCTTGGTCCACGCCAGCTAACAGATCAAGCTTGGCTTCTTCCGCGTCGTAGATCCGCAAGATGTCCCCATTGGCATGAGTTACTCGTAGCTGGTCCTCATTCATGGTGACCTGATCATCACCCACGGTTCCTTCCAGTGTCACTCGATCATATCCACCACGGTTGGAGATGAACCCGACATTGGAAACATCGGTCAACGTTACTGTAACGCCATCGGCGATCAATTCAGCCTGCTGCGCGGTAGCCCGGAATTGATCGTTCGCAACTGTATCAAAGACT
The DNA here is from genome assembly GCA_038534355.1 of Planctomycetota bacterium. GTDB lineage: Bacteria > Planctomycetota > Planctomycetia > Pirellulales > Pirellulaceae > Mariniblastus. Next base: position 171,780 of record JBCAWX010000005.1, read on the forward strand.
TGAGCTAGATCATCACCGCCGCTGGACTGCCAAGCAACGTTGGCAAACCCTTTGGCATAGAGTCCATACCCATCACCATACAACGTTGCAAAACCGTCTCGATAGGCGAACAGGTCACGTGCCGCCGGATCCGTTGAGTCGGACAATGCAACGGAATCAATTCCCGACTCTGAAAATGCATTGACTTGACCAAAACCGTCGGCGCGTACGAAGTAATTCTGATTGGAAATTGAACCGGCATTGGGTGATAGCACAAACTGATCGTTCCCTTCTGAATCAAACAGGTTTGCCAGATCATCGCCTCCACCGCCGGAAGCAAACACTTGATCAAAACCGTCAACCAGCAAGTTTGCCCCATCCATTCGCAAGATGTTTCGCGATCCTCGCGAAACAAACGTTTCATTTCCATTTGTCCCATTAAAACGGGCGGTGTCTTCTCCGTGCGACTCCGCATGAACGACTTCGAACCCGGTTACGCGAGAGGAGAACGAACTGCCCGTCAGTGAAGCCCAATAGCCATGGCCCCACGATTGTTGAGTCCCTACAAAAAACTGTTCGGAACCGACGGTGTCATTTAAAAAAACCGTGTCGTAACCACCGCCACCGTCGATGACCTGTGTTTGAGTGCCGTGAGCGGTCAAAGTCAACGACTGGTTTCCAATGTAGACACCGTCGCTTCGCGTCGCGACTTTATCGGCCCGATCACCGAGTACTACCGAAATCGAATCGCTACCACCATGACCGATGACCCGGACCGAATCGGTACTGGCATCATCGACTGTGTACGAAAGTCCATTGATCGAAAAGGAAAAGTCACTTTCGGAGGAATGGTCAAAAGTAAATTGATCTGCCGCGTTGGTTCCATGAATGGTAATTTCGTTTCCGCTAACAGAAACGAGATTCGTCACCCGGACATCAACATGATTTTCTCCCTCAGCCGAGACCAGCTTGAAAAAGTAATCATTGCCTGCGATGACATCGACATCAATCCTCAGTAGGCCAGCGTCGGAGTCCGCGACTGACTGTCTGACCGAGGTGGAACCAACAAGGTTTTGGTTGGCGTCATAGACTTCAACCGTCATTGGCGCGGCGTTTGGTGGCAACGCTTCGATCGTCATCCAACCACTACGCAGCGGTGTGACCCGATACGAACTGTCCTGATTGACCGTCAGTCCAGAAAACTCTTTTGCGATCACCACACCAAGATCCACATTCGGCACAGACGCCTGCAATTCATACCCGACGGCTATGTCGTAGTGTCCTGTACCTGCGGTCGTTGAAACTTTAAACCCGAATTCCTGTCCAGCGACAACGTCGAAACTGATTTCATTGCCATCGATACGCAGATTCGATCCCAGCGTTTCGATCTCTGGCGCCAAATCATGAGTCGCTTCAACGGTCAGGGTAACCCGCCCGGTCTCGGTTGCCGTAAACTTGATCGCGTCAACGTCATCCAATCGACCGATGGTACCGCTGATCCACTGATCACTGCCGACTTGGCCAAGATTCGTTGCATCGATCAATGACTCGGCATGGTGGTCCGCAATGACATGGTCTAATGCTGCGCGAAGATTGATGTTGTGATAGCTTTGCTGTGTGGTTGAGTCATAGGCTTGATCAGCGGTTCGCAGGAACTGCTGATAAATCGTCTCCTGCGTCACATCGGTCTCACCCATGAACCAGTTGGCTTCTCGAAGGATGGATGAAACCCCCGCCACGTAAGGCGCTGCCATACTGGTTCCGGAAGATGCCAGAAACTGATTATCCAGTGTTCCGCCAAATAGATGATCTGGCACGGGACTGCGAAGCATCTCTCCCGGAGCAACCAACACACCGGAGTCTCGCTGCGAAAAGTCACTCAAGTTGCCATCGGCGTCGTGGCTGGCGACTGGCACGACGTGCTCGCTGGCCGCTGGATAGCTTAAGCCGACATCATTGATCTGGTTAAAGTAGTTGCCGGCTGCGACGCTAACAAAAATGCCATCTTCTTTTAAGGCTGCGAACTCGTCGTCCAGTTGTCCCCAGCCCGGCGTCGTTTCCGGATTCCAACCAGTTCCCAATGACAGATTGACCGTCGTGATTGGATTCTCAAACTGGTTTTGATTTTCATGGACCCAACGAAGCGCTTCTTCGACCCATTCCAGCTGACCCGTCCCGTTATCATCAAAGACTCTTAGCGAAACCAGGTCGGCGCCGGCGGCAACACCTTTGTACTGATCATCCAACGAACCGATGATGCCTGCGACATGCGAGCCGTGATATCCGGCTGGACCGTCGTCGTACGGGTTGGCATCGTTCTCAGCAAAATCCCAACCGCCGACTACATGATTGCCTTCTCCAAACGCCCCACCAAATGCTTCGTGATCCCAGGCAATTCCTGAATCGATTACCGCGATCGTTTGGCCGGAACCATCCAGATCATATTGAGCTGCAATATCGGCTGCGACGGTTGCTTGATCCCCTGACTCTGATTGCTGCCAGACAACATCCTGTCCGGTTAGCGCTGGAGCCGCGATGGCCATCTCTGGCAACAGCTCGACGATGGGAGCAGCAACCGCTTGTGCCGACATGACCAAACGTTGCTCAAATTGCTCGAATTGGAGTCGACGCTGGGCGGCGGTCTGGGTTCGGGAGTTGGACATGAATTGAATTTACGCGCTGCCATCTCGGACCCGTGCTCGCGATAGCAAACAGGTTCGAACCGTCGTGGTTTTGGGATACGCCGTGTCCATATGGCGTAGGGAGCAACTTTCCAGCGGCGGTCTGGCGTGCCGGGAACTATACGTTTTGTTGCCGGATTGGTTTGAAAAACCAAAAAAATTGACGCCGAAGTAATTTCACGTCTTTGAGTTGACACGAAAAAAACCACGCCCAAACGTGCTGGCCACCTGGAGCGATGCCCGAGCGAGGGCGGATGGAATCTTTTGAAAGCAGCAGTTGTCAAGATTTACCGGTTGTATCGACCAACCAAAACAGCTGGACGTTGACAAACATGCAAGTTCTGCAACGGCCGACCTGAATTCAGAATCGTTACCGATTGTTCAGACGAAAACGAATATGGGGAATGCACTCTTTAAACCAGCTGTCTCGCACGTTCGTTACGAGGATAGAAGCGTGAAACGACTTTCGTTTTTTGGCCAACTCTCACTGTCGATGTTTTCCAAGCCGGTCACCGATCGAGTGATTTACAAACTGATCAAGCAAAATCAGTTTGAGTCCTTTGTCGAAGTTGGCCTCGGGGATGGCAGCCGACTTGAACGGATCATTCAATTCGCACTTACCTACTCAAACTCAGACAACCTTCGGTATACCGGTGTCGATCGATTCGATGCGCGACCGGAAGAACAATCGCCGTTGCGACTAATCGACATGCACAAAAAGATGAAGTCGATCCCAGCCAAAACACAACTCGTTCCCGGCGAGCTCGAACCCGCAATTCGCAGAATTGCCAACTCCCACTTGCGAATCGACATGGTCATTCTGTCGGCAGGATTTCAAGAACAACAATTTGCCAACGCTGTCATGTTTTTCCCGCGAATGATGCATTCGGGTTCAAAGCTGCTGGTTCAGCGTCAAGGCAACGAGCCTTTTGAAGTGTTGACACGACTGGACGTCGAACGCTTGGCTGCACAGCATGAAGGCAAGTCAAGTCGACAGGTTGCGTAGGTTGATCGCGGATTTTGAGACCAAAAGACCGTGAGTCTTTTAAGCCGCTTTAAGTCGCGGCACGATTTCCGATTCGTCTTGTAGATGCTCGATCGCCCGCTGCATAGGCCGGTCAACATGTGGAGCCTCGGCTCCATCCGTTTTCCCAGCCTCAACTTCATCAGAACTTTGGACGTTCTGACTTTGATCCTCAGGTGTCTCATCCGTCGAACTTGACGAGTCGTCGTCCGGGTCGACACCTTCATCGCCGTTGTCCGAATCAGTTGTTGTTTGCTCGTCCTCGGCGTCGCGGATTTGGCTCAATAACTCTTCGGCGCCGGAAGCCAGCCCTTCGATGTCGCGAGCGTTTCGTGACTTCAAGTTGCGCAGCAGATCTTCAATCGTCTGTTCAATCGCAAACCCGTCATCAGGTTGGACACCCCAGACTTTGGTTTCCTGCGAAATTTCGTCGTTGCGGTCAATATTCTTGCCGCTCGGTCGCCAATAGCTGGCCGTTGTCAATTTCAGAATACTCTCACCACGCTGGATCGGAATGATGTCCTGCACGGTGCCTTTGCCGTAAGTCTGTTCGCCGATCATGACTGCGCGTTCATGATCTTGAAGACAGGCGGCGAGGATTTCGCTGGCCGAAGCGGAATAGCGATCGATGAGAACACAAACGGGGATATTGGATGGGAAAACGGGAGCACTTCTGGCATCGTACTGTTCGCGAACCACGCGATTGCGTCCGCGAATTTTGACGATGGGTAGTCCTGGTTCGATTAACATGTCACAGATCTCGACAGCTACGTCGAGCAGTCCGCCCGAGTTGGCACGGATATCCAGAATCAGTCCTTTGATTTCTCGATTCGCAGCGATTTCTTCCAATGCTTCGCGGACTTCGTCAGCAGATTTTTCACCAAACTGGCTCAAACGGATATAGCCAATCTCCGGATGTTCCTTGAGATAAAACTGCCAACTTCCATCTGGGTTGCGATAGTCCCCATGAACACTTTCAACCGGGATCCTGGCTCGTGTAATTGACTTGTTCAACAGCTGCTCGCCTCGTTTGACTTCCAGCTTTACCGACTCACCAATTGGGCCACGTAATTTTTTGACCGCTTCCGCCCGGACTTTGCCATAGGTTGGCTCGCCTTCGATCGAGACGATCAAGTCACCAACTTGCATCCCGGACTCAAACGCTGGTGTGTTGGGCATCGGTGCGAGTACCATCAACATCTTGCTTTTCGGATCAACTTCGACGTACATTCCTACGCCGCCAAATTCTTGCTTTAAATCTTCGTCGAAGGATTTGTAATTTTGACCTGAGATATAAACAGAGTGCTCATCCAGATCCTGTAACATTCCATTCATTGCTCCGACAAACAGCTCGTCTCTTTCGACAGGATGCAATGCTTCGCGATTCACAACATCCATCGCCTCGGCAAACAAATTGGCATACTTGTTTCTTGAGGCGACTGAATAGCAAGCTAACGAAAACACGATCGTTAGCAAAATCGCCAATAGATTGCGTGGTGGCATGATGACAACTACGGGGCAAAAAGATAATGGCTCTATTGTTTCGTCAATTGTACTCGGCGGCAAGCCTGACCTTCCAGGCAAGCGAAAGGTCGTTGTTTGAAGACGCGTCGTCGATTCACCCGGTGCCCCCAGCGAAGACGTCATTGATTCGGATCCTTGCCGCTAAATCTCAATCTTCGCCCAATTGGCGTCGATATTCAGCGGCCGATCGTTTGCTGGTTTTCGTTCAAGCATGTAATTCAATCCAGCATTTTGCGAGGAAACGACAAGACAGGCAACGTCGGATAGTCGCACCAAGGGTGCATCGTTTATCCTATCGGTTGTCGCCGTTCTCATTCGGCCGAATGATTGAAATTCGAATAGACATCATTGGATTGATAGCGCCTTATGTCCGAGCAAGCTCCTAACTTTTGTCTGATTTCCAACAGCGAATCGGAGACGTTGGCCATTGGTACTTTGATCGGCCAGCGATTGATCGCCGGAATGGTCATCGCACTCTCAGGAACACTCGGCGCTGGAAAGACTCGACTTGTCCAAGCCATCGCGCGCGGACTTGATGTGGAAAGCGATACTGTGACTAGCCCAACATTTACAATTTGCATTCCATATGCCGGTCGGTTGCCAATGTGGCATCTGGATGCATATCGAATCAAATCGGTAGACGAAGTCGATGAATTGGGTCTGGACGAACAGATCGACTTCGGCAGTATCGTACTGGTCGAATGGGCTGAACGTATCGAGGAGGCATTGCCGCCGATTGACGTTTGGCTCCGACTAAAACTACTCGATGATCAGGTCCGGTCAATCTCGGTGACCAGCGAATCTGAAAAGGGAGCGGATCTCCTACGCGGTCTTGCCGACTCAGGCCTTGAAAAATGGCAAAAATAGCCGAAGGTCGGTAGATTTCGCATCTGCCACGTTGATTCTCCCCCGGGCTCAATTAGCCTTGAATCTGAATATTCTCTGTGCGTGTCCGCCACTCGATTTAGCAATTGGAACAATTGCCGGTTTGGTGAAAACGATTCGACACGCAGGCCTCAGGTTTTTTTGATTTCTTCGATGACGGTTCCTTTCCGCAACTTGCTCCTCGCATGCTTGGGCGTTGCCATCGCAACGCTTGCACCAGCTGTGCATCGTTTGCTGGAATCTCATTCGGCCACCGAGAAAACGTTGGCCAAAGTTCAAGAACCCGATTCACCAGTTCCTCCAACAGCGGTTGTCGAAGGACCAGTGAATCCCCAATCGCGAAACGCGAACGTTCCATTCACCGAATTGGATCTATCCACGCTGCCACGCGATTCCAGCAATCGACCTTTGGGGTTAAACCGAACACGTGTGACCCCAGCGGTTCAGAATGATGGTGCAGCAACAAGACGTCGCGTCACTGGATTCATGCCGGCACGCGATCCGATGAGTATGAATTTACAAGAGCGATCCGCTCGTCCCCCCATCGCGCCACGGACTGAAATCCTCCCGTTGCCCATGAGCTCGCAACCCGTCACTCAACCTGCGGTCGGCAACCCATCGCAATTGATTGAGCCACTTTCCAACACTCAAGGCAACACCCCAACAGATGTTGGCTTTGCAGGCCGACTGGCTTCCCCAAGGCAGTCATTGAGCGGCTCACCCTTTTTCGCCTCACCACCCGCTCCTTCGATCTCACCCATGACACAACGGCAGGTTGCGATGCCGCCGTTGGCAATCTCAAGTCATCCCGCAGCTGCGACTCCCACGCATGGTATCGCCTGCGGTTGTGGATGTCAGATTCAGTGTACGACTCAAACCGTCCAGGTTCCGGTTTGGGAAACAAGATATATCAACTCCATGCAAACTCGATTCCGCCAAGAGTTGCGTCAGAAGAAATCCAGACAGTACTACACCGTGTACGATGACATTCCAAAAGTAGAATCCTATACCGTGCAAGTTCCTCAGCCACGGATGCGAAACTATACGGTGAACATCCAACAGGAATTCCAGGTTCCGGTTCAGGAAAACTACACCGTCATGATTCAGGAGCCGCGACAACGGGAAGAAACAATCGACCGTGAAGAAGCCTATCAAGTGCCCTTCGAAACGCCCTACACCGTGATGGTTCCCGAGCGGAGAAAGTATCAAGAAACCACTTACAAAACCGTGACTGAAAAAGAGCCCAAACAAGTCAAATACGTTGTTCAGGTTCCCAAAGAACGGACGCGAACTGTCGTCAAGTACGAAAAGTTGCCGCTGACAAAAACGGTTCGCAAACCACGAGTCCGAATGGAAACTCAAGTTCGCTCGCGGCCCAAAATCGTCTATCGGACCGAGCAAGCGACGCGAACCATCACAGAAGAATACGTCGAGTATGAGGAGCGGATCGTTCGTGAACCAATCAAACGATACGTCGTGCGACAGCGACCAACCAGCTCCCAACAAGTGACGTTTGACTACGACGAAGTCAAATCCAGCTACGACGTTTTTGAGTACTCCCAGGCCGCTCAGTTTTTTGACGAGAACATCCAGTACAGCAGTTGGATCCCTTACACAGAACTTGAGAACGAAACCTTCTACGTCAATGAACCGTACGAAGAAGAAGTCACCCGAACCTATCCGATTCGCATTCAAGTGCCGCGAACGGTCACCAAGACCTACAACGTCACCATCCCTGTAACGACGCACGTTCCCCAATCGTACACCGTCAATGTTCCGTTTGAGATCATGCGAACCGCCTATCGGACAGTCACGCGCCAAGTCCCCATTACCAAGTATCGGACCATCACGCGAGACATGGGTACTTGGGAACGTCGACAAGTCACTTGTCCAACGTGCCAAGTGCTTCAAGGCCCCTGTGGATGCTCAACGTGTGCCGTCGGATCACAGACTTGTGTACGCAATGTGTGGTGCCCAAAAATTGTCACCCAACGCATCCCCTACACCGATTTTCGCGATGTTCAGGAACGGGTGCCCTATCAAGTTCCACAGATTCAACAGCGGACCGAAACCAGGACGCGAATGATCCCAGTGACTCGACATCGAATCCAACAAAAAACGGCAGCGCTCAAGGTCTACGATTTCAAGGAATCGACACGCACCAAGACTTATCGAGTCACCAAGTTCAAGTGGGTTCCCAAATCTCGACCGGTCACCGTCAAGAAGGTACGCCGCGAGACCAAACAAAAGACGTTGCCGTTTGTTCGATATCGACCCGTTCGCGAACAACGCACCGTCGATTTTACTTACAAGCAGCCAATCAAAAAGTACGTCGAAATTCCGGAGGTTCAAACCTACCTCGAGGAAGTCGAGGACTTTGTTGAGCTCAAGAAAATGGTGCCCGTTACTCGTACTCGCACCAGAGAAGAAGAGTACTTCGTTCGACTGCCATCGACGGTTCAAGAAAAATACGAAGTCACCATACCAGTCACCGACTATGTCGAAGTCGATGAAACGGAAGTCGTTGAGATGCCGGTGGTGAAAGTCGAAAAGTACACCGAAATGGTCCCAGAATTTCGAACTCGTACCGAGATGGTCGATGTCGAACAACGCGTTCCGGTGTTTACAACGAAATACAAAACAGAAATGGTGCCGAAGATTCTAACACGAACCAGCAACCGAACAGAGACACGGACGGTTTCTGAAAAAGTCATGAAGACTTACATGGTCGCGATACCTAAAGTTCTTACGCGAACGCTACAAAAAGTCCGCTATCGTGATGTCCCCCAGATGCGTCGCGAATTGTATTGGGAGAATGTTCCCGAAACTCGCTATCGCGTTCGCATGGTCAAAGTGCCGCGTCAAGTCGCTCGCGAGACGATCCAGACCTACACAGTCAATATTCCATATCAAGTGCCTGTTCGCGTGCCGGTTCACGTCTGTCGCATGGTCACTCGAACAATCTCAGTACCCGTACAAGACTGTTGCGATGAATGTGGAAGTCCATGTGGAACACAGCAACTTCAGGATCTGACCGAAGACTACTTGGACTTTGGAGCGCGTTGTCTGGGCGACGGTTACCGACGCTGGCTTTCGTGGTAGCCAGCTGGGAGTGTCGGATTGAGGCCACTTCGCAGCGGTCTTCGGTCACAGTCACTGCAGTTGTTTTGAGGGGGCGCCCCAGAATAACTGTCGCAAAACCAGTTGAGGAAAAATCCACGCATCTTTCGCGTACCGTTTAACGAGGCGCTTGGGCTGGCTGAGCATGCGATGCAACCATTCGATGCCACTTTTTTGCATCCAACGTGGTGCACGTTGTTGTTCGCCAGCCAAAAAATCGATCGTCGCTCCAACACAGAGCGCTGCCTTGGCGTGCATCTGATGGTAATGCTGGTGAACCCAAATCTCTTGCTTTGGCGCACCGAGCCCAACGATAACCACATCCGGTCGACAGAGCGCGATGCGGCCCAAAATGAAATTGCATTCCTCTGGATCGTGCTCGAATCCGAGCGGCGGGCTATACACACCCACGGTTTGCACATTGGGCCATTCCTTTTTCATATTGACTGCGGCAATAGCTGCAACGCCCGGTTTGGCCCCCAGCAAAAACACTTTGAGCGGTCGGTCTTGGTCAAATTGCTCATTAAACGACTGAAAGAGTTCAGGAACCAACTCACTTCCTGGCACTCGTTCAGGTAGCGGCTGTCGAAGTAGATGTGACGCCCAGATAATCGGGTGACCATCGGCAAGGATCAGGTGTGCTTCTTCGTAGGCGCTGACCAGTTCTTCGTTTTCCTGCAACAAGACCGTGTGATCCACATTGGGCGTCACGACGTAGCGGCACGTGGGCGCGTCATCGGGTTCTGACTCGATCCATTCGCGCAACTGGTTGACAGCTTGGGGCATGCGAACGTTGTCTATCTCGATTCCAAACAAGTTGCGTTTTTCTGGTTGATCTGTCTTCACTGAGTCGATGTCGGCCATGTCTTTTCTTTTGTTGAAGTACCGTGGTTTGCTGAAACGGTGGGGACACACAAACTTAGGTCACAACAATTCACGATTGAGATTCGGTGCCGGTTTTGGTTGGATCTCGAAATTGTCTCAGCGATTCGTCCAACCTCCGTTTCTCGAGTCTTCGGGCAGCCAATTCATTCGTTCTGTGCTGGCTGTATCGATTAAGGGGGTCAACTGACCAGCAAGGTTGGCCCGTTCGCCGATCAATTGAGCTTCGCTGGGAAGATTTTCGAACTTCGGTTGCGTCACGCCGAGCGTGACCAACACTTAGGTCAAGTTATTTCGAACATCTCGCCGACGTTCTAACTCCAGCGCAGGCCCCGCGACTATGAAGGACTGGAAATCCAAATTGATCCAAGCGTATCGTTTAACGACGATGCCGTTTCGAAAATTATCCATGCTGAACATGGCACGTCAGGGCACCGTTCCGGTGATCGTGCTGTTTTATCATCGGGTCGCTGACGAATATCCAAACGATTGGTCGATGACACGTGCGGAATTCCAACAGCAAATCGAATGGTTCGAAGAGAACTTTGAAATCGTCGATCTCCAGGAGTGTCAACGTCGCATTGCCAGTGGCAATAATTCTCGCCCGACATTGGCGATCACATTTGATGATGGATACGCGGAAAACAGCGAGTTCGCTCTCCCGTTGTTGATTGAACGAAAGATACCGGCAACTTATTTCGTCACAACGTATCACACCACCGAACAAAAACCGTTTCCCCATGATGTGCAACGCGGGCGTCCCTTGCCGGTCAACTCAATCGCGTCCCTGCTGGCGATGGATATGGCGGGCATCGAAATCGCAGCTCATTCCAGAACACATCCCGACATCGGTTCCATCACCGATCCACGGCAACTGGTCGATGAAGTCATTGCGTCGAGTATCGAGATGGAATCGCTGATTGGTCGCAAAATTCGATACTTTGCGTTCCCATTCGGCCAACCATGCAACCTTCATCGCGACGTCTTTGCGATGCTCAAGGAGGCCGGGTTTCTTGGCGTTTGTTCCGCGTATGGTGGTTGGAATGAGATCGGCGAAGATCCATTTCATTTACAACGCATTCATGGCGATCCCAACATTCAACGCATGAAAAACTGGCTGACGTTCGACCCAAGAGTTGGGCGAGTTGATCGCTACGACTACCGTGGCGGAACCGTTGATCAGGAACTTCTTCAATCGACAATCGAAGCGGCACGCTTGCGCGATGGTCAACCGCCAGCAGCCGATCGTTGCGAAGAATCCACCCCGTTGTTTCCTACCTTTGGCGATGCTTCCTCTACCCCTTCAAGCTTTACCCCCACTCAGTAATGTCGAATCAATCGAAGTCCGCCAATCGATCCAAACACTCCAATCAAGCACCGTTCGGTCGCCCATTGCGAACGATGTTCTTATTGACCAGCATGCCAATCGGTGGCGCGGAAACGCTACTGGTTAACCTCGTCCGAGGATTTGATCGCAACCGTATCGAGCCAATCATCGGATGCATGAAAGAACAGGATGTGCTCGGTGAAGAGCTGGCCAATGAGATCCCTGTTTTCGAAAACCTCCTCCGCCATAAATACGATTTCGCAGTTGCGGGTCGTCTGAAACAGCTGTTCCTCAAAGAGAAAATTGACGCGTTGGTGACGGTCGGTGCCGGGGACAAAATGTTCTGGGGGCGCCTCGGAGCCCGACGTGCACGACTGCCCGTTATCCTGTCCGCACTTCACTCAACTGGTTGGCCGGATGGTGTCGGTCGTCTGAACCGAATGTTGACGGGCATTACCGACGGATTTATCGCCGTTGCTCGCCAACATGCCAAGTTTCAGATTGAACACGAACGATTCCCCGCGGAAAAAGTATTTCTTGTACCCAATGGGATCGATACCGATCGATTCACTTTCTGCGAAGATGCCCGCACGCAATGGCGAAACGAATTGTCGATCAACCACGATGTTCCTGTGATTGGAATTGTGGCGGCACTCCGTCCGGAAAAGAACCATGACCTTTTTATCGAGGCAGCCCGTCGAGTTTCATCCAATTTCGCGGACGCTCAATTTGTTATTGTGGGTGACGGACCTGAGCGGCTTCGACTCGAAGCATTGGCAAAGTCAAAAGGAGTCGACTCGCAAGTCCGCTTCATCGGGGCTACCCATGACATCCCCGGGGCTCTTTCGATGATGGATGTCTTCGCACTGACCTCTCACAATGAAGCCAGTCCCGTATCGATCATGGAAGCACTGTCCTGCCAGCGCCCTATCGTCGCTACGGATGTTGGCTCGATCGATGAGTCAGTGATCAACGGAACGACAGGTTTTTTAGTCGAGCCAGATGATGCCCAGGCGATGGCACGACGTTGGATCGAACTCATTCGCGAACCCAAGACGCGTGAGACTTTTGGGCGGAATGGTCGCGAACACATCATCCAGAACAGTTCGTTGCATAGCATGACTGACGGCTACACACGTCTGCTCGAAACGACCTTTGCTGTGAAAACAAAGTCCAAGGTTAACTTGACGTCAACGATCGCACCAACGTCGTCACTGCCCGACGGCTGGGTTAATTGGGACTACAAAATCTAAGCTGGGACAACAAAATCTAAGCTGGGACTACAAAATCCAAGTCCGAATCAAGTCGACGCGATTCTGCAGGTTCGGCTGCAAATCAAATCGAGAACGAGTGCCAATCGTCAACGCGGCATCCTATCTCAACTTGGCCAATACGGTCTCCAGAGCGTCAGCAAATTGATGGACTTCGTCGAGCGTGTTGTAAAGATAGAAGCTTGCCCGGCAGCTGGATTTAATGTTTAAGCTGTCGTGAAGTGGCATCGCACAGTGATGCCCAGCTCGGATGGCAACCCCTTTTTGATCCAGCAAAATCGAAATGTCTTGCGCCGAAACGCCATCGACGACGAAACTGACCAGTCCACTTCGAAGACTGGCAGCCGGTCCCAGAACACGCAATCCTTCAATGCCAACAAGACGCTCCATCGCTACGGAGGTCAGCTTTTGCTCGTGATCGTGAACGGTATCGAGCTCAATTTTTGAGAGGTATTCGACGGCCGCACCCAATCCGATGGCTTCAACGATCGGCGGAGTCCCCGCTTCGAATTTCGCTGGCAGCTCTCCCGGCGTGAATCCATCAACCGTGACTTTATCGATCATGCTACCGCCGCCAAGAAACGGCGGAATCGACTCCAGCAACGCTTGGCGTCCCCACAGTACGCCAATGCCCGAAGGCCCCAGCATCTTGTGTCCGCTGAACGTGACAAAGTCGACGTCCCAGGCTTGAACATCCGTCTGGCCATGCGGCACGTGTTGTGCAGCATCTACCAACGTTGCAGCGCCGACCGTTTTTGCCAAAGCAGCAATCTCCGCGACAGGGACGATCGTACCCAGCACATTAGAAACGGCGGCGAACGCAATCATTCGAGTCCGATCATCGAGCTTTTGCTTGAGGTCATCCATGTCGAGTTGACCTTCGTCGTCGATGTTAACAAATCGCACGATGGCACCCGTTCGAGTGGCAAGCTGCTGCCAAGGGACAATGTTGGAGTGATGTTCGAAGATGGGCAACAAGATCACATCTCCCTTGCCAACATGCTGATTGCCCCAAGCGTGAGCGACCGTATTGATAGCGGCCGTTGTTCCAGCGGTAAAAATCACTTCGTTTGAATAAGGCGCATTGATCAATCGTTGAACGGCAAGTCGAGCCTGTTCATATTGCGCTGACGCCTGTTCACTCAGCCAGTGAATGCCTCGATGTACGTTAGCGTAATTCTTTTCGTAGCACTCCGTCATCGCCTCGATCACTGCACTGGGACGTTGTGTCGACGCCGCATTGTCTAGATAGATCAGTGCGCGATCACGATGGATTCTCTGGTCGAGAATCGGAAAATCACTTCGTACCACAGCGGGTTCAAAGACGGAGTTGGTTGTTGACATGATGATGGTATCTATAAGTTGCCACTCCCCAAAAAGGGGCGATGCTTGGAATTTCCAGGATTTGAAAACACGACATTCGACACGTGTCGCCGCTACGAATGGTCTTTGTGCAACCGACGTCGTGCTGGAGATGTTTGGCTAATCACCGTACAGCGTCACTGCGTAGCGAATAAAGAATCACCTTCGCACCGATCTGTAATGCGTCGGCGCGAGTGTACCCGGTACAGTTAGACAGTGCCGTATTTTCCAGTGCGCAGCTGAGATCAAACGGTGAAAAGACAACCGCGAGGCGACCATTCAATTCAACACCTTCCATTTGAGGTGCGGTGACTGTTTCACGAAACCCGCCCGGAGCAGCTGCATCTTTCGTTCGCAAAGTCACTCGATCCAGTCGATTTCCGTAACGAACGTTCAGCCAGATATCGTGATCTTTGGGAATTGGCGCCAACGGCGCGCCAAGGATAGTTTTCATCTCTTCACGGAACGAATTAGAAAACGCGTCCGAAGCGCAAATGGAGTCGGCAAAGATAAACCCACCCAACTCAAGGTAACGGCGAAGTGCATCTCGCTCGTCGGGAGTAAACTCAATCCGGTTTCTTCCATGAACAAAAATGAAAGGATGGTCAATCAGTGACTCTGGTGAAGCCGAGATCATCTTCTTGGCCGTTTTGATTTCCAACCCGATGCCAACTTTGACTTCTTCGAGTACTTTCTTCCAGGCATTGGGAGCGTCATCGGAACCACCGCCGTGTTGCAGTTTTGGAAAAATGAGCGCCCGTTCGCTCAGCATCTTGGCAGCATCCTCAACCAGTTTCGGTGTGTCGAACTTCTCTCGCAGTTCACGTCCGGTTGCATACGCGATCACATTGACGCCCAACTGTGACGCATACTCGACGCGATTCTGCAGTGCCAACGGAACCCGATTGTTTTCCATGACAGATGGTTTCCCCAATGACCAGTAACAACTTAGATTCGCTGGACAATACACGACGCTGGTGCGGCAACATGCTTGCAGACCAAGCAGTGGACGCTCGTTGCTCGGCAAGATCTTGAAATGGGAAACCCAAATCGGATGAGACGGGTCGATTGTTTGCAACTCGCTATCCGGAAACAGGTCGGCCATCAATTGTCGAAATGCTTGATCGTACGATCCGTCATCGCACCCTTCCCCGCGGCAAGCTTCCGCAAGCAGGAAACCGCCATTCTCGATGTACTTTTTCAACGTTGCTTTCTGAGCGCCATCGAGACCGATGACATCCTGTCCCGACATGAACAAAACGGGAGCTTCAAACAGATCGTCAACCGTTGAACCGTCTGCCTTGACCGTTTGCCAATTGAGTTTTTGCTTCCATTCTTTTTCCAGCCGACGCGTCAAATAATGAACGCCTTGGGGATGCAAGTCCCAGTCAGCGGCACCGTGATTGAACTTGCCGACGGCAACTGGCCGTTTCCCTTTGGAAAGAAACAACAGACAGTAGCTGGACGCGATCAGCTGATTGTGTTCTTGAACCGAGGAGTTGCGACCTTGCCACGCACCTGATGGAAGTACCTTTTCCAATAGCAACTTGGCACCGTCACGGTACCAATCGTTGTTGCCAATAAATCGCCTCCCGGAGAATCGGCCCGCTCGCTCCAGTGCGTAAAGATAATAAAGGTGCTTGATCGGTTCCGATTGTCGGCGACCGCTGGGATTTGTTCGAACCGTGTAGCGGTCAGCCAACCACTGCATCGCGTCTTCAATGACATCATCATCATCGGCATTGCAGCAATTTGCACGCTCACCATTGATGGCCTGATCGGCATCGAGCAAGTGTTCGCGAATGATGATTGTCGACGCAATTCCGGCGCAGGTCATGCTTCCCGATGATCGACCACTGCGCGGATTGTAGCCAAAACCCCCGTCACCCATGCGCAGTGACTTCCAGTACGCGTCGGCACGTTCCCAGTTATCCAAAGGGATCTTCAGTCCAACGCTGGTCGCTTCGTGAAGCGCCAAAATCGCGAACTGACTATTGGACGCATCGCCCTGCCGAAACCCACCGGCGTCGCCAGTGTACGACCAACCTCCGTTGGGAAGCTGATGTTGCAGCAGCCAATTGATATCTTGAGTGATGGTCGTCGCATAGGTTTTTGCTTGTGGATCAGCTGCCGCCATGGCCATCACGCGCAACGCGACCACGTAGGTGTTCTCACGCCGAATCGTCTTGAGATGATTCATTGCGGCTTTGATCCGCTTGGACTCCGGCTTTTCACCGGCATTTAAAAGCGCGAGCGTCACAAGCGCGGTGACGCCTCCGTCGTATCGCGGGATGTCTGCCCAAGACCCGTTCTCTCTCTGTTTGTTCTTTAAAAATTCGACTCCGAATTGAATCGTTCGCCGAACAGCTTCGGCACTTAATTCATCCTGACGTTGTTGTGGCGCAGTGGTAGGCAACCGCATGGTAGGACGAAAAACATTCGTCACTTGATGCTCCTGAGCAAACCTTTTCTCAAGCTCACCGAAAGGCAGCGCCTTGTCGACGACCGATTTGACTTGATCCAGGTCTGCGACGGCCTTTTCGGACGATGTCACCTGGAAGGCACTTGCGTTTTGAATCAACACGCAACTGAAGGCAACGACCAACCAACCGGCAAATGGTCGATGTGAGATTCGGCAACAAGTCTCGAAACGAAATGGCATCTCGCTCTCCAGTTAGATCGGGCACTGCTCCCATTCTACACTTGAAGGCGTTTTAAGACCAAGTGGCATTGATCTGCAAGCCATTCTTCGACAGGCAGGGTGCGATTGAGCATTTCAGTCACAACCAGCTATCTCGACACACGCATGATGTTGAGCGTTTCGAGCTAGAAATGCTGCCTACTCATACGAGTTCACTTCGCCACCGGCACGGGTGACGAACTCGGCATACTGTTGCAAGGTAATATTCTCACGTACAACATGGACGCTGCCGTCACAAAGGACGCCAATAATGATCCCGGGATGAAAGCTGAACGCTTCATTGTTGTTGGTGCAATTCACTGGGCATGGGCCAGGCACTGAACGTCCATCCGATGTAAACCCATGGACCGGGATGGAGCTGCTGGTGTCCGCCCAACCGGCACCTCGAACCCTGCCGTTGGTGACTGGCAAATTGCCGCCGCCAGGATTTAGATTATCCGGGCCTCGACCAAGTGACGTATGGTGAACCGGTCGTCCGGCATCCTCGGTCAAGAACAGCGTGTTTGACAGTCCATCCGTAATCTCACCGACCGGAGTCTCGCGGTTGGGTGTAACTGCGCCGCGAGAATTCTGAACGGGCTGAACGTGGCCAGCATTGAATGCCGAATTGGCCACGCCAGTAATTACGGCGTAATCGTTAACCGCTGCGTACTTATCGGTCCCAATTCGATCCAGTTGCTCGACTTCGGTATTGGGATTCGAAGGACAAATCAACGTCGAAATCTTTTGTTGGACCGCATCTTGATTATGAATATGATCCCATCGATACGAATCGTCATAGAGATCATAGATCGCGTTCTGCTCAATAAATGGAAGCAGGAACACCATCCAATTCTTGCCTTGACTGTTTACCGACGAAGGTGGAAACGCCATATGAGCGCTCTCATAATTGTGAACCGCCAATCCTAGCTGTCGGGCGTTGTTCATACATGCCGTCCGCCTGGCCGATTCCCTTACCATTTGCACCGCCGGCAAAAGCATCGCAATCAGGATTCCTATGATTGCGATCACCACCAAAAGTTCGACCAGCGTAAATCCGTGTCGCTGACCAGAACGCTGACGAATTGAATCGACTTCGGTCAGAGTGCGTTGAGTCTTCGATCCCATGCTTCCCCCAATTTGATGCGCTAAGTGTGGAATGTGGCCTACGTCGCAAATCATTTCGGACTGTATTGTGACTCACTTGACGAAGCGTTACAAGCAAAAAGGCACCTGAAAACCGGACCGATTTGGCTGGATTTCCTCCTTAAGGTTTGGTGATTTTTACCCACGAAAACTGTGCAAGCGGTTTCGTTGTCTAAACTGTTAGATTCGGTCGTCTCCCTGGTTGAGGCGACATTCGTTGGACCAATTGAAACCCGAAGTAACTGGAGTTGCTGGATGCGTCACGTCAGATTGGAAGTCATTGCCCTTTGTTCGCTCGTTGTTTTGATGCTTGCCGGCCAAGGAATCGGGCAAACGACCATCGATCGCAAAAGCACAAGTGGCACGGTGTCCGGCGAGCCCGCACGGTCGACTCGTTTAGTGTCTTCGCGGTTTTGGGACGAAGACACACCGTTCAATGAGGCCATTCCAACGCCTGAGGAGTACTTTGGTTTCGAAGTCGGCGTGCGTCATCTCGACCACGCGCGAGTTGTGGACTACATCGAACATGTTGTCGAGCTTTCTGATCGGTTGAGCTTAAAACGATACGCGGTCAGTCATGGAAATCGCCCGTTGTTGATGGTGACCATCACCAGTCCTGAAAACCACCAACGACTTGACCGGATCAAACGGGATCATCGATCACTTGCCAACCCAAGCGACCGGGCGGTCGATCTGGACGACTTGCCCGCCGTCATCAACATGGGTTACGGAGTCCATGGTGACGAATCGAGTGCAACCAACTGTACTCCACTCGTGGTCTACTACTTGGCGGCGGCGGAATCAGACGAAGTCAAAAACTGGCTCGACCAGTGCGTGATCCTGCTGGACCCCAGCTTGAATCCAGACGGGTTCAATCGTTTCGCCAATTGGGCGAATCGTTATCGCGGCTCGGTTGTCAATCCAGATCCACAGCATGCTGAGCACAACCAGATGTGGCCTCCGGGGCGAGTCAATTATTACTGGTTTGATCTCAACCGCGATTGGCTTCCCGCCGTCCACCCAGAAAGTCGTGGGAGGTTGCGCAACTTTCATCAGTGGAAACCCAACGTGGTGCTCGATTTCCACGAAATGGGTACCGGTTCGACATACTTTTTTCAGCCAGGCATCCCTGAGCGGACCAACCCATTAACGCCTAAACGCAACCAGCAGCTAACAGGCAAGTTCGCACAATTCCATTCCAAAAAACTTGACCAACAAGGCAGCCTGTATTTCACACAAGAACGATTCGACGACTTCTACATGGGCAAAGGATCAACCTATCCAGATTTGCATGGGAGCGTGGGAATTTTGTTTGAGCAAGCCAGCTCGCGCGGGCATGTGCAAAAGACAGCAACCGGGTTGTTAGCGTTTCATGACACGATCAAGAACCAATTTACGACTTCGCTGACCAGCTTGCAGGCGACGACAGCGATGCGGAAAACACTTTTGGAATACAAACGGGACTTTTATCGCGAGTCATTAGAACTGGCAAAAAAGTCAACCATCCAGACGTACCTGTTCTCGATTGAAGGCAATTCAACACGTTTGGAGAACTTTGCAACCCTGTTGGCTCGGCACGACATTGATTGTTATGCGTTGAAAGACGATTTCGATTATGGCGACCAAACGTTTCGTGCCAAATCGACGTTGGTGGTGCCCGTCGACCAACCAGAGTTTCGGTTTTTGAAAAGCTTGTTGATGCGTCGAACAAGATTTCGAGAGAACATATTCTATGACGTTTCCAGTTGGACACTTCCTTTGGCGTACGGCATCAACCAGAAAGGGATCAAGAAGCCGATCGATTCGGAGCGATTGGAACCATTTGAATTTCCCACGTCTCAATCGAAACCGGTCAACCCAAAGCAAACCAGTTTTACCTTTGATCCTAAAGCGGTGGGTTATGCAATCGACTACCGTGATGACGCTGCCTGCAAAATGCTGATTCGGTTGTTGCGAGCCAACATTCAGGTTCGCGTTGCACTCAAGCCGTTCCAGATTTCAGCTGGACAAGGCAAGAAAAAATTCGATCGTGGTTCAATCGTGGTTTTGCTGGCGAATCAAGATCAGAAACACAAACAGATCGAACGAATCCTGACCGAGGCGTCGCCCAATTTGCGGATCGCGAAAGTCTCTTCGGGGCTAAGTGCTTCCGGGCCGGATATGGGCAGCTCAAATTTCTCGCTAATTAAAAAGCCACGGATCGCGATGTTGACCGGTCGCTCGATCAGCAGTTATGGCGCGGGAGAAATCTGGCATTATCTTGATCACGAATTGCGAATGCCTGTTTCGCTGATCAAGGAGAATCAGTTGTCGCGGAGCAAGCTGAGTGACTACACAACCCTAATCCTCCCTGACGGTTCAATCTCTTCGGAGAACTGGGAAACGATCTCGAGCTATGCTAAACAAGGCGGCAACGTCGTTGTCATCGGTCGACAATCGATATCGGTGCAGAGACGATTGCGATCGGATAAAGACGCTGGCTCAGAATCTGGAAGCGGTCAAACCGATGCTGACAACGCAAAACAGAGCGGCAAGGGGAACGCCGAAGACAAGGATCGCATTGGATCCATGCAGTCGCCGTTTGATTCCGCATCGAACAAACGAGCACTTCAGTTGATCAGCGGGGCAATTTTCAAAACGAAAGCTGATCTGACACATCCTTTGATGTATGGATTCTCTTATGGAGACTTGCCGGTTTTTCGCAACCATGCAAGCTTTCTCAAGCCGTCCACAAGTGTTTATCGCAACCCGCTGGTTTATGACGACCAACCTCTGATGGCGGGTTATTGCTCTGATGAAAACATTGAGAAGTTCAGTAGCAGCGCCAGCGTGGTCGTGGAAAACCATGGTCGTGGTCAGATAATTTTGATGGCAGACAACCCGAACTTTCGAGGATTCTGGCAAGCAACACGTCGCGTGTTTCTCAATGGTGTGCTTTGGGGAGAAAAAACTCGAGTCAACTGATGAAACGCAGATAGCAGCAGGTAAGAGACCGTGGCTTGATGCTCGTCAACTGTTTTCTTGCGGTGATGTTCGGCTTCACTGGCGATCTAAATCGAATTGTGCTGATTTCATGCTACTGATTTCATGAGGGCTGGCAGCCTTCGCTCGTTGGTCGATTTCGATGTCGTAATGAAAGCTTCAGCTATTCCAGGAGGAGTGTTTGTTGAATGAATGCCACCGAGCGCAAAAATGAAATAAGCGCCGTTCGAGTTGCTGATTCCCAATTGTTAAGAGCACTTCTGTTGGATCTTGGTTGGCATCGTAACCGAGCTGAGAATACCGAACGGGGGCTTTGGCACCTACGAAAATGTGGCTTTCTGGAACTTGAACTTGCGCGCGAAATTCTTTCACAGTTCTCAGGCCTCAACTTGTTAACAACTGATCAAGCGCGCTTTTGGGCAGTTGGTCCACAAGATGATGTCGTCAGGGTTTCTTCGGAAAGGATCAGGTTTGACGCCCGATTTCATTTTTGCCCAAAATCGTCCGAGGCAAGACAGGTTCGCGCAATTTCCAATCACTTGCCAGAATTAACGAGAATTGGGTTCTCCAAAAGATCCAACGCTGATGGGATGGAGCATCACGGTTCGAGATTGTTAAGCTTGCTCTTTATTGATTGCCAAGGCTCGCTATACGAATTTAGGGAATTTCACGGCGAGTGCGTCATCTCGAAGTTCAGTTACTTGTATGAATTCTTGGCGATGAAACTGCTCCCGTACCGAGACTTAAAACGCGAGCAAATACCAGTTGTCTGCAAGTCTGTAAACTTGGGAAAAAAGGAAACACGTCAGTTGGAACGTGTAATGGAGTTCTATGGTGCGATTTGACAGCGCAAGACTCGCGTAAAAGACTTGCCCAAGGTTTGTTTCTGCAGTCAAGTTTACTTTACGTGTACTTGGAGAATCGTCGACAGCAACTCTCCGGCACAATCTGTCCAAGGCACGTTCGCTGATTTTCGGTCATCAGAGCCAACCGATTCTCCGTCGATATCCAAATAGATAACGAGTCGGTGCTGATTGACGTCCGTCACACGAAGACTATTTCTCTGGCTGGGTCGAATCCAGCCAGCCGGTTAGCTTCTTCAACAACTCATTGGCTTTGTCCGGATTTTGTTTCACCAAGTTGTTTGCTTCGCCAATGTCGTCACTCAAGCGATACAACTCCAGCCGTTCGTTATCGGGCGTTGCATCGTCGGTCTTTTGAATCAGTTTCCAATCACCATCGCGGATGGCGTTTGAAGGCGAATGCTGGGAACCGTGATGATGAGGATAAGTCCATGCAAGAAAACGTTTCTTCAGCGTTGGGCTTGGCTTACCTTCAATGGCTGAGACGAGGCTGATACCGTCAAGATGCTGGTTCGGTTTGGCGGCAATGCCGGCCAATTCAAGTAGCGTTGGGTAAAGGTCCATCGATATCCCCAGCGAATCAGCAACGCCCGGTTGAATTTTCTTCGGCCAAGTGATCATGGTCGGAATACGAATACCACCTTCGTACGTCCAGCCTTTTCCGGCTCGAAACGGGCGACAACTTGTTGGTCCGATGCGAGCCGTTGTCGAGAGTCCGCCGTTGTCCGACGTGAAGACGACGATCGTCTTTTCCGTCAATCCGCTCGTCTCTAATTGTTCCAGAACACGGCCCACATTCATGTCCAGGTTCTCGACCATCGCGGCATACGTCGGATTGTCCTGTCTTGTACGAGTTTTGCCGCCATTGCGTTCCGGAAAAAAAGCTTGGTCGAGCTGGGGCAAATCAGCAAACTTCTTTTTGTACGTTTCGACCAACGCTGGGGGACCTTGCATCGGCGTGTGAACGGCATAGTGAGCAAAGCAGAGCAAAAAAGGTTTGTCTTGATTGTCCTGTATGAACTCGATCGCGTGGTCAGTTAATTCGTCGGTCAGGTAGTCACCTTGTTGACGATCATCCAGATCGGGGACATCCGAGTAATGTCCTTTCTTTGATTTCCGACGAAACGGAAAATAGTAACTGCCTGGCGCACCGGCTCGATTGACACACCTCATCCAACGAAAACCTTGTTTGTCTGGCATCTGATGATCTTTTTCGCCAACATGCCATTTGCCGATATAACCGGTTTGATACCCTTGCTCGGCAAACGCTTCACCAACAATGACTTCATCAAGCGGCAAGTGCAAGTCGTTGGGTTGGTTGAGCCATTGGGTAATCCCCAATCGATGGGGGGCTTTACCAGTCAACAATGCGACTCGCGTCGGCGAGCAGACTGGATTTGCGGAGTAGAAATTTGTAAAACGGACCCCGCGACTGGCCAAGCGGTCCATGTTGGGGGTGGAATAATTCGTCGAACCATAACACTGCACATCTCGCTGGCCCAAGTCGTCGATAAAGAAGATCACGACGTTGGGTGATCCGTCGGTCACATTTGGGGCAGCCAATTTCGCGGGCTTTTCTATTGCGACTGCCGATTGAAAAGTCGAGGCCAGGCAACAAATCAAAAAGAGACAAGATCCGAGTCGCTGAGCCATTCGTTTTAGCATCATGTTCATGGTTTTTACGTAAGGTTGCTGTCCGGGGAAATTGAAACGTCCTGCCTCGTCAAGTGCCAACACCGTTAACCGAGACGGCAAAAAACCGGTCTAAACTTAGGTCTATGTTTGCAAACCGCTTTCGCGTTAGTTTAACCGAAGTTTGACCCAATGGTCCTGGATCTTCTCAACACTCAATCGAAACGGAATCAATTGTCAACTAAGTTCGATGAGCGCGAGAATCTAGCCTCTGGCGGAACAAGGACTGAGCAAAGTCGGGAAGCTGTGATTTTGATTCATGGCCTTGGCTCGAACCAAATTCTAATGATGCCGTTGGCGTTTCGTCTTCGCAAGCAGGGATTCCGTGCAAACACGTTTGGCTATTCCAGCTTCTTCAAGTCGATTCAACAGCACGCCGAAAAGTTTGATCGTCGGTTGAAACAACTGGAAGCTTCTGAATCGATCGACCGTTGGCACATTGTTGCTCATTCGATGGGCAGCATCATCACGCGACATCTTTTGTGCCATCGAAGCTACGACAAATTGGGACGAGTGGTGATGTTGGGACCACCAAATGCTGGTTCGGCCGCCGCTCGAAGACTCAGCCGACTGCTTCCGTATAGCCAAACGGTTCGACAGATCTCTGACGACCAAGAGAGTTTTGTACGCGGCATGCCAAGTCCAACCGATATTGAGATCGGAGTCGTCGCAGCCAGCTATGACCGAGTGGTCACCGAGTGTAGTAGTCGACTACAAACCCAGCGTGACCATGTCACCGTCTACAGCGGCCACAATGGACTGTTGGTGCGTCGCAGTGCCGCTCGTCAAGTCATCTCGTTCTTGCGGACTGGCCAGTTTGTACGCGCGGATGGTTAAACCTTGCGATTGCATTCTTTCAAAGTGCGAAAGGCGCATGCGAGGCTTCATCATTGAACCGGTTTGCTACCATAGCGACTGATCAATGCTCCCAATATCTTGTATGGTGAAATGACTGCCCGCCCTATCCTCCATCGTTACGAAGATCCCGTCGATTTGATCTGGCTCCGCGCGGCGGCGGAACTGGGACTGACGATTGAAAGGTCACCGGATGCGTTTGCAGCGTACGATGGCCTTGGCAAATTGACGATCGCTGACGACGCAGATCTCGACCCTGATGATTCATTGGCACAAATGATCTTCCATGAAATTTGCCATTGGTTGGTCGCCGGAAAACGGGGCAACGAACTTGCGGATTGGGGCTTGGAAAACATTGATGACCAGGATTTGGTGCTGGAGTATGCCACTCATCGAGTTCAAGCGGCTCTTGCTCAGCCGTACGGTTTGCGAGACTTCATGGCGGTCACAACAGACTGGAGACCGTATTGGAACCAGCTCCCGATGGATCCCTTGCGAGATGGCGATGACACGGCCATACCGATTGCCCAAAATGCGTTTCGCCTGGCGCAACGGCCCCCTTTTGAACCGGTGCTCACGCGAAGCTTGTCGGCCACTGCGGCGATAGCGGACGCGATTCGACCATTTACAGATGCGTCGTCGATCTGGAGCATCACCCGCCCTCGCCATCGACTTGGCTCACTGATGAATGCCGCGGCTGACCGTCGATGTGGTACGTGTGTTTGGACAATTCGCGACGAAGCGGAATTACAATGTCGCCAGCACAAGGAAGAGGGAAAGTCAGGGCCGGTTGTCAGACCAGAAGAAGTCGCCTGCGAACGCTGGGAAGCCGTATTCAGTGAGGACGAATGCGGTTCCTGCGGCGCTTGTTGTCATCGTGGATTTGACCTGCTTACCGTTGCAGACGATGACCCGTTCAAGCGAATCCATCCTGACTTGGTGCAACTGAGAGACGATGGTGACTACTGTGTCCCGCGACCCAACGGGCATTGCGTTGCGTTGGAGGGCACTGGCACTTCGAAATCACCTTACCGATGCCGGCACTACGCGTCGCGTCCCAAAAACTGTGCAGAGTTTGAAGTCGCTGGTGACGCTTGCATGCTTGCCCGCCGCCGCGTCGGTTTAAGTCGCTAGGTTGATCCAACTGTTAAGGCGGCCCAGCGTTCACGCCGAGTGCACATCAATAGAATCGTCAGGGTTTCTGCTGGACATCGACACGAAGTGACGACGCTTCGCGAGCAGCTCGATTGCTAGCTCGGATTCATTTAGAGATACCGCCTACTTGTTACACGACGATGGTTCTTTAAAAATGGTCTCAACGATTAGCTGTACAAAATGGCTTGAACCGCGAAATAGTTTTTCTGCAATCTTGTCCGCGACTCAACTGATTACGAATTTAGCTCAGGCAACCTAATTGAACGCTTCACCGGAACCACTCCCGCATTTGATTGACGTTGATCTGGGTGATCGCAGTTACCGAATCACAATCGGCAGTGGCCACCTGGATGATGTGGGAACGATTTGTCGCGAGGCGCTCGTTGATCGTCATGCTTTCGTCATTACCGATTCGAACGTTGGACCAATCTATCTCGATCGAGTCACAACATCGCTTGGCGGGACTTCCAAGCGTGTCGATGTGATGACCATGGAAGCCGGCGAGTCGACCAAGTCGTTGGCCAATTGCCAACGCATTTGGCAACAAATGCTTCACTTGGCTGCCGACCGGTCATCGATCGTTGTGGCGTTAGGGGGCGGGGTAATTGGTGACCTCGGCGGATTCGTCGCTGCGGCATTCGCACGCGGAATTGATTTCGTGCAAATTCCGACTTCCTTGCTGGCACAGGTCGACAGTAGTGTCGGTGGAAAGGTCGGTATCAACTTGCCGGGTGCCAAGAACATGGTCGGCGCTTTTTGGCAACCCAGATCGGTTCTGATCGACACGGATGTCCTCTCAACACTCGACCAACGAAACTACGTTGCGGGTTTGGCAGAAGTCATCAAGTATGGATTGATCATGGACCTGCCGTTCTTCGAGTACCTGGAAAAATCCGTTTCAGAATTGTTAAGCCTCGACTCGGAAACGTTGGCTCGAGTGATCGCTCGGTGTTGCCAATGCAAAACGGACGTCGTTGAAGCGGACGAACGTGAACAATCGGGACGTCGAGCGATTTTGAATTATGGACATACCTACGGCCATGCGATTGAAGCAGTATTCGGCTACGGAACGTTTTTGCACGGCGAAGCGATCTCGATAGGCATGACGTGCGCTGGACGACTGGCCGTCCAACTTGGACTTGTCGACAGTGAATTTCTTAAACGGCAAACTGAATTGTTTCGAGCGGTTGGGTTGCCAGTCGATTGTCCAAGTGAAAAACATGATGAACTGATCGACGCCATGGCTCGCGACAAGAAAGTTTCAAAAGGGCAATTGAACTTGATATTGCCAACCAAGATTGGCCACGTTGAATCGATCCCCGCACCCAACCGAGCCGAGATCTTAACGAGTCTGAAACCTACGGATTAGAACACTGAGTGCATCGCTGGATGCCTTTGACCTTGACCTGCATCGTTGCTTTCCCTTTGAACCAACTTTTTTGAGATGAGGCAATTGATGAATCAAAATGAAACTTCCGATGATTCCGACCGTTTGGAATCCGCCTCAATCGATTCGGCCAGCAGCAACAGCAAAGCGACCGAGTCGACCACCGAGTCGACCAGGACGATCCCCTCAAAAACGACAACCTCGGATACGGTGTTGGGCACTTCTTCTGAATCCGTCGATGTTGAGACGACCTCGAATCAAAATTACAACGACGAAATAATCGCTGCGTTAAAGCTAAAGATGACGGCCGGGATAGGTCCGAGGTTGTTTGGCGACCTGGTCAAAAAGTTCGGATCGCCGCTTCAAGTTTTGGAGGCTCCGCCTGCAGAGCTTCGCGATCTTCCGGGAGTCGGTGCCAAACTGGTCAGTGCGATTGTCGCCGCGGAGCAAATTGATGTTCAGACACAGCTCGATTTGTGTCAGTCCAACGGCATCGAGATTCTCGCTCAGTCGTCTGTCGACTATCCTCAATCGCTCTATCAGATCTATGACCCGCCTTCCGTTTTGTTTTGTGCTGGAACGCTCAAGCCAGTCGACGACATGGCAGTTGCGATCGTTGGGACGCGGCATGCGACGCATTATGGAAAAAAAGTCGCTGAGTCGCTCGCACGCGGATTGGCTCTGGCGGGTATCACTGTCGTCTCGGGCATGGCGCGAGGAATTGATGCGGTTGCGCATCGTGCCGCCCTTGATGCTGGCGGACGAACGATCGCCGTGCTGGGCGGCGGCCTGATGAACGTCTACCCACCCGAACATGAGGACTTGGCTCGAGAAATCAGCAGGCAAGGAGCCGTGCTTTCAGAAGCCTTGCCTCGCGTTGCACCAAAAAGCGGATGTTTTCCACGAAGAAACCGAATTGTTTCCGGACTCAGCCTCGGGGTTGTTGTCGTGGAAGCAGGACAACGCTCAGGCGCTCTGATTTCTGCCCGACTGGCGATGGAACAGAACAGGGAAGTATTTGCAGTACCCGGGCGAATTGACAATCGAATGTCTCAAGGTTGTCACCAGCTGTTGCGAGACGGTGCAAAATTGGTTCAGAGCGTCGATGATATCTTGCAGGAGTTGGGGCCGCTGGCTCAACCGACCATCACCGAAAACGGACAGACGATCCGAAAACCTGCCGAGCTAAAACTGACAGAACAGGAAACCAAGGTGCTTAACGCCATCGGAACGGATCCGACTGGCTTTGATCAAGTGATTGCGGCAACGCAACTACCGGCGCCGCGAGTTTTGGCAACCATTAGCGTATTAGAAATGCGTCGATTGATTCAACGCATCAGCGGAACCTCGTTTGTGCGGGTGTAGTGATTCAACTACAGTGACGCCAATGAACATTGTTTCTTACAACATCAATGGCGTTCGATCCGCGATCAAAAAGGGACTTCTGGACTGGATTGCTGACAACGAGTTTGACGTTGTGTGCCTTCAAGAAACCAAAGCTCACTCAGGAAGCGTTCCAACCCTGCTGATCGATGCCCTCGGCTATCAGCACTATTGGCATTCGGCAAAGCGAAAAGGTTACAGCGGCGTCGCAACCTTCTGCAGAGCTGCTCCCACGAAAGTCTACTACGGGCTTGGCATTGAAAAGTATGACTCGGAAGGCCGCGTGATACGCACCGATTTTGAAGACCTGACAATTCTTAATTGCTACTTTCCAAATGGTGGTTCGGGCGAGGAGCGACAACGGTACAAGATGGAATTCCTCGATGACTTTCATCACTGGGTCGAGCGACTGCTCGAAGAACGTCCGAACGTTATCGTTGTCGGCGACTACAACATCGCTCACCAACCAATCGACATCAACGATCCTGTTCGCAACAAGAACCGATCGGGATACTTGCCCGAGGAACGAGCGTGGATGGACCAATGGTTTGAGACCGGATTTGTCGATGCGTTCCGCGATCAGCACCCGAACGAGGTCAGCTACACCTGGTGGCGGACGACTCAGTTTGCCCGTAAGACCAACAAGGGATGGCGTTTGGATTATCAATCCGTGTCGGACAACCTGGTGCACCGGATCGCCGACGCGCGACACCTCCAAGACATTGAGCATTCAGATCACTGTCCCGTGCTACTGAAACTCAAAAGCTGACCATGCGAAGAAGTGTCCCCAGAATCGGCATGCGGAAGCATTACGGGAAAACGTTCAAAACGGAGCCAAAAAACGTTCACACCAAAACTTTAGGCAGCCGGCGACATGTTTGGCACAGAGGATGCATTCCTGATAATTGGAAGTGGTTCGCCTGGGGCTGTCTTTGGCAGTTTCAGGCGGAATAGAGACGAGGCAGTGCCTAAACTGTCTGCTTTTTGTAGGCAGTTTAGGCCGCAATTATCTGATTCTTATTCAATAGGCTGGTGGGCCCCATTATTAACCCCACCAGCCTGTTTAATTTTGATACAGCAAAATCGAACAATGTCCTATAATCGAACACTCTGAGACGCGGCTTTTTGACCTACTCTTGCCGCATTTCAAATATTCCCAAAAAAAAGCTACCGGGCCAGGCATTTGGCGAAAACCGGCTTTAGGGAGCCCTCGCCCCCTTTATTACTCCGAATCTTTCCGAGTAGCGCCTGGGCATTGCCACCGTCTCAGCTCCAAATCAAGACGCAACAGCGACACCATCGCTATGCTTAGCGTGGCGTTCGTGCCGAAGTCATGGTTTTCCTCATGGTTTTCACAATCGCTTTTTGCTGCCCGGTCGACACAAAATCGTTCTGATTCATGCGGCTGCCGCAATTCATTGAACGTTTGAGGCGAATCGCCCGATTTCGAATTAGATGTTCGAATATTGTCGGTAAATCAGACATAATTAAGCATCAAAGATTACATAGCGAGTGGCTCGGATCGCAGTCAGCCTCAAACAAATGTGCTGGTGCAACATTTGCATGGCAACGATCCGAAGCTGAGAAGACTTCGTTCTGACCTTTCGCTCACTTCGACATTCCCGGCCGTTTTAGGAATTGACCATGAAGTTCAATAGCAAGTCGTTGAGTAACAAGTCGTTTCACCTTTGCATTCGATCGGCCTTTGCTTTTGTCCTGACGTTCTACTTTGCGTCTCCCGTCTTTGCTCAACTCCAAACGGTTTCAACAACCAAGTCGAGCATCAGTAGCGATGATTCGACGGTGGAACAGATCAATCTGTTAGTGGAACAAGTCTGGCAGGATTACGAACTCAAGCCGTCGCGGATGGCAACAGACGGCGAATGGTGCCGACGTGTTTTTCTGGACATCATCGGTCGAGTCCCATCGGTGGAGGAAGCGACGGCGTTTATCGAGAGTCGCGAAGACGACAAGAAAAAGAAGCTGGTCGATTCTCTGCTTTACGATGACAAGTACACCGAAGAGTTCGCTCGCAACTGGACAACGGTCTGGACAAACTTGTTAATTGGTCGCACCGGCGGTAACGATCGACGTTCCATGATCAATCGAGCAGGGATGCAAAAGTTTCTTCGTGATTCGTTTGCAAGGGAAAAACCGTACGACAAAATGTGTCACGAGTTGGTCACCGCGACTGGCACGACGACTCCGGGTGACAAAGACTTTAATGGCGCCACGAATTTTCTGATCGACAAAGTCAACGAGGAAAACGCCTCACTGGCGACGGCCGCCACCACGCGGATCTTTATGGGTTTGCAAGTTCAATGCACCCAGTGCCACAACCATCCATTCAACGACTGGAAACAACAGAAGTATTGGGAAACCAATGCGTTCTTTCGGCAAGTTCGTGCGTTTGGCAATGCGATGCAAGCTCGCGATGGCGGAGTCGCCAGACTGGCAGACCAGGACTTTGCTGGCGAGGCTCGCAATGGAGACGAAGAGGCCGAGATCTTTTACGAAATGCGAAACGGTCTGGTGTCGGTTGCTTACCCGGTGTTTATCGACGGAACGGAAATCGATCGAAGCGGATTGGTCAATGTTGTTAATCGCAGGAAAGCGTTTGCCGACATGATGATTGAGTCGCCTTACTTCGACAAGTCGATTGCAAATCGAATGTGGGCACACTTCATGGGGTATGGATTTACATCACCAGTTGATGACCTGGGGCCACACAACGCTCCCAAGAACCCTGAACTGCTAAACTTCCTCGCTCGTGAGTTTCGCGCCACAGAATTTGATATGCGACGTTTAATGGGTTGGATTGCGTTGAGCAAACCTTATCAGTTGTCCAGTCGACGACAGGGCGGGAATGAAAGCGATGATCCAATGTTGGGCGAGTGGCCCAAATTCTCGCACTTCTACATTCGCCAAATGGAAGCGGAGCAGCTTTACGAGTCATTGTTGATTGCCACGGAAGCGAGTAATCGTGGCAGCTACGAAGAACAGGAGCGTCGCAAGAACCGCTGGCTCGGTCAGTTTTCTCAAGCCTTTGGCACCGACGAAGGCCAGGAGTCAACATCGTTCAACGGAACCATCCCGCAAGTCTTGATGATGTTCAATGGCGAGATGATTAAAGAAGCGATCTCCACAGAGCAGGGAACACTCATCAATCGTTTGGCGACTTCCGGAAAGTCGTACAACAAATGCGTTGACCATTTGTTCCTGGCTGGATTGACCAGAAAACCGACGTCTCAAGAAAAACGACTCGCCGCCAATTTCCTTAGTGCCCGCGGCAACGATGCACGCGAAGCCTTGCGGGATGTCTGGTGGGTCGTACTCAACACCAACGAGTTTATTTTTAATCACTAAGCCACTGCCAGGTTTCACTTTGCTGATGCCACCGAGAATTAACCGAACACAACTAACTGTCAAAAAGTCGAGGAACTGACATGAATTTTCAAACTCCAACAGGCATGAATCGTCGTCACTTCATGCGTCACATGGCTGGTGCCTCGGCATTGGCGGGCAGCGCGATTGCGATGGGCCAGACTCTCAAAGCAAATGCCACGACATTGTCCAAGAATCGCAAAGCAGCGATTCTGCTCTGGATGGGTGGCGGTCCGTCGACAATGGATATTTGGGATTTGAAACCGGGCGCCAACACGGGCGGTCCATTTAAACCAATTTCAACCAATGGCGACGTTGAAATTTGTGAGCACATGCCGATGATGGCCCAGAACATGGACAAGATGTCGATTGTTCGCTGCATGAGCACTCGCGAGGCGGACCACATGCGTGGCCGATACTACATGCACACTGGCTATGTTCCCAACCCGAACGTGAAGCACCCGAGCTATGGCTCAGTGGTGGCTCACGAGTTGGCCGACACTCGACCTGATCTTGAGATTCCGCCATTCATTTCGATTGGTGGAAACAGCGAAGGTCCTGGATTCCTCGGAATGTCTTGGGCCCCGTTTTCAGTCAACTCCAGTGGTCAAGTCCGAAATCTCGATATGGGCATCGCTCCTGATCGACTTACCCAACGGATGCAAGCCCTGAAAATGATGGAGTCCGGTTTCATCAAGGACAATCGTGGAATTTCTTCGACCGAGCATGCCAAGGTCCTGGAAAAGACGCTGAGCTTGATGACCAGCCAACAGATGGACGCATTCAAAGTCGATCAAGAATCATCAGCCGTTCGAGAGCGGTACGGCACGACTGGCTTTGGTCGCGGTTGTCTGATGGCGCGACGGCTGGTCGAAACGGGCGTGCCATTTGTTGAAGTCAGTCTGGGTGGATGGGATAACCATCAAAACATCTTCCCAACGCTGCAAAACACAAAACTCCCAGAGCTGGACAAGGCGATGAGTGCGTTAATGGAGGACTTGGGCGAACGCGGTATGCTCGACGATGTGGCCGTGATCTGGATGGGTGAATTCAGCCGAACACCACGCATCAACGGAAACAACGGTCGTGACCACTGGGCTCGCAGCTGGAGTGCGGTTGTTGGCGGTGCGGGAATGAACTCCGGTATTGCTGTCGGTCAAACTAATGAAGACGGAACCCGCGTTGAAGGCACGTCCTATTCCTCAGAAGACTTGATGGCGACGGTTTGCCGTTCATTGGGAATTTCACTCGACACAACCTTCACCAGCCTCAACGGTCGACCGATGAAGATCGCCAACGGCGGACGAGTCATCAAAGAGCTCGTCAGCTAGTAGCGAAGCATCGATTGATCTACCCGAAGCATCGATTGATCTACCCGAAGCATCGATTGATCTACTTAGACTCATTCAGTCCGGCCATCTGGTCGGACTTTTTTGTTGGATGAACTTCTGAATCGAACGGTCTCTGACCGAATGTGCCCGTACGTGCCCTCAACTGGACCATCCAGCTGAGTCGGCACCTTTGCTCGAAACATTTCGATTGAGTATTGGATTCTCACTCCCGGATTCTCGCTCCGACGCCGCTGGTATTCGACTTGCTATTGACGCCGTCATTGGGCGCCATACCGTATTGTGCGACTGTTGTCTGGGCATTTGCAATCCAGGACTCAGCTGCCCCATTCCAACACCTTCAACACTTGCATTTGCTTTATGCCTTTGGTCACTGCCCAAAACTTGTCGATCGGCTATCGTGGTCCCTCGCTGCTCAACGAAGTTGATTTTCAAATTGAGTCCGGGCAGCGGATTGGCTTGCTGGGAAGAAATGGTGCCGGCAAAACGACTTTGATGAAATTGATCCACGGCAACATTACTCCTGACTCAGGCAACATTCAGGTCCATTCAGGCGTCCATGTTTCCATGTTGCGCCAGGACGTTCCAAGAGATATTTCGTCAAGCGCTTTCGATGTCGTGCGTCATGGCCTGGATAGCCCCAACGGTCGTGAGCTGGAAGAATGGCAGGTGGAGACCGAGGTAGAAAAGATCTTGTCAAGAATGGATCTCGATCGAGATCTGAGATTTGAATCGTTGTCATCGGGAATGAAGCGACGGGTTTTACTGGCTCAGGCATTGGTCTCCAAACCGGACCTGCTGTTGCTTGATGAACCCACCAATCATCTGGATATCGATTCGATTGGCTGGCTGGAGACGTTCTTGTTGAAGCAAAACTTTTCGATCCTATTCGTCACCCACGATCGAATGTTTCTGCGAAAACTATCCAATCGTATCTTTGAAATTGATCGTGGGAGACTTTTCGATTGGTCCTGTGACTATGACAAATTCTTACAGCGAAAACAGGATGCGTTGGCCGCTGAAGAAAAACAGAACGCCCTGTTCGATAAGCGGCTGGCCGAAGAGGAGGCCTGGATTCGCAAAGGCATTAAGGCACGACGTACTCGAAACGAAGGCCGTGTTCGCGCTCTCAAAGAAATGCGGCAACAGCGATCCGAACGCAGAACTGCCGTCGGCACGTCCAACTTACAAATTCAGGAAGCACGCAAAAGCGGCCAGCTGGTGATTGAAGCTGATTCGATCAGTTTTGCCTTTGACGAGAATATCGTATTCGAAGATTTTTCGACCGATATTATGCGAGGAGACAAGGTTGGAGTGATTGGCCCCAACGGAGCCGGCAAGACGACGCTTCTTAAAACCCTTCTCGGAGAAATTCAACCAACCGCAGGTCAAATCAAGCAGGGGACCAATCTGGAAGTTGCCTACTTCGATCAGCTGCGTCAACAACTCGACCCAGAACAAACGGTGCTGGAAAATGTTAGCCAAGGCGCGGACTCAATCGTGATCAATGGAACCAAAAAACATCTGCTTGGATACTTGCAGGACTTTTTGTTTTCTCCCGAGCGAGCGCGGACTCAAGTGAAGTTTCTATCCGGTGGCGAGCAGAATCGAATCTTACTGGCAAAGCTGTTTACTCAACCAGCCAATATGATTGTCCTGGATGAACCGACCAATGATCTCGACGCCGAGACGTTGGAGTTGCTGGAGGAACGGTTGGTTCAGTTTAGCGGAACCGTCTTAATGGTCAGTCACGATCGCGAGTTCCTCAACAACGTCGTGACCAGCACGATCGTCTTTGAACCTGATGGGCTGAAAGAGTTTGTCGGTGGTTACGATGACTGGCAACGCCAAAGCCTGGCGAGTCAAGCGGCGCCGACAAAATCTACCGCAGATGAATCGGGGACCGACAAAAAGAAGGAAAAGTCAAAACCTGCAAGAGATGACCAACCTCGCAAATTGTCATACAAAGAAAAACGCGAGCTGGAGTCGCTTCCTGAAAGAATTGAAGATCTGGAATCGAAGATTGAGTCCATTCACCAACAGATGGCACAACCAGATTTTTATCAACAAGCCGGAACTGAAATCGCAGCGGCACAGGATCAACTGAAAACACTGGAGTCTGAACTCGTATCTGCCTACGAGCGCTGGGAAGAGCTTGAATCATTCGTTGCAGGCTGAACCATCGAGTCGGACGCCCCATCTTTTTCACCAATGCGATGTTCGTATGGCCTGAGCCTTGAGATCGCATCTATTCAGCAAACCCATAATTTGGTTAGGATGTTAGATTCGACCGAGACGACGACACGTTATGGCTTCCAAAAAAAAGAAGAAATCAAAAAAGCAGGAGACTCATGGGCACGTCATTGCTGACAATCGACGTGCGCGCCATCGCTTCGAGATCCTTCAACAGGTCGAATGCGGGATTATGTTGATTGGCAGCGAAGTCAAAAGCATTCGCGAAGGAAACATCTCCCTCAATGAAGCATATGTTCGGGTCGAAGAAGGCGAACTATGGCTCATTGGTGCGGACATCAAAGAGTATCGCCAGGCAAGTTTTTGGAATCACAAACCAAAACGTTCGCGCAAACTTCTGGTCCACAAAAGTGAACTTCAGAAACTGTCCGCTAAAGCTTTTGAGAAGGGTTTGACGTTAGTGCCTTTAAAGATGTACTTTAACGCTCGAGGGATTGTTAAAGTGCTGGTTGGCGTTGGCCGCGGTAAAAAGCTGCATGACAAACGGCAATCGCTCAAAGAAGCTGACAACAAACGTCGACTGAGCCGCGAAATGCGTGAACGCCTCAAGTAAAAATTCGGTTTTTCGCCTATAATCAAAACAGCGATCCGAAAGTTGCCGCTCGGTGGCGACTTACAGGTGTTGGTCTGGTTCGGATCGTTTGACAATTCATTCACGCCCACTGGAACATCGGATCCGATTGGGGCCGTTGCGGATCGAAAGGGGCCTTTTGGCATTCACCTCACGATCGAATGGTCATCAAGGATCCGGCCGCTCCCAAAGTTGCTGATTAGATATTGTCAGCACGAGACTTTATATTTTTGCTGGAATTATTTCATGACAGAACTTCCGATCGTAAATCAGTCTGCCGCAAGTTCGACGCAAACCAGTAACGCTGGAGGTTCTTGTGGCTCAATGGGAGTTGCGTCGCAACCGTCCCATGCGGGGCGTTTGCCGAAATGGTTAAAGCGACAAATCCCCAAGGGCAATGCCGTCGGCTCAACCGCGAAACTTCTTGATGAATTGAATCTGGAAACCGTTTGCGACAATGCAAAATGCCCAAATCGAATGGAGTGTTATTCGCAACAGACCGCGACCTTCATGATTTTGGGAAACGTCTGTACTCGACCGTGTGGTTTTTGTGCTGTGGGTCGAGGTCGCCCCGAAGCGCTCGAGTCCGATGAACCGGCACGCGTTGCTGAAGCGGCCCATCGACTTGGCTTGAAACATGTTGTCATTACGTCGGTGACTCGTGACGATCTTGAAGATGGCGGCGCCGAACACTTTTACCAGTGCGTCTTGGCGGTACGGGAGAAGACTGGAGCAACTGTTGAAGTCTTGACTCCTGACTTCATCAAAAACAAAGAAGGACTCGATCGAGTCGTTGAGTCAGCTCCCGAGGTCTTTAATCACAATGCCGAAACGGTACCACGTTTGTACCGACGCGTCCGCGGTCCCAAATCAGACTACCGGTGGACGCTGGGCTTGTTAAAACGTGTCAAAGAACTCAATCCAAAGATTCGGACCAAATCAGGATTGATGCTCGGACTTGGCGAAACTCACGAAGAGTTGTTCGAAGTCCTTGCGGATCTGATTGATGCGGGTTGCGATTTTTTAACACTGGGTCAGTATCTCCAGCCTTCGCTGGAGCGGTACCTGCCCGTTGTCCGGTATGTACCTCCAGAAGAGTTTGCCATGCTGGGAGAAAAGGCGAAGAGCATGGGTTTCAAAAAAGTTGCCAGTGGCCCATTTGTACGCAGTAGCTACCATGCGCGCGATATGGCCGAAACGTATTGATCCAGTTTCAGTTCCATTTCGAGACGAGTTGGAAAAGATGGACTCATTCGATGACGCAAGTAAACATAAAAGTTAACGACGAAGAACAACGGGTTCCTGCGGGGACGACGATCAGTGGATTGTTGGACTTGATGCAAATCACGTCACCGGCGGTAGCGGTTGAACTGAACTTGGAAGTCCAACCTCGACATCAATTTGACAGTTGTCAGCTGAGCGAAGGCGACTCAGTTGAAATCGTGACGTTGGTCGGTGGCGGGTAACGATGGGAAACTGCCGCTTGTAATCCTTCCCGGTTGAGTGGATTCAAAATGAGTGAATTGAATAAAGCGACTTCAACGGTTGAGTCGGCTGAGAAATCTGACGGAAACGACCCTGATCAGGAAGACCTTTTTCGAATCGGTTGCCATACGTTCCAGAGTCGTCTGATTATGGGAACCGGGCGTTACCTTTCGTTTGAAGCGATGCAAGAATCGCATTTCGCTGGCGAGACCGAGTGCGTCACGATCGCAGTTCGGCGCGAACGTTTGCATGACAGTTCAGGCCGCAACATTCTGGACTTTATCGATGCCGAACGACTTGTTCTGCTGCCCAATACTGCGGGGAGTTACGACGCCGAAACGGCAGTTCGTTGTGCCAGGATGGGAAGAGAAATCCTTCGACACCTTGAGAATCCTGGAGCTGATTGGGTCAAGCTCGAAGTGTTGGGCGACAGTCGAACATTACTGCCAGATCCGATTGAGCTGCTCAAAGCAACTGAGATTCTGGTGGCTGATGGATTTGACGTACTCTGCTATACCAGCGACGACCCGGTGATCGCCCGTCGCCTAAAAGATGCCGGCGCGACCAGTGTGATGCCGGCGGCCAGCCCAATTGGCTCGGGCTTGGGAATTCTTAATCAAAATAATCTTCGAATGATTATCGATGACTTAAAAAGAGATGATCCGGACTTCCCGGTCATCGTAGATGCGGGGATCGGAACTGCCAGCGATGCAGCACAAGCGATGGAGCTTGGATTCGATGCGGTATTGCTCAATTCAGCTGTCGCCTTGGCAGAACAGCCCGTTTCGATGGCCGCAGCAATGCGGCATGCGATTGTGGGCGGCCGGCTTGCTTTCCACAGCGGCAGAATTCCTAAATCTCGCTATGGCTCGGCCAGTAGCCCTGATGTGGGGGTAATCTCCCACCGAATTCAGCCCAAAACTGACTGATTCAGGCGGTTTTGAGAGATGAGCGTTTGTTTTGAGAGCTGAGCTTTTGGAGAGCTGAGCGTTTGGTAAGGGAGTATTTGCGAACGGTGCTTAACAAATGCTCTTGAACAGGCATTCTGGTGACTGTCTTCGAATTAAATTGTGAAGAACCAACGATTTTCGGCAAATCAGGCATATCCGGCTGGAAATCATTGGCTGCCCAGATATCCTAGAAACACCGATGTAGGTGCGTCAAAACATTGACTATTACGGCGCCCGCAAGTATAAAAGAGTCGTCGGAATCCGACATCCTTTCACTATTAGTATTAGCAACTTTGACGGTGTAAACCATGATTAAACAGTGGAAAGCAGTGCAATTGGGACTCCTCTTGGTAGCACTCCCGCTAGCCGCGACTGCAGCTGTTTCAGCAAGCCAATGGGTCAGCGATAATGCTCCAATCGAATTGAGCATTGATGAAGACTTGATGGCCCCCAAAGCAATCGGACTAGATCGCGTCCATGCGGTCCGTTTGAACTCAAACGGTATCGTCGAAGGCAGGGTCGCAGAGATTAATCCTGGCTCGAGTGCCGGATTGGCGAACCTCAACGTTTTCTTTTTGAGCAAAGGTAAAATTGTTCAGGAAGCCAAAACTGCTGCTGATGGATCGTTTGCCGTTGCTGGACTGCAAGAAGGCATTTACTCATTCATCGCCACAGGTGAGAACGCTTTTGTTGCCTACGGCGTGCAAGTCGTCTCGGAAGCATCTGTCGATGGCGGATCATCGATCGAAGTCGGCGCTGTTTCGCCCGATTCTGAATTCGTCAAACAAATGATTGTTCGCAAATTCCCCGAGCAACCAGCAAAGGTTGAGTCGGATTTGGATTCGATCAATGCGGCTCCCGCGGGTGCCAACCGAGTTCGTTTGGTCGATGGGACGTTGCGAGGAACTGTTCACGCACTCGTCGGAGGCTTGGACGCTGTTCGTGGTGCGGAAATCAACTTGATCAAAGGTGACAAGAACGTCGCGTCCATTTCAACTGAAGATGGCAATTTTGAAATTAAGGATTTGGAGCCTGGTGTTTACAGCATCGTTGCGACGGGTCGAGATGGTTTTGCAGCTCTTAGCTTCGAAGCGGTCTCCACACCAGCCATTGAGCCAATTGCGATGGTCGAGCCAGCGTTTGAATCAGTGAAAGGTCCAAATGCCGATCCGTTTGGCGATCAAGAGATCGTCATGCAAGAAGATGACTCAGCTGACTCTTTGGTAGTCGGACTGACCCCAGGAAACGAATTCGGCTACATTAATTCTCAGGTCGTCTACGAGACGGTTTACGTCACTGAGTTTCTTCCAGTTGAGTACATTGGTGAGAGCGTCAACATTGGTGGCGCAGTCGGTGGAAGCTACGGCTCAACCGGAGGCACCGCGTTCCTGGCAAACGGACCGGTTACAGGCACCGGACCTTTGGGTGCGGGCGCAGGACGATTTGGTGGAGGACGACTTGGCCGTCTCGCGTTGATCGCTGGTTCGGTCGTAGGGATTGTAGCTATTGCGGATGACAACGAAGCTGCTGCAGCATCGAATGTCGACCCAAGCTAATCAATCGCTCAAACAAGAACTGACTAAGTAGAAAATTCCAAGGGCTCGCAGTTCTGCGAGCCCTTTTTCTATGCTCAACCGGTCGATCGATCACGACCGATCGGCCAAGCAAATTCGATGGAATAAGTTACTTGCAATACCTAAACGGTCTAGCTCGATCATTTCACGTGACCTAAACTCAGTTGCGAGGTTCATAGTAACTTCATGTTCTATTCGCTGTCTTGAGTTGCACCAATGAAATCGTCCTACCTTCCAAAATTTAAATCGTTTCCTTTCAAGTTAGTTCTGCCGTTGATCATCGCCGCTACCGCTGCATCCGCGGTGGTTTCTGCGAATCAATTGTTTCAAAACTCGACATTTGAAATGTCGGTTGAAACCAGCGCTTTCGAAAAATCGACAATTGGAATCGATCGAGTTCACAAAGTCGCTTTGAATGCCAACGGTGCTATTGAGGGCCGTATTGCTGCAATCGACACCGATAGCAGCCAGGGCATTGCCGATCTGACGGTTTACTTCATGAGTCAGGGCAAGGTTGTTTGTGAAACAACGACCGACAATGATGGAACGTTCCTTGTCCAGGGCTTACAAGAAGGTGCTTACTCATTCGTCGCTACTGGCGAAAAAGGATTTGCTGCTTACGGAGTTCAGGTAGTCGGTGAGGCAACAGAAGATACCAGCAACGTGATGGAGGCAGCTGCTGTCTCTCCAAATTTCGCGGCGGTAAAACAAATTCTGGTTGACAACCTTCCTGAGAACGTTGCGGTTGAAATCATTGACAATGCCATCGAGTCAGCACCACGCGGAGCTAATCGAGTCAAATTGGATAATGGCACGCTGCAAGGAAACTTGCACACTTTGATCGGTGGCAAACAAGCCGTTCAAGGGACAACCGTTTACTTGCTCGACGGAAATGAAAAAGTTGCAACCGTTGACGCTGATGAAAACGGCAGCTTCCGAGTTGGCGACCTCGAGCCCGGCATTTACGGTTTCGTTGCAACAGGACCGCTCGGTTTTGCAGCCGTGAGTTTCGAAGCAGTTCAGGAGACGGGTGAGAGTTCTGAAGTCCAACCTGTCGCGGCCGAACCCATCGCCTACCAAGATGCGATCTCTGTTGCAGTTCCTGTTGAAAATGGAAACTTCTATGCGAACTCGCTCGACGTTTGTCTTACTTGCGGAAACGATGCTGGATTCGTTGACAATTCAATGACTTACGATTCTGGCTACACAACCGAATTCGCTCCAATCGAGTACGCCGGTGAGAACATCGGTTACGGTGGAGCCTGCGGTGCCTCGTGTGGCTCCTGCGGAAACTACACAGGATTTGCAAGCTCCGGTTGCTGCGGTGCCGGAACCAACGGCTTCGGACCGCTTCGCGGTGGAGCTGGAGGATTGGGCGGACGCCTTGGTGGAGTCGGACGGCTTGGCCGGCTGGCCCTGCTTGGAGGGACTGTCGTCGGGATCGTAGCGATTGCTGACGACGACGATCCTCAGGCATCTTCCAACCCGAACCCGAACTAAAGACATCTGCCGAAAAAGATTTCGGCCGAACAACGAAAAATCAACGCAGAGCTTTGGCTCTGCGTTTTTTTTTGCCATGATTTTCATAGAGGCTGTAACACACTGGCCGCCAGCGCGTAATTGGTGCAAATCAATCAACCAACGGAGCCAGTCATGGACCATTTGCATTCTGAGAATTCGTCTGAACCGACGAAAGATCTTCAGCCGTCAACTGACAAGCAGCAACTTGATGCGCTTGTGAACGAAGCGAAATCACGAAACGTCAAACGTCGTGACTTCCTCCGTCGTGCATTTATGCTTGGCCTCTCAACATCGGCCGCAGCAGTGCTTTTTAACCAAACTCGAACAGCTAGTGCTCAAGAACCAATGGGGACTCAAGCTGGCATCGGCACTCAACAGGTTGGACGACCGACCACGATGGCATTGGGGGAAGAGGGGTCGTCTCCAATTCAATCTGAACGGATGACGACGGCTCGATGGGGCGAAGAAACTGGTAGTCGCCCGAGCCAGATTCAAGGCGAGGAAAACCGAATCACGACGCAGGCAATCGGAGAAGAAGAGCCATCGACGACGAGCTACCAAGGCGAAGAAGGGCAGCCGACTGCAACAACCTTAATGGTCGGTGAAGAAGACCCAAAGCCCTCGTACCAATACGGCGAAGAAGAGCGACCGACTGTGACAACGCGGGCATTGGGAGAGGAAGGAACCCCCAATCCATCAACTCAATACTACGGAGAAGAGGATCGGCCGACGTATACAACTCACGCTGTTGGCGAAGAGGGAAATCCGAGCCCAACAAGTCAGTATCCTGGCGAAGAAGGAACGCCATCCACCACCCAGGCGTACGGCGAAGAGGAACAGCCGACCACGCTCGCGTTGGGTGAAGAAGGCACCGGGGTCTCGACGCAGGCTTACGGCGAAGAAGGCACCCCGGCAACAACGCAAGCTTGGGGCGAAGAATCAAATCCACAAACCTGCCCCAGCCAGCGTGGTCAGATTCAAAATCAGCACAACTTGCTGCAACCACTGTTGCAAAAATTTGAAGGCTTCCGTCGCTGGTAAAAACGGCTCTCGTCCCAATCGTTTCTTGGACACACCCGTTCTAACCAGACTTCTTTGTCAGGCAAAATTATTCTCGGATCAATATCATGACCTTACTCATTGTCGGCGGTGAATCAGACCCCAATACGCGACGTGTTGTCGACCAAGCTCACGTGCGAGAAGTCGACTATTTCTTTTGGAATACCGACGAAGGCGGGTGTCTCGATATCGCTTGGGATTTCAAATCGCCTGAGCTTGACCTGGGCCGCCACCGGATACGTCCGTCTTCAGTTTTTATGCGGTGGAATGTGTTTGGCGGAGACTCCAACGCCAACCTCTCAGTCCACGAGATGATCCAGGCCTACGCCATGGCTTGGCCCAAAGCAAAGCTGTTGAATCGACGTTCGTTGTTGGATGCCAATAACAAGTCGTTCAACTTGCGGCTGGCTGAGCACGTCGGGTTTCAGATTCCGGAGACCATTGTGTTGAGCAACCTTGAGCCTCTGTCCACCATTCCCGATCCAGAATCGCGGATTGCCAAGCCGCTCAATGGGGGAGCTCATACGCAACAGGTCAACCGCATGATTGAGAACCCGGCGATGCTCAACCAGAAGC
Source organism: Planctomycetota bacterium (assembly GCA_038534355.1). GTDB lineage: Bacteria > Planctomycetota > Planctomycetia > Pirellulales > Pirellulaceae > Mariniblastus. The sequence goes on from JBCAWX010000005.1 coordinate 214,700, forward strand.
CACAGTTCATTCAAGAAAAATTGGACGGTGAAAACTTGCGGCTGTTTTCCATTGGAGGCGAGCTGTTTTGTTTTCATCTGAAAACTGATCAACTGGACTATCGCGAAGATCAACACGTCGAAGTGATTCAGGTTGACGTTCCCGCAGAGCTGATTGGCCCGACCAAACGCTTGGTTGCCCGCAAGTCATTTGACTATTGTGCATTGGATTTTCGATGCCGAAATAGTTTCACGGACCCCGTTTTTCTGGAAGTCAACTCGTTCCCAATGTTTGTTCGATTCGATGACGCTGGAGAAAACTGCCTGGTCGATGCGATACTGGACTTTTTAGTAGCTGGAAGCACCCGACGCGAACAAGTCCTACGAGAAGTGCTCGCTGGAACTGACCAAGTTTGAAAACCTGCCTGACTGCGACGACCACGTGTCAAGAGACGCCGGATATGGCAGAATCAACGATCGCGAGTTACCTCTACGTCCTTGATTCAGCTAATCCATGTCTCAACAAATCAACATTGCCGTTGGCTCCAAGAACCCGGTCAAAATCAATGCCGCCCTGAATGGATTTCGTTTGGCGTTTCCGCTGTTAGAGTTTCAGTCAGAGGGTTTTGATGTTGAGTCCGGCGTCAGCGACCAACCAATGAGCAGCGAGGAGACATTGACGGGTGCAAGGAATCGCGTCAGCCAACTAAAGACCGTCGCACAGACGAGCGACTATTGGGTGGGCATCGAGGGTGGAATCGAGATCATTGGAGGCAGCTGGTTTGCCAGTGCCTGGATTGTCATCGACGGCAAATCAAAAACTGGCCGGGCCAAGAGCGGATTGTTTCCATTGCCACCAGAAGTCCAGCGATTGGTCGAAGGTGGCCTGGAGCTTGGACATGCCAATGATCTGGTGTTTGATCAATTGAACTCAAAGCAGACCGGAGGAGCTGTCGGTTCACTGACGAACGGTCGAATTAGCAGACGCGAACTCTATGAACACGCCATGACGCTGGCGTTGATTCCTTTTTTGAGCCCGAGTCTGTTTCCAACTCCAGGAGAATGATCGCTTTTGATTAACACAAGAGCAGGGGAACGGACTTCGACGACTACGACTTTACCTGTCTGAGCAGATCAGGGTTACTTGCTGAGGAATGGCAACCAGGTCTTCTTTTCCTTTTTGGGAGCATCCTCTTTTTGTGGAGGAGCGTCGCCGGAGAGCCGTTCTGCCAACTCGTTGATCGAGTGAGTGATCGCGGCTTTGGGTGCTTGTTGCAACAACGGCACACCATTGTTCCGACATTCGGAAATCACGCCATAATTGTTGGGGATACGCCAGAAGATTTCGCGATCGATTGTCTCTTCCGCTTTCTGCGAACTGATCTGTGACTTGTCGAGTCCACTGCGATTGACGACGACATGCACTTTTTCAACGACGTTGTCATATGTCTCCAAAGACGTCAACAAACGAACGACGTTTCGCAAACATGGCAAATCCAGCTGCGTCAACAGCAGGATATGGTTTGATGCTTCCAGGGCAGCAAGGTCCAAACGGCTATACGATTTGGAAAGATCGATGACCAGATGTGTGAACGACGCCTTTAGCAACCCGATCACACGCTTAAAGTCTTCGTCCGAAATATTTACGGAGTCTTCGATTTGGACTGGTCGTGGCAACAGGTAGACACCCGTCTCATGTTTGGTCAGCGATTTTCGCAACAGTGCCAAGTCGAGGCGAGATATGTTTTGAGAAACATCGAGCAACGTGAAATCCGGAATCATGTCCAGAAACACGTCCGCGTCACCAAGTGCCAAATCGAGGTCGATTAACGCGACACTCCGATCGGGATCCTTCGCAAGTGCGACCGCGAGGTTCACAGCAATCGAGGTCGTGCCGACTCCACCTGAGGCACCTGCAACAGAGATGATGGAACCTGAATTGCTACGTTTGCCACCATCACTGGAAACCGACACTCGATCGAGAGCACCGACCAGCTCATCGATTGAAACGGGTGAATTGAGAAATTCTCTCGCACCAGATCTCATCGCCCGGAGAATCAACTGTCCTTCGGTTCGACGGCTGACAACGATGATGCCACAGGTTGGGTGGCTTCGGGAAATTGCTTCAACGAGTTGCAAGGCCTTTTCTTCGTCACTATCGATATCGATGACCGCAACATCAGGAGTCGTTTGGTCGACGATATCGCTGAAGAATTCGTACCTTGAACAGTCTGCTTCAAGCCATATCCGCTCCATACCGATCAGGTATTTTTTCAAATCGTCGCGGGTGACTTCATCAGGATCGCAAATTGAAATACGAAGTGTGCCGCTCATTTGTTATCCGTAATCTTTGGTAGTGCAAGCTGAGGGTTCGGTAACCAGAACAATTTCACAAGGTCGGCTGATCTTCATGTCGGCAGGGGACCATACTGAAATCCCCTTTTAACCGACGTTTGATGCAGTTCCGGATTTTGCTACTTGGAAGGATATGAAAATCCGGACTGTTGCGAAGTTGCAGGTTGCGTTTGTGACGGAGTTGACGATTGCACGTTGGTCCGTGTCTGAGTCGAATAACCTCGCAACGCTGACTGGTAACGTTCATTGCCACTTTGGTAATAGTGGTTTTGAGATCCAGAAGGACGCGTTGCCGTTGAGGCTTGCCGAGCGGTCGTTTGGTTTTGGTTACTGCTGACTTCATTGACAACAGGAGCCGATGGTGCCGCTGGCACACCGTACCCTGGCTGCGTGTAAGCTGGTGCGTTGAACGCATCGTTAACATCGCAATCGTCGCCAGGGCAACGCGGAACTTCGAGATAGCTATCGAGGTAAAACTCGTTATCAGACGGGCTTGCCGAGGTACGACCGACTCCGACTGGGGGCATCTGACTGGCTTCAACTTCACCGATAAATCTTGGCGTGATCAAAAATACCAGCTCAGTCTCGTTTTTGGTTTCTGAAATCCGACGGAATGGTGCACCCCAGAATGGATGGTCCATGATCTTGGGTAGACCCCGCTTTTGTACTTCGACGTCTTCTCGGTAATCACCTGCCAAAGCTAAAGTGTGACCTGGCAAAATTTCTACACCAGTGTTGACTCGTCGCACACGGAAACCTGGCACGTTCGTTCCACCGGACAATGAGCTATCAATTTCAGAGACTTCTGCACGGACTTCCAAAGTCATGCGACCTTGACCGTTGAGTACAGGCACAAGGTCCAGTTTGGTGCCGAAAGGACGAAACTCGACTGAGTTCGTTCCCAATCCGCTCGCGACCTGGATTGGGATTTCACCACCGGAAAGGAACTCGGCAGGACGTCCGTCTTTGGCAACCAAAGTCGGCTCATCAAGTAGTTTTGCTACGTTGTGCTGTTCAAGTGCCTGGATAAAGGCTTGGAAGTTGTTTGATCCGTCGACGACTCCAAACTGGAGTGTGCCGACACCTGTCGATGCGGTGCCAGATGCTGCCGAAATCAACTCGGAGACGCTCGAGACAATATCGATGTCCGCACCAAAATAGGACCAATCGACTCCGACTTCGCGAAGCTTCGTTCGCGACACCTCATAAACCTTCACCTTGATGGCAACGTTTTGGGCTTTCGGGATGTTGATGTGATTGATGACATTGACTGGGAAATAGTCTTTGGCGACGGCAACCAGATTCTCAACATCGGTCGCCTTATTGACGTATCCGGTTAGCATCACACTATTGCGAAGTGCACTGACTTTGACTTGGCACTGCGGAAAGACTCGATCGATTGTCCGCTGAAGGATTCGCACGTCGATCATGACTTCGATCGTGATCGTGTGATAGTTGCCTTCGGGATCAACCACGGTCAGTGTCGAGACACCAGGTTTGCTCCCGGTGACCAGAATCTCGCTGGTCGAAACCGGATTGGCATCGATAACCTCTGGGATCTGCACCATCAGTTTGGGAATGGGAAAAGGAAACTGGAGCGGTTGAGTTGAGCCCGCCACCATTTGAATCGAGTTGATGGATTCATCAACCATAATTGCCCGACCGTCCTGACAGTTTGCGGTGGAGCAGAGAAGTGCTGTCGTCAGCAAGACAGCACAAAAGCCGAGAGTTCGTCGCATTATCATCCGTGAGTCCTCGCGAAAAGGCTATTTAGCCGAGTGCCTTACGTTGAATCATCCTTGATCAACGCAGATCACCGGTTAGCGGTTTAGACCACCAACCGGCAATTGTGGGTGCAACCGTTGAAAGAGTTGCGTCACGAATAACTTATTCGAACCTATTCACTGCGAGATTGATCTTCCTCGCTACGGCGGTTATTTTCCTTACGGCCGTCAAAGTCATCCTCATCGTCATCGATCTCTCGCTGAGCATCCTCAGGATCGATTGGAGGACCTGTGAAACCTGTTTCTTGAGTGGTGCCGATTGCCTGAGGCAATTCACCATCTTCGATAATCACTTTGACCGCTTTGTCGCCTCGCCAGATCACCATGGAAGTCGGCTGGTTGGTTTCTCGCATCATGGCGACCTGCTGATCCATCTCTTCGCTTGAGAGATCGCCCGCACCAGTCATTTCCATGATGTCATTCAACGTTTCATAATCTTCGTCCGAGGAATTTGGATCGCCTCGCATGACGAGCTTGATGTTTCCGGTTTTTTGAACCCAGAAGATCTCTTCGGCTTGCTTTTCGGAGACCAGAACTCCAACGATTACGTTGCCGCCAGTGTTATTCTTGTTTTCTTCATCGAGTCGCGAAATCGCTGAGAGTCGACCATCGATTGAGAAAACCTGAAGTGCTTTCAGGAAGGTCCGTGATAGCGTTTGCTCGCTGCCGTCTTTTGGATTACGACGTTTGAAGAGTCCCATGACGTCGACTCTATCGCCTGGGTTAAGTAGACCGGCAGAGTGATCCTCTGCGTTGACTTTGATCGAGACGACTTTGAAGCCTTCTGGAATTTCGATGCCGATGCTTTTATTCTTGTGAATCATGTCATCTTTAAAGATGGGAGCACCTTTACTGAGCGGCTTGATTGCCGACATATCAGTGATGTCTTCCAATGAAGTGGCAACGCCTTCAGGAATAATGCTTTTAGGCCAGTTCTCCAGCCTTACATGCTCTTCCGAAAGTATCGTTTTCATTCCGATCACTTCGCCAGCAACCAGAACGGGACCCATTTCCTGCACCGGTTGATTAGCGTTGACCTTGTTCGCCTTCATGAGCTGACTGATACCGATCGCAGCGACCAGGCCGAAGCCCAGTGAGAGGATCATGAGGATAAACGATTTTGATTTCATTTGAATTACCGGCGGAGCCTTTCTTGCAGCCAGACACATTTGCTGGCAACGAACGCTGACGATGCAGTTTGCAAAGTCGACGTATTCCAAAAAGTTTTACAACATCGAACCGTCCTGGAATTGGCCGCCCGATCCTTGGGCTGAGTTAAAGTAGGTCGCGAAACGTGCGCGAAAGACGCAATAATCAAGTTTTCGACCGGTTTACCCGAGCGCGGACAAAAAACCCGTGCTGGTGTGATTTGCAATCAAATCCGGCACAGCCGGAACTGATTGGGTCAACTCGAATCAGATCAACAGACCCATCCAAGCGAAGTAAAGAACCGTGCCGATCGCCATTGGAATACCGTATGGCAACAATCGCATTTTGGTTTTTCGTTCCGTTGCCAACTTTGCCAGTTCTTCGGGATCTTTCACCGTTTTTATCTCATTGAGAATAAAGAAGAACTGATTGAAGTGCTTTCGGCCCTCGCCAGCGGCAACGATCATGATGACTGCCAGAACGGCACCGACGATGGTTCCCACGCAAAATGAGTAGAACACGATCGTGCAATGTACCCATGCACCAATCGCAGCCATCATCTTAACGTCACCTGCTCCCATGCCTCCGATGGCATACGCGGGCAACAGCGTCATCATTCCGACAGCGGTGCCAGCAAGGCTCCACATCAATCCGATGTACCAACCGTCGCCAGTTGCTGCATAAAAATATGAACTCCAGATCCAGCCAGCGATGATCATTGGAAATGTCAACGCGTTGGGAACTCGCAGCTCTTTTCCGTCGATATATGCCGCGACTACGGCAAAAATACTGACGACCCAATAGACCCAATTGTCGGCCATGGAAGCCATGATGTCCGTCATGATTTATCTCCTGCACCCTGTGTTTGTTGGCAATCTTTGCCTGAATTTTTTCAATATGTGCTCGTTAAAACCGCATGGTCATAACGTAGCTCGCTACAACTGCCAGCAACGTAAACACACAGCAAACCATCTCGAGTGCTTGAGTGTACGATCCTGGCGACGCTAACCATTCCATTTGACTTTCTCGTTTCAAATAGACCGAAGGATAGAAAACCGAATCGTTTGTTGTGGCCGCAAGTCAAACGCTTAGGCGTTTAGTAATGTTTGCAAATCATTGCGCGGAAAAGCCTCTCCAAGCCAAAAAGCGCTGGAGAGGCATTGTTCCGTCGAATGTTGACCTTGTTTGAAAAATCAAACTTGGCCAGATGGGCCGAAGCCCGACTGAACTAGTTGCCGACACCGACGGCATTCAAGTCAGTTGTGATTTGCTGGAAAGCCGTGTTGGCGGTGTTACCAACAGCTTGAATTGCGGTCAAGCAAACGATAACAATCAAAGCGAGCATGATTGCGTACTCAACAGCCGTTGGGCCATCTTCAGACTTCAAAAAGTTTTGTACTTTGGTGATGAACTTCTTCATAGTGTCTTTCCTCCGACGGAATTTTTCCCCAAAAATGGGGTTGAGCCACTTGGCTCGTACTTAGGTAAATCGGGCTCGGCTGACCAGCTACACTGCTGTCCTGCTCTACATCAGCTGTCCCACAAAATGAGGTTTCCAGAAACCTGAAAACGTGGCAGGATTCGAAGCCGAAACATCCGACTCCAACCCGAAAAACACATGCATCTTCCGAGTCACTAGAAACCTAAGACACGGTTTTGAAGAGTCAAACTTTATCGGTTAAATAAAATCGAATTCAGAGGCAAAGTTTGCCGGATCAAACGCGTCGGCACTTGTCGTACCCGGACTGGATTCCGGCTGTAACGCGTTTAGCAATTCTGCGGCGCAATATCGCGATTGGTGCATCCATCGCCGTTTCAGCCGCGTATAGCTTTTAGAGTCGTTTTAGGAGATAATTGAAGCGGACAAACGTGTTTTACCAAGACAACTATATGTGGCCTGAGCAACAGCCGACTGAGCAACTTTTAAAACAGGCCGGCGATGGCGACCCAGCCGCCGTCAATCAACTGATGGACCGGCACCGAAACTCGCTTCGCCAACTGGTCCGGATGCGTTTGGACCAAAGGATCCAAAAACGGGTTGATGTTAGTGACGTTGTCCAAGATGTACTGGTTGAAGCAAATCGACGGCTTGAACGGTATATTAACGATCCAATCATGCCGTTTCATTTGTGGCTACGACAGATCGCGAAGGATCGCATTATCGATGCCCACCGTCGCCATCGCGTCTCTGCAAAACGCTCCATCGATCGGGAGCAACAAATGGTCGCGCCCCGAGGATACGACCAGTCGTCGATTCACCTGGCCTCGCTCTTAGGCGATCCTCAACTTACACCCGCTGCTGCTGCCTTACAGAAGGAAATGGCTCGCAAAGTAGAGGAAGCTATTTCCAAGTTGAATGAAAAGGATTGCGAGATCGTCGTGATGCGACATTACGAGCATCTGTCGAATCAGGAAATTGGCAAAATCCTTGGCTTGACCGAACCCGCAGCCAGCATGAGATATCTCAGGGCGATCCGTCGGCTCAAGGAGATTCTGCAGAACGAGGAAGCCAACGAACAGAAAGACGAAGAAAAGTAACCAGTGAGTATCGAATCCGATCCAGAATTTGACTTGGCCGAACAACAATTGGCCGTGATCATTACCGACTATGCGGATCGCGCCAACGCTGGCGAGCCGGTGAGCCTCGAAGCGGCAGTCAGGAAACACCCCAAGTTCGAAACTGATCTGAGAGAACTCTGGGGCACGATCGTCATCACTAGAGCCGCTGCCCAAGAAAATCGAAACGCACCGTTGCCAAGTTCGACCGAAATGGCAATGCCCCGTCTCGAACTCCCCTGTCAGTTTGCCGACTACATTCTCGAAGCGGAAATCGGACGCGGCGGCATGGGCATCGTTTATCGAGCCATCCGCCAAAGCGACAACGAACCCGTTGCCATCAAGATGATTCTCAAGGGGGACTTTGCCAGCGAAGCAGAGCAAAAGCGATTTGACGCTGAAGCCCTAGCAGCTGCCAAACTCAACCACCCCAACATTATTCCGATCTTCGAGATTGGCGAGTTCGAAGGTCGGTCTTTTTTTTGCATGAAATTGATCCAGGGCCAATCTTTGGCTGAACGATTAATTCGTGGGCCGATGCCGACTGACCGCGCTGCACGCGTGATGAAAGATATTAGCTCGGCAATCGCGTATGCACATTCGCAGGGCATTCTGCATCGCGATCTCAAACCATCCAATATCATGCTTGACGACGAAGGCATCGCCTACGTTGCAGATTTTGGATTGGCGAAAGTTCTCGATGCACATCAAGCATCGCTGACCAGGACAGGTGCCGTTCTTGGAACTCCCTCCTACATGGCTCCCGAGCAGGCAGCTGGCGAGCGAGGCACAATTAGCGCGACCACGGACGTTTATTCACTAGGGGCGGTTCTCTATCACATTCTGACTGGCCGGCCGCCGTTTTTGGGGTCATCGCCTATTGAAACCGTCATGATGGTATTGGAAACCGATCCGGTCGCGCCGCGAGCAATCAACCAGCGTGCCGATCGACAGCTGGATATGATTTGTATGCGTTGCATGCAAAAACCACCGGACCTGCGTTACACAACCGCAAAAGACTTGAGTCAAGACATCGAGGCCTTTATCGATAAACGCCCGATCGCCGCCAATATGGGGCGATTCGGACAAGTGATTGGAAATTTGTTTCGCGAAACACATCATGCGGTCGTTTTAGAAAACTGGGGACTGCTGTGGATGTGGCACTCACTGGTACTGCTGGTGTCTTGTATTCTCACCGAGTTGATGTTTTGGGCGGGTAACAAAACACGTTGGCAGTACTGGCTGATGTGGACACTGGGCGTGGGTGCATGGGCCATCATATTCTGGATGATTCGAAGGCGGATGGGACCCGTCACCTTTGTCGAACGTCAAATTGCGCACGTTTGGGCTGCTGCGATGTGTTGTGTGGCATTTCTGTTTCCACTTGAAATCGTACTTGACCTACCCGTGCTCTCAATGGCACCGATGCTGGGTGTCGTCGCCGCCATGGTTTTTCTCGCAAAAGCGGGAATGCTTTCAGGGACATTTTACATTCACTCAGTGACCATGTTCTTGACGGCAATCGCGATGATGTTTCTGGATGACTACGCAATGTTGTTATTTGGTGTCATCAGTGCCGCCTGCTTCTTCTTGGCAGGACTCAAGTACTATCGAAAACGCAAACGTCAGCTCGATCGGCTCTCAAACGCAAACCTGACTGCCCACTAATCAAATAATGGCATTGCCACGATTGATCTCATCTCCGGTGTTTACTGGTTGGGGCTTGTTTTCCAACGACGACCATCAACCAAATACAGGCTGGTTCTCGCCCGTCATCTCGCGCAGCGTTTGAAACTCCTGTTGAACAAAGGATTCATCAAGATAAGGCACGGCAATAAAATGCCCGGCAGGACCTGCCGCCGCCGTGTCGACAATCAAACGCGCCATCTTCCAGCGCCGATCAAATGGGCTTTGATAGATACTCAGCGTTTGGATCTTTTCAAAGAACGTTATGCTGATCTTCTGGTTTAAGATTCCCGATCGATAGACAACACCCTGTTCCGTTCTCGCATATCTCATCGACCGAGCTTTTTTGGTAGCCCACCACCAAAGTAACGGAAAAGCGACAAGGCCTGGCAAAAACCCAAATGGTCGCGATGCAATCAACCCAATCACGATCAATGCCACCGAGACCACGACTGAGATGCGCCTTAACCGCGTGAGTGCAAGCTCCGCTACCGGTTTAAAATCCAATGCAGATTCGTCCCAACTCAACCCGGGACGTAACATACCGATTAGCTCGTTGACTTGAGATTCCGAGATCACCGGCACGAACCAACGTTTAGAGACAGACTCCGTTGCATTTTGAAGCTCGCCCGAACCTCCGGCAGTTTCAACTCGGATCGACGCCAAGCCCAGCCAGCGCATGATCAATGAGCGGTGAATACTAATGAGCTGGATTCTTTTTCGCGGAACCGTCGCGCTAACCTTCGTGAACAAGCCACACGAAATTCTCAAGTCATCCCCACGACGCTCCAGTCGATACCCAAAAAATCTCAATAGATACCAACCGATTCCCAACAGACGCAAGCAAATTAGACCAACGATGACGCTGGCGATGATCAAACCAACAAACCAGACGATTGATTCGACCTTGGGAAACCACTGATCAAAGAAATCAAAGATGCTCTTCTGAGCGTTGTCATCGACAAGCTGAAAATAGCTTCCGATCAAAATACTCAACATGATCAAGCCCCGGTTGCTTGCCAGTCCTGCCATCATCAACTGCGTGCTTGAAATCGAATGAACCAACTGGGTTGTATCGCGTGGCGACGTCAAGGCAGTTGGTTGTTGTTCCCGCCCAACCTCAGCAAAAGGTGCATCTAAAGAATTGCCGCTCGACGCGACTGCCTCTCCGCAACTGGCGAACTCGCTGGCAGTCCCAACATCGTTATCGTTGCGTCCTGTTCTGGCAAAAATCGCTTTGCGAAGTGCCTCCATCTGCGCCATCGACAACACTCTTAGAACGGCCTCCGGCTCAGTCCCGCTGGCCGTTTCAATCTTGACTTCTGCAACGCCGAGCATTCGATGCAACACGCTCTGAACCAAGTCAATGTTTTGAATTCGTGAGACAGGAACCGTTCTGGTTTTTCGAAACACCAATCCCTGATTGACAATCAAATGATCCGCTTCAATTCGATAGCGCAATGTCATGTAGCGAAAAACCGACATACCCACTGCAGGGATGAAGAAGATTCCGGAGATCAAAAGAAAGTAGGTGTTCCCATTGGCGGCACCAAAAAGGCCAAAAACGATTGGTACCAGATAAGTGCGACCATGCGCTAACAAATCAAAAAAGAGACTGCTTGGGTGCAGATACATTAGCTCTGTATCAGACAATCCTTCGCTGGGTTGGTTTGATTTTGATTCCAGCGACGCTGGTTCAGATTGATGATTCTCAGATGCATCCGGTGAGTTTTGAAAAGGATCTGGATTCGCGGGATCAAACGGCATCCTGTCCCTTTCTTTGGTGAACGATGAAGTCGCGAATGGCCACCGCATGTTGGTGCTCAAGCCCTTCCAGCCCAACCGAAGCATTTTGTGTTCCCGCCGTATGGACCATCAAAGTTCCAATTCCGAACATCCGCTGAATCGGTCCTTGCGAAACGTCGGCATGTTGAACACGCCCAAGCGGAATCGTAATTTGATGACGCCAGACGACGCCCCGGCGAATCTCCAGCCCCTCTCGATCAATCCGATACTTCAATCGATTAAACTCAATTCGAGGCCACAAGAACGCAAGGCAGAACATGCCAAATATCAACACCAAGCCCGCAGCAAGAATGGCGAATAACTGCCAAACCAGTCCGAAGTAGAAAAATGCCACGATACAGCCGGCAAGTATCAACAGGCTCAGAACGCCAGAAAAGATCAGACTGGTGATCATGTCCGCCTGGATGCTGCGAGGATCCACTGTATGAAATTCACCGTCAACAAGGGAGGAAGCCAACGGCGCGACAGGCGGCTGTTGAGCGTTTGCAGATTCAGAATTATCTTGGCGAGACCAAGCTGGTATTTCGTTCATCAAGCGATTCAAAGGTTTGCAAAGAGACGGCCGGCCACCAAATATAGGTGCAATCCTGTCTTGCCAAAAGGCGGAACGAGCATCATTTACTACTTACGATCTTTGTGGCTGGTCAACGTCGATTGATCCGGACCGTCTCCAGATGAGTCGACATCGGATCCGGTGCGAAGCTCAACCAATCGGCGTTTGACGTTCTTGAGTGCGTTCTGTGCCGCTGCAATGACCGCTCGATACTTTGGCTCACCAGAGAACCGAATGGTTAAATTCCCGAGCTTGGTTTGTGCCAAGACCAACTCCGATTCCGTTGCCGCATTTTCACATTGATTGACCAACTCCATCAATGCATCCGGATCACTCGGCCATTCAAATTTGTCAGAAAGTTTGTCGTAGCGAACTTTCGCTTCATAAAAGATGTGACGCTGTTCACCGCTGGGATCGATTTGAGCTACGAGTTTGGAATAAATATCGGCAGCGTCTTCGTCCTGACCTTGATCCTCAAGTCGATACGCTTTGATGAATTGTTGAACGTCTTCATTGTCCAATCGTGTGACATCACCCATCTGCGCACGAGCGATCAATGATTTTTGGCGCGATTTGTAATACAGCTCGGTCGCTTCCTCTGACAATTCGCCCTCCGATGCCATCACCGGTTCGAGCTTCGCTCGAGCGCGACTCCAGTCAGAGGCATCCTCCGACTCGATCAGGATTTTTGCGTCTTCGACTAGAGCCATGTGGCTCGGCGATCGAACCGTAAAAAAAATCAAGGCAGCGATGAGCAACAGTGCCGAAAACTGAAACCAGATCGCCTGATAAAATGGCGGCTGATTCGTTTTCTTCTGTTTCTTGCCGCCTTTTAACAAACGCTTCGCTTCTGACTTGTCTTCACCAGCAGTCAATGCGTTAAAACCAGAAGCCATCTGATCGACCGCTGCTTTTTGAGTGGCGTCGATTTTCTTGATTTCGTCAAATGCCATTTTGATCGCTTCCGCCGAATGCGGTCGCTTGCGTGGATCAGGATCCAGCATCTGAGAAATGATTTTGTCCAGCCAAATCGGGCAGTTCATAACATGCGTTGCAACCGACGGCACTGGGGCATTCAGCTTGTTCTTGGTCATGCGGCCCATTGTGTCGGGCGGGTAGGGCAGTTCGCCGCTAAGCATCTCGTACAGCATCACACCCAACGAATAGAAGTCCGACTTCTGTGTTGCTCCCTCGGTGAACTGCTCAGGTGCCATGTAAGCAGCAAGATCCAACTCTCGCCTTCGCGTCGAATCCCAACGTCGACGCTTGGAACGATTAAGACGAAGGTCAGAAATTTTGACGCGGTGGCCTGGGGTGATCAGGATTTTCTCAGGAGTGAGCTTCGAATGAATCAGATCTTTTGCATGGAGGAATACCAAGAACTCGGCGATTTGTTGACCGTAGTCAACAACTTGATCGTGCGCCAGTTTCCCGCGACGACCAAGAATCGACGAAAGCGATTCACCATCAATCAGCTCAGTTGCGAAAAAGACTCGATCTCCTTCGACCCCGGCACCATACACGCGAACCAAATTTGGATGCTTCAACTTGGTGAGCTGATTGACCTCACGGTCCAGTTTGTCCAACGCCTTGTGCCAAGCAACATTGGGAGGCACTTTGATAAATTTTAGCGCAACGTCTTTATTCTGCTCGACTTGACGCGCATGAAACACGCGGTGCCGTCGGTTGTTACCGAGCTTTTTGAGAATTAAAAATGGGCCAACTTGAGTGTTTTCCACGAGTGATGACCATCTCAACGAATTACAAGAGCTGACACGAATGAATAGATGCCAAACACATCTCTCATTTTAAACCCGATGTTGCAACATTGAGAAACAAGTTTGCCCATTTTCCTTCGAATGACCGCAAAATGTAGGCAAATTGCATAAGCCGTGACGTCGGGTGACCGCAACGGTTGAATCATCGATTGACACGATTTGCAGGTCGACTGACGCCGGGCTGATGACGATAGGCGGCTCGGCTGTTATAACGAGTTCAACACGTGTTTTGGCAAAAGCAGTCTTGGCCGACTCGTCGCTTTTCTATTCAATTTGTTTCGATGCGACTCTTTTCCGTTTGAGCTATTGCAAGAGAAAACAGGATGGGACAACAAACAGGCAAAAGCGAAGACCACTTGTTGGAGTGCACTTCGCCTGAACGAGAATTGGATTCTCAAGGCAACTCATCAAGCACTATCCCAACAACGACTGCCTCATGGCATGAGCGATTTCATTCGATGATTAAAGCCTCAAAGGTTGTCTTGTGGCCGGGACATCAAAGACTGATTGCCATCTTCACGCTGTTTAGCTTGCTCGCCATGGCCGTGCATTTTTCCTGGCTGGCGCAAACCAGCAATGGGCTGATTGCGATCGAACAAGTCCCGCGAATCGAGTTCCAGTTTCAGGTCGACGTCAACCAAGCCCGTTGGCCTGAACTGTTTGCCATCCCTGGAATTGGCGAAACTCTGGCAAAACGAATCGTCGAATACCGCGAGGCGAACGGGCGATTCGAATCGATCGCCGCGCTTCAAAATGTTCACGGACTTGGGCCCAAATCGATTGAGCGAATCCGACCTTTTCTATTGCCGATTGAAATATCAAATGCCCGTGCGCGTTTTCAACAACCACTTGACTCCAGGATGCAAGCCGAGCAATAAGTCTGGTCGAAAGCCAATGGCAAGTCACTCGTTCCAGGCAACTGTATGAATCACTTCTTCAGTTTGGTTCTTTCGAATGCCAATCGCTCGAAGTGCAGCTTCCAATCGTTGCTCCGCAGGTAATAGCAGACTGGGCTCGGATCGATAACGAAATTGGACGCGTTCTTCTGATCCAATCGCTTGACTCACCTCCACAGGCTCGCTTAACAAGACAATGAATTGGTCGACAATTTGTTCATCAGTTGCATCCGCATCGGCTGCATCATCACGAGTAAACTGAAACTTGATCCAACCGAGCAATTGCCGATTGGGATTACTTGCGGGAGAAGTGCTGCACTCAAGTATTCGTATCTCTGCATCGACCAAACCTGATTGAGAATACCGTGTCGCTAACAAAGCAACAATCACAACCAAGATTAGCATGTGCCAGATCCGAAATCGAAATGAGTAGGAGGCAGGCAAATGTCTAACCCTTGTTATGTTTCGGCCAGCGCGTTGATCGCCAAGGCAGCGTTGCAATACCTAAAACTTATGATTCGGCAAAATTCACTAATCCCCAGCCCAAGCTTGACGAAGTATCTCGACGGGATGAAGTGCCAATCGACCGGTACCGTCAAGAATCTGGTGACGACAACTCGTTCCCGGCGCTGCGATCAGGTTCCGTTCCGGCTCGTTACGAACCGTAGGCAGCAAAACCAGTTCACCAACTTGCATCGAAACATCATAGTGCTCGACTTCGTACCCAAACGACCCAGCCATGCCACAACACCCCGATGGAATCAGTTTAACGGAGTAGTTCTTGGGCAATTGCAGCATTTGCACGGTCGGCTTCAACGATGCCAACGCTTTCTGATGACAATGTCCATGCAATCGAATCAGTTGTTTTTCCTGAGTAAACGCCTCGTGCGCCAGGACATCCGTCGAGATCAGTCGAGCGATCCATTCGTCAAACATCAGGACATTTCGAGACAATGTTTCGGCAACGGCTTTTAAATCGTCACCAACCAACGACAAATATTCGTCGCGAAAGCTGAGAACGGCAGACGGCTCAATCCCAATCAACGGCGTCTGCTCATCAACAATTTGAGAAAACAATTCGACATTGGACTTCGCATGTTTCTGAGCTTTTCGAAGCAAGCCCTTCGACATCGCCGCCCGTCCACTTTCATTATGAAGCGGCATCTCAACCGAAAATCCAAATCGCTCGATTAATTCGATTGCCGCAATACCGACTCGCGTGTCATTGAAATTCGTAAATTCATCACAAAACAGAATGACCTTTCCACGTGAACCGGCATGTGCGTGTGGCTGATGTTTTGCAAACCAACGACGCAATGTTTGACGCTGTAATTTCGGAATCGATCGATGTTGGGAGAACCCGGCAATGCGTTTGATCCAGCTGGAAGTCCAGCGATTACTGACGAGCCAATTAAAAAGCCAGGGAACGTTGCTCGCCCAAGCCATTTGAGTTGCATAGTTGGCGATGCGAGTTGCCCGTTTCGGCACACCGTTGGTATCGTAATAAGCTTGCAGGAACTCAGCCTTCATTTTACCGATATCGACGTTGGAAGGGCACTCACGCTTGCAGCCTTTGCACGAAAGGCAGAGATCCATCACTTGATAAAGATCGTCGTTATTTAGTGGAGCCGACGCATCATCGGGATTCGTCAAGACATGACGCAACATATTAGCTCTTGCTCTCGTCGTGTCGGCTTCGTTGCGAGTTGCCATGTAGCTGGGACACATTGTGCCACCGGTGCGTTCAGTCTTGCGACAATCTCCCGACCCATTGCACAGTTCTGCAGCTCGTTGCAAACCCTGTTCGGCGGAAAAATCGAACACTGTTTCCAACTCATGTGTCGCTTGACCCGGCCGATAACGGAGGCCAGTATTCATCGGCGGAGTATCTACAATCTTTTGTGGATTGAAGACATTTTGCGGATCCCAAATCGATTTGATTTGTCGGATCAGCTGGTAGTTCTTCTCACCAACCATCTGAGCCAAAAACTCACCTCGCAACCGACCATCTCCATGCTCACCACTCAGCGAGCCTCGATACGCCTTTACTAAGGTTGCGATACGTTTCGCAACCCTTCGAAAATCATCGTTGCCTTGCTGCGTTTTCAAATTCAATATCGGGCGTAGATGAATCTCTCCAGAACCCGCATGGGCGTAGTGCACGCACTCCAAGCCAAATTCCGCATTGAGAATCTGGTTGAACTCGCGAATGTAGTCTGGCAAATCAGCGACGGCAACTGCGGTATCTTCGATGACCGCAACAGGTTTCTCGTCTCCTGGAATATTTGCAACAATACCAAGACCTGCTTTTCTCAAATCCCAAACTTTCCTTGTCTCATCGTCAAACAGAACTGGAAAGTGGTAGCCCAACGACTGCTCTCGCAATGACTGTTCCAAACAATCTGTGACCTGAGTAACGTCGCCGCGTGATTGACCCCTTATTTCAGTGACCAAAATGGCACCCGGCGTCCCATCAATGAATGAAGCGTTCTCACGCTGTTCTCGATTGCGCATGGCGCCTTCGATGATCAGATGATCCATCAGCTCGACGGCATAGGGCTGAAACTTGACCGCCTCCAAGGTTGCCCTCAATGCCTCATCAACCGATTCGAAATGAGCACACTGAAGCCCGGAGACTGGTGGCGGCAATGGAACACAGTTCAACTTGATTTCCGTTACGAAGAAAAGTGTCCCTTCGGAGCCAGCGAGAAGCTTACAGAAATCAAAAGGTCGATCCGACCCATTGCTGAATGGCTGCCCTGCAATCAGAAGATCAATCGCATAACCCGTGTTGCGCCGGTCAATCTCAGATTTGGGAAACTCTTTTCGGATCTCATCCTGTACTGATTCATCATCCAACAACGCAATCGTTTGTTGATAGATTCTCGCTTCTTCATCACCGCGTTGTTCATCAAGTTTCTCAACAATTTCAGCTGAGGAAACCGCGCGAAACGTCGCTACGGTTCCATCGCTCAGCAACCCTCGAAGCTCCAGCGTATGATCACGCGTGCTGCCGTAAACCACGCTGTTGGATCCGCAGGAGTTGTTACCCACCATCCCACCGATCATGGCGCGATTCGCGGTTGACGTTTCAGGACCAAACAACAGACCGTGCTTGGCAAGTTCCTGATTCAACTCATCCCGAATGACACCGGGTTGAACACGAACCGTTTTCGCTTGCGAGTCAATTTCAAGGATCTGGCAAAAATGCCGAGACACGTCGACGACGATGCCCGACCCAACGACTTGACCTGCCAACGACGTTCCAGCGGTACGCGGGATCAGTCCCAGGCCATGTTGCCTTGCGAACAGAATCAACTTGCGGATCTGCGATTCATTCTTTGGAAACGCGACCGCCAACGGAGTTTCTTGATAAGCAGAAGCGTCTGTGGAGTAGATCGTCCGCGTCAAATGATCCAGACGCAACTCACAGTCCAACTCAGCTTGAAGTCGAAGCAAAGACGCTGCTAGTTGATCGGAACAACCGTTGGATGCGTTTAGATTGTCGATCCGTTGAGACATGGTTGCACGATCTGGATATTGAGCGGGTTGCAGTACATGACGGCAACAGGTCCATCATAGCTCGCAGAATGAAGTATCATCCGTCAATCTGCGACATGGATTTCGCCAACTCAACTCGTCAGGTTCGATGAGTTGGTCAGCCACTTCAGGCCCCCACGTACCTGCTGGATAACCGTAAACGGGAATCGTTGAATCACTTTGCCATGCTTCGAGGATTGGCTCCACAAACTTCCAAGAGTATTCGACACTGTCACCATGCGCGTACAACGTTGCATCTCCACGCATGCAATCGAGCAACAAACGTTCATAAGCTTCAGGAACATCCGATTGCGCGAGATCGGAATAGTGAAAATCCATCGCGACGTTTTTGACATGAAAGCCTTCGCCAGGAACTTTCATCCCGAAATTTAACAGCAAGCCTTCATCTGGTTGGATTCGAATGACCAATTGGTTGTATCCATTTTCAAAAACATCCTGACGTCGACGAAACAAAGTGTGCGGCGGTTGCTTAAAGGTGATTGTAACTTCAGTTACTTTGGTAGGCAGTCGTTTTCCTGTCCGTGCAATGAACGGTACGCCGGACCATCGCCAGTTGTCGATGAAGAACTTAACTGCTGCATACGTTTCGGTTTTTGAGTCATCTGGAACTCCCTCCTCATCCCGATAGCCCAGAATCGACTCCCCTTTGACCTTGGATTTCGTATACTGCCCGCGAATGGTGTACTTGCCGACGTCAGCCAACGCGATCGGGCGCAATGATTCAAACAATTTGGTTTTCTCTTTGCGAATGGCAGTCGCGTTGGGAGAAATCGGCGGTTCCATCGCCACGTGCGCAACAACTTGCATCAAGTGATTTTGAAACATGTCGCGCAAAGCACCGGATTGATCGTAGTATCCTCCACGAGCGCCGACGCCGATCTCTTCCGCGTTGGTAATCTCTACATGATGAATGTAATTTCGATTCCACAACGGCTCAAAAACGCCGTTGGCAAACCGCGCGACCAGCAGGTTTTGAACGGTTTCTTTCCCAAGGTAGTGATCGATGCGATAAATATCATCTTCGGGGAAGTACTCTTTGAGCGTCAAATTCAACCGACGGGCGGACTCAAGATCCGAGCCGAATGGCTTCTCGACGACGAGCCGACGATAGCCTGAATCCGAACGATTCATGCCATGCTCGGCCAAAAAACGCGGAATCATGTCGTACAAAACTGGCGGAGTCGACAGATAAAAAATCGCGTTCTTGCCAACACCGTGTTCTTTTGACAACGATTCCAAACGTTGTTTGACCAACGCGTAGTCAGCTGCAGCGCTAGTGTCGATCGCTTGGTAATACAACCGATTTGCAAATGCAGACTTGATGTCTGCCGCATCATCACCAAGCTCCAAAAATTTTGACTCGCTAAATACTTGTTGCCGAAAATCGATGTCTGTTAGCTTGGTACGACTTACACCAAGTACGACAATATCGTTTGGCAGATAGCCATTTTTGTAGAGGTCATATACGGCTGGTATCAATTTTCTCTTGGCGAGATCGCCCGACGCACCAAAAATAACGAGCGTCAGTGGTTCCGGTTTTGTATCGCGCACGTGAAATCCTTTTTCAGTTAAATGCGACGACATTGTCGCTACTTTGGATCAGCCTTTAAAGGCCCATCTGACGATCTCCGTCAGCTTGGGTGTTTTGCCTTGCCACAAAATCCCGACTCGAAATATTCTGGCGGCGACATAGACAATGACGATTGTCGAAACCAGTGTCAACGCAGCCGACACGAGGGGTTGCCAAATCGGAATCGCTTGCCCCGTTGCCATCCGCAGCATCATCGCGGTGGGGGCCGCGGGTGGAAACATCGAAAAATAGACTGCAGTAGATCCCAGTGGATCCCGAACAAGAATTAGCCAGACAAACATCGGACTCATCATCAACATCCAAACTGGCAACAGCATTGATTGAGCTTCTTTCAGCTGCGAAACCGAAGCCCCAATGGCCAGAAAAATTGCCGCGTAGAACAAAACGCCCATGACCTGAAACAGGATGAACCACGGAGCAATTTCGAATGGGATTTGATCCGTAAATCCCTTGTAGGATGCAAATGCGTACATACCTCCAAGATAAATTGCAAACACCGTCAGTGATCCGGCAACGGTTCCCAAAAGTTTGCCCGACATCAATTGAAACGAGTTCGCGCTGCCAAGCAGAACTTCTGCAATCCGTTGTGACTTCTCTTCCAGCACACTCTCAAGCATCGGTTGAGCTGCCATGAAGATCACCATGAACATCAGCATCATGACACCCATCGGCAAGAAAATGGCAGTCAAAGGATCGTTCCCCTTTTCAACGGAGATGCTTCCATCAGCCGATTTTTCTACCAGCGCCATACCGACGACATCCACGGGCGAGGATGCGTTTGCAACAGCGACCGGATCAATATCTGCGGCCTCAAGTCGTCGACGTTTTAATTCCGAATTGATGATTTGCGCGATCCAGCCCCGCGCGTCGGCAAGACTCGCTCCTTGTGAATAAAAACGGATCTCAGACGATTCCGCTTTCTCAGCGCCTTCGACATTTACGACTTCGTTAGGATTGATTTCGCCTTCGTTAAGACTGGGCTCCGAGTCCACAATGCTGGCCGGGATCTCCACAAACGCGTACAAGTCTTGCTCACGAATTCGATTTGATAACAGCAACCTGAATTGATCGTCGATGTCTTTCGAGGAAATGACTTCGATCACGTACCGGTCTTTCGAGAATTGGCCGAATCCTTGTTTCGGCATTTGCCCATCATTTTGCTGCAGCAATATCTCCATTTGCTCAGCAAGTTTTTCGGCCGAAGCCTGGATGGGATCAACAAACGCTCCAGAATGATCAATCACGGCAATCTTGCGATCCGTGATTTCACCATTGTTTTGCAACAGTTCCATCGCCAACAAACTGCCCAGCATCAATACAGGCATCATGATGATTGAAATCAAAAATGCCTTCGTGCCAACCATGGCTTTGTATTCGCGCGCGGCGATGGTCAAAATTTTTCGCATGAAGTCGGTTCAAAGGTAGATCAACGAAGTTGTAAACGGACACCGGACTGCATCTCATTTTCGATAATGTCGCGAATGTACCGTTTCCGGTCAGCAGGTTTTGGGTGGGTGCTGAGAAAGTCGGGAACTCCGCCTCCTGCACCCGCTTCTTCAAGCACGTCCATGACGGTCATCAAATGGTTTGGATCATAACCCGCCATCGCCATCAAACGAACGCCCCAACGATCCGACTCCAGCTCATCCTCTCGCCCGTATTTTTTTGAAAACAGATCGCCAACGGCCGCCGCAATTTGTGTGCTGTCCATTGAGCCCCCCGCAACCCCTGCGGCATTGGCAATTCCAGACAACATTCCGCTGTGTGCCATTCGTTGAGCACCATGACGCTCCAACACATGCCCAATCTCGTGGCCCAAGACACCTGCAAGCTCCGCATCATTCTGTTCGCTGAGTCGCCGATAGAGTGCTTCGGTTATAAAGACCTGGCCTCCTGGCAACGCAAACGCGTTGACCGAGCCTCGGTTTCTTCCATGATCTGCCAACAAATGAAACTTGAATGGATAGGGCACATCCTTTCCTTGTTGGGAAAGATATTGATCCAGCGCGTAAACCAATTCATTCCCAATTCGAGAGACGCGAAAACTGGCTCGCTGATTCGTTGCCGGCAACCCCATGCTTTGAACAGATTGTCGCCCCAACTCAATCTCTTCCTGAATCGATATGTTGACGCGCTGTTTCTCTCCTGTGACCGGATTGACCTGTCCTTTCAACCAATAGTTCACCACCGAAAACAAGACGATGACTGCGCCAATCAATAGCCTCAGCTTGAGACCGGAAAACCCTACGGAGGGTCGTCGACGGCGTTCGCTGTAGCTGTTTTGGTCGTAACCTACGTTGGACATCCGGGAGAGCTCGACAAGATGATGCAACAATACGCGCACGCGTCGTTCGACACGTCGCACAAACACTCCACGAGTTTAGTCGACGAACGACCCTTGGAAAACCTGTTGCTCCATGAACTCCAAACCCCAGCTGCATGGCAGGCAGGATCAAACGCCGGCCTGCTGCGAAAGTCCGGTACTAACGAGCCTTCAGACAAGTCGCCCCTCGGTCAAGTCGCCCCTCGGTCAAGTCGCCCCTCGGTCAAGTCGCCCCTCAGACAAGTCGCCTATCCCAGTTCCTTAGCCTTTAAAGTCAGGCGGCGGATTGGGCTCACCTGGTTTGACGGGAGGATAGAAGTTGTGATAGCGGCGTGAGCAACGATCCTTGAACTCCGCCAGCGAGGAATTTCGATCGTCCTCACTGACGAAATTCTCATCCAGCATCCGTTCCAAAAATTGGTTCGCCAACTCTACGACCGGATAGTCGAGTTTCAGGTACCGATAGGCCAGATCTCGTTCCGCTTCCGTCACTTCCGCATCCTTTTTGGAAACGTTGGCACGAACGTAAGACAGATCGCTAAAGAATGTTGGAAACTTGCGTTCCAAAACGATGCACGACTCGTCAAAGCGTTCAATTGGGAAAAGAAATGCTTTTCCGGTTTCCAACGAGTTCTTAATCAACGCCATGTCGTCATTAGACCGACCACCGTTTAAGAAAAAGATTTGTGAGTTGGTCTGAGGGTGCACTTCCTGTTCAATCAATTCCGCATTGGCAAAATCGCGAAAACTCATCCGCTGCGCAATGCAGTTAACTTCTTCAAAATGGCGGTGGAAGAAATATCTGGAGATGAATCGTTCGACCGGATCGCGCACGTAACTGAGTGCAAAGATTTTGGAAAACTCATGGTCGTAGGGAAGATCAAGCGACAACTTGTGATCGCTAAAACAAGTCACCCACGGATGACACCGAACAATTTCACTGACATCCCCACAACTGTACTGCTTTGTTTCGAGCAGCGACTTGGAGTTATAAAACCCATCGCCGAAGTTGCGATTCATCAATTGCCGCAGTGTTGACCCACCTGCTTTAGGCACGTGCACATGCAACCATGTTGTGGGCATGGCTGATTCAGAATCACTGTTGGGGGCGCCCAGATTGGTCGCTTCGGATGCCACTTGGGATTCTCCCATGGACTCCGGAGGAAGATTGGTACTCATGTTTGTATCGTAACTGTTTTGTCGTTACGCGTCTTTGCCAACCTGATTTCGCATTCGAAGTTTTGGCTTTTCCATGGTTACGGTTGTGCCAGCTTCCACGCTGCTGGTCAACCAGACACTGGAGCCAACGACCGAGTCCTTTCCGACGACGGTTTTTCCACCGAGAACCGTCGCGTTTGCATAGATGACCACATTGTCTTCGATCGTTGGGTGACGTTTCGTATTTCTGACCAGTTGGCCCGTTTCGTCTTGAGGAAAACTTAACGCCCCCAAAGTGACACCTTGATAGATCTTGACGTGATTACCGATCTCACACGTCTCACCGATCACAACTCCGGTGCCATGATCGATAAAGAAGTAGTCGCCAATCGTGGCCCCTGGATGAATATCCACGCCCGTCTCGCCATGCACCCACTCAGTCATCATCCTGGGAAGAAACGGGACGTCGAACCGATGTAGCTCATGTGCCAACCGGTAAACAGTAACTGCACTGAGTCCAGGGTAACAGAGCAGGACTTCGTCAAAGTTTCGACAGGCTGGGTCTCCTAAAAACGCTGCCTCCACATCTGTCATCAGCGAATCACGGATCGCTGGCATACGCTCGATGTATTTGGATGCGATATCGTGACTGTATTGAGCAATGTCTTCTGGACGTTTCTCGTCACGACACGTGGCGACGGCAACAGCACAACTTGAACTCGCCAGATCTTCACACGCTTCGAAATGTCTCGCGACGGCGATCGCAATCTGGCGCGAAAGGATTTCGTGTGCCTCAGCGAGCTGTCGAGTCAGATCTGAAAAGACCTTCTCAGAGGAATTTTCATTTGAGCGAAAACCCGGATAGACAATCGCTTTGAGTCGATGAATCATATCGACCAACGACGCAAACTCCGGAATCGGTGCCGCTTGACCGCGCTGATCAGGAAACGTCAATGACTCGACGATATCGTTAGCGATTTTGTTCGTAAGCTTGGTGACTTGATTGTTATCAGCCATAGGAAACGCCACAAAGAAAGGAACGGAGTTCACGCTACGATGCGGTGCAACGATCCGTTGTTCTTGTCTAGTATAGGGTGTTGTCAGATTGGAATCACGCGCGGGGATCATCGATACGGCTCCTGATTGATGGACCTGTTTCCAGACAGGCCGTCTGTGGCAACTCATCGACCAAATGATTGACGCACTTTGCCAAACCACTTCTCGCCCCGCAGCTTTATGCCAAGATTAACAACTAGGGTGAAAGCACAGGGAGATGACGAAACAACTTGGACTAGATAACATCATTTTGCGCCAAATCTGCCATTTTGATTCAAGATTGTTGAATCGATTGTTAAGGAACCCGATGACTAAACTTTCCAACGAACAGCGACTTACCGAATTGGAAACCAAACTGACGTATCTTCAGAAGGACTACGAGTCGCTGAACGAACACGTTTTGGAAAACACCAAACGTCTCGAAGAAATCAAGATGATCGTGAAACGGCTGGTCGATCAGCAGCAGTCCAGCCAGCAAGATTCGGCGCCAAGAAACCTGGAAGACGAAAAACCGCCTCACTATTGATCCAATTCAATCGTCGCCACACCACTCGGCACAAACGTCTTGGCAGACTATTTTGGTTGGAACTGCGTCTGAGCCTGACGAGCCGCATCGGGTCTTGCTCGTGGTAGATCAATCGTTCGAATCGTTACTTCATCGAGACTCGCAGTCCCTATCCCGGTCATCTCAAACCGAATCGATAGCACGCCGTTGGCAGCTGCCGATCGATACAGCGTAAACTCCTGCCAATCGTTGGTAATCGGTATTCGTTCGGCCATGGCATTACCAGTCATTGAGTCGGTAATCTTCAAACCGTCCATCGAACCAAGAATCACCGAGGGCACTCGCACCCAACCATGTACGCGAACAAGTTGTCCAGCGCGAACTGGAATCGCTGGCGACTCAATGATCAACGGCGGCGTTTCGACCAGCTTGGGCCGAGAACTCCCCTGCGGCGCTACGGTCAGTTTCAATCCGTACTGACCATCAAACGCTGCATCGCGAGTCAATTCAACTTGAGTGGCGAGGGTCGGTACATCGAGTCGACGATTTTGCCAACCATGTCTTTGCATCAATTCCAGATCCTCGAAATCCCCACCGCCAAGTCCGTTGGGATTCCACTTCCCATCAGCCAATTTTCCGGCGAGTGACCAATGAATAGGCACCAGGCTGCAATGCGTCGTCAAGGGCGCCGACGTCTTGGACTGAAACATTCCCAGCGGATTGGTGATCAGTTCGCGGCGAGACAGGGCCAGTCGTTCATTGGCGATATTCAAAAATGACTCCGCTGATGGCAAGTTGTTCTGTTGAGTCATCGCGACCGCATTTCGCAACGCTGCGACCGCTTCGTTGAGTGCACTACTGGCCGCCACGGAGCCACGCCCCATCTTCCCCATCTGTTCATCAATCAATTGCTGAATGGCCATCCATTGCTGCGTCAATTGAAGATGCATCGTCAACGCCGATTCTGAATTGATTCGGTTGTAAGATTCGGTTAGTCGGTGAACGACCATGGGATCCTGAGTCAGAACAACCGCCGCCAGATAGGGACACTGATCTAGATTGATTTCAGTTCCCGTGACATCGCGAGTGTTCGCCAGCGTCACTAATCCAGATTGCCCTAACAGATACGCGTTGTCTGTAAACGGTGAAGCAGCGTCGCGAAATCCAATTCCTGTTAGCGGTTGGTCGCCCGCAACGTACTGCTCGTGGTGTGTCGGTCGCTGAACCAACAGCAACCTTGACCGACGAGTGTTGATCGCAGTCACTTCTAAATTGGGATGCTGTGGCTCCTTAGGCAAGGGGCCCATCAAAGCGCCACCAACGATCCATGGTTCAAGTTGATCCAGCTCGGCATTCACCCAACGAATCGTAAGTGTTCTCAACACCGTAACCGGATCGATTCCATCGAGCCGCGTTCGTGAACGAAACCGCATCCCACGAGCACCACCGACAATCGATTCGTAAACAAGAAAACGGATCTGTTGTGGTTCCAACGGCAAGGGTGGAAGATGCCGGGTCAGCGAGCGAACCTGATTGATCAACGCCGCAGACAGCTCGGTCTGAATGTCTGCCCAAACCGGTTTCTGATTGCTGATTGAATTGCGTCGTGCGGTAAGCCAATCACTATATTGACTCGCGATAAAACTGGTGCCGATCGGCTCGACACCAGCGTTGAGCACGTCGGTCACACGCGCGATCTGCGTCCATTCCGCTTCGGCATGACCAACCACCAAACGCCCAAAACGTGAATCAGATTCTCTGATCTCACGAACTCTTTGCTCGACCGAAGCAACATTCCTGCCGGTCAGCCCTTGTCCAACTGACCAAGCTAACACCCGATCGAAGTGAAATGGGATGGGCTGGATGCCGACGGTTGATGGCGGTGGACAGATCAACCAGAGATCCAGCTGACTGGCTTCCTGCAATTGTTCGTAAGTGGCGGTTCGGCGTAATTGAATCACGTTGAAGCCGAGGGCCCTAAGGAACTCAAATTTCTCGCCGTTGTGATCAATGATTCGTGGAAAAAATGGTTTGCCTTTGGCCAATAGCACTGTGCCCTCTCGAACGACCAACGCTTTTGGTTTCGCACCGTCCTGTTGCGTACCTGAAGTTTGCATCACGTTCGGATCGGAGTATCGATCATCCGAATCCATACCCGGTTGCGCAGATACGACTCCCTCCATCCGAAGGTCGTCCATTTCGACTCGCGAAAACCCTGGCCCTTGGTAGATATTGAGTGCGATCTTGTCGACATAGGCACCCTTTTTTGAAACGTGCTCACCATGCGTGTTTCTCAAGATCCAAATCTCTTCCTGCAGCAACTCGGCGAGATCCAGCTCACTCCTGGCAAACGAAAGCGTCTCCCATTTTCCACTGTTGCGGTACATCGGACCGCGCAACAGACAGGTCATTGGCCCATCACCTTTTGGCGATGGCGTATCGGGCAATACAACTCGAACGTAGAGACGAGCTCCTGGCTCGGCGGCCCGGAACCTGATCGATGGTTGCAATTCTGAAATGACCAAGGCGGGGGCGACATCATGGGTGATAAATGAACGCGTCCCTTGGCCTGCGACGACGAATTCAATCCTTTCAAACCGATTCTGTTGTTCGGGGATCGTGATGCGACGTTGTTTCCAGGACCCCTGTTTGATGACGCAATCCGACTCGCTGCGTTTCCAAGTCGGCATCAGCGATTCGAAATCTTCGTGGACTTGCCCCCAACTCGTACCTGATAAGGAGGTGAGCAAAAGAAGAACAGAGATCCGCAGCAAGTTCCGGGTCATGATTCCGCGTTAGAAGATGCCAAAAGTCAACATCCGGACAACGACGTTGCAAAACGGCGTCATCCAGAATTCGTTATGTTGATTTTTCGAACACTGACCTGAGATGCCTAATTCAGGGTTGTTCTATCGGCTTTTAGCAGGATTTCAGAAATCGATCTATGTCAATCAAGGCAAGCTCGTTGCGTTTCTGAATCATGGCCGAAAAAGCTGTCGCTTTTTTTACAACCGAAGCGACGCGGAAAAAACCGTGGTTTGCGGTTGTTTTGTGGTGTTTTGGAACATTTGGCACCGCGCATGCAATTCGTCCCTCAGACGCAAAACAAACTTATGACAGGGACATCCATGAGCACCGCTGACCACACCGACAACAAGCAAGACCAACTTCCAATGGATTTAAATGACCTGATTCAGGTTGTTTCGGACCTACCCACGGAATACCAAGAACAACTTGAGAAGCCACTTGGGCGCGTCGTTGAATACACACGTCGGCGTCGACGCATCTTGAATCTGATTCAGGAAGCACTCAGTCAGTTGCGAATGGACATGAAGTACCTGATGTTTGATCTCGAGGCGACCCGTCGCGAACGCGATGGTTACCGCGACGCAATGGACGGCGAACTCTAAACAGATTTGAAACGCCCGTTTCGAACGTTTCATGCTTGCGCCGAACCGCTACAGTTAGAAGTAGCGTTAGGGCGCGAGCCCTACGGTACTAACCGGACGCCAAAAAAGTAACACCGGACGGCTGGCGCGGGACCGCTACGGTTAGAAGTAGCGTTAGGGCGCGAGCCCTACGGTACTAACCAGACGCCAAAGAAGTAACACCGGACGGCTTGCGCCGAACCGCTACGGTTAAAAGAAGTAATACCGGACGGCTGGCGCGGAATCGCTACGGTTAGAAGTAGCGTTAGGGCGCGAGCCCTACGGTACTAACCGGAGGCGGTTAAAAAGTAACACCGGACGGCTTGCGCCGGACCGCTACGGTTAAAAAAGTTAGCGTTAGGGAGCGAGCCCTACGGTACCCAACGGACTCACCACTTCCCAAACCGCTGACATTGTGGATGTTAGCGGTTTTCCTTTCCTTTCAAGCAAACGCAAGTCAAGCGAACCGCCCTCGCGGTTCTCTCGGATTCAATCGTCAAATTTCTTTTTTTGTCCAAGGACACGTCAGTTCCGGCGAAAATACCAAGCTGTCACGTTCCGGACTTTGACGATTTCACAGGATTTGCCGATGTTAGCTTCATCCCGATCAGTACAAAGTTGTCCTCAATTCACGTTTTGAATACGATAAATGCTATGGTTCTCTGTATTTTTCCGCCAATGTTCCCGCATGCTGACACAATTTAATGAGTGAGATTTCTGCCGAAAAACTGGCTCAGCGAATCTATGAATGCGGTTTGTTGTCGATGCGGGAGTGCGAAGAATCACTCGCCGCTGCAGGTGGACGGGGTCGCGCGACACTTGACTCGATCATCGAGATGCTCCTTCAACGTGAACTGCTAACGAACTGGCAGATCTCACGTGTCTGTGAAAATCAGCGACGTGGCTACTTCTACGGCAACTGGAAAATGCTTTACCTGATCGGTGCAGGTACCTTTGCCCGCGTGTATCGCGCTGAGCACACCAAGACGAATGACATCAAAGCGGTCAAGGTTCTTCGACACCGCTACAGCAGCGACATTGATACTCGCGAAAGCTTCATGTCTGAGGCCAAGTTGGTGATGAAGTTACGTCATCCCAATATCGTTCCGATTCATGAAGTTGAAGAGTATCAGGGACGTATCTATATGGTGATGGATTTCATCGAAGGCCAAAACCTTCGTGAGTACGTCAAAGCTCATCGGAAACTTCCCGTTCTTACGTCGTTGAAAATCATTCGGGATATCCTGGCTGGTCTAAAGTACGCGGCCGGCAAAGGAATCTACCACCGTGACATGAAGCTATCGAATGTTCTGCTCTCCTCAAGAGGTCAAGCCAAGCTGGTTGACTTTGGATTGGCAGTCAACGTCGACGATAAAGAAAAGGGTGGACCTCGTTCGATTGATTACGCTGGACTGGAACGCTGTACTGGCGTTCGCAGGAACGACCCGCGTAGTGATCTGTTTTTCGTCGGCTGCATGCTCTACCACATGGTCAGCGGCGAGCCGCCGCTGCTGGAGACACGCGAACGAATTAAACGACTTTCGCAATCTCGATACACTGACACGGTCCCAGTGACCGTTCATGAACCCAACCTGCCGCACCGTGTTGTTGCGTTAATCAATCGCTTGATGGCATTTAACCCGGAACAACGATCTCAGTCAGCGGATGCGGCGCATCAAGAAGCCGAAGTCGCTTTGCGAGCCGTTGAAGCGGGTGACCTGAAACGATACGACGCAGCACTTTCAGATAACGAAGCCTACCAGCAGTCACTGATTCAACGGGATGAAGGTGCTGACAAAACCGTTCTCTTGATTGAGTCCAACGTCAAAGTTCAAGACAGCCTGCGCGAAAAACTGAAAGACCTTGGCTATCGCGTTCTCATTACCAGCGACCCAAGTCGTGGCTTGAGCCGGTTTGAAGACCTCGACCCCGCAGATGATCGCCCAGCCGACTGCGTGATTTTTGGATGTGCTGGACTCGGACGTGATGCTGTCGATGCGTTCGAAGAGTTTACTCGAGGCAACTTTACATCATCCATGCCAGCGATTTTGATCGGCACTGAAAAAACCGATCGATATGTCAAACCGGAATTCTTCAATGATCATCGCATCTCATTGCAGATGCCGATCAAGTTCAAACACGTCAAGCGGAGTTTGAGAAAACTGCTGAACATCAATCTTGATGATCGCACTCCAATCACCGTCGGCTCTGGTGAGGCAACCTTACCTGTCAACGATGCCGACCAGGATACCGACGTCGAATTGGACTAGGGGTCAATTGATCCGGACGATTCTTCTGTGCGTCGCGGTAGATTCGTATCGCACTGACAAACGGCTACTTGCGGTCGGGGCTTCCAATTGCCTCGTGTCCATTCCACGTGTTCTAGCTTGGTTTGATCGCACGCGTGGCAAACATCGAGTGAATGAAATGGTCGAGGACAGCTTCTTCGCCGTCTCCCCATCGATCTTCGAAGAACCCGGTCATTTTCAGCCCTGCCTGCAATTGCCCGCCAATCAGTTGTTCCAGAGAATGACCAAAACAAACCGGCTCATTTTGGTCGTGAAGTTGTTGCAGCGTTTCCTCGGAAAGACTGGTTAAGTCGGAATACGGGATCGAGTAGCGTACGTCCAACTCACCTTGTTGCATTTTGTCGTAATCAAAAATAAACACCAAC
Organism: Planctomycetota bacterium; assembly: GCA_038534355.1. GTDB lineage: Bacteria > Planctomycetota > Planctomycetia > Pirellulales > Pirellulaceae > Mariniblastus. The sequence goes on from JBCAWX010000005.1 coordinate 245,537, forward strand.
GGATTGCACGCGCCAAACAGATAAGTTCCGCCCGGACGCAACACGCGATGGACTTCGTCAAACACAGGCTGAACGTCAGGAATAAAACTGACTGAGCAAGGATGAAACACAAGATCAAACGAGTCGTTGGCAAAACAGGACAGATCCCGCATATCTCCTTGAACGGTTTTTAGTTCAAGCGATTCTCGTTCGGCAACTTCTCGATCACGCTCCAATTGCGCTGGGGAGTTATCGAACACGGTGACATTCGCACCTGCTGCAGAGAGGAGCGGGCACTGCTGACCTCCGCCACAGGCGAGCCCCAAGACATCCGCGTCATTGAGAGGAGGAAACCAGTCGCTGGGTACGACCCGAGTTGGTGTCAGTACGATTCGAACTTCGCCCTCTTTAGCTTCAGCAACCTGTTGCGAAGTGACAGGAACTGTCCATTTACATCCTGATTTGACTTGGTGATTCCAGGCAGCTTGGTTGTATTTTAGAACGTCCATCGCGGATCCGTAATTAATGTATCGATACTAACGTGCTCGAAAGTACTCGGGGTAGTTGGCTGTGGCTGCACCGTCGAGTTCGTCGATATGGGCAATTCCAAAAAACAGCTCTCGTTCTTTAAGTCGCTCCAGGTTGATGGTGAAATCGTGCTCCACTCGTTTCAACCTCCGATTTCCATTGATGTCTTCGGTAAACGTATACCGTCTTTGGCTTTTGGAAACGGCATAACGATCAATCGCACCAGACTCATTCACGACATTGACCAGCCAACGATCGACTGGTTTCTCATCAGATTCAATCCGAAGTGTAAAATCGGCAGTCTCATCTTGAGGGTTCATGCGACGCAAACGAAATTCATACCCATTAAAAACATTGTTCTTGGGTAACAAGGAAGCGACGTCACCCCAGTCCGCTGCGGGCAACGTGACCTTAGCTTGATCGGCAGAAACGACAAATCGCTCGTCTTCTCCAAATCGGATTCGCGACCAGAGCTGGGGCGGAACATCTCGCAATAATCGCAGCGTCATGTCGACTGAATCATTTCCAAATGCTGCGCGACGATGGTCGTCACGAAGCGTCGGCATCTTCACTTGATGCACGTTCGAACTGGTTTGCTGCGGCAAGCCAAAGTCTTGCAACAGAACTCGATTCTGACCTTCCGCTCCCGATCGAAACTCAACGACCGCTAGGCTCGGTGCGGGCGTCAGTCGATTGTCATCCGCGGCAACTACAGCAAACGCAGGGGTGTTTTTATTGGCACTGGGAATGGATTTGATCACGACATCCAAAGCATTTTCTTCCTCGCCAAACGGAACGCGTTGAGTTTCGCCAGTCAGTCTGCCGCTGGTCAACTGCAATGACGGTCGAATCGGGTCGTACAGAAAAACCAGCGTTTCATTTCCAGCCAGTTTGGTTCCCTTGTTCCAGGGGGCTGGTGATTCGGCAAATCCGGTCGCCGCAAGTTTCGGCTCCGTATATTCGACTCCGATGCTCCATCTACCCTTGGGCAATCGCTCTGTACCCAATTGTTTCTCCAAAACAGGCAGACCCTCATTTTTTGGATAGACGATGGGTTCGCGGAAAAATTCTCGTTTGTCGTCATGAGCTTTGACGTACGGCTTGGGCAACAGGTTGTCAAAAAACTTCTTGAGCGCACCCGACTCGTTGTCTCTGCGGTGTCGTACTTTGTTGCTGTCCGCCAAACGCTCGATCTTTTGAACTCGCCTTACGATTTCATCAGCATCAAAATTCTGTGCAATCATTCCTTTGAACTTACTGAGAAAGTCCGTTCGCTGTTCGGTCCCATTTTCACCAACTTCTGGCACGTAACTAAAGACCACCATTTCAAATTTGGGGGCGGACATCAGCTCATTCGATATCTTTTTGTATAACCCCAACGGGTCAAACTGGTACCCTTGTCCTGGCTTGCGGTGACGGTTGTTGAACTCAAACCCATCGGTCAACAACACGACGAGGTTCTGTTCTTCTCCTTCGGTTAGCCCCAATGCAGAATCGACACCTTCAAGAATCGGCGTATCGCCATACGGCTTGAGTTCTTTGACTGCATTGATCAGCGATTCAACATTGTCCCGCGTGACACGGTTTCCGTTTTCTCGATAATGCCAAACATCCGTGCCGGCAACTTTCTTCCAGCGGCTGAGTTCGTCCGCCGACCGAGGATCCTTGGCGGGCTTGTTTTGCATAACCCATTTCTCGGATGCGCCGATCGCGACCAGCGAGACGGAGATGTCGCTGCGCAAGCTGATGTCTCTCAGGAAATCGATCACATCGTCACGCAGGCGATCCATCCTGCTGATTTTTTCGTCGTTGGAAATTTCGCTGGTCGCCATCGAATCGGAACAGTCGATCACCAGCGTTACTTGACCGGCAGACGGACCAATTTCTTCTCGCTTGACAATGACGCGAGTACTGGGGACCCGCTCCATTTTTGGGACGACTGTGATCGTCTTGGGATCCGCGCTTTTTTGCGGCGCCTGAACGCCCATGGTCATCTGGTGCCCGCGCAAATAGACATTCAGATTGCGAACATACTTTCCTTTGAACGCTTGGGTGTCCAACACTGCGTTTTGAACATCAAACGTCGATGGCCGCACCGCCGTCGATTTTCTTTCGGGAAACAGGGCATAAACCATCTGGTCTGGAGCGGCACCGAGGAGTTCGGCCAGCGTTTCATTTTTCGCGATCTCGTCGGTAGCGATCCAACGAAACAACTGAAACTCTTTCGCAAACGCTTCGATACGCTGCAGTTGAGCCGGCCAATCCTGCTTGGGGCCGCTCGTCCAAACCTCTTTGACCGTATCTTTCCGAACGGAATCCTGAAACGTCTCAATCCGATTGGTAATAATGAAATTGTGGTTGCTCAGCGAACCGGCAACGAACGATTGCGCGCCGACTTTCGGCGATCCCCAGTTGTCTCCGGCCACACGCTGGAAACTGAGGTCTGACTTCCGACTGTGAAAGTCGTTGATCGCACGGGTGACTTGTCGGGACGTCTCGTCATTGACATTGCTTTCGATCAACTGACGATGCGCTTGATAAGCCAACTGAATAAAATAGTTTTCATCGCTGGACAGATTACCGGTGTTGTAGACAACCGGATTGTCGTCACGTCGAAATCGGATCGCGACGTCATTGTCCAACATCAGTTTGTGGATTTGCTGACTGGTAGCAACTTGACCAAACTTATAGTTCCGTTCAGCCTCTCCCGATGGATCAACTGAGTCGGGTTTGGAAAGACCAAGTCGAATCTGTTTTCGTTGATCGAGGCTAAGTCCGGGCCAATGCAGCAGTCGACGCGCCAACAAATTCCCATCGGCGACGTTCATGAATGAGACGTTCCCTGTTTTGTCCCTCAGTTGTTGGCTGAGCCACTGTTGGTCCAACCAAGCGTTGGTGGCAATTCGCTTCTTCTCTTGCGTCGTTGGATCGATGGTGCCGTCGGCCGCCTGCTTTTCAAAAATCGTACGACGATGGGTTTCAAATGCTTCCGTTACCGCCTCGGACGGCTTATCGACGACTACTCCGATCATCTGATTGCCAAGTGATTCCCAAAGATCGGCAAACCCCGATTCTTCATCGAAAAACCACGCCTCGAGCTCATTCGCAACGGTTCGGTCCCCGTATTCTTCCGGCACCGATGCGCTCTCGAGAACATACTTAAGTTCATGCGGCGCCAACAACAGATCATCTTCAATCGCCTGATACTGTTCCCTGACGACCTTGTAACGACCGGCCAAGTCCTGATAGCGCTGATCGAGTTGCGCAAGTCGAGTCGTTAACGCTGCAGTATCATTGGCGAACAACAGGTCTTCACACAGTCGACGCTCCTCCTCCAACTCAAGCAGTGGCCCCTGAAATCGATTGACGAGGCAAGGGACCATTTTGGACGAAAACTCGTTGGCTTTGTGTCGGATCTGCAACGTCACTTGGACCAGACTCTGAAACGGAGCCAACTCCCGTTCTTTTTCTGGCCAGACAAGTTCGTTCTGCAAACGTTTCAAATACGCAATCTCATTCCAATTGATATCGGAAAGATCCAGCGTGCTGGTCGACTCAAGATGATCCGGGTTGGTTTGGTTGCGATTCGTTTTCAGCTCCGTCAACACATCGACAATCTGTTGACGTGAAAAACGACGAGAGTCTTTTAAGGCCAACCAACAACTCATCGCACCACGCCAATCGAGATGATTTTGACGCCAGGTCTTCAGTTCGTCAGCACGTCGAAACAGTTCCTTTTTGGCCTCCGCAGATTCAGGATCGAGACCTTCAACTGAATTCGAAAGCAACTTCAAATCGATTGGTGACGGGAGCGGCGCGGATCGCGATTCCGCAGCATCGGCAAGCGAATGCAAGACTGGATCGATGGTCGTGACCTGATTAAAGATCCCGCCGACACCAGCCAATTGAGATTCCAAATCTTTGAACAAAACGGTTTGCTCGAATCCAAGGTACCAAAGCTTCTCCATCTGCAACAATAACATGGTTGCCCGTTGACGCGCCAATGGGTTTTCCAGGTCCCAATGTCGCTCGACTTTGAGCCGATCCAACGTCGCCCAGTGTGCATCTAACTGGTTGTTCAGCGTACGTTGGGTATAGTTGAACAACTTGCCACACTGATCTGTTGTTTCAGGTCGAACTTCAAATTCGAGCACTGGGAAATTCTGATCGTCTGTGAAATGTTCCGGCTGCAAAAATGTAGGTGTTTGTGCGAGCAGATGGACAGCAGAATCCGTTTCCACCCACCGTTTTAGATAGCTTTGCAACTGTCGAAACGAAACCCAATCTCGACCGGTCGACTCCCAATCCTTGGGTAACACATCACCCGTGATTGCCATTTCGAAACGTCGTTTAAAAAACGACTCTACTTTTGACGGATCAGAATCAACGTATGATTTTTGCCCAGGCGAATGCGACAACCAGACAAAGACATCAAAGTCATCTGCAATCGTCTTCGACAACGATTGCTCCCACTGGTCTTCGCATAATCGAATGAACTGATTCTGTTGAGGCGGCAGCCGAGCGGGCAAATCAGGATGATCGACATCGAGCACAAAAACGATATTGCCTTTGCTATCGGACTCGTAGTTGTCTCGGATGCCATCAATCAGCATGGACAGATAAGTTTCAAACGCCACCCACTGACTGGCCGCTGTGTCCGTTTCGGTCGCCCGCAAACCCGCATAAGCCTGTGTCTTCAATTGTTCATCGGTATAGGGAACAAAAACAGAGGGAATCTCTTCTCCATTGACCGTCCGCACATCGGCGACCACATCGGCAAACAGAAATAGCACATTGTTTTCGGGACCACCAAACAAAACCTTTTCGTTTTCCGGCAACTCAAAGGTGTCAGTCGAGGCCAATGAAAAATTGATTTGATGCCAACAACGAAGCTCACTACGATTCGGTTGACCGTCGTAGCTGAGCGTCATGATCGGCAGACTTTGCCCACCCGACATCAGTCGGATGATCATCCAAGTCGTGATACCGATAATCGGCACCACAAACATCGCGATCTTGGCTAAGAACCAGAACCAACTTTTTCGTTGCTGGCGTTTGAATTGTTCCTGACGAGATGACTTGGCAGAACTCGAGTTTGATGCTGTCGGTTGGTTTGAACGCGTACCCCGACGTTTTCCACGAGAACCTGTGTCACCCTCTTTGCGTTTTTTGCGAGCCATGAAGTCGTTCAATTCATTTAAAGGGCCGGATCACAACCGGATTTGATCGGATCGAATACTGTGCCACAACTGCTGTCTCGGCAAAAGCAACGGGAAGCCATAGTCACAGATGCGATTTGGGAGCAAATTCAGCTACCCCTAAAGCGGTGTCAAGCTGTTTCAGTTAATCCAATTATAGTAGTTTTAATCAAACGATCACCTGAACGCGTTGATTCGATTTTTCGTAGATCTCTTTCATTTCTCAAATTTCGATTTTTGCGGGTCGATGCTACTGTTATCAGACCAGATTTCATTTGCCCTACGCGAGATTCAGTCATGGCCCCAATTCGATCCGCCGCGTTGATGGTGCTTTTCGCCGCAGTCGTTGTAGCACCAGCGAACGCCCAGTTTCAAAACCCGCAAGCTGAGCGTCCGATCATCAACGGGTTCCGCCAGCTAACAACCAACAATTTATTTACTGACGCGGCACAGCGATTTTCGCAAAACTCGCCGCTCAGTGGAAAATTGTGTCCTAAGTGTGCTTCGAAACGAAACGCACGCTTTAAAGAGTTAGCCGAAGACAAAGAGATTCTTCGTGCCTCTCAAAAAGCTTCGCTGGAAAAACTTCAGGAAGAAGCCAAGAAGGCAAAGTTCGAGGCCAAGGCACTCGAAGAAGCGGATTTTGAAAAGCACAAACCCTGGGATGTAGCCGCCCCGGAAAACCTGGAGTCGCCCAGCCCATTGTTGCAGGCAGCCGCCGCAACGAAACAGGATCAGGATTTGGCTCCCAAGAAGATCCGGGCACTCGAATACATTGCGATGCTTGGGTGTAACAAAGACCCCAAAGTTGAAGCTGCGATCCTGGCTGGTCTGCAAGATCACAACCAAGCCGTACGGTGGGCAGCAATCCAGGCTGTCATCGCGTCCGCTCGTGGCCCGATGCCCTATGTTGAAAATCCATTTGGTGACAAGATTGTTCCAACCCAACCCGTCAACTCAATGATTGATCCATTGAAGTTTGGTTTGGAAGAAGAAGGTTACCCGGCAAAAGAACCAGGCGGCGATGAGAAAGAGGAAGTTGCAGCGGAACCACCCGCCCCTGCCTGTAACGAATGCCAGAACTGCAAGAAGCGAAAGCCTTGCTTGCAACGCCTCAAAGGTCTGTGCAAGCGTTGCAAAGGACATGGATGTCGTGGATGCAACTACTGTGGACACGAAATCGCACCTTGCGAAGTTTGCCCTCCAATCGAAGAAGTTCCCTGCGAAGAGTGTGTCGCATGTCAAGCTCACGATGGCTGCATTAGCTGTTGCCCCAGCCCTGCGATCATGGAAGAACTCAAAAAGATTGCAACCGAAAGCGATCCTGATCGTCCTGGCTGCTACTTTGAACCGTCAATCGATGTTCGCAACCTGGCACTGGAAGCACTCAACGTTTGTCCGCCACTGCCGGAAGACAAACAAGGCGGAAAAGACGATCCGGACATCATCGAAGGGGGCGACGATACCAAAAAGAAAAAGGATATCATCGAAACCAATCCTGATGCTGATGACAACGATGCCGATGGCCCAACACCCGATCTGAATTCGCCCAACGGCGAAACCCGCAATCGAGTCGGCTCACTGTATAACATCAGCCACCGTCGTAGCGTCAACGAAAACGACAGTCGATTTGGCAGCGGCCCAGTCGGTAACGATCAATCCGAGTTGTTGATGTCTGCCAGAATAGCCAAATTCTACACGGATGGTTTCCTGATCGAATTCCAAGACGATTACCTGATCCCAGTCGGCAAACAATTGCTGGTTCAGCTGTCCGACGGACGAACTCACATCGTCAGTGTCGTCAAGAGTGAAACAGGATTCACGCAAGTCCGACCTGTCGACGGCAACGTGTTCAACATCCCCAGTACGAAACTCTCAGTCGGCGTGATTCAGTAACGTCACCCAGACAACGTACGACCCAAAACAAAAACGCAACCATTACGGTTGCGTTTTTTATTTGGTTGCGTTTCTTATTTGAAACATTGACAGATACGTATTTCACTTGCTTGCCAAAGCATCGCGGATTTCCGTCAACAACTGAACTTCGGGAGCCGGCGGCTTCGCTTCTTCGGCTTTTTTCATCCAGCGAGCAGCGATTTTGAGAGCGAGAAAGATGACCAAGGCCAAAATGACGAAGTCCATCGTATTCTGAAGGAACGATCCGTAATTGATCGCCGCTCCAGGCTCCATCACCACTTCACCACTGGAATTCAGAATCTTTTCACCGGCTTCATTTAACTTCGGCGTACTTTCGCCAACGACCCATTTTAATTGGGACATGTCTGGCACCTTGGCAACCATCGCAATGACCGGCGTGATGATGTTCTTCAAAAACGACTGCACGATGGCCGCAACCGCTCCGCCCATGACGATACCCACCGCCATGTCGATCAGATTTCCTTTGAATGCAAACTCTTTAAAGTCTTGAATAAAACCCATCTCAATGCTCCTGAGGAATAATTGTCCGCGTGACAGGCGTGGTTCGGAAAGAATGAATCACGCGGCGACAAGCCACCTAGTAAGTGCGTCATTATGGACTATTTTCCACGAAACAGAATCAGACCATGTGATCTATCATGAGTTTCGTCAGTTAAAATCTATCGATCAAACAATCGAGTTACCCAGCCACGCTGATCCAAATAAATTCACATGGGATATCGCAACACTCGAGAATGCATCGATGACCTGTTACGGCATCAGCGTCTGATTCGCATCGAAACAGAAATCGACGCGCATCTGGAAGCCGCAGAAATCCAGCGTCGCGTCTACCTTTCTGGCGGTCCTGCATTAGAGTTTGCCAACGTCAAAAACTGTGCATTCCCAATGGCGTCCAATCTGTTTGGAACGATCGATCGCGCCAGGTTTATATTTCGCGATAGTTTTGAAAACGTAAAACGCGCGATCCAGTTGAAGGTAGACCCCTCGGCGGCATTGAAAAGCCCGTTCAAATACTGGAAGGCGCCACTGATCGCATGGCGCATGCAACCCAAACGGGTAAGTCGTGGCTCGGTCATTCAAAACGAGACGCGGTTGTCTGCACTGCCCCAGTTAAAGTCGTGGCCAGACGACGGAGGTGCATTCGTGACCCTGCCTCAGGTTTATAGCGAACACCCAGATGACATGCGTCCCGCAAATTCAAACATGGGAATGTATCGGGTTCAATATTCTGGAAACGAGTATGCGATCGATCAGGAAGTTGGAATCCACTATCAAATTCATCGCGGCATCGGTGTTCATCACCGCGCGGCGATTGACAGTAACCAACCGTTTCGCGTCAATGTTTTTGTTGGCGGTTCACCAGCGATGTCGGTCGCCGCAGTCATGCCGTTGCCCGAAGGAATGTCCGAGCTGACGTTTGCTGGAGCATTGGCGGGACATCGAATTCCCATGATTCGACAATCCCAAGCGTCATCCATTTATGGCGATGCGGATTTCTGTATCGTCGGCACAATTGATCCCGAGCGGCAACTCCCTGAAGGTCCTTTTGGCGACCACCTTGGCTACTACAGTTTGCAACACAACTTCCCCGTTCTGAATGTAGAAAAAGTCTACCATCGTGACGGCGCCGTTTGGCCATTCACGGTTGTTGGCCGCCCCCCTCAGGAAGACACGGTCTTCGGAGAGTTGATCCATGAGTTGACTGGCCCCGTCATTCCAACGGTTTTACCTGGCGTCAAGGCCGTCAATGCCGTCGACGCCGCAGGCGTACATCCATTGTTGTTGGCCATTGGCAGCGAACGCTATGTCCCCTATCGCGCCACCACTCAGCCGCAGGAATTGTTGACGCAGGCTAACGCGATTCTTGGTCAGGGACAGATGTCATTGGCCAAGTACCTCTGGATCATCGATGAAGCTTGTTGTGCCGATTTAAAAGTTGATGACATCGAGTCCTTTTTTGCTCGGACTTTGGAACGTACGGATTGGACTCGCGATCTCCATTTTCAAACTCGTACCACCATCGACACACTGGACTACTCCGGCAGCGGTTTTAATGAAGGTTCGAAAGTTGTCATTGCGGCAGCGGGGCCCCAGATTCGCTCGTTGCCAACAGCCATACCCGCCGATTTGCATCTTCCAGATTCATTTCGCAACCCGGAACTCTGTCTTCGTGGTGTCATTGCCGTAGAAGGCCCGTCGTTTGATCGTGACCGAGATGATATCGAACGGTTCGTTTCACATTTTCATGCGACGTCATCCATTTGCCAGTTTCCTTTGGTCGTCATCGTCGACGATAGTAACTTTACGTCGCGAACGCTAAACAATTTCTTGTGGACTGTATTTACGCGATCTGATCCGGCAACTGACATTCACGGCATTGACGCGTCGACGATCGACAAACATTGGGGCTGCGGTGGCAGCCTCATCATTGACGCACGGATCAAACCACGTCACGCGCCTCCACTAATCGAGGATCCAAAGGTCACCAAAAAAGTGGATGCACTGGCCGCCAAAGGGGGCGCGTTGGGCAAGTATCTTTAATGCCCGCAGGGGCACCTCATCAAACGGCAAGTTCCGCGCGAGATAGAACTGACTACTTCCGTTCGATTTCATACTCGTCGATTTTTCGATACAACGTCGCGCGACTGATCCCCAGAAGTTCCGCTGCCTTGGGGACATTATTAGACGTTCGCTTCAAAGCGTCACGAATCAGCTTTTGTTCCCAGTGATCAATTCGCAACGTATCTAGTTCGCCACTGTCCGCTTCGCGAATACCCAGATCGCCCGGTTGGATTTGATCTTCTTCGGCCATCACAATCGAACTGTCGATCACGTTTCTCAATTGTCGAACGTTACCTGGCCAGGGATACGCCAGTAATCTGGAATTCGCATCTTTGGAGAGCTGGATCTCCTGCTTGCCGTGCTGCCGACGAAAATGATCGAGGAAGAAGTCGATCAACATCTGAATATCGCTTTCCCGGTCACGAAGCGGCGGAATGTACAACTCGTAAACACTGAGGCGATAGTACAGATCTTCGCGAAATTTTTTCTCGGCAACGAACTCTTTGAGATCGCGATTGGTCGCACAAATCACGCGAACATCGACGTTGACCTCTTCAGTTCCACCAACAGGCAGAAACGGATGCCCTTCGAGCGTACGCAACAGTTTCGCTTGCCCTTCCAACGTCAGCTCACCAATCTCGTCGAGAAACAACGTGCCGAGATCTGCTTGTTGGAACCATCCAATGTGGTCGCGGTCTGCGCTGGTGAAGGAACCTTTTTTGTGCCCAAACAACTGGCTTTCCATCAAGTCACGAGGAATTGCAGCACAGTTAACGCTGAGCATCGGACGCTCGGCTCGAGGACTATTGCGATGAATCGCGCGGGCAACGAGCTCTTTGCCTGCTCCACTCTCTCCACGGACCAAGACACAACCGGAGGCTTTGGACACACGAGTAATTTTTGATTTCAATTCGAGCATCTTGGGGCTGTCCCCTTTGAGCTCGTCAAACGTCGCCGACTTTTCAACCAAACGAGAATGCTCGGCTTCCAATGAAGAAAGCCGGTTTGCATTGGCAAGTGATCGTTGAACAATATTGGCCGTCGCACAGGCAAGTTGAAACTGCGAGTTCTGAAATGGACGACTGTCCCGATAGAGATGAATGGCACCGGTGACAATGTTGTCGTTAACCATGGGGACACAAATGGAGTCAGCCCATTTGTCGTTGGTTTCATGCTCAATACGAATCGCTTTTTTTTGTTTGACGACCCGTCGCGTCAGTTCGGGATCCAGTTGCATCACCTCGGATTGATCAACAGGAAACACTTTTTTTGGCGTCAACTTTCCGGCATCGTTGAGCCAAAGAAAACCTGCAGCCGTCGCTTCGGTCCGGTCAAAGAGTCGCTGCATGCTGATGTCAATCACTTCGTCGGGGTCAGATGCAGAGAGCAGACGAACGCTGAGTTGAAACAGGAAAAAGAAATCCCGGCCCCAATTGTGACCTTTGAGGAAATCCAGCGTGTACTGTCCGGTCTCACGTGGGTTCAACGATTTGTCAAGAATCACCGTCGAGTTGCCAAACCCGCGAGATTCGTTGGAAGCCTTTTCCGTTGGCTCCGTCGTTCTCATGTCCTGCAGGACTTCCGAAAAAGAAAACATACTGTTTCCAATTCGAACTTCAGTTCCATCGACCAGACGAGCTTCGTTGATCGTTTGACCGTTTACGAACGTTCCATTGCTACTTTGATTGTCGCGAATCCACCAACCTTCTTCCTCGAAGTAGACTTCCGCGTGAACTCGAGAGCACTGAGGGTCATTGAGAACGATTCGACATTCCCAGTCGCGGCCCATCAGGTTTTGCTGGTCACGCAGCAGTTCAAAACGCGCGCCGGCGCTGGGGCCGGTATTCATTACTAAATAGGCGGGAACTCTCTTGGCTGGCATGTTCGTCTTCAGTGGAGAAATACCGTCGTCTCATGGAACAGGACGATTGGGTTGGTGTCATAAGTCACGGAATTATAACGCAATTCGTAATTTTACACTTGGTTGCGACTTTAATCATGTCTGCTTTTCCGCATCCAACGTAAACCAACTTGTTCTGATCAAATTTACGTCTGTTAGTTCCCAACAGCCACTCCGGTTTTCTATTGACTAAAATGGATCAGTATTGCCTCGGTTTTCACCAAAGCCTACGATTCCCTACCTGTTTAAACAACTCAAGCATGTCGCGGTTCCGACCGTTGAAAGGTTTTCGTTTGAGTTTAGTTTTAACGGAGACTGAGTTAGACCCAATGTCAGGAGCAAATATGCGATTCCGATACGGCAAAATGATGATGACTTGTGTCGCTGCGTGCACAATGATCATGACGTCTGCAGTTGTTCAACCAGTGTGGGGGCAAGCCGCCACTCAGGAAAAAGACCCGAACCTGGTCTATGAACTTGAAAAGCCCACAAAAAATCATCGTGACGTATCCGTTTTGGTTTCCGCCATTATGGAACAGTTGCATCTGTCCAAGCTGAAACTGGATGACACGATTTCTAATCGTGCATTCAATCTCTATCTTGAGGGTCTCGATCCAACGAAAAGTTACTTCATGAAGTCGGACCTAGATGATTTTGCCGTATGGCGAGACTCGCTGGATGATCGCGTGAAACGAGGTGACTTTACCGTCGGCCTGAAAATCTTCGAACGGTTTTTGGATCGAGTCGACTCGCGAACCGAGTTGGCACTTGAGTACATCGACACCGAGCACGATTACACGATCGACGAAGAGATGATTACGGACAATGATTTGGTCCACTATGCAACGTCCGAAGAAGAAATTCGTGATCGTTGGCGCAAACGAATCAAATACAGTTTGTTGGTCTTGCGCAGTGCTGCCAAAGAAGAAGCTGAAAAAGCGGCAAAGAAAGCGGCCAAAGAAAAAGAGAAAAATGGTGACACGCCTGCAGACGACGAAGCGGAGAAGCCTGTTGTCAAAAAGAAAAAAGATTCTCCCGAGGAACAACTCCGTAAACGTTATCGATCATTCGCTCGACGAATGCACCAGATGGATACCGAAGATGTTGTCGAACGATATCTAACAGCGATCACAACCAGCTTCGATCCGCATACGTCGTATATGTCAAAGCGTACGTTTGACAATTTCATCATCATCATGGGACTCGAGCTCGAAGGCATCGGAGCGACACTCCAAGCGACAGATGATGGATACACCGTTGTCAAAAACATCGTCAAAGGCGGTGCGGCTGCACGGCAAGGTGACCTGAAGGTCGAAGACAAGATTGTTGCCGTCGGTCAAGGCGAGGAAGACGGTAGCAATACCGACAAAGAACTCAATGCGCGACACGGATCTGATTTCGTTGACGTCACAGGTATGAAACTGGACGATGTCGTCGCCATGATTCGCGGAAAAGCGGGCTCGACGGTCCGTTTGTCGGTGATGTCAGAAAACGATTCCGGTCTGCATACCGTGATCATCGTTCGAGAAAAAATCAAACTCGAAGACAGCGCCGCTCGCGGTGAAATCTTTGAGAATGGTGTCAAGCCAGACGGCAATCCCATGAAGATCGGCGTCATTGAGTTGCCGAGTTTTTATGCCAACATGGAACGAAAAGTCGACGGACGAAGCACCACTGAAGACGTTCGCAAGATCCTGAACGATTTCAACAGCAAAGGTGTCGACGGACTCGTCGTTGACCTGCGAAAAAATGGTGGTGGCAGTCTACAGGAAGCGATTGATTGCACAGGACTGTTCATTGACCGTGGACCTGTCGTCCAAGTCAAAAACCCACTCGGTGCAGTAGAAGCACTCAATGATGATGACCGAGGCATGGCTTGGCAAAAGCCAATGGTTGTTCTGACGAGCAAATTCAGTGCAAGTGCCAGCGAGATCCTCGCAGGTGCTGTTCAGGATTACGGTCGCGGTCTGGTCATCGGTGACACCACCACACACGGCAAAGGGACTGTTCAAAGTCTTCGCGGACTCAGCGATTACATTTATCGAGTTCAGGATGCACCGAACGATCATGGTGCTTTAAAAATCACAACCGCTCAGTTTTATCGCCCCAATGGCGACAGCACACAGAAGCGTGGCGTCTTGTCGGATATCGTCCTCCCGTCGATCACTGACAAAATGGACAACATCTCAGAAGCCGACCTTGACTACCCTGTCGAATTCGACCGGGTACCAAGTGCCGAATTCAAATCGTTGTCGATGGTCGACAAAGAAATGATCCAAGATCTCGAAGAACGTTCTGCCCAAAGACTTCAAGCGTCCGAAGAGTTTCAAGACGAAATTCGCAAGATTCAAAAGTACGTGGAACAGAAACAGCGAAATTCGGTCTCGTTGAACGAAGAAAAATTCCTCGCTCGCAGAAAAGAACTGAGCGCTGAAAATAAGGATGAGGAATTATTGAAGGATCAAATCGAGAACGACAACAAGATCGAAAAGAACTATTATCTGGATGAAGTCTTGAAAATCACGTCTGACTACATGGACATGATTCGCAAGAGTCAGGGATAATCAAAACGATCAGGCAGAAACGTTTACGGCGTGGCCGTTTTTCGCCTCGTCGCATCGTAGCTTTCAAGGTCCGAATGGATAACGAGGCTCAAAAAGCCGATAAAAAAATCAGGTTGGCTTTGCGAGAATTAAACGGTTATTCCGATATCGAATAAGGTAGACTACAGAGCGGTCGGTCAGCACACTTGCTGCTTTCGACATCGCAACAATCCATACGAACAGACTTCCGAGAACTTGACGGCTGAGGGACCAATATTAGGGTAGATCAAAGTCACTAGAGGCTTGTGCCTAGCACGTCCGACTTTCATCTGTCTCCCAGCGACTCCCATCGCTATCATCATCTCGGAAGATCTCTTTCTGCCGCATCGCTTTTGCTTTGCGGTTTTTTTATGCGCAAAGCGTGGGTCGCCAAAACGATCGATCTGGGTAACAATGAAGTTCCGCTAAGTTGCGTCTAAATTTCATTCAAACTCAAATCGATTTTCAGTCTCGCTATGAGTATCGCTCCCCAATCTTTCTCGATCACACGTTCACAGATCGGCAGCCACTCGGTCGTCGATCTAGCTCGTCAGTTTGGCACCCCGGCTTATGTATATGATGCGGAAGTGATTCGCGATCGCATTGCCCAACTGAAACAGTTTGACGTGATTCGCTATGCACAAAAGGCGAACTCAAACATCGCGATCCTCGACCTGATTCGACGTGAGGGATGCGTCGTCGATGCCGTCAGTAGTGGCGAAGTCTATCGTGCACAACAAGCTGGATTCGATTTAACAGGTGACGTTGCGCCCGTCGTTTATACTGCTGACATCTTCGACCGAGCGGCCTTGGATTTGGTTGTCGAGCAGAACATCCATGTTAATGCTGGTTCGCCGGATATGATCGAACAGCTTGGCATCCGGGCTCCCGGTCGTTCGATCACATTAAGAATCAATCCTGGGTTTGGGCACGGGCATAGCGCCAAAACCAACACCGGTGGTGCTTCATCCAAGCATGGGATCTGGCACGAGCAGCTGGAAGACTGCATCGCCCTCGCAAAGAAATTTGACCTGACGGTCGAAGGGCTTCATATGCACATCGGCTCGGGCACAGACTTTGAGCACCTTTCGCAGGTTTGCGATGCGATGAAGCAAACGGCTCTGCGCGTGGGGAACTCCATCAAAGTCATCAGTGCTGGCGGTGGTTTGCCAACACCCTACCGGGATTCCGATCAAGGTCTCGATGTACCTCGTTACTTTGAGCTTTGGGATGCAACACGGAAGCAGCTCGAAACGGAATTTGGACATGCGATCCAGCTGGAGATTGAGCCGGGTCGGTTCTTAGTGGCCGAATCTGGGTTTCTAATGGCCGAAGTTCGCGCAATCAAGAAAATGGGCGAAAATCGATTTTATCTGGTCGATGCCGGCTTTAATAACCTCGCGCGACCGATCCTCTACGGTGCTTATCACCCGATGTCGATCGCCGCGACCGATTCCCCGTCGGGCGAAACCCAGCAAGTTGTTGTGGGCGGGCCGTTGTGTGAGTCCGGAGATATCTTCACTCAAGACGAGTCGGGATTTGTTGCGTCACGCGAGTTACCTGTTGCCAATGTTGGCGACTTCCTGGTGATTGAATGTGCCGGAGCGTATGGGTACGTCATGTCGTCCAACTACAACAGCAAACCATTCGCAGCCGAAGTCCTGATCGACGGTGCCGAAGCTCACTTGATTCGCCGCCGGCAAACAAACGAGGATTTGACGGCGGGTGAGTCGATCCCAAGTTGATCAACGTCAACATGAAACGCTAGCGAAGCCAAGAAATTCCTACGAATACTCTGATTTCATTCAAGCTTGAAGATTTGGCTTGACCCGCTGCTTCGATCATTTCTATACTCCGCCACGAGTCACGACTCAGCAATGGAATCGGCTTGGGCCATCGCTCACGCCTTCATCGGTTTATGGAGAAACCAATATGCTACGGTATGCCCCCGCTGCCACCCAGCACACCTGCTGCCTAATCGCCTTGTTTGCAATGATCTTGTTTGCACCAAGCATCCTCGCGCAAACTCAGCCAATCCCACAACAGCCCGCACAATCGAAGCAGATTCAGACGTTGGCGATCGTTAATGGCGAGCAAATCACTCGCCAACAGGTTGCCAATGAATGCATGCGTCGTTTTGGCAGGGAAACGCTTGAGGACATCGTCAATAAGTTTCTGGTCGCTCAGGAATGCCAGCGAACCGGCATCGTCATCACTGAAAAAGATGTCAACGACGAGATTGTAAAAACCGCCGCGAAGTTTGGTCTGTCTGCTGAAAAGTATATGCATACGATTTGCAGTCGTCGCGAAATCACTCCTGATCGTTTCAAAAACGACGTCATCTGGAACCAACTCGCCCTAGAGCGTCTCGCCGAAAGCCGGATTCAAGTTACCCCTGACGAAATCAACCAGCGGATGGAATACGAATTTGGAGAGCGCGTTCAAGTGCGACAGATCGTGTTTGACTCACTCCAATTGGCCAACCAGGTTCAGCAAGCCGCCGCGGCCAACCCTGATGATTTTGTTCGCTTGGCAAAACAACACTCAATCGATCGCAACAGCGCTTCATCGGGTGGACTCATGTGGCCAATTCGTCGCAACTCTGAGCTTCCTGAACTGGAGCAGTTAGCGTTCGCATTGCAACCGGGTCAGGTGTCACGCGTGATCCCAGTCGCAGAGACATTCGTAGTGCTTCGCTGCGAACGA
Organism: Planctomycetota bacterium; assembly: GCA_038534355.1. Lineage (GTDB taxonomy): Bacteria > Planctomycetota > Planctomycetia > Pirellulales > Pirellulaceae > Mariniblastus. The sequence continues at coordinate 262,930 of JBCAWX010000005.1, forward strand.
AAGATTCCGGCGGAACAGGTTCCGCAAGAACAGCTACCTGCTGTTCGAGAACGAATCATTGACATGTTGACTCAGGACAAATTGCGAATGGCAGCAGCCCAACTCTTCGATCGGCTGCAAACTGAAACAGAAATCGTCAACGTGATGAATGATCCAGTCAAAAGCAAACAGATGCCTGGCGTTGCGGCCCTGGTCAACAATCGGCAAATCTTGATCCGAAAAGTTGCTGAGGAATGCATCACTCGATTTGGCACTCAAATGCTTGACACGGAAGTCAATCGCACCATCATGCTCCAGTCGATGAAACAACTAGGCGTTCAAGTCAACCAGCAGGATATCGATACTGAGATTCGTCGCGCTGCAACCGTCGTTGGCTACACCAAAGCTGACGGCAGTGTCGACATGGATCGCTGGTTGGCGTTCGTAACTGGAGGCGACCAATCCAAAGTTGATTTTTATGTCGAGGACGAGATCTGGCCAACCGTGGCACTCAAGAAATTGGTTGCGACCGATGTCGCCGTCACAGACGAAGACTTGAACAAAGGATTCGAAGCCAACTTTGGACCTCGTGTCGATGCCTTGGCAATTCTGCTCAATGACAATCGCTCGGCGCAAAAAGTCTGGAACATGGCGAGTGCCGAACCAACCGCCGATTACTTTGGAAGGTTGGCCAAACAGTACTCGATCGACCCTGCAACACGAAACAATTTCGGCGAGATTCCAGCCATCCCCCGCCATGGTGGACAACCGGCTCTGGAAGCTGAAGCGTTTCGTTTGCGGGCTGGTGAAATTTCTCAAGTCGTTCAAGTCGGTGAAAACTTTGTCATTTTGTTTTGCAAAGGACGAACCGAACCGGTCGTCACAGACTTCGACGCCGTCAGACGGGAATTGCATGACGATATTTTGGAAAAGAAGTATCGCATTGCGATGGCAAACAAGTTTCAGTCATTGCGAGAGAACGCTCAGATCGACAATTTCCTCGCAGGGACGTCGCAACCAGGTGCTGCCGCGATTCGAGAAGCTCGTGACCGCGAAGCGGCATTGCCGCGAACCCGTCGGTAACCTCGCGCTGAGTTGAATCAACCTTACAAAACGTTGATCCAATCGACTCAATGACGCATCAGCATGCGTCGCCAGTATCGCAATTTTAAAGAATAGATGCCGCGTCAAACTTGGTTTTGACGCGGCATCTGTCATTAAATTGACTTCAACGAGATCGATCTGAGTACACGGACACGTTGAAGTGTTGGCGAACTCGGAAGCGGCATCGAGGTAGCTTCAAGATATTTCCAACAAGCCTGAATCGCCATTTGACCTTGGTTTTTATCGAGTGAAGCTGGTATTCAAACTCTTCGATTCTGTTCTTCGTCCTGAAGCGTGACACGTTTGGTCCGCGTCGTGCAAAAGGGAAGTCAGTGAAAGCAACGAAGCATTCACACTGGCCCTAACATCGGGAGAAAACGATGAACAAATTAGTCACAAAAATCACAACGTTCTGCAGCTTCTTGGTCGCTTCAATCGCGATGACGGCAACCGCCTCAGCAGACACGTACGATCACATTGATCGCATGGCGGTCGACATTCAAACCAAAGCTCGGTTGCTGATTCGGGAGACGGTTCACTACCGCTCGACGCCGCAGTATCGCCAACTGGTTGCGGAAACCAGCAAGCTCTATCGGCTCGCCGCGCACATCCATGATGTCACCCACTTTGAGGGCAACCTGGTTCACCTCGAAGCAGATTTGCGAGACTTGGATCGATGCTTCCACCGACTCGAAGCATTGTTTGACTACACTGAGGCAAGCAACGGTGTCGGTTGTTCGCAAGTCCGCGGGAACACGGCTCACGTCAAACGATTGCTCAATCGGGTAGAGGATTGCATCCACCACATGCAAGACGATGTCGCCCAACTACGCCGCTTCGCCTACCGCCAAGTCGCTCGTCCCGTCACCCAACCGCATTACCGTCCCAACCTGAACCGTGGCATCTACACTCCCAACCGAGGCATCTACAACCAGCGTGGGTACTCACAAGGAACATGTCCATCGAGCCGAGGTTATGGCAACACTGGCCGGGTTGGATCAGGAGTAGGGTTTTCGATCGGCGGGGGTAGCTCACGAATCGAATTCCGGTTCTAAACAGCGACACGATGTCCTGTTAGGCCAGTACTAAACCATCAAAAGCGTCTCCCAACAGGAGACGCTTTTTTTGTGATTCAACTCGTCATGATCGGTTCGAACTAAGTCAATGTGGCAAGGACTTCGTCTGGAACATCGAGCTCCATAAACAGCATTCCCAACCCATGCGTTTTGCCTTGGGCATCGGTTTTCAAACTCTCGGAACCACCGCCTCCGAGCGAATCGTGCAAAATGAAATTGAGCGCCAATAGATTGGGTGCCTCATAACGATCAACGTTACCGAGACATATCTCTTTGAAGTGCTCCTTGACCCGCTCAACGGTCAGTTCTTTTTGGATCACGTCGTAGCAAGCTTGATTGTAAGCGACAACTCCGACGTTACTGCCGTCTCCCTTGTCTCCAGAGCGGGCGTAAGCGATTTTGGATAGGGGCGTTTTCATTGGGTACTCGATTGGGAGGCTTTGGACGGCCTACATTCTATTCGCTGTGGCGTCGACTCCAAGTCGATGTGCAGATACGAATTCAGTTTTCATCCAAAGCAAGGATTCTTGATAGATCGAGAACCGTTCCGCTGGAACGGCATCATGATGCGCTGCGCTGGGCAATCGAATCACGCGAGAGTCGCCACCATAGTGGGCAATAACCTGGTTTTGGAATTGAACAGGGACCACCCGATCCTGTTGCGCCGATACGATGACGCCAGGCGCTTGGCATTGCTTGGCGTTTCTGATTGCATCGAGCGAATCAGGAATCTGTGCAGCGATAAAACGGGAGAGGCCCAAACTGGGAAACGCGTATTTCGCACGTCGCGATATCATCTGATGAATCGGAACAGGATTCTTCAGCAGTACACCGGCAACCGGAAACCTTGCAGCGTAAGCCAATGCCGAGATTGAGCCGAGACTGTTTCCGACAACAACCACTGGCCGATCAGGATATCGGTTCTGAGCCGCTTCGCCTAACAACTCGATCATTTCAGGGAAGCGTTGCAGTGTCGCTTCGCCGCTACTGTTTCCATATCCAAACGGATTAACCGTCCAGACTTTGGAGTCGACGTCTTGCCAAACGTTCGCCGGTCTGACGCTTGAGCTTTCAGCTCGACCACCGGTTCCAGGAAACTTGATCCACAGCGCCTGTGCCGTTGGATCGTTCGCGCGATAATGTGCGGTCCAGATCTCCAACTCACCGTCAGCTGAGTGGATGACTTGGCGTTCAAGTGCATTGTTGGAAATGGGATGTGTGGTTGGTCGCAGGACCAACTGATCGGTTAATCGTTTCAGCCAGGACACGTTGCTCAGGTCTACCTTAAAAAGTCTTGTTGTGAATCGAAGTTGTTGTTTCAAATGTGACGCCAACGTTGATCAGCAAATGTTGAACAACGCTGAAGTGCTTGATCGCAAGGAATGGGCTTTTAGCGACGACGTCGTTTCTTGCCACCTTGGGACGAACCTTGGTTGAACGAGCGTCTTCCAGATTTGGTACTCTTTTTGGCACTCTGTTTTTCTTTGAACGCAGCTTTTCGTTGACGTTGATTCTGTTCTTTGGCAGCCGCTTTCTCAGCGACACGTTTTTCGGTTTCCAGTTTTTCCAAGACCATCATCTCAGGTGACTCAAGTGTCATTGGACCCAACGTGCCAGCGCGAAGCTCAGTCACGAAAATTTTTGAAGCGCGATCAATATCGACCACGCCCGCTTTTCCCAAACAACCGCGCCGACGCCCAATTGCTTCGATCAACTCGGTCGCATCGGCAGGGCGAGTTTCCAGTCCATACCGATCTTGCAAACGATCGAAGTATTGTTGGATCACAAAACCGCTGATGTAAAATGCAACATCTGCATAATCCATGGCGGTTTCTTTGACGGAACCGATCGCAGCCAAGCGGTTCCCGCTGGCGATGTTTTCCACGTTTGGCCAAAGCACGCCAGGCGTATCCAGCAACGTCACACCATCGCCGATGTTGATGCGTTGTTGACCTTTGGTGACTGCCGGTTCGTTACCAGTCTTGGCAACTTTTCGACCGGCGAGCATGTTAATGATCGTCGATTTTCCAACATTTGGGATCCCGGCAATCATCGTCGTGATCGTTGATCCATCTTGCTTGTGGGGCAACATCTGATTGCACAGCGTAACCAACTGTCGAATCGATTTGTGGTCTTCGGTGGTTGTCGATCGAGCACGAATTCCCTGCTGACTTTCAAAATACTTCAGCCACACTTTCGTCATCGCAGGATCGGCCAAGTCCGATTTATTGAGAATCTTCAGGCAAGGTTTATTGCCACGAAGTTCCGCCAGCATTGGATTTTCGCTACTGTATGGAATCCGCGCATCGAGGACTTCGATCACCAAGTCGACCTTGGGGATTGTTTCCTGCATCTGGACACGCGCTTTGTGCATGTGTCCGGGGAACCACTGGATTTGCATCGAAATTCTCAATCAGTACGGAACTGCATTATACTTGTATTCGTAAAACTGGATTCCTGCTCTCGACGGCAGGTCGCAAATTCGATCAGAAAAATATGTCAAACAGATGATCCCTAAAAAAACGATTACCCATATTCATCAATCTGTCCTCCGGTTCACTGTTTTTGGCATCTTGGCAACCGGCTTCGTTGCCACCAGCATTCAGGCCCAGACTGAAACCAAACAGGATGACAAATGGACTGAAAAAAAGCTTACGCCGAAGCTACATCCAGTCGAGTGGGACGGCGAGCCCATTCATCTACTTACAACCAAAAAAGCCAAAGACGATGGATCTTTGGGAAATTGGGAGCCCATAAGTTTTGGAGGCGAGGGAGATTGCTCGATTAAGGACGGCATATTGACCATCGAATCCGGTGACCCTATGACCGGCGTGACACTACCAAAAAAAGACCTTCCAAAGAAAAACTATGAATTGACTTTGGAAGCTCGACGCACCGACGGCATCGATTTCTTCTGTGGTCTGACCTTTCCCGTGAACGAGGACCATATCTGTTTAATTGTTGGCGGCTGGTCGGGCGCCGTCGTTGGATTGTCCAATCTGGACGACGAGGATGCGTCACGAAACCCCAGCCGACGACTGATGACCTTCGAAGATGATCGCTGGTACAAGATTCGCATCCGCGTCCTTGAGCAACAAATCGTCGTCTGGATCGATGATGAGTGTGTCATTGATCAAAATATCAAAGGGAAAAAGATTTCGTTGCGTGGAGATACGCTCTCTTGCCGACCGCTTGGATTGTGCACGTTTCAAACCACTTCAGAAACTCGCAAGCTTAAGCTTCGAAAATTCAAACTGAAACATTCGACGGACCACGATCAACCGAAATCATCCAAGGCCAAACCCCGATCGCTTGACCCGACCGGTAAACCAAGCAAAAAAAAGAGCGATCGATGAATCTCGAGATCTTTCCACACGAACACTTTATGTCTCGTGCGTTGGAGCAAGCTAGAGCCGCTCAAGAAATCGATGAAGTGCCTGTTGGTGCCATCATTGTTTGCGACCAAACGATCATCGGTGCCGCACACAATCAATGCCAACAACTGCGTGATGCAACCGCGCACGCTGAGATGCTGGCGATCACCCAAGCAGCTGAAGCGGTTGGAGACTGGCGATTGGAGGGTTGTACGTTGTATGTGACACTGGAACCCTGCCCGATGTGTGCAGGAGCCATTTTGCAGTCGCGGATCCCACACGTTGTCTTTGGCGCTGACGACCCAAAAGCAGGTGCTGTAAAGTCAATGTTTCAACTTTTGTCTGATTCTCGGTTGAATCATCAATGCGCCATTACGTCAGGGATCATGCAACAAGCATGCGGACAAATTTTGACGGATTTTTTTCGCGCAAAACGTGCATTGGGTAAGAAATAACGCACCGACATTCTGCAGGCATTTTTCATCAACTCCACGATGCAATTGCAAATTAGATTAAACTGGAAATTAGAGAACGTCATTGCAACTAGCTAACTTAGATGCTCGACGGCGATCTTTCTCAAGTGAGGTTTTGATGCCACGACTCAGTTTTCCAAACGACGTCTGCTGCCATATTTCATGGTTTACTATGGGAATCGCGCTTTGCATGACCCTCTGTGGGTCGACGAGACATTTATCGGCGCAAGAACCTGCGCAAACTGCAGAGACGATCGATTTCCAGCGAGACATTCGACCGATTCTTTCCGACACTTGCTACAAGTGCCACGGTCCTGATGCGAATGACCGACAAGCGGATTTGAGACTTGATACACAAGAGGGATTGCTGGAATCAGGAGCTGTTGAGCCCAACGATCTCGACGCGAGTCTGCTCTACGAGCGAATCTTGTCTGATGATGAGTCCGAGTTGATGCCTCCACCCGACTCTGGCAGAACGCTGACGGAAGATCAAAAACTGAAAATCAAACAGTGGATCGAGCAGGGTGCCCAGTGGCAAAATCACTGGTCGTTGATCTCTCCAAGAAAGCCATCACTGCCTCAAGTCAATCAGCAGGACTGGCCGGCAAATGCTATCGACAACTTTCTCTTGGCGAAACTTGAATCAAACCGGTTGAAGCCTAATGCGACCGCCGATCGGCAAACCTTGATTCGACGCGTAGCCTTTGACGTTACTGGTCTCCCACCGTCAGCAGCGCTGGTCGAAAAGTATCTCAATCTCGATGACCCCGCATGGTACGAGTCGTTGGTCGATGAACTGTTCGCGACGCCCGCCTACGGAGAACACATGGCGCGGTTTTGGCTTGATGCAGCACGCTATGGAGACACGCACGGATTGCATCTGGATAACTACCGGGAAATGTGGCCCTATCGTGATTGGGTCATCAACGCATTCAATCGCAATCTTTCCTTTCGGGATTTTGCCATTGAACAACTGGCTGGAGACTTACTGGAAAACCCAACTCAGGATCAACTGATCGCCAGCGGGTTCAACCGAGCTCACGTGACGACCAACGAAGGTGGCTCCATTGTTGAAGAAGTTTATGTTCGAAATGTTGTCGACCGAGTTTCCACGACCGGCACAGTCTTCATGGGATTGACCGTCGGTTGTGCACAATGTCATGACCACAAATTTGATCCCATTTCTCAACAGGAGTTTTACCAGCTGTTTGCGTATTTCAATAACATGTCTGATCCACCGATGGATAAAAACATCAAGAACCCTCAACCAGTGATTCAGGTGATGGACGATGATTTGAAAAAACAACAGGCAGCGCTGACAAAAACATACGAGGAGACCAAGCTCCAACTCGACCAAGCCATCGACGACTTTGAATACGTCGACGCGACTCCGGCATCTGATCCAAACGAAGTTGAATCCAAAGCTGCCGGCACGACTCCGGACACAAAGGGCCCCACCGAAGTCGCTGCCGAAAAGCGACAGGAGTTCACTTGGGTTGATGGAACCAACTACCCGCTCGGCGCTTCACCGTCAGGAAAATACAAACGGATCTCCGACAAGCCATTTTCCAAAGAGCCGCACACTGAGTCGCGACAACAATCCGGCAACGGCACGATCCAGCATTTGTTTACTGGTGCCATCATCCCGTTAACCGCATCGGCAGGAGACACGTTGTTTGCGGACGTCTTCCTGGACCCTAAAAATCCTCCCGAACAAGTGATGCTGCAGTTTAATAATGGCAACTGGGAGCATCGAGTCTATTGGGGTGGTGACAAAATTAATTGGGGAACCAACCAGTCTCCCTCCCGATTCCGCGCAGGTGACCTTCCAGAAACCGGCAAATGGGTACGCTTGACGGTCAACGCAGAGTCGGTTGGCTTTAAGAAGTCCAGTCAGATCAATGGCATGGCGTTCACCCAATTTGGTGGCAAAGCCTACTGGGATACAGCGGGCATTGTTTCTCAACATCCACAATCTTCTGGATTCACCAGTCTGGCCAAATGGATTGCGTTTGCGCGCAAGACCAACCATGCCTCAGTCCCCGCCGACCTTAGACGGATCCTCAAGAAAACGGATGATGAACTTACAAAGAACCAACAGCAAAAACTGCGACGTCATTTCTTGCTGAACATTTATGTCGACTCGTCAAAGGCCTTTAAGTCTCCAGTCGCAGCCCGTGATGCAGCCAAGAAAGCGTTGGATGATTTCAACAAGAAAATCCCAACAACGCTGGTCTCCAAAGAAAACGAAACGATGAAAGATGCGTTCATCCTTAACCGTGGTGAGTACGATCAAAAAGGGGACAAAGTAGAGCGGAGGACACCCGCAGCGTTACCGCCTTTTGACGAAGCGTGGCCCAACGATCGGCTTGGTTTCGCGAAATGGCTGACATCGGGAAAACATCCGCTCACAGCTCGCGTCACGGTCAATCGTTTTTGGCAACAGATCTTTGGGCATGGTCTCGTTAAGACGTCAGAAGACTTTGGTTCTCAAGGTGATCATCCGACCCATCCGGAGTTGCTGGACTGGCTGGCTGTGGATTTTGTTGAACACGACTGGGACGTCCGACGCCTGATGAAAATGATGCTGATGACCCGGGCGTATCGCCAGTCGTCGGTTGTTTCTGAGGCGGCTTACCAAATCGATCCAGACAATCGATGGGTCTCTCGTGGACCGCGGTATCGACTCGACGCGGAGATGTTGCGAGATCAAGCACTTTCGGTCAGTGGACTTTTGAATCCGAGTTTGGGTGGGCCCAGCGTTAAGCCCCCTCAACCCTCCGGACTTTGGTTCGCTGTCGGGTACTCCAGCTCCAACACCGCCAGGTTCAGTGCTGACAAAGGGCCTGAAAAAGTCTATCGACGGAGCCTGTATACGTTTTGGAAACGGACCGCACCGCCGCCTCAAATGAGTACCTTTGACGCGCCATCACGCGAAGAGTGCCGCGTTCGCCGAGAGCGCACCAACACTCCTCTTCAAGCGCTGTTGCTGATGAATGAGCCACAATACGTCGAAGCGGCTCGCCACCTCGCATTGAAGGCATCGCAGCACAACAAAGTTGGATTATCGGAACAGCTCGCATTCATGTTTGAACGAGCGATCACCCGCCCGCCAACGAAAAAAGAGCTTCAAATCCTCGTGGCCAATTACAACGCACACCGTCAAGAATTTGCTGCCGGCATTGACGCGGCAAAACAGCTCTTGACCGTGGGTGATTCGCCGAGCGAGCTAGAGGGTGACGAAGCGATCGACCTGGCAACCATGACATTGGTTGCCAACCTGGTCATGAACATGGATGAATTCATCAACAAAAACTAGGCGACGAACCGTCTCGGAATCAAAATGAACATTGAGCAACGAATGATCCAACAGGAAACGCGTCGACAGTTTTTTCGACAAGGTGGATTGGGACTCGGCGTCGCTGCGTTGGCGTCACTGTTGCCCCAATCGACGGTGTCAGGTTTTGACGATCACGCAGGTCCCGATCAACAACGTTTTGGCGGCATTGCGGGTTTACCACATCATGCGCCAAAAGCTAAACGAGCGATCTACTTGTTCATGTCGGGCGCACCGTCGCAGATGGACATGTATGACTACAAGCCAAAAATGGCAGACCTGTTTGATACCGATTTGCCCGATTCGATTCGTCAAGGCCAACGCCTGACAACGATGACATCCAAACAGACGCGTTTTCCCATCGCGCCGTCAAAATACAAGTTCACCAAACATGACAATGGTGGCGACGGCGCCTGGATGAGTGAGTTGTTGCCTCACACGGCCAAGATCGTCAAAGATCTGGCGATCGTAAAAAGTTGTCACACGGAAGCGATCAACCACGATCCAGCAATCACCTACATCTGCACCGGAAACCAGTTGCCGGGCCGCGCCAGTTTGGGAGCCTGGTTGAGCTACGGCCTGGGCAACGAAAACGAAGACCTTCCGGCATTCGTCGTTCTGAATTCCACGTGGACCGGTCGCAAGGACGCGCAAGCGTTGTTCAATCGGCTTTGGGGCAACGGGTTCCTCCCCTCTGCACACCAAGGCGTGCTGTTGCGAAACGACGGTGACCCCGTGTTGTACCTCAAGAATGCTGCGGGGATCAGTTCCAAAATGCGCCGCAGGATGCTCGATTCGCTCGGCGATCTAAACCAGATGACTCACGATCAATTTGGTGATCCAGAGACACTAGCTCGCATCAAACAGTACGAAATGGCGTTCAAGATGCAGTCTTCCGTACCCGAATTGGTGGACCTTTCGGATGAGACGGAGGCAACCATGAAATTGTATGGACCCGATGTCAAGAAACCGGGGACGTTCGCCTACAACTGTTTGTTGGCGCGGCGAATGGCCGAACGAGGAGTTCGGTTTACCCAAATCTTCCATCGCGGCTGGGACCAACATGCAACGCTCCCATTGCATCTACCGGCCCAATGCAGCGATATCGATCATGCTGTGTTTGGGCTGATCACCGACTTGAAACAACGTGGACTATTCGATGACACGTTGGTGGTCTGGGGGGGCGAATTTGGACGCACGGTTTACTGTCAGGGTAAACTGACCAAAGAGACGTATGGTCGAGACCACCACCCTCGTTGTTTTACAATGTGGATGGCAGGCGCTGGCATTCAGGGCGGTGTCGTCCATGGCGAGACCGACGACTTTTCCTACAACGTTACGGAAAATCCAGTCCACATCCGTGATATCAACGCGACGATTTTAGAAACGATGGGGATCGACCACGAACGCTTTGTCGTCAAACATCAGGGCCTGGATCAACGGCTGACAGGTGTCGAAGAAGCCACCCCAATCAAAGCGATCATGAAGTCGTGACAACGACCGGCGCTTGACAAATCAATTGATCTGGCAGCACTGCTTGCGCTGTTTTAGGGTCGACGAAGCAAGTTGCAATTGAACATCTGGTTCGTTACGTCGCAGTTGAAAGTTGGAAGACGATTGAATTTGAAATCAATTGTTTAATTTGAGTTGCCGACCTTGGAAAACATGCGTTGCAGACGACTAGACCGATCCGTAAATGCCACCGTACTTGGATTTCAGGTGCCGCATCAATGCTTCATGACCGAGATCGTTTCCGGTTATTTGCTTTGCCAATTCAGGACCGGAAAAACGCTTACCCGGTTGATGCACATTCTCGTTTAACCAAACTTTTAGCGGTTCAAACTGGCCCTGTTCAAACAGCTTTCCAAGTTTTCCCAATTCCGCTTCGGCCGCATCAAACAGCTGACTGGCATAGAGGTTTCCAAGCGAATAGGTCGGGAAGTAGCCAAATAATCCTGCAGACCAATGGACATCCTGCAACACGCCATGGGCATCCGTTGGAGGATCAACGCCTAAATAGTCACGATACTTCTGGTTCCAGGCGGCGGGAAGGTCTTCGACATTGAGGTCCTCATTCATCATCGCACGTTCCAATTCAAAACGAATGATGATGTGCAAGTTGTAAGTCGCTTCATCTGCTTCGACCCGAATCAACGAAGGCTTGACAGCGTTGATCGCGGCATAGAATTGATCCAGTGAAACATCGCCAAACGCCTCGGAAAATCTGGTTTGTGCTTGTGGAAAAAAGTGCTTCCAAAATGGAAGGCTTCGTCCGACCAGGTTCTCCCAAAGTCGTGATTGAGACTCGTGAATCCCTAGACTGCAGTAGCTACCTAGAGGCAAGCCGTACTGGTCGCTTCGGAGACCCTGTTCGTAGATTCCATGCCCCGCTTCGTGAAGTGTCCCGAAGAGTGACGAGTTGAAAAACGACTCGTTGTAACGCGTGGTGATCCGGCAATCGTCGGGGCCAAGTTCTGTACAAAAAGGATGATGCGTAACGTCCAGTCGTCCCCGTTCGTAATCAAATCCGATCGCCGCTGACACTTCGCGTCCGAAAGCCTGTTGCTCTGAGGTTGGAAAGTGTCGTTTCAGAATACTCGTTTCTGGTTGTTGTTTGGACTCCTGGATCGCAGAAACCAGTGGAACCAATTCCGCACAAAGATCGTTGAGCACGGTCGCAACTTCTTCGGTCGTCGCTCCCGGTTCATACTCATCCAATAACGCATCGTATCGTTCATTTGCGAATCCGATGGCATCTGCTTGTTGTCGCTTCAACGATACGATCTTTTTCAACTGCGGGGCGAAACTGGCAAAGTCATTCTGCTTCCTTGCTTCCACCCAACATGTCTGTCCCTCGGACGCAGCGCGGGCCAATTCTTCAACCAGTGACCCGGGGAGTTTCGTTGCCCGGTCAAAGTCTCGTTTCAGTTCGCGAACTGTCGCACTTTGCTCGCCTGACAGCTGATCCTCTGCCGACGACAACTGTTCAATCCATTCACCTTTATGAGGATCGACTGACCGTTGATGAACAAGACCCGAGAGGCAGGTAATCTGATTGCTGCGGTATTGGTTGGCACTGGTCGGTAACTTTGTATGCTGGTCCCATTCGAGTAGTGCCAACGTTGAACGCAACAAGGCGGTTTCACGAACGTGGTCACAAAGCTGTTGGTACGTTGTTGAAGGATCAGTTTGCATGGGTTCTCAAAAAAGAAGTTGAAAAAACGGCTCTCGTTGATCTGGCTTTTTGGAACGCCACATAAGTCGCGCCGCCAAAGGACTTGCGGAATCAGCCAACTTTCATAGCGTTGCGGGGATTCGCACCGAAAGGACGTTGAAAAATGGATTGATCATGATTCAATCACAACTCGATCGATCTGCCAATAGAACGAATTTCAGGGTTCGTGGCCGTGACGTTCGGCAAAGTTTACCGGTCAACTCATCAATGGCGTTCGAATTGCCCAAAATCTCAGTTTCGGTGAAAGGCCACTCCTCCCTATAATAAAGAGCGTCGCTGTTACCATCCTTGATCGACTGTCTGTCGAAACAGCTTCATCGATCCATGTCTTCGCATTGTCTATGAGCTCTGATCCTAGTTTCAATTCGACTCCACCTGACCCAACATCGGCGAATGCAAACCCGATCATTGGGAATTGTCTGCAATGTCAGGGGATGGTTCGCGTGCCAATGGCCTCCCCAGATTCGGAAGTTCGTTGTCCACATTGCAGCCACCGATTCAAACTTCTGGAGATTCTCGAACAGGCGGTCCCGGAGCTTGAAGTAATTGAACCGGAAGAAGCATCAGCCATCGATGACGAGGCGTTGCCAAAAATTGAGACGTTCGTCGTTCCCAGCCAGTTGGCTCAAGGCGCTAAACGCCGCCGGAAACGACGTTCTTCCAGCCGATCCAAAGACTTGGAACATCCTCAGATCTCGATTGCCAACCCGGAACAAGACAGCGATCCGGAATCTGGCGAACAATCACTCGCAGAAACAGCTTCTATTTCGATCCGCGAGAACGACGAGAGTCTCTCAGAATCACCAGCGCACTCGAACCGACCGAGCCGCCGCGAACGTGATCGCGAACGCAAGCGAACGCGAAAGAGCAAACGTCGCGCCCCTCCTGTTAAATCCAATCCAACGTTTGAGTTTATCAAGATCGTTGTTGGCGCCGCGTTGGCAATCCCAATCGCCTACCTGTTGGTTTTTTGGGTCTTTCAACAGGACCCGCTGAATATTGGTCCGACCATCAGCCAAACGGTTCCTTTTCTGGTCCCCGAAAAATTTCGCGCCGAACCGGAAGAAGCCAATTCATCAGCGACCGAAACTGGAAACTCAAACGCCGGGAGCAGCGCGTCTGAATCTGGTGACGAGCGATCGCCAGACGCTGCAAAAGGGGAACTGGCCGTGCCAAACAAACAGAACCTGGATCAACTGGGCAGATAGCAAGCTGGCTGATTCACTCTTCAATTTCTTCGTCGTCCACAGGCCGTCGCGGATCCATCTCATCACGTTCGTAGGGCAGGCCGTAGGATTCATTGAGCCACATGCCCAAGTCAATCTGCTGGCAACGTCGACTGCAGAATGGCATGACCTCCGTCTGATCACGAAAAAAATATTTCCCGCAGCAAGCGCATCGCAAGTCACCCTTGCTTGACGTCGGTTTATTTGTTGCCGTGGGTTTGGCTATCGAGCGCGGTGCAGGTTTCATCGAATCGCTACTGGAGTGATCATTTGGAAGGTCGTCTTCAAACATGGGATTGGTTGTGTTCGTCAGGTCAAAAAAACGAAGCGATCCAGCTTTTGGTTAGCAACATTATTGGAACACACTGCAAACGAAATCAAGTCTTAATTCATGTACATGATGCCAGCCATACAAGCGGTCATACAGGCCGCCAACATTCCACCAAACATCGCACGAAGCCCCAACTGAGCCAAATCTGATCTTCGCTCCGGCGCGAGTGGCCCAATTCCACCGATCTGAATTCCGATCGCACCGAAGTTGGAGAACCCGCACAACGCATAGGTCAAGATCACGACGGTTCGCTCGCTCAACTGAACCACGTTTCCGTCGGCGTCGGTGACCTCGCCGTTAACGATTGCCGAAAGGTCCAGGTACGCAATGAACTCATTGACGACGACTTTCTTTCCTAACAGCTCTCCGGCCAACGCACAATCGCTCGATTGAATTCCCATCACCCATGCCAAGGGAGCAAACAGCAACGCGAACAATCGATTCAGGGACCAATCAACATCGACTGGATCGACGACGAAAAGGTTGATCAAAAACTGAATCGCTTCGCCGAGTCCCATGATCAATGCATTGATTAATGCCAACAGGGCTAAAAACGCGATCAGCATCGCGGTAATGTTGAGTGCCAGTTTCAAACCGTCACTGGCCCCAATTGCCGCAGCTTCAATCACGTTAGTGGGACGATTCGCTTCGTCGATGACCGCTTCATCGAGCTGCCCAGGTGTTTCGGTTTCGGGCTGCAGAACCTTCGCGATGACGAGAGCTGCTGGCGCTGAAATTAACGAAGCCGTCAATAGATGCCCGGCACTGATTCCATTGGCGACAAAGATTGCCATCAGGCTGCCGCTGATCGTTGCAAAACCGCCCACCATTAACGCATTCAATTCGCTTCGCGTCATGTTGGCGACATACGGCCGAATCACCAATGGTGCTTCGGTGTGTCCCACCAAAACGTTGGCGGCCGCTGCCATACTCTCTGGCCCCGAGGTACCCAACGTCTTCTGCATCACCCAAGCCATCGAACGGACCAACCATTGCATCACACCGATGTGATACAAGACCGCCATTAGTGATGCAAAGAAGATCACTGTTGGCAACACACCGAAAGCAAATGTTCTCAAAAGCACGGTTGTATCGTTCCAGGTTCCGCTGGTCGGATACGCTTTAAAAACAAACTCAGATCCTTCAGCGACGTATGCGTTGATGGACGCAAAGACGGAATTGACGGCGTAAAACAGGATGCCTTTGTCAAACCTGGGAATGGAAATGGTCAGATCGTTATTGACCAGTTCGTCACGCAATTGAGTTTCGTCCAGCGAATCGGTTTCAAGTGCTTGCTGGAGCTGTTCAAAGCTACCACTCGGTAGTTCTGCTCCGTCAAAGAATTCAATCGCTGAGGCTTTTGAAATCTCTTCAGATTCGATCGCGGCCAACACGTCGGGGAACGAATCGAATTGCCGATTGAATGTCCAGCTTTGCGATTGAAAAAACAGGGCGGCTAAAGCGGCTTGAAATACGATCCCGACAACAACCAAACGCCAGTTGACTTTTGACTTGTGAGAGCTGAATAACCAGGCGAGCATAACCATCACAAACAGGCCAAACAGGCTGGTTAAGTTCAGCAGATCCATAAGAGATTTTCGCGATCGTTGTTGAGACTCATACGTTCGTTATTACCCGCAACATTTTGGACCATGGGATATGGTTTGGCCATTCTTGATTCGCGACATCAACAAAAAATTGCCACTTTCAACAACCCTGCACAAACCGTTTAATCCGCAAGGTCAGACCAAATATCGCCTGCATGTCTCTCGTCGAAATCGCAAATTTCTGTGCCCCAAGTCCGGTTTTTCCCTAGTCAAAACCTATATTTCGAGACCTTTTATTCTCGCTCGAGTGGTCGAGCTGCCAACATCCATTTCATTCAACCTGTCCGATCCTGACTGGGTCGATTCACCTAGATGATTCGAAAGTCCCTCATTGTGCTGAGCCTATGCTGCGCCGTCCTGTGCGCATTCATCGGCTATATGAGCCAGCGGGCAATCGAGGAATCAGAACGCGTCTCTACCAGTTCCTTCGATTTGGATTGCGAGCGATTGCTGGATCAGGCTCCCGTGGCCAGCACCGAAATCGTTCTCAGCGACTTCATTGTGGGGAAGAAGTTCGCAACGATGGATATCGATGGCGACTATCAATGGGATGTGACCGGAGTCCTGTTGTTCCCCAAGAAAAAACAGTCGACCAGGTACGGCTATCGAGCGGTAATTGTGAGTTGCAAAGGGATACCGGACGAAGCAACGTTAAACGAAAAACTCCTCAGCGAACCAGAATCATTGACCGTCGACTTTTGGCCAACTCGCGAACTCGAACCGTCCATTCATTCGCAGCTGGCGATGAAATACCGCAACCTCGATTTCGCTCGCTCGCGGGTCGTGTACTTGGGTTATGAGCGGGAAAACCCGATACTTGGCGAAACAACGCTGAAGCTCAGTATCGTCGTCGGCGGTGCGTCGGTCGCTGTCGCCGTTTTGACGATCATCATTTCGTTAATAATCGGCATGCTGAGCCGATTGTTTAAACGTTCGCCCAAACCGAATGCCCCTCAGCCGACAGCCAATCGAGCTGGTCTACCCGCATCAGGCTCTCTAGATCACGAACCGACGGGTGGCGTGCTCGACCGCGTCCGTTCCCGCCGTGATCAACAGCCGGGAACGTGATCGTTCAAGGGTGTTAAACTTTAGGGATTACCAGCGACCCTGCTATTTACCGACGGATTGACGATCACAAACTACCTTAGCGATTTTTCCGGATTTGTGCGTCGTACCGATCGCACGGGTCGAATTGATTTTGCTTTTGGCAGGTAACGATTGTTCCGATTTTTCTAACGATACCAGATTTTCAAGGTATACCGATTAGGATCGCTGGAATTTAAAATGCGTTCGTTAGCTTGCCAATCAATCTTTTTTCATGGGCTGATAACTCGACGTGCCCTCGTTCTGTGGTTCGTCTTGTGTTTTGCTGGCGCCACATCAAACGCAGTGGCGCAGAATCAGTTTCAGATCAATCCTTATCAGCAACAGACGTTGCCAACACCGATTTGGTCGGTGACACCACCAGCGACGCCCGACTACACCGTTCCCGGCGCGTCGGTTGATCATCAATCGATGTCGCCTGATAGCTGGTCGGCGCCGTCAACGCCCATCACCGTGATGCCAAATCGAACGGTCAACCAATCATCAACCAACGCGTTCAATCCTGCTGGTACATCCGACGATTCGAATCAGTTTGAGCCAGATCTGAATCTGAGCAACAACCGACCAACCAAGTCAGACAACGGTTCGTTTGCAGCGAGTCCCTCGATCCCTACGTTAATCGATCGTTCTTCATCGTCGACGCTTTCTACAGAAAGTGGCCGTTCGATTCTGCGACAAGGAATGGCGTCAAGTAGTGATTCGCCATTTCTGCCTTCCAAGTTTTCACGAGAAGAGAAGGGCGCGCTGCAACTCAACGGCCCTGCCACTAACGAGTTCGATTCGGCAACGATCCTTAACGGTGAACTATCGTCAGTGAATTCCGCGCCCTCACAGCGGCAGCAGACAGGCCCCGGATCGATGCGGTATCCGCTGGGCCACACATTGAGCGAAGTCCAGACGTCGAACAACCGGTCATTGAATCCATCAACGTTTTCACAGCCGCCAACTCAACCTCAACAAGTCATTCAATCTCAACAGCTGACGACGCCCGGAATTGCCGGTCCAACCAGCAGCATTGCCCAACCGCAATCGATCGTTCCGTTCCAGCAACCAGCGATGCACCAATCGATGTTTGGAGCGGCCCCGAAATTTCGTCCGGACCTGGGCCATCGCAATCCTGGCCCGACGATTCGAAACCCAGGCAGTTGGGACAATGGCGAGACGTTTGATTTTGAAGACAAGAAGAAAGAGTATCCGCCGCTAAGCGAAATTCTTGCCACCGGGCGATACTTCGGGTCGGCATCACTTCTGTATCTACAACCTTCGTTTCAAACGAACACAGCCATCACAACCGTTGGACCTGGCGTCGGGCAAAGTGAAGCATTCGATTTCGATTACGAGACCGCGCCTCATATTCGGCTGGGGTTCGAATCAAAATACGGGCCCGGCTTGGAACTAACCTATTGGCAATACGATGAAACGTCGAATCCGGCCAACTTTGTATCCAACGGCATTGTTACTGGAGAAGCCAGTACCTGGATGATGGGACCGCATCGGTGGTCGCGACTGGTTGCTGCCAATGCAGGTGAGCAACTGATTGCAGATCACTCAATCGATGTGGAAACCATCAGTGCGATGTTTTTCAAAGAGATCAAGTTTCCAATCTCGCGACTCAATGGTTCTTTTGGATTTCAATATGTCAGCATTGCCCAGTCGCTCGATGCCAGTTTGATTCAAGGCGGCACGACGATCGGCAGACTCAACTCACGTTCGGACATGCGTGCGTATGGGCCACGATTTCTGTTTGAGTACTACCGTCCGATTGGCCATACCAAGTTCGAGTTCATCACGCGGTTTGGTGGATCGGTGATGTTTGGTGAGCGCGATCAATTTGTCGAAAATTCCGTCTCAGGTGACTTCAGTCGAGTTGGTGCCGATGAGTTTTTGACAACGACCGAATTCTACTCCGGTATTCAATTCAAAAAGATGGTCGCAGAGAACCGTGGATACTACGCTCGTCTCGGTTTTCAGTATCAGGCATGGCATGGCGGAGGCACCGCAGTTGATGCACAGGATGATTTTGGACTTCGCGGATTCGAATTCTCGGTCGGCTACAATCGTTAAGCGGCATCAACAAGACCTGAATGTAGGCTGATAGAAACTTGTGTACAATACGATGAAGTTTCTTACTTCCAGCATGCTTCTTTCTCAACATCATGTCCGTTGCGATCTTCGTCACCAGCGAATCTGAGGCCGCTTGCTTGATTCCCTGGGGAGTCCGGTTTGCCAGAGCGCAACACAGCGAGTTACTGGTCGTTAGCCCTCGCAAATCCAAGGGCAAGGAATCCTTTGATGAACTGGGGGTCCCAGACGAAGAGTCGACCGCACTGCATCAGGCGGTCGCCGCTCAACTGGAAAACATCCAGTCTGTTTGCGATGACATCGTCCTCAAACACCTTGTCAATTCAAACGAAGCGATATCAAACGACCACGATCGCATCATCGTTTCCTTGATGGAAGTGGTTGCGCCAGAACCCGAGTCGGCCTTCGTGGCTCATGTTCAAGATCTTGATGTTCGCTTGTTGCTGATCCCCACGTTTAAGCCGATCAAGAACTCGCAAAAATCATTGGAATGGGAAGAGCGAATTTTCCTTAGTGCCCCGTGCGGCGTTGTCGCTGTTCGTGGAACGATCAGTCCTGAAGACACGCCGCTGACGCTCATGTTTGCCAGTGAGGACGATGAGGATGCTGACGATGTCTACGCGCTGAAACAGACTGCGCTGCTCGGAAGATCGACCAAAGGAACCGTTTCGCTTCTTTTTGTTCGGCCATCGGATGACGAGGTAGCACACCAGGTCGCTGAAAAACATGTGGACCGATTGGAAAAACAGATTCGCCATCGCCAGCTGGACGTTGAAAAACGGATCGAGCTGGCCGAGTCATTTGTCGATGGAGTCAACCAGGTTGATCTCAATCCATTTGATCTGGTTGTGGTTGGGACCCGCAGCAACAAAAACATCCGTCAGTTGTTCAATCAACTGAAGTCAGACCAGGATGACAAGAGTGTTCCGCTGGCCATAATGCGCCAAGCGGTACCGATGACTGATCAGTTGTGGTCCAAGTTTAAACAGTTCGTACGCTCCAAGGTACCTCAGATCTCGCGCGAACTCCGCGTGAATCTTGTGGATCGTTTGACCAGCAATTCAAACTTTGATTTTGATTTCTGTGCTCTGATTTCGTTGTCGACATTGATCGCGGCACTTGGACTGATTCAAAACTCAGCGGCAGTTGTGATCGGTGCGATGCTGGTCGCCCCGTTGATGACTCCGCTGGTCGCAATCGGACTGGCGCTGGTCCAAGGAAATGAACGGTTACTGAAGTCAGCGTTGGTTGCCGTTTTTTATGGATTTTCAGTAGCGCTGTTGATCGGTGTGATCGTCGGAGGCTTTGTCAACTTGACGATGCACGACTACACGCTTGGATCAGAGCTTCGCTCACGTGGCGTCCCCAACTTGCTCGACTTGATCGTTGCGCTGGCCAGTGGAGTTGCCGCCGCGTATGCGATGGGTCGACCACATCTGATTTCGGCACTTCCCGGGGTCGCAATCGCGGCGGCCCTGGTTCCGCCGATTGCTACCTCCGGCGTGGCGATTGCCTTGGGTCAATTTGCGATCGGTGGCGGAGCATTGTTGCTGTTTTTTACTAACATCGTTGCGATCGTATTGGGGACAACGATCACGTTTTGGTCAGTGGGAATTAGCACGCATGTCGCCAAATCAGACTCTGGACGAGAACCTCGAATTTGGCCCCGCTACTGGTTCATTGGATTCGTGATTCTCTCGTTCTTGATCGCGGCTGAATTCGTTCTCAACCCGTTTTCTGCCAACCCGCCGCAGAATGAACCTAAAAAAACCACAACTTCGCAAACCGCTAGCGACGGACAGCAATCGAAGCAATGACACATGCGCCACGGTTTTACTCGCACCAAAACCGGTCACTGGGGTAATCATTCGACAGTCGGGCTGATTCGCAGTAAGATTGTGTGGACTGGTATTTGGTCGCACGTTCTGCCAATGGATCCTCTGGAAGCAGCGGATTCTCACATTCATCGTGCGGCTCAGTTCCAGATTTTATTGACCAAAGACGCGTTGGATGGCCCGGTCCGCATGGTCTCAGTGACACTACGCGGGTCTCACACCGATCACAGGAGTTAACACATGTCGAGTCTATTTCGTTTTGCGGTCAGCGGCGTTTGCTGCCTGGCCCTTATCGTTTCAACTGCCGCACTTTCGGCTCAAGAAGCACCTCCCGGACCACCCGGAGAGGACGCGACTCCCAGTCGACCAACCAATCAAAATCGTGCCGGCAACAGCAAGTTTGCTCGGATGGGAACGTCCGTCGGCCAGTCCGCTTCCAAGTCAGGCTTTGAAGACCTGTTAGAGTCAGGTGACCTGAGCAAGTTCCGCGGCTACAAGCAGGAAGAGATTGGCGCTGGCTGGGGTATTGACGGCAAGTACCTTCACTTTGATGGAACCAAAAAGAGCGGCGACATTGTCACTGTCGAAACCTACGGCAACTTCGACTTGCAATTCGACTGGAAAGTCACCGATGGTGGCAACAGTGGCGTCATGTACCGAGTTTCGCTTGGCGATGGTGCACCATACCTATCCGGTCCCGAGTACCAAGTTCTGGATGACACACGACATAAAGATGGTGAGAACGAACTCACATCAGCCGGCTCACTCTATGCCTTGTACCCTCCAACGTCTTCCAAGAAACGAAAGTCAGGAGTTTGGAACAAAGCTCGTATCGTCGTCGAAGGCAACAAGATCACCCACTACCTCAATGGCAAGAAGGTTGTCGATGCGACGATCGATAGCGGCGACTGGCGTGAGCGAGTCAGCAACAGCAAGTTTAAATCTTGGGAGAAGTTTGGCAAAAACTCAGAAGGACATATCGCATTCCAGGATCATGGTGATGAAGTCTGGTACCGCAATGTCAAAATCAAACGACTTAGTGGCGACACTGCCGTTGCCAAGAAACAACCAGCACGAGCGAGCAACAGCAAATTCCAAAAGATGATGCAATCCGCTGGTGGAGCAGGTGGCCCCAGTGAAGAAACGGGTGGCCGTCAGCAAGAGGATCGCAGTCGGGGTGGACGTGGCGAACAAGGCGGCCGCGGTGATCAGGCTCAAGGACGCCCAAGTGGTAACAGCAAGTTTTCACGAATGGAAGCTCAAGGACCAACCGGAGCCAGCGATAAAAAGTCGGACGACAAGTCGAAGAAGGACAACTAGCTGAAATCGGACGACATTGAACCAATCCGACGATGCCTCGTTGGTTCGGTTCACCGAAATTCAATCCCCGCCACTGATACGAATCGTATAAGTGGCGGGTTTCTTTTTTAAAGGCTTGTCGATAAAAACAGGACATGTCGGACTCGTCTCCCACCCATCGCGGCGAATTGCCCTGCCAAGATCAACCTCCTTTTCCGCTGGCCATGTCCAGCATTGAGCGGTTTCATTGGTTTGATGATGAACCCGACTATCCAAACGTCGTTTACGCGAGAATCGAATTCGATGTCCGCATCAATATCGAAGTCGCCAAAAAAGCGTGGGAGATCGCGACCGCACCTCATCCGTTTGCCAACATCGAAGCGAGACATAAGCAAGGATCGATACGCTCGGTTTGGCAGTGGCACTCGCCCGGCGTCAACAAGCCTCTGGATGAATGGGAGCACTCGAAGTTTGTCGTTTTATCCAGCGAAGCGACTCGCAACTGGTCGATCCAAGATCTTCAGTGCCAATCCCGATCCGGTTGTTATGTTGGGCTTCACGTTGCTGATCCGTCGGAACCCGCCCGTTCCGAAATTCGATTCGTCACACACCACGCGATTGCCGATGGGCTAGCGTGTTTGAAAGGTATCAATGACTGGTTGGTGATCTACAACAACCTCATTAGCCAGCGAGAGCCGCGCGAGGGGATCCGTTCCGTTGACCCTCAATTGATCCGCCAACGCAACCAGTTAGGTCTGCTGCGTTGGAGCTACCTCAAGCATTTGCCATTTCAGGCAATCGCACTATTTGGCGCCGCCAAGTTCATTTTTCGCAGAACCGCCAGTTTGAAACCAAACCGCGAAGCCGATGTGAAATCGAAGGATCGGCACGAACAACCTGACACAACCACGTATCCCCAAATCGTCTCTACATGGATTGACGAACCAACCACATCACGCGTGTATGGGTTGGCTCAACAATTGGACATCAACGCAAACGCAGTGCTGCTCGGCCTCTGGTTTGAAACGCTGGGGCATTTTCGCAAATCGAAAACATCGGATCAGGGCCACGATTCGGACCGCGCATTCAAGGATTGGATCCGAGTGATCTTGCCGATGAGCATCCGGTCTCATGCCGATCGTCGTCTACCGGTGACCAACCGGACAGCGATCGTCCAAATCGATCGCCAACCACCAAATGCTGAAGAGCGTGAGCACTTCTTCCGTATGCTGTTTCGAGAGATCAACATTATTCGAGGTTATCAACTGGAGAAAATGTTCTTGATCATGATCCGTCTGTTCAGTTGGTCGGATCGCTTGCTCAAGAAGATGGCCCAGAATTCAAATTCGCGAGGTTTGTCAGTTTTCACCGACCTCGGTCGACCATTTCTTTTTGCACACAAACGTCTATCAAGGCAGAAAAAGAAATGTGAATCCATTATTCCCGTCGATTTCGAACTGGTTGGGCCGATCCGCCGTGGAACTCCATTAAATTTGTCAGTGTCACGTTTTCAGGGAAAGCTCAAGCTTGTTCTACACTACGACAGGCACGTGGTCTCCGCAAACGACGCGACAGAACTACTTGAGATGCTTCAACAACGTTTGAACGAGGCAACCGCAACAAACTAAACAGCCATTTCGACCTGATTTAGATTCTCGAAAAACCTGACTTCGACCTTCATTTTCATCAAGCATTGATTTTGCACTGCGAATAAAGAATAGTTATTACGAATCGTCTTTCGGTAATATCACGCTGGATCGGTGGCGATCTTCGGGCCGATCCGCCCGTCGTGTTTAGGATCATCAACCGTCCAATGAAACCAATGCAGGAAACTCAAAATGGCAAAAGGTGATCACTTGGTCTGTTCACTCGGTTCGTACCAACACCATGCGATCGACATGGGTGATGGGAACGTGATCCAGTACGGTGGGCCAAATCTGAAATCACTCCGTGTCGAGATCGTTTCACTTGACCAGTTGAAACGTCAGCAAGAAGTACACGTACTCGATTTGCCAGCCAGCTATTCGTCGGACGAAATCATCGAGCGTGCACTTGGCCGTATGGGGGAAGACAACTACTGCCTGTTTTCCAACAACTGCGAACACTTTGTCCTCTGGTGCCGAACCGGTACCGCGCAGAGTCGACAAGTGACTCGGTTTATTGAGCGGACGATATCAGCGACGGTTAAACTAGCCGCACGAACCACTTCCAGTATGGCGCTCCGCCGAACTGCTCAAAAAACCATCGTTAAGCTCGCGCAGCCCAAACTTCCCTGGTTGATCGCGGCGGACGTTGCACAACTGGGCACCGAGATCGCTGCTTCGAATCGCGGCATGCAGCAACAACAAGCTCAACGGCTCGGCCAAGCGGCAGGCTTGAGCACTTCCGCTGGGATTGGCGCCGTCGCAGGCGGCCCTTTAGGCGCCGCGGCTGGCGTCGGCGTTTGGGCCTTGGGCGAATGGATCGGCCAACGCTTCGCCAAGCGAAACTAGCCGATGCAAATCGCCACTGACGCGAATGGACAATTCAAGCTAACTGGCCTTCCCCAAGGACAGGCGATCACGCTAGCGACCAATGCCGCGCGGACGCTTAGAATTGAACGGTCCAAGTCAGATGGCTATCGAGCCACCGTCGACACCGTTGTAGGAGTGAGCGGACTGGAGATCAGACTGCCGCTGGACGTGGGCGACTAAGGACCCCACACCGTAATGCGACCTAAGTGTTTCGTCGCGAAGGAATTACCAAAACAGCCAAGCCGCGTAGCTTGGGTGATTGGGGAGAGTTGCACTCCGATAAACTGTCCACCAAACGAACGATCGGTGATAGCAGCCTAATCTGCATAAATTTGTGACATTTCTATCAAAAAAGCTAAAGTCTCACGAATTTTAAACGAAAAACCTGTGTCTTATTCGTCCAGTTCATTGACTCAATCACGCAATTATGCGTAGAGTAATGTGTAAATAACGCCTAAATTTTAGTTGTCAACCCCGGACGGGGAAGAAAGGCGTCGATCGGTTTCCGAATGAAACCGGGTGTAACAAAGGAATGGTAGACATGTTAGTCCTGTCTCGTAAGAAAAACGAAAGCATTGTAATCAACGATGATATCACCATCGTCGTTGTCGAAATCCGTGGTGACAAGGTTCGGTTGGGGATTGAAGCCCCGAAAGAGGTGCCGGTTCATCGTCGCGAAGTCTATGAGGCGATCCTAAGATCGCGTGAAGCGACGGGAAGCCAGAGCGCCAGCCCAACTGAATAATCACAGCTGATGATTTCCAAACCGATTCGCAAGACTCGGTTTCTGATCTTTCGTAAACATATTCAGGCGATTTCGATCATTCAAATGCTGCGCTGGCTTTGGCTTTAACGTTGCCGGCTCGGAGTGAACTTTTTGATCAACCGATTGTCAATTCCTCTATCGACGGTGGAGTTGCCGATTGGGATTTGAAGTTTAACGAATAATTCGTTTGAAAAACGAAAAATCGCCACTTGCGTACATTCCCGGCAAAAGATACTTTATTGCCTTCGAAGTTCGACCGAAAACTGTTTTGAATCAACAGGTTGATCG
This sequence comes from Planctomycetota bacterium, assembly GCA_038534355.1. GTDB lineage: Bacteria > Planctomycetota > Planctomycetia > Pirellulales > Pirellulaceae > Mariniblastus. Next base: position 288,559 of record JBCAWX010000005.1, read on the forward strand.
GTTGATCCAAAGACGAGGCCCCTTCGTCTAGCGGTCTAGGACTCCGCCCTTTCACGGCGGCAACACGGGTTCGAGTCCCGTAGGGGTCATCTTCGCGTTTCGACGCATGAAGCCCGGCATCATCGATGCCGGGCTTTTTTAATGCCAAGATCCTTTCCAAGCTTTTGTACTGGGCCTTAGCCTTACTTATCTCGTCACCCTTTTTCTCCTTCCTGTGTTTTCGACCGTAAAAGCCCAACGTAAAATTCAATCATGGACGAACTGGTAAACTACGAGATGCGCCGACTCGGACAAACCGAAATGTTTGTTTCGCCGATTGGCTTGGGCTGTTGGCCGATCGCCGGTATGACCAGCCTCGATGTCAACGAGTCGGACTCGCGAAAAACAATTTACACCGCAATTGAATCAGGAATCAATTTCCTCGACACCGCCCACTGCTATGGGCTCGACGGCGTCTCCGAACGCCTGGTTGGTGAAGTTATCCAAACCCGACGTGATCAGTTGATCATCGCGAGCAAAGGCGGAATCCATTGGGATGCTTCAGGGACTCGCCATTACGACGCGTCACCCAAACGCATTTTTCGAGAGTGCGACGAAAGTCTTCGCCGAATGAATCTGGACGTCATCGACCTGTATTATCTACACGCCGCTGACCCCAACGTCCCTGTCGATGAATCGGCGGGCGCTTTTTCCAAGCTGCTCGAATCTGGGAAAATCCGTGCAGCTGCGGTTTCCAATCTCAATATCGAACAGATGGACTCGTTTCAATCTGTTTGCCCGATCACTGCCGCGCAACCTCCTTACAACATGTTGCAACGAGAAATTGAGGACGAGTTGTTACCTTGGAGCCTCCGCCAAGGCATTTCCGTCATTACGTATTGGCCACTAATGAAAGGCCTTTTGGCTGGCAAGATTCGTCGCGGGCATGAATTTGATGCGACAGACAAACGACTCTCCTATGACGTATTTCAAGGCGAAGCTTTCGAACGTGCCCAAAAACTACTCGATCTGCTCGATCAGATTGCTGATCAGTCCGGCAAGACAGTGGCACAAATCGTCGTTAACTGGACGTATCACCAGAGCGGAATTCTTTCAGTCTTGTGCGGTGCCAAACGAGATTGGCAGATTCGCGAAACCGCAGGCGCTTTAGGCTGGCAACTTTCACAGGTACAATTAGATGAAATTGATCAGCACCTGACCGCCGCCAAATGATATCCGCCCATCAACTTCGTTTTCGCTATCCACGTTCTGATTTTGAACTGGACCTGCCTGAACTTGAGATCAACAAGAACGAACGTGTTGCCGTGGTTGGGCCGAGCGGATGTGGAAAAACCACTCTGTTGAATTTACTCTCAGGAATTGCTCTGCCCGATTCGGGGCAAGTCACGGTCAATGGAATCGAAATTTCCAGCTTGTCGGATGCGGCGCGAAGAAACTTTCGCATTGCCAACATCGGAATGGTATTTCAGCAATTTGAACTGGTGGAGTATCTGGACCTCAAAGCGAACATCTTGCTGCCATTCTATATCAACCAATCGCTTAAGCTCTGCCGAGAAACCGAACAACGTGCTGAGTCACTGGCCCAAGAGATGGGACTTGGAAACAAACTGAAACGTCGACCGTCTCAATTATCCCAAGGTGAACAACAACGCTGCGCCATCTGCCGCGCTTTGATCACGCAACCTACAATCATTTTGGCTGATGAACCAACTGGCAATCTGGATCCGAAAAACAAACAACTGATCCTGGAACTCGTTCACCAACAGGTTGAAAAACACCAAATGACGCTAATCGTCGTCACGCACGATATGAGCTTGCTGGATCAGATGGACCGGACGATTGATTTTGAGACGATGCGAGTCGAAGCACCGGCCGGAGACTCGTCATGAGCAAAGCCTTTCAGTTGGCATGGCAATATGTCTGCCACCATAAAGTCAAATCGGCTGTGCTGATCTTCAGCATCGTGCTCACGATCTTACTTCCAGTGACGATTAAGATTTTGCTTTGGCAGTTCAATCAAAAAGTGCTGGCCCGCGCCGACGAAACACCAGCGGTTGTTGGACCTGTAGGCAGTGATCTCGATCTTGCTCTCAACGCAACTTATTTTCGTCACAATCCGCAGGCGAAACCGATTCCGTTTTCCGAAGTCGAAACGATTCAAGCATCGGAGTTGGCGAAAGCGATCCCGATTCATTCCCGATTCACCGCGCAACAATTTAAAGTCGTTGGAACTTCGCTCGACTATTTCCGCTATCGGCAGCTTCAAGTCTCAATCGGCGGCCAGTTTGCCACGCTTGGTGATTGCGTTCTTGGGGCCCAAGTTGCCAAATCACTAAACTTGACCGTTGGAGACCAACTACTCAGCGACCGTGAAGATGTCATCGGTTTTGGCGGCGTTACTCCACTGAAGATGAACGTCGCGGGTATCCTCGGTGAATCGAGAAGCCCAGACGACTGGGCAGTGTTTGTCGATCTGAAAACCGCTTGGGTCATTGAAGGACTCGGGCACGGGCATGAAGACTTGAGCAATGAGTCCGAAGACAGCGTCAAGATTTTGAAACAGACCGACAAGGAAATCATTGCGAGTGCTGGAGTCGTTTCGTTTCTGGAAATAACGGACGCGAATATCGGCTCGTTTCACTTCCACGGTGACACGAGCGAGTTTCCCGTGACCGCCATCATCGTTGATTCGCCTGATGTCAAATCAGAAACGATTCTTCAGGGTCGATTTCAGGCTGGCAGCGCTGAAGCCCAGTTCACTCGACCTGGAAAGGTAATGCGGGAGCTGATGCAAATGGTCTTTCGCATCAACCAGTTTTTTGACGCCAATGCAATGATGATCGCGCTATCGACCGCAATGTTGTTGGCACTGGTCGTCATGCTCTCTCTGAAACTCCGATCACGCGAGATGGAGACGATGTTTCGAATTGGTTGCAGTCGCGGAACAATCGCGCTGCTTCAGATTGGCGAACTGATGATCATCTTTGCGTTCGCTGCTTTGATCACTGCAGGATTAGTCTGGCTGGTGTGGATCAATTCCGCCAGCGTTGTTGAATCGTTGCTGGTTGGCTGAAGTCAATTGCAGATGATCAGTTCTGTTTCAACTGGCTTCGGTTGGCTGTTGGCCAAAAAATCGTGCGGAAACAAGATCGGAAAATTGCGGGTTGATATCGGCAGGGTTATCCGCAGGTTCGAGGCGGTAATCGAATACATCGTCCATGGACTCATCTCGTCGAAAACCGAAGCAGGGACCACGCGCTGTTGATCGGACCAGCTCGGTGAGGGAAGGTAACGGTTCCGGTTTGGCGAACTGCATCGCTTTATAGTATCGCCACCAACCCATCAGAATCGATTCGTAGTGCATGACGTGAAACACATCCTGCGGCTCGATTCGTAGCATCGTTGTGCCTTCCTCCTCAAGCAGGCTGGCAAACTTGTCAAACGATTCAATGGTATCGCGTGGATCTCGATCTTGGTCAGTGCGAACCACAAACGGAATTTCGCATTTTAACCCGTCGATTGAAACCGCTTTCTCCTTGCGTCCTGTCGCAAACAACAAGCCGTTATCCGCAACACCAATTAGCAAACTGGAAACGCTGCCCGTTGAAACGGAAACGGAAACGTCCAGCACAGCCGACTGACCATGCTTCATCAGGAAAGCATGGTAGCGTTTGCAGTAAACATTAGATTCGCCAAAGCCAATCAACTGGTATCCACGTTCTTGAAACTCTCGCATCTCTTTGTGCAGTTGTTTCATCGAATTGACAGGAACTTCCGCCTCGGTGCGGACTTCTATTTGGAATTGGGGCGCGATCAAATATCGTGTCCCCATGCCAATCATGCCTGCAATCAGAAACAGTGGGCCGCCAACAATCAGTGACCAGCTTCCGACGGCAGGAGCGACAATCCCCGTTTGCATCATGGCGCTGATGACGACATTGAAAATGAGCAGCAGTGGAGTTGCTTGCAGGCAACTGTATCCAAACTGTCGCAATGACTGATCGCTTCTGACAATCGCCACGGCAGCCAAGCTGTCGCCATCTTCTTGCAGCAACGCTTCATGATCTCCAGAGAAACCATTTGCGGCCGTTGATCGCCTACTGATCGGGATCAAAAACAAACCGCTGCCAACACCGATCAGAATCAGTACACCGCCAAATACGACCAGCAATGTCGCTCTTGATTGATTGGGCAAATCCTCTTCGCCAAATTCGACCAGCTTGACATTTGACCATTGAATCCCGGGGTAGGCCTCTTCCTGCAACGGGTGTGCCTCCTCCGGAATTCCTTCGTCCCAATACTGAACCGAGATCAAACCTCGATCGAGTTTTTCATGAATCTCCTGCTCATTTCGCAACGAACAGATCTTCACGACCACTCGAATATCGCTTCCACTTGGTGTCGATTTTCCGGGAATCCGCAACGGGACGTAGGCGCTTTCGATTGCCCCTGACCGGCTTTCATATGCGTAGTAAAGATCTGCGATCCGGTATCCGTGTAGTTTGAACAGACACCGATTTTCGTAGTTGTTGAGTGCAAAATCGCGCAGCGATACCCGTTCCCATTCAGGGTCAACAATCGATGCGCGCTTTTGGTTCTGGAACCCCAGAACTAAAGACGCGACGCCGATAAGTATGCACGCAAGCGCGACACCAAAGATTTTTTTTATCACAGTGGGTACCAAATCGAAACATACGACTTGTCAACTCCACTCCACGCTGACAATTTGTCGAGCTTGAGAGGAGCATCGAATCCGATCGAACCCGTCATCGCCAAACGGCACCGGTCCACATCGGCGTAACCCTACTTTTTGCTTTCCACCACGGCTTTCGATCGTCAATTTTTCCGCAGAATGGCGCGACAACTGTGGTTGAACGATTGTTGCAATCGATACAACAGGTCTCACTCGCGCACGAAGGAGCAGCATTTTCCCCAAACAGCGTCGGCAAAGGAGTTGAGAATCGGCAGTTACTTGATGGCGGATTCCAAATTCCAACCGTCATGAAGCGTCGCATTTTTGATCACGATGGGAATTCCATCGCGAATAACACACGTAGGATCTTCCAAGTCCGTTTCTAACCGTCCGGACTCGTTGACAATTCGAACGCCTTTTCCCATCGAGACGTTCTTGTCGATAATTGCACCGTCGATGACGGTCCCCTCGCCAATCTCTAATGCAATTTCACGAACTTCGGAACGCGAATCATAGAAATCGCAGCCCATCACGATCGAATTGCGAATCGTCACATTCGGCGCGATCATCGCCCTGAGGCCAATGATGCTATTTTCAATCACGGCACCCTCGCCAATCACCGAGCCGTTGGAAATGAGACTGTTAGTCACCGTTGCCCCCGTCATTCGCGTGGGTGGCAGGAATCTGGCTCGTGTATAGATCGGCGCATTCGGTGCAAACAATTCAAACTCTGGGTTCTCTGAAGCCAGCGCGAGATTGGATTCGTAGAACGAACGGATCGTTCCGATGTCCTCCCAGTATCCATCAAAAAGATGCATCTGTACTTGGTGGCTATCAATCGTCGCAGGAAACACTTCTTTACCGAAATCGGTATAGGTTGAGTCGCGCAACAAGTCGCTCAACAATTCTCGGTTAAAGACATAGATTCCCATGCTGGCGATGCAGTCACGACCTTTGGGATCCACGCCACGCGATTTGATCCAATCCAGATCGGTGGAAACGGACTCAATCAGTTCTTCCGTTTGAGGTTTTTCAACAAAGTCTCGGACCCGCCCGTCATCATCAACTTTGACGACCCCAAATCCACGCGCGTCTTCTCGCGAGACAGGCATGCAGGAGATGGTGACATCGGCGCCGCTGGATTCATGGGTTTCGATCAACTCCTGATAGTTCATCCGGTATAGCTGATCCCCGGACAGCACGACCACGTAATCAATTCCCGGTTGATTGAAGTAGGCCAAGTTCTTTCTGACCGCATCAGCAGTCCCCTGATACCAGTCGGAACCAACGCCAGGCGTTTCCTGAGCCGCCAGAAGCTCGACAAAACCGCCGCGGAAATGGTCAAACGAGTACGTCCGGCGAATGTGACTGTGCAAACTGACCGACATGAATTGAGTCAACACGTAGATTCGGTTGATTCCACTATTGATGCAGTTGGAGATCGGAATATCAATCAGACGATACATCCCTGCCAATGGAACCGCTGGCTTACTTCGAATTGAAGTTAACGGGGCAAGCCGTGTACCTTGTCCGCCACCCAAAACCAAAGCTACTGTTTTCTTCATTCCATTTCCCTGTATTGTCCCGGTGCTGCGATCCGAAGTTGAAAAACCAACGGCACTCGATCATCCCAACGTATATCGTACCAAACAATCTCTAATCCATCGCGCTCACGTGCGGTGCTAGTTTAGGAGGTTGGAACTTGATCGCAAGCAGTGACCTGCCAATTGAATGTCGGATCGTAAAATTTGCCGGATCTGTGGCGCAGAGAAATTGAAGATGTTTTGATAAAACCATAGTTATTCTCGCAATCGCGTCCCGGGTCACCGCGCAACAACCATGGCTTCACGTCACAACGTCAATTTGCTTTGGGTTGGCATCCTTGTCGAAGGCAGCTTGATGCTGCTGGCGGTCCTGATCAGCCATCTAAATTTCTTCGATCCCCAACAACCGTTGGCCAAGTTGGGCGAAGTTCCGATCGTCAATACGATCCTAATGGGAATTGTGGCAACCATCCCGATGCTCGGTTACCTGTTGCTGTTTCATTTTTGGCGACCGAAGTTTTACGCACCGATGCGGCAATTCGTCGACGAGACTCTGCGACCTTTTTTTGCGGAGTCCGGGTTCGTCGAATTGGTCATCATTTCGCTCATGGCAGGCGTTGGCGAGGAGATTTTCTTTCGGTGGTGCCTTCAAGGCGGAACCATGGCTTTGCTTGAACCGTTGATGGGCGAGCTTACGGCAGCCATCATCAGTATCGTAGCGATCGGTGTCCTGTTTGGCCTGTGCCATTGGGTTAACAACAGCTATTTCGTGATTGCCACGTTGGCGGGAATCTACTTTGGCTTGGTCATGTGGATCACCGGCTCATGGCTGATCGCAGCGATCAGTCACGCGTTGTTTGATCTCGCTGCGTTGATCTACCTGCAACGTTCCAATCCAGGACGATCAACCTAGTGGTTCATCCAGCCTGAAATGCATGCTGGTAGTCTTCGCCTTCAGGAAAAATTTTGACGAAAGGCCGACGAACCAGTCAACCCAACTTTGACAGCCCCTATCCTTCTCGCAATCGCCACTCATCCTTCGACGTTTGCCTCATCGGCGCCCAATGGAATCCCGGTTGCAGAAGACAATCGCCTGGCAAGCGGGCTCAACTCAGAGCCGAGCGTCGCCGCGAGCTGATAGATATGTTTTCTTCCGTGTTGAACGACTTGTAAATCAAAGACACAAGTGCGGCTGCCGGTCGGCGAGAACTTACCCGGTCGCGTCCAACGGGTATGCAAACCCAACGATTGATAATTGGAGACCTCCAATGCCCCGTCGTAAAAGACGATACGACCGTCGTTGCGAACCGAAAGGATGGTTCGGGGAAGACGCAATATCTGAAGGTAATCCAACACCATCACGCCACCAAACGACACCGCCCCCAAGCCACCAACACCCAACATGGCCCAAGCAATCTCGGGACTCCGCATCTCATTGGCGATCCATGCGACAACAAAACAAAGCATCAACATCCAGATCGAGCCGAAGACTCGTGTCAGCGAATAAGACCGTCGAGTTTTTAACTCTGCAATGACTTCCGGATCTTCACTTTTCGCAACATAGTACGACCCCGACGTCAAAAGATAAATTCGCAATGGATCGTCACCCGCCAGCGGATTCCATCGAAATGGACGTGCGTTGGATCGGTGCGTCAACGCTGGCAAGCGTTTTCCAGCTTGCGAAACGATTTCGCGATCATTCATCGAAGTGACAACGTTTGCCAAAGGCTCGGATCTTCGCGAATCGGCAACTCTGGTCCAACCGCCAGGGTCTGCCAACCAAACTCGCGATCCTGAACGGCATAGTTGAATCCGAGGTGTCGATGATCTTCTGAGTTCCATCCATGCAGCGACTTTCCGGAAATGAACGCGATCAGTCGATAGCCGTCCGGTGTCGTTTTCGCATGGAGTTCCATCGAGTTTCGATTGATGGTTGGTGAATCCTCCTGGCTGCGATTGATTTTCAACATGGTGGCCACCGGCGAAGTATTTTGCGGTCCACCTCCAACAGGCAGGCAGACAAACCAGTGACAAAACTTTGTCGCACGGTGGATATTGTGCGTGTCTCTGGTGTCGATCCAAAACTGGACGCCATCGCTTTCCAGCAACTCACTTTGGCGACACCACAACGACTGCTTTTTTCCGCTGATGGTGACATCAAAATACAGCCCTTCCGTATTCCATCCGACTCGAACATCAGCAAATTCGTTTTGCTTTTCAAAACTGCCAAAGTGCGGTACACGATAGGACTCGTCCAATTGAAAACGAGCTCCGAATTTCCCTTTGACCTCACGACAGCCGATTCGATACCGAAACAGCAAGTTCTTAGGCACTTGGGCGACAATGGAATTACTCATGAATTACTTCCGGCAGATGGATTGGTTTGACTACGCGTTTCAAGCGATGACTAATTCGGAATGCTGACGCAGAAATTGCTTCAAGCTGTCGTTATTGACTTGATCAACCTCTTGAAAACTCAACTTGACGACGTCGCCACTGCTTTGAGTATCGATTTCGGCTGCGGAAGCCAAGTCCGCAACTTGCCCAACCGTAACCTGATCTTTGGGACCCGCCAGCTGCAACCAGACCCCGTCCGCCTTTTTCGTCATGATGCTGGCCCAAGGCGATTTTTGATCTGGCAAGTAGACATGCACGACTTGCTTGTTCGTCCAATGAAACTCTCCCTCAGGAGCGACGGCTTCAATCGTTTTTTGCAGCTCGTCCAAAACTTCGGGCTCCCAAGCGATTGGTTTTCCAGCCGGGAATCCTTTCCGCATCATGTGCCAAGTTTTACCCAACTTCGCCCAAGGCGTTTCGCCATCAATTCTCAAGTTCTTTCGCTCCATCTTGTCGAGAAAACTTTCGATGGCAGTGTCCAGGAAACTCCAGAATCCAGGGATATCCATTTCCGCAAGGTTGTTGACAACGATTTCAACTTCCTGCCAAGAGGCCGTGGTGTTTTTCACACGCACCCGCGGCGTATTGCCATAAACAGGAATGTCTTCCAGGTCATTGGCTCGCAAAAGCGGGATCTGATCGACCAGGGTCTCACGCTTAAAGGTCCGTGGCCGTACCCGAAACTTCATTTTCAGGAACCACGTATCACCCGTCAACGCGTGAAAGAACCAGCCTTTGGATTTCGTGGAACCCGAAATTTCGACGCGTGCTCGCTCGTTCCAATCGGTCTCACCAAACCCCTCGTGTTGTTGAATTGTGTCGACAACTCGTTTGAGAATTTCACCCTCCCATTGGACCGATTGCCCACCGCGACCGACACGGTCTTCGGTGTGCCATCGTCGACCATTGGCTTCCCAAGGCATTTTGGCATTCGCACCAATGTCTTCGATGTCCATATCGCCCTTCTTCCAGCCCTGATCCTCGTTTGGATCATAAGGAGGCCGTTCTTCGTAAGGGTCGTTGGCCAAAACGGGGATCAGTGCCTCACCAGTCCAGCTGCGTGGCATGCCAGCTTTGCTTTTTCCAGTTTTGCTGGCCGCCGCTTTCGCCTGTTTGGCATAATCCACGATCATCTCGGGCGTCCCCTGAACCACAATCTGACCGCCGTTGGCGCCGGCTTCGGGGCCAAGGTCAACGACCCAATCAGCCGCTTTAATCATGTCAAGATTGTGTTCAATCAAGACAACGGTGTTGCCGACGTCGACCAGTCGTTGCAACACTTCGAGCAACTTCTGAAGGTCTTCAAAATGCAAACCAGTCGTCGGTTCATCCAGCAGATACAGCGTCCGACCGGTGTCGGGACGTGACAACTCGGCAGCCAGCTTGACACGTTGAGCTTCACCACCGGAGAGCGTCGGAGCCGATTGGCCCAACGTGATGTAGTCCAAACCGACGTCGCAAAGCGTCTGTAGGATTCGACGAATCTTGGGAATGTTGTGAAACAGCTGAACGGCTTTACCACAAGGCATGTTCAATACGTCAGCGATCGATCGATCGTTGTAACGCACATTCAAAGTCTCTTCGTTGTAGCGTTGTCCGCGACACGATTCACATTCGACCCAGACATCGGGAAGGAAATGCATCTCAATACATTTTTGCCCGTTCCCCAAGCATTCTTCACACCGACCGCCTGGCACGTTGAAGCTAAATCGCCGAGCGGTAAAACCTCGCAACTTGGCATCGGGCAAATGCGCGAACAGGTCACGGATCGCATCAAACGCTCCGGTGTAGGTTGCCGGATTGGAGGAAGGCGAGTTTCCTAACGGCGTTTGATCGACACGAATGACTTTGTTGATGTACTCAATACCGCGAATGCCTCGATGCGCTCCTGGCGTCTGGCTGGATCGGTGTAGTCGACGAGCCAGAGATTTGTAGAGAATGTCGTTAATCAACGAGCTCTTCCCGCATCCACTGGGCCCCGTCACAACGGTCAACGTTTCCAGCGGGAACTTGACCTCGATATTCTTGAGGTTGTTGTGCTTCGCTCCGACAACGTCCAGCGTATTCGCCATGGGCACCGCTGGCTTTTGTTTTTCGCTACGTTTCTTCGTCTTCTTCTTCGTCGATTTCTTGTTGGTTTTTGAACTGGATTCCGGGATATCCAGCGAAAGGGCAGGGCGACGATTGGCCGGAATCGGAATCGCTTTCTTGCCACTGAGATAGGGGCCAGTCACCGACGCTTTTTGCTTACCGAGACTCTGAGGTGTTCCCTCAGCAACAATCTGCCCGCCGCCCACGCCAGCTTTAGGACCAAAGTCGCAAATCGCGTCGCTGTTCGCGATCACTTCCTTGTCATGCTCGACCACGATCATCGTATTGCCCAGATCACGCAGTCGATGGAGCGCTTTGAGCAAACGCGTGTTGTCTCTTGGATGCAATCCAATCGTCGGCTCGTCCAGTACGTACAGCACGCCACAGAGACCGCTGCCCAATTGGCTCGCCAAACGAATTCGCTGAGCTTCGCCATTGGAAAGCGATGCCGCTGTTCGATTGAGTGTCAAATACTCCAGCCCAACGTCATTGAGAAAATTGACTCGTCCAGTGATCTCTCGAATCAACTCACCAGCAATCTTCTTTTCTCGTTTGTCCAGTTTCCATTTCTTGAGCGTCTTCGAAAGTGTGGCGATCGGCAGTCGGCAGATTCCATCAATGGTCATATCTCGAAAGCGAACCGCCGACGCGTCGTCGCGAAGCCGACTGCCTCCACAACAACCACATTCGACTTCTCCAATCAACGTCTGCATGCGTTGACGAAGTTGAGGTGAAAGGCGTGAGGCCTCCTCCATCGTCGGATACGCGCCTTTGTATTGAAATGAATACAAGACATTGTCATCGTCAGTCTTAATGTCAAACCATCGTCGTCCCGTACCATAAAAGACCATCCGGCGATGCCGTGCTTCCAATTGAGAAAACGGCGTGTCAATCGGCACCCCCGTCCCATGACACCATGCCTTCAGCATCGCCATTGACATCGACTCTTTGACGTCTGGCCACAACAGGACCGCTCCCTGTTTCAGGGAGAACTCATTGTCATTCATGATCGCCGCAGGATGAGCACCCGTTTGTGTCCCAATCCCTTCGCAATCCTGACACCAACCCAGCTGACTGTTGAATGAAAAGTTATGAGGTGTCAGCGTATCAAAACTTCGACCGCAACCCGAGCACGAAAGATGCTGACTATGTTTGACCGTTCGCCAATGTTCTTCTGGAATCGTTTCACTCGGTTCAGCGACATTGATGACGCCTTTTCCGATGGCCAGTGCGGCCTCCACGGAATCAGCAATTCTTGACCGTGATGAATCTTTGACAACGATCCGATCAACCACGATTTCAACGTGGTGTCGTGTTCGTCGATTAATGACTGGGACTTCATCGATCCCATACGTTTTGTTGTCGATTCGAACACGAATGAAACCGTTGCCCTGAATCTCTTCCCACAATTGTTCATACGACTGATTTGTGTCGGGCTCGACGGGCGCCAACAGCAACAAGCGCGTTCCGTTTTCGTAGGCGAGAATTTTGTCGACGATATCATCACTGGTCTGGGTCCCAATCGGCAGGTCACAGTCGGGACAATAAGGCGTACCCAACCTTGCCAACAGGATCCGCAAATAATCATAAATCTCGGTAACCGTGCCAACTGTCGAGCGAGGCGTTGAACCGAGGTTCTTTTGTTCAATCGCGATCGCTGGAGACAGCCCTTCGATGTGTTCAACTTTGGGTTTTTCCAGTTGGCTGACAAATTGCCGCGCGTACGAACTGAGGCTTTCGACGTAGCGTCGCTGACCTTCGGCGTAAATCGTATCCATCGCCATCGAACTCTTGCCGCTTCCAGAAGGCCCGCAGAAAACCGTCATCTTGTCGCGTTCGATATCGACGTCGACCGAACGCAACGAGTGCTGTTCTGCTCCACGAACCTTGATCGTCTTAAACTCGACCGGTTTTTGCTTCGACTTCGCATTCTTTTTGATCAACACCGGCTTGGGAGACAACGCTCGCTTGAGCGCTTGCCCGGTGTAAGACGTTTTGCATTCAGCGACTTGTTCGGGTGTCCCACAACAGACAACCTGACCACCTCCAGCACCACCTTCGGGGCCAATATCGATGATCCAGTCCGCCGTTTTAATGACGTCCAGATTATGCTCAACCACCAAAACGGTATTGCCCGCTTCCACAAAATTCTGCAGCACGTTGAGCAGCAGCGAAATGTCAGCGAAATGTAAACCAGTCGTCGGCTCATCTAACAAGTACAACGTTTTGCCGGTACTCCGTTTAACCAACTCACGAGCCAACTTGATTCGTTGAGCTTCACCACCCGAAAGTGTTGGAGAAGGTTGGCCTATTTTCAGATAGTCCAACCCGACTGCGTGTAGCGTTTGCAATTTGTTGAGAACCCTCGGCTGGTTCTCAAAAAACTGCATTGCCTCCTCGATGTCCATGTTCAACACATCGGAGATCGACTTGTCACGAAATTTGACTTGAAGCGTTTCGCGATTGAAACGCTGACCTTCACAGACCGGGCAAGTCACCCAGACATCCGCCAGGAAATCCATTTCCAGCTTGTTGGAACCGTTGCCCTCACAAGCCTCGCAACGACCGCCTTTCACATTAAAGCTGAACCGTCCTGGTGCATAACCTCGAGTCTTCGATTCAGGAAGCTGAGTAAACAGTTTGCGGATTTCATCGAACAGCTTGATGTACGTCCCCGGGTTGGATCGCGGCGTACGACCGATCGGAGACTGGTCGATGGCGATCATCTTGTCCATCAGCTCGACGCCGATCAGTTCGTCGTACTCACCCGGGTCGCTGATCCCGCCATTGAGTTTTTCGCGAAGCTCTTCCTTGATGATATCGTTCACCAACGAACTCTTGCCGCTGCCGCTAACGCCCGTGACACAGACGAATTTGCCCAGCGGAATTTCAATGTCGACGTCCTTGAGGTTATTGTGTCTCGCGCCCTTAACGCGAAAAACACGCTGAGGATCGAACGGCCGACGTGTTTCAGGAATCTCAATTTTGCGTCGACCGGACAAAAATTGCGCCGTCACACTCTTTTTCGATTTGATGATCTCGGAAGGGTGTCCTTCGACAACGACTTCGCCACCGCGCACACCAGGCCCGGGGCCAAAGTCGATCAAGTGATCTGCGGCGCGCATTGTGTCTTCGTCATGCTCAACGACCACCACGGTGTTGCCGATATCGCGAAGATGCTGCAACGTCGCGACAAGTCGATCATTGTCACGTGCGTGAAGTCCAATCGAGGGCTCGTCTAGGATGTACAAAACGCCGACAAGACCGGCTCCGATCTGCCCGGCCAAACGGATCCGTTGACTTTCACCGCCAGACAATGTTGGGGCCGTCCGATTGAGCATCAGGTAGTCCAGCCCGACGTTCAACAGGAAACCCAAACGATTGCGAATCTCTTTGAGCGGCTCAGCTGCAACAAACTGACGAGTCTTATCCAGTACCAGACCTGAGAAAAATTGGTGTGCTCGATCAATCGACAGATCACAGACTTCGGGCAGTGACAGACTCGCATGATCCGTGAACTCAGAATTAGAAGTCTCCAGCCGAAAATGACGCGCTTGTTTGTTCAGCCGATCACCATGGCAATGAACACAGTCCAATTCCGCCATATAGTTTTCATATTTTCTCAGTCGCGATGCACCGGACGTCGAACGATATTTATCCTCGAGCTCGGCAACGATTCCACCAAACGTACCACCGTACTTCATCGGAGACGAACCACCGCGCCATGTGTACGTGATATGGCGATCGCCTGTCCCAAAGAGCCACATTTCCTGTTGCTCGTTGGTCAAACTCTCCCAAGCCGTTTCGAGCATCGTTCCAGGTTCCAGCGAATACTCCCGCTCGATGGTATCTGCAACGCCCTGATAGATGTGACGCCTCCAGCGTCCAAGGTCCTTCCATTTCCCAAGAATCTCAATGCAACCTTGCTGAAACGATCGGCCCGGATCGGGCACCAGCAAGTCCCGATCGAAGGTATAGACTTCCCCCAGTCCATCACATCCGTGGCACATCCCTTGAGGGCTATTGAAACTGAACATCTGTGGAGTCGGTGTCGAAAAACTGATCCCACATGACGCACAGGCGTAATGTGACGAGTACACCCGGTCGTTCGTTGCGGGCGTTGCCGACTTGCCGACACGGCCCGCTTTTCGTTTGTTTCGCCCGCGTTTGGGCTTGTCGTCCGCGGCTTCGTCCTCAGCGACTTCGTCAGGAGCAAAATTGGGCGCGTCATCGGCTACCACGGAAATGATCAGCGAGCCACTTCCCAGCTTCAGCCCCGACTCAACCGCCTCTGCCAATCGCGACCGGATACTGGAATCCATAGTCAATCGGTCGATGACGACTTCGACATGGTGACGGCGAGAACGATCGAGGTTGATTTCTGTATTAAGCGAACGAATCTCGCCGTCGACCCGAGCTCGAACGAATCCCTTCTTTAACAGCTCAACAAACAGATCACGGTGCTCACCTTTCTGGGCCCGAACAACTGGAGCCAAAACAAAAAATTCGGTTCCCTTTTTGAGCTGCAAAATGCTGCCAATGATCTGGTCACGAGTTTGAGCTGCAATCGGCTGGTCACATTTTGGACAAAACCCCTGACCAACCCGAGCGTACAGCACTCTGAGAAAATCATAGATTTCAGTAATCGTTCCAACGGTCGATCGCGGATTATTCCCTGACGATTTTTGCGAGATTGAGATCGACGGACTCAGCCCTGAGATCAAATCGACATCTGGTTTCGGCATCTGGCCCAAAAATTGGCGCGCAAAACTGGACAGACTCTCCACGTATCGTCGCTGGCCCTCGGCAAACACAGTATCGAAAGCGAATGAGCTTTTGCCACTACCGCTGACGCCAGTCAGGCAAATGAGTTGATTGCGGGGTAAAACAAGATTGACATCACGAAGATTGTGTTCGCGGGCACCTTTGACGACGATATCCGAGGCGGGCATATAGCGACGATTCCCATCCAGTTGAGCGTTGCAATTTTAGAGCCACGCATTGTATGCCTTTGGGCGACATTCCTGAAGCGCTGATCAGAGAATCGCAGTTTTCGCTATCAAAAAACGTGCAGCGAAGTGCAGAATTCCATATCGCGGCTGAACTTCTCGCATCCAGATTCATCAAGAATTCATGATCTCGTGAAAATATGCACCCTTCGCACTGCTTTGCCGCCAACGAATAATTGTTAAATAGCCGAAGCAATTAACCAATCGCGACTGGCCCGATCATTTCAATCCAGAAAATATTTTTGCAGTTCGTTTTTGGCATCGGGATCCTCGACGGCCGTGAGTCGAGTGCGACTGACCAGATACAAAACCCCGTTTCGAAACGCCGGCCGACCATAAACCGAATTGAATTTCAAAGTTGGCATGACGGCAATGGGTTGCTGAGGCGGTTGATCACCGATGTCAAAAATTTGATACTCCCCGTCTTCGGTACCAATGTACAACCACTGGTCGATCGCGATCATGCTCGCCCAAATGCCCGATCGAGTGTCGTAGCTCCATTTGGGTTCACCTGTATCCAATGCGAGACAGTGAATCACTCCATCCATTGTTGAGAAAACAACGTGACGATCGAAGACGCAAGGTGAACTGAGGCCTCGATTCATCTGCTCGAGCAAGTCGTCCAACTCTCCATCCCCGTCAAAATCATGCCCGCTGTACCTCCAAACGAGTGCGGAATCTGGATTGGGAATTTCGCGATCACCATTGGCAACATTACAGTGCAGAAACTGGTTCGTTCGTGATGGCGGTTCATACCGATCCCCTGGCGTGACCAAGGTGGGGCTCAGGTCACCACGACGATTTCCTGGGTCAATGCACCAAACGTGAATTGGGCCCACTCCATGCTCTGGCTCCTGGCCCATGCTGATCAGGACGCGATTACCAACGACCGTCGGCGCGACAACGACTTGATTACGGTCCCCCCGACCAAAGACTTCGAACGGAGCGTCTTTCAGATTGCAATCAAACTTCCACAACAGTACTGGATTTCCGGCACGATCACCTGCAGGCTCAAAACTGTACAGCCAACCATCACCACCACAAAAGAGCACCTGCCTTTTTCCATGCAGCGTTGCCAACGCGGGTGACCCCCAGCACGCATGCATGATGCCGGGCGTTGCACGATTATCCGACCAGATCAACTTGCCCGTGAACTTATCCAGCACGACAAAACTCGGGGCATGCGGATTTTTCAACTGGCGATGATCAGGTTCAACGCCGTGACTGGTATTCAAGTAAATTCTCTGGTCGTCGACCACCACATTGCAGTGACTCGTGTTATGAGGAAGAACATCGAGTTGCTTCAACAAGTCGTACTTCCAAATTACATCCGCGTCGATCAACCGGCTTTGCGACTCCAGTTGGTACGGGCCGTCATTTATCCCGTCTCGAAAACCATCAGCGTCAGCACAAATCACTTGGCCTCGATTGTCAATAAACCAAACAAGGTCGTTTTCCGCGAACACGCGGTTAGTTATTCCTTGCATCGGCCAGTCAGAACGTCTTCCTGCCTCTAGCTTTTTCGCCGTGTATTGCCAAACAAAATCACCATCGGCTTTATCGAAACAGTAGATCGCGCCAACATCAACGCTCTTTGGAAACAACGGATCCAACCCGGCGTTGCTGGATCCAACATAAACGTAGTCGCGATTGGTTGACGGCTCCGAGTAGGTCTGCGGGCCCAATTCGACTGACCATTTGATCCGCTCACCGGTCGTCACATCCCAAAACTGAACTGGAGATAGCGGCTGCCGTAACTGGTCGTGAATGTACCAACTGGCCAAAGCGGCCAACAGCATCAACATCAACAAGGCCTTGATCGAAAATGATTTCCAGGAATAACGCCGACGAGATGAAACAGGCGATGACTCACCCTTCGCTGACTGCTCATCCGTTTCCGTTTCGGCCGGCGGTTGATTCATGACAAGTCGATTCCTGTCATCAATTTGTCCGGCAAACACAACGAAGGCGATTCCATCGATGCGACTGGAAAGTTGCAATAGTCAATCGCATAGTAGGCGCTCGGGCGATGGTTGCCTGACAGACCGCAACCACCAAATGGCAACTTGCCACTGGCCCCCGTCGTTTGTCGGTTCCAATTGACGATTCCGGCGCGGATCCGATGAATAAACTCCTGATAGAATTCCGCGCTGTCGGACAACAAACCCGCCGACAACCCGTACTGGGTGTTGTTCGCTTCGTTGATCGCGTCGTTGAATGAATCTACTCGAATCACATTCAGCAGTGGCCCAAAGAGTTCTTCATCCGTCCGCTCACCTCGCTGGTCAGTGACGTCGATCAATCCGGGTGAGACCAACGCATCGCATCCACGATGAGTCGCCATCGCCACTAACGAACGAGCCCCTTTATCGATCATTGCCGCCTGAGCTTCCAGCAGGCGTCGCCCCATCTCCTTGGAGATGACCGTGCCCATAAACGGTTGTGGGTCATCTTGATAAAATCCAACCGTCACCTTGCCGATCATCTCCGTCAACGTGGCCAAAAACGTTTCGGTTTCTGCACCGTTGACCAGAATCAACCGCCGAGCACAAGTGCATCGTTGGCCGGCAGTGAGATAAGCTGACAGGATCGTTGTGTAGGCGGCGGCCGCCATATCACCCACCTGGTGAACGATCAGAGGATTGTTTCCGCCCATCTCCAACGCCAAAATCTTTTGAGGTGTCGGGGCGAGTGTCTTGCTCAACGCAACACCGGCAACGCTGGAGCCCGTAAAGAACAATCCATCCAGCTGGTCATGTTTGGAGATCGCAATCCCAACGTCACGTTTGCCCGGAACAAGATTCAGGACGCCCGGAGGCAGTCCCGCTTGCTCCCATTGTTTGACCATCCAATGACCAACCGCCGGCGTAACTTCGCTGGGCTTGAAGACGATTGTGTTACCTGCAATCAGTGCCGGTACGATGTGTCCGTTGGGCAAGTGAGCTGGAAAATTAAAAGGCCCAAGCACTCCACAAACACCGTGTGGCTTGAACCGCGTTACCGCACTGACTCCATCGCTGATTTCAAATGACGTCGTGCTGCGTCGAGTGTGCAACGAATCGATCGAAACACCAACTTTACCGACGACGGCGGCCGCTTCGGTTCGCGACTCCCACAATGGCTTGCCGGTCTCGGAAGCAATCAGCGTTGCCAGTTCTTCTTTTTTTGAATCGACAATCGTTGCGAATCGTTCTGCAATGGCAAGTCGCCCTTCGACGCCAACGTCCCACCAATGCCCAAAAGCAGCCCGAGCGGCACCAAAGGCGTCATCGACTTGACCCTCCGCAGCAGCGTGTGCTTCCCAAACGATCGTCTCATCCACAGGACAAGTCGAAGTCAGCGGTTCGCCTTGACCCTCCACCCAAACACCGTTGATGAAGCAAGATTCTCGTGCATTGAAATCAAGAAGACTCATGAGCTGTGGTTCGCCAAAGTTTGAAACGTCGAAGCAAGACGACGGTTTATTGGAGCATTTGACCTTCGATTCGGCAATCCGTTCGTTGAATACCGACTCGCCATTTAGATGGTGAGCAAACACCGGCCGGCTTGCGCCGGTCCGCTACATATTTTGTTCGCTCAGGTAGCGCAAGGGCGCGAGCTCAGGTAGCGCAAGGGCGCAAGCCCTTCGGTGAAGTAGCGAAACGCTTGATTGCTGGAGGGTGGGCAAACACCGGCCGGCTTGCGCCGGTCCGCTACATGATTTGATTGCTCAGGTAGCGCAAGGGCGCGAGCCCTTCGGTGAAGTAGCGAAACGCTTGATTGCTAGAGGATGGCAAACACCGGCCGGCTTGCGCCGGTCCGCTACATAGTTTGTTTGCCCACGTAGCGTAAGGGCGCGAGCTCAGGTAGCGCAAGGGCGCGAGCCCTTCGGTGAATTACCAAAACGCTTGATTGCTAGAGGATGGCAAACACCGGCCGGCTTGCGCCGGTCCGCTACATAGTTTGTTTGCTCACGTAGCGCAAGGGCGCAAGCCCTTCGGTGAGTTACCGAAACGCTTGATTGTTGGAGGGTGAGCAAACACCGGCCGGCCTGCGCCGGTCCGCTACATAATTCGCTCAGGTAGCGCAAGGGCGCGAGCCCTTCGGTGAGATACCAAAACGCTTGATTGCTAGAGGGTGGGCAAACACCGGCCGGCTTGCGCCGGTCCGCTACATAGTTTGTTTGCTCACGTAGCGTAAGGGCGCGAGCTCAGGTAGCGTAAGGGCGCAAGCCCTTCGGTGAATTACCAAAACGCTTGATTGTTGGGGGTTGGCAACACCGGCCGGCTTGCGCCGGTCCGCTACATATTTTGTTTGCTCACGTAGCGCAAGGGCGCGAGCTCAGGTAGCGCGAGGGCGCGAGCCCTTCGGTGAATTACCGAAACGCTTGATTGCTAGAGGGTGGGCAAACACCGGCCGGCTTGCGCCGGTCCGCTACATATTTTGTTTGCCCATGTAGCGCAAGGGCGCGAGCCCTTCGGCGAGATACCAAAACGCTTGATTGCTAGGGGATGGCAAAACCGGCCGGCTTGCGCCGGTCCGCTACATGATTTGTTTGCTCACGTAGCACATCATCGACGTTTCAAGCTCTTCCTGTCCAATTCATTTGTCGGACGCTTTCTCGTCAGGCTTGGGTGCCAAGGTTGGAGTATCCTTCCCCTCAATCCGATCGGAAACGATCGTCTTCAAGTCAGGTTTCAACCGCATCGCTTGAGCCATTTCATACTGCGACATCATGATCTTGCCGTCACCGCTGACCAACCAATACGAAGGAACGCCTCGAACGCCAAAATGAAACAACGTTTTGTGCTGCATTCCATCGGTGAATCCGTGGCTGCCTTCTCGCAGTTTGTTCTCCAACAAAAACTTCAATGCTTCTTTTCGATTGGCATCCACGTTGACCGAGAGCAATCGCAGCTTGTATTGACTCTTTAACGAAGCGTACATCTTTTGAACCATGGCTTGTTCAGCGGTCGCCGTCGGACTCGTTTTGGACCAGAAGTTAACAAACAAAATCGCATCTTTAAACGTTTCCCGTTTCAACGTCGCTTTGTCGTCATGAGTCAGAACAGCAATCGGCGGACAAGTATCCCCCTGTTTCAGCTGCGGTGTGACTTCGATCTGAATCGGAGCCAGTGCCAACTCGTCAACTTCTTTTTGAACCGTCAGCTGACCGAAAACTTCAAACGCGTAAGTGATCTTGCCGATCTCTTTATCAACTCGACCTTGAATCGCGTAGTCGCCGGGGGGCACATCGTAAATTGCGTAGCTGCCGTCATTTTCGAATTTGATATCGAACGAGTTTGCGTCGGCCAGCAGTTTTTTGTTGCGTTCGATATGCTTTTTGCCGGCTTCGGAGTTAACAAACTCTTGTTGCCATTTCAATTTTTGCTGTGACGTCCAACGTTCGAAACCACGTGGCGTTTTTGGGGCTGGCAAATCAACGTACTCTCGCAGCCTCGCTTGGATTTCGCTGATTTCAATTTCCAGCGTTTCTCCGGTGTACGATTTGGCTTGATCCTTGGCAAACTCGACCTTTCCTTTTAATACCGCCGTGTCCGTCGGCGATTTCTTGCGTTCGGCCTGCGCGAACAACTCGGCATGACAGATCGCCGATGTAAGCGCAATTGCAGTCAACAGCAAGAATTGAAACTTTGGAGTGGAGGCTGAAGAAATCATGGTTTTTACCGATCGAAATTCAGTTTTGAATCAACGACTAGGTCAATGAAAGGGCGTGAATCGAAAACTAATTGTAGATCACGATCCCAAATCTTGAACAAACCCTTGGTACAAAACACTTGGAAAACACGCCCGGATTCAAGCCCTCGAATGAATGCGGCCGCCGATCGAGAAATATCTGGAAATGCTGAACCATCATCAAGACGTGAAAAAAGGCCACCTATTCGTTCAGAGGTATCATGCCACGGTTCGGGACGTTGTTTTTGAGGGTTTTGAGGATTCTCGCAGGGAATCATCTCGCTGGTGGTTGACCATTTCCGGCGAGCAGACTTAGACTTTTGCGTTTTGTGTGGACCTTTGCCGACAGATTGCGGCAACATTTATTGAGGAGATCAGAGTGCCAGGTCAGTGCGTAATTGGTTTGCAGTGGGGAGACGAAGCCAAAGGCAAACTTGTCGACTTATTGACCGAAGGGAAAGATCTCGTCGTTCGGTATCAAGGTGGCGCAAACGCAGGACACACGGTCGTCATCGGTGACGACGTCTACAAACTCCACCACATCCCCAGTGGGATCATTAACGAAGGCGTTCTCAATCTGATCACCGCTGGCGTTGTGATCAATCCTCCGACCATCATCCAGGAGATCGACTCGCTGCGCGAACGAGGCATTCACGTCGAACAACGGATGAAGATCAGCAGTCGCGCCCACGTTGTCATGCCGTGGCACGTGATGGAAGACAAAATGTGGAATCGGCTGGTCTCAGGCGAAGACAACATTGGCACGACGTTGCGCGGCATTGGTCCTTGCTACGGTGACAAGATCGGTCGAAGTTTCGCAATTCGCATGGGGGATCTGATTCAAGACGACTTTGCCGAACGCGTCCGAAAAATTGTCGAAGTCAAAAAACAAGTTCTCAGTGCTACCGGCAACGCTGATGATGCTCAACTCGATGCGGAAGCCATTGTTGCAGAATACTCAGGCTACGCCAACGCACTCAAACCATTGATCACCGATACCAACCGTATCTTGCTCGACGCTGTCGATGCTGACAAACAGATTCTCTTCGAGGGTGCTCAAGGATCATTGTTGGATGTTGACCATGGAACGTACCCGTTCGTCACCAGCAGCAACAGTTCCGGATTGGGGATCTCAACAGGATCTGGTGTTCCCGGAAATTGGCTATCGAAAGTGATTGGCGTGATGAAAACCTATGCCACCCGAGTCGGTGGCGGTCCATTCCCAACGGAACAGGAAAACGAACAAGGTCAGCACATTCGTGACATGGGCAATGAGTACGGAACGACGACCGGTCGTCCTCGACGCTGCGGTTGGTTCGATGCCGTTGCCGCCCGATACACGGCGCGGTTGGGAGGCGTTACATCCATCGCCATTACGATGCTCGATGTGCTTTCGAAGCTACCTGAGATTGAAGTCTGCGTTGCCTATGAGTTGGACGGCAATCGAATTGACTATTTCCCAGCCCACGTTAACGAACTAAAAAAACTGAATCCGATTTACGAGACGATTCCGGGCTGGCAGAGCGATGTCACAGGAGCTCGGTCACTGGATGACCTACCCATCGCGGCCATCGAATACGTTCGCCGAATCGAAACGCTGGTTGGCCGGCCGGTCGAGTTTATTTCGGTTGGGCCTGATCGAGCCCAAACCATCCACGTCCCCGAAGGACAATCGCTAGAAAGCCATTTGACGACGCGTTCTTAGTTGCGGGCAAGGCGCACTTGGCCACCTCAGGATCAAAACTCGGAATCTCAACCCGGAATTTGATTTAAACGTTGAACAGGAAATGGCAAATGTCGCCGTCCTGGACGACATAGCTTTTACCTTCAACGCGAAGCTTGCCCGCTTGCCGAATCGCGGCTTCCGTTTCAAATTCCTTGAGATCGTCCAGCGAGTAGACTTCTGCGCGGATAAAGCCTCGTTCAAAATCGGTGTGAATCACACCCGCTGCCTGAGGCGCTGTGAATCCTGACTGAATCGTCCAGGCGCGAACTTCTTTTTCACCCGCGGTAAAGTAACTCTCAAGGCCCAACGTTACGTAGGCTTGTCGGGCCAACAGATTCAGGGCCGGTTCTTTCAACCCAACGGCTTCGAGCATCTCGCTTCGTTCGTTTTCATCGATTTCAGCAATCTCTGCTTCCAGCTTGGCGCAAACGACGACCACCGAAGCACCTACTGCATCGGCATGCTCGCGAACTTTTCCAACCAGAGGACTTTGTCCCTCAAGATCATCTTCCGCGACATTGGCGATGTACATGATCGGCTTGGCCGTCAGCAACCCATAGCTCTTGATCGCTTTCAACTCGGGCTCATTCAAATTCAAACCTCGCAGCGGAAGCTCTTTCTCCAAGTGTTCCAAACACTTTTCACAAACAGTGACCAGAAACTTGGCCTCTTTATCGCCCGATCGAGCAGTTCGGGCAGCTTTGGAGAGCGCGTTTTGCACCGTCTCAATGTCGGCCAGCATCAACTCAAGTTCGATGATCTCGATATCCGAAATCGGATCAACGTTGCCAGAAACATGAATCACATCGTCGTCTTCGAAACATCGTACGACTTGAAGAATCGCGTCGACTTGTCGAATGTGGCTGAGAAACTTATTACCTAGCCCTTCACCCTCACTGGCACCTTTAACGATTCCAGCGATATCGACCAGCCGCAGCGTCGCTGGGATGACTTTTTTGGGCACGATGTATTGGGTGATCAAATCGAGCCTTGGGTCCGGCACACTAACGATGCCTTCGTTCGGTTCGATCGTGCAAAACGGATAGTTTTCGCTGGCCGCAGCTTTGGAAAGCGTCAACGCATTGAACAGTGTGCTCTTGCCAACGTTGGGCAATCCAACAATTCCAGCTTCCATAAGTCTTGCCTGGTTAAAAGTGAAGGGGATATGGAGCAGTCGGCGACCGACTTCCGTGTGAAGAAACGAATGATTTTCGAATGAGCGGGGCCACAGTGAATCCGGAACAGCTACGCATTGTGGAACTCGGCATGCCGAAAGGGACCGCTATGCGGGTGCCGTTTTCTTTTTCGGTTTGTAGATTTCCGTCGCCGTTCCGTAGAAAACTTCGCTCGCGTTCATCATGGTTTCGCTGAGCGTTGGGTGAGCGTGAACGGTTTCGGCAATATCTCGAGCGGAACAACCCATTTCGATCGCGAGCGCGGCTTCGGCAATCATCTCACCAGCACCAGCACCAACGATCCCGCAACCGATAACGCGTTCTGATTCTGGATCGACAATCCACTTCGTCAGCCCATCCGTACGACCGATCGCTTGAGCCCGACCGCTGGCTGCCCAGGGATAGGCAACGACTTCGTGCGGAATCGAATCGCGTTTGGCTTCCTCGACGGTGACGCCCGCCCAGGCGATTTCCGGATCGGTGAAGACAACCGCAGGAATCGCTCGTTTGTCAAAAGCCGACGCATGTCCCAAGATCACTTCGATCGCGTGCCGCCCTTCGTGATTGGCTTTGTGAGCAAGCATTGGTTCGCCAGCGGCGTCACCGATGACAAACACGTGGGGGACAGCCGTTCGCAAATTGTTATCGTGAGCAATGAATCCGCGTTGATCGACTTCGACGCCAGGCAGATTTTCCAAGCCAATATTTTTTGTGTTTGGCCAGCGTCCGACCGAAATCAGAACTCGGTCGTAACGTTCGGTCCCGTATTTATCTGGGCCTTCAAAAGTGACTTCGATCTTGTCATCGCCCGCTTTGGCGACACTGCCCACTTTGGTGTTTAAAAAGATCCGGTCTTCGAATAGCGTTTTCAAGCGACGCTGCAACGGCCGAACAAGATCGCGATCAGCGCCCATCAACAATCCATCTTGCAATTCGACCACGCTGACCTTTGTGCCCAACTTTGCGTAGACCGTACCCATCTCCAGGCCGATGTACCCGCCACCAATGACCAGCATTGATTCGGGTATGTCCGTCAAGTTCAACGCACCCGTGGAGTCCATCACGCGATCGGAACCGATATTGAAGGCACCTGGCATTGCCGGAACACTGCCAGTGGCAATGATCGCGTGTTCAAACGTGATCCGATTACCGACGGGGATCGACTCATCATCACCTTCGAGGACCAAAGTATTGGCGTCTTCAAATTTCGCAAACGCATTGACGACCGTCACATTCCGCTTTTTGGCGAGCCCACCCAGCCCTCCGCTGAGCGTTGAAATGATTTTGTTTTTTCGTTCGCGAAGCTTATCGATTTCAATGTTGGGTTGTTCAAACGAGACGCCCCATTCATGGCCCATCTCTTCAGTTTCAGAAATTACTTTGGCCACGTGCAACAGCGCCTTGGACGGAATGCATCCGCGCAAAAGACACGTACCGCCGAGTCGCCCTTCGGCTTCGACCAAAACAACTTGCATCCCTTCGTCGGCCGCCAAAAACGCTGCCGCATAACCACCGGGACCACCACCAATTACCACTAACTGAGTTTGCATAGAACTTCACTGAGTATTTAAAACGAAAAAGGAACGGCATCCATACCATCCGTCCCGATGTAGCGTCTCCTTCATGGGTCAACAGTTTAACAAAAAGCGTCGATTTGCTAACGCCCCTTCTGCAGGAAGAATCAATGATGAATCGACTCCTATTTCGATCAGTTTTGCCATGGGATAGGATAGCGACTTGACATCTTCCGAATTCGTACTTCCAACCACCCTGTTATGTCTGAACCCAAACCCGAGCCGGCCCCTGTTGATGCATCGGAGGCAAACCGTCCGCTGAATCGTGCTGAGATTCAACAGATGATCTCCGATCAGCTGAACACGATGGTGCAGGCATCGGGGAATGAACTGTGGAAAACAGAACTGACCGCCGAACGAGTTCATCAAATCATCAACAATCGACTTAGCACTCAACGGCCGGTGTCATGGGAAGAAGATATTTCGCGAAACACGTTGGACACAGAACCGTTTGAAAACCTACCGTCCCCGGCCAGTCGCGACCCGGAAGATTTTAATCGCTCGCAAAAGCGTCAAGTGATTGAGTCGATGCTCGGTGGAAGCTCGCTGGAAGACATGATCGCCAAAGACACGTTTCCGATTCCCTGTGCCGAAGATCGCGAAGGATACTCTCCGGGCAATGATGGTCATTATTGGTTCAGCGGACTGGAGGACTATCTCAAAATCATCGACGCCGCCAAAACTCATAACGTACCGACCCGATCCATCTTCGACTTTGGTTGTGCGTCCGGCCGAGTGATACGCCATTTTGTCGCCCAGTCGGACATCGAAACGATCTGGGGCAGCGATATTAACAATCGACACATTCGCTGGCTGTTTGAGTTTTTGCCGATCAATGTTCGGCCGATCTTTAATCACTGCATCCCCTGTTTGCCGATGCCCGATGGATCTGTCGACATCGTCTCCGCGTTTTCCGTGTTTACCCACATCGACACATTCGAGACACACTGGTTGGCAGAATTAAGTCGAGTGCTCTCTGACGACGGGATGGCTTACCTGACGGTTCACAACGAAGACACGTGGGCGGTTTTGCGCGACGAGATTGACAACGAAAAGAATCGCCTTATTCAGTCGATGCTGAGGATTGACCCGAACGTACGCCAACAACTTATGGAGCCGATGCCTGACCGTCGCCTGGTTTATCGGTTTTCACAAACAGGACCCTATCGAGCGCAAGTTTTTCATCCAAACCGTTACCTGGAACGCGTCTGGGGCAGATTTTTCAAAATCGAAGCCATTCTGCCGCGACATCACACGCGGCAAACCGTTTTGATCCTGCGTAAGAAGCGCTGATCAGAAAAGACTGAACTACACCGAACCAACACGGCCAGAGAACGTGACGATGGATTTTGAAAAAAGCTTACAGGATCAATTCGCGCCCAACTTGATCTGTTTTGGTTGTGGTCCGGCGAACCCCCAAGGCTTGCAGATCAAAAGTTTCGTCGAAGGGTCTAAAGTGCTCTGTCGTTTTATGCCTCAGCCGCATCACCGAGCCTATGAGGGCATGATCAATGGCGGCATCATCGGCGCGTTGCTCGATTGCCACCTTTGCTGGACAGCCGCATATCACTTGATGGTTCGACGGGAATCACCAACGCCCCCCTGCTGCGTCACCGCCCACTACGGCGTCGAATTCCAACAGGTCACGCCGACTGAAACCGAGTTGATCATCGAAGCTTGGGTGGTCGACGCTTCCGATCGCAAAGCGGTCGTTGAAGGCACAATTGGCCCATCCGGGTCGGTCACCGCAAAAGGCTCGGGCACGTTTGTTGCCGTCAAAGAAGGGCACCCTGCCTTTCATCGGTGGGGTGAATGAACGAAATTCACGAGCGTCAACAACGTGCTGGTCACATTATTCTTAAGAATTGCCAACTTGTTGAGACGGCCATCCACGGCTGAATTCACTGCGAAAAAGGAATTCGTAAGTATCCAATTCTAAATGCGTCTTGATCGCATTGAACGTGCGGCTGCCAAGCCGTTTCTGATTTCCTGAAATCGAATTGCCCCGACTGCTCGCGATCGCGTTGGAGCTCTATAATCTTCGGTTTCGATTCGATATTCATTTGTGCCGGAGAATCCCATGGCCGAAAAAGTTGTCATCATTGGAAGTGGACCTGCTGGATGGTCAGCGGCAATTTACGCTGCCCGTGCGAACTTGAAACCAGTCGTTTTCGAGGGAACCGTCAAGCCTGAGATGATTCCGCTGGGACAATTGGCCTATACAACCGAAGTCGAAAATTATCCTGGTTTTCCATTTGGTGACATTCATGGATTTGTCCAGAGTGCCGTCGACACATCACGTCATTGGAATCTACCGGATCCTCCCGACCACAAAAAGGACGGACGGTATCACTACGCCGTCCAGGGTTTGGAGCTGATGGAATTGATGAAGCAACAGGCGCTCAATTTTGGAACGCGGGTGATCGAAGACGATATCGTCGATATCGACATTTCCACATCCCCCTATAAAGCAATCGCTGGTAAAGGCGATCCTGTCGAAGCTCACGCGATCATTATCGCGACCGGGGCCAGGGCAAACTATCTGGGGCTGGACTCCGAAGAAGCCTACAAGAATAAAGGCGTCAGTGCTTGTGCCGTATGCGATGGGGCACTTCCTGTTTTCCACGACAAGGAACTGGCTGTGGTGGGCGGTGGCGATTCAGCGGTCGAAGAAGCCACTTATTTGGCGAACCTGGATTCTGCCGTCAAAATTCACTTGCTGATCCGCCGTGACGAAATGCGTGCGTCCAAAATCATGCAGGACCGTGCGATCAGTCATCCCAAAATTGAAATTCACTGGAACACCGTTGTCGACGAAGTGCTTGGAGACGGGAAACTGGTTAACGCCCTGCGACTGCGCAGCACCAAAGATGATTCAACGTCGGAGTTGGCGGTTGGCGGCATGTTTGTTGCCATTGGCCACACGCCCAACACCGGGTTTCTCAAGGGTAAACTGACGATGAATGACAAAGGTTACATCCAATGGACCCAAGCGTTCCGCACAAACACCAACGTCGAGGGAGTTTTTGCTGCAGGTGATGTCGCTGACGATTACTATAGACAGGCAATTACGTCTGCCGGGACCGGCTGCATGGCGGCACTTGATGTCGAGCGTTGGTTGGCTGAAAAAGGCGTGGAGTAAACCAACCAGACGCTCGCCAGAGTCGCGGGCAATCTGCACTGTAAATGACAGACGGGATGACCGATGAGCAACCGCACGTTTCGTGATCGAGAAATTCTGAATGACGCCCACCAGAGTGGGCCAATCTCAACGCTGTTCGCCTACTTTCGGCTTTCCGGTCCGGGTTGGTTGCTCAGTGCGATCACATTGGGCAGTGGTTCGCTGGTCGGTGCACTCTACTTGGGGATGCTCGGCGGAACGAGCATGCTTTGGCTACAACTGGTCGCGATTGTGATCGGTGTGATCATGCTCTCCGCCATCGCTTACGTTACGTTGTCGACGCGAATCCGGCCCTACCAAGCGGTGAATGATTACGTGAATCCAGTTCTTGGCGTTGGCTGGGTCGCGGCCACGATTTTGGCCAACATGATTTGGATCATGCCGCAGTTTTCGCTGTGCTACGATGCACTCGATACCAGCCTGTTGAAACAGCCGATCCCGACTGAGGAACGGCTGGAACTGGAACAGCGAAAATCGGCGCTGATCATCAACCTTGAAAATGACGATGTGACTGAATCCGACCAGACATCGATGCAAAACGAGCTTGCCACCATCAACGCTCGATTTGAACAAACCAAAAATGGACTGGGTAAAGAGGACCGGGACAAAGCGATCGCCTCGGCGATCATTGCCGTGATTGCGTTTGCTTTTGTTTTGATGAGCTTTAACCCGGGGTGGATGTCAAAAACATTTGACCTGCTGCTGAAACTCATCGTTGGGATGATCGTCCTTTGCTTTGTCGGAGTCGTCGTGATTCTCGCCAAAAATGGGTCGCTCAACTGGTCCGAAATCTGGATGGGCTTCATTCCCGATTTTAGCCAGTGGAATCAACCTGCTCCCAGCATTACCGATTTGCTGGCCGAACTGAAAGCGGGCCCAAGATTGTTCTGGGAAAATGAGATTGTTGATGCTCAACGGGCGGCCATGATCGGCGTGACAGCGACTGCCGTCGGGTTGAACATGACCTTCATGCTCCCCTACTCGATGTTGGCACGAGGCTGGGACAAACCCTTTCGCGGCTTGGCTCGTTTCGAGTTGATCACTGCGATGGCGATTCCCTACATTGTGGTCACGACCTGCATTGTGATTGCCTCGGCTTATGCTTTTCACGCCAAAGCGGACCAGCAACTGCTCAGCGATGACCCAACCGTGGTCGTCGAATCAGTCATGTTCCAAAAGTCGCTTAACGTGTTGGAAAAACGTTACCTCTTGGAATACTACGACGACGAACTGGAACTTAAAACCAAAGAACTCAATGGACGAGTTGATTCGCTTCAGGCACAGCTGTCTAACATCGCGAACCAGGACCAGGAGTCTGCCGCTTACGAGAATCTCAAAGCGGATCTGAAAGCCGCGGAAGCAGAAAAACGAAATAAGCTGGCGGTGTTTACAGCTGGGCTAACCGAGTCCGAAAAACGGATCGCCCCCACAACGATCAAACCGAATGCCTCACAGTTTTCAGCAACATTGAAGCTGTTGCTGGGCAAAGACTACGAACAATATTCTGACTTGATCTTTGGATTGGGAGCCTTCGCAATGGGCTTCTCCACGATCGTCATTTTAAGTCTGATCAATAGCCTGGCTTTTTCAGAAATCGTCGGACGACCCAATAGTTTTTGGGCCAAGTTGGCCGGGGCATTGGTGGCGATCATTTGCGGATTCCTTTGGTTTTACGCATGGAAAGGCGAATCACAGACGTGGCTGGTCGTTTTGGCTTCGACTTTTGGCGCGATCCTTTTGCCAATTGCCTATATCTCATTCTTTGCCTTAATGAACAATTCCAGACTGCTGGGCCACAATAAGCCAACCGGAACACGAATGGTCATCTGGAATGTGCTGATGGCCATTGGATGTGCTGGCGCCCTGTTGCAAGCTGGAAGTGCGATCTGGACAAAAATTGACAAACCAGAAGGCCCGTATGTGATTGGTGGTGTCGTCGTCTTTGGCCTGTTGGCCTTGGTTGGATTTTCCGCCACCAGAAAGTCGGACAACGAATCCATGGATCACGTGCAATAATTTTTCGATTCAAATTCGAATCAGGACTCAAGGAAACGATGAAAAAGATTTCAGTCAAGGACGCGCGGCAGGAGACTGCCATCGGTTCAAAGGGTGTGCTGCAAGGTTGGGTGCGAACCCGCCGCGACTCCAAAGCGGGTTTCAGCTTTATCGAGATTAATGATGGCTCTAGCCAAGGCAACATTCAGATTATTGCTGATGCCAACCTGCCCAACTACGAATCAGAGATCAAGAAACTGACCGCTGGATGCAGCATCTCTGCGGAAGGTGAGATTAAGGAATCAGGCGGGCGCAATCAGAGTACTGAATTGCTGGCTTCGTCCGTGACGATCCACGGTTGGGCTGACCCGGAAGCTTATCCGTTGCAAAAGAAGCGCCATTCGTTTGAAAAACTGCGCGAGTGGGCTCACTTGCGGCCACGCACAAATACGTTTGGCGCGGTCGCTCGAGTTCGCAATTGCATTTGCAACTCGATTCACCAGTTCTTTCAGGAACAGGATTTCCTGTATGTTCACACGCCGATCATCACGGCAAGTGATTGCGAAGGTGCCGGTGAAATGTTTCAAGTGACGACGATGGACCTGGACCACGTCGCCAAGAACCAGATCGAAAAACTAAACTACAAGTTTGACTTCTTTGACAAACCTTCATACTTGACTGTCAGCGGTCAACTTGAAGTCGAGTCGTACGCTTGTTCGATGGGCAAGGTCTACACCTTTGGACCAACCTTTCGCGCTGAGAACTCCAACACGTCACGGCACTTGGCAGAGTTTTGGATGGTTGAACCGGAAGTCGCGTTTTGTGAGCTTCCAGAAAACATGGATCTGGCGGAAGCGTTCCTAAAACGAATCTTCTCCGACGCGTTAGAGAAATGTGCCGATGACATGGATTTCTTCAACGAACGAATCGATGAAGAAAAAGCGTTGATCGAACGACTCAACAAGATCATCTCCAGCGACTTTGTCCGGTTGCCTTACACCGAAGCTGTCGAAATTCTTGAGTCTTGTGGCCAGAAATTTGAATACAAAGTCAAATGGGGCATCGATCTTCAAAGCGAACACGAGCGTTACTTGACCGAGAAACATTTTGATTCGCCCGTGATTTTGTTTGATTATCCGAAAACGATTAAACCGTTTTACATGTTCTGCAATGACGATGACAAAACCGTACGGGCGATGGATGTTCTGGTCCCTGGCGTTGGCGAAATCATTGGTGGTTCGCAACGCGAACATCGACTCGACGTGTTAGAGTCGCGGATGCGAGATCAAGATCTGGATGTCGATCACTATTGGTGGTATTCGGATCTAAGAAAGTATGGCACGGTCGAGCACGCTGGTTTTGGGTTGGGGCTCGAACGGGCAGTACAGTTCGTGACGTCGATGGGGAACATTCGCGACGTCATCCCGTTTCCACGGACACCAGGAAACGTCGAGTTTTAGGGTCGAGTTCGGAAGGGAAGAAGGCCACTGCCGAAAGTTGTAGCGAATCAGGCGAACGATATTGGGAAGAGTATCTGAGCCGTTTCGGCGCCTCAGCGGTGGCTTACATTGAGGCTGAGTTTTGGCGTGCGGCAGGGTTAATGTTTGCGTCGGGATTGTTCCGGCTAAAGCTCGGGACTACGAACTTGCCGGGAACGATTCCGGCTAAAGCTCGGGACTACGAACTTGCCGGGAACCGTTCCGGCTAAAGCTCGGGACTACGAACTACTGAGGCGTTTCGAAGCTTGCTGCGGTTAGGACTAAATGAGCGTGCATGATTTTGGGTCATGCGGCAAATTGTAGTTGATAGATTCGTTTTCGGCGTCGATTGTATCTTTTTACGAATCTCCGGACATCCATCATGAGCTCAGCGAGAGTCGGGTGGCGGTGATTTCTTGTTACTTGATCGTGGAGATCTTTCCAGATCCTTTCGATTCGATTTTCGTTGGGACAATAGGGTGGCAGAAACTGCAAGGCCATGTTGCTCAAGTGATTAGCTAGCGCGGCGTTGACGATCTTGCTGCTGTGGATTCGGTAGTTGTCCAGTATCACGTAGATTCGTTTTGCCTGCGGATACTTTCGCTTTAATTTTTCCAGCAGCTTCAAGAATAGATCGCTGTTTTTTCGGTCGCCTTCAACCACAACCAGTTCGCCCGTTTCAGCGTTGACAGCTCCAGCCAGATATCGCTTTTTGTTTTGACCGGGTGTGAGAACTTCTTTCTGGGTTCCACGGTTCATCCAATCCAAACCGATTTTCGGGTTCAAGTGGATATCGACTTCATCTTCATACACCAGTATCTCGCCGGGCTTGAGCCTTTCCTGCAGGCGTTTGAGTTGGTTGATTCTTCGGGTTTTCGCCCACTTTGACCAGGGACAGTCTACTATCGTACGTGGACGACCGCGGCGTGCTTTGATCTTTTTCAATGCCCGGCTC
>JBCAWX010000006.1:0-103550 GCA_038534355.1 Planctomycetota bacterium
CCGCGGATTTCATTCGAGTGATCTTCCGGGCGCAAGCCCTACGGTAACCAGTCGCTTGCTAGTTGCTCAATGAGTAGCGTTCTGCTTTTAGTTGGCACCGGTCGGCTTGCGCCGATCCGCTAAATGCTATCGAAGTAGCGTTAGGGCGCAAGCCCTACGGTATCCAGTCGCTTCGCATAAGAGCAGCCTGAGTCGTTATCGGAAAACCCGGTAACCACCACCCACACGCACCAAGCGCTGTTGGCTCGTTCCATGCAATCGTGAAGCACCACGACCACTGGCAAAGTATCGTTGCGCTGCCAAAACTGAAGCACGCGAGGAGTTCATTGCGGCCCAACGATCTGCCTCAGCCTCTGCCTGTCGCACGGTGATGTTCCGATGAAAATGTCCCAGCTGATGATGAGCATACTCATGATTACGAAAGAAATTGCACAGCTCAGGTCCCATGCGACGACACTTTCTTGGATTCATCACGATGTAGGGACGCCCTGCCCGATCAACATGTGCGTAACCGATCTCTCCAAATAGCGGTCGCTGGTACTCCCGAATCTGTGCTGCGACAGTTTGAACAAAAAACTGGGACAGTAAGACTGTCGCCAAACCAAGGATGCCCCACGAAATAAACGACGTTCTCATCTGATTCCCCTTCAACTATGAAACGCAAAAATCGCAGCGGAAGTGTTTCGAGGGGAAGTGGCTTCAAGACGGTTGTGACCAACCCATGGTTGGCACGAACGACGCGTGTTGGGATGCGGTTTCTTATGCGGCGAAATCAAGGAGAACAACGCGACGGAAAATCATAGGCGCTGCAAAACGACTGACAATCACATTTAGATTTGATGAAGCAGAATCGACAGCATCAACAACGTCTGCCGTTGCTTGCATTGTCCGCGTGCCACATTCGATCTCAACGTCCATCGGATAATTGATTTTTCGATAGCACAGGACACTTTTGGAATTCTCGGCGCACGAAAACCTGATCCATTTTCTTGATGGAACAACTTGAGCCGATTTACAGCTGTAAAAAAACCATGCCCCTTCGGCGCTCTCGGCAGCTAAACCAGTTCCAATCGCGCAATAAAATGAAGCTGACGTTCAAACAGCGGCTTCAGTGGCATTGGGTAAAGATCAATGTTGGGAATGTACGTCTCAATGCGCAAATCGTTTTCCTGAAAAACTTCTCGCCATCGTTCGCGTGTCAGGTAGTTGAAGGGCAACTCAACTCCGAATCGCTGGTTGCCGACCCGGTCCATGAATCGCAACGTCGAATGGGCGAACCAACCATTGCAATTGTGATCTTTCAAAACCACCCATTGGCGAGCAACCCGTCGCGCTTCCGCCAAGAGTTTTTCTGGATGATCCGTATGATGCAAAACATCGACGAACATGACCACGTCGAATGCGTCGTCGCCGTAAGGCATCGTTTCCCCATCAAACGCATCCACAAGAATCCTGGTTTCATCGCGAACCAACACATCGATTCCTTTGATGGACAATCCCGGTTTTTGTTGACCAATCAAGGATGCCAACAAGCCATCACCGCAGCCAACATCGAGCAGCGTGCCCGAATCTGGCAAAACGGAAGCGAGGCCCCGTTTGAGTGACTCAACGCGGCGTTGATGAATGTAGCTGCCGTGGATTTTTTCGATCAGTTTCATGGTGTGTAGGTTTCAAGTCGAATCAATGTTGGTCGGGCGACGAAAGTGTAGGTTCAGAATTGGGTTCGAGCCGGTAGGAATCTTTGTCCGCAGTCAAAATCCAGACTCTTCGATCGGCGAAGTACTCGATCAACTTGACGCGACGCTCAGGGTTGATCTCACGGGCCCAAACAATCGAGGATGCGTCGATGTCCGCCGAGTTGTAAACCCATTCCTGGTGGACATTGTGGTCATCGGTATACCGGACAAAGACGAGATCATCACTGTCGGTCGATTCCAATTGATCGATGACCTCCATTCGCAATTTGCCCCAGTTCCCATTGTGCAACTTCTGCGTGTCTGAGTAGACATTGATGAACCAGACCAAATGAAGCGCCGACAGCAACAACACCAGAATCCGACGCAAGCTTGCATACGATTGAAGTCGCTCCCAACCTGCGTAAACGCCACCGATCATGAACGCCAGCATCAACGGAGTCGCCGGCGCAGCGTAGTGAAAGTTAGCCCACTTGGAGATGATCGATGCGACAAAAACTGGAAGCAAAAATGCAAACAGGTAGACGACTTTCGGTTCGCGATAAAAGAACGCTCCGGGAATGGCTGCGAGAATCAACGGACCACAAAGGAATGCCAGTAGTCCAATGACAACCGTTCGCTTTTTCTGAAACGTTTTTTCGATCGTCGAATACGCCACCTCGGTCGTCTCTTTGTCTTCCGTGAAGAATCGATCCATTTCTACGTGGCGATACTCTGGTTTGTCGCCAGCAGTCTGCCAGAGGAAAACTGGATTCCAACCATAAGTGGATTCGTGAACTTGATACGGCATCGTCAGTGCGTTGCCGGTCACCTGTTGGTTGTAAAACAACATCCCTGCCACGCCGATTGCCAGCGTTGCCACGGTCGGAACCAGGATGGCTCCGACAAAGTTTTTTGGTGTCCATTCAGGTGTGCGGGCCCAACAAACGATCAAACCGGTCGCGACCGCAATCGTTAATACCAACCCTTCGAAGGGTCGACTGTTGGCCAATAAGACCACCCCGAGTCCCGCCACGATTCCCAATCGATAATCCAGCCGATGGTCGAGTCGAACGAATGCTCCCAGCAATAGAGAGGCCCCAGTCAGCGCGACCGCGCCACCCATATACGAGTGTGCCCAAAACAGATGAAAACTTGGATGGGTCACAGCGATGATCCAAGCCAACCAATGGACCTTCTCGGGAAGCCAGCCGTACAACATCCAGACCAATGCGGCGATCGAGATCCCGGACGCCAAACAAGCACCAATTATCGGATGCCCCAACCATCGACCCACGGTCAAGGTCATCGATTGCAACGGCGGATACTTTGCGTTGTAGCTGGGCTGATGAATGATGTGAAATGACTCAAAATGTTGCCACATCGGATGAGTCGGATTGGTCACACGACCACTGGCAAACGTTTCGGATGCCAGCAGGTAAGCAAACTCGTCCTGAATCCTCGGCGCTGGAACACCTCGAATTGCCACAACAAGAAAACTCGCAGCGATCCCGGCAACCAGCGCAGTCAATATGCTGAGCCGCTGGTTGGCAAAAAATGACTTCGAAGACTGATCCAAAACCGCATCCATTTTGGCTTTATCGATGTGCCGAACAGATTTGCTTGAGCGAAATGTTGGCCGCAGAAACCATTGGACCGTTTCACGATCCGCAAATCGCGATTGCGCCATCACGTGCCTCGCGACGAGTCACGGTCTTCTGGGAACGGCAGTTTCAACCCCTCAAAACCAAGCAAACTTGAGCGTTATTTTTGACACAACGAGCATTCTCGTTTCCAATCGTCGAAACCAAGGAGGCCATTCATGCGTTGTATCTTGCCACTGCTCGTTGCAGTTATTTGCTCGCTCTTACCCTCAAACGCCTTTGGGCAGCCGTTGCGTCGATTCGAAAGCTCTCTCGAGTGGACTTGTCATTCGGCGAAAACGATCGTGATCGGCAAGATCGAGAAATCTGATTTTGTCCAATCCGCTGATGGAAGTTTTGGTGCCTTTTCGTTGTCCGTTAAAGTAGACGAGACGATCAAGGGTGACCCTCAACCAACACTCAAGTGTTTTCATTACGACCAAAACGAGATCGCTGAAAAACTCAATCGGCTGCGAACGGCGAACCAACCCGTACTGTTCATCCTTGACGATGGTCGAGAGATTCCCAAAGTCACTTATTGGCGGTCGTTGGATGATCAATCAAAGTCAACGTTTTATCAGTATCTGGACGCCGTAACTATCGAAGACACGGCTTCACTGATCAAACGTCTGAAAGAGACGGTTGTTGATAACTCCAAATATCAACCGTCACAGGTGGGTGGCGCTGAGCGAGGTTTTTCCTTCGAAGTCCTCTCGATGTTTTTGGTCGTTGTGCCGGTCGACAAACGTCTGGAAACGCACGCCCAAGAAATCATCGGCGCAAAACCAGTAGATTTGGAATCGGCCACATCCAGTTCTCCAGCAGCCGTGCAATCAGCGATTGAGGCGCTTCGTTTTTTTCCGGATGAAGCCAATCAAAACAGCATTCAATCGTTGTTAAAAACCAAGCGATGGAACATTGATTCAGATCCTCGTTTCGAAAATGGAAAGATTGTTTGCACTCGATACTATCCAGTGCGCCAGTCCGCATACGCAGCACTGATCCCTGAATCACCTGAACTCACGCAACCGATTCTCGAAGAAACCGTTGTGCTAGGCGACATCGATCCAGTCGAAGCTGCGACACTTCAAAAGGTTGTCGCTGCCGGGGCAAACGTTCGGGAGTTCTGGCCACCGGATCCAAAAACCGGGAACGTGTATCGGGCGAAATGGATCGAGGCCTCACGCAATCCGCTGCCAGCGTTGGCTCCTTTGACTCGGCTCGATGAAGTTCACTTCAGATTGAATAAACTGAGCAACCTGGAACCGCTTCGCGACACCAAGAGCCTTCGCGCGTTGTGGCTCTTTAGTACGTCGGTCGCTGACATTTCGGCTTTAGCGACGTGCCCCGATCTCGAGGTCGTCAAAGTCATTGAAGGCGCGCGCGATTTGACTCCATTGGCAGGATTGACGAAGTTGAAGGAACTAAGCTTTTACCGCTGCGAGGCCAAAGATCTTTCGTTCATCAAAAATCTTACGGCACTGGAACAATTGAGCTTCGATTCGGTCGACAGTTACGATCTAGCACCGATGTCGGATTTAAAGAAGCTTCGGTTCTTAACGATCACCGGTAAAAGAATTGCAGATTTCAACGTTCTGAAGAACTTCAAACAGCTGGCCTATTTTGACGGACATGGCTGTGGCATCGTCGACATCTCACCGCTAAACCCGCTCCGGAACCTACGGGACCTCGATCTTTCTCAAACCCAAGTCGCGGACCTTTCGCCGTTGGCCAACCACTCGAACTTGCGTAAACTCACGCTTGATTTGACCCAGGTGGCCGACTTGAAACCTCTGAGCCGATGCTTTCGTCTCTCCTATCTCAGTTTGAAAGGGACACAAGTTCGAGACGTTCTGCCACTGCGAAATCTGTTGAACTTAAAGCATCTAAATCTGGAATCCGTTGATGCGGCCAGCGGCATTGATTCGCTTCGCTACTGTGATGACTTGTGGATTTACAGCGGACGGCAACCGTCAAATTCGTTTACGCAGTTGCAATTGACTCGCAGGAATCGCATTCGCATGGATCATCACGTGCACCCTTTGAGCCCTCAATTGCTCAACGATTGGAAATCCGTCGGGATGCGGTTCAGCAAGACGGACAACAACTACTATTCGGCGACAGCGATTTTTGACAACGTTCTGGCTGATCGAATCTTGGCAATCTCGATGGCTCATCTTTATACCAGTCGTTGGTTCACTCGAAATGAGCAATTTCAACAAGGACAACATCAACGGGTCATCGCTGAGAACGACTTTATCGCCAGCCTCGTTCAAAAACATCCGCAGCGCATCATTGGATTCTTTTCAGTCAATCCGCTGGCCGACTTTGCGATGGAAGAACTACGACGCTGCCAAGCGGACCCCAATCTCACGGGGCTCAAGTTGCACTTGCCGGCGTGTGGCTTCGACATCAATGATGAGGATCATGTCGCCAAACTTAAGTCGGTGTTTGCATTCTGCAACCAATTCGATGTCCCCATCCTGCTGCATTTGGATGGACTTGAAGGCGAGTTTGGTGACAAGCAGGCGACGATGTTCTGGCGTGACTTGGTCGCACCTCACAAGCAACTAAAGTTGATCGTTGCCCATCTTGGATCGACTGGCGGATACAGCTCGCGAGCCGCGGCGGTACTGGATGCGTTTATTGACATCCGTGAAAAAGGGAAATTGCCTTGTGCGGCCAACGTTTACTTCGATCTTTCGGGCGCAATTCTATTGGAGGAAACTGACGGGATGCCGGCGACCAATGACGACCGTTGCCAGCGGCTTGCCAAACACATTAAGGAGGTTGGTGTCGACCGGTTTCTACCAGCCAGCGACTACCCTGCCCTGCCCGCGGACGCACTACAAAAAATCATGGAAAAACTGAAGCTGGACCCGTCGCAACAACGAGCCATTCGCGACAACGTTGCGAACTTTTTTGACGACCGAGTCAAACGTTAAAACAGACAGGCGTTGGGATCCAGGCCCAGTTCCTTGATGCGGTCAGCGTCCAGTTGGGCGAGCTGCTTTTTGCCCGCTTTCAGATGGGCTTGCATGCGATGGTAACGCAAGACGGCGAGCGTCCGTTTGAATCCGTTCTTCAAGAATTCGACGAACTCAATGGGATAATCATATCGATTGTACAACGGTGATCTGACCGCAAGATAGTTGAGCTCCGCCGCTGCGATCGACAGGTCCAGATCCTGCAGAGCCATCTCATAGGATGCCAACAATCCAGGCGAATCCATCTCCAGCGATTTTGACCATCGATGAACATCCTCTGATTGCCAAGGAAGTTGGGCCGTGACGAAGCCACGCGTATCAAGAAAAACGGTGGCGTTGCGTCGGAGAACTTCCAAACAAGCAAGATCGGTTGGGAGCTCGGCCACCAATTGTTCAAAATCAAAATCGAGTTGCGAAATCAATCGCCGATCGTTGTCGACCAAGTCTGATTTGCCAAGGTCTTCGTTGACCAAACAGCGAGTCGCCAACAGCAACGCCAAACTTTGCCGCGACAATTCAACGACGTCGCGTGATCGGTTGATCCGATCCTCCGTCTTTTCATCAAATGGAAATTGTGCGGCGGTAAACAACGCTGTGAGTTGACGGCCGTTCGACTTCTTTCGTGCCCACTCGACAAGCTCCAAATTGATTTGTTGGTCCAGTGCCTTCGCAGCAGCTTCTTGCTGGTCGACGTGTCGGGCGATTAAACCGATGGCCACTGAGCAACGCACGGTCAGTGGCACCTGATAGCGGCATCCCCAATTTGTAAATCGCATCTCTCGAATCGCTTCGTCGATCTGTTTTGCCGCCAGCGGAAGGTCATTCTTGGCGAGTGTGCGAAAGTATGCGAGGTTATTCAACTGGGTTGGGTTAAGTTTTGCCAAACCAGCAAGGCTTTCCTGGTAGTCGTTTAGCGCTTCTTCAAACCGCGCCAAATATTGCAGACACTCCGACCGAACTCTTCGTGCCTCTACCGAATCAGGATATTTTTCAAGGTACTCGTCACAGAGCGAAATTCCCAAATCGGCTTGCTCGTGGCTGGCGTACATTTCCGCCAGCTTGAGTTTCATTTCATCGTTGTCCGAGGTGTTGTCGATGATATCCTGAAGCTGGGCGATCGCTTCATCAGTTTTTCCGGCTTCGTATTGATTGATCGCATCGGCATACTGCCATTTTGCTGACTCGTTTTGACAACCGACGCCGACCGACAGCAACGTGGTCAGGCAAAGGGCCGAGAACCAACGAAGTTTTAAAGCATTTGACAATTTACTTCGCAGCATCATTTACGACTGTGATTCTGAAGGGAGAAGGAATTCGATTGCGGCGCGCTTGATTTCTCGTTTGATGATCTGGATCTGGTTTCGATTCCGAATCTTGGCACCATTCTCATCCGTGACGTAAAAAACGCCAATCACTTGTTTGGCATAAATGGTTACGCGAGCGTAAGTGACATCGAGCCCAAGTCGATGAATCTTCTTGGCGAGTTTATACAACAAACCGACTTTGTCGAAGGCGAAGACGTCAATAATCGTTGCCGAATTCACTGTTTGGTTATCAATTTTGACTTCGATCTTTGGCCGCGAGAGTTTATCGGCGACCGAATCCTTGCGTTTCCAGACACTCCTGAATCTGGGCGGCGAATCATCGGTCCCCAGAACCTGAGCCTTGACTTTTTGACGGATCTCATCCAGTCGGTGTTCCGGTGGCGTCCCACGGTAGCTGGTATCTTCAAATTGAATCCAATACCACATTGCGGAATCGCCGAGCGGTTTGATGTCGGCAGCTTGAATCTGAATTCCAAGGCTGCTGAGGGTCCCGCAGACTTTGTAAAACACTCCGGTTCGCCGACCGGACGACTTGCCGACGACGATTTCCATCAAATCGCTATCGGGCACTTGTCGCACCCAGCAGATGATCCCTTCAGTCTCGATCTTCTTCAATTCTAAAAGTTGTTCAGCAACCTGTTCCGGTGGATGGCTGCGACAATAATTTCGCGGCAAGCTCTGGGCTTTTTGCTTCAACCAGGTTTGTTCTTCGTCCCCCGTTCCAACGTCAGCCACTTTTTCATAGTAGGGCTGAAAACGCTGATCGACATCGTCGGACAGATCACCCGTCAATAGATCGCGAGCGTTCAAGAAAAGGTTTTCCAACAAGTTTTGTTTCCACGGCGTCAAGACATCCGGCCCGACCGCTGCGATGTCTGCACAAGTCAATACGTACAGCATGGACAGCGTTTGCACCGATCCGACGTTTGCGGCAAACTCTGCGACCATCGTTTGGTCATTGATGTCACGATGAAACGCAAGATGCGACATCACCAGATGATTGTGAACCAGAAACATGATGGTTTCTGTTTCTTCATCCGTCAGATCGAATCGGTTGCCCGTATCCTGAGCCATCCGTCGTCCAACTTCGGAATGGTCCTCTGGAAAACCTTTGCCCAGATCGTGTAGCAGCAATGCCAGGTGTAGCAGATTTTTCTCACGAATCGATCGATACGTTTTGCCAACAATGGATTGGTCGAACTCGTAGGCGATGGCGTTCTCGACTGCCTGAAGCGAATGCTCATCAACCGTAAATTTGTGGTACTCATTGAACTGGAGCAGCCCGCGTGCGTGCTCAAACCCGGGCAAGATAATCTGCAAGACTTTCATCTCATGCAATCGACGCAGCAACGGGCCAAGCCCCTGCGTGTTGGACAGCAACGCCATGAAACGTCGAGCACAATCGCGAGTAAACTTTTTCAAAGGATACTTGAGCATCTCATGACGGATGGAGATCCAGGTATCGTGCTCAATCTTTTTGCCGTGCAGACAAGCCAGCTGCATCAAACGCAGCACTTGCTCCAGCTCTGATTTAACTTCTTCGAGCGAGTCGTTGGCCACGCCGATGTAGGTCGGTCCCATGCGAAAATGGTGGTCAATCTGACGCGTCATCAGCGGCTCAATGATCGAACCTTGTTTCACTTTGCGACGACGCAGCGACTTGGAAACGAAATGGTCGCAGACGTATCGAATGCGGCTGGTAAAGCGAAAATATTGTCGCATGAATTCTTCGACCGACAGCAACGCATCATCGCCGGCATAGCCAAACCGGTCGGCCAGTCGGACTTGCTCATTCCGGCCCAGCATGTCGTTGGCGCGGTCCGCATGAAAATGCATTTCGTTGCGAACGCGCAACAGAAACTCACGCGATTGGTTGAGTTGGGTCGAGTCGGCGGTCGAGATCGCGCTTTTGGTTAGCATTCGATCAATATCCGTTTCGGCATACTGAACGAACCCGAGCCAGCGAATCAGGTGAATGTCACGCAAGCCACCTCGAGAGCGTTTTACGTTCGGGCGTAACATATAAACCGTTTCACCGAACTCAGCGCGCTCTTTCTCACGCGCGGCAACAATTGCCTTGATCAGATTGGATACCTTCTTGGTCGTCATCCTGCGAAAACGGCCCTGGAAATGCTGAAACAGATCTTCGTTTCCAGCAAGACGTCGAGCTTCGGTCAACGATGAAAAAATGTAGGCATCTGAAAGCGACATCGTGCACGCTTCTCGTGGCGTTCGCAAGCTATAGCCCAGCTGCATGCCAGCGTCCGTGATGTCTTGAGCGATGCGGCGAGAAAATTCGACGACGTCATCCGTAAGACTGCCTTGATAGAGCAGCATCAAATCGACATCCGAATAGGGCGCGATATCCTGTCGACCGCAACCTCCAAGCAACGTGATGGCGATCCGCGATTCGAGATTTGGCGAAATATCAGCCAGTGCGTTCTGATAGATCTCCAACAGGATGGAATCGAGCAAATCGGACAGCTCGCGACAAACATCCAGCCCGAATCCGCCGTTGTCGTGCAGCTTGCGTATATTGGCACGTCCGTCTCGCCAACGCTGGCGTGCTTCCAACACACTTGGACGAATACCAATTCCGGAACTCATTCAGTTTTTCCTGTTCCGCGTTGTTTCGGCTTTTGGTGACACTGCCGAATCTTCATACTGCGTCTTGACCTGTCTCACCGGTACGAATTCGAATCACGTGCGTCAGCTCAGAGACGAATATCTTTCCGTCGCCCATCTGCCCCGTTTGGGCCTGGTTCATGATTGTCTCCACAACACCAT
Organism: Planctomycetota bacterium; assembly: GCA_038534355.1. GTDB lineage: Bacteria > Planctomycetota > Planctomycetia > Pirellulales > Pirellulaceae > Mariniblastus. The sequence continues at coordinate 10,416 of JBCAWX010000006.1, forward strand.
CGCATTTGTCATCGGCGACGATCACTTCGACTTTGACTTTGGGCACAAAATCGATGGCGTATTCATTGCCGCGGTACATCTCGGTGTGCCCCTTTTGACGGCCAAATCCCTTGACCTCCGTGATCGTCATCCCTTCAACGCCACATTCGGTCAACGAAGTTTTGATATCGTCCAATTTGAAATGGCGAATGATGGCTTCGATTTTTTTCATCCAACATGTCCTACAAAATTTGAAGTCGTTCGGTTCTACGTTAGTGATTCAATTCCAGACGCTACATTATAGCGAAATCTGGGTTCGATCGTACTGGCTGTTTCAATCTGTCGCATTTCCAGCATCGTTCCCGTTTGACACCTGTGGCTCAACCGCTGCCACCGACCGACCATAGTGTCTCCGGGTGTTTCTCCAGTTGATTGGCGAACCGAGCCAACACGAACAACAGATCTGAAAGTCTGTTCAGATAGATCAGTTCGAGGTCGAGCCGTTGGCTGGAGTGATCTGGCGAGTTGGCCAACCATTCGACCAACAGAACCAACTCGCGTTCTGCCCGGCGGCAAACTGATCGGGACAAATGTAACGTACTGCCACCGGTCGACCCGCCCGGCAAAATGAAAGACTGGAGTTGCGGAATCTTTGAGTCGATTTGATCAATCATCTCTTCGAGCGTTGAGATTTTTGATTCGTCAAACGCGGCTGCCCGGCTGGACTCAGTCAGACAAGCCGCTATCCGACTGCCGAGGTCAAACAAGTCATGCTGCAACAGTTCCAGAAAGCCATCGATTTCAGCATGTTGCAACTGGCTTCGTGCCAGCCCCAACAGACTGTTCGTTTCATCGATGGTCCCTGTCACGGCGACTGCAATGTGGGCTTTTGAGACTCGACATCCACCCAGCAATCCAGTCTCGCCTTGGTCGCCGGTCTTGGTATATATTTTCATCGGGTTGTCAGTCGTTAAACTAGGTTTCAAATTAAAATGGGAGAACCGTCAGTTTAATCATTCGGACAACCAGGCAATCTCAGTTCACCAAAATCTCATTTCACTAAAATCTCATTTCGCGCGAGTAGTTCAGGATCGCCACGGACCGGCAAATCGCATTCCGACAAGGAGTCCGGCAACGAGGGATCGAAAGGATGCCAATGGCTAAATTGAAATCTTGCGGCTTCTTGATTTATCGAGATTTGCCGTCATCCATGAACGGTTCAGCGAACCCACAGGCCGTGAATGAACTGCAGATTCGGCAGCTGGAATCGCTGCAACGCGACGGACCCAGAGCTGAGGCCATGGCAGATCCTGGCCTCCGAACCATCCTCTTGTTGAAGCATCGAAACCGCTGGGATCTGCCCAAAGGACACGTCGATCCTGGGGAAACCAATCTGGAATGTGCCCTGCGGGAATTGGAAGAAGAGACTGGGATTACGAAAGGCGATATCGAGATCGATCCCGATTTTCGATTCAAAGCCAAGTACAAGGTCAACTACAAAAAGCTGAGCGACCGACCAGTAAAAAAGAAACTGATCATCTACCTCGCCCGGCTCACGCGAACGGTCGAGATCAACCCAACCGAACATATCGGTTTTGAATGGGTGACCTGGTCACCTCCGCACAGCATCCAACAAAAAACAATCGATCCGCTACTGGCCGAGGTCGCTGAGCATTGGGAAACCGGGTAAGTGATCGCTAAATGATCACTAGCCGACTTGAAGGAATCGAGTTTCGCTGCACGCGAACGTGGCACACTGCCCGTTGTATTGCCAGCAATCACGGCAATGTGGCGTTTTGCATCGCGTGCAAACGACCATGTCTTGAACAATCTCTTCACTGCAAATCGGGCACTTCACGTCGTCAATCACAGATGCCGTCTGATCATTAACGAAATCGATGCCCTGTGCCTGCTCCAAAAGCAATTGGTCATACAGTTGTAATCCGAACCGCACAAAGTCATCCAATTGTTGGTAATCGTCGATGATCCCTGGCTTCTTAATTCGCATGACTTTCCGGCGTATCGAAACAGCAACTTGATCGCTGCCCGTATGCCGACGGAGCTGTTCCAGTTGCCAACAAACGGAGCTTGTCAAAAGCCGATTGGCTCGAATTCGCTCGTCCGATGCTGCATTAAAAACCTCACGAAAATTTGCATCGTCAAAACTTAACTTAAACGAAGAATCTCGCAGAAACTGATTCCGTTCAAATAGACCTGTGGTGACTTCCATCGACGGCAAATCATCGCGTGTTTGGATCTGAAGCTCGGTGACGTTTTTTTGCTCAAACGAACGGGACTTGCGAATGCGTAGTTGGCAAAATGTTTCGCGATAAGGAAACGCCAATTTTGGTCGCGAAATCAGAAACGAATAAGTCACCCCGCCGCTGGGTGAATTGACGTTGTAGCGCCGCCCGACGCGAATGAACGCCAAGTTGCAAGCCCGCTGAGAACTGGCATAGCGTATGACTCGGTAGCCAACGAAAAGTAGCCCAGCGAAAAATGCAAATGAAAGCAGTACGTCCATATCAGTTCCGCGTGCTGTTCATGTTAGGTGGTCGGTTCGGTATCACTTGGTTTCGAAGGCTCACATTGGCTCAAGCGTTTCAGTTCTCGTCGTCAAACTTGACCACGTCCGGTTCTGCGATGTTCCTTGTTTGCTCCGTTGCATCCGTTGACGCTGGTTCCACATTGATCGGTGGTTGACTCAAGGACATTGGTCGTTCGGTTTCATAATCTGGCAGTTCATTTGGATCACGATTGGCAGCCAGAAAATAACCGGTTCCCAAACCGAGCCCCAGCGTCAGCAGTCCGACTCCTGAAACCAGCCACCAATCCGTCCCAGGCGTTTTTCCGTCACCCCACTCTTCCTTGTAGGCATCGAAGGCAGCTGATGTTTTGTCTAATTTCGATCGCGTTGTTGCCAATTGCCGTTCCTGTTTTTCTCGCTTTCGCTTTTCATCTTCGACGTCCTGTTGCAGGAGCGTATTTTTTCGTTTCAATTCACGATTGAACGCAATTTGACCTTCGATTCCCTCCGTCAACAACGACTCGTTGTGCTTCAAGTCAATCAGTTGTTTGGCATAGTTGGGATCGCCCGTTTTTTGCAATGCCAAGCGATTGAACTCAGTCATGTAGATCTGCTCCAACTCCGAGTGAGCCTTCTCGGCTTTCAACTCCTCCAACTCCTGCTTCAGTTCGGTCACTTGCGTTCCGTCTGTGACCGGGCCAAGTGCTTTCCAGCCGAATACCAGCAAGAATAAAAACTGCATCGCCAGCAGGCCAATCACGGCCAGTTCCATCGAAGACTTTCGATTGTCCATTAGTTGCACCGACGTGGATCCAGGAGTTGATGACGAGTATCGAGGGTCGTAACTCATGTCAGGTTCTTTGTTATAGATGCGAGCAAAATATTCGAGTTCATCCTTGCGGTACCGTCCGGTGATCAAAGTGAATCCACCGGTTCGGTGTGTGTGTGGCGGCTCCGAGTCATCCCACTGAAACCAGCCACGATCCTGTTCACAGGGATCAATCACCAACGCGACATCGAGTGGGCGATTGAAAAAATTATTGCAAATGAACAGATCCATCCCCGACAGGAACACGCTCCATCCCGGGTGCGTGTGGTACCACCCAACCATTTCGAGGTCCGGGTGAAACTCGTCCCTTTGGCGAGTAATCTGACTCCAGGTGTCATGAGTAAATTTGAAGCTACCCTTGGTCGCTTCGTAATGCTCTGCCCGAAGACTGTCAGTAATCAACACGTAGGGTCGACCGCGATCGTCAAGCAATTGTTTGCCCAACATGACGCCGCCAAGTTCCACCCGAGTGTTGCTTAACGCATGAGCTTCCATGTCTCGCATGACATCCAGGTCGACAAAAATTGCCAACTCGCCATCGCGCACGTCACCAATCTCCACCGTGACGTAGTGCGCATCCTGATCCGGTCGCAACGCCACTTCCGGTTCTGCATGTTCGACTTCTCCAAATTGGATGTCATCACTCATGACGCAGGCGTGTCGTTGTGGTTTGCATTGCTTTCAGAGAGCCCGGGAAATTGATCACGGTCTCCATCAAGTCGAAAATAGAATTCGTCGTCCTGATGAGATACTTTGATGATGTCATAGGGCGGTATCCCCAAGTCAGCCAGTGAACGCTCGGCCAACTCATCGATCGCTTCGACTTCACAAACGGTTTCCGGTTGCAACGGACGTTGACAATCAGGGCAAACGCCTTCGCTGGAACCGACCTTACACATTGGCTCGTTAACCGGCCGACTGGACGCGCATGAACGACAGACTAAGGCGGTCAAAAAATCCCTGTCCAATTGCAAACGGAGATCGTCCCGGTTGAGGTCAGGATGGCTGGAACTCAGCAACCGCACAACCTCAGCAAACATCTCACTGGCCGATGCATTGGACGATAACGAAATCGGGATGATGCCTTCATAGGTTTCATGCGAAAGACAATCTTCGCGTCGCACAAAATTCGTTTTATAGAACTTGTTGGCCGCACCGTTGAAAACCAATGCTTGCCCGGTTGCAGCCGGTAAATCATGAATCAACTTGAGGGCTTCCTGGACTTGCATGCCCCCAATGATGGAAGCGATTGTCGGCGCAGTCGGAACTTTGCCCTGTTGAATGTCTTCTTGTCGAAGCAGCGGACAACTGTACCGCAACGAAATCAAACGATAGTCGTTCTCAGTCATCGCGCACTCGTAGCACGAACCATCCGGTGGCATAAAGACCTTGGCAACGCCGTTGATCTCTTGAATGCCGCCATCGATCCAGGGAGTCGTCGCTTTCCAACACATCCGGTTGATCCAGAGTCGAGCTTCGCGATTGTCCACGCAGCAGATGACCAGATTGACGTCATGGATCAAACCCAATCCGATATCCGTCAAAACGTTGCCATACATCGGATAGATCTGGCAGTCAGGGTTCAACTCCATGGCGGCCTTGGCAGCGACATTTGATTTCGGTTGGCCACGATGGTGACTCCGAAACAGGACGCTACGCGTCAAATTGGAATCCTGAATCTCATCGAAGTCGATCAAGTAGACTTGGCCAATCCCCAGCAACGCCAAATTTTTAAGGACTTCGTTACCCAAAGCTCCAGCACCGACAACGAGAATCTTTGCGTTGGCGATTTTGTGTTGATCCCACCAACCAATCAATCGCAAACGGGAATACCGATCAGAGTCATCGATGATCAACGTTTCACGATTGTCAGTCGAACTGGTTTGCGGATCGGACATAGATTTATGATAAACAAAAAAGAAACTTGAGATGGAGCAATATTCACGGAACTTAGCCGTCGCTCTATTTGAACTTACTTGGCCCGCCACGTCATCCGCTTGACGCAAGAATCATGACGGCTGTTATTCGACTGAGACGACGATAGCTTGGCGTAGAAATCAACCCGATGTTGATTTTGTGGGATCTCCAGCCGGCCGATCAGGCCAACAAAAAACACTCAAGGTGAGGTTTCGTGTCAGCGTTGAGATGTTCCAGCCGTTCCAACGAGATCGTCGTCAGTGAATCGCAAAGAGCATCTCAGTAGCGAGCCGACAAGTGATGGGATTCAGTACCTGAAAAGCAATCGACCAAACCACTAATCCAAAAAGACAATGCCATCGTCAGCAGGGGGTGACGGCGGACTGATCACTTCCGCTTCGATGATTTCGATCCCATCGCTGAGATCAATTGCGTTCGAGTTATTCGAAACGACTCGCTCAATCTTGGCCGTCGCCTTAGGTGCATTCTTGACCGGCAAAGTCTTGACCCCACTTTGACCGCTAACCTTGTCACGAATCGAACGGGTATCGAGCGGCATTTGAAAATCAGTCTGTGTTTTGATCCAGATCGCCGCTTCGCGATTGTAAGGACTTTCCGAATCAAAGTTCTGGTAACGGATCATGTCCCACAACATGGTTGCCATTTCGGACAAGGTCAGGCTGGGAACCCAATGCGTCCCATAGCTACCTAAACAGACCACGCCATTAACGGAAATATTGGGGTGAAAGATTGGAGTTTGCCAAGCGAGGTTGGGAACCATCCTCGGATAAGCAGCACCCAATTCAACAACGACTTCATGATGATTGACGACCGAAATGCGACCACTCGGTTCGCGCATCAAACCGTGGCCGTTAAAGATCAATCGATAGCGCTGTGGAGGATTACCTTTGCACTCAAAAGAAAAAATCGAACTATCGTTGCTTAATTCTTTGACGGAACGATAGTCCGAATTCAATCGTCGTACGCGAGGAGACTTACGCATGAATCGTGTGTGGGGCCAAATTGATTCGTTCAAACGAGACATCCATCAGAACGGACGTCAAGCGGAACGAGCGGGTGAAATCCAAATCGGAACAACCCACATTCTAGCCCGCAACGATCTCTGGATAAATGATCAAGTGGTCACCCGTGGCAACATTAGCTTGTACCAGCGTTTCGTACTCGTTGAGTCGCCGTCCACCTTCTTTGTGGTCCAAGCTGTAGCTCATCGGTTGTCCATCGGGACCGACCATCGGCAAATTCATCTTGGTGATAATGTTAGGCAAGATGCGTTGGACGGTGACGGTGTCGGCGACGACGGCCTCGACACTTTTGGCACCAGTTTGATCCAGGAAGGTGACTTTCGTGCCTTGTTGTTGTGCCGTATCTGACATCTTTTCTCCTCAAAGTGACTTGTGCCGTTTTGCAATTTTTGGCGTTTGTGTTTGGCGGAAATTAGGGAACTGGTATGAATCTGGCAAAGCGGGAGTCGAAAAACTCCGGACTGCCACATCTACTTGTACCAACTTTTTTGCCGACTTGTTCCAGTGATGCTGGACATTTTCGCGACGAGAATTGTATTGTATCGCCGCTATAAAAATGGTTCGCCGGAAAGCCGTCGATATTGCAGGAAATTTTAAAAAGTTCAATTTTCTTTCGGTGAAACCAAAAGAGTCGACAGCCCAACGAATACGGAGTTCGCCTAATTGCCCCAGTAATTCGCAGGAAACTTGGTATTGTTCGATCCAATTTCAAAATTTCACTTGGAAATTAGGCTCGATCGGCCGCTCCGGACCAACGGTGTCAATGGACGTCCGTATGAATAAGTGAAGCCTGTGACTCGAGGGCTGAATCACAGCGAACCCAGCGGAGAATGAGATGACCCGAATTAGAAAAAAACCAGCAGGATACGTGACGCTGATTGTTAAGCCAGTCGACGGTTTTGACCCATCCCATTGGCAACGGGTCCCATCAAGCTATCGGATTATCGAGTTCGCAGGCTTTGTGCCCTTGCTTGGCCAAGCTGATTCATGGAAGTTTCTGAATAATCAAGCTGCAATGAGATCCGGGGACCTGAGTCGCTGGGCAATTCATATTTCGCTGGATTCGGCCGAGTCCACAACTGCAATGAGTCAACTAAAACAGGACCTTGCTCGTGGATAACTCATCACAGCAGCCCCTGTCGTGCCGCATCAAGATTCCTGCATCAAGATCTTCCGAACGCGCGTTCTGACCGACAAATTTTCAGCGTCAATGCTTTCCGTCCTTTTTAGAACTTCGAAACTGAGATTCGCGGCTGAGAACGATCACGGCCCAACTGGTTCCCCAATAACTCGCGGTTTCCTGAATCTTGTCCTTCGCCTTTTCCTTGGTCCCTTTGACTTTCCATTTGCCATCTTTGGGTTGCGTTTCAACCAGATACCGCATCGCTCGTTGAATCGACGATTCGTCTTCGTCGTTGTCACTTGGCGCTGGTTTTAACGAGCGAATTTCTTGCAACACGTAGGCCACTTGGGCGGTCGCCAGCGCATCACTTTCGTCTCCTTCAATCCAACCCCATCCTCCATCATCATTCTGTTTGTCCCTGAGCCGTTCCAGAAACGAATGAGCGTTTTTGGTGCGCCCCATACTAAATTCGAATAACCCACGCAACGCGAGCCATTCCGAACTCTTTCCGTCTTCGTAACTCATGCAAAACCGATCGGCCGATTCGACCATCGGTTTGATTTTCTTAGCGTCTAGATGGCTCAGTTGGCTGGCATTGTGCAGCGCCAGCGCATTCCACATCGTAATGACGTGGGTGGTTTCATCGAGTTTCCGTTTTTGAAATGGCAACTGCCCTCGCGGCACCCACCTGCCATCCCGCAGTTGCCCCGCTTCTAAAGCATCGACGATCTTTTGTTGAGCGACCTGTTGAGCCTTGGTGGAATTCCATTGCCGGGCGACGGCCAACATTTGGGCCGCACCGGAAAGGTTTCGGACAATCGTTTTTTCGCCTGGGTACTTTTGATCTTTCTCAGGAAACTCGCTGAACAGATTGCCATGGCACCAATCGATCCATTCATTGATTTGCCCATCGTCAACGTCCGCTCCTGCCGCCTTGGCTTCGATATGGCTCCACGCAGTGAAAGAGACTCGGTGACACGACATGCATTCCTTTTTGTCGATCCACCATTGTCCACGTTCGGCAAGATACGGCAGAGATCGATCGATCGACGCATTGAGCACCTCGACCTTGATTGCAGGTTCGTCAGCGAACGTTTGCGCCAACGCGGCAAACCCGGCAAACCCGGCGATGAATGATATGGACAGTGCCGCAAAGATGAATCGTAACATCGTTTCTCCCAAAATCGGCATGAACTTAGCTGACGCGTCGTTGAATCGTATTCGACAACTTTTAGGTGGTTCTGATTGGTTAACTGACACCTTTTAGTTGGTTACCGTAGGGCTCGCGCCCTAACGCTACTTCGATAGCATTTAGCGGATCGGCGCAAGCCGACCGGTGCCAATCCAAAGCAATACGCTACTCATTGAGCAACTAGCAAGCGACCGGTTACCGTAGGGCTTGCGCCCTAACGCTACTTCGATGCATATAGCGGATCGGCGCAAGCCGACCGGTGCCAACCCAAACCAAAACGCTACTTGTTTAGCAACTAGCAAGCGACTGGTTACCGTAGGGCTCGCGCCCCAACGCTACTTGTTTAGCGGCTAGCTCGGTTACCGTAGGGCTTGCGCCCTAACGCTACTTGTTTAGCGGCTCGGCAATGCCATTCTCGGAATGAACGTTTTGCCTCTTTATTCTATACGCAAGCGATTTTGCCTGTCGCGATCAACTTTCAAAACAAAGGGCTTTGAAGTTGATTGAGCCAACGCTTTGCGGTTGTCCACGAAGGCAAAAAACCGCATCAATCCTCCCAACTCAATGGAGTCACGCATGTTTGGAATGAAATCGAAGAAGGAAAAACTGGAAGCGAAGCTCCGAAAACTGCTTGAGGAAGCGTACAAATTGTCACACACCAACCGGACCAGAAGTGACGAAAAAACAGCGGAGGCAGAAGAGGTTCGCAAACAGCTCGAAGCCTTAGAGTGAATCGAACCTGAGTAAGCATTGGCGATCGAATCTTCAGCGAACGGCGATTCGGTTGAATGTTCGAATCGACTCTCCACACAGCGTCATCGTATCTATTGAGGCGTGCACCATGCGTGCTAAACGAATCTCAAAGGATCCGTTTCTTGTTGGCTGGCCCAAACCTTCAGCTGACTGTTTGAGAATGCGGTTGAAAGTTCCTCGGCGAGCATCTCGACGGCGAACCGTTCGCTTTGATAGTGTCCTAGCAACACCAACGCGAGACCGTTGGCTTTGGCTTCCAACGCTGTATGAAACGTAGTCTCTCCAGTCACAAACGTATCGCATCCGGATTCAATGGCGGCAGTCAAAAATGAACCGCCACTGCCACAGGCGATCGCAACTCGGTGAACCGTTTGCTGATCGGTGCCGACGACTTGCAACGTTGGCAAATCAAACTGGTGCTTGATCGTTGCGACAAACCCAGCCAGTTCGGTTGTTTCACTGGTAACGCCCAATCGTCCGGAGCCCAGCTGCTGTGGATCATCGGGAATCGGAAGGATTGGTTTCAGGTTGTTGAGGCCAAGTCGATGTCCGAGCGACTGATTGATACCTTGGCACGCTGAATCGAAACCGGTGTGGGGGCTGTAGACCGAAATTTCGGCTCGAACCAGATCCCACAACAATTTCGACGGAACCTGGTCGGTGGTGATGCGTTTCAGCGGACGAAACGGGAGCGGGTGATGGGAAACAATCAGGTCGGCGTTTTGTTCAATCGCTTCTTCGACCGTCTCTGGGGTCACGGTTAAACAAGTCATTACGGCTTTAGCTTGCCCTTGACGATCTCCGACCAGCAGACCGACGTTGTCCCAATCCTCGGCGAGTCGTGTTGGGGCAAACTGTTCCAAAAACTGAGTGACTTGCTGAATCGTTAGCATCGTTTTCGATCGTGATTGGTGAATTGGGGCAAGGTCAAACAACCATCCAAAAAAGCTCCCTCAATCGTATCGAAATTTAATCTGATGTCGATCAGCCTCTATCGACCGAGCTCAGGGTCAAACAGATCGAAGCTTGTCAGCTTTCTCTTGTCTGGCTGCTTTCGTCGAGCCGACGCTGCGATGGTTGATTCGATCATCGACGGTAGTGTTTTGATCCTGCTGTTGCTGTTGCAAACTAAGTGTTGGCAGGAACTGAATGTGGTATCGAACGAAAGGGTCGGCTTTTTGTTCGTCTTTTTGCAGGCTAAACGCTAAACGGCATTAGGAGATTCTGATCGTTTCAGATTTTCCGGATTTTCTGACTTTTTGTGAATTGTATACAAAAGATACTTGTGTACATTTTTCACAAAATGCATTCGATGATGACCAAACGTGTCAATGCTTTGACGATAACCACCATCAAGCTTTGCCGCCGACAGGTGAGGAGATGCGAAGCAACCCCGCGGAGGCCAATGATGGTTTTCAATTCAACAAGAACTTCGATCCCCTCAAGCACGACCGCAACGCCCGCGGAACAGGCTGAGACACATCTAAAAAAGGATGTTGAATCTGATCATCAAAAGACGCTTAACGTAGCCAACGACCGGTTGCTCGGCCGAACTCCATTGTTAGTCGATGCTTGTCCAGCTCAACCTGCCCCTGCCAAACCATTGGTGGGTCCCAAAAACAGTGGTGCGGTCAATCTACAACAGATCCAGGAACTGCAGAATCAGATCAATCGAGTGGAAACGGGGCACCGGATTAACCCGGGGGAAACCGTATCAACCGGCTGTGATGTCATCGATCGCTTGTTGCCCGGGCGGGGTTACCCAAAAGGTGTCTTGGTCCAATGGCTTTCTGATGGCGGGTTTGCTGCTGATTACCTTTCGCTGCTGGCCGCCAAAGAAGCTTGTCGTGATGGCGGGGCATTGGTCATCATCGATCCATTTCATGAGTTCTATCCCCCGGCAGTCGCAGCGTTGGGGATGAACATGGCCAATCTGATTGTGCTGCGTGGCCAACTTCCTTCGGGCTCGGAACCCAATTCAACTGACGATCTCGAAAACGATCTGTTGTGGTCCATTGATCAATCCTTACGTTGCCCTGCGGTGGGTGCTGTCTGGGGCCCAATGCAAGCGATCGATGAACGCTGGTTTCGCCGTTTTCAGTTGTCTGCCGAATCGAGCGGCTGCTTGGGACTCTTTTTACAACCATTGAGCCAAGCCAGACAGCCGACCTGGGCAGAAGTTCAATGGCTCGTCACAGCTCCCTCACGATTTCATGCGACTCCACGTTCGCAACGCACGCGTTCGCAGTACGCTCAGTTGCAATTGACCCGCTGCCGTGGAACTCGAACGGGTAAAAAAGTCGTTCTCGAGATCGATACGGTTTCGGGCAACATCAAAGAAAAGCGGAACGTTGGATCATCAGGTAGTCGCAATAGAAATGATGCTGTCGATCAAGTTTCTACTCGTCCATTCCGCGAGCAGGCTTGACCGTGAATGCTACTCACAAACGAATCCTCTGTGCCTGGCTACCAAATTGGTCCATCCAACGATTGGTTGTCGCTCAACCCGAGTTACGTTGCCAGCGAATCGCACTCTTTCGCCGCGATGCACGACGAGGGCAAATCGTCTCGGCGGCCAGTCCTTTGGCAATGCAAGGGGGTGTCACGGTCGACATGCCGCTCTCAGAAGCCAAATCGTTACTGCGACGCGCAACATTTGGAGCTCCTGGCGCACGTGAGAATCCATTTTTCGTTTTCGAGCACGACGAGGCTGCGGATCGTCAAGCGATGGAGTTACTGGTCGACGAACTGGAAAATTTCAGCCCGATCGTTGGCCTGGAAACCATTGATCAGAAGGCACAAAAACAGGGCCGGCGGCCCAATTCCATATTTCTCGATGTCACTGGATTAGCGCATCTGTTTGGTGATGAACAGCAGTTGGCGACTCGATTGATCTTGCATCTTGAAAATCTGGGCTACCTGCCGCGAGTCGCTGTCGCCAGCACCCTCGGCGCAGCTTGGGCCTTCGCTCGATTCTTTGCTGGTGAACACTTTCGAAAACACCAACAACCTTTGTTGGCTACCGGCCATCAGGAAACGGAATGGCTCAACCGTTTGCCCGTCGATGCGCTGCGTCTGGAGCCAACGATCGTCGACACGCTGTATCAGCTGGGCATCCGCACAATGGACCAACTGCGCAGGCTTTCGCGAGATGACTTGGCGATGCGATTTGGCAATGTGATCCATCGACGCATCGATCAGTTGACTGGCGTCCTTGAAGAACCGGTAATCGCCAGACAAAAACCATCCGAGTTTATAGCGGAGCAACTACTGGAGTTCCCCACTCACCATCGCGAAACGATTGAGGCCGTCATCGAACGACTTGCCACAGATCTTGGTCAACAGATGCGAGCCAAGCAGCAGGGAGCACTTCAATGGCATGTCCGGCTAGGGTGCCAAACCGGACGACCCATCGAGTTTCAGGTCAATCTGTTTCAGCCCACGGCAACGGTCGAGCACATCATGCCGCTGATTGAGATGCAGCTGGAACGGGCACTGTCTCCGGTAACACGCAAAGTCCGTCGCCGAGCCCGTCGTCGCTCAAGCCCAACACCTGCTCAGGCCGCTCATCGGTCTGGCTCAACCCAAACCCGTCCAACCGCTGATTCGAGCGGCAATGAATCGACCATTCATTTTCGGCCCGATCCCACCTTTCATCGCTTTACGACGATCGAAGTCACCGAGGTGACCTTGACGGTCAGTTCTTATGTTCTGTTGGCCCAGCAACAACGCAAATTGTTTGACGAGAACCCACGACTGGATCGTCAAGCGTTATCGCATCTGATCAATCGGCTCGCCAGTCGACTGGGTGCTGCCAACGTCGTGTACCCGACGCTTCAATCAGGTGCCCAGCCCGAATATTCCTATCGCTTCAAGCCACTCGTGGACGCTCGACGTCGCCAGCGAAGAAAGGTCGCCAAAGCCAAATCAGAATCTCACTTGCTGGCTCGACCCGTTCGTTTGCTACGCCCTCCACTCCCACTCGATACGTTCGTGGCCACCCAAGATTCGCAAGCGTCATGTCTGGAAGTGCTGTCGCTGCAAGCTCAGGATCGATACGCCTCTGAGTCATTTTCGCCTCAGCGTGTGGTGGCCAGTTGTGGTCCTCAGCGAATCGAAACCGGTTGGTGGCGTGGCCGCACCGTCTGTCGAGACTATTGGCGAGTCGAAACGGAAACTGGACAACACTATTGGGTTTACCGTGATCTTCGGACACGTCGTTGGTGGTTACATGGTGTATTCTGAACTTCACTGCAAAACAAATTACTCTTTCCTGACCGGTGCCGCTCATGCCGACGAGCTGGTCGAACGCGCGCTTGAGCTTGGTTACCACGCTCTGGCTGTCACCGATGAAAACACCTTGGCCGGTGTCGTCCGAGCCTACGCGGCTGCGCGACACACGCAATTAAAACTGATCATCGGCGCCGAAGTTGTCCTCAACGATTCGTTACCCGTAGTGCTCTGGGCACCCACTCGAAGAGCTTACGCGAACCTCTCACGTTTGCTCACCGTTGGCCGACGACGTGCTCCCAAAGGGGAGTGCTGGTTGTCATTCGATGACATCGTGAATCATCACGAAGAGCTGTTGGCGGGGGTCCTGCCATTTCTTCCCGGTGATCGTTGTCGCACTGGGCACATTGATGCATCGCACCCGAGCTGGCCATGGTACCAATCGAGCCAGCAAAGTTGGTTCCGCTCTCCTGCGGGCGATACGGATCCTCTCAAAAGCGACGCATCGCCCCCTGCCCTGTCTGCAACGTCTCGGCGACAAGTCGAAAAGCAACTCACACGTTACCGCGAACTGTTTGGAGACCGGGGTTATCTGTTGGCTGCACTGTACCACGGTGTCGATGACGATTGGCGAATCGAACAGCTGGTTGGTTTTTCTCGTACCAGTCAACTACCGCTGGTCGCCTCCGGTGATGTTCTCTATCACGTCCCTGCCCGACTGCCACTGCACGATTGCCTGACAGCGACCAAACATCACACCACGGTTGCCGAAGCAGGAGATCTGTTGCTGCCCAATGCCCAACGACACCTGCAGTCGATCGAAACGATCCAGAAGAAGTTCAGCACGATCGCCGATGCCATCGAACGAACTCGGGAAATTGCCGATCGTTGTGCGTTTCGTATGGATGATCTGCGATACGAGTACCCGGAAGAACTGGCACCAGAGGGTAAAACGCCAATTCAGTATTTGCGCGAACTCACGTCCATCGGTTCTCAAAATCGATACCCCGACGGTGTTCCCGAAAAAGTATCGAACCAGATTCAACATGAACTCACACTGATCGATGAGCTCCGATATGAAGCGTACTTTTTGACCGTTTGGGATCTGGTCCGCTTTGCCCGCTCGCGTGGCATCCTTTGCCAGGGCCGAGGCTCGGCAGCGAATTCCGCTGTCTGTTACTGTCTTGGCGTTACTTCCGTCGATCCGGACACAACCGATCTGTTGTTCGAGCGATTCATCAGTAAAGAACGGGACGAGGCTCCCGATATTGATGTTGATTTTGAGCATGAACGACGTGAGGAAGTGCTGCAGTATCTCTATCAGAAATACGGGCGCGACCGCGCTGGACTTGCCGCAACCGTCGTGACGTACCGAACTCGCAGTGCGGTTCGCGACATCGGGAAGGCACTCGGATTGTCACTCGATCGCATCGATGCACTGGCCAAACATGTCGAAGGTTATTCGAACGAATCGAATCTGGCCGGCAAAATGCAGGATGTCGGAATCGATCCCGAATCTCAGATCGGCAGACGACTGAATTATCTCGTCGGTGACCTGCTCGGGTTTCCACGTCACCTCTCACAGCACGTCGGTGGAATGGTCATCACGCGTGGCAAACTGGATGAACTGGTGCCGATCGAAAACGCGGCCATGGAAGACCGCACGGTCATCCAGTGGGACAAAGATGATCTTGAAGAACTGGGCTTGCTCAAGGTCGATTGCCTCTGTCTGGGAATGTTGTCGGCGATTCGCAAGTGCTTTCATTTGGTCGAACAACACTGGGGCAGGCATTGCACATTGGCCAATTTGCCAAACGAAGATCCGCTGGTCTATGACATGATCTGTGACGCCGATACCGTCGGTGTTTTTCAAATCGAAAGTCGCGGCCAGATGAGCATGTTGCCCCGACTCAAACCACGCTGCTGGTATGACCTGGTAATTGAAGTGGCGATCGTGCGTCCAGGTCCCATCCAGGGAAATATGGTGCACCCATTCCTCCGCCGCCGCAATGGTGATGAACCAGTGGTCTATCCAAATGACGCGATCAAGGCGGTCCTGCACCGAACGCTCGGCGTTCCGATCTTTCAGGAACAGGCAATGAAGCTGGCCGTCGTTGCTGCCGGTTTTACACCTGGTGAAGCCGACCAGCTGCGACGGGCGATGGGGAAATGGCGAAAAACAGGTGTGATCGAAAAGTTTCGTGAAAAGCTGATGGACGGCATGGCCCAACGCGGTCTCGATGGAGAGTTTGCCCAACAAGTCTTTCGACAGATCAGCGGCTTTGGTGAGTATGGATTCCCCGAGTCCCACGCCGCCAGTTTTGCCAAACTCGTTTATGTTTCCTGCTGGCTCAAGCGATACTACCCCGCCGCTTTTTGCGCCGCCCTCATCAACAGCCAGCCGATGGGTTTTTATCAGCCGGCGCAGTTGATCGCTGACGCGCGACAACACGGTGTGCAGGTCCTGCCTGTCGATATCAATTTCAGCGACTGGGATTGCACAATCGAAGACGCCAACCGACTGCCGGAATTTGCCAACCAAATGCCAACGACCAACCAAACTGCTCCACAGACCGTCAAACACTCACCGCTGGTCCCCGAATCAGGCGAGTCGCGATCACGCGCCTTGCGAATGGGGATGCGGATGATCTCGGGGTTGAGATTGGGGATCGCCGAAACGATCATCCGCGAACGAAACGCGGGCCCCTTTGATTCAGTCGCCGAATTTGCCCAACGAACCGGTATCGGACAGTCAGCGATCACGCAGTTGAGCAAAGCGGACGCCTTCGGTTCGCTCAATCAGGACCGTCGATCTGCACTCTGGCAAGCGTTGGGACAGGAGAAAAAGCCACTGAACCAACCGCTGTTTGCCGGACTCTCGCTCGCCGACGACGAAACATCGGCACTCCCAACACTTTCACTGGAAGACGAAGTCACTCAGGATTATCGAACCGTTGGGCTATCATTGAAAGCTCACCCGATGTCATTTCATCGAGAGCTGTTGATCGATCTGAACGTCACAACTTGTCAATCGCTGGAAGAACTGCAAAACAATCGTTTCCTCAGAATCGCCGGCTTGGTCATTTTGCGTCAACGTCCGTCGACTGCCAAAGGGATCACGTTTGTGACAATCGAAGATGAAACAGGAACCGCCAATCTGGTGGTGAAACAAAGGATCTGGGAACGCTACTACCGAGTCGCTCGCCGATCACCCGCTTGGCTGGTTCATGGAAAATTGGAAAAGAAAAACAACGTGATTCACGTAGTCGCCAATCGAATCGAAGACATGTCCGATCGCCTGCAAGAACTGCAGATTCGTTCGAGAAACTTTCGCTAAATCGCAATGGGTTCCCAGCACTGACAATTAAGGCCAAAATGATCGCTTCTCTGGTTGTTGAAGAAAACGAGCCTTTCATGTCACCTTTTGATGAATTACAGCGGATCGCAGGCGAAGCTGGAATCGGTCCAGCGTTGGACTATCTCGAACAAAACGTTCGCCGTGACAAAAACTACCCCGCGCTGTTTGAAGTCCTCAAGATGCGAGTACGTCATCGGTTGGAACTCCCGCTACTGTATTCTGATAACCCCGATTCACTTACCGAGCAACAGCAGCGTGAACTCGAAGATGGTTTGATTTCAGCCTGTCGCGAAGTTGGCACCCTGTTGATGCGAACAGGAGATGTGCAACAAGGTTGGATGTACCTGCAACCTGTCGGAGACCGGGAACTCAATCAAAAACTGTTGCAAGCGATTAAGCCCGACGAAGAAAACATCGACCTGCTGATCGATACCGCGATTGCTCAAGGCGCCGCTCCTGCGTTCGGCTACAAACTGTTGCTCAACCATTATGGAACCTGCAACGGTATCACAACGTTCGAAACACAATCGGCTGCATTCGATCGAACAACACAAAAAGAAATGGCGGTGGTACTGCTCGATCACTTGTACAACGAACTGCTGGACAACATCCGGTATTCGATGAGCCTGCCGGATTCTGATGCCCCTCTCGATGAAGATTTTGAGCCGGAGATTCCAGAAGAGTTAAAACAGATGTCGTTGGCAGAAATTCTGGAACAGCGTCCGCAACTCACTGAGCACGGTGCCCATCATATCGACACAACCCATTTGGCATCGCTGATGAGGATCGCTCGTCTGGTCGATGATCCTGATGACTTGCGTCGTGCCTATCAACTGTCTCGTTACGGCAACCAGCTTGCTGAGGATTTTCACTATCCGGGTCATCCGCCATTTGAACAAACTTACGTCGATCATCTGCATTACTTTGGTGCACTTGTTGGTGAAATCAATGCGGAAGACGCAGTCGCCCATTTTCGACAGAAGATAAGCTCCGTGGACACCGAACAATTTGGGCCCGTCGCGATCGAGACCGTTGTTGAACTTTTGTTTCGTCTGGGAAACAACGAAGCAGCTCTGGAACTGACGATCGAAAAACTACTGGGACAGCATGCACCCATGGGGATTGCCCCCGACCCGATGTCGATTGCCAACACCGAAGCGATGCGGCAAAAATTGATTGAATATTATCGTTCGCAAAACGATCTGGTCAGCTTTGCGGCAGGCGTGCTCGGCCACGGTTAGCACCTTGGCCGGTTCCGAGTGAAGTCCGGGACCCAACGATAAATTGACGCTTTTTACCGCCGAAAAGCTGTTTAGAATGAGCCGCTGTTAAGAATCAGCCCCAAAACGCTCTTTCAGGTACGCTCCAAACGCGTCAGTTTTTCTTGGCACGTTCCCAACGATCAAGAAACTGACGAGCGCAACGTGTGACGATTCTTGATCGTCCAGCGGGACATCATGCAGCCAAGCTTGCTCGATATCAAACTTCTGATCCCCCAGAAACTCTGACGTGAATTGCAACAGACTTCGTGCAGAAACCTGACTTGCCGAAACCGTGATTCTTGTCTGTGTCTGCTCTGGCTGATCGGACCACCGCAAAGCCAGACCACCCGACTGCTCGGTCACTTTGAATGCGAGAAACTGTTCGGCCACTTGCTTGGCCGAATTCAATATCGAACTCGCCGGATGATAATGCGTGACAAAATCACGAATCTCTTCGACGGTTCGATGAGTCAGTTCGGCGACTTCATCGGCGATGATCGCCCGGTTGATTTCTTGCTCACCACCGGTGTGCGTACGATCGGTTTCAAAATCAAAAACATCGATAATGAAATCGTGATCTGTCGATGTGAAGATCTTGGCACTAATCAATGGATTGCTGTTAGGCAGACGTTGCAGAATATTTGCCAGCTGCCCAGGGTAGTTCCGTTTCGCGACGACGGCGATCTGTTGCCCGTCTTCGCTGCGCATCATGATTTCATCGTCGAGGTGGCAGATTCCCATCGCCAACAGCGCTTTAAGCGGCTTTAGTTGGTCAGCATCAGAGAGAGTCACAAAATATTCATCAGGCAAACCATGAACGATACTTGCGATGACATCATCCAACTCAAAATCGACATCGGCACGGAGGTCCTCGACGATCGACTTGGTTCGTTCAAAGTTTGGATTGGAATTCATGCACTAGCTCAATTGCGATACGACAACAGAGATGTTTTGTCCGCCAAATCCGAAACTGTTGGTTAGTGCAACGGAGCAATCGCATTCTCGAGCTTCATTGGGAATGTAGTCCAAATCGCAAAGCGGATCAGGGTTTTGATAGTTGATCGTCGGCGGCAAGACGTTGTCACGAATGGCCATCAGACAAACAATCAACTCGGTGGCGCCAGCGGCTGCGATCAGGTGTCCCATCATGCTTTTGGTGCTGGAAATCGGCGTGTTCATCGCATGTTCGCCAAACACTTCGCGGCACGCTTTTGACTCAACTTTATCGTTAACCGTTGTGCTGGTTCCATGTGCGTTTACGTAGTCAATCTCCTCGGGTGAAACACCGGCATCCTGCAGCGCCATTTGCATGCAGCCGATTGCTCCACGACCTTCAGGATGGATATCGGTGACTCGATAGGCATCCGCGGTCGAGCCATAACCGATCACTTCGCCCCAGATATGAGCACCACGTGCTTTCGCAAATTCGTACTCTTCCAAAACGACCATTGCAGCGCCTTCGCCGAGGACGAATCCATCACGCAATCGATCGAACGGTCGAGACGCACCTGTTGGATCATCGTTGTTCGTCGACAGGGCCGTCAGCAGGTTGAAACCCGTCACACCAAACGGATGGATCATGCTGTGGGTCCCACCTGAGAGCATCACGTCGGCTTCGCCTCGTCGAATGATTTCAGCCGCTTCCCCGACAGCCTGATTGCTGGCGGCGCAGGCGGTCAAGCAATTCGCATTGGGGCCCTGA
This sequence comes from Planctomycetota bacterium, assembly GCA_038534355.1. GTDB lineage: Bacteria > Planctomycetota > Planctomycetia > Pirellulales > Pirellulaceae > Mariniblastus. Next base: position 30,331 of record JBCAWX010000006.1, read on the forward strand.
GCATTGAACATGCTGGCGATATGGCCCACAGGCATGTTCGGCTCTTGCTCCAATTCGACGACAGGGTTGAGCGTATCCAAACCGGCTTTGGTGAACTTGACCAGATCCAAATTTCCTTCATCATCCAACGACGTCGCCATCATCGAAGCGAATGACAGAAAGTCCTGGTTACCTTCGCCGCTGCCCATGTAAACACCGAATCGACGGCGATCCTGGATCGCGTCGGCGACGCCTGAAGCATCAAACGCCTGCTTGGCGGCTCCAGCTGCAAACCGGGTGTGTCGTCCTCGGAGATTCCAGACGTCTGGATTGTCGACCGCGCTGGCAACATCCCAATTTTTGATCTCAGCAGAGATGCGAGTCGGGAAATTACTGGCGTCAAAAATCGTCGTGTATCCGACTCCCGATTTACCTTCTTTCAAAGCTGACCAAACGGTTTCAATGTCGTTGCCCAGCGGGTTGATAACGCCAATGCCAGTAACAACAACGCGGCGTCTGGAATTTCGATGGATCATCATGAGTATCAATCAAATCGGGACAGGGAATGTTGGACTTACTGGTTGTCGCCAGCAGCTTGGGAGTTAACTAAAGACCAATGTGCAAATATTTGCGTTCGGCTTCCAGCATATGTTCAGGAACTGAGATTGGGCTGCCGTCAGGATTTTTCCCAACTTCAAATAATCGCAACAGGCGGATCATGCGGCAGAATTCGGCAGGCTCAAACAGTTCCACGTCATTAAACCGCTCGTCGTCAAGTTTGGCAAACATGAGTTCAATTTCGCATTGGAGTCGATCGCCAATGTGGGCGGTCCCGTTGGCCACCGAACCGATGCCCTCCTGGTTGCCCAACGTCACGCGATAGGTCAACGTGTCACCGGGGTAAGCATCACAGTGGAATTTGCACTTGCTGATTTTGGCCAGCACGATGCGATCACGGAAGTCGCTAAGTTGTCCGATCAGCAGGCCACCCGTTTGAGCGAGGCCTTCAACGATCAACGAAGACGGGCAATAAGTGCGACCCGGCGCGTACTCCTCGACCGGCTCTTCACTCAAGCTGACGTTCTTGATGGATGTGGCCGACGTGCCACTGACAAACTCGGTAAACCGGTCGACCCAAAACCAACGCATGGCCTAACCCTTCTAGATTTCAGAACGGACGCAACTCAATATAGCGGCAACGAGCATGCCAAGTGTTGTGGCATCACTGCCAAACAAAAAGGTCCACGAACGCGTAGATTCAATGGACCTGAAGTTTCTTCGAGCGGTGAAAGCATCACCTCCGAGAGAACCGATCAAACTCGATCGATGTTCCATATCGCAACGTCAAGCTTTTTTGGCCGCGACGTAGTTACAAAGATCTTTCACCGTCAGCAGCTGGCCAAAGTTCTGGACCTGCGGATCGGAGGAGAACTTTGTCAAATCGGCAAAAGGCATGCGCTCTTTTAGCTTGACCAAACCATCATCAGTCAGTTTGCCGTCAACGACGTACTCGGCGTTAGTAAGGATGTCGTCGGGGAACAATTCTTCTCGTGGGATCGAGATACCGAAAGCTTTTTCGAGCTTGAACACGATATCCAGAAAGTCAATTGATTCGGCACCGAGATCGCCAACCATCGTGGCATCTTCTGTTACTTCATCATCATCAACGCCCAAAGCTTCAATCAGTTCTTCTTTGACTTTGCTAAAGATCTCTGGGTTTACTGACATTAAATTTCTCTCTTTTTGGAACGGAAAATTGATTTATCGAAAGTCGAAGTGCGTTTGCCGATTGCTTCGGTTCAATGCACCAGCGACGTTTTTTCCAGTTTGTCCGGATTGTTGGGGTCGAGTGGATCGCAAAGTCGACGAAACATCAAACGTTGTTGATGGTTCATATATCGGTCGATCGCTTCGTCAATTCCATCTCGTTCTGACAGGTTGTAAGCTTCAACGACCAATCGCCCGCTGGTCGCCGTTTCACCGTTGATGGTGCCTTTGACTTTTAGGTTAAACGTCAATTCGTTGACGGACTTGATTTCAGCAAACACTTCCAAAGTGTTTCCTGGTTGGACAAATCCCTGGAACTTGAGGCTCTTGCTTTCTTTCAGCGCAACGCTGGAAAGGGCAAACTCCGTTGACGCGCGAACCAACCATGAACTAGCCTGAAACATTGCCTCAAGCATTAAGACGCCGGGCATGACGGGAAATCTTGGAAAATGATCCTGCAAGTATTCTTCCGACAAAGCCAGACCCTTGACGGCGCAAATCGATTTACCTTTCTGCAAGGCCACGATTTTGTCAAGTTGGGTAAAACGCATCGGCGAAGCCAGAAGAATTTAGTCGTATGGGGAAACTCCGGCGGTTCACGATCGTTTCGCAGAATTGCCGCCCGATACGCCGATTTTTCAAAGTCACAACTGTAACCAAACGCCCGTTTTTACTCAAGAACGCTTGCCCCCGTACCACGAAAATTCCAAGACTTCGACCATTAAGGTGTAAATCAGTTCCGATACCGGTGCAGCGTTGATTCTGATAGAATCCCGGCATGAGACGTGGAATAGCTGTTTCCCCCGGCGTAGCCATTGGTACGGCATACGTGATTCGCGAAATCTTCGTGAATCCGGACACCAAGACCTTGGAAGACTCTGAAGTCACCGCTGAGCTGGCCAACTATGAAACTGCCCGTGACAAGGCGGGTGTGGACCTCCGTGCACTGGAACGGAAAGTCGCCAGTCAAGTCGGTCATGACGAAGCCGAAATCTTTGCGGTTCACCGAAAAATCCTTCGAGACAACGCGTTTACTCAAAAGATCCGACACTGGATTGTGGAAGATCGGATGACTTCCGCAGCGGCACTGCATCGGCTGATGGAAGAGTACACCGCGATCTTTACCAAGACCAAAGACGCTTATCTCAAAGAGCGGCTCAACGATGTTCGCGATGTCGCGATCCGTCTCAGCAGTCATCTTTCGGATGTCCTCAAACCAGGTGTTGGCGCCGAAGCACTCAACGGCCCTCTCATCGTCATCGCCGATGAATTACTGCCATCTCAAGTGGTCGCGCTTGGTGATATCGACGTCCACGGCATCGTGACGCAATCGGGCTCGCAAACCAGCCATGCGGCGATCGTCGCGCGGTCGCGCGGGATCCCCGCCGTCTCCGGCATTAAAGGCGTCGTCCGTCGTATCAAAACTGGCGACACCGTGATCGTCGATGGACGCGACGGACATATTGAAATCAATCCGAACTCAGAAACGATTAGCGCTTTTCGAAAAATCGAACGCGAGTTTGTCGACCTCAAAGATAAACTGGCGGCCAATCGTGATCTGCTCGCACTCACCAAAAATGGACTCGAACTAAAACTTCAAGCAAACATCAATGGCCTCGCCGATGCGGAGGCCGCCAATTCGATGGGCGCGACTGGGGTTGGCCTGTATCGAACTGAATACCTGTATCTGACTCATCCCAATGTTCCCGATGAAAACGAACAGTACCAAACCTACCGAGAGATCGTTGCCGCCGCGCCCAACCACAACGTCACGATCCGAACGCTCGATATCGGCGGCGATAAAACCGTTGCGTATCTCGGTGGCGAGCACAAAGAAGCCAATCCATTCATGGGTTGGCGAAGCATTCGATTGTCCTTCGAACACCCTGAGTTCTTCAACACGCAGATCCGTGCGATCGTCCGAGCTGCCAGTGAGTTTCCTGAAGGGAACGTGCGGTTGATGTTTCCGATGGTCACGACCGTTGAAGAAATTCGCCGACTTCGCAGCATGGTTCGTCGCGCCTACAAGACACTTAACTCACGCGGTATCAAAACCAAAGAAGTTCCCATCGGCATGATGCTGGAAGTCCCCGCCGCAGCGATTTCGATCAAAACGATGGTTGACTTAATCGATTTCGTCTCAATCGGATCGAACGATCTCGTCCAGTACCTGATGGCTGCCGACCGCGATAATCCCAAAGTGAATCATCTTTGCGAACCGTTGGCTCCACCCGTTTTAATCGTTTTGAAAATGGTGATCGAAGCGTGCATCGCGGCGAATGTCCCCGTGACCGTTTGCGGTGAAATGGCCGGAAAGCCTCGAGCATTCCTGATTTTACTGGGAATGGGATTGCGACGATTCAGCATGAGCCCGGCATTCGTGCCTTCCATCAAACGGCTTGCCAGCCAGGTCTCAATTGAAGAAGCCGAACAGATCGTTTCTTCGGTCATGAAATTCAAAACGACGGCGCAAGTCAAAAAGTTTCTTTCGCGATCGGTCGAGCAAATCGCACCAGACCTAAAGATGCTGGCCGGGAATTAGTCCATCGATTCCGATGCAAACAACGAATTGGCAAAACAAAAACAGGCGACCGCGCCGTCTACCAATTGTTGCCGTTACAACGCTCGGCGATATCGTTTTTTGGGTTTTGAATCAGCCGGTCGTGGCTCAAAATCTTCCCAAGTCGATTCGATCAACTCTTGCAGCGGATCCGGTTTGAGTTGGACATTGATCTTTTCCTCGATTCGCGACAGCTCACCTTTTTGAGCTGGCGTGACAAAGGAAAACGCAACGCCCTGACGACCCATCCGCCCGGTGCGCCCAACACGATGCACGTAATCATCGCTGAGTTCGGGAATATCAAAGTTGATGATGTGTGAAACGTTGGAGACATCGATCCCCCGACCAACAACATCCGTGGCGACCAACAGCTGCAGTTTGCCCGAGCGGAATTCTTTCATCACTCGATCGCGAGAGCTCTGCGTCATGTCGCCATGCAATGAACCGATTCGTTGAAACGATGTCTTCTTGGTCAGTTTACGAAACAGCTTGGCGGTTCCCAGCTTGGTTCGACAAAAGACGATGGCCTGCTCTGGATTTTCTCGCTCAAGCAGCTTGACGAGGATGTCAAACTTCATCGTCGCTGGCAGTCTCAATACATGTTGCTCAATTGTTTTGCCTGCGACACTGTCTTTGGAAAAGTTGATGACCTTCGGCTGGTACATGTAACGTTTGGCCAACCGCCGAATCGGTTCGGGCAACGTGGCACTCAGCAACAACGTCTGCCTTTCCTTGGGACAACGACTGAGGATGCGTTCGATGTCAGGGCGAAATCCGATGTCCAGCATGCGGTCCGCTTCGTCGAGAACAACAAACCACAACTGGTCAATGTTCAACGTGCCACGATTGAGATGATCAATGACACGTCCCGGAGTGCCCACGACGACATGTGCGCCCCGTTTTAGTTGATTGATCTGCGTTGAGATTGGACGACCGCCATAAACACAAACACACTTCACATGCTCAGGGTCGCACATTCGGCGAAATTCATTTTCGACCTGGACAGCCAACTCGCGGGTCGGAGTCAGAATCAACGCTTGCGGTTTGGGATGGCGAACTTTCAAATCCAACTGTTCAAGAATGGGAATCGCGAAGGCCGCGGTCTTGCCAGTTCCCGTTCTCGCTTGGCCAATCACATCGTATTCATCCATTACCAACGGGATGACACCCGCTTGGACCGGAGATGGCTTCTCATACCCAATCTCATCCAGTTTCTTGAGCATGCTCTTAGACAATCCCATTGAATCAAAAGAGAGCCGTTGGCGACGTTTTACAGGCTGATCAGTCACAGAATGTTTGCTGGGGAGAAATAGTTAAAAAATAAAAAAAACTGTTGCCGCTGAGAAACTGCGACAATGCTAGGCGTCGGCAAGCATTTAATTCGGGACGACCGCGATTATGACGATGCGGATCGAAAAAGTTTTCGAAGGCACTTTTTTGCGGTAGCCGTTCGATTATTTTAGCGGGGACAGATTCGCGATTCGGGAACATGAATCAGCGATTCATTCCTGAATACTCGAATCGATATCTGTCGATCAGATTCGAAAATGAAACCACGTGTCAATAAGCTATCGCGGTAAACAACTTTGGTCAACGCGAGCTTTTTACGATAGATCCAATTCCTCCGCCTTTCATTCATGATCAATGAACTTACTGAGGCCATCCTGTTGGCCCAACAAGACCGATCCCAAGTCGCCAAGATCGCGACGCTCGCCAAGTCCATCTCGGCGATTGAGGACTCAGAAGTCGATGAATTGCTTGACCGACTGCTCGATTTCGCGGATGAACTGGAGGAGGTCGAATCCACAAACGGCCCTTCAGGTCGGATTCCAATGGATCAACTGATCCAACCCATCATTGACCAATTGACACACCGCGAAACATCTCGCGTTAACCAAGACGAATCGAATGGACACTGGACCCCGCAGCGACTCTCCAATGTTGAAGCGATGTATCTTCGATGCAGCGAAACCAGCGATCTGAGAAATCACTTACTGCGTTGGCTTGCCACCCGTCAGTCGGAAACAACGTTGCAGTTGTGGGTCAAACTGGTCTGTGACCAACCGCCCCAACACCGCATGGGAATTGTTTTGGCGTTTGCACCATTGATGCAATCCACATTTCAACCGCCTCTCTGGTTGCTGGATGCACTGCTCAACCGAGCAACCGCCCATTCTCAGATCGCGCCAGCCGTTTATGATCTGTTCAATTTCTATTTTCGAAACGACATGGTCGACGAGCACCCCGCGTCACCGCGGGTTGAAGAGTTGGCCAATTTGCTGGGACAACTTGCAGGCCAACTGGGGAAGATTGAAGAAGGCGACCTGCCGCCAAATTCGAATGCGGCTTCCGTTAACCAACTGGTTTCTGATTCCGTCGCACTGATCGTCGCACTTTGCGATACGTTTGCACAACTAAAGCATGAACCGGCGACGGGAAAACTGCATCAGGCACTCGGGTTGCGACACCGACGCGTTCAGACCGAAGCCGCCGCCGCGCTAACCCGATTGGGCGACGAACAAGGAAAGAGCACACTCATCGCGTTAGCCCAACAGCCGATCGCCCGGCTTCGCGTGTTAGCCTATGCCGAAGAACTGGGTTTTCGAGACGAGATCTCGCTTGAGCTGCAAGGAGAAATTGCGATCGCTGAGAGTCATCTGGCTATCTGGCTCTCTGAACCGGCGCAGATGGGACTAGCGCCAAGCAACATCGAGTTTATGGAAAGCCGGGAGATGTATTGGCCAGGATATGAGCATCCCGTCCAATGCTATCTGTTTCGATACGAATACGGTTCCGGACAACAGTCCCATCGCAACATCGCCATCTGTGGCCCGATGACTCACGCGTTCGCTGCTGATCTTCAACACCTGGAGCCGGAAGATATTTACGCTGCGTTCGCCGGATGGCAAACGGTGCACAATGAAATCTTTCAGGTTTCAATTCCGAGAGCGGAAGCGGCATTTGCCAACCAATGGCGACGAATGCTTGGCGATTTGAACGCACAAGGATTTGATTCCGCGTCACCCAAAACCGCCGCCAGCTTCTTTGGTCAGTTGATTTTGATTGCAGAGGCGACCGATGGTGAACGCGAAGGGACCGTCATCGTGGATGGTCATTCAGTCCATTGGTACGACGCAGGAAATCCCAATGCCCCGATCGATTGGCAACTGGCTTACGCGATCTGGCGTGGTCACCAAATGTTGAGCTCGTTCAACAACCCGGAAAACTAGTCCGATCGTTACTTCGTCGGGGCGAGTTCTTTGGCCATCCTGACAAACAACTTTTCAATCGCCAGTCGCCCACGGGTTTCGGTTGAGTGAGATCGCTTGAGTTGGACATCCGTCTCCAACAGCCACTGGTGGATCTGTTTGGCACGTGTGCTGCCGACCTGTTTCAATTCCGCTTCCGCATCACCGCCACCCCAACTTCCAAGTCCAGCCTGTTTGATGGCAGTCTTCATGTTGGGTCGCTGCCCGGTCCGCAACTGCCGCAGGACTTCTTCCGTTGCATTCCCATATCGTCGCAATGACCAAGCGATAGAACCAAAAACGGCGATCGGTGGTTCACCACCGCGAAAAATCAGATCAAGCAGGTCAAGTGCCTTACCAGCATCACCGTTCAGGGCCGACTCGATTGCCTCCCAAGTGGTCCGCGTACGCCAGCCACCAACCATCTGTTTGCAAGTCTCAAGAGTGACTTTGCCGTTTTCAGCAAACAATGCGATCTTTTGCAGCTCTTGATCCATCCGCCCAAATTCGCACTCGGTCAAATCAAACAGCAATTGAGCCGCTTGTTTGGGCAACGCGTAACCGTATTCGGTGTTCGCTCGGTCAATCAGCCACGCTTTAACTTGCGTTGGATCTGCCGATTTGGATCGTGCAGATTTTTTTGGGGGCCCGCAGTCGACTTGATGGGCGTGCTGGGCGACAAGTTTGGCCAACCGCGTTGACTTGGTCCAAAGATCAACCAGCATCACCAACAACCCGGTTCCACCTGTCCCTTTTGCGTAGTCTTCGAGACGATCACGATTGGCCGTCACAAATTTATCAGCATCATCGACGATCACGATTTGGGGACCATCGCCACCGAACAACGATCGAGTAGAGAGTTCATCGTGAACATCAGTCCAGCTGGCCGTTGGGCCTTCCATACGAACGACCGAAAACTCTGAGTTGTCGTCTGAGTTGCTCTCGCCAACAAGATGTTTCAAGGCCAATGTCTTCAGGAATCGTTCTTTACCCGTCAACACGAGCATGCCGACAGGCAACTCCGCCACCGGTTGCTTAAGAAAATCGAAGACGTGAGAACTGGTTTCCATGGACTAAAAGGAGACCAAATTCCGGGACCGTTTTCCAGCCCCCGGACACCATTTCGTGGATCGGTGCCGGCGGCACAGTTGAAACGTTGGGACAGAGATTGCGACGTTTTCGTTTGTTCCGTTTGGGCTTAGACTCACGCAAACGTTCAACGACTCCAAGTGCGACTCACTGCTCGCCGCTGGTTTTGCCAACCAACGACGTATCATCTTCGGAGTCATCATCGCTGCCTTGACCTCCCGCCAGAGCAGCACGAGCGTCGTCAGCATCTTTCTTGGCGACAGGATCATCTTCAGCCTCGCCGTCACCATCGGCGTCAGCGTTCTCGTCTGCTCCGTCTTCGCCCTCGCCATTCTCTTCGCCGCCACCACCAGTCAGATCTTCCCACACAGCGTGAATGTATTTGTCGTGATCGCTACCGTACTGCAATTCGCCTCCCGTGTGTCCGACCCAGGCGACGCCAATAGCCAACAGAATCGCACCCAGTTTCCACATTACACCTTCATCTGGATCTTTGCTGCGGGCACTTGCGGCAAACAAGGCCAAAATGAAACTGAGGATCGTAATGATCAGTCCACCGAGGCGATGCCAATAGACTTTTTGATTGCTGTCAAAGATGTCCGCGAAAACTTCAACGGTCCCTTTGTTTTCCATCCAACTCCAATACCAACCTGTGCCTGAGGCCACGATGGCGCCCAAAGCACCCAACCAGAGACAATAGTAGGCGCAGTCACTCATCACAAAGCTGCCACGCAAACTCAATAATGCGAAGAACCCGGCAGCCAAGATCAGTCCGATCGGAATATGCACAGCAGCGGGGTGCAAGGACCCGGCTGCTTTCATCAGGTTTTCAACTTTGGGATCCAAAGGAGCGGGTTCAGCGGCGGCTTCATCAGCATTCTCTTCGCTAGTCGACCCTGATTCATCCGTTTGTTTTTCGGCAACCGTATCGCCGCCCGGATCATCGTTGGTGTCCTGTGGTTCACCTTCGTACTTGACAAACGTAACGTCATCAGGCCAATCAGCTCCTTCATCGAGCCACCGCTTGACGAGTTCTTTATCCTCGTCCGACAACTGATGTTCGTAGTCAGTTGGCGGCATGACTTCATCTTCGTCGTCAGACGTCATCAAAAGATAGATCTCACTATCTTCAGCAGACTCTTCTACGAAATAATCGCCCGCCTCCGATTTGATGCTGATCGAGAAGCCGTTGTTTTCGTCTTCGTCGGCACCATGGCATTCGAAACAGTGCTTTTCAAGAATCGGTTGCACCTGCTTGACAAAATCGACCTTTTCTTGAGCCGGCGCCACGCCTGGTGTCCCCAGAGACCAACCCAAGATCGTGGTCAGGACCAAACAAGCCAGCCAAGAATGACACAGCTGGTTACGAGAGCGAATCGTCATTTTTTTACCTGTGAACTGGACGCTGAAACAGCGACGTATGAAACGAAACGTCTCCCGCTGAGTCAGCAACGGGAGTGGAATGTGAGGCATTCCATGATAACCCAACTGATCGGAGATTGCACAGACGGATGCTCATTTGCCACGATTCAAGCCCACGCACAACCGTTATTATCGAACAGACATCTCAAACAACGGACGAAAGGAACTCGCTGCGAACCTTATGCATCTGATTCGATTTCGGGAACGATGGCTGCCCAAGTCCAATGCCGATCGGATGTTGCCAAGACCGTTTCAGCCGCAAAACCAAACTTGACGGCCAAGGCTCGCATTTCTTCCAATGACAATGATGCGTGTAACGAATCACGAAACAGCTTGCGAGAATACTCCGACTCATGCCCTGCATAAGTCTGCACAATTTGATCCAACGTTTCCGCATCCGTCGGCCGCATCAAGTCGCGAATAAAGATCGCTCCTCCTGGACGAACCACTCGAACCATTTGTTCCACGCACTCGACTGGTTCCGGAATGTGATGAATGATGCTGTTGGACATCACTAAGTCGAACGCATCGGTGTCGTAGCCCATCGTCTTTGCATCGACTTGCCCCAGTTCAATTCGATGTCCTGCGACGCTGGACGCGATGTTGTATCGCGCAAGTTCAAGCATGCTAATCGCCATGTCGATCGCCATCACGCGAAACTCGGCATGGCGTTCGCACAACTCAATTGGGATCAAGGCCGTCCCGGTTCCGACATCCAACGCATCGAGGTATGTGGACTCTTCAACCCCGTCCGTTTCGGTGTCAAGTCGATTCGCAAACCACTCGTCTGTTTCTAAAAACGACAACATCTCGGAGACAAAACGCTGGTTCACTTCCGAGTGATCCATGTCGTTGTACTCTTGCGCTTCGCGAGGAGAGTCCATCACTTCGGGTTCAAGGATTCTTTCAAGTGTCATATCAGTTTCTCGTATTCGGCGTCCGAGTTGATCGGAGTAAGTTTGTCGCCCAGCATCGACTCCAGGCCAATCATCAGCAACGCCATCGTCAGGTAAGCGACTGCCAGTTGAATCACAATGCTCTTTTGAGCACTCGTAAAGGTCGCCTCAGCCATCGATTGAAAACCGACGGCCAAGTTTCCAGTTTCATTAAACAGTGCAAACTCGATTTCGAACAGGTTCCACGGCATGAACATTTGATCGCCATTGAGCGGAGAGTGCATCAATCCAAACATCGTCAACATCCCGCCGACCGCAAAATAGATTGCGGCGACTGAAAACTTCCGATCGATGATCGCCGCCGTTGCCGATGCCCAAATCAGACTGGTCAATATAAATCCGCCAGCTAAAACCGATAATCGCAAATAAACGTCTTGTACGTTCGGTGCCTGAGCAGCCATGTCGATCGAAAACTGCCCGAGATAGATCATGACGACTTTGGCAATCGCAGGGAAACAGGCGACCGCCAGCGCAGCGTAGTGCCGCCGCGGCGTCGCGTGGTAACTTTGAGCTGTGATCTCGATTCCAATGAAAACCAGAATCGGCAGCACCGCTTCTTTGGGAATCACATAGAACAGGATGCTGAAGTATCCGATCAGACCGGCACCTCCCACAAACAACGCGGTCGCCAACGTGTACAGTGCCCGGCCTCCCATCGCTTTGTAAGCTGGGTGTCCGATGTAGGGTGTCGTTTGAATGACGCCGCCAAAGCAAGCGGCCAGCATGGTGGCAAACGCTTCGATGCCGATCACTTGCCCCGTGTTGTACTCATCGCCAACCGACGCGGCGCTCTCGGTGCAATCGATGCCGCCAATTACCGTCGCGATCGCAAACGGAATGATGTAACCAAGATAAGGCAGCGTATCTCCAAACGAATTTAACCACTCAAAACGGAGTGCCATCGTCCACTCGGTCGGGAACCAAACGAACGCTTCCACGTTTTCGCCTGCTGGTAAAAACTGGACCTGACTAACTTCTTGCACGCCGTACAACAAATAAAACAGAGTGGTCCCTACGAGTACCGCGCCCAAAGCACCAGGAACTTTGAACGGAAGTTCTTGCCGAGCAATCAATGTTGCCAAAACAATGGCCAACGCCGCAAACCCAACGATCGGATTGACGGCCAAGTCAACCGTTTGGATGAAAGCAATCAACACCACAGCGATCGCCGCGAGTGAACCAAGCAGTCCGGCTCGTGGAAACACGCGGTGAAGCCAGTTAGAAAAGAACGCCAACACACCTTTGACAATGCCACTGATGAAGATCGCACACATTCCGATTTTCCAAGCCGCCATCGCAGCGGTATCGGGCGTCGCACCCTCCGTCTGAAGCGCCGTTGCGTAAGCCGGACCCAACACCAAAAAGATCATCCCAATCGTTGAGGGCGTGTCGAGACCCAGCGGCATCGCGGTGACATCTGTTTTTCCAGATCGTTTGGCATATCGGAATGCTAGCCAAAAAAAGAGCAAGTCTCCGACCATCACGCCCAGTGCCGTTCCCGGCACCATGTAAGCGAGTGAAAAAGTTACAGGGAACCCAAAAACGATATTGAGCAGCGAGACCAGTAGCAGCAGACCGGCAATATTGTCCAACATCAAGCCAAAAAAGGCATTTACGTCGCCGCTAGCGGCCCACTGATAGCGTCGTTGTTCCATAAATCTGGCCTTCGGCACATCGTTTGCAAATGAAGGAATTGCTGCCGCGGATCGCGTTGGATTTGAATTTGGTTTGAGTAGCCAAAAACGGTCAACAAGTCAGAAGTCCGATTTTAACGGTTTTAAGCAGCGGCGAGAGGGGATCACGCGAATCGTCTTCGAAAGCCTGTCAATCGCGACCTTACGTGTCGCGAGGCCACGCGATAAGACCCCAAGAAGAGGCCAGATCGACCAGTTTCGCTCTGGTAAACGGAAGTTTTTGGTAGACGCCAATCGCTTCCAATCGAGTAATTCGTACTACTTATAGGAGTCGCATTCGAAGGGTTTGAATCATCGGAAGGATCCCCAAGCACTTTTTGGGCTAATTTCGAACCAAGCACTGTAAGATGCGTACAAAGACATGCCAGCGACAATGATGGACGCGACCTTCACGGATCGACAACTCAAGGCAAAATCGATGTCAGTGACTGACGAACAACTTTTTCTTGAATACCGGTCAACCGGTGATCGGGAGTTGTACGCGCAGCTGGTCTATCGATACGAGCGCGAACTGTATAGCTACTTGCGTCGTTACATTGGCAATGCGGAGATGGCTGAAGACGTTTTTCAAACAGCGTTCCTGGCCGTCCACCTCAAAGCCGACAGTTTTGAAGAGGGTCGACGGTTTCGTCCCTGGTTGTACTCAATCGCCACTCATGCCGCGATCGATGCCCGTCGACGAAACAAGAAACATACGAAGTTGAGCCTCGACACTTCGGCCGAATCGGATAATGAAGATATCGGTCGCTGGATTAATTTGCTCGAATGCGATGAACTGGGCCCCGAAGGTTCAGCGTTGCGTGAGGAGCAAATCAGGCTGGTCAGAAAAAGTCTCGAACGTTTGCCCGAGTCGATGACCGCGCTGATCCAGTTGGTTTATTTTCAAGGCATGAAGTACCAAGAAGCCGCTGACGTGTTGCAAATCCCGGTTGGAACCGTGAAGAGCCGACTCAATGCAGCGATCCACCGTTTGACCAGTTATTGGAAAACCAGCCACGTCGATTAATGACTAATCGAGTGGCAAACCAACCCAAGAGACCCAATCGTGAATCACCCCTCGCAAGAAGACTTGCTGGGTTACGTGTTAGGAGCACTGGACGCTCAAGAACAACGTGAACTACAGCAACAGCTTGACCAACTTCCAGATTCCGAAGAACAATTGCTGGCAATCAAAGCCTCATTGTCTCCCTTGGACCTATTGGATACTCCCGGCCACCGTCCGGGCTTGGCACGTCGCACGTGTGAATTGGTCGCAAATTACGACGCCATCGAAGCGGCTGAACGGCTACGCTTTCTCGATGACTGTGAGGCATTCGCCAACTCCCCTTCCCGCCCTTCGGTTGGTTCAATTCCATCCGATTCAAATTCAATTGCTGACATTTTGGTATGGGCTGATGACGCCGACACCGCGATGACAGACGAACGGCCAATCCAAGCTGCCTCCACAGCTGCAGGATCCGCCAGTTCAGACCAAACTTCAAAGCTGATTCCCAGCGATCGCCGATTTTCGCTTAACCCGACCTCGTGGTCGATGATGGACATGTGGATCGGTGTTGCATGCCTGGCAATTCTCGCTGGAATTCTCTTCCCTGTGGTTTCCTGGGGACGTTACCAAAGTCGCTTGATGGCCTGTCAAGACAATCTACGTCAAGTCGGCAACGCGTTCATGTTGTACAGCAGCAACAACGACAATCAGTTTGTTGCCATTCCCGCCGACGGTAATCTTTCGGCATCCGGTTGCTATGGTCCAATCCTCAAAGATGCGGGGTTGCTAAACGACGACTCATTGCTCGCTTGTGCCGGTTTGGGCAGCAGCGTCGCTCCTGTCTTTATTCCGACTTGCCAACAAGTTCTTGCCGCAGCCACACGCACCGAAATCAATCACTACCATCAGACGATGGGAGGGCATTACGGTTACTCAATGGGCCACTGTGAAGACAGCCAGTACGTCGCACCGCGAAACGGTGGTCAAACCTTTGTCGTCTTGCTTGCTGACCGCCCTTCAACGGAACAGCCCGGTCGCACCAGTCTCAACCATCGTGGAGTTGGACAGAATTGCTTGTTCGCTGATGGCCGAGTAGGCTTCGTCAAAGGTCACGCTTATGGGAACGATGCGTTGTTCGAGAACGATTACGGTGTTGTCGCACCAGGTTCGAGCGAATTCGACAATGTGATCGCCCCAAGCCACCTTTCACCAACGCTGGGCATTCAAATGAATACCGCCCCAAACGAGTAGCATTGGAGCGAGTAGCGTTAGGGCGCAAGCCCTACGGTAAAAACGATTCGCTTGTTTGCTTCGACAACGACTAACGCCAGAAGCCCTTCGCTAGGCAATCTTTTTGTCAAACCAATCTTCTTGTCAAAAGCAAACACGGGGCATCTTCGAGTTGGTTAACACCGGACGGCTTGCGCCGAGCCGCTACTTGTTTTGAACCAAAACACCTCGAGATGGCTAACACCGGACGGCTCGCGCCGAGCCGCTACTTGTTTGAATCATGTAGCGTTTGGGCGCAAGCCCTACGGTAAAAACGATTCGCTTGTTTGATTCGACAACGACTAACGCCAGAAGCCCTTCGCTCGGTAATCTTTTTGTCAAACCAATCTTCTTGTCAAAAACAAACACGGGGCATCTTCGAGTTGGTTTAACACCGGACGGCTTGCGCCGAGCCGCTACTTGTTTTGAATCAAAACACCTCGAGTTGCTTAACACCGGACGGCTCGCGCCGGGCCGCTACTTGTTTGAATCATGTAGCGTTAGGGCGCAAGCCCTACGGTAAAAACGATTCGCTTGTTTGTTTGCTCCGACAATGACTAACGCCAGAAGCCCTTCGCTCGGTAATCTTTTTGTCAAACCAATCTTCTTGTCAAAAGCAAACACGGGGCATCTTCGAGATGGCTAACACCGGACCGCTCGCGCCGGGCCGCTACTTGTTTTGAATCAAAACTCCTCGAGATGGTTAACACCGGACGGCTCGCGCCGGGCCGCTACTTGTTTGATCCATCTAGAAACCCCAGATCTCCTTCATCAACGCGTGCATGTCTGGGTCGAATTCCTTCAGCTCACCATTCACAAACGGATAGAAATCATTTCGATTGAAGTAGGCTTCTGTCGACTCGGCAAAATACTCTTTGTGATTATTCAACGCGTAATGTCGCACTTTCTCGCCACGGTGATCCAATACCGACTCATAGCGACCGGATGATTTCGCCGACTTGAAAGTCGCCAACACCCGTTTGTCATTAAAACCAAGAAACTGGTCGTGGTACGAATGAGCAAGTTCATGCATCACGACCATCGGATGCTTCATCAACTGCTGATGATTTAACAACTGCGACGCAACTGGTATGTGAACCATTTTTTCCAATCGCGGGTCGTGACCATTCTTGACCAACCAGGAACCACTGGGATGGTACGCCATATTGGTCATCGTCGGATGTTGATGTTCGATCCAGATCTTGAGCGTTTTCAGTTCCGCTAACCGCTGCTCAGGCACCAACAACGTGATGAAGAAAAGATGGCTTTCCAGCATCTTGAGAGCTTTTGCACCTCCTTCAGCATGTTCACCCTTGAGCATGGCCGGGTCGACGAAGACGGTCCAGCCGAGAATATCCTGAGTCACCGGGTCAGGCAATTTTTCCGCTGAAGGTGCAGACTTCTGGTTCTGCTTTCCATTTTTTCGTGTCAACGCTGATTCGGTCTGCGGTTTAGCACCGCCTTCCTGCGCCAATCCGAAAGGGCTTGCGACCATCGACGAGACGCCTAAGCAAACGACGGTGAGCGCGATGATCAACCGCGCATTAAAAGGGAACCGATTCATGGCGATTGCTCTTGGAAAAATGGAAAACAACTTACGCGTCGAGATAGCGATTGACAATATTTTCTACCAACTCCTGTCGACCGCTGACGTTGGGGCAAGCATCTCCTTTTTCCAACATCAATGCTTCGAGTTCCGCAAAGCTGGTCGACCCGGACTCGATTTTTTGGCCAAGTTCCGATTCCCAGTTGGCGTAACGTTGATCCACAATTTTATCGATCGCGTTGTCGGCTCGAATTGCCGCAGCAATTTTTAGTCCTTTAGCAAACGCGTCCATGCCACCGACATGAGCGTAAAACAGATCGATTGGCTCAAAGCTCTCACGTCGCACCTTGGCATCAAAATTTACACCGCCGGGAGCAAGTCCATACTTGAGCAGGACCAGCATGATTTGCGTGGTCAAATAATAGTCCGTAGGGAATTGATCGGTATCCCAGCCCAGCAACAGGTCGCCCGTATTGGCATCGATCGAACCAAGTGCGCCCTGCATACCGGCGTACTCCAACTCATGCATCATCGTATGACCGGCCAACGTTGCATGGTTGGTTTCAATGTTCAGCTTGAAATGATCCATCAAGTCGTACGCTCGCAGAAAATTCAAACATGCGGCACAGTCGGAATCGTACTGGTGTTTCGTTGGCTCTTTGGGTTTGGGCTCAATCAGAAACTGGCCGGTAAAGCCAATCTCTTTCGCGTAATCGACTGCCATGTGAAAGAACTTGGCCAAGTGATCGAGCTCACGTTTCATGTTGGTGTTGTAAAGGCACTGATAGCCTTCTCTTCCACCCCAGAAAACATAGTTTTCACCGCCAAGTCGATGGGTAACCTCAAGGGCCTTTTTGACTTGTGCCGCTGCGTACGCAAACACTTCGACATTGGAACTGGTCGCTGCACCGTGCACAAATCGAGGATTGGAAAACATGTTGGCCGTTCCCCAAAGCAGCTTGACGCCAGATCGTTGCTGCTCAGCTTCGAGCACGTCGGCAACCGCATCGAGGTTGGCGTTGGTCGCACTTAGATCGGAACCTTCAGGAGCAACATCGCGATCGTGAAACGCGTAAAACGGAGCGTCCAGTTTTTCAAAAAGCTCAAATGCCACCCGTGCACGTTGGCATGCATTTTCAACCGACTCACTGCCATCATCCCATGGGCGTTGCATCGTACCGAGACCAAACGGATCAGCACCCGTTCCTCGAAACGTATGCCAGTAGACCACGGTAAACCGCAGGTGGTCCTTCATCGATTTCCCTTCAATCATCTCATCCGGGTTGTACCAGCGAAACGCCAGCGGATTATCTGACTTCGGACCTTCGTATTGAATTTTGGAAATCTCGGGAAATGCACTCATCAGTGTCTCGTTGTAGTTTGGACCGAAGTTGTTTGGGTGGTCTCGAATGTGTTTCATGCCGACTGTTTGGGCTTCGCTATTTAATCAGGAAACAAAACCGTTTTCCACCCAGCAATTGAGATTGGTTAAACTAAGCGGCTGAATTGCAGTATCCGTTGGTTGAAGCGATCGAAACCAATCAAGAATTTATGAAAGCTCGAAAGTCTGTCGCGTTAATCATTGAAACGGCCAGCCATTATGGCAGGCAGTTGCTGTCGGGCATGCTCCGATACAAGACAGAGCGGACCGATTGGAAGGTTTTGTTAGAGGAACGTGACCTAAACGCGGCTCCGCCACTCTGGCTCAAGGATTGGGAAGGTGATGGAATCATTTGCCGATTGACAACTCCGGCAATTTCTGAGATGGCGATCCAACGAGACATCCCGTTTGTTGAACTGACGGATCGACTACCTGAAAAAGTTGATCTCGTGACGATGCGTTCTGACGACGCGGCCATTGGAACATTGGGCGCGGAACACTTCCTCGAACGAGGTTTTCGGAATTTTGCGTTTTGCGGGTTGGAAAATGAAGCTTGGTCAGAACGTCGTGCGAAAGCGTTTCGGCAGCGACTCGAAGCAGATAGCTTGAGCTGCGAACGGATCGATCTGCCCTATTACATCTCCAACGAACCGACCAAGGAACAACGACGACTCACTGATTGGCTCGAACGATTGCCTAAACCGATCGGAGTCATGGCAGGTAATGACATCCGAGCCAAACATGTTTTGGACGCATGCATTACGGCCAAAATTGCCGTGCCAGAGCGAGTCGGAGTGATTGGCGTCGACAATGATGAACTGGTCTGCAAATTTTGTGAACCGACACTTTCAAGTATTGTTCCCAGCTCAAAAGAGCTCGGCTATCGATCGGCTGAAGCACTCGACAAGCTGATGCGGGGAGAGGAAGTGAATCCGTTGTTGCAGTTGGTCGACCCTCTGGACGTTTATGTACGAGAGAGTTCCGATACGATGGCCATCGAAGACACCGAAATGGCTAACGCTCTGGTCTTCATTCGAAATCATGCTTGCCAGGGAATCACTGTCGAAGACGTGTTGGCACATACGAAGTTGTCTCGCAGTTCGCTGGAACGGCGAACCCGAAAACTTCTGGGACGATCACCGCAACAAGAGATTCGCAAAGCACAACTGAAACGCGTGAAGATGTTGCTGGTCGAAACAGATTTGCTGATCGAGTCCATCGGTGCGCAGTGCGGGTTCGAGCATCCCGAGTATCTTCATGTCATGTTTAAACGAGAGTTCAAGATGACCCCTGGCGAATACCGCAAATTGGCCAGACGTTAAAACTGAATTGAAACTCGCTAAATGGTTGGTGATACCGGATTTGTTCTATCTAATTCGTTCTATCTAGTAGCGGTCGACGTTCGTCAATGGTTCGGTTTGATTCACTTCGGTAAATAGATCATCCAACTGAGTCTGGACGACTCGAACGAGCAAGAGTCGATGTAGCGGACGGGGCTTCGGCGCACCTTCGGCAAACTTAAAACTTGGCAACACCGCCTCCTCGCCATCTTTGACCGTCAGCATCTCACGCACTTCCGCTTCTAGTAGTTCCTGGTCCGTCAGTAGTGCGTCGTCAGCAAGTTTGAGTTCGTTCTCATACGGAGAGACGGGTTCTGCAGCTTCATCGATGGACAGTTCGCTTTCGGGCACTTCATCAATCAACGCTTCGGCTTGAATTGCCAGTTGGTCGAGCGTCGTTTCCAACGTCTCCAATTCCATCTTTTCCGGATTGGTCAATGTTGTGTCGGCGGAATCGGTTGGCCCAAAAAACAGATGCCCCAACTGGGCGATGTCAGCGGTCGGCCCGATCACCAACGTCTCGCCCGCTTGCAAATCGAGTTCGAACTTGAGGCGATCGACCGTTTGGACTTTCTGCTTGGACTCCCATTTGAATCCGTTTTCGGTACTCCCATATCGTTGCTGTTGATCACCGTGATGAATCTGAGGCTCGACCACCAGTCGCACTGATCCATCTCCTTGTGGATAGGTAGAAATGGCAAAGACACCTCGAACCGCGTCACCAGCGCCCGCTGTTGATTGTGCGTCTCCCTCGATCGTCCATGAAAGACTCGAGTGAGTATCAGAGGTCATGACTTTGTACTTTTGACCGAGCCGGTTGGCGACATTGGCATGTCCAACCATTCGAGTCTCTGGTTGCAGATGACCTTTGATGTGAAGCTGCTGCTGGAACTCACTCAGATCCTCGTGCTTGATCTCGGGTGGATAAATCAGATCAGCAAAGATGGAAGGAGGTCGTGATGACATCACCGCAACGCGTAGGCCATGACGATCGAGAAGTTGACGAATCTCCAGTGGCAGCTCTTGTTGGTCGAGCAATCTCCACAACGATTGCATGTCCGACTGCTGCGTCTCGTCCAGTTGCGCTACGCCAACTTCCAGCCGAACCGTATCTGCGGTCAAGCGATTTGCAGGCAACATCAGACCATCAACTTTGTCAGGGTTCCGTTTCCACTGGCTGCAACCAAGCTGAACGGAAAGCGGTAGTCCGATCAATAGGATCATTGAAAGGGCGCGGATCAATGCGATCGATTGAATTTGAGTTACGCGATTCATGCCAGAGCCAAGGAACAGAAGTTCAACTTCAACTCGGATTACTACGCGTTTCTAAAAATCGACGCAATAGCAAAGTGGCAGACGGGGCAAGCTGGCGAGACCGGGAAGTTTTACTGCCGAAAACTTGATGCCGAAAACGGTCGCAACAAAATGGGCAGCGATTCGAAAATCTAGACTTGTTGCCGAAGCGTGAAATAGCTCATCAGCGCGAGGATCAACGAAGAGACCGCAAACACGATATCGATCATCAAGCTGGCGTATTTAAACGGCGCGAGATGATCCACTCCAGCCAGCCCCATAATCAGGTCCAGCAGGAATAACACGAAGACGATGACGGAGATCGTCAACGCGGCGATGCAAAGGCCTTTCTGCACAGAAATTTCCTCAGGTTTGCGGCGTCAATGGACAGGATGTCAATCAAGTAAAAATGGAACGCTTGCGGTATCTTTTCGGTCAGTCAATCTCGGTCGCTTTTTACGACCAACCATGACCTTTGGGACAAATGTCTCCCGACGTTTTTGGTACACAAGCTAGGACTTAGTATAATTGGCGGTTTGGCAGTGTCACGACGTGTGTTTCCACCGAAATAGACCTATCCGAATTCTCCTATCGGAGATTCCGGATGTTCCGGCTAGTCGCAACGATAAAGTTCCACCTGTATTGTTTTTGCGAGGGTTTCGGCGACAAAAAGCCGGAATCGGGCCTTCGTCAACGATCGAACTCGCTGCTCCGTGCCACCGATTCTCAGTCGACAAGCCGTCAGTTGAAGCCCTTCATGTGGATCGATGCGGCCAATCCGAGACGTGAAGTCCACCATTGTCACGATCTAAACCATCCAATCGTAGGATTTTTCTGATGAAGAAAGCGGTTTATACAGGCAGCTTTGACCCGATCACCCTCGGACACCTGAACGTGATTCGTCGGAGTACTCGGCTCGTCGATCACCTGGTTGTAGGGATTGGGGTCAACCCAGACAAACGAGGCCTATTTGAGCCTCAGGAGCGTCTGGAGCTGGTCAATCGGGTGACCGCCGATCTGACCAATGTTGACGTTCAGACCTTCGAGGGCTTGGCCGTCAACTTTGTCCAAAACTGCGGTGCCAAAGTGATGATTCGAGGCGTTCGGCCGCTGACCGACATCGCAGGCGAGTTCACGATGATGATGGCCAATCGCCAACTGAACGACGACCTCGAAACAGTTTTCTTGATGGCAGACGGTGACTACGCGCACGTGTCCAGTTCACTGATCAAACAGATCACCCCACTGGCCGATGACAAGCAACTTTCAAAGTTCGTCCCACCGGAAATCATTCCCGACCTTCGCGCCAAACTCAATTGAGTTTCGGAATGGGTTGGGCGAAGCAGAAAACAGCTGCACATTTTACAACCGCACTATTTTTGATAAATCGGCAAGTAGCCTTTATCGAGTTGCAAAATAATCAGGTTGATCGCAGTTCCATACGCCTCGCCAACGCTTCCACCTTTCCAGCTGCCGTTATCGAGCTGTTGATGGACCAGTTTCTGATACAGTTTGTCACGAAACGGCGTCCACTCGTCCTCGCCCTGTCGATAAACGACCTGCGCGTAGTACAAATACGTGTAGTGCCAATGTCCGTACTGACTGTCATTGATCGCATGAAGTTTCTTTTTGCAATAGGCCCACATCTTGGGAATGTATTCACTTTCGTAGTCACCCGCGTTGTACAGTGCCGCCAATGCTGCAGCGGTGATGGCTGGTCGCGAAGATCCCAGTGACTTGGAACTGTAGGAGATGCCGCCATCATCGTTTTGACATTTATAGATGTACGCTTTCGCTTTCTCGATCGCTTCTTTTGGAACCACGATCCCGGCATTGCGACAACCACGTAAACCTTGAACTTGTGTGATCGTCGTCGATCCTTCATCAAACGAAGACGACTTGGAACTGACGTATCCCCAACCGCCGGCTGACGTCTGCGCAGCGACACTGAATTCAACAGCCTTCTCTAAAACTTCAACCAACTCGTCGCGTCGGTCAACGTCTTCTTCTTCGCCAAGTACCTGCGATAGAAACAACATCGCGAATCCATGACCATACGTGTAGCGACTGTCACGAACGGGATCTCCGACCAGACCATTCGACTGGGCCTTGGTCAGCAGATAGTCAACCGCAGCGCGGACATTTTTGGCGTACGGCCCCTGAGTTGTTGTTGAGCCCGAACAAATCAATGCGGTTGCGGCGAGCGCCGAGACCGCGACAGGATAAGAGGGACTACTCCATCCACCCGAGAGCGATTGTTGTTTCGATAAGTACTCCAGACCTTTATCAATCGCCGGTTGCCAAACGTCGTCGCCTGTCCCTACTCCATTCAGCCAAGGTAGCGCGGCGAGGAACGCGGAAGATTGCAACATCTCACGACGCGATGGACCGTTGGTGTTTTCCGCAGATTTACCCATGGGATGGACTCGTATAAAGCCTGTGAAAAGGGAGTGGCAGTATCCACTTAAACGCTCATCGACGTTTTGCGATCAACGCTTGACGTTTGACTCGGGACAAAAGTGTTGCCTGTAAATACAAAAACAGTTTACGACGTCGTCGCAGCAAAAAACATCGAGCAATCGCGACGACGCCGTGAATTAAGGACATTTTGTCGCGTTTGGACAAGTGTTTATGGTCTCTGCAGACCGCAAACAGATATTTCAATGGGATACCTCCAACAATTTTGGCTAGATTGATGGGGCTGGAACGAACCACGGGTGCAAAAATTTACGTCACTTCCTCGGAGTAATTATGAACGCCAAGTCTACGCTTTTTGTCGTCCTGTTCTGTCTACTGATGTCGTCGACTTCGTTGCTTGCCGACACTTGGACCTCCGCCAATGGTCAGTTCAAAATCGAAGCACAGTTTTTGCAACTAAAAGATGGTCGAGTTCAGCTAAAACGGGATGACAACCAGAAAACGATCTGGGTGGATCTCGACAAGTTATCAAAAGCGGATCAAGCCAAAGCGCAACGTTTGGCCAAAGGCGCCGACGAACAACCAATGACTCAAGGCGACAAACCATCGCCGAAAAAGAGCGAACCAGCTGATTTGCTGAAATCAATCAAGTTAACGGCGAAGGCTCAGTTCGAAGAGTTTGCCGAGTTTGATGAGAATGGAAAAGAGTTACCAAAAAACCTCAAAGTCATCGTTACAGCCAAAGGCAAACCCGCGGCGACCGCATTCCTTTATGGCAAGCTCAAACTTGACGACCTGGTCGATGGGGATGGGAACAAAATCAAGCTCAAAAGCAACAAGTTTTCCTTCAATGACATCACCAAAGAACTCGTCAAGATCGATCGCGGAGACGATTTCTTTTCGTCTCACCCCAAAGATGGTGTTGCTGTTGAACTGGTCATTCCAGGTGACTCAGTGCCTAAAAAGATCGCCACGGCAAAAGGCTCATTCAAAATCTCAACCGGTGGCGAACGTGAACTGATCAAGTTTGAGAATCTGGAATCGTTTAAAGGTGGAAAACTTGAGAACAAGTCGCTCAAGGCTGCCGGGATCCAAGCGGATGCAGAGATCAAGTCGGAGCAAGGTGGAACCAATCTTTCCGTTAACCTGAAGGGAAAGCTGACCCAGATCTCCATGTTTATCGTTGGCGATCCGAAGCAAAACGAACTGGATGAACAGAATGGGTTCTCTTCTTCAGGCGACGATAATTTCTACAACCACTCGTTCTACTTCGATGCAAAAGAGCTTCCGAAAAACACGACGCTGTTTATTGAGGTCGTCAACAATCCGGTCCAGTTGGACATCCCCTTTGATTTTGAAAACATCAAGATGCCCAAAGCGGCTCAAAACTCTGGTAGAAACTGAAGCACTGATCGTGGCAACGACGCAATGACGTGCAAGCCTCAAAGTTCCCCAATCGCTTTTCGCAAGTCGACCAGCGTTTGGTGGAACTCGCTTCGCAGCTGCAATTCAGAGAGACGATACTTAAACAATGACCTCCAATTCTCAACCAATTCGACGTAGTCGGAGTCGCCAGCCGCGAACTCGTCAATCGACATGTTGAGTGATTGTTCCGCCTTGGGGACGATATCGGTGCTTACCAGTTCAATGGTCGTCTGAAGTGCCTCGATCGTTTCGACGAGAGATACAATTTCCTCAGAGATGTCCGCGTGAATACCGGCCAACTCATATTCGCTGGCTCGTTGCATCGATTGAGCTTCGCAAATCGCCGCACGGATTCGCTGCCGGTTGACGGGCAGGTTAAATCCAACACCGACCAGCACCGCATCATCTCCGTTGGCAACTGGACTGACTCCCTCGTTGGAGGTCGAAATCCAATTAACACCCAATGTAAAATCGGGCTGTCGCTGTAGCCGGGCCAGATGGATCTTTTTGGTCGCTTGTCGAATTTGTGCGAGTTGAACCTGAAGTTCAGGTCGAGCATCCAACGCCTGTCTCAAAAGCAAATCAATGGCATACGAATCGGAATAGGAGGCCAGCTCATCTTCGATCTGAAAATAAGTTTGAGGACCGACATCAAGGAGTCGAGCCAGTGTTGACTCCAGAACGCGTTCTTTCTTTTTCAGATCAGTAATCTGATTCTCGACCTTCGAACGTTCGACTTGAACGTTAAGCACATCCTGTTGGCTGACGTCCTGATCAACTTCATACTTGCGGATGATGGCCTCTTCAATGTCGGCCAACGCCAGTTGATCCTGAGCGATCACTGCCTGTGTTTTGCGAAGGAATATCAGTCGCACACAGACAGATCGAATCTGCTGTGCGAGCTGAAGTTGATCCTGTTTGAGTCTCGCTTGAGCGATCGCGACTTGCTCCGATTCCAACGCGGCTCTGGTATGTCGTCGATCGGCACGCACCAACTTTTGACTGATCCCCAGGCCAAACTCCTGTTCACCTGCTGCTGTTTGCACGGGGTCGACAAACGACGTTGTGTTGACCATGGGATCCGGCAGAGCAATCGTCTGGTCAATTCTTGCTCTGGCGGCTTCGATTCGATGATGTGCGGCAAGGATCCTGGGGTTCTGAGCTAACCCCTGCATGACCAGCGTTTCAATGTCCGTGCCGACCGGAGCCGCTTCGGAGTCAAAACTGACTGTCTCGACAGCTGGTTGATGCCGGAAGGATTCAGGGCTGACCCTGGGTATCGCTAATGTTTGAGTGCGCGTTGGCGAGCGGGTCGACTGGCAACCCGTCGACGCAAGAAGGATCACGATGAAGACGAAGCAACAGCGCACGGGACGAATTCAAAAACACAAGGGACTGCGAACTGACTATATCCGTTATCGCCGTTTTATTCGTTTCAGGTGACTCCACCGTTGTTGCCAGTCTTGAGCGTTACATTCGTTAAAGTTTGACAGCTGAAATGACGGTTGCTGCCTTCAAATGCATGAACAAAAAAAACACGCCTGATCCAAACTGGATCAAACGTGTTTCTATTTTGAGTCGATTTGCATGCGACCGAGTTGGTCGATGCAGTCAACTTACTTTTTGATCACGAAGGCACTTGGGTCAACAACCGGTTGACGGTAAGCACCATCGGGTTGAGTGGCCGCAGGAACTTCGATTGCTCCTTTTGTTTCAGCAGGAACAGCTTGTGGAGCTACCTGGTTTGGAACAATGCTCTGTGGCACAGGTGCCAACTGAGGAGCGGTTTGCATTTGTGGAGCTGCTTGCATTGGCTGGTAGTTCATGCCACCGTCGTACTGGACTGCTCCAGTACCGCAGCTGCCGCCGCAACCCGAATTTGGGCAAGCTGGCTGACAACCGTCGTTGCATGAATTCCGAAGTGTACGATCGCCACGCAAACGGCTGAGCAGGCTCAAACGAGCACCATCGCAACCGCCATCGCATGAAGTGCGGCCGCAAGAGCCACAGCGAGCGAACAAACGTGAACCAACGCCTTGGCCAAGGTTTCGAACGCGACCCAACAGATTTGAACCGCATCCACTTCCGCAACCGTCATTGCATCCCATATCGACTGCTGGAGCAGCGTAGACAGGAGCACCACATCCACAGTCACCTGCAGACGATCCACACATTCCACATCCGTTACCGAATGATGGCTTGAGGCGTGACAACAGTCCGCTGACGCGGCCGCGAAGTTTTCCGCCACTGCCGCAAGCGTCGCATCCGCAATCGCCACCAAAGTTCATCACAGGAGCTGGAGCAGGAGCAGCCATGCCACACCCGCAACCGGCATCGATAGCAGAACCGCATCCGCAGCCGCCGCCCAAGCCACCACGAAGGCGACCAAGCAAACCACCGCTGAACAATCCGCTGCCGCAGCCGTCATCACAAGTTGGACCGCAGCTTGGAGCAGGAGCAGCCATGCCGCAACCGCCTCCGCAGCTTCCGCCGCTGAGCAATCCACCACCGCAACCGCAGCTTCCGATGCTGCTTAGACGACCACGAACACGACCAAGAAGATCACGAACGCGTCCGCCACCGCAACCACAGCCACCGTCGGCGAAGTTTCCACCGCAAGTTCCGCAGCTATCGGCAACGTTGGATACGACTGCACCACCGCAACCGCTGTCGCAAGCACCGCCGCGACCGCGAAGCAGTCCACCACCAGAGAATAATCCACATCCACCTCCGCAGTTGTTACCGCGGAACAATCGGCCTGGCATGCCGATGTTGATATTGATGCTGATTCCAAAATTCCGGCCACCACAGGTAGGTGCCGGGGTATCGCAGCATGACGAAACAGCTTGGCAACCGCCACAACCACCTCGTCCCAGCATACGACCGAGCAAGTCGGCGTTGCTTTCGCTGCACATCATCGCAACGCTGCAAAAGAGCGCCACCGCAGCAATTTTCAGTTTCATCGAGACTCGTCTCCTTGAGTTTCCACTTGGAACGTTTTCCATCAAACCCTAACAACGCTAATGACTTCGCGGCCGCCTCATCATCGAACGCTGTCTTGCTGGAAGGCAAAGCGCAGATTGACTGCTTGAGGCTTGATTTGTTGCGCAGAACGTTTCAAGTATTTTTCGTCGACATGTTCGCTCGCCCGTCCACTGGGAAAGAAACACCAAACATGTCTCTGGTATCAAATGACCTGTCCGTTGATTGGGACCTGGTCAGCTCACTCCCTGCAAGACGCACGAACTGAGCAAGTGTCAGATTTGTCTCTGTCGAAATCGTCGCCGCGGACCGTCAGCCTGCAATCCACAACGCTGAATACCACTGGTAACCAATGACATCGTCGTAACGATTTGGTTGACTTTTCCGAGCTCGTGTGAGCGTCAAGATCGTTAAAAATTCACATTCTCGCTGGACGGGCTGACCCAATCACCCGCTAAAGGGCCCGTTTGCTCTGTTTCGAACCTCTTGCGCCGGCTAACGACTCCCGGCGAACAAAAAAAATCTGAATTAATGTGCCTTGATGTAAGAAAATCAAATCGTCGGAGAGTTAAGTTGGAACCCATCAAATGCTGACTTTCCCATGAACGAAATCCCCCAAACCCGACAAAGCCTATTACTGGCACTGGGACGCCACAGCGAATCCGCTTGGTCCGAGTTTGTCTCGGTCTATGAGACGGCGCTGTTGCGGTATTGCCGGGCTCGGGGACTTCAGGAAGCGGATGCACAGGACGTTTTGCAAAACGTCCTGGAAGCGGTGTACCAACGAGTCCCGTCCTGGGACGTTCATCGCACCGGAAGCTTTCGTGGCTGGATCTTTCGAGTGGCACGAAATATCGCGGTCGACGCCATTGAGGCTCGCGCGAAAAAGTCTCACGCCAGCGGAGATTCACGAGTGGCGAATCTGTTAAATCAGATTCCCAGTCGCGACCACAACGATTCCACATTCGACGACGAGTATCGGCAAAGTCTGTTTGATTGGGCGTCCAACCAGGTGCGTCAGGAAGTTCAAGACGTGACCTGGAAATCGTTCTGCATGACGGCAATCGAAGGCCAGAAAGCAGAGCACGTTGCCCAAGAGTTGGGTGTCCCGACGGGAAGTGTGTATACCTCAAAATGCCGAGTCCTCGCCAGAATCAAAGCGAAGATTGCGGAACTTCAAGATGACACCGATTCCGTCTAGCTCAATTCCCAAGTGCAGCGTCACACGATTTTTTGAGCCAGCCTCACCGCTGGCATGACCATCTGCCCTTCACAAACTAAAGGAGTCTGACATGACTCAATCCAAAAACGACACCTGCTTCGAACGAGACTACCTTCGCCAGTACCTTGTCGAACAGCTTACCGAAACTGATGAATCACTCATTCGCGAACACCTGAATTCCTGCTCTCAGTGTCAACGCGAGCTTGAATTGGCCGCCGGAGAAGAAACGATTTGGCATCATGTTCGTCAACACGTTCGACCTGCCCCGAATCAGGCTCAAGATCGACCCGTTGATCAGGTGCTTGAACTACTTGGACCAACCGATGATGACCAAATGATCGGTCGTCTTGGGACCTATGAAGTGATCGGCGTTATTGGAACCGGAGGCACGGGCATCGTCTTCAAGGCGCTGGACAAACGACTGAATCGATATGTTGCCATCAAAGTCCTGTCACCTGTCTATTCCAGTAACGGCGCGGCACGACAACGATTCGAACGAGAAGCTCGTTCGGTTGCAGCAGTCTCCAACCAACATGTCGTCCCGATCTTTGCCGTCGACGAGTACCGCGGCCTGCCCTACCTCGTCATGCAATATGTCCCTGGACTCTCGTTGCTTCAACGGATCGAAAAGAAAGGGGCACTGAATTCCTGCGAGGTCACTCGGATTGGTCTGCAAGTCGCACTTGGACTCAGCGCTGCCCATGCTCAAGGCATCGTGCATCGAGATGTGAAACCAGCCAATGTGTTGCTCGAAGAATCCGTCGAACGGGCGATGGTGACCGACTTTGGGCTGGCGCGGGTTGCCAACGATGCGACCATGACTCGCAGTGGCACCATCGCTGGAACACCACAATTCATGTCACCGGAGCAAGCGCGTGGTGAAGCGATCGACGCTCGATCTGATCTGTTCAGCCTGGGAAGCCTGATGTATGCCGCCTGTACCGCACGGCCACCTTTTCGCGCTGAAACACTTTACGGTGTCATCCACCGAGTCTGTCACGCAAACCCAAGACCGATTCGAGAAATCAATCCACAGATCGATCCATGGCTGGTCGACTTCATCGATCGACTGATGTCCAAAGAGGCCGAAGATCGGCTGCCAACCGCTGACGCCGTCGCTCAAGCGTTGGCCGACGAGCTCGCTCATATGCAAAACCCGACGGTCGTTGCCCAACCCAAACGTACCTGGCAGCCAAAAGCAGAACAGCAAAAACCAGAAGGCTCGAGCTGGGCCCGCGTTTCTTTGTTGATCGTTGCCACCATTCTGCTGTCGCTGGGCACCTGGTTCTGGGCAACGCAATTCGAACCTTCCACCTCCAAGGCAAATTCCAGCCGTATGGCAAGTCTTGGTTCCAATGGTGGTTTGATTGTTGACGAGTGGGTCGAAGTCACCGAACAAGATCGTGCTGACCAAGACGACAACACCAAAGTCTTCTGGAAAACAAACGAGCCTGGTTTCGAAACCGATGCCGCCACCACGTTTGATCAAAAACTGGTGCGATCACTTGAAGCCAAAGAAGGCGGGACTCTCACCATGAGACTTGGGCAAGGTGACATCGTTATTCAGCCAAGCGAATTGACAGACGAAGTCCTGGTTACCGTGCTTCGTCGAGTTGCCGCGTCCAGTCGCGCTGAAGCTTCGAAAATCGTGGAAGCTCACCAACTATCGTTTACACAGGGGGCAGATCAATTAGAGATCGGAGGAGACTTTGATGACGATGCTGAGGACTCGACCGTATCAAAGATCCAGAAAGTACTCTATCGAGTCAGTGTCCCCAAACGATTCAACCATGACCTCTTCACCAGCACCGGTGAAATCAAGATCGGTGCCGTCTCGGGTGATCTTGAGATCAAGTCCAACAAGGGGAACATCGATCTGGATCGCATTGACGGCAACGTCGAAGTTGAAACGACGGGCGGAAACATCTATCTCAATCAAGGTGCGACAGGTGACACGGACATCATGGTCGTTCGAGGTAACGCTTATGTTTGTAACGTGGATGGAAAATCGCGAATTCGGACATCAGGCGGAAACGTCTGGCTCGGCGGCTGCACTGGCAAAGTGTACACGCAAACGTCAGGCGGCAACGTCAAAGTCTCGAAAGTGACCGGCCCCACTCGCGTCCATACGTCCGATGGTGATATCGCGGTTAACTTGCTTGAGTCACCGTTGGCAGATTCGAAGTTTACTGCAACCAGCGGCAACATCACCGTTCGTGCCTGCAACAATATCAACGCCAATCTGATTCAATCAAACAGTGCTCCCGATGACGAAGCAGCCGACGAAGACACCGAACTGCTTGATCGAAAACTCAACGACGGAGGGTCACTGGTTGAAGTATTTACATCCAAAGGCGAAGTAAAGTTTGTTGAACTTGAACCAGCGAACACCAAAGGACTGGGCGGTTCAGGTGGACTGGGCGGCAGCGGATCGGGAGGTTTTTCAAAAACACCGACAGCGAAAGCGATCGCAAAAACAAAAGGGGATCCTCGTCCCGGTGCTATCGCAACCATCGCAGTTGATGGTTCGGCAAACATGGATGGCTACACGCTGTACTTGCCTGTCTCCCATGGAAAGACAGAGAAGCAATATCCGATCATCGTTTTCCTACAAGGAGCCTACGGAGTTGGCGGTGAGATCGATCGAGTCAATCAATGGGGGCTTTGTCGACTACTCAGAGATGAAGAAGACCTGTCCAACGAGCGAAACCAATTGCTGCTCGATTCATTCATTGTCATTTCGCCTCATATTCAAACGGGGCAGTATCACGAAGATTCGGAACGGGTCCAGCGTGTCATTACCGACGTCTCAAAAAAGTATTCCGGTGACCTTGATCGTGTCTACGTGACTGGAGTTAGTCGGGGCGGACATGGCAGCTGGGGGTTGGCCGATCAGTTGCCCAACACATTCGCGGCCATTGCGCCGATGGGTGGCAGTCCTGAGTATGCCAAAGACCTTTCGATCTTTGATGACATCTCGGTTTGGATCGGACACAACCAGGGCGATACCACCGTCGAAATCGATTCGGTATTCGATACGGTAAAACGAATCGAGAAACGATCTGATGTCAAATTTTTGAAGATCGAATCGGCTGACAGCTCGAACGAGCCGTTCATGGAAAACCGGCATATCTTGACCGCGCCAAAAGCGGCCGGTCATGACGTCTGGACGGACATGTACACAAGTGTCGAGTTTTATCGATGGTTGTTGGCGCAAAGCCGAAACTCCGATGATCGATAGGCCTTAACACTGCGTAGATCAATCGGCCGAAAGCCGAGTTGATGAGTGCTAAAACGGTTCTAAACGTTCATAACGCCGCCCAATGGGCGGCGTTTGGCGTCAATTGTGTCGATCAACCCAGTTATTGTGAACTAATCGACTTGATCGAGTTAAGCAAAGGGACTATTTGTGGATATCCGATGAGACACTGACGATCGATTTGGATCGTTTCGTTTTCATCTGTTATCATCCAAGGGGTGTTCGTTTACAGCCCCCGGGGTGCTTCCCTGCTGTCTCCGCTCGCACAGACTCTCTTTTGCCTAAAAACATCGTGATTCGATTCATTCCAAAAATCGCTACGGCCGTTCTGCTGACGTCCATCGTTGTGTTCACAGGTTGCCAACAACAGCGTTACGAGCCATCGAAGTGGAGACCAGCGCTGGAGACGGAAACGCTACCGATCCGGCCAATCATGGCCGAATCTGGTTCGATGCCACTTCGCGGATCACTCCCTACAAGAACGGGCTCGCTGCCAAATCGAGCGACCCAGATCGCGGCGTCGTCAAAATTGGTTTGGGATACGACACCCAAAGAAGCATTTTATTCACCAAGATCGCAGCAACAACGAACAACTCCGATGGTCTTCGCGGGCACACTCCCGACTCGCGGTTCGGCCGGAAGCACGCTTCCAGCAAGACTCCCAGACCACTTGCTGCCGAGGACCATGGGTGGCCGCAACAACTCGTTACCCAGCCGAGGTGGAATTATTCGCAACACCAGCACGCTGCCCGCACGTAATCTGTACCGTTCCAATGGAACGCTGCCTCGTCGCTAATTCAACAACTGGGATCGTTTGCGACGTTGCCCGGAATCGATGGTCCATCCTTCGCCATCCCTCTTCTGCAAGGCTCTCTCTGCCGTCGTCTACTTGGCGACCACGATCGTTTCGCTACAACAGTTGTTCATAAGCAACTGAGCCAACCATCTCGCAGACGTTGACAGGTCCAGAAATATGAAAGTTGACCCCGCAACGGTCGATACAACAACGGTTTATTCAACGATGATTCGTGCAATCAATCCAAGACCGATTGCGTGGGTGTCGACTTGTTCGTCAGCGGGAGTTTCTAATCTCGCGCCATTCAGCTATTTCAGTGGCGTTGGCAGCCAACCCGCATCGTTGATGTTCTCAGTCGTCAACTTGCCTGATGGAACACTCAAGGACACCATGAGGAACATTAACGACAACGGTCAGTTCGTCGTCAACGTTGTCAACTTTGATCTGGCTCCTGCGATGCAGCTGACTTCACAGTCGTTCGACTTTGATATCAATGAGTTTGCAGAAGCCGGATTGACGGAAATACCCAGCGAGCGAATTGCACCACCACGTGTTGCCGAGTCACCGATTCAATTCGAATGTGAGCGGATTCAAGTCGTCAATATCGGTGAAGGTGAACAGGCGGCAAACGTCGTGATTGGAAAGATCTTGTTGATGCACATCGATGACCAAGTGCTGGATGAACAAGGAAAGATCGCGCCTGAAAAACTCGATACAATCGGGAGGATGGGTGGTCGAGAGTACTGCCGAACTCTGGACCGGTTTATCCCCGCGACGTGATTCCTCCCGTTCTACAAAGGTCATGATGGCTGAGAATCAAACCGATGCAATTGCCGCGTTAAATGAGATGTTCGTCAGCGAGTCAGCTGCGAATCGATGGGTTGGGCGTTTAACTGCAGCCCGCGAACAATCGTTGAACCCTGCCGGTCTTCGACAGCTACACACCGAGTGTTTTGCCGGCGAGCCTGAACCGCACCCGATCTGGTACCCGGAACTTTTGTCGACAACATCCAATTGTGATCGTTGGCGAGAAGCGATTGGACTCAATTCATACGATGAGTTCTACCAATGGACAATCTCAGATCGCGAGTCATTCTGGCGACAATCGGTTGAGCGTCTGGGCATTCAATTTGATCGTCCCGCAACCGCGACACTGGATGAATCACGAGGCCCTGCACACGCCGCGTGGTTTCCTGACTCTCGTTTAAACATCACCAATAGCTGTTTTCAAGCTGACCCTGATTCTTTGGCAATCATTTGCCAACAACCGGATGGGCCGCTGCGAACCTGGACCGTCAAAGAATTGCAACAGAATGCATCACGAGTCGCCAACGGGCTGGTGGATGCAGGATTTAAAATCGGTGATGCGATTGGCGTGTTCATGCCCATGACCGACTGGTCCGTTGCGATCTATCTGGGCGTTGTCATGGCTGGGTGCCACGTTGTTTCAATCGCGGACAGTTTCGCGCCACCAGAGATTGAAACACGTCTGCGCATCGCCAACGCGAAAGCTGTCTTTACTTATGACTTTCAAATCCGTTCGGGAAAAAAGCTTCCACTTTTTCGCCGACTGGTTGAAGCCGGCGATGTACCGGCAATTGTGATCGCACAGAATGGTACTTTGGAGGTCGACCTTCGCAAACAGGACATCGACTGGGATGAATTGATCGTCGACCGAAACGAGTTTGAACCGGTTTCCGCGTGCCCGCAAGAGACCATCAACGTGCTGTTTTCTTCCGGCACAACGGGCGACCCCAAAGCGATTCCATGGAACCAGTTGACGCCGATTAAATGTGCGATTGACGGTTACTGTCATCAGAACATCGTCGCAGGCGACGTTTGTGCATGGCCGACCAATCTTGGCTGGATGATGGGGCCATGGCTGATTTTTGCCAGCCTGATTAACCGCGCCACCATCGCGATTTACGAAGACGCCCCGATGGGTCCAGGATTCGGTCAGTTTGTTCAAGACGCCGGCGTTACCATGCTTGGCGTCGTACCAACGATTGTCAAAGCGTGGCAATCAACCGCGTGCATG
Organism: Planctomycetota bacterium; assembly: GCA_038534355.1. Lineage (GTDB taxonomy): Bacteria > Planctomycetota > Planctomycetia > Pirellulales > Pirellulaceae > Mariniblastus. Next base: position 65,000 of record JBCAWX010000006.1, read on the forward strand.
GAACCTTTCGACTGGTCCGGAATTAAAGTCTTCAGTTCGACCGGAGAAAGCTCACAAGTAGCGCCTATGAAGTACCTGTCTTCGTTGGCAGGATTCAAACCGATCATCGAGTACTGCGGTGGGACCGAAATTGGTGGCGGCTATGTTTCATCCGTCGTCGACAAACCCAATGTTCCTGCTGCGTTCAACACAGCCGCCGTTGGATTGGAATTCGTTTTGATTTCAGAAATGAATGACACTGAAACCGATTCGCAACCAACCTCGAAACAGGCAAACGAAGGAGAAATTTTTCTCGTTCCGCCATCGATCGGGTTGAGCAATCGGCTGATCAATCGCGATCATTTTGAAACCTATTATGCCAACACACCCGTTCTTTCTGGCTATTCGCAGCTCCGTAGGCATGGAGATTATTTTCGCGAACTAAAAACTGGATTTGGTTCGGTCTTTGTCGCTGGGGGACGCATCGATGACACAATGAATCTTGGTGGCATCAAGATCAGCTCGGCAGAGATTGAGCGAGTCTTGAATCAATGCGAACGAGTCATCGAAACGGCGGCGGTCGCAGAAGCTCGCGGTGATGGGCCAGATCAGCTAGTCGTCTTCGCCGTTTGCGAGCCGACAGTATCCCTTGAGCGTTCAATCGATACCAAAACAGAACCTGTTGGAGAAACGCCACCTGAGATTGCCGCTGAAATCGAATCGCTCCAACGTGAAATGAACACGCGTCTCAAACAAGAACTAAACCCACTGTTTCGTATTTCGAGGCTCGCCATCGTTGATCAACTGCCGCGAACAGCTTCGGGAAAAGTGATGCGACGAATGCTACGATCATCAAATGAATGCAGCGACTAGCGCCAGGTTCGCCCTCGATTCGACGGCAGCTCAAGCTGTCCAACGAACGCGATCATCGGCTGATTGTGCTGCATCAAGCTGGACTCGTTGGTTCTCGAGTAAACGAAACAGATGATCCCATCGCCGTGCGATATAGTCAAAACGACTGCCAAGCTCCTGCTGGAGCGATTTCATTTGCTGGGTCAATTGAAACCCGTTCTGCCCTTGAGCCTGGTCATCGACGATCGATGAAATGGCGGTTTTGGCAGCCTCGTACGAACGGACGATATCGTTTTGCAATTGCATCAGATGCCGTTGTTGCAGTCGAGCTTGTGCTGACTGCTGCTGCAGCTGCAAGCAACGTTTTTCAAACGCCTGCTCTTGCTCTTCTACGGTTGTCTTCCATGAACAGATCCTGGCGTGAAGCGATTGCTCCTTTTCGACCAATTCCGTTTTGACTCGATCCAATCGGATGGCCAATTGTTGAATCTGCTGGGCCGACTCGACGGTCGATTGCAGGATATCGATGTCGCTGAATCCAATCCATGGGTGTCGTTGACTCGGTTCAGCGTGGTCCGTTGCTTCGGCTCCGTCGTCATTGGGCCGATCGGAAACAATTCGCAACTGCGGCCCATCGGGGCGATCGAGATCGCTGGCCGACGATGTATGTGGCCCCATCCCCTGCCCTGCACCAATGGAATTGAGCACAGACTTTGGATCGGTTGAACGAGAATTCAATTTGGAATTGGGTGGCGAAGATTGCATCAAGACGGGTCAGGCAAAATGAAATCGGATTGTATGCGCGAAGTTCGATTGAACTGGACGGTTGATGAGTCATTGACCTCGATTGAAGCTAGCGGTCAGCAAAAGAACTTGATCGCTGAGCTAGTCAATCCGCAGTCCTCAGGTTATTTCGGCAACAAGCCGCCCGAACCTATCGCTGCTATTGATGAATGGGATACTTCCGAACAGGTAAAGATTAGGGATTGGCAGCTGGCATTTCGAAGAACCACGCTGCTTTCCAGCCAAAGTGTGTCACAGCGAAATAATATCCCGCGAAATCCAACTGAAACACGACGACGATTCTGAAATACTTGGTGACTTGAAGCAAAAACCTGTTCATGAAACAATGAATTCAGCGCAAAATGTGCGTTTGCTTCGTCTCCATTGTCAGGTCTCAAATGAGAATCGAACCGTTAGGTAGTAAAGTCGTCATCAAGCGTACGGAAGCGGAGGAGATGACAACCGGCGGGATTGTACTCCCTAATTCCGCCCAGGAAAAACCATCGCAAGGACGGATTCTCGCGGTCGGCAACGGTAGACTGCTCGACGATGGACAACGCGGCACCATGCAAGTCAGCGAAGGTGACCGAGTTCTCTTTTCCAGTTACGCCGGGATGGAAATCGAGATCAATGGCGAGAAACTTCTGATTATGAGTGAATCCGACATATTGGCCGTGATGTCATAAACTGTTTCCCGGTTGCCACGCGAGTGTTTTAGACGAACAATCCATGGCACTCACTCTGTATTGTCTTCGACCCAAACCCGAAGGAATTTCGATCATGCTTGCGTTCCCTTCTGTTTCAACGACACCGTTCGCTATAAGACATGTGATGATCGCCGTCATGATGGCCGGTCTCCTGTTCTCGTTCTCACCGGCCGTATCGGCGTGGCAAGAATCAACAGCTCAACAGGAGTCGATCGGTGACGATGTTCTCTTGCAGCAGGTATCCGCAAAAGGCGTCGCGTTTTTGCTGAACAAAGGTCAAGCCGCCGACGGCTCCTTTAGCAAAAGCATTAGCCCTGCCGTGACCGCGTTGTGCATCAGCGCGTTGATTGAACACAACGTTCCTGTGACCGACGATCGAATTCAACGTGGTTTAAAGTATCTCGAATCACATATCAAATCCGATGGTGGAGTTTATCCAGACGGCAGTGCACTTCGAAACTACGAGACCAGCGTTTCAGTGATGTGCTTTAGTCGCGCCAACCAGAATGGCAAGTATGACAAAATCATCGAACGCGCCACTGGGTTTCTCAAAGGGATTCAATGGGATGATGCCGAAGGCCACACCATCGACAGTGAGTTTTACGGAGGCCAAGGATACGGCAGCCACAAGCGTCCCGACCTCTCAAATACGTCCTACTTCGTCGATGCGTTGAAAGCCGCTGGTGAGGATCCGAAGAGCGAAGCGTTTCAGAAGGCACTCACGTTTATCTCTCGAACCCAAAACCTACCATCCAAAAACAACCCGATGGAGTTTGCCAAGAAAGCCACCGCCGATGACAGCGGAGGCATGATCTATACGCCGGTCGGAGGCGGTGAATCTAAAGCAGGTCCTTCGGAAGCCGGAGGACTTCGTAGCTACGCATCGATGACGTATGCAGGATTAAAGAGTTTCCTTTATGCGGGCGTCTCCAAAGATGATGTTCGCGTCAAAGCGGCTAAGGCGTGGATTTCTCGACACTATGATCTCACGACCAACCCAGGCATGGGGAAACAAGGCTTGTTTTATTATTACCATGTTTTCGGTAAAACGCTCTTCGCTCTCGAGGACAACCACATTGTCGACTCGGACGGCAAAAAACACGACTGGCGTCGCGATCTGATTCACCAACTGGACAAGCTTCAGCAAAAAGATGGCTCTTGGACCAACCCTGCCGATCGTTGGTTTGAAGGTGACGCGAATCTGGTCACTTCGTACGCGTTGCTTGGATTGAGCTATTGCGATTCGCCTCAACCAACCAAGAAGCAATAACGTGCTTGTTGAGGTCTGTGTCGACTCGGTCGCAGCGGCCGTCGCTGCCGAACGAGCCGGCGCTAATCGTATCGAGTTGAATTCCGCGCTCGAACTCGATGGTCTGACGCCGTCGATGGGCTTGATCCAACGCACACGAAATCAGGTATCGCTCCCGGTAATCTGCATGGTCCGATGTCGTAGCGGCGGATTCGCTTACTCGACTGACGAATGGTTGACCATGCTCGATGAAATTCAGTGGCTTCACAAGTGTGGGGCCGACGGTTTCGCTTTCGGAGCGTTGGATGAATCGGGTGGCATCGATGTCAACAAGTGTCAGGAATTCGTCGAGTCGGTCTTAGAAAACGCGCCCAACAGCCAGTTGGTTTTTCACAAAGCGTTCGATGAAACTTGCGACTGGCGTACGGCCATGGACCAACTTGTTGAGATTGGTTTTCACCGCATCATGACCAGCGGTCAGTCAGCCACTGCCGAGTCTGGGGCTACCGTTTTGCGAGAGATGATTGAATATTCGAAGGGACGAATTGAACTCTTGCCGGCGGGCGGGATTCGGTCGTCGAATGCGAAGTTGATTTCAGAGCGAACCGGGTGCGACCAATTGCACGGCAGCTTTAACTGCGCCGACCAGCACTGCATCGATGACTGGACCGAAGAGATTCGAGCGACGATCCGAGTGTGCGCACCGAACGAAGCATAGACCGTCTAGATGACGCGTCGTGATCAGCGAGCTATTGCATCGTCACGCGATGACAGAACTTGAGCAATGTGGCGCAAGCAAAAAGTCGGGCAAAAACCCCGACCGATTTGGCTTAATCAAACAGCTGGCTTCATCAAACAGCTTTTAGAATCGCAATCCAACTTCGGGTATTTGAAACCGTGAGTTGCGACTGAGACACAAAACTATTTTTGTGCGTACGATGCTTTTGGGGGAGCAATCTCGCCCAAAGACTCACCGGATACACGAGCAAACCGTTCTTTGCTGCCATCGGGCAAGTATCGATATCCAATGCGTGTCGGCTTGTTGGATTTTGGGCAAACCAGCATGACTTTACTTGCGCGAATTGGCGTCTCCTTATGGAGGCGTCCACCCTCTGGGTTTTTGCGACTTGGCTTGACATGCTTGTACGCCAAGTGAACACCTTCAACGATCAGTGTATCGCTGGCGTCATCGACGCTGATCACTTTTCCTTTTTCGCCTTTGTCCCGGCCGCTGATTACGATTACGTTGTCGCCTGTTTTGATCTTCATTACTTCGCCGTTTTTCGATGTTTATCGGAATCGGGAAGTTTGTATGATGTCACGAAAATTGTCAAGCCAAGATTTCGATTCGCTCGTTAAAAACCATGACTTGCAGCACATACGCTCCATCGGGGGCTACTTGGAGGCGTTTCCAGACATCGTCAATAGATCGACAATGTACTGACGAGCCTGTTCGGGCTCAACTTCGGTGAGCACATTGACATTGGGACGCCATTCGCCGGGCATCCGACGGTCGATGACCATCACGCCACGTGTCAATTCAGCTTCGGTTTCCACATCGCAAGCCATCGGCACCGACTTAAATAGCTGTGGTTCCAGCAGAAACAGTCCGCCAACGGCATCATTGAGCGTGATGGCTTCCTGCCCCAGTTGTTGTCGAAAGGCTCGAAAGGCGTGAGGCAGGATCTGGCGTAAAAAATATCCGGTCCGGCTGGAGTCACAAGGGACCAGTTCCAACGTATCGAGCCCGAATTTGACTTGTTTGGTGATATCCAGCGGGACCAATGTCAACGTCGTGCGCGATTGAAAGACCTCTCGAGCACTGAAGGGATCAAAGTAGAGATTAAACTCCGCACACGGCGTGACGTTCCCGTCTGCAGTCAAGCTTCCACCTGTGACGATGATTTGATCCACCGAGCCGGCCAGCGTCGGGTCCCGTCGCATGGCTCTCGCAAGATTCGTCATTGGCCCAAGACACAAGAGCGTGACCTGGCCAGGATTCGCACGTACCAGATCAGCGATCAATTTGTCCGCAGGGACCAAATGTTGTCGCAATGAAGCATCAAAATTCGCATTGCCGAGCCCGTCCTCGCCAAACAGATACCGCGTATCGACTGCAGGAGCATTTTCGGCTGGTGTCGCCATACCCAGACGCGGGTATCGTTCGGGGTCGATCTCGGACACGATGGCCTGCAAATTGTTGTTTGCCTGTGCCGCAGTGACACACCCTTCGACGGCGGTTACTCCGATCACATCAAGGCGACGATCAAACAAGAGCATACAGAGCGCGACGGCGTCGTCGATTCCCATGTCGCAATCGATGATGACTTTCCGTGACATCCTGTTTCCTCACCCCGTGAATATCGAACCGGCGGATTGTAGATGGCGACCCAACCTCTCACAAGGGAAAAATGCAGGTCCCGACAAAAGGTTGCCCTATATCTCGAACGAAACAGAATGTTAGAATTGACGCTATTAGAGTGAGTTTGTTCAGGGGAATCCATTGATCGTCGATGCTATCCAACTAGTCCAAAATGGTCAGTCGCTTGAAAAAGATCAGGTAACCGAGGTCTTCGACACGATCATGAAAGGCGATTGCACCGCCGCTCAGATCGAAGCGCTGTTGGTCGGTTTGCACGAAAAAGGCGAAACCGTCGAAGAGCTTGCCGGCGCTGCGACCGCAATGCGAAAGCATATGAACCCGATTCGCACTCGACGTGAGAACTGCGTCGACACGTGCGGAACCGGTGGCGGGCAAGCAGGAACATTCAACATCAGCACCGCTGCAGCAATTGTTGCCGCATCCGCAGGCGCATCTGTCGCCAAGCATGGCAATCGAAAATCGACCAGCAAAACTGGCTCTGCAGATGTGCTTAAAGCACTCGGTGTCAATATTGAGTGTTCCATCGAGACTGTGCAAAAGTGTCTTGACCAACTGGGACTCTGTTTTTGCTATGCACCGTTGTTTCATCCTTCCGTCAAACACGCCACCAAGGTCCGCAAGAAGCTGAACCACCCGACGATCTTCAATTTACTCGGACCGCTCTGCAACCCAGCTCAAGCTCCCTTTCAAATATTGGGAGCCGGTCGTGGTGAGACGCGGGAAACGATCGCCAAGGCATTGGCCATGCTGGGCACCCAGCGTTCGCTGGTCGTCCACTCACGTGACGGTCTCGGTGAGATTTCGATCGCCGACACAACGGACGTCTCCGAAGTTCGCGGGAATCATGTCACTACTGGCACGCTGACCCCGACTGATTTTGGATTGCCCAACGGAAACCTGGTGATGATTAAAGCCAGTGACCCGCGGGAAAGTGCTGAAATCATTCAGCGCGTCCTCAATGGACATAGTGGTTCAGCACGCGACATCGTCATTGCAAATGCAGCTGCGGCATTGTGGGTCTCCGGTTTGTGCGACAGCCTTGAGATTGGCGCCGAGCGGTGCGCGACAGCGATCGACAATGGCCAAGCCAACGAAATGCTGAAAGAGCTCGTCGAAATGACGAACAAAGGCAGATAACACTCGCCTGCCTGATACCACCCGTCTCATTTGATTCTGGCTGGCTCTCCAATTCAGTTGCAAACAAAGCAGTACGTGTTTGTTTGCCAACGCTGATCGAATGCCAACGCTGATCGAATGCTTACGCTCGAATTTCAACGTTCAAATGTCAACGCTTTTCGAATTCGGCCCGATTTTGAACCACCACGTTTAACATCATCGTCTTCCCTTTGCGGAAGATTTTGACCGGCACCTGACTGTCGATTCGAGTCAGGCTGACCTTGGTGACCAATTGAGAGTCATTGATCACTTTCTCACCGTTGAATTCCAGAACGACATCGCCAATCTGCAAATTCGCTTTCGCTGCAGGTGAATCTGGAGTGATGGCGGTTACCAAGGCACCGTACGAAACCTTGAGTCCCAACGTTCTGGCTTTGGCGTGATTATAGCGGGCGTCAAGTGAAACACCGAGGAAGCCACGATTCACTTTGCCATAGTCGATCAAGTCGTAAACAATTCGCATCGCCATGTTGACTGGGATCGAAAACCCAATCCCGTCGTTACCGCCGCTATTGCTGGCGATCGCTGTATTGATCCCAATCACTTCGCCGCGCAGATTGATCAGAGGGCCACCACTGTTTCCGGGGTTGATGGCCGCATCGGTTTGGAAAAAATCCTGATAGCGAACGCCTTGAGGTCCCAGATCCAGATCGTGGCGATTGACGGCACTGACGATTCCGTAGCTTACCGAGTGGCTCAAGCCAAAAGGACTACCAACGGCAACCACAAAATCTCCAACTTCAACACTCCCGCTGTCGCCAATTCGTGATGGAGCCAGATCGGTTTTAGAAAGCCCGATCACTGAAAGATCGGTTTCTCGATCGTGCACCAATCGAGAGGGAGAATAAATCTTGCCGTTGACTTCTATTTGAATATCAACCAATTCTGAATTCTCAATGACGTGAAAATTGGTAATCACGTAGAACCGACCACGGTATTCGATGACGACCCCAGAACCGGCTTCTTCAATCACAACGGGTTTCGGAGCTTTGACACCCGTCGCGCGTCCGGCCTTGTTCTGACGTTTCTTGGCTTCGATATGAGCAACACCCGGACCGACCGCTTTGACCAACTTGTTTAGTAGCGAGTATTGTCGATCGAGCGCGTCGGCCTCCGTAGCTAGATCTTTAAATAGCTGATCACGGTATTTGGATCCCGTGTTGTTGGAGCGAATTGCTGGTTGGACGGTTCGTGTGAGTTGGCCAGCTGTTTGTGCAAGCAGTCGATGATTTGGAATAAGGAAACTAACAACCAAAAACATCAAAATAAAATGCCATCGTCGCCGATTCAGCGATTGGGAGCGGTTGAATTTTGAACGGCGAACGGGTGACATAGCAACTGGATCGGCGGATAGGATGTGGGTCGAGCGTAAACGATGTGCTCATCAAATTCGAGCGGCAAGTTTGGAATGCACTCGCTTCGGGGAGCGTCAGATTCCAGTTGTAGCGATTAGGTAAAGTTGACGCCTATGTCAGGCGACGAAGCATCATTGTCAAGGATTTGCGACCAGTCGACGATGTTGCTGGGGTCAAGCCCCTGCTCTTCTGCCGCAACTTTGCAACGAATACACAATGCGGCATAAGGAAGCGCCTGAAGTCGGGCCAACGGAATATTCTTCTGGCACGCTTTGCAAACGCCATAAGTTCCATCCTGTATGCCTTGCAATGCCAACTCGATGCGTTTTAGCTCGCGTGATCCAGCCTCGGCTAACTTGCTGCCAACTTCGAGGTTGTTACTGTCGCAGGCAAAGTCAACAACATCGCCACTGTTCTGCTGACTGAAGTTTCTCAGCATGCTGTCATCTCCAGCGATCGCTTTACGCAATGCATCACGTCGTTGAACAAGGATGGATTGCATCTCTTTGATTTTGCTTTTTCGAGTCATGAGGCTGCCTGTTGAAAATCAAGTTGAACCGTGGAAGTAGCGACGAAAAATGGCGGGGGTTACTCAACATCCCGAGCGTTGCAAGTTGGATGCCATGAACAGGTATCTGCCAAAAGCACAGAACTATAGTACGCGCGTTGCTCTTAGAAGTAAGTAAATCGCAATTCAACGAATTCGTTGACGCGCGATCCGATCGGACCAGATGGTGAGATTTTGCAACAACTTGAAGTGACAATCCGTCGGATGTTGCCAATCGTCAACGTCCTTGACCGCGACTGATCATGTGAGCTCGATGAGGACACATTGGAAACGCTTGAATGACCTCTGTAACGACTTTAACGATTCCAATGCGGTTGACGCACCAAAGCCAATTGCGGCGGTCCTGCAAACGGCAAATCTGAGGAAACCGGATGTCGAAGTTTGACCACTTGCTAACGGAAAGCTAAATGCTCTTACTCGGAAATGCCAGTAACAATTCACTCGCTACTTCTGCCCCTTCGCTTCTGCTTTCAGAACAATACTTAAACGTTATGTCAAATCAGCTCCTCAATGATTCGAACGACCTGGTCTTACGCTTGGACAGTGGATCTTCTGTCGGTTCACGCGTGGCGATCAAATCTGCCAAGTGCCTGTTGGGATTCCAAACCGATTCGTTCAGCCAATTCTCTCCCTGTGCGATCGTTCGTGGACAACAGGGAGCTGCATTGCAAAGCCTTGGCGATGATATTGTTGTCAACGGCACACCTGCCACCGTTCACTGGATTGAAGCTGGTGATCGAATCGAGTTCCCAAATTCGTTTGTCGCGACCGTAGAACAGCTCGGAAAATGGGGCGCAATCGAAGCGGCTCAACTCCCATCAGAAACACAACCTCACCCAGACAATCAGCTTCACAATGAAGCACCTCAACCGCCGAGCCAGGAAACACAAGCGGCGTCCGGAGGTTTCGAACTCGATCAGCTCGACGTGCAACAAGATGCGCCTGTCGCAGAACCTGCCGAACCATCCGAGCCACTTGTCATCCAGGATCTTCGCCAGCCAACTCTTCCGCCAACTCTTCCACCAACGACACCTGAAGTATCTCCGCAAAACTCTTCTCTATCTCAATCCGATGCGCCTGCGACGTTTGCAACAGCCTTCGCTGAGGTAGTCGCCGACAACTCTCCACCCAACTCTTCCACCATGAATCATTTACCACAGAACGAATCTGTCGCCGAGCCCACTGGCCCGACTCAATCCGAGCTTGAAGAAAAAATTCTAGGCTTCGATCCAACATCCGATTTTGATGCCGATGCCACGCCGGCTGAAGCCGAAGTCGTTGACGAACCGTATGCTCAACCTCTGGACACGCTCGGTGAATCGTCCTTTACCAACTCCACTCCGACTCCCGGGTTGGAAAACCAAAATACTGCGAACGAGACCGTCGGTGAGTCGATTGACAACCTGACCCACAGCCTGCTTGCCGATGGCTCTTCGTTCGCAGTTGAATCCGATGAACCAGCAACATCCGAAGCCGTGTCCACGCTGGACAACATCGATTCGATCAAGGAAACAATCGATAGTGAGCTGGCCAACGACAGTAAAACATCTGCTGGAAAAGAAAGCGTTGCCGAACTGCTGGAACGAATGAAAGCCGAAGGCCAATGGGGCGGTGTTCCTGACGACAACGCTCCAGCCGAATCGATTTCTCAGCCCAATCCGGAAGCGTCCGAAGTTCCGCAGGTTGAAGAAGAAGACGTTGAGGAAGATGTTGACAGCTACATGAACAAGCTGCTTACTCGAATGCGAGGCGGAGCCGAGCCTGAAAAGAAAGCCGTCAAACCTCAAAAACCTCAAGCCAAAGAGGAAACGAAAGAGCCAGAATTTGTTGCGCCACTTGATCCGCTCAAGCCCGAAGAATTTATCCCCAAAGAAAAAGCCAAACCGATTCAATCGTTGGGCGCGATGCGGGAGCTCGCAAACAACACAGCCAGAAGTGCGATCCAGAAAAGTGAACACGACCGCCGAAAAGCACTCGGAACTTTGCAAATCGCCATTGGCGTCATCAGCTTCTTTATGTCGCTGTACTACTTCCTGATCGGCACCAAGGCATTGGGCGATGTTCCATTCTGCATCGGATTTGTTTGCCTGATCGTCGCTGGTTTCCTGGCGTATCGGTACTACGCGACGATGGTCCACAACGAAAAAGTCGACGCCGAAGAAGCTGCGATCGAAGCAGCCAAACAAGCTTTGGGGCAAGCCTCGCCACAACCAGCGAACCTGCGTGAAGATAAAGACGCAATGAATGCAATGGAACCGACACTGCCTCAAGCGTAGAGCCGTCGGCAAAACCGCTGCTAACCGCGTTGGCTCAACTCGTGAACGGCATCCACTAAGGCGATCGCATTTTCGACTGGGGTCATCGGTAGAATCCCATGCCCCAGGTTAAAGATGTGTCCAGACCGACCAGCCGCTTGATCGAGCACTTGTTGTGCCTGACGACGAATTTCAGATGGGTTGGTCAGCAGAACAGTTGGATCGAGATTGCCCTGCACGGCGCGATCAAGACCAACCGTTTCCCAGGCTTCATCCAGCCGCACGCGCCAATCGATCCCAATCACGCTGGCACGTGTATCTGCCAGCAATGGCAATAAGGCTGGATTCCCAGTGGCAAAGTTAATGACGGGTACCGACGATGGGATCGCAGCGATGATCTTCTTGACATGCGGCAAGACAAAAGTTCGATAGTCGTCAAAGCTCAAACAACCGGCCCATGAATCAAATAGTTGAAGACACTGTGCGCCGGACTCGATTTGCCCCTGCAAGTACAGCGTAATGGACGACGTCAGTCGATTCATCAGCTCGTTCCACGCCTGTGGATCACCAAACATCAACTTCTTCGTGTTGGCATAGTTTCGACTGGCACCACCTTCGATCATGTAACTCGCCAGTGTAAAGGGTGCGCCTGCGAAACCGATCAAAGGCATATCAGCGGGAAGATCGTTCCTGGTCTGCTTCACCGTTTCCATTACGAATTGCAGCGAGTCCAGATCCTCCAATGGCTTGATGCGATCGATGTCGCGACTGTCTCGAAGGGGATTGTGAATGACGGGCCCGTCACCTTTGACGAATTCCAGATCACAACCCATGGGTACCAGAATTGGCAACAAATCGGAAAAGATGATCGCTGCATCGACGCCTAGTCGGCTGACGGCAGTACACATGACTTCGCTGCACAGCTGTGGGTTGGCACATAAATCCAAAAACGAAACTTTGTCTCGGACTTCGCGGTACTCCGCCATGTACCGACCCGCTTGACGCATCATCCAGATCGGCGTGACGTCAGTCGGTTCGCCGCGACAAGCTTTCATGAATGGATTGTTGTACCAGGGTGCCTGTGTATCACCTGCGGCGGTTGCCGGTCCGGAAAAAGTCATTTGAATCTTTAGTTTTCGATTTCTGATGGACTCAAGACTGGATGGCAAGTCCGATGTGCCGACCCAGTCGCAATCAAGATTATGCGTTTGAAGTAACTCTTGCGTTTGTGTGTCTTCCGCAAAAAGTAACCGGTCCCCGAGCAATCGCGTCACTCTGCGCCAATCAATACCAGCCGATTGTCGTATCCATTGCATGAAACGCCAAGCCGAACTGGCGGACGAAAACAGAATTGCATCAAAGGAATCTTGCTGTAGTAAACCCAGCCATTGCTCGTAGGTGCCCTTGTCCACTGGCTCGACGCGATCCAGATTTTTCGATTGAAGCTGGCTGCGGTGCAAGGGAAATGGGGAAAATTCGGTCACGTTGGCACCTCGCGACTCCAAGCCACCGCGAAGTCGATGCCGTACTGGCGACCGTTCGATGGCAACTTCCTGGCGAGTAACCGACAATGATCTATCAACCGTGATCAATACGTCGCGCCAATCTGCCAAGTGAGTTCCCGCCATCTGAGCAGTCGCCTCGATCCCCAGCTCACGCAGAGCCTCATCAGCGGCGGTCGAACCGGCCAACGTTTTGGTATCCATGACGCTATGAATCAAGCGCTCACTGGAAACAACACGTGAGGCAGCAGAGAAAAACCCACGCGTGCCATAGCCTGTCAGGAAGATCATCACATCGATGTCGGCGGTGAGGATTCGGTTAACCAAATCGCTGATGGCTGGACCAGCAACATCGATCGGTTCGAACTCGAACGTCGATACCACGATATCGGTTCGCTTCAGCGAATCGATCCACTCGTCGGTCGGTCGCTCACCAGCAGCTTCGCCGCATTGAGCAACCGGCATGATCAATCGGAATGCCCCTTCCGTTGAATCAGGCATTGTCGACGACACTCAGTTGTTCCGGAAACTCTTCGCTTAACACCTTCCGAACATGAGTCAGCACCTGTTGCTGGACGGCTTCAAAGTCATCGCTGTCAATGAACGCTCCTGCGGCGGCCTTGTGGCCACCCCCGCCAAATTCCATAGCCATTTCATTGGCATGAGACTGACATCGGCTGCGAAAACTGAGCTTGTACCCACCGCTGGTTTGTCCGACAAGGATCACTGCAAACACAGTGCCTTCAATTTCCAACGCCAGGTTGATCAGGTCTTCTGTGTCCGTGGGCTGTGCACCCGTTGCGTCATAATCACCAGGCAAAATATACGTGTGAGCAAATCTCCCGCCGATTTCCGTTTGGACGCGGGCCAGCACGGTTCCTCGCAAACGAACCCGGCCAACTGTCTCACGTTCGTAGAGGTGACCATAGACTTCAGGTGGACTGGCGCCACCAGCGACCAATTTTGCAGCCGCATCAAAGGTCGCTTGTTTAACCGATGGAAATCGAAACCAGCCCGTATCGGTCGCCAAAGCCGCAAACAGGGGGCGCGAGATTTCCGGAGTCAGCTCGACGTTCAAGTGTTCGGCAGCATCGACGCACATGCGACCGACAGCTTCGGCAGTTGTGTTTTTGAAAAGCTCTGCATCGATATCGTCTTCACCTTCATGATGATCGAAGATGATCTTTTTGTAAGTCGACGCGCGAATGACATCTGCCATCGGTCCCAATTGAATCCAGGCACTGGTGTCCAGAATCATGTGAAGATCCGCATCGGCAAGATCATCAGCGGAAATGTCTTCGCCAATGCACATGATCCTTTTGTCAGGATCAATAAACTCGAGGTTTGGCGGCACGGACTGGCCACAGACAATCCTGACTTGTTTACCAAGTGATTCAAGAATTCCCGCCATGCCCAGGCAACTTCCCAGGGCATCGCAATCCGGCCGAATGTGGCTGGTCAAAATGATGTTGTTCGCGTTGTGAATGACTTCGCAAAAACGTTTCCAATCGACGTTCATTTTCTGCTTCCGTTAATGTTGTTGACGCGAGCTACTCGAATGAGCGGGCAACTCGTCGCGTCGATTCGACGTCAGAGTTTAGTTGTTCGACCAACGCATCGGCTGAATCGAATTGACGAATATCACGAAGTCGACTGACAAAATCAACCTCGATTGGCTGACCGTAGATCGATCCTTCGAAATTCAACAGATGAGACTCGACTTTTCGGTGCTCGTCGCCAAAGGTGGGATTCGGGCCAATATGGATCGCTGACCAGTGCGACCGTCCATTGACAAACGTGCGCCCCGCATAAACGCCCATCGCGGGAACCAATGTATCGATGGCGTCGAGGTTAGCGGTGGGAAAGCCGATCGTGGCTCCTCGAGCGGCACCGTGCGTCACCATGCCGCGAATACGATAGGGACGAGTCAACATCCCGCGTGCAGTATCGACGTCTCCCAAAGCGATGAGCTGGCGAATGCGACTACTGGAAATGAACTCGCCATCCACAGTCTCAGGCGTCACAATCTTCAGCTCAATCTGGTGCTCTTGGCAAAGCTCCGACAAACGCTCCGTATCACCCTCACGATTTTGACCAAAGTAAAAGTTTGGGCCCTCGACCATCGCCTTGGCTGAAATGGCATCGACAATGATCGTTTGAAAGAACTCCTGATACGTCAGTCGCAGCAAATCGTGATTGGTCGGATATGCAACGACGGCGTCGACGCCGACTTCTGCCAATAGATCCGCTTTACGATTGGTCCAGGTCAATGGAGGTGGTGCTTGCTCGGGCCGCAGCAATCGAACCGGATGAGGATCGAACGTAAAGACAACCGCCGGACCATTCAACTGGCCGGCAAATGCCTTCAGCTGTTTGATGATCACTGCATGCCCTTTGTGGACACCGTCAAAGTTTCCGATCGTAATGGCACCGCCCCGAAGCGAATCGGGGAAGTCCTCGAGTTTTCGAATCAGCTTCATAAAGGTCGTGCTCAGATTCTTTTGGGAACAGGAAACTCGATCGTGAACTGGGTCCCCTGCCCTACTTCCGATTGAACATTGATCCGCGCGCCGTGTGCTTCAATGATCTTCTTGGCCGTCGGCAAACCTAACCCTGTGCCTCGTTCTTTGGACGTATAAAACTCCTGGAACATCTTTATCAACGCTTCCGCTTCCATCCCGCAACCGGTATCGATTAAGTCGAGTGCCACTCCAGTTCGAGTGATCCGCGTTCGAGCTAATAACTGTCCGCCGTCGGGCATCGCTTCGAATGCATTCTTGACCAAGTTCACCAACGCAGCATGTAGCGTTTGCGGATCAAGGTTGATTGAGGGCAGTTCGACATCGAGATGCGAAATGATCTCGACACCTTGGGTTTCGGCGAGCGGCTCGAAGAGGTCGAGCACCTGTCTCACTTGATCATTTAAGCTACCAGCGTGCAACTCCAAACTACTGAGCCGTGTGAAGCGGAGGAAGTCGTTGAGGATGGTCTCCATCCGTTCACACTGATTTTTTACCGTCGTGATTCGCTCGAGCGCACGTCGGGTTTTGGGATCGGCCGACTCTTCAAAGTCCTCTTCCAACAACTCGATATTCATCAAGATGATGGAGAGTGGATTCTTGATTTCATGGGCCAGCGAACCAGCCAAGGACGCGAGGTCATGGTACTGCTTGCGGAGTTCTTCCAAAGGATCCGGGGGAGACACGATCCGGCTTCTAAAATTGAGAGAAAGTGATTGGAGATTGGCAACGGAAACGTACAACATTGGAAGGAACAGCTTCCAAGTCATGCTCGTCATCCGTAACGCATCGAAAGGATTCTAACTTGAGTGATCAAAAATTAGAATCCAACCGACACGTCGGATGGAGGTTCGTTGATCAAATGCCGCCGCTCGCTTTGACGCTCAGCAAAAACTCAGCGTTGGACTTGGTCTTTCGAAGTCTGGCGAGCAACTTGTCCATCGCATCAGGCGAATTCATCTCGCTGAGCACTCGGCGGACACGGCAGATACGCTCGTACTCCTCGGAGTCAAACAGCTTTTCTTCACGGCGAGTACCGCTGGCGTTAATGTCGATCGCAGGCCAGATTCTTTTGTCGACCATCGATCGGTCAAGGACGATTTCCAGATTCCCGGTACCTTTGAATTCCTCAAAGATGACTTCGTCCATCCGGCTTCCGGTATCGATCAAAGCCGTTGCCAGAATCGTCAACGAACCGCCTTCCTCAATCTTGCGAGCGGAGCCAAAAAAGGCTTTTGGCTTTTGCATCGCATTGGCATCGAGTCCACCAGAGAGCGTTTTTCCCGACTGCGGGCATTCGGCGTTCCAGGCTCGCCCCAAACGAGTAATCGAGTCAAGGAAGATGACAACGTCTGTGCCACTTTCGACCAATCGTTTCGCTTTTTCCAAGACCATCTCGGTGACCTGAATGTGTCGTGAAGCAGGTTCATCAAAAGTGGAACTGATGACTTCACAACGATCCCCACGCACTTCACGCTCCATATCGGTGACTTCTTCGGGGCGTTCGTCGATCAACAGCATGATCACATAAGCGTTCGGGAAATTGGCCAGCGTTGCTCGAGCCATCTTCTGCATCAGCATCGTTTTGCCCGTTCGCGGCGGACTGACGATTAATCCTCGTTGACCAAATCCGATCGGTGTGATCATGTCCACAACGCGAGTCGAATAATCGTCGGAATCATGTTCCATGACGATTCGCTGATCAGGATGCAATGGCGTCAACTCATCAAAGTTGGCTCGTCTGGCACTATCGGACGGATCGAGCCCATTGACCGATTCAACACGAAGCAATGCGAAGTAGCGTTCGTTCTCTTTTGGCGGTCGGACTTGACCTCGAACGACGGCACCATTTCGCAGATTGAATTTTCGAATCTGACTTGGCGAAACGTAAATGTCATCCGGACAATTCAGGTACTGGTAAGCTGGACTGCGCAAGAAGCCGAAGCCATCTGGAAGGATCTGCAACGTCCCTTGACCAAACATGATCCCGCGTGATTTCACCCAATGCTTGAGGATTGCGAGGATGATTTCCTGTTTCCCCATTCCGGTCATGTCGGTCAGGCCTTCTTCGGCCGCCCGTTCAACCAAATCACTAACCGACATGCGTTGCAGGTCGGTGACATCAACGGAGGTTTCGTCTGCGTTTTGAATCAGGTTGGATGAATGCAGGTTCTTACCGTTTTCTCGTGAGATCGTTTCGGCGATGGACATCGGTTCGCCATCCCGTTCGATCTCGCGTAGCTTTTCGGTAACGTCCTCATCAAAGTCGTAATGCGGGGTTCGGCTCCGATAGCGAGAGCCAGTGTTTTCGTATCTTCGTTTTTGGCCACGAAGGTTGTGCTTCTGTGCATCGGCCATGTTGTACTCCCGTGGTGTCAGCAAGATGAGTGACTGACGATTGTGAGGTTAGGTGGAAAAAAGAGTCGATGGAGACTCAAGTTTTTCTGGGAGTTTGAGATTCCACTGGCGCCACAAATCACGCACTTGATAGTAGGTCTCTTCGATTGAACCAGAATTATCAATGATGCCCGTCGACAAATTTTTCTTGACCGAAACCGCGATCTGTCGCGACTCCCGTTTCGTCAATTCGTCTTCGTCCCAACCTCGACTGGCGGCTCGCTGTTGGCGAACATCCAGCGGTGCATCAACAAACAGAATTTCGTCACAGACTTGATCCCAGCCCGCCTTGAACATTACGGGGGCATCGAGCACCGTGGCTTGGCATTGTCGATTGTCACGAAATGCCTGAATCCTCTCGCGGACAAGTTGTCCAATTCGAGGATGGGTTATCGCCTCAAGTGCCTCAAGTTCCTGTTGTCCGCTTGGTCCGGTCGCAAATACGATTTCGGCCAAACGCTTTCGATCAATCATGTTGTCGACGAGGATCCCCGATCCCCACCGATCCACGATCAGACCGATCACTTCCGTTTGTAGAAGTACCTCGTGCCCCAATTTGTCAGCATCTAAAACACAGGCGCCGAAGTGTTCGAGGCATCGCGTCACGAGGCTTTTGCCACTCGCAACACCCCCGGCAACTCCAATGACAAGCATGCAGGTACAAACAATCTAGGCAGTTGGTTGGTAGTGCATCCGCAACCATCCAAGGATGAAACAAATGCGACATTCATCGTTTGGTTCTCTTTTCGTCCAGCAGCTCCGAAATAGGCGGGAGAGCTGCTGCACAACAAGTGAAACAAAAGCTCAAACAATCTGCCAAGGCAACTTGAAGGTAGTTTCTGAATCGGGCCAATCCCATCTTGGCCGAAACTGGAATCTGAATCATCAGAGTTCCAACGAAAACGTCAACAATTCATTTGGCGATGAGAGTTTGAAACGCCACCCAAGATTTGCCGGCAAATGATCGATCACTTGCCAGATCTCGGGCAATTCTGACTCAAAGTTCCATAAAATACTTGGATCTTTGCCCGCAAGCGGGTCCGTCGTCTCATCTAAAAGAATACTAACTGGCTTCTACTTTTGCTACCGGGTTTCCACCTGAATCCCATACAGCGTCAAGCCGCATCCCGGATGAAAACGCTTTCAGTTGCCAGTCACCCCTCTTTTTGCGGGATGCCAAAACCCGGAGATTCTATGCCCAGCCATGACACTTGGCTTTGCAGCTGGATAAATTAGTGGCAACTCAAACTACAAGATTACCCGTTCCAGAAAATCTACTGAGACATGAGCAGCATTTCACTCAAAAGTTCAAAGGTAAAAATTGGCGTCGTACCAACTCATCTGAAATTTGTTGGAGGGCTGGTTCCAGATGATGAAGGTGGCCTGCCGCGCGACGATTCTGGGACTTTAAAGGTTGTTGCCAACTTGAAGCGGCTCCAAGAGATGTCGCCCGTTGAAATCAGCGCTGTACAGATCCCGTTCTTTTCCGGCGTTGAAGAAGCCGCGGTCGCCGAACTGGTCAATGGGCTGAAGGATCTTGGCCTCGAGGTGCATTTTATCATGATGGTCGGAGGCTGCGATCCGATGAATCCGGACGACGAAGAAACGGTCGTTCAACTGCTCGTCAGCGGCTTGGTGGCGGCCAAAGCTCACGGAATTCAACATGTTTCGTCGACTTCACTGGAAGCGTGGATGCAAGAAGGAGCGATAGAAAAAGCAGGATCTGAGTTCGATTCAGCGATCCAGCAGCTTGCTAAAGCTCATGCCCGTGCTTATCGAGAGGCTGAAGTAGAGGGTTCTTCGATCCAGGCTTGGCATATCGAATTCCTCCGAAAAGGCGAATTTCAAACGTTTACTGACCTGAACCGGGTCTGGGCGTTTATCAAGGCTGCGAATCAGGCCGTCGGAAGACCATTCTTCCAAGCCTTAGTCGACGCCGCCCATTGCGGCGACTCGGAGCTCTCGATTGAGGAGAATGGCACGATTGTCCAACAATTGGCCGAGTCAAACGAAATGGGAATTTTTCACGCTTCCACCAAAACCACTCGCGGTTGTTTTTCAACCGACGATGGTTGGATCGGAGGAATGCTGCGTCACGCGTCGGCCACTGGGAAACTGGAGCATGTGTTCGTTGAATTCTTCCATCATCAAGACGACGCTTTGGCAGGACTGAGAGAGTTGGATCCACGCCATGGAATCGACACGACGGATGGCCGATCGTACGACGAATTGGTGGTCGATGGGTTGGTGGAAGTCGCTCGCCGCTTGAATAACTTGGTCGCCCGCGGGATTCTCGACGCGTAATTGCACTGCGAGGAGAAGGCGAAGGAACCGAATTTGACGGATATCGCGATTCTTGGATACGACGCCGTGGCGATTCGATTCGCCGAAACCTCAAACTGCGGTGAAGTCGCTGAAACTCGAATAAATTGACACTTTTTTTGTCTTATCTATGATTGGTTAGGTAATCTAGGTAATCAGTTTGTGCTGTTTTTCTATCGGAGCTTTGGGGCTGAACCGCGTCATTTCGCGTGCTGACTCTCCAGCGAGTGCCCGTTATACCGGCAAGGTTGATCTGCCTGATGACCACCGGTTTCAGCACCGATAGTTTTAGGGATTCTTTGCCTTCGTCGGCAATCAAATCTGAGTCAATACATTTTGTCTGACCATGCGTGTCGGTAGAGGAGTTTGGGATGGCTGCCAGGGAAAATCAGGGGTACCTGATTGCTGTTATTATCTTGGTGTTACTGTCACTTGTTCTTGCCTTGGTGGCATTCCTTGGATGGTCTACCGCCAACCAAAACTTTGACCAGTTGACGAAACTTGAACAGCGTCAAGAGTACAACGAAGCCTACGCGAAATTGGTGGACAACCAGTCCAATGCCCTATTGGCAATGATTGGTAATGAAGGTTTCAGCGCAGATCAAATCGATCAATTCGTCACCAACATGGATCAGGCGACCACTCAGCAAGGGATCGAATCAGAAGATCGCCAGCAATTGAGCGAGAAGGTCTCCAAGTTCAAGAACACCGTTACTGGCTACCGCAACGACGTGAGTGCCACGGCTTCGGTTGTCGATGGCGAAACCGTCAAGTCGGCAACGTATCGTGAACGGATCCAAAACTTGACCGCTGTGATCGCCAAGAAGGTCAAAGATGTCAACGTTCAGATTCGCCAGGCCGAAGACGCGGAACTGACCGCCAGTGCAGCGATCGAGCAAAAAGATGAGCAGCTGAAGATTGCCAAAGACGAAACAGAAAAGATGCGAACCGAATTGGAGTCGGTCAAACAAGCGGCGTTGGTCAACGAGACTCGTCTCAAAAACGAACTTAAGGACGCCAACTCTGAACTTGCCGTTCGAACGACTCAGCTCGAGGAAGAGACTGACAAGTTTGCCAAGATCGAACGAAATCTCAAAGAAGATATTGGAAACTGGGAAAAGCAGGTCGCCAGCCTGAAACAGACGATCGCACGATTCACACGTGATTCGTATGACGTTGCTGATGGACGCATTGTCAATGTCGCTGGTTCGCTCAACACCGTGTTTATCAATCTTGGAGCTCGGGACGGACTTAGAGTCAATCGCACTTTCTCCGTCTATGAAAAAGGAACAACCAATTTCCGAGACTCGGAACCCAAGGGTTCGATTGAAGTCATCCGCGTTGGCGTCGACCGAGCCGAAGCAAGCATTACAACAGAAGATCAGAGAAAGCCAATCTTGTCCGGCGACCTGATCCTGACCCCGACTTGGGACCCCGGTGTCGCGATTCGCTACGCGTTGATTGGCCGATTCGACCTGGACGGAGACAACTTTGATGACACTGAAACACTGATCCGAGAGATCGAACGCAATGGCGGAAAAGTAGTGGCCCGACACGATGAAGAAGGGAATCCGATTGGCGAGATCGACCCATCAGTCGATTTTATCGTGGAAGGAAACGCAGAAATCATCGACGATGGCGGCAACCTGATCACGACCATGCAACAAATGCGACGTGATGCCGACAAGAACACAGTTAGCGCCATGGCGTTAGACAAGTTGCTCAAGAAGATGGGTGTCGCCTCCCGATTAAAAACGACCAAGTTTGACGTGCCTGCTGGCGGCTTCAACGCCCGTTACAAGGACTCACTCAAAGACGAAGATCGTTAAAGTTGAACTGGAGCGGCGTCTTTGAACGATTCGCTGCCTTCTGGAAACGGACCCAACAAAAAGCAACAGGTGGCTCGCACCTGTTGCTTTTTTAGTGCCAACATTTGAGCGAACGCAGCAATCGCTCATATTGTTGGCGATACTCATGCATGTTAGTATCAACGGTTCAGCGGCTGGGCCCGAAGTGGCAGTCGCGTCTTCGTCTTGTCGCGGAAGTCGACAACACCGTTTCGATTTTTCTCTTGGCCCTCTCGGCGTACGTGAACAAGGTGGATGTGACTAATGAATTTGAACGAGCCAAATGAAGATCTGTTTGAAGAAAGCAGAATGTCTTTTGGCGAACACCTCGAAGAACTTCGCAAGGTTCTTATCAAGAGTCTGATTGGTGTCGCCATCGCTTGCACTATCGGTTTTTACATTGCCGAGAATGTTGTTTCGATTTTGACCGAACCCCTTTCGGATGCGGCCAATGCATTTGAAACCGCGGCTGCCGAAACCAAATTGATGAACGACTACGGCTATGTGCCACCTGAATATCAACCGTTGCTTAAAGAAGGCTTTGTTCCTCGCGCACGTTGGGTCGATCCTGGACAGATCGTCGTCAGCCTGAAATCCGTCGTCCCGGAGTTCGGCAATTCAATCGATTTGGATACTTATGGATTTCGAGCCGAACATTTTAAAAAGGACAAGCTTCCAGAACTCTGCCAACGACTCTCCGAACAGGACGGCGAAACCGAAGACGTATCCAACAAACTGGCCGCCGTCTGGGATGGCTTGAACGACGAAGAACACTCCGCGTTAATCAAAATCGCCAATACGCCGTCCTTGTCTGCCGATGAATCGTCGACCTCGTTGCGTCAAGTGATGAATGCGTTGAACCGACTGACCCTTTCCCGGGACCTGTTCCTTGACGACGCATTCGCAAGCGACGTTCAGCCGGTCTCGCCAGGGTTGTTCTCGGGGTTATTTTCGGAACCTGAAAAACGCCCTTTGGCCGACCTGAAGTCGACGCTGGACGACCCGGAAACGGACGAAGCGGATCTTCCTAATGTACAACGAAGACTGAACCGAGCCATCATCGCTTCAATTTTCCCGGAACAGATCAATCCGATCCGACTGGGAATTCAACCGATTCAACTTTGGGAGAAAACAGAGTTTCGTCCGCAGGCACTGAGCCCGACAGAGGGATTTTTCGTTTGGCTCAAGGCAGGACTTTTTACCGGGTTGACCATCGCGGGGCCCTGGATCTTTTATCAGATTTGGGCATTCGTCGCCGCCGGACTGTACCCACACGAGAGAAAGTACATCCATATCTTTTTGCCCATCAGCATCGTGTTGTTTGTAGCTGGAGTCCTGTTGGCGTTCTACTTTGTGTTTCAACCCGTGCTGGGGTTCCTGTTCTCTTTCAATCGATCACTCGGCATTGCACCTCAGATGCGAATCGGTGAATGGCTTTCGTTTGCTCTCTTCCTGCCACTTGGATTTGGGATCGCATTCCAGTTGCCGCTGGTCATGCTGTTCTTGAATCGAATCGACTTGATCAAAGTTGAAACCTATTTGGGACACTGGCGAATTTCCGTCATGGTGATCTTCGTTCTTTCCATGTTCCTGACACCAGCGGATCCCATCAGCTTGCTGCTGCTGGCGATTCCGTTGACGCTGCTTTACTTCCTTGGCATAGGGATGTGCTATTGGCTCCCTACTCCCAAAAATCCATTTGACGACGGAGCGACGGAGTAACGCACGCGAGGCTGCACCTGTCTCAGATGGCGGCAATGCCGAGCGAGGTCAACAAACCTCGAACTTGGGAGCGTCGCGTCGTCTGAGGTCAAGCACTTAGTCAAATGTTCGCATCAACACGTCGCGAAACCAGATTTCGCCGCCGTGGTCGGTAAACATGATCCGTCCGGTTTCGTTTTCACCAAACCCTTCGTGCGGTGCGAATTTGCTTTTGCTAACCGCTTCCTTCCAGCGATCCGACCCGATATCAACGGAAGCGACCTCGACACCATTGAGCCAGTGCTCGACCTGGTTGTTACGCACGCGGATGCGACTGTGGTTGAGCGAACCGGGCGGGTTGAGGGGTTTGTCCTCTGAGGGCACAAAGAGATCATAGATCGATCCGGTTCGATGCTTCGGTGCCGTATTTCCATTTTTGACGTCGTCGTCAAGCAACTGGTACTCAATGCCCAACGTTCGGTTGCCATACTTGCGGACTCGGAATTTGACTCCGTTGTTGGCGTTTTGTTTGATCTTCCAAAAGAAGCTCAACTCAAAATCACCGATTTCCTCTTTGAGCATCAGAGAGCTACCGCCACCCGCAGGGTTGTACAAATGCAGCCATCCGTCTTCCGTAACTCGCCAGTTTTTCTGGATTGCTTCCAAACCACCTCGGTTGTCCAATCGCTGCCAATGAGAAAACTCGTTGTCAGCAAAAACGTCAATCCAATCCGACTGAGCTTGAACGTCACCAGGCGTAAGCATGACAAATGACGCCAATGACCAGGCGAACAACATTCCACCAAGCGCCGTTAGACGACGAACTTCATGGATCACCCGATTCAAACTGAGTTGGCCTCGCTGTGGCCTTGCGATATAGCGAAATCTCATCTGCCTGCCCTAAATAAAGCGATCAAAAAATGATTGAACGTCTAGTCCATTCTAGATGCTCAATCTTACAGGTTCCTTTGCCTAGTAAAAATTCTCTGAATCAAGATTTTATTTGCGGACGAATCAGCCGCTGATCCAGAAAAGGAATCTCCCGGTTGGACGCATTTGGACTGCAAACTTTGACCTGGTGTGACTAAACTTTGCAATCACCAAAAACTGGGATTCGATACTCAATGTGGATCGACCCCGAGACGTGCTCACAGCAAATCAGGCAGCAATATGGTTCGCGAATTTCATGGAAACGAAGGTTCGATCGCCGAG
Organism: Planctomycetota bacterium; assembly: GCA_038534355.1. GTDB lineage: Bacteria > Planctomycetota > Planctomycetia > Pirellulales > Pirellulaceae > Mariniblastus. Next base: position 89,807 of record JBCAWX010000006.1, read on the forward strand.
TATCGACATGCCATTGTCGTTTCAAAGTATCACTTGAGCATCACTCAAAAGCTGCTCGACGGCGCGCTAAAAACGTTGCGACGAAGTGGCGTACCTGAAGACAACATTGATGTTTTTTGGGTTCCCGGATCGTGGGAACTACCCACGGGTGTTCAGATTGCTGCTGCAGGTGATTACCAGGCAGCCATGGTTTTTGGATGCGTCATTCGCGGCGAAACAACGCACGATCAACACATCAACACGACGGTCAGCAACTCGATCGGCAGGCTATCGGTCGAGTTAAACCTCCCGATCGGATTTGGCCTGCTGACCTGCAATACGATGGACCAGGCGATTGCTCGGTCCGGAGGAGACGTTGGGAACAAGGGTGTTGAAACTGCGGAAGCCGTTTTGCAGATGGTTCTGTTGAATGCCGAGTACCAAAAGACACTCACGTAGCCAACTGTCCAAGACGATCGACCCGTTTGCCCGGCGTCCGGTTTTGCCTTTGAATGAGTTGAGCTAAAATCAGACCGTCAAGCGGACCGACGCTGCGATTTGCCCCACATCCAGAGTAACGCTGGCGACGTCCACCAATCCAAAGAATTTGCATGTCACGTCGTACCCGCGCCCGAGAAATTGTCCTTCAAGTGCTGTATCAGGAAGACCTCAACCCTGAACAGCCAGCAGATGTTCGGATCAAATTCATCCATGCACGTTTGAATCATGATCGCTCGCTCGTAAAATTTGCGACCCAACTCCTTGATGGCATCGAACAGCACAAAGCAGCTCTGGATCGCAAACTAGAATTGACAGCTCGGAATTGGAGACTGAAGAGAATGTCGGCTACCGATCGCAACGTGTTGCGTTTGGGGGCATTTGAAATCCTTTTTACAGAAACGCCAGATCGCGTCGCGGTCAACGAGGCCATCGAGTTAGCGAAGCGATACGGGACCAATAATTCAGCGCAGTTCGTCAACGGTGTGCTCGATCGTTTAATGCACCAAACCAACGACGATGTGCTCGACAGCAAGCCTCAAGATGAACCACCATCACCTCAACAAACCACTTAACCTAATCCATCGACATTAATTCCTATGGCCATCTGGAATCCCTTCTCTCGAAAAAAGAAATCAGAGTCCCCAGACGAATCTCCGTCCGCTCAGGCGTCCGACCAAGATGCTGTTGAATCCTCCGGCGATTCTGAAAAGCCAACGGGGATGTTCTCACGCATCAAAGCGGGCTTGAAAAAGACCGTCGACTTTCTCAACACAGATATTCGAGACCTCGTCAAAGAGGGGCGAATCGTTGACGACGAGTTTTTGGATGAACTCTACGCAATGCTGGTCAAAACTGACATGGGCGTCGGTCCGGCACAAAAAATTCGTGACGACATTCACTCGAAATTCCGCGCCAGAAAACTATTCATGTCGGACTTGGTCGAGACTGCAAAAGTCACGATCAATGAAATTATGGCGCAGGGCGAAGCTGAGATTTCCATGGCGTCCGATGGCCCGACCGTCATTATGGTCGTGGGGGTCAACGGTGCGGGCAAAACGACTTCCATCGCCAAGCTGGCTCACCGGTTTCGCCAACAAGGTCGTTCCGTGGTGCTGGGAGCCGGTGATACTTTTCGAGCGGCAGCCGTTCAACAACTGACGATCTGGTCCGAAAGGATGGGTGCGGAAATTGTCACCGGCAAACAAGGTGCAGATCCCGCCAGTGTTGCGTATCAAGCTGTTGAAAAGGCGAAAAACAATGGGGCCGATGTCTGTATTGTTGACACCGCCGGACGACTCCAAACACAGTCCAATCTGATGGACGAACTCGGTCGCATCCGCCGGGTGATGGCCAAAGTGATCCCTGAGGCACCTCATGAAGTACTCCTGGTGCTCGACGCAACCGCTGGACAGAACGCGATCAGCCAAGCCCGCGGTTTTTCTGATGCCGCAGGTTGCAGCGGAATTATCCTTGCCAAACTGGATGGATCAGCCAAAGGTGGTGTTGCGATCCCCATCCGACAGGAATTCGATTTACCCGTCAAATTTGTCGGCCTTGGAGAATCGCACGATGATTTCGCAAAGTTCGATGTCGAGCAATTTGTCAACGCGCTGTTTGACCTCGATTAAGTAGAATACGGCCCATGGCCAAAAAGAAAAACAATCGGAGAGCTCCGGCGAAACGCAATCGCCGCAACTCAACTAGTTCCGCCCAGAAAAAATCGAGCGGGAAATCATCGTCACGCGGAGCTCCCGAAAAGGGACGGCGTCCAACCTCCACCACAACTGCCAAACGACGCACGGCGAATAAACGGGGCAAAACGGACGACGGCAAGCAACGCTTGCAACGTGTGATGGCCGCCGCCGGAATCGCCAGTCGGCGCGAGTGCGAAATTATCATCCAGGAAGGACGCGTCGAGGTCGACGGTAACGTCGTCGTTGAATTGGGCCATCGCGTGGATCCCGAAAAACAGGAGATCTACGTCGATGCTGAACGCATTCGAATTGAACCTCTCCAATACTTTGCGCTCAACAAGCCACCAGGAATCGTCTCAACCAACGTCGACCCTGCAGGACGACCAAGAGTCATTGATCTCATTCGAACGCAAAGCCGCGTCTACAATGTCGGTCGTCTCGATAAATCGAGCGAAGGCCTGATCCTGGTCACCAACGATGGAACATTGGCCCATCGACTCACCCATCCACGTTTTGGCATTGAGAAAAAATATCATGTGCAAGTGGATGGACGTCCGACACCAGCACAACTCAAACAATTGCGTGAAGGCATCTACATCGCCGAAGGAAAAGTTCGGGCCTCCAACATTCGATACCTGAAACGCGCGAAGTCTGGAAGCTGGCTGGAAATCATTCTTGACGAAGGACGCAACCGGGAAATACGTCGAATGCTCGCCGCCGTCGGACATAAAGTCCGCGTGCTCAAACGTGTTTCGATCGGTCCACTCAAGCTAGGTGAATTGCCTTTGGGAGCTCATCGGCCGCTGACCAAGCAGGAAATCAAACGCCTACAAACAGCGACCGCTAACCCGGTTCGCAAAAAGCGCAAATCGGCGCCAAGAAAAAATGCCAAAGCAACGTCGGCTGAATCATCCAGCTCGACCTCAAATCGCACCAAATCGTCAACGCAGCGAAACCCAAAAACCAAATCGAGCCGCGGATCGAGAACAGACAGCACTTCGACCCGTAAGTCGTCGAAACGAAAATCGTCTCTTCGAGACGCCACGAGTACACGCAAAACCACAGCAAAACGAAAAACGACAACGAAACGAAAAACAAAAACCAAGCGTAAACCCAGACGCTAGCCGCCCAAGACCTTGGCCGGGGCCCCAGTCTCGACCGTTTCTACGGTTGTTGACCTTGCAGGCAATAACCAAAGCAATGCGAAGAACAGCGGCACACTCAACTGAAAATGGATCGAGTTGGCAATCTTTGGAAAGAGTCCCAAAAGAAAAAACATCGCAATCATCAAGTAAACCAACCCCGCGCCTTGAATCGTCGAACGCCAAGTCGCGACTTTGTCTGGTAAGCTCCCCGATCGAAGTGCAGGATGTGAACTGGTGATCAACGCAAAAGCCAACAACAACACGACCAGATCGTACGTATAAAAGTGCGGGCTCAACAAGATCATCGCCACGATCATTGCAGCAAACTGAAAGCCAAACGTTGTTGACGTGACTTCGGATTTTTTCCAAAGCACGCGAACCAACAGCGCGATGACGACGACGCCCAGCACGACTGCGGTAGTGTTTACCGATGTCGATGAGACAAGATCTCCCAGACTCAACTCAGCCGCGCCCCATAGCCCATGCGAGTCGTTCAACTGATAACCTGTATTGCGTATGTAATCCTGCATCTGACCTACGACTTTCAGATACTTCGACCACACGCCCGGGAACGCCAGGGAGCTGGCCCCGGTCATCAACGCCACGGTACTCACGGCGCCGAGACAGAATTGCCATTGGCGTTTGCACAACATTGAAATGCCGATCACCAAACCGAGATGAGGTTTGAACGCGATCAACCCAAACACCACGCCTGACCAAAATTTTTGATTGTGATGCAACAGCACAAACGTAGAGGTCAGGATCAACAACAAGAAGCTGCCCTTTTGTGCCATGCTAAAATTGGACAACAATGGCACAAAGATCAATGTCGCGACCAATCCAATCGAAACAACACTGCGGCTCGGTATATAAAACCGATGCAATAAGTACCCGCTGAGCGAAACGGCGATGCCTGACAGCCACAACCAAATCCTTGCCGTCCACAAATAGCCCAACAGGCCATCGCCGATCTGACTGAACCAACTCGTCGCCCAATAGTAAAACGGGGGGTAGACCATTGGAAAGTATTTGTCTTCAGGCCACTGGAAGCCAAAAACCTCCTCGTTGTGCTGAATGCCGTTCGCATGAAACTGGTGGTATAGCAACGACCATTTTTCAGTTTGCAGAATGTAGCCACCGGTGTACTCTTGGACAAAGTCTGCCCCCAGCGGCTCCTCCAATTCCGGATAGATCAGCTTTGTTTCGCCTGCTTCGTTGACTTCGGTCTTGATTTCCATCCAACGGAAATTGGGCGAGAACAAAGAAACTGCGACGGCAACGAAGATGGGGACCAACAACGGAAACCAGTGAAGTTGATCTGACTGGTGCGAGGCTGATCTGGAATTCCTGGATTCGTCCTCTGGTTGTTTGAGCGTTTCGTTCATCGTTTCAGCATCAGATTGCGAAAAATGGCAGCACATTGAACAGTTTCGGCCGTTTTCAGCGCGAGCGTGCCATCCGGTTGCCGGTCGTTTCAATAATTTTCGGAAATTTTGCCAAGGATTAAGGCTGGCGAGCGAAAAAACAGAATTGGATTCCAAAACATCAGAATCAGACCAACCGAGCAGACGTATGAACACCACGACAGCTTCTCAAGGATATTCGGCCAGTGCACCCGAACAATCCCATCGGGCACCGGAATATGGCTATCGAATGCCCGTTCGCCCGATCAAATCTGCTGCTCATAGCTGTCCCCATTGCCAGTCATCTGCACACGGACGTCCGAACACGTTTGCTCGCATGCGGCTTGCGTTAACGCAGTTATTCGTGGCGATCGTGGTGATCATCCTCTCGATCCTCCGACTCGCGCGACTGATTGTCGCTGGAGCCTTTACGCTGGTCGGACTGATCGGAACAGGCATGTACATTGCTGGCCAATACATCATCCACCCCGACGACAAACGTCTTCTGCCCAATTTGCCGTCAACTCGACAAGAGGATTAGTGTCGAGACGTCGTTCAAATCTTGCTGCCAATCAAATCTTCCTGTCTAACAAATCTTCCTGTCTATCAATTCTTCCTGTCTAACAAATCTTCCTGTCTAAGGCACATCGACAGGAATCCAGCGGGCTCTATACGATTCATTCGACCCCCGCGCACCTTTGAGCGAGTCGCGTCAATCTTCAAAAAGACACGTTTGATGTATCGCCAACCGGCTATCCTCTCATCTAAAATTGGCCACTAGACCTTGCCCTGGCCGATAACAGAAACCGCCGGCGTAGATCCCGCTCTTGGACTGTGACCTGCGAATTGAGATTTGAGAAAACCATGAGATCGCAATCAAACTATATTCCATTGTTGCTTTTCGCCGCCGCGACCTGTTTTTCAACGCCCCTGTTTGCGGACGACGCAATCATTCACGCTGGCAAGCTGATCAACGGAGCGGACGATCGCGTTTACGAATCGATGACGATCGTTGTCGACGATGACAAAATCAGATCCATCAATCAGGGTTTCATTGATCCGAATACGATTGACGGCTTGGATGATCCATTGATCATCGATTTGAAAAACCACACAGTGATGCCTGGTTTGATGGACATGCATACGCACTTGATGTTTCAGCATCACAAGCGTGTTTATTCCGATCGTTTTTTCATGAATGAATCCGACTTTGTACTGCGATCGACCGTCTATGCCAAACGAACTCTGATGGCGGGTTTTACGACCGTTCGCGATCTTGGAGACAACGGTATCAACTCAGTTTCATTACGAACGGCGATCGACAAGGGTTTCATCGAAGGGCCCCGCATCTATACGGCTGGAAAATCGTTGGCAACGACTGGCGGTCACGCCGACCCAACCAACGGTACCAAAGGCGAATTCAAACGAGATGGCACTCCTGTCGATGGCGTTATTAACGGAATCAGCGACGCCCGAAAAGCAGTTCGTCAACGTTACAAGGATGGTGCCGACTTGATCAAACTAACCGCAACCGGCGGTGTTTTGAGCCTTGCCACCAATGGACAAAATCCGCAGTTCACTCAGGATGAACTGGAAGCAATCGTGGAGATTGCAAATGACTACGGCATGAGCGTCGCGGTTCATGCTCATGGCACCGAAGGAATGAAGCGCGCGGTATTGGCCGGGGTTCACTCGATCGAACATGGCACATTCATGTCCGAAGAAGTCATGAAGTTGATGAAGGAACGCGGAACGTATCTGGTGCCGACGATCTCTGCTGGAGTTTGGGTCGGTGAAAAAGCAAAAGAGGACGACTATTTTCCCGCGGTCGTTCGTCCCAAGGCAGCTCGGATCGGACCTGTCATCCAAAAGACGTTCGCCAAAGCTTATCAGTCGGGGGTTAAAATCGCGTTTGGAACCGACTCAGGCGTTTCACCGCACGGCGACAATGCACGCGAGTTCGAATTGATGGTTGAAGCTGGGATGCCGCCGATGAAAGCGATCCAATCAGCGACCATCGAATCCGCAAAACTCCTGCGTATCGACGACAAACTTGGGACACTGGAATCTGGGAAACTCGCCGACATCGTTGCGGTTCAAGGTGATCCCATCTCGGATATCTCGCTTATGAAAGATATCGAATTTGTGATGAAGGGCGGAAAAGTTTTCAAGCAAAAATCTGACAAGAACCAGGACAGCGAATCGAATTCAAAATAGGTTCGCAACCGACAGCTGGTTGTCGCTAATTCGATTCAATGACCTTTGACAGACAGTCGCGAATCTTACCGGCGATCGGGACCGACTTTCCAGTCGCTCGTTCGATGAGAATAAAGTGAAAACTGCCTTTGACTGCGGGTGAAGGCTTGGCAGAATCATCTGCCGAGCGGACATAAACTTGCTGGTTGACGTCGCCGCTGGCTGTGCCCAACGTGGCCAAGCTCGTTTCAATCGACACAACCTGGCCTTCGACTACCGGTTTTCGAAAACGCATCTTCAAGTCAACAATGATGAAACCTAGCGATTCGGCCCGCATTAACTCAATCAGACCAATGTGCTCGGCATAACGCCAACGAGCTTCCTCTAATAACTCGAGATACCGACTGTTATTCACATGCCCGAACGCGTCGGTGTGAAACGTTCGGATTGGCAATTCCGTTCGATGGATCATGGTTTGATCAAGTTAAATTAAAAAGCGTTCACATCGGACATTGAGCTGCCGATCAATCAATCCGACATGTTTCATCGGTGCAGGATCGATTATCTTAACCGTCATGACAGAGAACCATAACGCCCCACCAGACGACGTCACACCCAAGCCCGGCTCGTCTGATGATTTGCCGATCGGTGAAAATTCGCCGTCAACCAGCATCCTCATCTTGATTCGCAATCGAATCATTGCTGGTCTGTTCGTCGTCCTCCCAATCTACATCACGTATGCCGTTTTAAAATGGCTTTATGACACGTTGTACGCGATGGTTTTATCGCCGATCTCGCGTTGGCTACGTGGGATCTGGAATATCCCTGAGAACCCCGTCGAGCCAGTGAATCCAGCGGATCCAGGAATCGGTCCGGCTGTAGACGCCATTGCGACGACTCAACCTGACTCGTGGATCCTATCGGCCGCCTTGGCGTTTGCCGCGCTGTTTTTGGCCTGCGCGGTCCTCTACGTTGCGGGAATGTTTTTCAGATCGCGTCTTCATCAGCTCGTCAACTGGATCCTGCTGAACGTACCGGGTGTCAGCATGATCTACTCCGCAGTCAACAAAGTCTTTGACGCAATCTCCAGTTCAAGACAGGATACCAAGCAATTCAAACGGGTCGTGTTGGTCCCATTTCCTCACGCTGGAATGAAGGCTCCAGCATTTGTGACTGGCGAGTGCATCGAGGAATCAACCAAACAAGTCATTCTCTGTGTTTACGTTCCAACGACACCAGTTCCCACCTCCGGCTACATGCTGTTGATTCCTCAAGGCGAAGTCGTCGATCTCAATTGGGACCTTGAAGAAACGTTGCAAGCGATTGTGTCAGGCGGTATCACCGTTCCCAACACCGTCTCCTATTTTAGATCGCTCCCGACGACTACGATTGATGCGGATTCTCGAGAAACAACGGAGTCACTTTCAAACGACGAAGTGCAGAACGAGGAACCCTCGAGTTAGTGTCCGCCAATCGACCCCGCCCCGATCAAGGCAATCAAGATGAACCTCTTGCGTGAATATAATTTTGATGGGCTGATCGGTCCGACGCACAATTACGCGGGGCTTTCCTACGGTAATGTCGCGTCGGCGAGTCATCGACATCAAGTTGCACATCCACGCGCTGCAGCGTTGCAGGGTCTGGCCAAAATGAAAGCCCTGCATCAATTGGGAATTGGTCAAGCGATTCTTCCGCCGCTCAAGCGACCTCATGTTCCGTTCCTGGAATCGCTTGGTTTTACGGGACCGCCGAAAAAGATGCTTGAGCAAGCCTTCCGAGCTGATCCGGTGTTGTTGGCCTCCTGCTACTCGGCATCCAACATGTGGACGGCGAATGCTGCGACCGTTTCCCCTGCCAATGATACAAACGATTCACGATTACACATCACTGTCGCCAATTTGGCATCGACTCTGCACCGCTCGATCGAAGCGGACGCAACGTTTGGCAATCTGGGCGAAATTTTTCGGTCACCAGAACTGTTTCGACTGAACAAGCACTTGACGATGGGCGCAACTTCGATGGCCGACGAAGGCGCTGCCAACCACACGCGCCTCTGCCCGATCGGCTTTGACAATGGCACTTCCGGTTTGGAGCTGTTCGTCTACGGCGTTGACACGCTGAATCAAACGAGCGATGCACCGAGCAAGTTTCCAGCTCGCCAGACGCGATTAGCGAGTCAATCGATCGCTCGATTGCATGGCCTCGACCATGAAAACTGTTTCTTCCTGCAACAAAATCCGAAAGCGATCGATGCAGGCGTTTTTCACAATGATGTGATTTCTGTCGGGAATCAAAATGTTCTCTTGTGTCACGAACTCGCGTTTGTTGATCAACCGGCGGCACTTCAATCGATACGTCGACGATTCGAAACTTTGTTTGGACAAACGTTGTTTGTGCTGGAGTTTTCCAATGAGGAAATTCCATTGGCCGACGCGGTCTCCAGCTATCTTTTTAATAGCCAGTTGGTGACGCGACCTGACAACCAGATGACATTGGTTTGCCCGAGCGAATGCGAGGCGAATCCTGCGGCGCTGCGTTGTACACAAAGGTTGCTCGCTGAAGAGAATCCAGTTGATGACGTTCAGTTTTTTGATTTACGACAGAGCATGAATAACGGCGGTGGACCGGCATGTCTGCGATTGCGAGTGCCAATGACCGAGGCGCAGCGCGAGGGCATTCACCCATCGGTTCTGTTTTCCGACCAGCGATACGACCAGCTGGTTGACTGGGTCACGCGACATTACCGTGAGCAACTGGCACCCGACGACTTGCGCGACCCCAATTTGGTCGACGAAGTTGAGGACGCATTTGCTGAGTTGAGAGACATACTGGAGTTGAACAGGCTTCACTAATTGGTGGTGATGGCCCCACTGTGGTGGTTTCTGCAACCACCGCCAATTAAGATCTTTCCTGACGAAAGTCATTTGACTCTCTCAAAGTTCATCAGGAAAAGCCATGTCGGAAACGAATCCTCCCGGTCCTTTCAAACCGCCAACATCAAAGAGCGAGCAGAAACGGAGCTCTACTCGGAGTTCTACTTATTGGGCCGCCAATTTGAAAGTCGTTGGGATCCTGTTAACCATCTGGTTCCTTGTCGCATTCGTCGGCAGTATCTTTTCGATTGAATGGCTGAACCAGTTTCGATTTGGCACCATTGGTTTCGGATTCTGGCTCGCACAACAAGGATCGATTTTTGTTTTCGTCCTGTTGGTCTTGATCTATGCGCTCTGGATGGATCGCATCGATCGACAGTACGACGTGGGAGAATAACTCATGGATGCTCTTATTCTGCTGGCCGAAGCTGGTACTGATCCCGCACGTGCCTGGACTTGGACACTGGTTGGACTCACGTTCGCGCTGTATTTGTTTATCGGATGGCGCAGCCGCGTCAGAGATTCCGCCGGATTCTATGTTGCCGGACAAGGCGTCCCTGCGATCGCCAATGGAGCGGCAACGGCTGCCGACTGGATGAGTGCCGCATCATTCATTGGGATGGCCGGTCTGATTAGCTTCATGGGGTCTGACGGTTCGGTTTACTTGATGGGTTGGACCGGTGGCTACGTTTTGTTGGCGTTGCTACTGGCTCCGTATCTGAGAAAATTCGGCCACTACACCGTGCCTGACTTTATCGGAGCGAGGTACTACAGCGAGACGGCACGAATCGTCGCGGCCGTTTGTGCGATCTTTGTTTCGATCACTTACGTGGCGGGACAGATGAAAGGCGTAGGGATCGTTTTTTCACGGTTCCTGGAAGTTGAGCTGATGTATGGGGTCATCATCGGCATGGTGATCGTTGGGTTCTTTGCCGTCGTTGGTGGCATGAAAGGGATCACCTGGACGCAAGTCGTACAGTACTTCATTTTGATCCTCGCGTTCATCATTCCCAGTGTCGCTTTATCTTCGATGCTGACTGAAAACCCGGTGCCTCAAGTCGGATTCATCTTTAGCGACATCGGTGACAAACTGAATAACGTTCTGGTGGAGCTGGGCGAGAAAGAGTACACGCAACCGTTTCGAAATTTCTCACAATTGAATGTCTTCTGCATCACGGCTGCGTTGATGTTTGGCACGGCCGGGCTCCCGCACGTGATCGTTCGGTTTTACACCGTTAAAGATGTACGGGCTGCACGCTACAGTGCCGTCTGGGCCATCATCTTTATTGCGATTCTGTATACAACCGCGCCAGCTTTGGGGATGTTTGCCAGATATAACTTGATCAAACGGCTGCACGAAAGTCAGATCACTCAGGTATGGATTGAAGCCTCCGATCAAACGTTTGTTTATCCAGAAGGTAAAGCAGAAGCAGATTCGACGATCGCAAATCTGCGATCAACGGCCGATGCAAACGATTCGGCGATGCCCAAGATCGTCTATACCTTGACCAGCAGTGAAGGTGACCAGCTGGATTGGGCGCTGCAGTGGCAGAAGACGGGATTGCTGAAGCTGTACGACACCGATCAGAACGGCAGCATCAGTTTGATGAACACAGCTGGTGAAGGTGAACCTCCGAAATCGGAAGCGATCATCGACCGGGATATGATCGTCCTTTCAACGCCGGAAATTGCTCAGCTGCCACCTTGGGTGATCGCCTTGGTCGCCGCCGGTGGGCTGGCAGCGGCGTTGTCCACCGCTGCCGGGTTGCTGCTGGTGATCAGTTCATCACTGGCGCACGACCTTTACATTCGTTATTGCTGGCCCGACGCGACCGAAGCAGAACGGTTGCGTGTGGGACGAATTGCCATCCTCGCGGGTGTGCTGGTGGCAGGCTATTTTGGCGTCAATCCTCCCGGTTTTGTTGGTGAAGTCGTTGCATTTGCCTTTGGTCTGGCGGCAGCGAGTTTCTTTCCGGCGATCTTCCTGGGAATATTCTCCAAGCGAACCAATCGAATTGGAGCAACTTCCGGAATGATTGTGGGGCTGATTTTTACTCTGGTTTACATCTTCCTTTGTACCACCGACAAATTGGTTCCCTTGATTGACGAACCTTGGCTGGCCAAGGAAAACTACCTGCTGGCAGGCTGGTTTGGCAAAGAAGGCATTTCGCCGCAGGGAATTGGTACCGTTGGAATGGTTTTGAACTTTATCGTCACGTTGTCCATTTCGTCCGTCACCAGCCCACCTCCACAAGAGGTCATTGATCTGGTCGAAGATGTGCGACTGCCAAGTGGCGCTGGAAAAGCGGCCGAACACTAGTTCACTAGATAAATCGGTCGTCACTAACTTCAGGAACGATTGAGATGCTACGACAAACCCTTGCCGCTGCCCTTGTTGTGACCCTTGCCGTTTTGCCAGTAAGCCTCTCGACATCGTCGCTGGCGGCTGCGCATCCTTTTGCGCAGCAAGAACCCCAACAAGTAGTCGCCAAGCCAGACAAGACGACTCTGATTAAGACGCTAAAAACTTTTTACGAGTTACTGGTCAACAACCGACTTGAGGAGGCCGCTAAGATGGCCATCCTGCCAGAAGGTTTCGAACCAGACCAATTGCTAAGCGTGATTCGTCAACGTGAATTGTCTCCGGAAGGAATCGCGATCCTCGAGAGAGATGCTGTCTTTGGAACCGTTATGGAACGATTCCCCAAACGCGGCAAAGCGTTACTCGAGCGATCAGGCGTCGATGCGGCCGATTGCTACGGCTTTCAACATACAAACAAAAACGCGACGGGTGAAGTCCTTGCCAAATGGGATGGCAAAGCGTTCAAGCTTTTTCGCATCGATGATGTCGGTCAACTGCCCAGCGATGAAAACGATGTCGACGATTCTGCAAAGCAAGCTCCTGAAAAAATCGCGCCCGCCAAAATGGCGCCCGAGGCGATCGACTCTGCAAAGACAGCCCCCGAATCACCAAAAGATCGTCCGCTAGTGATGTCGAAAGACGATGTGGTGAAAAACCTTGGTCGATGGATGGCAGCCGTCGAAGCAGAACCCAAAAACGTCAAGGCGAAGGTCGTACTGGCGATGGCCCAGTATAAGCTTGAAAACACGCCAGCGGCCTGGAGATTGCTGGTCGAGTCGTACCAACTGGACCCACGAGAAGCGGGTGCCGTCACAGGCATGCGAAACGTGGCACTAAAATTTCGAAAGATGGGTGTATTTACCGTTGGAGTGCCGCCGGAAACAGTCCAGGGAATCCTTGGGGAACCGACATCGACGGTCAAATTGAGCGGGAACGGGAATCGATTCGTGTATGGGTTTTTCGCCGTCGATTTTCTCGACGGCCGACTGCGACGAACGGTGGACTTGATCGGAACAAAAGCGATCATGTTCGAACCTGCCCATATCGTTACTCTCGGTCTCCCTCCAGGTTGGAACTGTGCCGATCGACATGTCGATCGATCGACGTCCCGAGCGATCTATTTGCCAGCCGGTCAAACGGTTTCCAACTGGACCGAACAATTCGATCTGCAACGTTTTGTTTTTCAGCAAGAGATTACGATCCCGCAGGCAGTGGCACTGATGAAGAAAAGTTTGGAACGCTCGTATCCGAAAATGGAATCAAAGACGCTTGTTAGCGATGAGACGACCTCAATCGTAGCCAACGTTCTGCCGGACGCTGATCCTGCCCAAACCCGGCACCAACTCGTTCGATTCATGAAATCAGGAGACAACGAAATCCATCGCATCGCCATCACGGTCATTTCAGAAGAACAGCCCGATGAAAAAACTCAGCAACAATGGTTGAAGATCTTTCAAGCTGCAGAACTTAAAAGTGCCGCCCCTCCTGCTGACAGCAAGTGACAGGGACGGTATGACAGAAGAATCGGACGATAGAAATACTCTCGCGCAGCAATCTTCCTGCCAACAAAATCTTCCTGTCAAACACGAAC
>JBCAWX010000006.1:103649-320916 GCA_038534355.1 Planctomycetota bacterium
CAACAGGAGCCGGCCGACAGAAGAATCGGACTTCAAAAATACCTTCGCGCAGCAATCTTTCTGCCAACAAAATCTTCCCGTCAAACACGAACAACAGGAGCCGGCCGACAGAAGAATCGGACTTCAAAAATACCTTCGCGCAGCAATCTTTCTGCCAACAAAATCTTCCTGTCAACTTTCAGAACTTGACTTACTTTCGTGACCCGGGTGTGATCTTCATCTTGACCCGCTTTCCATCACGTTGCACCACGATCGATGTTTCTTCCCCGATCTTCAGCGTGTCTAGAATCGCTGTGTAGTCGTAAATATTCTCGATCTTGCTTTCGCCCAATTCGACAATTACATCGCCACCTTTGACACCGGCATTGGCAGCGGGACCACCCAGCGTGGTTTCCGAGAGCAAAACACCAACAACATCCTCGCCATAGGAGGGAACGGTGCCAAGATACGCGCGGATACCGCCCCGGATTGCCTGTTGTTCTTTCGGTTTTTGCTTGATGAAGTCAGGCGTTTCCTCTGCTGTGGCCAGCGTTCGGGTAATCAATCCCATTAATCTTGCGACACGAGCGGCGTCCGGATAATTCAGTTTTTCAGGCGTATCTCGCGGCGTGTGATAGTCGTTGTGCGAGCCAGTGAACGCGGACAAAATCGGCACTCCGGCACGATAAAACGAGCTTGCGTCCGTCGGCAAATCAGTTTCGTCCGACGTCGTCACTGGCAATCCAACCACCGCATTTTTCGACTCGATCAATCGAGGCCAAACGGAACTGCTGGACACGCCCTGCAGTACCAACTTGTCCTTCAATCGACCGACCATATCCATATTCAGCGCTGCAACAATTCGCGTTCCGGACCCTGCTCGTGCTTTGACTGAAATCTTGGTGACCCCCGCAGCATTTGCAACGGACAAGAGCTTTGCGACTGCTTTGTATTCGGCATCCAGATCGCTGACGACAGTGACTTCAAAATCCGGGTAGTGCTCGCCAATAAATTTAAGCGACTTGGCAACTTCCTCCAACGTCGTAGATTCACCATTGAGCGAAAGTCGATTGTTGGCATCGACGGCCAAATTGAAATCGTGTGATTTGTCACGGGCCGGATCATCTGCATCGGCGGCCGGTTCGGCGACGACGCCACGAATCTTGGATGCAAAATGCTTGGACCCATGAAGACCAAGTTCTTCTCCCGACCAACCTGCAAAAATGACATCTCGTTTTAGTTTAAGCTTGCCTTGCTTTTTTTGATTGGCAAGGTATTCAGCAATCTCCAACATCGCTGCGACACCGGACGCATTGTCATCAGCCCCAAAGTGAATGTTGTTTCGTTCATCTGACTTGGCAAGGCTGCCACCCGTTTTTCCCAAACCGAGATGGTCAATGTGTGCCCCAACAATGATTGCATCCTTCGATGGCTTGTCGCCGGCCATCAAACGTCCGACGACGTTTCGTCCAATGCCGGTCACTTTTTTGATATCAACGGCTCCGCCAAGCAAGACATCTTTCAGATCGAATCCCATCTGAGGCGAACCATCGTCCAGTTTGTTTTGAAGCTCCTGCATTTTCTTCCCGGCTGCCGTAAAAATCTTATTGGCGACTTCATCGGAAATACTGATGGAGGCGATGCTGGACCCTGAAGGCGAAAAATCGTTTGTCATCGGAACCAACTGTTCGCGGACCTGAGAGTTGGGACCACTGACGACGATCAATCCTTTCGCTCCCCGCTCGCGCGCGTAGAAGACTTTCTTGCGCAGTTTGGCAAAGTTTTGAAAATGCCGCCGTGCTTTGGGACCAACGTCTTCAGGAAAGAAACGAAATACAAGGACCCATTTGTCTTTCACATCCAAATGGACATAGGAATCGTACTCATCGATCTCGTCCGTTTTAGGGGCAACGATTCCGTATCCGGCATACACAATTTCACTTGGATCGATTTTGGTGTTTCCCGAAAACGAAAGCGGTCGCCAATCCTCATTAACGTTGAAGTTCTGACGGTCTACATTTGAGCCGGTCAGCGTAAGCTTATTGATACTGCCAATTTCAGCGCCATCGGGAAACTCAAATGTTTGAAACCAGGACTGATCATCGCCCATCGGCTTGAGGCCCAAGTAGTCAAAGTAAGCGGCTACGTAGGCGGTTGCTTTCCGCTCACCCTTGGAACCCGTCATGCGTCCAGCAAGTTCCGGGCGGCAAAGGTAGTCGACATGACGAACGATATCGACGGCTTCGAAACTTGCATTCGCTTGCTTTGCAGCTTCGGTCCCAGTCTTGAAAGATTCAGTCTCATCGGCGGTCATGCTTTCTGATTCGTTGAGCGCCTTGAGTGCCGCTTCGTGATTCCAAGTGCTGATGTAAATTTGTGAATTGCTATTGGAGGTGCGGTTACTGGTCCATGTCATCCGTTTCCCATCGGGTGTAAAACTGGCCAATCCGTCGAACCCGTCGGTATCGGTGACGCGAACCGGTTTTGATTTCCCTGCGGCATCGACAAGGTAGAGCTCAAAATTCCCAAACCCATGGCGGTTGGTGGTGAAGATCAAGTACTTGCCAGAAGGATGAAAGTAGGGAGCCCAGCTCATGGCGTTGAGATTGGTCAACTGTTTTTGCTCGCTGCCATCGATATTCATCGTCATGATCTCAGCCTTGAGACCATCTTCCGAAAAACGCCTCCAGCAGATCTTTTTGCCATCTGGCGAAAAGAATGGTCCCCCATCGTAGCCGGGTACATCGGTCAACTGCCGAACATTGGAACCATCCGCGTTCATGATGAAGATGTCCATCATGTAAGCTGGATCAATCTCAAACATCTTCTTTTGACGTTCGTTCAGGTCCTTCGAATAGCCATTGCGATTGGATGCGAACGCGATCAGTTTTCCATCGGGAGAGTAGGACGCTTCGGCATCGTAACCTTTTGCATTGGTCAGCCGATCATAAGTTTCAGTGCCTCGATGCCACGCATACAGCTCATACGTTTCGTCATAATCCCAGGCGTAGCGTCGCTGTTGACCAGATTCGCGAAATTCGATCTCTGTTCGCTGCTTGTTTCGAGCTTCCGGGTCATCTTGGGTTGATGCAAATAGAACCTTTGAATTGTCCGGGTGCACCCAACCACAAGTTGTCTTGCCGTGGCCTGGAGAAACACTTTCGACATCACCGGTTTCAAAGTCCAGCAAGTACATTTGGTAAAACGGATTGTCAGCACGACGTTCCGATTGAAACACCATCAGTGATCCGTCCTTGCTGAAGTAGCCTTCCCCTGCTCTTCGACCCTCAAATGTGATCTGTCGGATCCCCGAAAGAAAACTGGATTCGATTTTGCTTTCTTGTGGCACAGCAACCTGGGCATGCACCACGTTAGACGAGATGCCAGTAGACGCCAAAAAACAGGCCGCTGCGAACAGCTGCGCGATAGGATTGATGGGATTGAATTTCATGGGTCGAAGCTTTGCATGCCGACAAGCGGCAAGGATGATGGAGACAGCCAAATGTGAATGACTTGTCTAAGAGGGACGAATAGCCATTATTATTGCACGTAGCCGATAATCGTCAGGTGCAAACTTGAAGAACCCGAGCCGACAAAATGTCGCAGCCCGTCAAGCTCCACAGAACCGAAAAGGTTGGCACCATTTGAATTGAGCCAAGTTGAAAATAATTTGTGGATGGATTAACGGTCCCCGTTGGAAAACGGTCACAAACGAAGTCGGAATTGCTGATTTCGCCGTGGAATCCGTTGTATTCTCTGCTATTTTACCGGTTTTAAGTCGATAATCGGAAAGAAACTGCTTCCGGCCCCAATCTTGGGGCGGAAAGAATTTGATCAGGAAGAGCCATGATTGCCAATCGAAGTTACGACTGTCTTGTTATCGGCGCAGGTCCAGGTGGATCGACCGCAGCCGCTATTGTTGCCGAACAGGGACATTCGACACTGTTGGTCGAACGGGACGAGATGCCTCGTTTTCACGTTGGCGAATCGCTGATGCCTGAGGCCTACTGGATTTTCGAGCGTCTGGGAATCACCCACGAACTCGACCGAGTCGGTTTCACCAAAAAGAATGGTGTCCAGTTCGTCAGTGCCGGCGACAAAGAAACTCGACCATTCATTTTTGCTGAGCACGATGATCGAGCGTCTAACATGAGTTGGCATGTTCAGCGTGATTCATTTGACAAATTGTTGTATGACACGGCCTACAACCGAGGCGCGTGTTGCATTGACAAAACGCGTGTGCTGGACATCGATCTAAGAAAAACCAGTCCCCACAAAGTCACGTTGCAGACGGAAAACGGCAAAGAACAAGAAGTTGTTGCCAAAGCCATCGTCGATGCGTCGGGGCAGTCTTCCATGATTGCAAACCGTCTCGGCATCAAGGAATACTACGAGGATCTAAAGAAGGCAGCGATCTGGGGATATTTCGACGGTGCCGTCCGAGCTGGTGGTGATAATCCCGAAGTCACCTGTATCCTCAATACAGAATCCAAAGAAGCTTGGTTCTGGTACATTCCACTAAGCGATGGTACCGTCAGCGTTGGACTTGTTGGCGATAACGATTTTCTTCTCAAACGCGGCGGTTCGCCCAAGCAAACGTTTGAAGCAGAAATGAAGAATTGCCCCGGCATTCGTCGGCGCTTGCTTGATGCAACACAAGTCGGCAAATTCAACGTCGCCAAAGAGTTTTCGTACACAACAAAACAACAAGCCGGTAACGGCTGGGTACTCGTTGGCGACGCCGGTGGATTCATTGACCCCATCTACTCGTCAGGCGTTTACCTGGCGATGAAGTCCGGTTTGATGGCGGGCGAAGCGGTTGCCAGCGGCCTGCATGGAAATGATCTTTCTGAAAAGCAGCTGAGCAAATGGACCAAATCTTACGAAGATGGTGTCCACTGGATTCGAAAGCTGGTCCGCGCTTTTTACACCAAAGATTTTAGCTTTGGTTCATTCATGAAGTCGCATCCGCAACACGGAGAAAACCTGACCAACTTGTTGGTCGGTCGCGTGTTCGACGGAAATCCAGGTGCCATGTTTGAAGACCTTGATCCTTGGCTGGAAAAAATCAAAGCGGGTGAAGCCGTCGAAATGGCCTAGTTGAGATCGATGTTTTGGTCCCGCACATATGATGGTGCTGAGTCAGCTTCGCGGCTGTGATTTTTGAACGGGTATCGAGGAATCTCGCCCTGATCAATCATCGTTGGGCTTGGTTGACGTTGCCCCTTCGTCCGTTTTTGGCGTTGGACGCAGATGGAGCATCAACTCGCCGTCGTTGTCCGAAAGCGCTGTCCATTCATCACGAATTCTCACGTACAGTTGCCCGTCTTGGTCGGCGGTGAACTTGCCTTTGGTCCCAAGTTCAATCGGCTCACTTAGCTCGTAGTCGCTGAAGATGACACCAATGAGTCGACCGGTTCCTTCGTCGTTGCCGTCTGCATCGACCTGGCTCACTTCGTTAACGCTCCACTCACCCTGGGCGATGAAGTCGTAACTTTGTCCTTTTTCGATCTTTAGTTTGGTCGCTTGCCAGCCCGACTTGGCTTGTACTTTCTGCTTGATGCGGTTGCCCAGCGTCAGACGGCTGGCTTTGGTTTTCCAGTCCCAAGTACACAGGTCGACACGGTAGCCGTTGCCGAAATTTTTGACGAACTGATCGTATTCAAACGAAATCTTCTCGCGTTGTTTCCCAAACGCCAGCTCAAAAGAATCTTCCTGCTTAGCCATCATGTTCATCCCCAGCGTCTTGAACCGATCGGCATAATTCGGGTTACTTGCCAACAAATGGCAAAGCGCCCATCGCCAAGCGTAGGCTTGCCAGGAATCACCCGTGATCTGTCCGGCAGCAACGATATCGGACATCTTCTTTGGCCGCGCGCGAGTTAAATAGTTGATCACGACTGGGTCAATATCGACTTCTAGATTACCCGGTGTCCAATAGTTTCCCATCTCTGCCATCCCTTCGGAATACCAGACAGGACCCGTCCCACCAAACGTCTGGTAGCAAAACGCATGGACCGCTTCGTGCTGAACAACGCCGTGATTGTCACAAGAGTAGACAACCGCTTGCGTGATGTTACCTAACTTGCGAGAAATGGTAACGCCGGCTGGCTCACGAATTTTAGCGACGCCAACCGGGTTGAGTTCCGCAAGATTCCATTGACGTAAATCGCGAATCACAACACACTGGATCGGACCGTTGGGTCGCGCGCGGAAGTAGTTGCTGACCAGATCAAACATCGTCTCGAGTTTCGCCAACAACACTTGAGCGCTACGATCCGAAAGGTCCGTTCTAAGAACAAAGTGTTCCGAGCGAACTTGCCGAGGCGGCATTGGGTCGTCGGAAAAATTGCTGAACTGGTTCTCCAGTTTGTCATCAAATTCGGTCGAGAGTTCTTCGCGGTCACTGGAGAGCTCAACTTCGATCTCATAGACCGCCCATACCTCGTCGGTCAGCTGGACCACGCGTGCCGAGGCAACTTTGTCACCCGGCTTGACCCGACTTAGACTGTCATCGCGAATCGAGAAAGTCGCTTCCGCGTCGACGTTAAACGTCATTTTCTCCTTCTTGGCCCACTTGGCTTTTGGGACCTGAATCTGGAAACGCTTCCCCTTCAGATAATTGACTCGACCGACAATATCGACATCGGCAAAATCTGAATTCTTTTCGGGCCGTTCGAGAAAATCGACTTTCAGTTTGTCCGCTTCATCACCTGACACAACACTGATCGACTCGAGTGGCGATGCTGACTTTCCATAAACGTTGCAACGCGTGCGAAAGCCGACGATCATGCCGGGCTCGATCAGCTTGATCGGCAACTTACCACGTACATTGATGGTGGCGGGAAAACGGGCTGGCCGACCTTCGACCGATATCGCCCGGTCACCTTTGTCTTGAATCTTGAATGTCTGAGAATCGTTCTTTTCTGACGCAATGGTGATCTCACCCGGACGAACTTCCGTGATGACGCCGGAAATGACCTTCTGGTCTTTGACCACCAACCGCTGTGCGAGCAAGGGGTTCGCCGTGAAGAACTGCAAGAGAAAGCAACTGACTGCCAGGAGAGCGAGTTGGCCAAATCGATTTCCGCTCGACCTGACAATGAGCTGAAAAGGAGAAAACGCTGTTTGCATAGAATACTCGCCGTATTGAACCACAACTTCGCCGTTGAATTGTAGGTCACAGGTGAGTGAAAAATCAAAGCGCCTCAGGGATTTGTGGCCTCAAAAACGGCATCACGACCACGAATTGACCGTGCGTCGAACCGGTAATGTCTAGTGGTCCGTCCAGTGGCTAGTCTGAGTCCGATTAGGCTCGATCGATTTCGAAATTGTCGTTTGAATCGTCGCCAAACTAATAGCAGGCTCGGCAAACCCCTCGAAGAACTCAAATTCGTCCAACGGTCCATCGGCCAAAACAGAGACCATTGACTGATCGAACGCCGCCAATGAAGGGATCCCCAAGAACGCAAGCAAAACTTCTGCTCTTTTTTCTGGAAGAAGCCGTTGATCCGGTGTCATATAGATAGATACGAATGATCTGGGACCTGGAATCGAGTTTTGTCGCAATTAAGTCCAACTGAAATAGCCTCCTTGGTCCGGCGATATTGCAACCCACTTTCGGTGTATGCCCGCCAATGGACCGAAGCTTTTGACGATTGTGTTCAAGATGCATTTATTGAACTCGCGACGGCCGATCGACCGGACAATCCCGTTTCCTGGTTGTTTCGTGTCGTTCGAAACAAGGCGCTCAATTCAAGCCGCTCGCAGCGAAGACGAGATCGGCATGAGTCGAACGCGGCACTCTACCGAACGGATTCATTCAAAGGACCGTTCGATCAGTTGCAACAACATGAAGAACAGGCGCACTTGATCCATTCACTCGATCGACTCTCAAACGATGATCGAGAGTTGGTCGTGCTGCGAATCTGGAGCGGTTTGACATGGAAAGAGATTGGCGAACTCACATCACAGCCTCCCAGTACGGCTCATCGACGATATTCGGTGGCGTTGGAGCAACTCAAAAAGCTCATGACCAAGCAAATGGCAGAAAACGATGAATGAAGACACACCAAACAACAACCCTCGAATGAGTGCAGAGTTAATTGAATTTGAAACTGCAATTCGAAAGATTGGCCTACCGTCGTCCGCCATCTCACAACATGAGTTGATGTATCAAGCGGGCTGGCAAGCAGCGATGGATGCTCAAACCGAGCGTGAACCAACAAGCACGAGACGTTCTGCGTCATTTTGGAAGCTCACGACATTTCTCGCATCCGCTGTTTCAATCGCACTTGCAGGTTGGATCACGATCCAAACCAACACCGGCGACCGGCCACTTGCGCTGAAGGGCCTCGACCCATCACCATCTTCAATGGAAGCATCGCAGCGAATGGAACCCAAAGCTGTGCGTTCGCCATCTGAGACTGCAATTCCAATCAAACAACAGACTCCTAACGCAGATTCTGCGACACTTCCATGGCATCGAATTCCCGATGGCTCACTACTGGCCGCTCGGATTCAATCCGCCAACATCGA
Source organism: Planctomycetota bacterium (assembly GCA_038534355.1). Classification (GTDB taxonomy): domain Bacteria; phylum Planctomycetota; class Planctomycetia; order Pirellulales; family Pirellulaceae; genus Mariniblastus. The sequence goes on from JBCAWX010000006.1 coordinate 112,167, forward strand.
TGCGCAGTCGCCTCCACTAAAAACCGGCCGAAGTTTCGAGAACCGTAATCCGGTCGATCGCGGCTTCGGGCGATTCTCACTTTTGGGTGAGCTACTGGCGGCTGAGATTAACTAGTCGATCGAAAGACGATTTTCACGAGACGATTCAAAGACAATTCCCCCAACTGATTCATTCTCTGAGGTTCTGATGATCCCTGATTGTGCCCTTCGCCTTGTTCCCACCCGGCAGCCCGTTAGGGCAAGTTACTTGTTGCCGTTCTTCACTGCTCTGATCGCAATGATCCTCTCTGCTCCCCTGGACTTGCATGCGGACGTCAGGGTCAGTCGCAAGGAAAACAAGGAACGAGTCATCATTCAGGAGTATCGATTTCGGGTAACTCCGGCAAAGACGACACGTCCAGCATTCCAATATCGTTTGACAGTTCCGCCCCATCAAACCATTCCCGGCAATGCCATCACTCATTATCTTCGTTCAGACGGCGAAGGTTCACTGCGGCGTCCGATTGACTATGCTCGCGAAACCTACGGGGATGTGATCTTTAAATGGGCATCGCTAGAAACACCGACAGATGATATCAAATTGGATGACCTGAGAGCCGTCTCAAGCTCATTTGAATCATTCGTTCAACAGCACCTTCGTCGAGCGACCTTTTGCCGCGATTCGGATTGGGGGTTGGCACTGGAAGATCTCTCGGGCAAAGAAACGTATGAGTTCCTGTTGCCCAGCGTTCAGCAAACTAGAACGATGGCGCGAATTCTTCAGATGCGAAATCGCTTGGCCGTCATCGAAGGCCGCCATGAAGATTCGGTTGAACATCTACGGATGACCTACCAGTTGGCACACCGTGTCGGCGATCTGGGGTTGCTGGTTAGTGGTTTGGTGGCGATCTCGGAAACATCGATGGCCAATCAGGGAATGATGCACCTGATCAGCTCAAAAAATGGGCCCAATATGTACTGGGCACTTTCCGAGCTGCCTCAACCGGTAATCGATCTGCGGTCTGCATTTCAATTGGAAGCCGGCATGGCGCTCCGGTACTTCGACGAACTTGACGGCATTGAATCTGACCAACTGACGAATGCTGAATGGAAAGCGAAGCTGAACCGCACCATTGTCCAATGGGTTGAGCTGTATGAGATGATTGGCTATCGCAGCAGCGAACCAATGAAGAAATTGACACCGGCGATCACTGTTGGCATGGCACTGGTTAGCTACCCTCAAGCCAAACAGCGGTTGATCGAAAGTGGCCTGGACGCCGAAACGGTCGAAACGATGCCGGTCCCCAAAGTGATCTTGCTCGATGCGAAACGCGAACTGACCGCTTACTCTGATGAAGTTAACAAAGCGTACTGCCTGCCCTTTCAACAATATCAAACCGTTGATAGCGAAGTACAAGAGGAATTGCGTGCTTCGGCGACGAAAAACCTGGGTGCCGCGATGGCCAATCTAATCTTGCCCGCATCACAGCAAGTTCGCCGTGCACAGGCACGTACCCAAGCCGAAGTCAACGCATTGATCATCGTCGAATCTATTCGAAATCATTACGCGATGACTGGATCGGTCCCAAAAACGTTAGACGAACTTAAGCTGCCCACTCGTGAGAACCCGCTCACAGGAAAACCGTTTGGGTATACCGTCAACAACAACGAAGCAGTAATCGATTTCGAAGTCGGCGTTCCATACAGATCCAAGTATGTGATTGAGTTCATTGACTAACTCACCAATTTGACATTCGCGACACACCCGAACCTTTTATTATTCATTTTCACTTCGGAGTGAACTCATGGAATCCAACACCTCTCCATCACATCGCCTAACTTTGGGTACAAGTTCGTTTCTCTTGCTGATCGCTTGCTCGTGGATCACCCTGCTCCCTTGCATTGCCGCCGCCCAAATTAAACCAGCCGATCAACTCAAGCAACTCGTTGACGATGAGGTGGTCGGAGTCTTTTACATTGACCTTGAACAAATTGACGTCAGTCTGGCCACCGAAAAACTGACGGAAATCGGTGCGATCAACGGTCCTGAACGTAGATTGATCAAGCGATCTGTAAAGTATCTTAAGAAAATCGCTGAAGCAGGTGCTCAATCGATCTGTTGTCCTGTGCGTCTGACCGATTGGTCCTCCGGCGGCCCCGCCTTTGTCGTTGAACTTGAAAAGTCGAGCGATTCGGAAAAAGTCAAGTCTGCGATCGAGGAATGGATGAAGACGAACTCAATGACGTTTCCATTAAAGACTCGCCTACAAGAGAATCGGCTCTTCATCGGTGCAACTGACGCACAGCTGAATTCGTTGAGCAATCCAGGCGAGAACCAACGGCAATTTGACACATCGATGTGGTCATCCCTTGGATCAGGCACTGTCGGTTTGGTGCTTTTCGGCAACCCAACATCACGGCGTATCGTTCATGAAGTGATGCCTGAACTTGAGGAACCCTTGTCGGCGATTACCGGTGAGATGATCGCTGAAAACATCCAATGGGCCGGCTTCCAACTTGATCTTTCAGAAAAACAATTCGGTTTTCGACTCGCGATTCAAACGACTGACGATGATTCGGCGAACGCGATCAAGCAAGCGACGACTGCAGGGCTTGTGGCAATGATCCAAAAACTACGAGGCAAATCAGCCGAATCGCAAACTCCATCAAAGACTGCGATTGGAGAACTGACGACAGCGTTAACTCCTGCGGTCAACAACAAGCAAGTTCTACTTGAACTAAACGCCGATGATCCAAAGTTTTCCAGCCTCGCCAATCCGCTGAAGGAATTACTGGGAAACATTGGCGAGGGCGCCGTTCGAAGAACGCGTCTTCAGCGATTACGGACTCTCGCGTTGGGCATGTTCAACTTTGAATCGGCACGTTCTGCCTTTCCGCCGTTGTATTCCGTCGACGATGAAGGAAAACCTTTGTTGAGTTGGCGAGTTCACATCCTTCCTTTTGCTGGTGAACTGGAACTCTACAACAAGTTCAAACTCAACGAGCCTTGGGACAGCGAAAACAATCTTCCACTAGTCAAAGAAATGCCAAGTTTCTATTGGGATCCAGCACCAGCATCTTTCGACAACAATCAGAAAGGTTGGACCAGCTTTCAAGCGCCACAGGGCACAGGGTTCATTCTCAAGGCAGGCGAGCCGTCAAAGCTTTCCGAAATCATCGACGGGACCAGTAATACGCTGATGTTCGTAACGGTGGCACCAAAGCACGCGGTTGCCTGGACCAAACCGGCCGACTGGAAAGTCGACTTGGAAGATCCAACTGCGTATCTGAAACAAAAAGGACGAACGGCAGTGGAAGTGGTCGTTGGCGATGGCTCAACCACGGCGATTCCACTTACCAAATCCGTCAAATTTTGGCGGTTGATGCTCCTGGCAGCTGATGGTGAAGTGATGGTAGAGGATTAACGCGTCGTTGCAGCGGCATCGAAACTGCTCCGGATCCAGACGGCATCCGAACCTGCTCGATCCCACCCCTTGAAGTCCATTCGTTTCTGAACGATATTTTTGTGCTTGGATTGCACCCAAATATCGATGAACTTCAACGAGGTAGTCAGATGAAAGCCCCTGTTCGCGTGACGGTTACTGGAGCCGCAGGAAATATCAGTTACGGACTTCTGTTTCGGATTGCCTCCGGTGCCATGCTGGGGCCTAACCAACCAGTGATTTTGCAGTTGCTTGAAATCACACCCGCCCTTAACGCACTCCAGGGCGTGGTCATGGAACTGGACGACTGCGCGTTCCCGCTGCTCGACGGAATCGTCGCCACTGACGATGCGAATGTCGGGTTCAAAGACGCCGATTATGCCTTGCTTGTTGGTGCCATGCCCCGGAAAAAGGGGATGGAACGGAAAGACCTGCTCACCGCAAACTCCAAAATCTTTTCGGCACAGGGAAAAGCGATCAACGATCATGCCAATCCTGATATTAAAGTCTTGGTTGTCGGCAATCCTGCCAATACGAATGCACTGATCACGATCGCAAACGCCCCCAACGTCAAGCCGGGAAACATTCATGCGATGACTCGCCTGGATCACAATCGCGCTCTGTCGCAGCTGGCCACCAAAACAGGAATCGCATCGAATAAGATCAACCGCATGACGATCTGGGGCAATCACAGCTCAACACAATACCCAGATATTTCAAATGTCGAAATCGATGGTCAGGCCGCAACATCGATGATCGATGACGCTTGGTACAAAGAGACGTTTATTCCAACGGTCCAAAAACGTGGCGCTGCAATCATCGAGGCCCGAGGTGCGTCCAGCGCCGCATCGGCAGCCAATGCCGCCATCGACCATATCCATGATTGGATTCTCGGTTCCGCCACGGGCGATTGGGTTTCAATGGCGGTCCCCAGCGATGGCTCCTACGGCATCGAAGAAGGCTTGATCTACTCTTTCCCATGTACTTGTGGCAACGGCGAGTACGAAATCGTTCAAGGCCTGGACATCGATGAATTCAGCCGTGAAAAAATGGACGCGACGATGACAGAACTCAAAGAAGAACGGGACGAAGTCAAAGAACTGCTCTAAGTCACGGGACTGTTTCTGGCAATTGCCAGGGATCTGCTCAGTGCCAGGAATCTGCTCAGTGCCAGAAATCTGCGTTTCGGCGTTCGTGAACAGTCATCCAATCGTGGCCGACGACGCTACCAACTGCCGGCACTAACGATCGACTCGTCTCGAATTCGCTGACGCGCGACCCGTCAGTTCAACGTTAACCAGCCAGCTCGATGCAGATTTTGAGTTTGATTTCCAAAACAAAACGGCTTACCGTTTTCCAAGGGATTAACAACTCGCATGATCAATCGCTGGTTTCCCAGCTCGGGCGCATTGCGGAGTTGTGCGGTGAGAGTTGTTGCGGAGACGCTTGGCAAGATCCCATAAACCGACAGCGTGTCCACCTTTTGCGACCAAGTCAGTTTTCCATTGTCGTCGAGCATCCCCAACTCGGTTGCCCACTCTCCATAGAAAGGTGCAACACCACGATTGAGAATGTCGATTCGAATCTCGGTTGATCCGTCCGGTTGAACTTGCCACTGAACTTGTTTCACCGTCAAGTCGTAACCCATGCGGCGAACCGACTGGATTGCCTTGTCGCGTCGATCTTGACTCGGTTGCTTTTGAAACAATCCTGAGTCCATCAACCAAGTCACATGGGTATGATCGACGCATTGATCAAAGTCTTGTGACTTTCGATGAGGTCGCTTGGCAGGATCAAAAATGGAACCCCACAGCTCCGGCCTGATCTCGCCCCCGATCGGATGTTCTTGCCACTTGTTCATCGCCGCTTGACCTGCGTTGACCATCTCGGTCACAAAAAACCAATCGTCTTCGTGTTGTCCAGTATCGATCGTCGCCCAGGCGAACGAGTCGTCGTGATAGCCGAACTTTCGAGAGGCGTTTTCGGCCAAGGTAACGTGCTCTTTGCCCGCAGGATATCGCAGTAAAACAGGTGTCTTCGTAAACGCCTTTTCATACGCATCGAGCACCATGGTTTGTGTCGTCTTGCTGGCAAAGAGCTCCGAACGAGGATAAGTGTGCCACTCACCCCAAGTCCCCAGAAGCCCTGCAGTCAGATAGCCCAGTCGCGGGTCACCGTCATATTTCTCGCCAAAAGCCGCAATGAAATCACATAACATTGCCTGCGTGAGTGGGTCTTCGTAATCGGGTGTCAAACAAGGCGCCGGCGGCAACGGCGCGGTATTCTTGTTCAGCCATTTCTCAACTTTGACTCCCGATTGAATCAGATAAGCTGGAATCCCGTCTTCTTTTTTGGGGTACTCCATGTAAATCCGCATCACTGCCTGATTACCCCGAGAAGCGATATCGTCCAGTATCGACTCGACCGGTTTCCAATCATAACGACGTTCGCCAACTACAATCTTTCCCAATCCGAGATAGCTAAATTCAAGGCTATGAGGAAATCGTCCAGCCGTTGGATTGGCGTAGGGAACCAAGCCTTTTAATGGATTATCCACGGGTGAGTCAGCCGGCTGCAACGAAAACGTTTTTGCTGGCTGCTGTGCGACGGTCACTAGCGGAACGAGTGCCAACGCGACGCTGAAAAACTGGATACAAATCAAAGGGAGAGTTGAGTTTACTGACGACGACATGACTCATGCCTCCTTCGAATCAACTTGGCACGCTGATGAACATCCTGTGATCCCGTTGATTCAACTTCGATGATAACGAACACGAGGCTTGGTCTCTTAAGTAGAAATACGCGAACAGAATGCTAGCAAACTGCGCGAGACTATTTTGCGTTGTCCTACTCGATCATGTCAAATCAAAATCGCAATGCTGCCACACATGCATGATTTTTGTCAAAAAAACTTCAAGTGAATGATGACGTTGACGCAGCGAAACAGGTCAATTAAAAACGGACGCTTGAAACGCGAGCTGGTCTTCACAACGCTCTCGAGTCAAACCACTTCTTCAACTTCAGCATGGTGTGACACTGAATGAACCGGATCAATCTCAGCCCTCTGGCTTCTGCTTCCACCCAACAGAGCAACACCCATGACGACTCGCAGACACAAACAACTCCAACGGCTTCGGTGTTCGCATTTGATAAGTTCGCGCCGCAAACGGAGTCGGAGGTTTCGGTTTTTGCACCGCTGAATTACGTCGAGTCATATGCTTATCCATTGATCATCTGGTTGCACTCCGACGGTCGCAGTTCATCTGAGCTGGAGTCGTTGATGGCCAATGTCAGCGTTCAGAACTACGTTGGCATTGCACCCCAGGCATCAGTTGGGAATTTTCAGTGTGGCTACTTCTGGGAACAAGACTTTGATTCCATCGAAGCGGCCCAGGTATCGATTGACGAATCGATTCGACAAGCGACCAATCGGTTCAACATCAACCCAAAACGAATCTTCCTGGCGGGTTCTGGCGGCGGGGGTACGATGGCGATACGAATTGGCCTTCGACAGCCTGACAAGTTTGCTGGCATCATTTCGCTTAATGGTCAATTACCCGAAGGTCACTCACCGCTGGCACAGTGGTCCGGTTGTCGCGAGATGCCAATCTTCTGGAGCTACTTTCTCGACACCGAGCGGCACAACGAGAAAATGTGCGATCAGTTTCGGTTTCTCTGTACCGCTGGATTCTTGAACTTGTCCGCTCGCGAATACCCGACCCAATCGTTACAGGAAACGATGGCACCGAATGCAATCAATTGCTGGATCATGGAACAGATCGAATCAGCGATTCTGTAGTGCCGTGACCACCAGTCATTCCGGATCGAAAGGCTGGCTTCGATGAATTTGCCACAAACCGTTCTGCCGCTGTAATTCCAAACGGCGTGACAAGACGCAGGACTTTCGGCGGTACTTTCCGCAGGACTTTCGGCAAAACAAAGTTTCGAGAACGTTGGCAGCATTCGCGCGATCCGTTTTAGGGCGATGAATCGAATCCTATCGATTCAACATTGACACGAAATCGCCATTTCCGCTACAAGCGAGCGGTTTTTATTGGTGTCAATACTCTGAGCCGACTCATGGATACTCAACCTGATCGATTTCAACAGTTCTCCCGATGGTTGTCTCAACCTCGCGTTCGTGCGTTTGGGATTGCGATTGCCGTGTTGGCCGTGTTGGCAATCCTGGAAGTTAACAACCTCAAACACGATCCACCGATGGTGGAGTTGCTCAGCGAGTGTCAGTACGAAAATGATGACCTGCAACGCATACAGATCGCCTTCGGACAAGCCGGATTGAGTGGTTTTGAGATTCGCGACCAATCGATCGTTGTACCCGCTGATCAACATGCAGCGTATTTGAAAGTTGCCGGTGAGAACCATGCCGTCCCGCAACTGAGCGCCTCGACTTCGAGTGCATCGAGCAACATCTTGATGACCCGACAGCAACAAAAACAACAGGCACTCAACCAAAAAAAGATGCAAGTTCGAGAGATGGTGATGCGATTGCCGTTCGTGGAACAGGCGTTCTTTGAAATGGATCAAGCTGAATCAAGCAGTCCGTTTCGCCCAGCGACACAAAAAGCGGTCGTCTCGATTCGTTGTCCAAAATCTGCAGTCCTAACCGATCGTCATATCGAAACGGTTCGACAAATGATTAGCGCTGCCGTCGCCAACCTCGAGGCGGTCAACATCGTCGTCATCGATCTGGAGAACGGGTTGGCCCAACAGGAAATGAATGACGAGCTTACGATCCAGCAAGTTGACTTTCAACGAATGGTATCCAACCAACAAAGGTTCTACGAAAGCCGCATTCGCGAAGCGCTGAATGAGTATCCGGGTTTGCAAATCCAGGTCAACGTAGAAATGCAAGAAGCAGAACCGCCCGTCGATCAAATTGCCCATTCGATGCCGCAAATGCAATCACCACCATTCCAATCCAGCTTGCCCGCTCCTGGTGCCAACGGAGTCGTTTCCCTTGAGCCGGAACCCAAGCCCGCCATCATGCAAGTGAGTCACCAACAGAATGTCGCCACCGTCTGGAAAAAGCAGATCGCTGTGACCATTGATGTTCCAGAAAGCGTGATTGACCAGGCGTTGGGAGAAAATGTCTCAAACAAAAGTTCGTCCACCGGAAACGCCGCTGCCATTCGCCAACAAACTGCGAATCGCTTTCAACAGATGAAACGAATCATTCTGCAAAAACTTGCCGCTGTACTCCCGTCGCTGGAAGCCAAAACCGAAGTCAGCAAGACTGCAGTGAACTTGATCCCGTCACCACCGGCTCCGGCAGCGACATCGAATTGGAGCTATGCAACGTCACTGTTCGTTCGGCACTGGCCTTCGGTTGCCGTTGTCCTGATCGGTTTGACTCTGCTGACGATGGTGACTCGAACCAGCGCGACGCTTCCGACACACGTGCCAGCAGCCGCTGATCAAGACGTGTTGTCCATTCAAGGTGCACTCGCCGACGGAACAACGACCATTGATCCGCTGGAACCAGAAGTCCGATTGAGCCAGATGATTGAAGACGATCCAGACGCGGCTGCAAAGATTATTGAAACCTGGATCCGCGACGCTGCCTAAGCTCGGAGTTGTGACGACCAGAAGCATATGCGGCTCTTCGCTTCTGCCTCCTGTGAGCGTCTGCGCCGTTGCGTAAGACGAAATTATACTTGAGCTCATCCCAACCGAGCTTCGTCACGACCAACGAATGGTTATCTGAGGGTGGCAACGACCAATAGCGGCAGGTTATCCTGTAAGCTCTTTGACGTTAGAAATTCCGCCACCCACCAGTCGACGACCAGGAGCGAACATGCAAACCGCGAGACCACAATTGCCCCTCACTTGTCGCTTGACTCACTCCAATACGCGAACCAACGCATTGCGAAGCCTGCTCACCATCTTCGTCATTGCAGTGTTGGCTCAAACAACTCTTGCTCAGGAAACTGACCAAAAGCAAGCTCCCCAAGCAGATCAACCCGTTACCGCCGCATTGATCGATGGAAAAGGACCCGATTGGCAGTCACTGGGCTTCGACGACTTCCTCAACGTCAATTGCAAAGATGATACGTGGAGCAAAGTCGATGACTTGATCGTGTGCAACGGAAATTGCAACGGCGGATTTCGCTCAAAAGAGTCCTATCAGAACTTTGAAATGGTCATGGAATGGAAGCACTTGAAACGATCGGGCAACTCCGGCGTGTTTGTCTGGTGCCCAAAGGAAGTTCTGGACAACCTCAAGCCGGGCGCGCTTCCGCAGGGGATCGAGATTCAAATCCTTGACCACGGCTACGCTGAGGACTGGGAAAAATCAAAAGGGAAACCGTCTGATTGGTTCACCACCGACGGCGACGTGTTTCCAGTTGGTATCGCCTCGATGAAACCCTTTGCTCCAGCTGCACCCAACGGCAAACGTAGTTTTCCATCCGCCAAACACAGCAAAGGAGTTGGCCAATGGAATCACTACTACATCCGCGCGATCAATGGCGAAGTTCGACTTTGGGTTAACGGCCACGAAGTTTCTGGTGGAAACGAATGCAAACCTGCCTCCGGCTTCATTGTGCTCGAAGCGGAAAGTGCTCCGATCGAATTTCGAAACATTCGTGTTCGCAAACTGAAATAGTCATTCGAACAACACATTCGAACAACACCTGACCTACTGATCGCTGTCCGCCGTGGTCCCAATACAGTAAAGAAACTTGTTGTTTCGCAACAAGATTCGCCCACCGTCGATGGCTGGACTGGCATTGAACATTTCCTCATCGGCATCGAACACGTTCAAAGCCAGAGCATTGAACGTTGGATTTGCTTCCAACACCCAAACGCCACTGTCACGTGTCGTCAAATACAGGCGATTTCCTGAACGTACGATTGAAGCATAAACTCGTGCTTGGGTCGGCATCCGTTCGCGAAAAACCGCTTTGCCATCGCTCGCTTTCAGGCAGTTTGCAATTCCTTTGTCGCTGGCCCAATACAGATGCCCCTCGTGCAGAATCGGTGACGTAACGTTGGCGCCGATATTGACCATCCACAATCGATGCGAATCGGTGACGTCGCCTTTTCCGCCCAATTTGACGGCCATCGCGCGATTGCTGCGTCCGCCCAAACAATAGACGACGCCATTTTCAGAAATGGGCACAGGAACGACGTAGTCTTCGATCCCTTTGCACGACCATAACTCTTTCCCATCGGCTGGATCGAGCCCGAACAGCGTAAACTTCTGGTTGATCACCAACTCCATCTCGCCACGTTCATTCTTTGCCAAACAGGGTGTCGACCACGACTTCACGACATTCTGGCGCGACCAAACAACGCTTCCATTCTTCTTGTCGAGCGCAAACAACGTCCCCGATTCGATGCTCGCATTCAAATAGACATGCCGATCGTCGACCACAGGTGAAGAAGCCGAACCAAATCCTGCTGTGTTGGTGCCAAGTTCTTTGTTATGCCAGAGCTGGTTCCCATCCAGATCATACGCAACACAACCGCTCACGCCAAAGAACGCGTAAACTGATTTGCCATCAGAAGCCGGAGTGCCGGACGTGTATCCATGATCAGCGACGCGTCGGGAAAATTTCTGCTCGTTGCTGCTGGATGAAATAGACTTGTCCCAAATCAGCTCTCCCGTTGCCCGATCAAAACAGATCGTATGGAGCTTCAGATTCTCGAGTTGTCCTGTATCGTCCGGATCGATGCCATAACCAGAAAACGCTGTCAGAATGATTTTGTCACCAACCACAATTGGACTGGACGAACCATGTCCGGGAATCTGTTTCTTCCAAATGAGATTGGTCTTTTCATCCCACTTGGTCGGTGCCTCACTGTCAGATTCCCCGTTACCGTTGGGGCCTCGAAACTGCGGCCAATCCTGAGCCGTAGCTGAACCGGTGGTCAAAACCATCAGAATCAAAGCCGTCCATCGGATTGGTTCTGTCAAAAGTAACTGAAGCATCACTCACCTAATCTGAAAAAGGTCGTCGTCGTTGAAGATCGAATTGCGACACATTGGTGCCCAAATACCGAAGCATTCAGCCGACGCTAGCATAAATAAACAAGCAATGACAACAAGGTTGGCCTTGTTTGATTTCGTCAGATAAGCGAAAAGACGATGCTGATCCGTCTGCACATCAAGTCATGGAACGACTTGGTAAGGATTGCTCGATCAAGAAATTGTCATAGACCCAACCATCATCTTTATCGTCAAGGAAGGCGTTCTAGATGACCTTAATCCGCAAATTCTTTCGTCCCATTGCGTTGGCGGCGCTGGCACTTGCTGCGACCGGCTTTGCTCCCACACGAGCCATTGCGCGACAAACGAACCAGTTTTCTCCTCCGCAACTCGCGGTTGAGCCTCTTGCGTTTCCAGCAGAACCGGTACCGTTCGAGATCAACTCCAACCAACCACTCGACTCAAATGTGCGGCAGGCGGGATTCGATGCGGACCTCACCATGGATGCCTCGCTCACACCGAGCCCCGCTGCACCGATTGCCGGCGATGAAACTGATCCGTCAGATCCGATGACACAGCTTTCAGGTTCGTGGAACAACTTTTCGACAATGGTCCAGTCACAGTGGAAGTCCAGCGGACTGGCCGAGCGTTGGAATTCCCTGTTTGCCGGCGCAGATATCGGGCGGATGTTGGGAAGCCTTGCCCTGGTCCTGGGTGGTTACTTTGGATTCGTTTGGCTTCTGAGGACCGTTCAAGGACAACGAGGCAAAGTTCCAGTCGAAGTTCTTGAGCTGTTGGGCACCGTACCACTTTCGCCTCGAAAACAACTGCAGATCGTTCGGCTTGGCAGCAAGCTATTGCTGATCGTCGATAGCGACGATGGAACTCATCCGATCGGAGAGATCAGCGACCCTGAAGAAGTTGAATACCTTGCGTCACTTTGCCCCGGCCGAAAGAAGACCAACGTCGGGATTACGCAACGCGTTCGCAGCGCAACCGAACAGCTGGCCACCGACCGAGTGCGACAGGAACCTGCTCCCTCCCCTGCCCCACCAACTTCAACAACAACTACGGCTTCCAACCCACCTGACCCTTCGGACAATCATCTAGCCGCGATCCTGCAGGCGCTCAATGGACCGCGCTCGGGAAACGCTGCTGTTTTTGAAGGCTGAACGACACCGTTAGCTTCCGGTGACTCGCATTTGAATCGATCGATTTAGACCATGATGCCAACTCGCAACAACTTGATTCCTTTCAACCGGCAAGCTGGTTGGGTTGCCGGAATAAACGGTCTGGTTTGCTGTTGGCTGGCATTCACCTGCACGTTGACGTTTTGCGAATCAGGTTTTGCCCAGCCGTCCCCTCAGCGTCATGTTGTTCCTGGTTGGTCGTCAACAAACGAACCGAGTTCTCAACCTCCGAATCAATTTCGATCCGCTGCCAATGGCCCCACTGAAGATCTTGGTGGTTCGCTCCCCAATGAAGTCAGACGCCAGATCGGTTTGGCAATCGACCCGACTACAGCTCCACGCGTCGCGCCTTCACCTGCAGAATCCACGTTCACGCGTGAGACGCCAATGCCCGACGACGAGCCGACTGGAATTCAGGCCATCGCAGATCTGGACGAACTCTCCGAGTTGATCAACGATCAATCAAAGACACTGACCTCCCGTGAGGGACTTGGCTCTTCCATCAAGTTTGCGTTATTGATTGGCGTGCTTTCATTGGCACCGGCAATTATTTTGATGACGACCTGTTACGTTCGGGTGATTGTTGTACTGACGTTGCTGCGACAGGCTTTTGGAAGTCAACAGCTGCCACCCACACAAGTGCTGACGGCGCTTTCGTTCTTCTTGACCCTGTTGATCATGGCGCCCGTCTGGAATCAAGTGAAGACTGAGGCGATCGATCCCTACACCAGCGACACAAACCCGATCAGCTGGGAAGAAGCTTGGGATCGAGGAACCGTCCCTATCAAGAAGTTCATGTCGGACCAGATCGTTGCAGCCGGAAACTCTGATTCGGTCGCTTTGTTCTACCGGTACCTCCCCGAAGCCGAATCGTCAGACGTCGCTTACAGTGCAAATGCCGCGTCAACGCCAAACCTGAGTTTGGATTCGATGAACGACGTCCCACTGAACGTCATGCTTCCCGCTTTTTTGATCAGCGAATTGAAAGTTGCATTCTTGTTGGGCTTTCAGATCTACCTTCCCTTTTTGGTGCTCGACCTGGTTGTCTCATCGGTCACAGTTTCGACCGGCATGTTGATGCTGCCACCAACGATGGTCAGTTTCCCATTGAAGCTGATTCTGTTTGTCATGGTGGATGGCTGGAACCTGGTCATCGGAATGCTGTTGCAAAGTTTCGCACCGTTCACCTGACGCCATCCGTGTCATCTTCAACGAATCAATTTTGCTCGCAATGCAACTGCGTCCACGAACTTCAACGTGACAGCGACTCATGGACCCACAAATCTCAATTGACCTCAGCCGAGAAGCGATCCGAACTTGTCTTATGGTCGGCGGTCCAATTCTGATCATCGTGCTGGTGATCGGATTGTTGATCAGTGTTGTTCAGGCGATGACTCAATTGCATGATCAGACAATCGCGTTTGTTCCAAAAATACTTTTGCTCCTGATCGCGTTGGCAGTGGGATTGCCTTGGCTTTCGGACCAGATGATCGACTTCGCCAAAACGTCCTTCGAGAAACCGATGTGGCATGATGAATATTCTGTGGTCCAACCAACTCCATCGAAACCCGAAGTCGTTTCGAAAGATCGCGTTGCGACGCTTCCAGCGTCATCTTTTATTAGCCGCAAGCAAGCTCTATCTGATCAATATCCATCGAAGGTCCCTGCATTGGCGAGCCAAGACACAGACGAACCGCACAGCGACTCGTTTGATGGCGAGCGTGAACAGGAAAACATCCAGCCGCGAACAGAATCACCATTCATGTTGCCGCACTATCGTTATGAACGTCGCGACGATTCAGATTCAAATCTTGAGGGATCATTTTGACGCCGACCGAATCCATCTTGCTGGGCACACTGACGCTGGTTCGAGTGACCGCGGTTGTGTTTACGGCTCCGGTGCTCGGCGGCACGCAAATCCCTATCCGCTTCCGGGTGTTGATGGCAGTCACATTGACCGTCTTCACTGCGCCGATGGTTTTTCAAGTGGCGACGCCGCCCGCTGAGTTAGACATGATGAGCTGCGTCTTTTCTGAGCTCATGATCGGAATGAGTCTGGGACTCGGAGTAGCGATTCTGTTGGCCGCCGCACGCATGGTTGGAACTGTGATTGGTCAGATGGCTTCGATTCCGACGATGGAACAGTTTCCCGAGTTGAATTCACCGGTTGGAAAACTATTCGGCTTCCTGTCGATCGCGGCATTTGTTTTGGTGAGTGGTCCCGAGCTTGTGGTGACTTCGATGATCGACACGTTCGTTTATCTCCCTGTCGGATCGACGTTGGAAACTCTCGAGTTATCGCAATTGTTGATCGAACTGTTACGACAGAGCTTTCAGCTCACCTTACGCGGAGTTGCTCCTGCAGTGGCAGCGCTGTTGGTTTCGACGTTGGTCATTGGAGTCATTAGCCGCAACTATCCACAAGTGAATTTATTGGGCCTGGGGCTGTCTTCAAACTTGCTGGTGATGATGTTGGCGATCTTTTTTACGTTGGGCGGGTGCGTCTGGCTGTTCGTCGATGACTTTGAGCAAACGCGATTGACGATCGAAGACGCGTTAAAAGCTGCTCGGCAACCGAGCACCGTTGATGTGTTTGCCGGTGGGAATCAGGGGGCCAGCCATGTCCGATAGTGGAGAATCGACCCATGAAGCGAGTCCACTTCGAGTTCAACAGGCTCGGTCCGAAGGAGATATCCCCAAGAGCTACGAGTTGGCCGCGACGATCGCAATGGTCGGTGCTCTGGCAGCAGCCTACTTTCTGCTCTTCGATGTTGGTGACTGGCTACTGAGATGGACCGAAGCAAATTGGCATCGAGATGCGAGCACCATCAAAGCCGATCCTGATGTGCTGATGGGGCGTGCCCAATCATTGATCTACTCGCTCGTCGTGTCGATACTGCCGTTCATGTTGGTCATCGCACTGGCCGCCGTTGCTTCACACTGGATTCAGACAGGGCCGATCTGGCTGCCCAAACTGGCCAACCCGTCACTGACCAACCTTGGCCCCCGCCGCTGGTTGAACCAACTGGCTCCGGGCAAAATCTTTGGATCGACTCTACTCGGACTTCCCAAAATCGCGATCGGTTTTTCGATCATGCTGATCGGACTCTGGTGGAATCGAGTGGCCTTAATTGGGCTGGGGCTTGAGCCTGTCGCGCAGATGCTGGTCCATCTATTCTCGATCGTCATCCAAATCACATTCATGGTGGTGATCGGGATGTCATTCTTGAGTGGCCTGGACTATTTCTTCCATTGGCTGAGTTATCGGCGGCGACTGAGGATGACGGATCAAGAGGTGCGCGATGAAGCGAGCCAACAAGAGGGAGACAACGTTAGTCGTTCGCGTCAACGCCGGCTGGATCGGGTATAAACACGCCGGCCGGATTTGCGTCGGTCGTTTCTGATGTGTCAATGATCTTGGTCAATGCCGTTGGATTTGGTGTGGGGGCTGGTCCAGCCGACTCATACCCAAACGCCTGCATGTAAGGCTGCCAGTTGGAATCGATATCTGTCTGCAACGAAAGATCAAGATTCAGTTCGTTCTTCTTGTGGTTTTTCTTTTTGGAGAAATAGTTGTCGATCGATGGTTGGACCTGATCAAAATCTCCCAGCTCCAATTGACCATAGACTCGACTCATTTCTTGTACCGGATTGGCAACGAGATCTTCAAATCGAACTTCGATCAGCTGGTTATCAGCAAACTCATCCCGTTGCTCGAAATACGCAGCGTACATCAAGTCCTTGCACTCAAAGATGTAGTTCTTCAACCAAGTGTCGTCGTAGCTGGGCACCTGATGGCCCTGAAGCTCGTCCAGCAACCGCCACAACCGCATCGTGGAAGGGACCAGTTTGTAAGGGTGTCGCGAAAGGTGGATGAACTTGGCATCCGGAAACCACTCCAGCAATTGTCGTATTCGCCCCGTGTGCGGTGGTGACTTTAAAATCAGCTGCGACTGGTAACGCAACGTTAACGATTTCAAAAACCGCTCCATCGCCGTTCGCAGTGCCGTCTGTGTCGCGGGGGTGGAGTTCGCAAAATTCAGATCGAGATGGTCACGGCTCTGTCGATTCGGAAACGCTATCCGGCGGTACGGCGTAGGTGCACCGTACGAGACAAGTGCAAAATCGTCTTCTTGAGGCGAACCTGCACCCATCGACATATTGTCCATCGGCCGGCGCGGCGGCATCAACAAGGAGACGATCGGATAAAACAGATACCGCGACACCAAAAAATGATTGGGGATAAACGCATCAAAATTGGAAGGGAATTGAAATCGTTGATCCAACGCGACCAACTCATGCATCAACGTGGTGCCCGAACGCCAATGCCCCACAATAAACACAGGCGGGCCGGCGAGTTCGGTCCGCTCAATCCGACGACCATGTGTCAAGTTTTGAATCATACCCAAAGTCGAATTCACGACGGAGCACCCACCGATTAAACAGGTCATCGCATATCGCGATGGATGAATCTGAAATCGATTCTCACGCAGCAGACGCCAGTAGTCACCCATTCGCATGCCACTCCAAAAACGTGGTGCCCAAGGTGGGTACCAGTTTGGTTTGGCCTTTCGGGCTTTAGTTGACTTGGTCATTCAGTTTCTTTGGTTGTGCAAAACGATTCGTCACAAACTTGATCTACCTCCGCATTCATGCAGCGTCTCGCGACGATTCAGATACGTCCTCAGCATCGGGCAGGAATGGCTCAATCTTACCCTCAGGGGTGCGAAGATTGAACAGTCCAAACACCTCATCACGGGAAAGTCCTCGACGACCTGGCGCAGCACCGTCGGACAGGATTTCTCGAAACAACTCACGTTTGGACTCAAGAATCTCATGAATGCGTTGTTCGATCGTCCCCGCCATGATCATTCGGGTGATCGTGACGCTACCTGCGGCGCCAATGCGATGCGCTCGATTGATCGCTTGATCTTCGATCGCTGGATTCCACCAACGATCAAACAGGAATACGTAGCGACAGAACTGAAGGTTCAAACCAACTGCGCCAGCTCCATAACTCATCAACAACACATGACGATCAGGATTCTCTTTGAATTCTTTCAAAATCGGATCACGTTGACGACTTGGAATTCGCCCGTGATACTCCAGCGGTTTAAAGTCGAGCAACTGCTCTCCAACAACCTTCAATGAGTCGACCCACTGGCTGAACACGATCGCTTTCTGGCCGCTGGCCGCGACCTCTTCCATGTCTGCCTTGAGACGATCAATCTTACTCGATGCGCCAGTAACTGGATCAAAGTTACAAATCTGTTTCAGCCGCAGAACCAGCTCAAACACATGCTTGATATCGAGTTCGTCACCCATATCATTGAGCCGCATCACGCCGTCATTCTCCGCAGCGTCATAAGTGATTTGCTGGTCACCCGAAAGCGGCAATTCCGCGTCCCGCATCAAACGCGGCGGCATATCTTTCATCACCAGATCTTTGGTTCGACGCAAAACAAGATCCTTGACACTGTGGCGGACCTCGCGAGCGCTCATGCCACTGGTGACGGTCCCTTTGGCTGCAAACTCGCAAATCCCAACCAGATCTTCGATTCCATTTTCAATTGGAGTTCCCGTCAATGCCCAACTTCGCTGGCGTGGAATCCGATGGACGACTTGCGAAGTTGAGTTCGATTTGTTTTTGATCCGTTGGGCCTCGTCGAGGATGACCAAGTCATAAGGACTTTCTGGGGAAACGACCATTGCCTCATCTCGAGTCAACAGTTCATAGTTGGCAATCTTGACCATCGTCGTTTCTTTTTGCCAATGCCAACTGCGCTGATGTTGGTTCCCTTTGATGACTGAAACCGTAATTTCAGGTGCCCACGTTTTGAACTCGCGCTGCCAATTGGTGACCAATGGTTTTGGACAGATCAAAAGCACGTTGCGAATGTAACCTGCACGCAAGAGCATCCGCACAGTCGAGATCGACTGCATGGTTTTCCCAAGTCCCATTTCATCTGCCAGAATCGCACTGTGACGAGCAAACAGAAAAGCAATCCCTGCATATTGAAACGGAAACGGCTCAAAGGGAAACTCCATCGTTTTCCCGCCAAGAAGATTTTCCAATGGAGGTTGTAACAGATAATACAACCGATCTTCCAACTTGATCACGTCGCGAGAGGGTTTTAGTCGGGTTCGCGATCGCTTCTTTGACTCACACGGATCTTGCGTGTTTCCGGTTGGCTCAGCCTCCGGTTGGCTGGGCGCATACGGATCAAAGAATTGATTTCTGGGTTTGGCTGAGGCGTTCTGTTTGGTATCCGATTCGCCGACCCGAAACGAATAACTACTGACTTTGATTCGTCGGTTCGAACGGGCCTTGAGCTTCGTGCCAAACGACGCGGAAACGACACTCGGATACTCGGGCGATGCAACCGGCCAACTTTCAGCAGAAAGCGGTTGGCGGGCAATCGCGTCGGCCCAATCAATCGCCAAGGCGATTTCGTCTTGCTCAGAGCTATCGCGATCCATGTGTGGCGATCCTTTGCTGGCGAATGTTGAACGGCGTTGATCAGTCAAGCAGCACGCAATACGGAATGTGCTTCTTCGATCGCTTGAGCAATCCGTTCCATTGGTTCGTCGAGTGGCAGTTTTTCGGCAAATGAAGAAACGTGCGTCGTCAACGTATCAACCTGCTCTGGTTTGTGGTTAACAATCCAACAACGATGTTGCTCAGTTTCAAAATGATGCAAGCCGACTCCATCAAAGGCTTTGGTCGATTCACGTGGCTCAAACATCACGACGGCACCATCAACCATCTCGCTGATCGGCAACAACTCAGCGTTTTGAACCATCATGATCGCCGGCGGTTGTTTTAGCCGGTCAATCAAAGCACCGCCAATTTGGTCCGCATAAAGAAAACCGAGGTACGTCTGACCGTACATGATTTGCTGTGTCCGATTTGTAGACACCGGCGCAGTGCAATGAAACTCAAGAGGGCGACCGATCGACGAAACGATCAATAAGCCACCACAATACCCAAGTTCGGGAAGCTCGATGACATCGAAGAACCCAAAGGTTACTTGAGACAGTTTTTCCGGTAGTTGCGTCGTAGAACTCAAGTAGCGCATCCTTGCTCAAACTCTGACACATCAGCAACCATTCTGGTGATTCCAGATGGTGATCGGTTGAGCTGATCCTTCATCTCAATCCGTGCTGCATTTGGTCGGAATCAAAACCGACCGCTTTGTCAACAACTAAAGTGCCATTTTCTATGGTTGAAAGATTGTTACCAAGTGATAGCAAACCCAATCTTTTCAATCGCTAAGTTGTCATCGGAACCCGTCCATTTTTCCTTGAACAGCGTACGGATCCCACACGGGTCCGTTGCAAGCGGTACGAACGGTACAGGCGCATTCGTTTATAGACGCGTGAGAAACTTTGACGGTCACGCACGATTTTCGCGCCAGTGAATTTTTCATTTTTAGGTTTAGGGTTGCAATTGCTCGACAGTCCAATGAGCGCGGTTTATACTGGGCTTGTTCTTATAAATAACATACGGAGTTTTGATCACATGCCACACGATTCTCAGGACATTTCTCCCGTCTTTCGTATCGATGTCGCTCAAAGTGCTAGCGAACCTCAAGTCTCAAATCCAAACTCATCTCAAAGTGAAATGGTTGCGTTGCTCCACCAATTGGTCGTCGGTCAGGACCGCCAAAACGAGTTGCTTGAAGAGATGATCGAGCAAATGCAAAACTCACAGCGACAACGAGCGCATGAGTTGAACCAATGGAAAGAAGCCAATCCACTGCTCGCTCGACGTTGCCGTGCTGCTGCCGAGGCATTGTCCCAAGTGCAAACAGAATTCCTGCAGTCGTTAACGTGTGAGGTCAACGGAAGTTTTGAAGACATGATCGACAGCGAATTTGTCATGAACGAATTCGTCGATCGCTACGGTCCTCGCTTGGCTCATCTGAATGGTGTCCTGCAGCTGCTTTCACAGCTCAGCACCAACCAGGCTACTAACTAAAGGACGGTGCGATTCTGTCGAATGGCAGAACCGCACAACGTTGATCATGATCGGTGAACTCGTCCACACGATGACCGAGGATCATCTGCGACTCCACGGTTTTTATTCTGCCTCTACCGAATCGGTTCGAACCGTCATTCGATCCGGAAATTGTGATGCCGCCGTATTGCTCCATGGGCTCGGCGGCAATTTTTATTCATCACGCCTGCTGTCTCATTTCAGCCAGACGTTGCGGCAATTCGGCATCTCGACACTGATCGGCAACACGCGTGGCCATGACATGATCAACACGTCGACTTGGGGTGGTCGCGCCAGATCCAATGGAGCGGCGTTCGAATCCGTCGCCGATTGCACGTACGACGTTCAGGGCTGGGTCGATTTCCTGGTCGACAAAGGGCATTCCAGCATTCTATTGTTTGGTCATTCGCTGGGCGCGATCAAGTCAATTTTTGCACAAGCCTACAAGCCGTCTCCACGTGTGAAAGCAATCATTGGCCTCTCAGCGACTCGGCTAAGTTATGCGAAACTGATCGATTCGCCTCGTGGAGAACTTTTTCGACAAACCATTGCGCGTTGCCAATCGCTGATCGACGACAAACAGGGCGACCAGCTCATCGAAGTCCCTTTTCCCTTTCCAACCTGGATGACTCCTCACGGATATCTGGCCAAGTACGGACCAGACGAAGCCTACAACTGGATCAGGTTTATTGACCGCGTTGACGTTCCCACGCTGCTCCTGTTTGGCCAGCGGGAGCTAGACGAGAATCCTGCGTTTGTTGGGCTCCGCGATGAATTGGTTGAGTTGCCAATTCAAAACCCAAGCGTGCGGGTCAAAGAAATCCTTAACGCCGACCACTTCTATGCGTCGCAAATGTCGATCGTCGACGTCGAGCTCGAACAATGGCTGACGGGTTATTGAGCCGCCGATCCTCTTGGCAACTCAAGAACAAAACATGCTCCATCGTCGCAGTCCTCCAGATACAACTGCCCCTTCAACGCAGTCGCCATGCGCCGACAGAGTGCCAACCCAAGCCCGACGCCAGGTGCTGAATTGGCTGCGTCCTGATCTGACTTACAAAACGGTTGAAACATTCGCTTGCGATACTTCTTGGCGACGCCTGGCCCATAATCGCGAACGCGAAATTCAACGGTCGACTCGGACAATTCAACCGACAGCTCGATGGTGCCGTTACTCGATGGCTTGGCATACTTGCTCGCGTTGTCGACCAGATTAAAAAGCACCTGCTCGATCTGACCCGGCTGTGTTGTGACCAGCGTCTGTAAAACAGGTTGGGAAATTTGCACAACCAGTTTCATCTCTTCCTGTTCTGCTCGCTCGATCAGACGATCCTTGAATCGATCAATCAAAGACTCGACCAACAAGCTTTCATTAGCGTCCGTTTGACTGCCTCGTTCAAGCTTGGCAAACTGCAAGACATTTTCGACCAGATGCGACAGCCGGTCGGCTTGAATCCGCAAAGTGTTTGCGTACTCATGCGTCTTTTCTTCAGGGACCATCTTCTCTGCCAACATCTCCGCATACATCCGAAACGTCGTTAACGGTGTTCGCAGTTCATGAGTTACAGCAGAGACAAATGTCGCGCGACGTTCACTCATCTTCAACACACCATGCAGCAAAAATGCAGAGGCCACTGTCGCCAGCCCCAGAGCCAACCAAGCCACTAACAACGACAGCGTCAGTCCACTAAAACCTCCCGGCAGCCCCAATCGTTGAACTTTCGAGTCCAAGGCCAACGTCGAGAGCGCACTGGAATTGTCGACGATCAATTGAACGGGCAATGTCGTCAACGCAGTCCCCACATTGAGTTCGTTCTCTTCGTTGATGGGAACGAAACGAACCTCTGGCAACAAGTCTGACACTTCTGAGTTCATCGCGTCTTCGATCGCGGTCCAATCGAGCCAGCACACTTGAACAATCGATTTTTGATCCAACTCAACTCGTCTGGCCAGAATC
The DNA here is from genome assembly GCA_038534355.1 of Planctomycetota bacterium. Taxonomy (GTDB): domain Bacteria; phylum Planctomycetota; class Planctomycetia; order Pirellulales; family Pirellulaceae; genus Mariniblastus. The sequence continues at coordinate 134,686 of JBCAWX010000006.1, forward strand.
AACTGCTCGCCGACCCACATCGGTTGCATCGCACCCGAGCGAACATTCGCGTACGGAGAGGCGCTTGCGGGGAACTCACCCAACACCGGGTTGGCCAATGACATCTGTTGATTGTTGGCGACCCATTGGCGATCCGAAAACGCCCGCGTCGATTCCTGACGCTGACTGAATTCTTCGTTGACTCTAGCCGAGTTTCGAATCACCTGTTGTTGCAATTTGTTGTCGAAAGTGGCCCGTGGCGAAACGCGTCGTTTCTGGTCCTCAAGATTCTGAACAAATTTGTCAATTGCGGGAACTTGATATGCGTTGCCAGTTGGCACTGCATTTTGAGAAACAGCGTTGTCGAGTGATTCACCTTGCTGGTTGGTGATCACGACTTCATTGACTGTCTTGGGTTCGACCGTCGCACATCGAAAGTAAACGTCGCCATAGTCGAAGTTTGAAGACGCTTGACTGATCTGTTCAGCTTGGACCGTATTGTCTTTCGGCAAGCCACAACAAGCGATGGCAAAATCTCGCTCTGCTCCCAGTGGTTGTTGGGGCGAAGAGATCATGCCATCGGCGTCAATCTGGAAATGAAGCTTGACGAATTCAGGGGGCTCAAGCATTAGTGGCGATGGAATCTTGACTTGCAAATCGCCCGAGCTGGCCGTGTTGGGCATTTCCAATTGGGCGTCATCGTCGATAGCGTTTTTTTCTTTGACGGTGGGCGTCTTTTTGCCATCGTCTGGTTGTCGGTTATTCCCAAGACTCAACGCAGTGGTTTCAAATGGCGATTGATAGAACGAGTCATAAAGATAATGGGGGCGAGCTGCTTCTTGTGCGACCAACGGTAACAGTTTCAGATCCAGCCGGTAAAGTGCACTGCTGAGACGCTCTTGCAATTCCGCTTCCTGTCTCGCAAGTTCGGTTTCATTTCGATCAACTTCCCGTTGTCGGTCGACTTGGACCGCCTTGATGGTCAACCAAACCATCGGCGGAATCACCAACATCAAAGCGACCGCAAACAATGTCCAGATTTGCCAAGGACGTTTCATGTGCCAGATTCCTGTTGATCATGAGCCCACATGTAACCTTTGCCTCGAACGGTCAAAAGGATTTCCGGCTTCTCTTTGTTATCCTTTAGCTTTTCTCGCAGCCGCGCGATATGCATATCGATGGTGCGAGTTGAAATCCCCTTCGGACTGAGCTGCCAGACGTTGGAAAGAAGTTCGTCACGTGAGATTGCACGTCCACGATTGGAGACAAGGTACTGCAACAGCTCGACCTCTTTTTCCGACAACTCATTTCGAGTTTGGTTTTCAAATCGAAGTTCACGACGTTCAAAATCAATGACACCATGGGGAAACGACGTAATCTCCATCAACGTCGGTCGCTCAGGTGATCGACGCAAGACCGCTTCCACACGGGCCATCAACTCTTTGACACTGAACGGCTTAACAACATAGTCATCGGCGCCTTCACGCAAGCCACGAACGCGATCGGACTCATCTCCTTTGGCTGTTAGAATGATGACGGGTTGTGTTGGTTTAATTTTTTTCAGCTGGCGTAAGATCTCAAGTCCAGACAGACCTGGCAACGCAAGATCGAGCAACAGCAAGTCGTACTCGGTTTCAACGGACTTGTTTAGACCCTCCACGCCATCCGCTGCTTCGATGACCCGGTAGCCATTGAAGCTGAGCGAATCGACGATGCCGCGACGAATCGCGGCATCATCTTCAATCGTCAGGATGACCGATCGGTTATTGAAAGAACCGTTTTGGGTCGTCACTGCGGACATTACTTCTTACCTTTCGTGATCAAGATTGACTCATCACCCAGCTTAATCAGGATCTCACCCTCAAGTGTCATTTCCTGTTGCCGATTGAGTTCGACCAAGTCCCACACCAGTTCATAGTACTCCTTACTTTCAAACTCGATCGTGCGATCTGGTTTGACGTCATTCTCTTTTTCGACCAGTGAGTTGGAGATCCAACGTTCTCCTCGACGAAAATAGGCGCCCGAATTGCATTGCTGAACGTTTGTAATGGTTGCCCGTTTCATATCGGCAGTCCAATACGCATTGGTAACGTTGAGCTTGGATTGTCCGCGTTGCAGGCTGTTGTTTAACTCCTGGTTGACCGAACCAACACCGACGCGACAACCGACTGCGCGATCGTAGTAGTTTGCATTGGCTCGTTTGGAAATGGCATCTTTGTCGCTGAAATCGATTCCTTCTTCAGCCAAAAACGAGGTGTATTCCGTCAGGATCCCGAACTCGGTTGAGAGTGAAACGATTTCGTCCACCATCTCACGAATGCGTTGCTCGGTTGCGGAAGGCATGGCCGGTGCCGCTGATGCCAACATCAAAGGATTCTTCTTGCTGGTCAACGTCTGTTGCTGCGCTGGCTTGGACACGTTGGCAGCCACCACCGCAGCCAGCTGAGTCGCACCGAGATCACGAATCGTGTCGGTGAGACTGGCAATGCGTCGGCTCGCCCACAATCGTGCAACAAACGCATTGGAGGTTTTTGCAGATTCGCGAATATCAAACTCAAAACGGAAGGTACGTTGTTCGCCACGAAAGTTGCCGTCCAGCTCAAACCGGAGCGGTCGTTTACCGCGATAACGCCCCAGCACGACTAACTGATCGCCCGAATATAGATCAGGAATCGAATTGGGCAACAAGTTGGATACTCGCGATGTCGGTTTGCCGTTGGCGGTGACAACTTGAAGCTCAGGATTGGAAATGATTGGTCCGTCCAGTCCTTTAAAGACCGTCGCCACTTTCGCCTCCACATCCTGACCGGGAAGCACGAACGTTGAAAACGCACGTGTTGTCGTCGCAATTTTGTCGAGCAGCGGAGTATTGACGTCGTAGCCAACACCAAATGTGAACACTCGACGTGAGTGCGGATTTTCGTCCGAAGCAAGTTTCCGGATCGCTAGTTCCGAAGTCTCGCCGACCGTTGGCAATCCATCTGTGAGAAACATCGTGATTGGAAGCGTCGCTTCGCCAGGCTCAATCTGCAGTGATCGTTTGAGGGCTTCGTGTAGATTCGTTCCACCTCGTGCGACGATCGCATCCAGAAAGGCAATCGCTTTCTTGATCGATTTCTTGTCTTTGACGACTGCCTGTTCGGAAAATTTTGTGATCTCATCACTGTAAGTAATGATGTTGAAGGACTCGCCAAACTTCAGCCCCTCGACCACCTGACGCGCCGCTTCTCTGGCCTGTTCAATCTTTTTGCCGCGCATGCTGCCTGAGCGATCGATGACCAGCACGATATCTCGTTTGATCGGCACTTCGTCTGTTTTTGCAAATTCCTTTTTTCCCGTTCCGGCTAACAACAAAAAGTAGCCCCCTTTGTTGTCAGCGTCAGGGTAGGCAAACATCGATGCTGATACCGCACCCTGTTTCAGCAGATAGGACAACTGAAACGCACCTGGCGTTGCCGTTGCTGATTCTTCCACCAAAGCCATGATCTGATTTTCATTGAACTGACGAGTTTGAATTGAGTGCGATGGTGAATAGGCCGTGGTGATACTCCGTTTTGACCGAATATTCACTTTGACTTTCCAGGGCGTGTCATACATGACACTGCCACTGCGTGGCAAAACGTAGTCGACTCGGTCTCCGTCCGCTGTCAACAAATGTTCGTAAATCACTTCCACTTTTTGTGTACCCTTTGCCGGCACAGGAAATACGGAACTACGAATCAAATTGAGTCCGGCGAACTCCAGTAGCGCTGGATCCTTGAGTTTCGCAACAATCGCCTCAAACGTTTTGCGAGCTTCCAGTTTGCTGAGCAACTCGGTCGTAGGCTCGTCCTTGTTGCCCTCAAAAGTGAAACCCTTGACAACGGCACCTTCTGGAACTGGAATCACGATCTCGGCAACCTGATCCTGATCCGTCGGATTGCTCAAATGAACTTGCATCGTCGTCGTAGCGACCTGTTCGACGATCGAAACATCAGCTGAAACACCGGTTACATGTACGTTGTAATTTGCGGCAGTTGACATCCGGTACGTCTGTGGAATGATCACATTGGACGACCACGGTCGCGGCGCGGTTTGCTGATAGGTTTGAGCACACGCCGTCGTGCTCGCCATTGAAAACGGGATCAGAACAGCGATCATGGTCGCGACCAACGCCATATGCTGCGCAGTGAAAGATGCCAAGCGTTTCATCGTTAATCCTCAGATTGAAAGACCTGGTTCGATCGTCGCGTGCATTTGCGAAAAACGACAGAACCACGCCTATCTTACGAGAAATCAACACGCCGGTTCGTAACGACCCTGTAACTCCAAGGCATCGAACCGCGAAAATGACACGCCCACAGACATCGGCTTGCTAGCGGACATGCGGGTTGTATTGACGGAATTAGCTTGTTGAACCAGTGAAGTGATTTCACCAGTGGTCAACTCTTCAACAAGCTTAAGTCTTTGCCTCAGCCGCCACATTGCTCAGCCAAAACCGCGTTGGCGTCAATGCAACTGCTGCCAAAAGTAGATGGGCAGCGCCGCACAACACGATCGCTTGTAGTGCTTTGTCTTCAGTGGCGCCATAGGCGTGCAATCCAACGCCCATCGCATTGACACCTTTCCAGGACCAAAGCACAACAATGTTTCCGAGGATCGCCAATACAGCAATTCCGCGCTCTTTGACCAAACCTCCCCATCGTGCATGCAGGATCAAGGCGTTACACAACACGATCATCAAGGCACCGTTTTCTTTGGGATCCCAGCCCCAGAATCGACCCCAGGAATCATCGCCCCAAAGCCCACCAAGAACCGTGCCAAAGAAACTGGTCAACAATCCAAAACAGACCACTCCATAGAGAATATTGATAAACAGTCGCTTCACTTTTTTATCCTGAAATGCCGTCGTGACCATCCCGCCGACGACGTACGCAATACCCAGGAGACCTGCAACAAAGGTCGCCGCATAGCCGATCGAAATACAGACGACGTGCGTTGCCAACCAAAACGTCGTATCGAGCACCGCTTGCATCACGGTAAACGTATCCCCATCGACAACCGTCATCGAGTGAGCCCAGATCAGCGACCCGAATCCGCCTAGTCCTGCCAACGCGCTGGCGATACTCAAACGGGTTGCCAATTCGCAAATGATCAACAGCCCCACACTCGCCATACCAACGAAAATGACAGACGAATAGAGGTTAGTGACCGGCGGACGCCCCGAGATAATCACTCGCATGATGATTCCATTGGCGTGAAACAGCAGGCCGACCAAAAGTAGTGCCAAGGCTGCTCGTGACATCGCGACGTGCAACCAGCGAACGTAAAAACCGAGCCAGCTCAACGCCGCAAACAGCACGGCTGCCAGATAAATCGCCGATGAAACATAGAACGGCGTCGAGTGATTGTAGCGTCGCTCTGTCGCGAGCTTGTTTTCGGAATAGCCAAACGGTTTTGCCTGACTCATTGACGCCAAGTGCGATTCCAGCGTCTTGTTAAACGTCTCCGCGTCTCCTTCAAGATAGGCCGGCTGGAGTTGATTCAGCAGTGCGATCGTATCGACAGGCACACTATTGATTCCAAGCTCGTCCCGACCACCATTGAGTTTTCTCATGTTCTTGGCAAGCGCGCCGATCATGGCTGGCCGCTGCTGCTGAAGAATGGCGTCCACCATCAACGCTTCTCGCGACTCGAAGTCGTCACGGGCTTCTTTGGGAAGTTTGTCCCAATCGCGTTTGGTCAGATCTGCCAACAACTTCACATCGGTTTCTCCGTACCGTTTTTCCTGAAGCTTCACAAATTCAGGAACCATCATGAACCGTTCTACAATTCGGTCACGGATCATATCGGAGCGCAACTGCTGAGCAATTTCCTCGACGAATACCGTCTCCGCCAACTCATCGATCGTCTCAACGCCGAAACGCTCGGCAAACTCTCCGATCCAAGCTCGACTGTCAAACTCAATCTTCGAGATCCACGTATTATCTGTCTCTTCAACGGGAACCATGTAGGGCGTGTAGACGAGTGTCTTCAATGCGTAGTCAAACTCTTCGATTGTCTGCATTGCGGATGCATTTTCCGGAACGTCTGTTCCAAACATCAACCGCATCCCCAAGACCTTTTGTATCTTGGTTCGAAGCTTGGCCAGTCGAAGCTGGAATGTTGACCAGGTTTTCGGATCTTTCACGTCGGGGTTGGGAATCAGTTCCTCCAACTTGTCGCGCGACTTCATTAACTCGTCGAGCGTGTAAACATAATTCTTTCGGTCTCGGTCGGTCGAAAACCCTTTGGGCAGCTTCAGGGCATCAATGATGTTCATATCAGTGACGTAGAACGCTCGATACTCCAACGCACCTTTTGCGCCGAACGCAACATCGGCAACCCAGCGAATCGCCGCTTGTTTTTCGTTTTCACCATCGTCGAGCGACTCTCGCTCGCGCAACTGTCGCGCTGTGTTGATCGCGTAGGAGCCCAACGGTTGCACGCGACCCTCGTAAGTAATCGGAAGCTGTGCGAGCAGGTCCAAACGCATCTTGTCTTTTTCGACGGGACGGTTTGCGCTCATCGACAGCGACCAACCCCAACCGCCAAAAACCAATACCAGAACCAACGCTGGTATCCAGGCAGTGATCGAAACGCGATTGGGTTTGACGCCCACAACGGGATCAGCCAGCTCAGCGACTGGAACCGTTGGACTGGCGTCATCACCTGAGCCGCTGCCGCCATTGGTGGACGATTGTTTCTGCTTCTTGTTCAGATATGCCAACAGCGACGTACCGAATTGTGCGACCAGCCCTACCACAGTGAACATGCAACAAACGTAAGGAATCATCCAACCAACGTTCGTCACGACCTGGAAGATCGATAGTTCTCGGCCGGTCAGATCGGTGTCCATTCCCGACTGGTAAAACGTCTCGTCAGAATATCGCAGCGGGTTATTCATATAAATTCGACGCGGCGAGACTTTGCCAGTTTCAAAGTCATCGAGCAAGATGTCCGAACCGTAGTATTTAGGTGTCTTGGTACCCGGGTAATCCTCTCGTGTCGCGTCCGTCAACGTGATTGAGTACGGCTTGTACTCAGTTTCAAATCTCAACTCAATGAAGTAGTTGGTTCCATCAACGGTCACCGAGTCGCGACGAACCCCAGGGTATTGGCTGATCAAATGTTGGCCAAGCGATTCGCCGGTTTGCTTGTCCTTCAGCTCGACGTATGCAGAGGCAAAATCGACAACCTGTTCAGCGTCGGTCCCAGCGACAGGTGGCACGGGATACGCTTGCCCAATGAGTCCAAAACCAGTGTTGGCCAGGTTGTCTGAGTTCGGCATCGCTCGACGAACGTTCGATGCAGGAAGGTATTGAAGACAAGTGATATCGAAAGGCAGGTCGCTAGACGAAATCTCCTGCTGCGACTTCAACCGGCTACTGGGGACCGCGACCACTTCGTCAAACTCATCATCCGAGACATTAATCACCGCCATTTCAGTGCTGCGAATATCAATCGCATGACTGACCGTTTGATTTTCGTAAACCGTGATTCGTTGTTCGTTATTGGTTACGGTCACAAAGATCTCGTTAACCATCAGGCCGGCAACACCGAGGTGCAACAACACCATTCCCGCTTTTCGATTGAACAACAGGGCACACGCGACATAACTGACCATCGCCGCCATCGTCGCCTGAATCAGCTGCCACATGACTCGCATCGCTGAATCGCCAATAAAAGCCGACTCACCATAATAGACGGTCACCCCTAGAACAGCGGCAGAAACAAACGCTCCCAGGAACAACAACAGCCGCTCAATTTTTTGCCCCGAACGAGTGAACACAAAACCCATGACGGACGCGATTGAGATGGAAAGCAAGCCCACCTGCATCAACAACCACATTCGCTCATATGAAATCGGTGGTGCTGCCTGAAAACCATCGGAGTTTTGGCCGTTAAAGATGACGGCCCATGTAACCAGAATCGCAAACAAAGCAGAGATGATTCCGAAGATGAGCCGCGTGCCTTTGGCTTGCAGTTTAAACCGCATGATATGCGCGGCAGTCAAGTTGATCAGCATCAATCCCAAAACTGCCATTCCGCTGGGCATAAAGAATCGCCCTGGCACATTCTGCATTTCAGGGAACCAGGCAGGGACAAAAAAGACCTGAAATGGAACACTGACGAACAGGCTTGAGAAGTGACGCATCTTGACGTCGTAGACATCGGCCCAATTTTGCTCCAAGGTCGCTATGAACGTCACGAGCAACGCCATCGCCAACAACGCGACTGTCAATCGTAGCGAAGCCAGCGGCATTACTAATGCCTGGACGATATCGTTGAACGACAGGCTTGTGCCAGACCGCGTTCCAATGGATGTCGGTGAGATTTCCGTTGCCATAATTCTTCTCGGAGGTTTGAACGGGGCTTACTTGTTTCCCGTCAGCTTCAAAGATTGACAGAAACTCAAAAACGAGTCTGTCTCATCGTTTACCAAATCGCGATCACCTGAAATTTTCAGGAACCACGCATCGTCTCCCTGTTTGACCAACGCTGCAACAATCCCCAACGTTTGGTCAGTACCCAACAACCGGATCAACTGGCCGGGTTGGCCGTCAACGCTAATCGCTTCGGATTGTGACTTGATCTCATCTTCGGTGAGCGTAACTTCCACCTGCCCCGCCCACCGCTGAACGTTGTCTTTCCAATTATTGATATCCGCAGGCATCCGAACGACAGTGATTACCGCCTGTTGTTTCTCAATCGATTTGCTGAGCCGCACACGAACCATCGAATTCGAGACGCCCTTTTCCCAGCCTTCGGGCAAATCAAAGGTGACTTCATTGGAAACGGGCGCTGGACGCCGGCGCGGAGCACCTCCACCGGCAAAGGGTGCAAACGGAGCGGAAGACATCTGTCCCGTACCCGTCCCGGTTGCATCAAACAGGTAGTAACTGTTTCCATCGTTGTCGATTTCTTTAATCGTCGACTCCAACGTTTCGTTGGTGACGGGTGGCAATGAGAGTTGTTGCCGCCAGCGGTTGGCATTGAGCAACAAGTCCTGACCGGAAGCCAACCGAGAGATTGCCATTTCAAGTTTGGGTTCTGACGAATCGATAATCAACGTCGCCTCACGCATCGGTCTGGCATCGCCCTTGGCCCAACCTTCGGGAAGTTCCCATTTGGGCTGGTTTCCATCAAATCGAACGGCGTCAAAAAACTGACGACAATCGGATTCGTATTTCACGACCTGCTCAAGCGTCCCACTGACTTTAAAGAACCAGGTTGACTGTTCAGTCTCAAACAAACCGACCAGCATCCGTTTCTTTGGAAGCGTCGAATTTGCAGGAGCATCGACTTCCGGCTCATCAGATTTGCGCAGATCGTCCAACCCCGACTTCGATTTGTGAATTCGGTGCTTCACAACAGGCTCTTCTGACTGACAACCACACAACTGCAGGGCGACCGCCAGAACTAGCAGCAGGCGAACTCGTTGGCATAATTGAGGCATAAACTCACTGGACGAAACGACCATGTACTTGTGAAAACTAATCGAGGCAACCAATTGCCGAATCGGCAGTTGAAACACGGCTGGGAGGTCACCGATATCGAAGCCTTATTATAAAACTGCCTAGCTTCTTGACCTACCGCAAATCCGTGTGACAGTTCGTCACGCTGAACCAGGGTCACCACCCATAGGATGATTGGCCAGCGAACAATAACGCGAAGAAACCGATTCACCCGCAAGAACACGACACCGCATCGTTTAACCGACCATGCGACTGCGACTAAACACGACCATTTATTCAAGGACGTTTTGAGTCTGAACTGGATACTTGGGGGATGCGCACCACCGACGTTTCTGGTCAGGTTTTCAAGACAGATCGTCCATTTTCACACATTTCTGTCGGCCGAGTCACGCGTTCGTTTTCGCATCTTGCCACTTCAGGGTGCCATCACTCAGTCTCGATGAATGCTGGCAGCGCTCGCAGCCTTCGCAATGCTAAGGCTGATTCAACCATCAGCGGCGATAATCTGACCGACACACTCTCCAAATCCGATGCCAACTTGCCCTTCTCTGGCACAGTAACCCTTCATGATGACCGTATCGCCATCGGCCAAAAATTTACGCTCTTCGCCGGTCGGCATCTGCAACGGCGTGCGTTGTGAACCTGGCAACGGCGTTTCCATGTCGCCATCCCAAGTGAGCTCCATCATGCTGCCGCGAGCGTCTCGAGTTTTGCCACTGACCGTGCCGCTTCCAAGCAAGTCTCCGGGTTGAAGATTGCAACCATTGCTGCTGTGATGCGTGATCATTTGTGCCGGAGTCCAATACAGATCGGTAAAACTGCTCTGCGACAGTCGCATCGGCTCAATCCCCTGCTCTTTCATCTGAGCGGACTGCAAAAAAACTTGCAGCTGCAAATCGATACCGCCAAGCTTGGAGTTGTTTTCCGAAACGAGATAATCGAGTGGTTGAGGGTCTGTTTCGGGACGCAGAAACTCCGCGCATCGAAAAGGAGCCAATGCTTCCATCGTGACGACCCATGGAGAGATTGTCGTTGCGAATGACTTGGCAAGAAATGGTCCCAACGGTTGGTACTCCCATTTCTGAATATCGCGAGCGGACCAATCGTTCAGCAACGTCAAACCGAACATCTTGGTTTCCGCGTCTACCATTGGGATGCTAGTGCCAAGTTGATTACCCTCTGCGACAAAACATCCAACTTCCATTTCATAGTCCAGCAGTTTGCATGGACCGCGGCTCGGCAAACCACCCTCTTCAGTCGGTGACAACTGCCCCACAGGTCGTTTTACAGGATGACCACTGGCAACAACGCTTGACGCGCGGCCGTGATAACCGATGGGGATATGTTTGTAGTTGGGTAACAACGGGTTGTTGGGCCGGAACATGCTGCCAACATTGGTCGCGTGATAAACCGAAGCATAGAAATCGGTGTAGTCGCTGATCCGACAGGGCATCTGCATTTCAACATCGGATTGATGCACGAGACAGCGATCGAGTTGGTCCCGACTGACGCTGGATTCCGCTGACAGACATTGACTGATCGATTCACGCAAAGTTTGACGTTCGGTTTTCGAGAGTGCCATGACTTGATTGAGCGTCGACAGACTGACGGCTTTAGCGGCAGCATCAGTAAACACGCCCAACGCGGCCGCTGATTTCAAGTCGAGAATCTGATCACCAATTGCCACGCCGATCGTGGCAGGACCATCGCCTTGTCGAAATACGCCAAACGGCAGGTTTTGAATGGGAAAGTCGGCATGTCCGTTGGCCGATTCAACCCACGAAGTCAGTTTCGGATTGTGAGTCGCGTTCAAGTCGTTCATAAGCGGCAGGTCATCTAAATGGTTGAGTTTGCTATTCTTTTACGGAATCAGTCAATTTGAAGTGCTGACTCAATTTCCACGCTTGGCTCTTCAAACGAGCATGAACCAAACGAAATGATTTTGTGGGACCGCAGCTGCCCGACGACTTCATCTTCGACGCCATAGTTGCCAAATCCGATCTGTTGTTCGCCCAACATGAAATCACTGGCATCTTCGCTGGCCAATACCGACGCCAACGTGGACTCATCGGTGATCTGTTTTGAATACGCCAAACATGCGGCGACAAACACGTTGACGAATCCGTGCATCGTCGCCTCATCGGCATCCGCTTCGTACGTCAGGCGATAGTTCCCTCGCAACGGATGATGCAGACCCGCAGTCGCTTTAACTCCAACGTTGTGTTTGGCACACTGCAACAGGAATCGGGCAACCATTGCTGGACTCGGAATCAAATCTGCGGTCACACCGCCCGTGCGTATTTTGGCAAAGAGGTGATCCCGTTCCAGTGCAGCGATCGCCTGAATGTTATCTGCCGGATCTTCTCGCCAATCGAACTCGATAAAGGCATCGATACTCGAAGGGACCGAATTGGCGATCATTCGAGTCGTCTCAGGTGATTCAGATCTGACTTCGATAGCATCAACGACCACGTGAGGATTGTCATTGATCACTGACAACCTTCTCATCTCAATCCGCAAGCTTTCATCGTCAAGTTGACCATCTTCATTTGCGATTGCAGGAACCAACGCACTGATGCGCCATTTGGGTTCATCCGTTGACCAAACGTCGAGCCGATCTGCGGTCATCAAGAATTCATCCAGCCGTGTCGCTGGGATGATCAGCCGACCAAGCATCTGCCGCCGGTTATTGTTCAGGTAGTCCGCATAGTTTTTGACGACTTGGTCAAGCGGCAACATTGCCGGTGGAAACAGACCGGCATAATCAACAGATGAATTAACCAGCGAATCAAGTGCAGACATACAAATCAACAGCGTCAGTAGGGTGACGTTTCAAATCAGATGTTAATCTAACGCTGTTGTTGAATTGGCGGTAGCCTCGAACGGATCAACTAGTTCCAGTTCGCCAAATCGATAAAGAAATCTACGATACTGGAGCCAAGCACATAGTCTTGCGGCATCCAGAGGTTTTGAGCCAAGTTGTAGGCAATCATCGAGCCAAGCCCCATCAGCAGAGCCGCCGCTGATAACGCCGCAACCTGAGCGAATGAGTACGGTGCCTCTGGCAACGCAGCCGGGGCGACCATGCCCGGTTGACCATAAGGCTGTGCCCCAGTGGCCAACGCATCGTAGGCGTTGTCGGGAGTGTACGCGCCGGGTGCTCCGGCGGCCAAACCATCGTCGAGCATTTGCGGCTGTGACGCAAAATCACCACTTTCACCGAGAATCGTCGCAGCAGAATCATCTGCGTAGATTTCAGAGTCTTCCAGTGCGATTACTTGAGAACCACTGGAGTCATCATCGTCCATCGACGGCTCGAGTGGAGTCAGGTCAAAGTCATCTTCCTGCAACATCATTGTTGCGGCATCTGGAGAAGCGGCATCGTCGAGGACAATCATGTCGTCGTCATCGCCAGGCAACTCCAGCTCGTCGATGTCAGACATGCCCAAGTCCAAAGGAGCGCTGTCATCCAAAGAGATTCCACTGGCGGAAGCACTCAAATTGATTCCACTTTCGTTCGCTTCCAAAGTGATCTCAGTGCTGGAATCGCTGTCGTCGAGAATCAAAGCGCCACTATCTTCGAAATCGCTGCTCAGTTCAGCGCTGTCTTCAAATGAGCCCGAGTCATCCGCAAACGTAAAGTCGTCTTCGGGCAGGGCAAAGTCATCATCTCCGGCGGCACTCAACAGTTTTCCCGTATCGCCACTCTGCTCTTCTTCATCGAGCGCTTCTGCCAGCTTTTTGCTACTTTCGGAAGCGAGACTCAAACTGCTGGAACCAAATGAAAGTTGATCGTCGTCATCGTCCAGAACACTTTTGTCGGAAGCGGACTCCAAAGTCACCGCTTGATCGTCCAACGAATTGGATGTGGAGCTGGGTCCTGTTTCGAGAATTCCAGAATCAGCGAGCTGGAGTTCTTGGTCGCCATCGATATTGATTTTGTCTTTGTCGCTGGTCACCGCCAATCCGGAATCGACTGGGTTGAGCAACTCGACAGATGAGTCCTCGACGTATTCAGCCGAATCGAGATCTTCAACGACTTCCGATTCATCTTCGTCCAACAAACCTTCACCGGAGTCGGCCAAATCGAAACCAAAACTCTCGCTAATGTCATCAGCGACCTGAGCAGCCTCAGAAGTATTGAGCGTAATGTTCAACTCACTTCCAACACGCTCAAGCTCCGACATTTTGAACTTCCAATTACTGCCATCTTTGTATCCAAAGATTTCGTTGTTGGATCGCAGTTCGCTAAGTTGCTCCACGGTCATTCCGAGGATGCGGGCGGCTTCGTCCATTGGAATCAGTTTTGACATCTGTTTAGGGCTCCCTGCTTTTTCGTCGGACGACGGTTGGGTCGTTGGAGGATCTTGGTGTCGAATCGATGGTAGGTTTCGGGCTTCGCCCGCCGGCGGCGATTGGCAAAAACGGTGAACTGGCCAACTACCGAAGCCGAATTAACCTCGGCGGCCGGAAATGCAGTATAGTTCGCAAGCCAAATATTTCGTGATTTGTGTTTTCCAAGAACAAAAATCTTTCAGAAGAAATTTGTCTTGATTCAACTCCAAATGGGCCTGATATGATTCTAGAAAGAGCGACTGGCGATTCAAGTTATTCCTTAAATCCCAATATTTCCAGTTCCAGAATTGGTCCTCGCCGATTGGATGTGTAGTCAGTTTTTCGGCACATTGGTTGCATCACCCGCAAAAAATGCTGCGATCTGGACCATCGAACCGGTTTCGCTGCCGAATAACCAGAACTTCATGAAGTCATTTTGAAGAATAACCGGCATAACCGTACGGGTCGACATTCGGTTGGCGCGGCCAACGACATTGAACCTGCCGGTCTCTAACTGCTGGCGCTCCGGTAACTTAGTAACGCCCGCTTAAAGACCCAGCGGCTGACGAGCAAGCTATAGACGGAAGCGACGACGGCGAACCCAGCCAACCCCCACTCCCACCACTGCCATGGGGTGCCCAGGGGTTGTGCGAGAACCCGGGCAGGAATATTGGACACCACCAGAATCGGAATCACAAACGTGAACGTCCCCCAAAGAGTGTATCCAATTCCCGGTTGCTGATAGATCTCCATCGGGTACCGGTAAAAGTTGGTGATGTAGAACCAGAAGTTGTACAGGTTCTGATTTCGACCAAACCAGATACTCGTCGATGCCAAACAGATCATGACGCTGTACATGATCACCGATCCACACCCAATGAAAAACAGATACATCAGCACCGTCCATGGAGTGATGTTGATCTGCGACGAAGGATCCAACATCAAGTTTCGAACGGAATAGACGACCAAGACCGCACCGAGAATGCCGTTGGACAATTGTGCCCAATTGACTCTCGGAAACGAAATCAAAAACTGCGTATCGATCGGCTTCAGTAAAGCGAAATCCAGATTCCCCGTTCGAATCAACTCGGAGAACTCTTCGGCATTCGCCATAAAGAAGGTTTGGATCAAACTGTTGATGATCCAAACCGTGCCCAGGAAGATAAAAAACTCATTCTCCTGCCAACCACTGTCGCGTCCAATCTCGCCCGTAAATTGGTAGATAATCTTGAACAAACCCCAATTCATCATCGCCCACGACATTGACGAAAGACACTGGAGGATAAAGTTGGTCCGGAACGACATGTCGCGAACAAGGCTGTTGCGGGCGAACGTCAAAAAGACTTTCAGATACGAAGGTTGCATTCTGGTTTATCCCCCATACCCGCTGTATCGCCGGACGCCACGCCACCAGAGCACACGCGAAAGGACGACGAAGAAAATCACCCAACCGATCAGTACCGCCAATCCCTGATACATCTCGGGGCCTTCCACTTTTTGCAGAAACACGGCCGCTGGAAAATAAGCGAGGTATTTGAATGGCAGGAACTCGACGATCAAACGAATATCGACTGGCTCGCTAGGCAACAGTTCCAACGGGAACATGTGACCTGACAACAAGAAGTTCATGAGCATGTAAATAAACGTCAGTGACGTGACTTCCAAAAACCAGAACCCGATCAACCCAATGCAGCATTCCAGATAGAACCCGAGCAAAAACGAAAGCACCAGCGAGGAAAAGAAAACGACCAGCGCATCTGTCGGAGGCCAGCCTCCAACGAAAAAATCACGACACAAAAAGAAGACCAACGCGAAAGGCAGCGTTGCGATCAGGTAATAAACAAGTTTGTGCGCAATTCGCTGCATCAACAAGCACCCTTGCATATCGACGGGCTGAATCAGGAATTTTTTGATTTCGCCATTTCGAATCTGATTGGCAATCCCTGAAGTCAAACCGGGCATGCTGGAAAACGCTCGACTGATAATGACCATCAAATAGTACGCCACCATGTCGCCGTATTTGTAACCAGCAATATCATCCGTCGTAATGACGTCGTAGATTGCCCACCACAGAAAAATCTGCGTCAGTGTCGGCAGAAAACGCATCAGCGTTCCCAACATAAAATCGGCGCGGTAGACCAATCGCTCGTTGATCGAGATCTTGAAGAACGTCCACCAGGTTATTGTGTCGGCCAGCATGGCACTCGATTTGGGATCAAACAGAAAATACTTTTTTGGAAACGATGATCAGCGACCTGCCGTTACGGCGACCGGGTTCAAAAGGTGTATGGAGAATGAACTTGCGATTAACAAATGTGGTTTAAACAGTCGCGGCTGCCTGCGTCGTTTCCTGACGACTTTGTTCTGCAGCAGAAAACGCATTCGAAATCACTTCTTCCAAAGGCGGGTCCTCCACGACGATGTCGTCAACTTGATGGACTGCAAGAATCTCGCTGAGCACACGCCCGACTTCATCACGTTCGACGCGGAATTTGATTTTTGGAGCATCGACTTCCAAGACGTTTGGCAATCGCCGAAGCTCATTGAAGGAACTCGATTCGGACAAATGCAAAGTGACGATCTTCTCCCCACTGAACTTGTCGACGATATCTGCCAGCGATCCGTCATGGTAGATCTCGCCATTGGCAATGATGATCACCCGGTTGCATAACGCCTCGATATCTTTCATGTAATGACTCGTCAACAGGATCGTGTTCTTCTGCTCCTGTTGGTAACTTTTCAAGAACTGTTGAATCTTGTGTTGAGCGACGACATCCAGCCCGATCGTCGGTTCATCGAGAAACAGCACGTCTGGTTTGTGCAACAGTGCCGCGATCAGTTCCATTTTCATTCGTTCACCCAGCGACAACTCGCGAACGGGTTGACCGAGCAGGCGAGTGACATCGAGCATCTCACAGAGTTCATCACGAGTCGCATCGAACTCCTCTTTGGGAACTCGATAGATGTGTTGGTTGAGCCGAAACGACTCCATTGCCGGCAAGTCCCACCAGAGTTGATTCTTTTGCCCCATGACCAGTGCAAAGCGACGCCGGTATTCGTTTTCGCGTTCCCATGGCACGTGTCCCATCACGGTCGCCGATCCTCCATCTGGATTGATTACTCCAGATAGCAATTTCAAAGTCGTCGTTTTACCGGCTCCATTGGGTCCTAGAAACGCGACAAACTCTCCTTCCTCGACTTGAAAGCTGATATCGTTAACGGCGTGAACTTCTCGATACTCGCGATGGAACAGGCCGCGAATCGACGCAATCAACCCTTCCTGTTTTTGATAAACACGATAGGTTTTCGACAGATTTTTGATTTCGATAATGGCCATGGAGCGGATTATAAATGCCGATCTCAATCCTCAATAGGGAGACCGTTATGGATGATCGTGATGGGTGCCGACCTGACCGACTTTGATGACCATGCCGAAATGCCGAGAACGCAGATCGAATGCCGAGTATTCATTAGGACAGATTCTCGATACGATTGATGGTGACGCCGTTGACCTTTCTTCCTTACACGTTCTGGAACCGCGTTTTTGAATCCACTAGATCTGAGAATTGGAATCGGC
Source organism: Planctomycetota bacterium (assembly GCA_038534355.1). GTDB lineage: Bacteria > Planctomycetota > Planctomycetia > Pirellulales > Pirellulaceae > Mariniblastus. The sequence goes on from JBCAWX010000006.1 coordinate 152,074, forward strand.
CATGACACCCATCGATTGGTGGAGGGGGGGCGATTGGTTCTTGGCGGGATCGAAGTCCCCCATACTCACTCGCTCGATGGACATAGCGACGCCGATGTTTTGCTGCACGCGGTGACCGATGCGTTGCTCGGTGCCGCCTCAATGGGTGATATTGGCGAACTGTTCCCCAATACCGAAGCTAAAAATAAAGATCGGGATTCAGCAGAGATGCTCGCTGCAGTCGTCGGTAAGACCCGAGAGCACGGGTATTCGATCGTAAACCTGGATTGCATCCTGTTCGCTCAACGTCCCAAACTCTCCCCGTTCAAATCTCAGATCGCCGAACGCATTGCGCAAATTGTGGGTATTGAACCCGGTCGCGTGGGTGTCAAAGCAAAAACAGGCGAATCGGTCGGCCCAGTTGGAATGGAGCAAGCGATGCAAGCCCAATGCGTCGCTTTGTTGGTGCGATCGGATTCTAAAGGGCAATCCAGAGACGTCGCCAATGAATGAACCGTGCGACCCAAATAAAAAGAATCCTGAAGAGGTTCGCATCCTCGGCATCGACCCGGGGCTCAACGTGACGGGTTACGGTGTACTGACCGTGGAACACAACCAGATCCGATTGGTCGAAGCTGGCATCGTTCGCAGCAAACCGAAACAGAGTTTACCTCAACGTCTCTTGTCGATTCACCAAGGAGTGTTGGATGTTATCGACTCGCTCCGTCCAGATTTTGTTGGCTTGGAAGAACTGTACAGTCATTACGCACGCCCCAAGACAGCGATCATCATGGGGCACGCCAGAGGTGCGATCTGCCTGGCTGCCGGCTTGCGTGACATTCCTGTAGAGAGCTATGCGGCCACTCAAGTTAAAAAAGTGTTGACGGGAAATGGTCGGGCACCCAAATCACAAGTTCAGCTGGCGGTGACCCGTCACCTCGGCTTGCCCGAGATTCCCAACCCTCCAGATGTTGCGGATGCGATTGCAATTGGGCTCTGCCATTTCTATTTAAACGCGCAGAAACAACTACTCGACTAGCTCAACGATGGCCGCGAAACTCGCCGCGACAGAAACTTCCGATACCGTTCGGAGGAAGTCCGACAAGATGGTGTTGATTGCAGGAAGATGGCTCCGCGCTGACGCTTGAGCAAACCAATCGAACTCGCGAACGACTCAAATCGAATCGAATCGGACCCATGTGCTGATGCACGACAAAAAAAGACCTCGCTGATTTCAAATCAACGAGGTGTTTTCAAGACAAGATGGAACTCGTCATGCTGTCAGGCTGGATATTGGCAAGAGAGGTAACGTTTTAGAAAACGTCAAGAATGAAATGGTGACCAGAATGGTACCGACGCGAGGTGGGATAGTAGTTGTACCAGTGGCGGTTGTAGACGGGGATCCGCATTTCCGCTGGGTATCGGTGGTAGAGGCTATCGGCACTTCGATAGTAGTCACTGCCCCAGTAGTTCTGCGGATAAGTTACGTAGGGATAGTGATAGAAGCGGTTCATGTTGCGAGGTCCCTGCTGACCCCAAGATGCACCGTAGGCGGGCTGTTGTGCCGAAGCGGTTGAGCATTGATTGACCGCGGTGAATGCGACAACGCAGACTGCGATCATTAGAAGGCGACGAATCATGGAGAATTTCCTCCTCGGCGTTGTGCACCGATAGTAATAGGGCCGGATTCAGTTGTGGATTACTCCACGCGGGATAGGACTCGCTGGGAGTCTCGAACAGCTATTGCATCGGCAAATCGGACAACCTGCATTAAGCGATTGTTCGACAATATCCTCACAAACGGATGCACAACGGATGCCATCCATCGCTGCTTGCCCGCAAAGTTTGCGCAGTCATCCAAGTCGCTTTCAGCATGCATTGAGAAGCAAGACGTCGATTGGTTTCCGTTGCAGGCAGTACTTTTGAGTTGAACGAGACGTAACGTCAAGAGACGCAACGTCAACGAAGGCAATCGGATGACGTGTGAAGTGCATCACGTGCGAATGCCGGCCGAGCGATCCACCAAGTGGGCAACCGACGGCAAGGATTCATCTGCTCGAGTGACCTCGTCGGTGAGAGCAACGAGTGGTCTCGGTGAGACTCGAAACGTCCAAATTTAGGCGGGACTTTCGAAAGAAAACTTAAAACCGTTCTTCCTTGACACGCGTAGGACGGTTTGTATAGTACAAATGTCGGGTCGCTAGGACATCAAGTTCTGGCCCAAAATGCAGCAATTCGCCAACCCATTTAGATGGTTCCTTGCCGGGTACCTCGTTCTCTTATTGAACGTGGGTCCGTCGCTGCATCGATCTCACGTTCTCGATTACCACGACGACACATGCTGCGTGGTACCTCAGGTTGAGGACGATTGCTGTGGCTGCCAGAGCCACTTCGATGAATCCAACGAGTTACTTGCGGAATCATCGGTCGAGAAGACTTGCGATTGTCCTTTCTGCAAGTTCTTCGATCAATTTCATGTCGTCCCTGCGTTGCCTCCTGAAGAAATCTTTGTCCGTGCAAATCGGATGGAAGTCTTTGTTGGCTCGACCGCGACGTCACTGCTCTTTGTTCAACCACATGCACGTGGTCCGCCCAGCTGCTAGCCGTTCGTTCTCGTCACGATTGAGTCTTAACTGAGATGTGTCTCAGCGGACGGACGTGTTGAACGACAGCTCATTCTGCATTCTTGTTTCGATGGTGCGCGCGAGGTTTGCTTGCGGCCTACCGAACAACTGAGAGATTCCGTCGTGGGACCCCGCGACGTTTCTGGCGGCCCGACATTCCGTTTGGACTAGTGGGCATCCTGCGACGGTTTTTATTTACGACTCCCCCGGGACATCTTTTTGGTCCCTTCCCTTCCCCTCCTACGAGGAAAAGAGATGAATTGCAAATCGCACCGGAAACATGGTTTTACACTGGTCGAACTTTTGGTCGTCATCGCGATCATTGGAATTTTGATCGGCATGCTATTACCGGCCGTGCAGATGGTTCGAGAAGCCGCGCGTCGAATTTCGTGTGCTAATAACATTCGACAGCTCGCATTGGCAACTCACAACTACGAGTCCGCGCTACAACATTTTCCTGTCCATCATATTGGTCCGGGTTTGCCAAACGCATCCAGCGGTTTTCAGGCCGGTCACTACAGCTGGACTGTGCCAATCTTGCCGTTCATCGAACAAGAGAATTTGTATCGGCAGTTTGATCTGTCGATCAACAACGGGGACAGCGATGGTTACAAGATCAGCAGTGGACACCCCAATGCTGTTGCTGCCGGAACGCTATTGGAATCACTGATCTGCCCGTCAGACACACCCAATCTTGCAAATGCGATCATCCTCGGTTCGTCCAATCCGGCGCCTTCGAATTACGTGGGCAACGCTGGCTGGCCGTCCTATTCGACAGGATTTGCTGGCGAACGATCCAGCCCGGGTTCCTTCAACGGCGTGATCCCACTGATCAACCCCGCTCGACCGGTTGGCTGGCACGGCTCTAGCCAAGTCAAGTTTGGAAATATCACCGATGGAACATCCAACACTGCGTTGTTCTCGGAGCGACTGATCCAGCAAGGCAATAGCGGTGCAGCCATTAGCGGCGGCGATGAACGTCTGCGATCGCTTCATATCCTGGAACGGTTTGAAAATCAAACCGATATCGTCCAGCAAATGGCCGCCTCGCACACACACGTATTTGAGTCGGCACACATCGGGCGCTCCTGGTCATCGGGTTGGCCCATGGTCGGCAACACTTACATGCACGTACAAACTCCAAATTCCACAATGGGACATTACAACACCAGCGTGGATGAAGGGGATTTCGTTATCACACCGAGCAGCCAGCATCCTGGCGGAGTCAACCTTGCTTTGGTTGACGGCTCAGTGCGATTTATTAGTGATACCGTTTCGCAAGAGATCTGGTGGGCCCTCGGAAGTCGGGACGATGGCCGAACCGAATCGCTTGCTGACTGATTAATTTTTTCTATTGGAGAGATGATGAAACTGAAACTTTTGTTCTCGGCAATCTTGATGCTGCCCGCGGCGTCATTGTTTGCTCAACACTCAGATGTCGAACTGGGGTACGACGATACGGCAAATCCCACTGGGTTCGTCATCGAGCAGGACAACGTAACGTCCGATGGCTTGCAGATCTTTGAAGCTGAATTCGAAGCCTTGGACCCGTTTAACACGAGTGACCTGAGTTCGGACGAGCCTGGTTTTGCGACCAACGCAGCCGAAGGCCTGTTGATGAATTCTGGGGACCAACTCTGGCTGACTGCCCTCGATGGCAGTGTGCATTCGAGTTTCGGCGTCGGTTACGTCAACTACTACAACCCTACCTCTGGCAATCTGGAAGCCGCAGGGCGACTCGCCGTTCTGGACAATTCTGCCGGTACTCCGGATCTTGTTCTCAACGGAGCGTCAGTCGAATCCGGACCAGTGACTCAGTTTTTGGATACTGCCGATAGCGCAGGCGACATTCACGATCACTTCGTTTTGGACTTGCTCGATGACAGCACGGCTCCAATCGGTGCCTATGGTGTGTTGTTCCAGCTTCAAGCCGACTTTGATACGCCCGATGGGACGATGGATGTCTCTTCGGATCCGTTTTGGATCGTCTGGAATCATGGACTAAGCGAAGCAGATTTTGAGGACAACGCTTTGCCAACCTTTGGATTCACTGCTGTCCCTGAACCTGGATCTGCTGGTCTTCTAATGCTAATCGGTGGTGTTTGGGCGTTGCGACGTCGTCGCTAAACCCAACGAGTCCGACTCCTCTTCGATTGTGGCAATGACTACCGTGTCTATTCAACCCCTCGGTAGTCTTGCCACGTTTTTGTATACGTCAGTTCACTAATCAAATCCAAAGGACCTCCTCCACAGCCTCCACCTTCCTAATCAGCTGTGCCTGCAGGACGATTAAAACAAGTTAACCATCGGCTAACTCATGTCAGACACTGTTTTAAAACATGCCAACATCGAGAAGCAGGATCAATCGGATCGGCTTCAAGGACTTCGCGATCGCCTCAACTCGGCACTCGTTGGCAAAGAAGATGTCGTGGAAATGGTGATCGCCTGTTTGATTTCCAACGGCCACTTGTTGTTTGACGATCTTCCAGGCCTTGGAAAGACGACGCTGGCCAAAGCATTGGCCCAATCGATTGGAGGCCGGTTCGCGCGGGTCCAGTGCACGCCCGATTTACTGCCCAGCGATATCACTGGTTTCAACATCTTTGATCAAAAAAACCAGCGTTTTGAGTTTCGAGAAGGCCCTGTCTTTTCTGACGTCCTTTTGACAGACGAAATCAACCGCGCGACTCCACGAACACAGAGTGCACTCTTTGAAGCAATGGCCGAACGCCAGGTCACGCTCGACAACCGGACTTACGCTTTGCCCGATTGTTTTATGGTGATCGCTACGCAAAACCCGATCGAAAGCCACGGTGCGTTTCCGCTGCCGGAAGCCCAACTCGACCGTTTTAGCATGAAACTGAGCATCGGTTATCCCAGCTCAGATCACGAAGTTGCCATGCTCGGCAGCTACGTTGGTGGAAGAGATATTGCCAACAATGATCAATCGGTTCTTTCTCTCAACCACCTTCTAGAGATTCAGTCAACCGTTGAGTCGATCGAAGTCTGTGAGTCGGTTCGACGCTATCTGGTCGAACTTGGAAACTCAAGCCGTTCCCACGCATCGGTCAAACTTGGGCTCAGCCCTCGAGGCCTGATTACATGGCAACGCGTTTCGCAGGCTTGGGCATATCTCCAAGGAAGAATGTTTGTCATCCCGGATGATGTCAAAGCCGTTGCCTACCCCGTTTTACGACTCAGGATTTCCGAGAAAGACCGTCATGCCGGTTCGATCATCGACGAAGTCATCAAGTCAGTTCCCGTTCCAAACGAAACGCCAACATGATCCAACTGAAATCGGCTTTGCAGAAGCCTAACCATGCTCGCACCGGTCAATCGCTTTGCCAATTAATCCTTGTCGGTGTTCTCTTGCTGGTTGGCTGCAATGACTCAGCGACCAACAAACCTGCGAATTCCGAAGGCGAAACATCCGCCAATATTCCGCGGCTGCACAAACCCAAAGAGTTTTCGGTGGCCGTCGAGAGACTTGATGAGTTACTTGGCGCGATCACGTCGGAAGATCCTCTTCCCGATGACGTGACTTATGAAGTGACCGAAGTGATTCATGGCGAGGGACCCGGGGCTCACTCGCACTACTACCTGGCCTACGAAGAAGCTGATCAGCCCAAAGATGACCATGGTGGTAAGAGTTCGACCAAGCGTCACAAAGTCTCCGTCGATGTGTTTTCCGAGTTTAGCGACATCGTCGAATGGCTACCTTCGATCGCTGCCGACGGGGACATGGCCAAAGATGAATGGCAACAGGTCAGCAATACTTCAAAGGAGCTGCAAACGCTGGTGGACAAGTCGCTGAATGCTTCGACTGAACAAGAGCAACGCCAGGAATTTGTGGCTCACCAGGCAGAGATCGAAACGAAGTTGAAGTCGCTCAAAAAGCTTGCAGACGCCACTGACTCTCCCGACACGTCGAACTAGACAGAACAAGGACAAGGGTGTGTTCGAATATCTTGTTGCCGGTGGAGCGTTACGACTTTTCCAGACAATCATTTACTGCTCCGTTTGGGTTGTTGTCGGCTGCTTTGTCGCTGCCATTTTTCGGCGGATGCTCGGCCCCGAAAAAGTCCGAAAGCTGTTTGCCGATGATACCCGCTATGGCCTGTTAGCCGGATGGCTGATGGGAATGCTGCTGCCTGTTTGCTCACTCGGCGTTATTCCAGTCGTTCGCGAGATGCATCGCGCCAAGGTCCGCCAGGGGACCATCATCGCCTTCGGACTCACGGCGCCATTGTTCAATCCAATGTCCGTGCTTTATGGCCTCACGCTGTCGGATCCGATCGCCATCCTTTCGTTCTCGTTTTGTGCACTGCTGATCGTTTCGATTCTCGGTTACCTCTGGAATCAATTCCCAGTTGAACGGAGCGAAGAAGATTCGACGGATGAGCTGTTGCCGGAAGTCGGTATCAAACGATCACTCGCCGTGATCACAACGGCCTGCAAAGAACTGGTTGGCCCCAGCTTGGTCTTCCTGTTGATTGGAATCGCCGCTTCGGTTCTGTTTTCCGTTTTTGTGCCCAAAGGATTTTTGCAAAACCAGGTCGAGCGAGACAACATCGTCGCGCCCATTAGCGTGGCCATCCTGGGCACACCGATCTATTCGACACCGCTGCTGGCGATGAGCCAGATTGGTGGCATGTTTCAACACGGGAATTCCATTGGTGCAGGATTCAGCCTCTTGATACTCGGCGCAGGTGCCAATCTTGGATTGATGGTCTGGTTTGGTTGGACATTCGGATTCCGACGATTCGCGCTCTTTTGGCTGATGTTGTCATCGCTAACCATTTTGTTGGCTTATGCCGTCGATAAGCCATTGATCCCCAAGGGCGTTGAACCAGCCGGACACACGCATGCGTTTGACGTTTACACGCATCCATTTGGATACGGTCAGACAAATCTTTTCCAGCGTGCTGGACGATTGATGAGCGATTTTTGGAACGCCAATGAGTTTGGAGGCACCAGCTTACTCGGCGCTATGATCGCGATTGGAGTCGTCGTAATCGTTGTGGAAACCAAAGATAAGGTGGATCTTGAAAATTGGTACACCACGAAAAAAGAAACCAGCGAACTGGGTCGAGGGTTTGACGTTGCATTACCAGGCTGGGTGCTTGGCTCGGTCGCCATCGCAGGTGTGATCGCCGTCAGTATTGTCGGGTGCTATTTGTATTACCCGGCCCCAAAAGACCTGATGCCCGATTTTGAATTGATCAATACTGAAGTCGTACTCAATTCAAAGAATGGTAAATGGGATGCCGCTGACAAATGGATTGGATATGCCGACGATTTATCACGAAGACTGGAAGTGGGAATCTTTCTGAGGAATGGAGAAGTTGATGAATTCGTCGCTGCCAAAGCTCGAATTTACCGGGAAGAGCTAGACACGATCAAAGTGATGGTCGATGCTCGAGATGACGCTTCGACTGGCAAACAAGGTATCGAGTTGCTCAACGCCTTTCGACGATTGAAACGGTCCTGCGAAGAGTAGCAGCTACTCAACCCGCGGCAAGTCAACTGTTAAGACGCGGATGCACGCCGCTTGGTTCCATGCGTTCGTTTAGGTGTTGGCTTGTTCGTAGACCGCCTGCAGTAGATCTTCCACGTTCTTGAACTTCTTCTTGGTGGCCAGCGGTTTTTCCAAAAGCTCACGAGCATCCGCCTCATTGTGCCCTAACGCGACCAGTACCTGGTAAGTTTCGTCAACAATGCTCCGCTCGACCGCGTCAGCTGAGGATTCCACGGGAGCTTCTTGAACCAACAAAGCGAATTTGGCCATTTTGCGACGCAACTGGGCAATGATCTTTTCCGCCATGGCCGCTCCGACACCGGGTAACGTCGTCAGCGCTTTGACGTCTTGTTGCTCGATCGCATGAGCGATATCACGCACTGGGCGGACCATCGCGCGAGTCGCTTTCTTGACGCCCAACCCCGGCACCGAACAAAACAGCTCAAAAAACTGACGCTCGATCACCGAGTCAAATCCGATCAACCGAGGTGTCAGTCGGCCACCCTTCTGTGGATTTCCTTCGATGTAGTCAATCGTATGCAGCTTGACCGTCTCATCGATTTTTAGCTGCAGCCCACGACGCGTGAAATCGGTGACCAGGACTTCATACTCGAAGGCGCCGATGACCAGCGTGGCGGTCGTCTCCGTCAAGTCGATTAGTTGACCGGTAATCTTTGTGATCACGTGTTATCGTCATTTCGTAAAAGGAGCTCTTCGGAAAGGTCCGGCGAATACATGTCAACGACAACCTCAGTCGACGTTCACTGGAAACGCACCATGTGATCGTCCATTGGCAACCCATTGTCAAGCGGGAGGACTGGAATCCTTACCAATCGAATGCCGCACACCCGCGCGATAATCTTCAAACTCAAACGAAAAATCGAACTGACGTGTCAGCTTGAGATTCGAAACTCGTTTGTTGCTGCCCGACCGAGCCTTGGTTTGGTCGACAGAGACTTTGGTCCACGGGATCGAATCCAATCCTAATTCTTGAGCGATCTGGTCATAGTAGTCTTTTCGTATCACGGGATGACCATCACTGACACAGTACAGCTCTCCAGCCGCCTCCGCGTGTTCGTCAGCGAGTTGTTCAATCAGCCGGGCGCCATCGTCAACATGAATCAGATTTAAAAAGCCATCTGCCGATAACTTGGACCACGAACCCGACTCGATCGTTGAACGCGTCGGCACGCGGCCAGGTCCGTAGATGCCGGCGAAACGCAGGATCGTCGTGCGATCAGAAAGAACGGATTGCTTCAACAGATGTTCCGCTTCCAGACAAGCTTGACCGCCCTCTCGAACTGGTTCTGTTTTGGAAGACTCATCGACCCACTCGCCGCCGAAGTCACCGTACACACCGGTCGAACTGACATAGATCAAATGCCGTGGACGTGCATCACTCGAAAACTGTTGCAAAACATTTTTAAGTCCTTCCACATAAACGTCGCGTACCCGGTCATAACGGCTTCGATCCATTCCGATCGCAACCAACACCGTTTGCACGTCGTTTAGATCACGCAGCGGAGACAATGAATCGGCATCGGTGACGTCGGCAAGGATCGGTTGAAGGCCCGATCGGGCAAACGATTCACGACGTTCATCGCTGCGTGTAACGGCAAACACTTGCTCGCCACGTTTCTGCCAGATTTTTGCGACACGATACCCCAGATATCCACAACCAAGTATCAAACGGCTCAACGGTCTTCCTTTCAAAATGTACGGGAAATGAGGGTTTTTCGACGAAATGTCCGTTCGGCCGACAAAAAATGTCGTCGCAAAACAACCGAAACATGGGCGAATCAAGCGGTATGTTGTTCGTTATCCCGACCTTTGTTAACCCGGGTGGTACAATAATAGGCTTGTCAGTCACTCAAATTCGCACTGATTATTTGGTTGTCTTAACATTGAAACGGGAAGTATTCATGAAGCGTAACCGGGATCGAATCGCCCTCCTTTTTATCTTCTTGATCAGCGTCTTTGTGAGTCAGCCGGTTTGGGCCCAAGAGAACCAACCAGAAAGCTCCGCTCCTCAAGCCGAGCAGATCACCGTTGTTGAAGGCGTGATCCAGTCGCAGCAAGAAGAAGGCACCGAAGAGATCTCGACGGACGCCCCCAAGCTTGAATTTCTGTTCGACGGCGGCAATCCATCCAACGTCGAAGAACTGAAGCTGATGGAGACTCGATTCGCTGACCTGACCGAAAAGCTTTTTCCAGCAACCGTCAATATTCAGGTGGGCCAATCACAAGGTTCGGGCGTCGTTGTTTCCAGCGACGGTGTCGTTTTGACGGCAGCACACGTCATCGGCAAACCGGGTGAAATTGCTGTCATCTACTTTCCCGATCGAAAAAAACGATACCTCGCCGACACGCTGGGTGTCAATTCAGGTGCAATCGACTCTGGCATGTTAAAAATTCGCAATCCAAAAGGAGAGGTTTTCCCAACGATCGACCTCGGCGTTTCCAATGAACTGAATCTTGGCCAATGGGTCATGGCCGTCGGCCACCCAGGCGGATTCAACGTACAACGAGGTTTGGTTGCTCGAGTTGGTCGGATCGTCGGCGCTACCGACGGTGTTGTCCGAACCGACTGCACGTTAGTCGGCGGTGACTCAGGAGGTCCACTGATCGATATGAACGGGGACTTGATCGGGATCCACAGCCGCATCGGTGGTTCCTTGATTGACAACCTCCACGTTCCGGTCGATCAATTCTCAGAGAACTGGGACAAACTTGCTCAAGGGCTATTGCTTCACGCACGACCGAACCTCGGTATCAACATTGTCGACGATACCAACGAGGTTCAAGAAGTTGCCAAAGGACGCTCTGCTGACAAAGCAGGTATCAAGCCGGGCGACAAGATCATCCAGTTGGAAGGGATCGATATTGAAAATGCGGCCGATCTGGGTGCAGCCATTCGCGAACTCGAACTGTTACCTCGGCAGAAAATCAAAGTCGTCATCCTGCGTGACGACAAAGAGAAAAAAGTCGACTTGGTCGTTGGCACACGAAGCCGAAACTAACGATCGACTCCAAACAAAAGGCTATCCCATCGCAAACATGCATGGTTAATCTCAAAGGATATTTGCATGAGTCAACAAACTCGTTTCACATCCAAGACGCTTCCCAACATCATGGCGATGCTGACAATCGCGTTTGCCCTCACGTTGGGCCTGTCTGTCAGTGTTTATGCTCAGGACGACAAGAGCTCACCAAAACAGTCTGAGTCGGGCGAGCAGGAAAAAGATGACGACAAAGAAAAGCGATCGGCGAATGGCAACCGATCGTTCAACTTGCCATGGTCGTCTCGCCCCAAAGTTTCCAAACGTGATCCCGAATTCATTAAGACATTCGAACCTGTCGCCGCTTCGATGGACCAGGCAACCATTCGGATCATGGACCAACGCGATCAACTTGCATTGGGGACCGTTATCGATGCCGCCGGTCTGATTCTCACCAAGGCCAGTGAACTCCGCCCGGGGATGGAATGTGAAGTCAATGGAAAACGAATCAAACCGGAAGTCGTGGGGATCCATCCGCAATCCGATTTGGCTCTGCTGAAGATCGATGCAAAATCACTCAATGTCATTCAATGGTCCGATCAACCATTGCCGACACTTGGACGCTGGGTCGCTTCTCCCAAAGCAATGACCAGTACCAAACCTGCGATCGGGATTATCTCGACCGCCAAGGCCAGAGTCATTCCGCCTTCGCGTCCGTTCATCGGGATCATGATGTCGGCTGCCAAAGATGGTGTTTTGATCACTGACATCATTGACAAATCGCCCGCGAAATTTGCCGGCCTCAAGACGAAGGATATCATCAAGGAGATCGAAGGAATCGCTGTGAAATCGAACGTCGAATTGGCCAAAGAAATTGGGCAATTTGATGTAGGCGATCGCGTCACTCTGACGATCCTTCGTGGCGATGAAAAAAAATCGATCAAGCTGACGCTCGTCGAACGTGACAAAGTCTCGCCCGAAAGCAAACGAAGCAACCAGCAGAACTCAATGGGCTCTGAACTGAGTCGCCGTCGCAAGGATTTCCCAAAAGCATTTCAACACGACTCAATGCTCAACTCAAACACTTGTGGTGGACCGATTGTTGACCTCTCAGGCAAAGTGATCGGGATCAACATCGCTCGTGACGGTCGTGTTTCCAGCTTGGCACTCCCAGTCGAAACCGTCTTGCCCATCATTGAAAAACTTAAATCCGGCGACCTGTCGCCCATGCGTGTCAACAAAGAAAAGATCGCGCAACTGGAAACGGAACTGTCTGAGATCGTCGAACGGATCGGCTCCCTTCCAGAAAAGAAGAATGTGCTCAACGTTCGGTACAACAGGGAGCGGGCCCGCATCGAAGAACTTGATCGTTTTGCAAAGGACTACCGAGAACGTGTCGAGGAACTCGAAAAGATGATGTCGGATTACAAGTCAAAGCTCAAAGAAGTGGAAGACAGAAAGTCTGACGTCAACGACTCTGCCAAATCCATCAAGAAAGATCTCGACTCAATTCGGACTGAGCTTCGTCGAAACGACAAAATCAAGTCCAAGCTTGAGAAAGACCTAGAGTTATTGAAGACTGGCGGTAACAGCTGATCGATGTCGCTCGACTTGAAACGAAACTCTCGAAAATGGCACCGCTGGGGTGCCATTCTCACTGCGCTACCGATGCTGCTGGTGATCGTTTCGGGGCTGCTGCTTCAAGTCAAAAAGCAATCGTCGTGGGTGCAGCCACCCACTATCAAACTGGATGCCGCTGAACCATCAGCCGACTGGCAACAGTTTCTCGAAGCCGCCCGATCCGTCCCTGCCGCCGAAGTCACTGGCTGGGATGACATCGACCGTATCGATGTTCGCCCCTCAAAGGGGATCGCCAAGATCCAGTGCAAGAATCGCTGGGAGCTTCAGGTCGACTTGAGAAACGGCGATGTCGTTTCGTCAAATTATCGTCGTTCCGATTTGATCGAAAGTCTTCATGATGGCTCGTTTTTTTCAGATGCCGCCAAGCTGTGGTTGTTCCTGCCCAATGGTATCGTGCTGTTAGTACTCTGGTGCAGCGGCCTCTATCTATGGTTTCTGCCAATCCTCGTGCGGCGTAACAAGCGACGGAAGCAGAGCCCCACAGAAACCCAATCGTAGCCTCCACGCTGGCCTCACTTCGGTTACCATAATAAGCATGGGCTGCGTTTATTCCTGTCTTTTGAAAAGTCTCCCCTATGCTCCGGTTTCCATTATTCATCGTCTATTCCATCGTTGGCATCATCTGTTTTTCGGCCAGCAATGGACGTGCGGATTTGGATCCAAAACCCAACATCGTCGTCATTCTTGCTGATGACTGCACCTTTCGGGACCTGGGTTGCTATGGCGGGCAAGCCAAAACGCCGAACATCGATCGACTGGCCACTGAAGGCATGAAGTTTAGTCGGTGTTTTCAGGCCGCTCCGATGTGCTCACCGACACGACACAATTTGTACACCGGCATTTACCCCGTCAAATCTGGCGCGTATCCGAATCACACTTTTGTCAAAAATGGGACCAAGAGCATTGCTCATTATTTGAAAGAGAAAGACTATCGAGTTGCACTTTCAGGCAAACAGCACATCGGCCCCAAAACGTCATTTCCGTTTGAGTACAGCGGAAAGAAGAATCCAGATCTCGACGCCATCGACCAACTCTTTTCCGAATGCAAAGAATCAGACACGCCGTTCTGTCTGTTTGCGTGTTCCAATGAACCCCATGGACCATGGGACAAAGGAGACGCCAGCCAGTATCCAGTCGATCAAATCCAACTGCCACCTTACATCGTCGACACTCTGCTGGTTCGCCAATCATGGGGGAAGTACCTGGCAGAGATCACGTACTTCGATTGGCAAGTTGGTCAGATTCTCGAACGTTTGAGCAAACATGAACTCGACGACAACACGATCGTTATTGTGCTGTCGGAGCAAGGCAATGGATTCCCTTTTGCCAAATGGACCTGCTACGGTGCCGGCTTGCAATCAGCGATGGTGGTACGCTGGCCCAATCAAGTGAAGCCCGGCAGTGAAACCGACGCGATGGTTGAATATGTCGACATGGTTCCGACGCTGCTCGACGCCCTCGGAGACGACTCGATGCCCGATGGCCTGGAAGGCAAAAGTTTCCTTGGTGTCCTTCGTGGAGAAACCAATCAACACAAAGAGTTTGCTTACGGCTTAATGACAACTCGTGGAGTCATCAATGGAAGCGACCTCTATGGCATTCGAACCGTACGCGATCAGCGTTTTCGTTTGATTTGGAATTTGAATCACGAATCCAAATTCACCAACGCTTGTACCAGTTCCATAGAGTTTCAGTCCATGATCGCTGCCGGTCAGAATAATCCCCAAGCTCAATCGCTGGTTGACCAGTATCACTACCGCCCCGAATTCGAACTGTTCGACTGTAATGCCGATCCGTTGGAACGAAAGAATTTGGCCACGAGTGAGGATCATCAAGAAGTTCTGCAGCGTCTGAAATCAAAACTCAAACAATGGATGGAATCACAAGGCGATCAAGGTACCGCCACCGAAGCTGACGCAATTCTTCGCCAAGGTCGCTACCGAGGACTCACGCGAGAGGAAGCGATTAAGAAATACGAAGACCAACGCAACGGTAAACAAAAGAAGAAGAAACGCCTGAAGTGAAATAGACGGCCTGTCAAACGGATGCCGTCTCTAAGGGATCACGTCTCTTAGCTTCAATCGTTTTTCTACAAACGAAACCGTGGCTTAAAAAGCGCCGGCTTCCAGTTGATCCAGTCTCGCGATCGCCGCCTTGTGCTCGCGCGGGCGATCTGTCTTTTCATAGTACGTTGCGATATTGAAAAGGCACTGCCCCGCTTGTGCGAAATCGCTTCGTTGAAGAAACTCATCATGCACGCGATTCAATAGCGAAACTCCCTGCTGCTCTTTTCCTCGCATCAAATAGGCCAATCCATAGTCGGCTTGGGCTCGCAAACGCTCTTCGTCCGGCCAAGTTGCTGATGATTTGATGGCTGATTGGAGTAAGCTCATCCCCTGTGCCAAACTTCCGTTTTGCAGCTTCAATGTCGCCAACACCGCTTTGGCCCGATCGGCAAGTTTGCCGGGTTGCGAGCTGAGCCGTAACAGGATGGCGGACGCAGGCCCCGCTTGTCCTCCATCGATCATCGCGATGGCTTGTTGCATCTGAAGTTCCTTCTTGAGGAACCGATCGGACACAGTCGATTCTGCTTTCTTGAACGAAAGAATCGCGTTCTGAGATTCGTGCCGACGCAAACTGTTGAGCCCAATCGTGGCCCAAACGACTGATTCATCCGTGTCAGTCGAATCAAACTCCAGTCCGTATCCTGCCGTGAATCGACGCATTCTGTCAATCACGACTTCGGGCCATTGCTCGGAAATGGGTCGCAGAAATGCAGCTTGTTTCCAAAATTGCGGATCGGCTAACTCATTGGACTCCAACCAGTCGCTCTGCGAGGCAACCGCCGTCTTCCAGGCTTCACGCCATTGATCGTGTTGGCCATCACGCCGAAAAGTTTCCCCCAGCAACAGACGGATTCGATTCGCCTCCAAGGGCTGGGACTGAGCCAGTTTACCCGCTGCTGCCGCCAACTTGGATGAACTGGTCGAATGCTCTTCCAGCATCAGATGGGCCATCGCTTCGAGTCGCAGCGCTTCTGCCTCAAGAACCGGATTACCACTGACTTGACGCGACAAACGCAGTTTCAACGCTTCGCGTGGCTGGTTGTTTTCCAACATATGTTGAAACGCCTGATGCTGTTTCAAAACATTGTTCGTTGTACCGCTCGAATACGATCGTTTCAGCAAATCCATCGCATCTGATTGGGAACTCCACAAACTCGCATACAGTTCGCAAATCTGTTCACGGAATTCTAACGTTATCGCTGCCGATTGATTCTCTCGCATCAGCTTACTGGTGATGTCCGGATAAAGCCGGACCAAGGTTATCGCAGAGGCAAACTTTTTCGCATCCAGAAGATCTTGAAACGCGATCGCCATTTCATCCGTCGTGAAGGCAAGATTGTCGGTATCGCCGAGTGACAGACTACCGTCGAGTCGAACTTTGCTGACTTTTGAACTGGAACCGGTAACGGCGCCCCTCTTCTTCTCAACCGCATCATTCGGTGAATGTTCGGATGCGGATTCACTGGTTTCGCCAACCGTCATCGAGCGTGCGATCTCACGATTCAATGACTCAAAACTCTGGGATGCACCCTTATTGAAAATCGAGCAACCTCCGCACATCAACATCGCCACGGCCAAGGTCAGAATCAATGACAAATGGTGGTCAATTCTTTCGTTCCATTGAGTTTTCACAATCAATACACCCTCGGCACAACATTGTGAAAACGAAACGCCTGATGGAGATTGCAGCTGTCCAAATCAGCCTGAACTGCTTCATGGGGAGAAAACGTTTGCAAGGACGGCTCGCCGGAAATTGCGTTGGGATGCACGCTCAGCTGATGAAGTAATTCTTGACTGATCGAAGCCGACTCTGCTGGTGTGTTAAAAACGTAGGGTCGAACCATCACGATCAATTCGCGTCGGGTTCGTCCGGTCTCCTGGCGACGAAAAAAGAACCCCAGCACAGGCAATTTGCCAATCCCAGGTACTTGCTCCCGGTCGTCAGCAACTTCGTCTTCGATCAACCCACCCAGCACAACAGCCATCCCATCTTTGGCAACGACCGTACCACTGACGGTACTTCGATTGACGGTGTCGACTTCCTGGTTGGTGATCTGGCCATTGGTGTTGAGCACAGGAATGCGACCACCGTTGAGAACACGTCGAGCATTCTCCTGAACGATCCGCAACGTTACCGTGCGATCTGCATTGATCGATGGAGTTATCAATAATGATTGCCCAACGTCGCGAAGCTCAGTGATCGGAGTACCTGCAATCGTCGTGTTGTTGTTGCCCCCGGTAATCACCTGCGGCGAATCAAAGCCAACGGTGAAAGGAATCGTGTCTCCGATAAAGATCCGGCTAACCTCATTGTTGGCCGTCAACAACAACGGCGTATTCAGCACCGTGACGCGATTGTCATCTTCGAGCAACTGCATTCGCGTTCGAAAACTGTTGTTCACAAACTGAAAAGTAAAGTCACCTTGATTGAGCACTGATCCACCCGGGATCATTGAGGCGAGTCGACGGGCGTTACCAGAAAGAGCGTCCGAGGGAGTTGGCAAGATGTCACCCGTGGTAAATCCACCTGCCAATGAGCTTCCATCCGAAAACTCATAATCAAAAACGCTGCGAAACTGGTCATCCAACAGAACCGACATCACCTTGACTTCCAACAGCACCAACGGTGTGGGCACGTCGAGATTGGTGATCAATTTCTCAATTTGTTTCATCGTCGCCTCGTCCCCTGTGCGGACGATGACTTGGTTGTTCCGACGAACGACCGTCACATAGATCGTGGCCTGTCGCTCCTTGAGCAACTTGGAAATCGGATCATTGGGATCAGCCGCGGGTCGAGTGTTTTGGGTCCGTTCATTGAGCGCGTCGATCAGCTGTTGAATCTGCTCCGCTGACAAATCGGACAAAGGTTTGCTTTCGTCTGTCTGACGAGCTCGACTGTTGGGGAGATTCAAGTCGAACCCTCCAAGGCCATTGAGTCGATTGAATGATCGACCGCCCAACGAGTAACTACCTTGAAACGATCCCAGACCCAGGCTTCGGCTGTCGACCAAGTCAAAACGATTCAGGCGATAGATGATGTCCAACACAGAGTCCTGGTCACCGACGCCAAAATTCAACTCAACTCGATCGCCAAACAGATCACGAATCGCGACCGCAGCATCGACCGGATTGGGATACAACAATGTAAAAACCTTAGTTTGCTCTTCACGAAAACTGGTCAGGTTTTGTTCGTACTCTTCAGTCGTGTAAATCCGAATCACACCTGATTTTTCATCGATGCGATAATAAAGATCGTGGGTCTTGGTTAAATTTTCCAGCACGTCCATCGCTTGAACGTTACGGAGGTACAGATTGACCTTCATCTGGTTGGCTTCGGTCGACGGAACGATGTTGAGATCCGATTGCTCCGAGAAGAGCCGCATCGCGTCACCAAGCTCTTGCTCGCGAAAGTCAACTAACTCGATTAGTTGCGAAGCCTGTGGCAATATGCCCTGTGGAACCGTTTCACCAGGCAAGATCAATGGTTCAAAACCGGATGGATCCAACGGGACCAAGTTCGGCGTGACAATCGCTGGTTCGAGTTGAGGTTCCAACTGCGGACGAATCGGCGTTGGTGCGTTTGGAGTTGGCGGAAGTTCCTGGGCAAACGTATCTCGATCAAACGAAATCGCGCAGACCATCCCAATCAATAACAACCAACCAACGACTGGTTGAACTTGACGATTAAAGCGTCGTCGCGCGCAATTTGGGCGCGCACGATCGAGTTGCTCCTGTTTTACGCGTGACATCCGTGTCATCGTGTGCAGTTGGTTCGGGGGGAACACTGGCAGCGATCCTTGCACCCATTGAAGATACAAAAAAGAACGCTGCCTCAATTCGTCATCTGAACCGACTCACCGATGATGGCGGGTCAATGGTAGAGATAGACGGTTCGTTCAAGCTCTGGGAACTCAAGAACGATCATATCTTTAGAGATTTCTTTGACTCGCATCAAGACCCAAACACCATCCGCCACCGGAACCGACATCTCCATATTGGCTCGAACCCGCAGCGACGTGGTCTTGGTTTTAAGATAGGCAACACTCCGCTTGCCCGCAATTACTTTTGATTGCACCTGAAACGTTGGCATTTGCAACAGCTGCTTACGAATTTTGACATTCTGCTGCTCTAAGTCAGCCTTCAATTTGGCAAGCTCCTTTTGAATGCTAGCAACACTTGCTTTAAGTTTCGCATTCTCTGCCTTGAGCGCCTTATTCTGCTCCAGAAACGAATCGAGTCGCTCAACGTCTCGAATCTTTGAGATCGTTTTGTCGATCATCTCCGAGTTTGCCGTCGGATCGTTTTCCTGAGCAAACGATGCTGAACCAGCCAACAGGAACAAACCCAGAAAACAGATCAATGATGTTCGAGTTCTGATCAACATGGAAAGCTGCCTGATGGAAAGAGTTAGGTCAATAAATGCATTCAGCATCGTTCAACGCTGCAATAGGGTTCCCGCTGTTCTGAAAATCGGCACTTGGCTCCATGATGTTTTTGCCGCCACCATAAAACCGACTGATCATGACCGCTACGTTCCCTGTTATAGCGGTCCTGACGATTGTCGCCGATATCCCAAGCTTTTGAAGTAACAAAAGTCGTAATTCGTCCCCAACATTTGGCGAAAAACCACACACCCAGGGAGACTGTTGCCCAGACAACTCGACTTAAACGACAGCGTTCGACATCCATCGTACTTCGCCAACCCGATTCTCGCGGCCTCACGCCCACTAATGAAGACGCACCACTGGACTAGTTTCCTGCAGCCAATAACGCGACGAAGAAGGCGATATAAACGTAACCCACTACCGCACCGACGGTCACCGTTAACGCGGGCGTCAAGATTGCATTGAGTGTTCGAATCGCACTCCGGAACTGGTCCTCATGAAAATCAGCGACTTCATTGAGTACGCCTTCGAGATCACCTGATTGTTGACCAACAGCGATCATCTTTTTTAACATTGGTGAAAAGGCAACAGAATCACCGATCGCTTCGGAGAAGTTTTGCCCGCGAATGATCTTGTCTCGCGCCTCAGTGACGCTTCTGGCAGAGTATTGATTGAACAGCAGTTTTTCCACCGTCAACAAACCATCAATCAACGTAATGCCACTGCCAAGCATGACGCTTAGCGACCGGGCGAAAGCTGATGTTTCACACAACTGAAGCAAGTTGCCAATGATGGGGATACGAAACAACATTCGATCCGACCACATTCGAATTTCTCTCGATCGATAGGCGACCAGCGCAAACACGACGAGACCAAAACCGATAATGATCAACAGCGGATAGTACTGACGCAACCAGACCGATACGTTGATGAGGTTCTGCGTCATCGGCGGCATCTCTTTATCCAGATTCTGCAAGTAGACTTCCAGACGTGGGATCAGATAGACGACCATGTAAACCGTCACGCCGATCGCGACCAGAATCACCATCACTGGATAGATCAACGCCGCGGCAACCTCTTGCAAGCTCCGCCGACGACCGCGCATCGTTTCGACAGAACGATGCAACACGGGTGCCAGTTCCCCTGTTCGCTCGCCAACACGAACCAACTGAACAACGAACTCTGGAAAACAACGCTGTTCGCCCAATGCTGCCGAAAGGCTATCCCCGGATTGAATCGAATCGATGACTTTTTCCCAAACCCGTGCAATGGAACGACGCGGAGCTTGTTCGACCAAAGTCACCAAGGCCGTCAACAACGGCATGCCGCCCCGAATCATCATCGATAACTGCTGCAGGCTCAATTCAATGTCGACCTGCCGGACGGGTAAAAAACGGGACAGATCAATGTTGGATTTGGTCGGTGTCGTCGGCTGATTGACCGGGTCGACTCCGATCACAATCAGACCGCGACTTCGCAGCATCGATGCTGCCGCCGAACGATTGTTTGCATCGATCACACCGGATCTCGCCGCGCCGCTGTTGTCTCTCGCCTTGTATCGAAATTCTGGCATGGGTTTGATCAATAGGGACTGATCATCGTGGCGATCTGTTGAACCGAGGTTAACCCGGCCTTCAGTTTGTCAATGCTATCGTCCATCAACTCGGGGTGCTTTCGGTCAACCAACAATTTTTGAATGTGTGTTTCGTCCGGACGACTGGCAACGATGCGAGCAATTTCGCGATCAAACGGCACCAATTCAAACAAACCGATTCTTCCCTGATAGCCTGTGCTGGCACAATACTGACAACCCACCGGCCGAAAGACTTGTGTTCCCAACAACTCCGGTCGATTGAGCAGTGTTGCCTCGGTTTCATCCAGCGGATACGGTTTTCGGCAATGCTCACACAGTTTGCGTACCAGTCGCTGGGCTGCGAACAATCGAGAAACAGCGGCGATCAAAAATGGCTTGATCGCCATATCGGCAAGTCGCGTAATCGCACCGACGGCAGAGTTCGCATGAAGCGTTGTAAACACCAGGTGGCCGGTTAGCGCCGCGCGAATCGCAGTCTCAGCGGTCTCTTCATCGCGAATCTCGCCAATCATCAGCACATCTGGATCATGACGTAGAACGCTACGTAGCGCTTTGTGAAAACTGACTCGATCTCCCGCATCGACTTCAA
The DNA here is from genome assembly GCA_038534355.1 of Planctomycetota bacterium. Classification (GTDB taxonomy): domain Bacteria; phylum Planctomycetota; class Planctomycetia; order Pirellulales; family Pirellulaceae; genus Mariniblastus. The sequence continues at coordinate 173,469 of JBCAWX010000006.1, forward strand.
TTTGAGAAACACCGTCCACAACATATTCGACGGGGTCTTCGATCGTAATCACGTTCAGTGATTTGGTTTTGATCAAACTTCGAATCGCCGCGTACAGCGTCGTACTTTTGCCACAGCCTGTTGGTCCCGTCAAAAGAATCAGCCCATTGGGACGATCGATGACTCGTCGAAATATCGCCAAATCACCATCCGACATCCCCAACCGATCAAGCGTCAAATCCTGCGTTTGCGTCGCCAACAATCGCAGTGTCATTCGCTCGCCATGTTTGGTCGGAATCGTCGCGGTCCGAATATCGATTTCGTTACTATGCTCAGAACTGAGTGTAAACCGGCCATCCTGAGGCGCACGGCGTTCTGCGATATCCATGCCCGACATGACTTTGAGCCGGGAGACCAACGGACTGTGAACCGCTACAGGAAGTTTTCGATACAGATCGAGCACTCCATCAACTCGCAAGCGAATGCGAAGGTCCTGTGACGTCGGCTCGATATGCACATCGGTGGCATTGCGAATCAACGCCGCGTGAAAAATCTCGTCACCCAACGCCACGATATTGTCAGAATCGGGCTCAATCTGGTTTCCGGTAAATTGAATACGTACCGGATCACTCTGATTTCCATTCCAGCGAACGGTGTCTTGAAAAATTCGCTGAATGGAACGAAACAACGAATTCGGTTCAGCAGGAACAATCCGGGTCGTCTCCGGAATGTACCGTTTGACCGCCTGAATACTTTGCTCATCCTGCGGATCTTTGCAAGCGATCAAAACTTGTTCGTTCAATAGCGTAAACGGCAGAACCTGTCGACGCGTCGCAAGGTTGGCCGGAATGCGCAACGCCCAAACAGGATCAACTTTTACTTGATCCATATCGAGCAACTGGTTTTCGTCGACAGACACCATCCGTTTATTAAACCAGATTCCACCGAATGAAGATACGTTCGTTTTGGTCGGTGAGAGCACTCACGCGCCGCCATTGGCACCGTTTAGGCGTCTACGTTTCTTGAACGCTCGTGACCTTTTCAGAAACCAGTACGCCTTCTTCATTGGTACATAAGCCAGCTGCGTGGATCTTTCCGCCAATACCAACGAATTGATCTATCGCCGGATTCGGGCCAGCTGGCTGAGCATCTCCGGTTGTCGCGCCAGAGACTTTGCCGTTTTTTCACTGATCATTCCGCGTCGAAGCAACGTCGCCAATGACTCATCGAGGGTCCACATCCCATCCTCACCTGAAGTCTGAATGATGGAGGCGAGCTGTCCAAAGTTCCCACCGGCAATTAAGTTCGCGATCCCTGAATTCACATGAACACGCTCCGAGGCCAACGCTCGGTTCCGCCCCCCCTGCTCCGCTTCACCGCCGGGCAATGACTGAACGGGCAACAGATGCTGAACAACGACCGTCCGCAAAACCGTCGCGACCAAACGCTGAGCCAGATTCTGTTCCTCAGCGGAATACGCGCTGACCAATCGTTCAATCGCCGTCTTCGTATCGCCGGCGTGAACCGTCGCAAACACCAGGTGCCCCGTTTCGGCGGCAGTGATGGCCGTTCGAATTGTCTCCAAGTCTCGCAACTCGCCAACCAATATCACATCTGGATCCTGGCGGAGTGAATCCAACAACGCTTGATGAAATGACTCAACGTCAGGTCCGACTTGACGTTGATTGACCAGCGACTGTTTGGACGGATGCAGATATTCGACTGGATCTTCAATCGTCACAACGTGGCAGGATCGAGTTTGATTGATTCGGTCGATCAACGCGGCGATCGTTGTACTCTTCCCGGATCCCGTTGGACCTGCCACCAACACCAACCCGTCCTTCAAATTGCATACGTCGTACAGTTGCTGGTCGATCCCAAGCTCATCGAGTTTCGGGATCGTTTGCGCCAGTTGACGAATTGAAAAACAGAGTTGACCGGCGCGACGAAAGACGTTGTAACGAAACCGAAAATCGTTCCAACTGAACGCCGCATCGACTGAACCACGATGATGCAACTGCTCCAATTGCTCGTCGGTCAACAACTCCGATGCCAGCGAACTGAGCCACTGATGATCGAGCACATCAAACGAAGCGACCCCGTTTTCTTCCGCGGGCTGCAACTCGCCGGCGATTCGAAAATAGACACATTCGGAAGCGGACAAATGAATGTCAGAAGCTGACAACTCGGTTGCTCGACCGAGAATCTGTTCCAATTTCGTATCCATAAACAGCTATCGTTTGACGCGAGCGGATTTACCTGACATCAACGATTCTACCTCCGAAAGAGTCGCCATGGTGGTGTCACCAGGCGTCGTCATGGCGAGCGCGCCGTGAGCGGCTCCGTAATTGACCGCTTGATCCGCGTCGCCCGTGGTCATGAACCCGTAGATCAAACCGGACGCAAAACTGTCACCACCGCCGACCCGGTCAAAGATCTCCATTTCTGGACGATGAATCGCTTGAAACAGTTCACCACCGTACCAGCACAATGCCCCCCAATCGTTGACACTGGCGGTTTTGACTCCGCGCATCGTCGTCGCGATGGCCTGAAAGTTTGGAAACTCAGCGGTCGCCTGTTCAATCATCTTGGAAAAACCTTCCACCGGCAGGTCTTTCATGTTTTCATCGACGCCTTCGACATGAAGTCCGAGACATGCCGTAAAGTCTTCTTCGTTTCCGATCATCACATCGACCAGCGGCGCAATGTCACGGTTGACTCGCTGGCAGTTCTCTTTTCCACCAAACGCTTCCCACAACGAAGCCCGATAGTTCAAATCATACGACGTAATGGTTCCATGCTTTTTCGCAGCCGTCAAAGCTTCCTTGATCACCTCTGGCGTCGTATCGGAGAGCGCCGCGAAGATCCCTCCCGTGTGAAACCAACGAACGCCCAACTCACCAAAGATGTGCTCCCAATCGATGTCGCCTGGTTTCATTTGCGACGCCGCCGTGTGGCCTCGATCAGAGGTCCCCAATGCCGCCCGCACGCCGAAACCCCGTTCCGTAAAATTCAAGCCATTGCGGGAAGCCCGGCCAACACCATCGTGAGGTACCCACTTGAGGTGATCGATGTTGACGCCGCCAGTTAACAACAGATTTTCCAGCAACCGACCGACTTCGTTGTCGACAAACGCCGACACTAATGCCGCTCGCAATCCGAAACAACGACGCAATCCACGAGCGACGTTGTACTCGCCGCCACCTTCCCAAACATCAAACGTTCGAGCCGTTCGTACGCGACCATCGCCAGGATCGAGTCGCAACATGACTTCACCCAACGAGAGGATATCAAATTGGCATTCACTGGCGGATCTGATTTTCATGATTTATCAACAGTTGAATAAGTCGTTTGAAGGTCGTTCGAGAGCGATGGATTGGTCCATGTCGGCACCCATCGAATCCGTTAATCGACAAAGATCGGCTTCAGATGTCGTTCCCAAAGATTCGCCGTGACATTGCGAGCGACGTCTGACTCAAACTCTTTGAGTGCGTTGTAATATCGATCTCCCATTTCCGCAGCCACTTTGTAGCCAACGTGCAACAGCTGCCGCAGACTGGCATTGTAAGCTGGATTATTGGGATCGTGACGCAACGCCGAAGCGTATTGCTCGCCGGTCCATCCGCCGACTTCCTCCGCAGACGGCAACGCCGCTGTATCGATATCAATTACCGTTGCGTAAGGGCCACAGAGTTCGTCGGATCGCTGCAACGCACTCGCGTAAACTTCTTTGGCAATCGTCAAACCCTCACCTCCCGCCTCGGCCAATCCAATCAACTCTTCCAGCCAGGTTGTGCCTGCCGTTTTCACGTGCAAGCCAGCACCGGTTCGTTTGAGTGCCTTTTTGATTGGCTCGTAGATCGAAAATTTGTCAGAGCCGGAATGCACGCTCAGCTTCAAATTCGCAGGGAGACCGAACTCGGCGATCGCAAATGCGATGGCAGCCAAATCGTCGTTGAACTCTTTCTCAAATTGTGAGACGTCACCGACGTAGTCGACACCCTTGTTAAAGCGACCGGTAAACTTGGGAGCGATCGTCTGAATCGGAATCTGCTCATCGGCGACCGCGGCAAGGATAAAGAACATCTGAATAGGTGTTTGGGGATCGTCTGTCTCATCCATCGAAACTTCCGGGATCAGACTGTCGGCACCTTTCTTATCAGATATGTAACGATAGATTTCGCCCGCTTTTTGAACCGCACCAAGGAAGGTATTTGCGACACTCCGGATCAACTCCTCGGTCACGGCAAATGTACCTGCATCAGGAATCGTCAGTTCGCCAATGTACTTCGAATGCCGCGTGACAAACGCATCGATTGACTCTGCGGTTGCCGGATGTCCAATCGCATCCGCTACGTCGATCGTAAAGAAGTCACTACAGTCGATAAATCGGTCAACGGTTTCCAGGTTGATATGATCGGCGTCAACTCGATAACTTCCCGAGTATCCAAGCTCGGCAACAGCGGCGTCAGCTTCTTCGCGAAGCGAAACCGGTTCTGTTTTTACGATGTTATGTTCACGGTTCGATTTATTCCAAACCGGCGTCACTTCAACACCTGCTGCTTGTGCGTTGAGCACCGCCTGAAGTTGTGCTTTTCCCTGGTGAAGGAATCGGTCGCCCATGCCAAAGCTGTATTTTTCGAGAATCATAGTCTTCGTCTTGTAAGAAAATTGGTCCAGTTGCGGCGGGTAAGTCGCTGACAAATCAGATGGTCATCGCCGCATAGCCACCATCCACAACGATTTCGGATCCTGTCATAAAGGAGCCAGCACCGGAGGCCAGTAACAGGGTTGCACCGTCAAGTTCGTTGGCGCTGCCAAACCGTTTCATCGGTGTATGTCCCATGATTTGATCGACACGTTCAGGCGTAAGTACTTTGCGGTTTTGCTCGGCAGGAAAGAAGCCTGGCACCAACGTGTTGACTCGGATCCCCTTGGTCGCCCATTCGCGAGCGAGATTTTTGGAAATATTGTGGACCGCTGCTTTGGTCATCGAATACGTGAACACACGAGAGAGTGGAATCACACCTGACATCGACCCAACGTTGATAATCGAGGCTTCGATGTCGTTTTCGATAAAGTATTTCCCAAACACCTGGCACGCCACAAAAACAGCCTTGGCGTTGGTCGAAAAGATCCGATCGTATTCCTCTTCGGTCACATCCAAAAACGGAGTCGCTGAGTTGGTCCCCGCACCATTAACGAGGATATCGCATCGACCTGATTTCTCGACCACAGTCCCCAACAATGACTCAAGGCTTTCACGTGAACTGACATCGGCAGCGACAAAGTACGCCTTTCCTCCGACAGCTTCAATCGCCTCGATTTTTTCGGTCGCCTTAACTTCGTTTCGACCGACCAGCACGATACTGGCGCCCGCTCTCGCCATCGCCAAAGCCATGGCGCCACAAAGCTCGCCAGTGCCGCCGATCACGACTGCGGTTTTTCCATCGAGTGAAAACAGATCATTCATGTTTGAGTATTCTTCGTTGAAGTTCTTAAAGTTCTAGCTGGCAATAGTTCTAGCTGGCCATATTTGGCAACGCGTTAACATCCCATGGAGGCATGCCGCACTCGTGAGCGATTTCGTTAAAGGATTCAATTTCGGCCAACGAAAACAGTAGTCCGCCCGCCGCTTCGGTTTCTCGCGCGGCATTGGCTTCGATTTGCCCCGGCAATAAACAGGACTCATTGCCATGGCCAAGGATGTCCTCAAGAACCGCTTTGATATTGGTTTGCTGGTCACGGCCGCAAGCAAACAACCCTGCGTCGAGCGCCTCGGGATGAATCACTTGAAAATAGAAGTTGGTCGATGACTTGTCGTCCTGTTTGACTTCGCGTCCCCGAAGTGTGGGCAATGAACCGCCGATCAGCGCCGCGACCAATTCATTGATCAATGACAATCCATAGCCTTTGTGCGCACCGAATGGGAGCAGTGAGACGGCAAGATTGGGATCATCGGTCGGTTCTCCTTTGGCATCAACTGCAGCGCCTGGCGGAAGCTTTTTGCCTTCGCGTTTGTACTGTTGAACGCGTCCCATGGCGACAGTCGAAGTCGCCCAGTCAATAACGACCGGATAGCCAACAGCATCTTGTGTGGGAAACGCCCAACTGTGCGGGTTGGTGCCAAGCGTCGGGAACTTTCCACCAAAGGGGACAACTTCCGCCAACGTCGATGTGCAATTGGTATAGGCAATATAGCCACGAAGGGCGGCGTCCATCACGTAGCCGCCACCCCAAAGATAGTGAAACGTATTGTCGACACTAACCTGCCCCACCCCGAATTTGTCTGCCAACTCGATACATCGCTCAATCGCATCGAACGCAACCGACTGTCCCAATTTCAACTTCGCATCCCAAATCTCTGATCCTTCAAAACGACAGGGGCGTTTTTCGATTTCCGCGCCGGGCACACATCCGCCTACCGCACTGCCAAACAGATGGTCCAAATGCAGTGCCTTGATCGCATTGTGTGTGCGAATGCCATAGTGCGATGCCATGCGGCAGAACTTGGTCGCGGCGGCCGCTTCGGATTCGCTGTACCCACGACTCAGATAAGCGGCACTGACTAACTTGTCGTGCTCTGCGGGGTCAACGATAAACATCGCGTCACCGGAAACGGCTGGGTTCGATGTCTTGGACTCGGTCACCTCTGGATCTACTGGCTCAGCCAACTTGTTTGCTTGTGCAAGCGGAGGTTCACCGGCAACAAAGGCAATCGCGTTCTTGGTCGCCATCGTTGCTTGACGGACGACTGACTCGTAAGTTCGCGATCCGATGTGCGACGTGATAATTGTATTGGGTGTTGAAAACAAAACATGGTCCGCGGGCGGTGGTTCAACCTCCAACACATCCGCGCCGTAACCACCCAGTTTTCCAGCATTCAACGCAGCAGCAACATCGCTGGTGTTGACGACCTCGCCACGAGCACAATTAATGATGATCGCTCCATCTTTCATCTTGGCCAGCGAAGATGCGTTGATCAAATTTTCGGTCGAGGCATCAAGAAAACAATGCAACGATACAACGTCCGACTCATACAACAGTTGGTCAATTGACTGACACCGCTCAACACCATGCTGATCTGCAAATGCTTCGTCCCAAGAGACATCGAAGGCACAACACTCCATCCCAAAGGCAACCGCTCGTTCGATGACCGCTTTTCCAATGCGGCCCATGCCGATAATTCCCAGACGTTTGCCAAGAATCTCATTCCCGGTCAGTCGTTTCCAATTCCCCTGCCGTGTTTCCTGACCGACTTCAAAAATCTTTTTGGTGAGTCCCAGAATCAAACCAAAGGTATGTTCAGCGACGGTGGTGTGATTGACGCCCGGGCAAAAACCGATCGGCAATCCTTGATCCGTCGCATATTGCTTGTCAATTTTGTCGATACCAATTCCGTACTTGGAGATCCACTTCAGGCGCGGAAGTGATTTGTCAATCACTGCAGCAGTGATGGCATCGTCACCGCAAATGAAACCGTCAAAATCACCTGCCAGTTCCAGCATTTCGTACTCGGACAACGGTCCACGCTTGCGAACCACTTCCCAGCCTTGAGCCTCAAGCAAATCATGGTGGTAACCGGGCGTATCCTGATAGGAAGTCGTCGTCAGTAAGATTCGAGTCATGATTTAGGCCTCCACGGTAGGTGCATCGTTGTTTTCGGGGCGACCTTCGATGTAAAACCAGTTGTGAATTGGTTTGAGAATCTCAAGGACTTCCGCGAGCAATGATTCGTCGATCGGTTCATCGATCCAGTCACACCATTGTCCAACACGATTGGGGTTGGCGGAACCGGTGATACACGTCGCGAAGTCTTCGTTGGCAATTGAATATTGAACGGCAAGTTTGGCGATATCAGACCCCGCATTAGTGCAATGTTCTGCGGCCTTTTTGCAGATTTCGCGTACTTTAGGAGTCGCTTTGTGCCACTCAGGCAATGGCGCGGTCGTGAGTAATCGCGCACTAAACGGTGCTGCGTTCATGATGCCGACACCTTTAGCTTTGAGCCAATCCGCTTCGTCGGCCAGCATCGTATTCTGAAGCGTGTAGTGATTGTATGATAGGATCACATCGAGGTCAGCCTGGGCGAGGACCTCGCGAAAGATCTTCATCGGATAACCTGACATTCCGATGAATCGAACTTTCCCCTGCTCTTTGATTCTACGCAATGCTGGAATCGTTTCATCAACCAAATACTGCAAGTCGACGTACTCTGGATCGTGACACAACACGATATCGAGGTAGTCGGTTCGCATTCGCTCCAGGCTGATGTCGATACTTTCTTCGACGCGGCGCGAAGAAAAGTCAAAGTGCTCCGGCGCGTAACGTCCAAGCTTCGTACACAACACGTACGAATCTCGTGGAACGTCCGCCAACGCGTACCCCAGCAAGACTTCCGATTGACCACGACCGTAGTAAGGTGACGTGTCGACGACATTCATGCCGCGATCAAGCGCAGTTCTGACGCTTTTTAACGACTCCTGAATATCTACACTTCGAAATTCCGCGCCCATCGAGGAGGCACCGAAACCGAGAATCGTCAAATCGAGACCGGTGTTACCAAGCGGTCGTTTCTTCATGACTGGCCTGAACTTTTGGAGCGTAAGAGCAGCTAATCAACAACACAAAGCCACACCTGCGTAGCCTTGGTTCTTAAAAGTCGTCGATGATACTCGATCGGGTCCCAGATTGCAGGCAGTACTCGATTCAATCAAGAAAAACCTGTAAACGAGTCAGATGAATTCAGTCTTTTACCAACACACCGTCTCCACAAATCCGCTCCAATGAGTCGGCCACAGTTCTGGCAAATAACCGATTGCCGTTGTCATTGGGATGCAAGTTGTCGTTGCTCAACAACGAGTCTCTTGCGAACCAACTGCCAGGAGGAAAATTGGGACCCATCAGAATCGTCTTGCGGATCATGGTGTCGGCAATCAACTCCAAGTCATACTTGGCGGCTACTTCGCGTTCAATTCCGCCCATGGGGTCCGTGATGAAACCGCGTGGAATCTCAACCAACACCACGTCGGCCCCATACGCCTGGACCCGTTCGACAATCGTTGAAAGATCCATCACGATCTCATCCCGCTGGCGTCCGTCTTTGAAGTCGTGACCACCAAGCTCGACCACAACTAATTGCGGTCGCGCCGCTTCGATCTGCGGAAGGAGCTCTGCAATGGCCTCTTCCAAAGTGCAACCGTTTCGCCCAAAGTCAAGAACGGGCACTGAGACACGGGTCTGCAACACTTCGGGATAACCATAGTCCGTCAAACTGTCGCCTAAACAGGCGATTGGACGCGTCGGCGAAAACTCAAACGGTGCAGAACGTGTTCCATCATGCCAACGCCCCAATACAAACCAGCTAACGGCACCAAGAAGAAACAACGTGGCGGCCGTTCGAATCAACTTCGCATGAGAACGTCCCTGTGCATAAACATAAAACAAGAGATCGAAACAACCGATCGCCAACAACAATGTCGCCAGCCGCCATGTTCTCTCTGGAAATTTGACGACCAACATCACCAAGAGAATCCAGATCACAATACGAGCAAACCAATGACGTTGAGTGATCATCGCTACCGTGATCACGCCGAACCAAACAAGCAACAGCCAACCAATCAATTCTGGAAACGTCATCAGTGAAAGAAAGATGCACAGCACGACAGCCAGCACTCGTGCAATGCGCAACACCGACTCGTTTAGCGCCGCGATGCTCGAAGTATTCGACTTTTCCAACCTTCTACCCAATCAAAGAGGTTTCGCCCGATCGTCAACTGCCCCATTCACCAGCGTCGGACCACACAGTTGAAACAAGCGCAGCTCTTTGAATTGCTAAGCTGCGACAATTGCGGGGTTTGAGACGTTTGGGTTCGCGGCAATTGAGTTTAATCGATGGATCGATTTCCCGCTTCGAGAAACAGGAACCACCGTTTTTCGATCGATTTGCATTGGGTTTTGCGAACAGAATAGCGACCAGAAATTATTTCCAAAAAAGACTCAACATTCCATTTGACTTTCCCGATAACTACTTTCGGATCCCAATCGCCGAGAGGCTGGAACACGGACTGTTCCATATCAGGATAGAAGTCATGACATGACGATGGAGCGACATGTCATGACTTTTTCGTGCGCGCTGTGGAGCTATTGAGATACGGGCTGATTGGCTTCGGAGAGGTTAACCGCGGCTAACAACGAAACACCTTAGTTGCCACGTAAAGCGAACTTTCTGTTTCAAAATCGTTTTGTCAATTTGAAACAGCTTCGGTCAACGTGGAACCGCCTTTCCCTGATTTCTTGTTTGACGGCGACTCAGTCTTTTCAACAGAATCCTTCTTCTCGCCCGTTGGCTTCTTCTCATCGCCCTTCCCATCACCTTTACCGTCGCTCTTGGCAGGTCGATCCTTGGAAGCCCCATCCTTCTCTGACTTGCTGGCAGGATTCTTTTTCTCGTACTCGGCCAACCACTTCTTGGCGTTTTCCAATCCTGGTTTGAAACCAAACGGACCTCGTCCTGCGGCCACGACAATCTTGCCAGAGGTGTCGACCACAAAGACGCGGTCTGGATGCGCGGCATAGGCTTCGTTGGTCTTGTTGTCCATCGAATCGACTAGAAATGGCATGGTCAACTGTTTGTCATCAATCAACATTTTTGCCGTGGTACAACGATCGTCATACTTAGTCTGCTGCTTGATCCCTTTCTCTTTGGCATAGCGTACGGGTCTGTTGCTGTCCGACGCATGTGCCTCGCGAATGTAGATCATCCGAAACTCAGCAACGTCTTGATAATCCTGAAACATCTTTTCCATTGAACCAACCTGGCTCAAAAAGGGCGGTCAGGTATAGCTGCCGAAAAACAACACGACCGGTTTGGAATCCTTGAAACTTGACAACTTCGTTTCGGATTCTCCGTCGAGCGACTTCAGCGTAAAATCAGGGGCATCATCGCCAACTTTGGGCGCATTGTCGCTACGTGAGCGACGCGGACGATCCTGCTTCTGTTTCCCTTCCTGTTGGCGATCCCTTTGAGCACAACAGTCTTCCATCGGCGTGAACAGAACACAGATCCCAACCATGCTCAACACAAATAAACCATTCTTCAACATCACGTCACCTTTGGGTCAACTAAACGATTGAACCACCCCAAGCTTCGTACTATTTAGTCTAGCTGATCTATGGACACAATGTCGATCGAATCAGGTTCTTCAACGGATTACGAGGTACCAGCTCAGGCATTGTGCCACGTGTTACTGACGACATTATTTCGCCACTATGCCAGCTCGATGGCCAAACGCCCGCAACGTTCGATTGCTGCATCAAACGGGATCAACGTTTTGACTAGTTCCTGATTTTTCCGAAACCATGAGATCAAAATCATCTGCAGATTCATTTCCATGATGTTGACAGGCAATTGATCGGGCTCCAGCATTCGTTGCTGCAAAAAATTGGCTGCAGCGGCTGCACGTTTCGGATTTTCTGGCTCGAGTGCTGAACCGACCAGACGCCCTCCTTTGAGGACCAGCCAAACGGTCCGATTTTTGCGTGCTTCAATCGGCAGCACACCATTGAACAGCGTCTTGGCACGTCTCAGCGCTTTCATCCGACGATCAAGCCACGTCAGATTGGCAAGATGATCTCGCAACACGACCGCGCGTTCGAATCGACACGCTTCAGCAGCTTGTTTCATTTCACCAGTCAGACTTAGCAACATCGTCGTGTCAACGCCTTCCACAAAACGGATCGCGCGGTCCACGTTGGCTTGGTAATTTGATCGACTGCACTTGCGCGCACAGGGCGCTGGGCAACTGCCAAGCTCAAAACGTATGCACTTGGCGGTCGCCGGGTTTTCAAACAGCTGCGGTTGTTCGTTGAACTCAAACCCCGTTTTGTCAGGACAATCGCGCAGACAAAATACTTGATTGATACTTTCGATCGCGGCGCGAAGTCGACCGGTACCTGCGATCGGTCCAAACACGTGATTCGCTTTCTCGGTAATCCTTCGCGTAAAGAAAGCGTGTGGAGCTGGGGCGCCACTAAAACAGATAAACGCAGGTTGCCGTTTGACGGGTTGGCCTTGTGTGTTGAACTCAGGACGCCAACGATAAATCAACTCTTGTTCGCGAATCAAAGCCAATAGCTCATTGGAGATTGGTTCCCAGACCAGCGTTTGCGCGGTCTGACGAATCCGTTCCGCTTTCCCATCAGCAGGTGTTTTTGCAAAATAGGACAGCAATCGTTTGCGAAGCGATTTCGATTTCCCGACGTAGCAAATTTGCTGGCGACCATCGAGCCAACCGTAGACGCCCGGGCATAACGGGCAATGGTCATGCAGCATGGATCGCCCTGCCATCCGTTCGTCAGGGAGCACGTGACGACGGATTCTTCCTCGAGTTTGCTGGGCAAGAATGGAAGGCCCAAACCCGGCAAATTTGGGTGAGCCCGCCGGCGCCAAAAGACTGCCCATCGTTTTCCTCCATGAACGTTGACATCGCAAATCTGGCCGAGATCCAATCCTTCTCGGGTCCGGCAGTTTACGGAAAACAGTCTCCAGAGGCAAGTTTTCCGCCGAAACGAAAGCCATTCACATGGAAAACTCGTTTGGCTCGTCGAGCCATGACCCGCTAGCAAGCCGATCAGCGTCTTTGTGAATCAATTCGTTGAAGGCGAAATCAAACGCAACGATTCGATCAAAAACAATTCTAGAAATTATCGACCTCGCGAATTGCGATTTCCTCGTTCGGCGCCGGGGGTTTCACCAGGCTCCGTTCGAGACTTTTTTTGTCCAGCTCGTGATCGCATCGCTTCGATCATTGCTTGCATCGTCTTTTGCTGCTCAGTCACTCGGTCGGAAACTTGAACACCACCTCCAGTGGCGACGGCAACGAGGACCCAATGAGCGTCATCGGAGTCGAGTGTAACGCTGGCCGATTTACCACTCTGACAAAGGAGCTTGGTTTGCAACTGAAATTCGGATGCGGCCGCGTCGCCACCGCTCGTCGCGCCAGGCAGTATCAATGTGCGTTCGACTTGAATCAACAACCGAATTCCATCTGCCGACTTATCGGCATTGGCGATCAAGTCCAAACCTCCAGTCGCTCGAGAACCAGTTCGCAAGTTACTGGAAATGTTTCTGGCGGTTGATGTTTTCAGCTCAACCGATTCGCCAAGTTGAGTGTTGAACTTCAGATGGTCGATTTCCGTTTGGTCTGCATCAAGCGAACGAAACAGTCGACGAACTTCATTTACGGTGCGACCATCGAAGGAATGTTCGGCGACTGCATCATCAGTCGTTCTGACCAACCAGAAGTTGACCGAAACTGCGTCAGGCCCAACTGCCGCCGAACTTGCTGTCGCCGCAGAACGTTGAGCCAATGCTTTCATCAGCGCGCTTGGATCAGCGTTTGACATCATGCCACCCGATATCCCCAGCTCCCTGACCCGACTGATGGCTTCTTTGGAGATCGGTTTGTCGGTTCGCTGCGACGTTGTTCGTACAAGCGGAGATCCTTGCGATTTGAGATGCTTGCCAATAATCTTGGCAATCTCAGTCATCTCTTCTTCGCTGCCACCACTGACAATAACGCCATGCTCTGGGGTGATCGAAACCTTGATATCAGGTGCTCGCTTGGCTCGATGAGTTCGCGGCACACCAGGCAGTTCAGATTTTGTTTCGCGCGTATCCGGCATACTATCTGTTGTTTTCTTTGCCGAACGATTCGCACCATACTTGTTTTGCATCCAACGGGAAATCTCAGCGGCAGAAAGAGCTTCGTCGTCGCCCAAAGGTGCTTCCAATGGACGTCGCATTTTTTTGATCTCATCCGCATTCAGCACACCGTCTTTGTTCGCATCGTAATTGTTGACCAACGATTCGGCATACTTGTCATACTTGTCATACTTCGCCGAGTCTTGCGGGGCAGCGTCGGAAACGGACGCAAAAAATCCAATGAAACTTACGGCAAGGATCTGACCCAACAATCGAGCAACGCTTTCAGTCGACGCTGTGATGGACGAACTTGCGATTGATAGATCAGATGAAGACAAACGAAAAAACGATGCGGCAGCCATGGCACTCTCCGATCCAAAGATAAGTTGCTTTCTCTGGTAAACCTTCAAACCGCCAAGAGGTTTCGCACTTATTTCCAAATGCGTCAGTATTATTTGTCGCGTTGACAGCGAGACTTGATCGACCCGCCGTTTGGGGCTCGGTGCGGGTCCCAAACCAAAAGGGGTTTCCCCCTATCCTCTGGTCCCCGACCTCTACCTGCTCAGAATCATGGCACACGCAAAGCCCGATACCCTTGAAAGCTGTTGCTCACGTGTTTTGGATCATGCTCGAGACGTTGAGCCGCTCTAATCTACTTTCGAGACCCCAACGCTGCTTTCGCCACGGTATACCGGCGCGAGGCATAATGTTGGTCAACAATTTCCTGATACTTGGCGTATCCCTGCTCTCGATCACCCGAGCGAAATGCCGCCCGCGCTGCTTTGTAGGCTTCTTCGCCCGCTTCATCCTGTTGGCTGCGAAGTTCCTGAAACGCGACAACCGTCGCCTTCTGCTTCGTCGACATGGCAAACTGATCGTGCCATTTGAGATACCCGTCAACCCACTTTCCATTCTTGTTCGATTGAATCCGCCTCAATAGCGAAGGCCCCTCTTTCTTGGCAGCGTCCTCATAGGCTTGCCAAATCTCAGCAAACGGTTTCCCTCCATCAATAGCCATCGCACGCTCAATCGCCAGTCCTACGTTTTTCCATTTCTTAACTTTGACGTACTTTTGGGCAAACTCCAACAACGCATCCTGATCGTCAGTGGTCAGCATGTCGAGCCAATTCACAGCTTGATCGATCGGCAGAAAATCATATGCGTGCCCGGCTCTGGGAGAATCAAGCACGACGCGGTCAAAGTCATGGGAGAAGAGCCGTCGGTGCGCGTATTCACCCATACTTGGCGAAACGACATTGTCATTTCGACCGTGCAAGATATACATCGGCGTATCGCGCTGTGCCTTTTTCAAATCCTCATCATCAAACACGTCTGGCTCTGCCTGAATAATCATGCCGCCAGCCATCGGAAACGTTCCGGCAATCTTTTCCGGCATGTGCATGTGCAGCACATAAGTCAGATAGCCGCCTTGGCTGTGACCTCCAACAAAAATTCGCTTCAGCGAATACTCTTTATTGAATTCGTCCAGCAGTTTTCCAACCAAGAAGGGACTTTCACGATGGGTGTATGGAAAACCGCCCAACGTACTCCGCCCGACCCAATTGACGTAGGTGTAGTTGAACCGAAGATCATCTGCCTTGCTCCATTTGGCCCAGTTCTGCCCCTGAATCCCCAAGATGGCAAACTTCTTGCCTAACTCCGGCCAGTTCTTGGCGGTTACAAAGACCATCCCTGACGTTGTCCAATTGCTGCCATGTAACAGCACAATGCAATCGACCTCATCCCCTTCCTTCCATCCATCGGGCATTCTCAGATTGTAGAGCATGCCGTTGGAAGCAACCCCTTTAACGATCTCACCCGCTTTGGGTACAACATTCCGCGAGTAACCATCGGGACGCAGTCCAATCCATGCGCTCGGTCCATTCGTCGAATTCATCACGCCATAAATGCGTTTTCCGTCCTTGGACATCTCGAACCATCCGGCTCCATTGAAGTTTCGAATGGTCCACTCGAACGTCATCTTCTCTCCTTCGATCGTCCCACCATCGACGGAACTCCAGCCTTCAGGACCTATCGAACCTTTGATTTCATTCTCGTCTGATTGTTCGAGCATCATCGTGCCTAACGAAGTCAACCAGACACCCGAAAAGTCTTTAGCGTCATCGAAACCACCGTCTTTGAACCGCTGCTTCCAACCCATCCATTTTCCAGATCGATAACCTTCATCGTAGGTCCCAGAAAATTCGATCGAATCACTTACCAGTTTGATCGTTCCTGATTCGCTGCCGCGTTGCTTCTTGATGGTGTACTCGAGGGTCTTGCCCGAAACCGTGCCGGTCAACGAATCCTTATCGAGCGAACCTGTGACGTCTCCGTCAGCCGAGTCGATCGTCAAGATCCCCCGGTCCGTAATCCATGTTCCTTCCCATCCTTGATCGGATTGCCCGTTGACGATTTGTGAACAACCGAGAAACGCAATGATCAAAGATATCGCAAACGTTTGGGTCGATAGAAGTTTCATGATTAGTCTCGTTCGTTGATTGATTAAAAAATGTCTTCGATTCGAAGATGAAACGGGCTTGCCTCTAACACTGCTCCACTTATTCCGCCTTCGTGGACTGCTCAAGCCAGGAAATCACATCTGCGATCGGCTGCTTTGAAAACTGTGAATCTGCGTCGATGCTGAACGACTCGACTTTGAAGTTGGCATCTTTGAACAATGAGCTGGCGGATTTCACATAGCCCGCATCCAACCGGGTGTCGTTTCTCGATTGCACCAAGGCAACCGGAATCTGTCGTTGACGAGTCATCAAGTCAGGCTGGTCAAACGCACCCGGTTCCGATTGAATGACAACGGCTCCGGAAATGGGAAATGCACCGTCGATGATCTCTGGAAAATGCATGAACACCGAAAAAACGACCCAACCCCCGAGGCCTTCACCGCCAAGAAAGACTCGATCGATGTCGACTCGTGAACGAACTTCAGAAATCGTCTCAGCGACCAGTGCTGGACTTTGGCGATCGGTTCCTGGAAATCCGATGTACTTGCTGCGACCAGCGAAATCGATGAGCGAGTAGGAATATGCGGGAGTAACGTCTGTCGATCGTGGCGACCGCAACTGACCATTGATTCCAATCAACAAATATCGATCCGCGATCGAAGGCCAACTTCGGGCAAACGTCTCAATATTGATTCGCGAGTTTGATGCGTCGTCATGCAACAGCACAATCGCCGGGACGGAGTTCCCTGGGCGGTAGTTGGCAGGCGCTCTCACATGGTAAGTCAGACCCGCGGACGAACGCCCATCGGTAATTTGGCCGGCGATCGGCGACGCTTCTTGAACAGGAACAATCTCTCGAACTCCCTTGGAAAGGTGTTTGATTTCCAACCCATCCACCGCACCCCAAAGTCGCTCACCAGAATCCATTTCAACGATCAACCGATCCGCGCGTATCTTTGACGGGATGATTCTCGCAATGTCGCTTGCCTCCAATGTTTCGACGCCAAAAGAAGAACGCAATACGATCGGTCCGGCTAAATCGATTCGCTTTTGAGCTCCATCGTCCCAGTTAATGGAAAGCATGCTTGACTGGCGACTGAGCGACGACTGTCCCTCCAGCTCATCCACTTGATTCTCCGTTGCCAGAATCGTCAACGGCTGAACCGGAATAACTTCGACCAGCCCGGCTTTGACGATCGCCAGTGGAACTGCAACCAGTACTCCGAAGATCGCCAACTGCACCAAAGCCAAGCGACCGAAGCTCACAGGTGACCGCGGATCGATGCTGAGCACTCTTGAAACGCGCCCCTCCAGATCGACGGCGTCGCTCATCGACATGCCGACCAGACGAACCAATCGGGAAGCCCGCGTTTCTCTCGCAACTTGCAACAGCGACATTGCATAGCGTCGCTTATCAACACCTCGGCGTATGACCATCTCATCACACGCAAATTCCGCCTCTACGTTCAATCGATTGACGTACCACCAAGCCCAAGGGTGAAACCAAAACAACGCCTGTGTGAAGCGAGCCAGCAAGTTAAACAGGAAATCACAACGATACAGGTGAGCTGACTCGTGCAACAAAACCGATCGAAGCTGATCTGGCTCCCAGTCCCTTGCCGTTGCCGGCAGCAAAATGGTAGGACGAAAGAATCCTGCGCTGATCGGTGATTGAGTGTTGCTCTTGGACAGTGAAACCGAAATATGACTCGGCTCGGCAGTGGCGATCGCGAGCCAGGTCTTCGTCAGCCTTGCATCTGCACAACCCAAACCTCCCTTGTTGACCGAATGGGAACGTCGAAAGACTCGATCAATCGCGACCAACGCGACGGTCAACCTTAGAAGCAACCAAATCGTGCCGACTGACCACACCGCGAATCCGGCAAAGATGAAAAACTCGAAGCTGACGGCGCGGAATCCGCCATCAAATGAATCATTTGCTTCGAGCGGAGGAGTCTTCGTTGGGCTTGACGTTTCGATTGCCAACGGAGGAACGATCTCCGACGGGCTGGCAACGTTGTCTTTTGAATCAACTTTGTCGTCCCGCGGTGAACTTGCGAAAGGGTTTTGAGAGTCCAACTCTGGTTGACGATGCGTGGGCGCGTTGGTCCGCAAGTTTCGTTGCCTCCGGCCTTTCGCCACGCCAACCTCAGAACGCTTTGTTGATGTGAACACGTGACTTTGTGGTGGCGAGTCATGTTTAGAAACGTTTTGGCTCGAAGCTGTTTTCGCAAAATCAAATCGGAACACATGCCAGCCGGGTACCAACAAGTGACACGCTGTGACAAGACCAGTCAGCCCTAAACCTAACACCAACAGAGCATGCCGAAACGAAGAACTTTGACGAGCGGCCAAACGATAGGCAAGCGCACCCAGGCCCAGCGTTACCGTGATTTTCGCCAAAAGTATCAGCGCATTGATTGCGATCAGTGAGCTACTCATGATCATCCTCTCTGGCTTCTTCAATCATCTTGGCAATGCGCTCAAG
Source organism: Planctomycetota bacterium (assembly GCA_038534355.1). Classification (GTDB taxonomy): domain Bacteria; phylum Planctomycetota; class Planctomycetia; order Pirellulales; family Pirellulaceae; genus Mariniblastus. The sequence continues at coordinate 192,103 of JBCAWX010000006.1, forward strand.
CGTCTCATCATCGATATTGGATTTGGGGTCAGCAAAATGAGACGCAATCAAGTCTTCAAGTGAACCGCCAAAGAATGTGTCGAGCACCGATTTCAACGCCCCTCGCTTGGCCTTCTCTCGGGAACCTTTGGGCGAATAGACAAACTCGCGGCCGACTCGCTTGTATTTCAGCAGACCTTTTTCAACGAGGATGGTCAGGAGCGTACGAACCGCCGTCCGACTTGGTGGGTCCGGCAGTTGCTCAACAATCTGCTTTGCCGTGGCTTCGCCAAACGAGAAAATCACTTGCATGATTTGTCGCTCTCGCCGACTGAGGTCTTTTGTTGGGTCCATCGATTTGACTCATTGCGTGTGCTGATACCATCCGTTCAATGAGCCAATTTTTTGGCATTTGAAGCTCCACGTCAATGAAAAAAGCTAAATTTTTGGCATTTATTTTACGCCGCTCTCCTGCGTTGCTCTTTTACGCCGCTCTTTTACGCCGCTCTTCGGATGCAACGGCTGGCACCTGTTTGCTTCCCGCCTCCCAGTCGATTTTCTTCCCAGACGAATCGCTGTCGGAAATTGACTCCAACTCGTTTGCCAAATCAACGATGGCTTCATCTGCACCTTCTGGATCTGTCGTCGAGAGTTCGCAAATCGAGTTGTAGACTTGATCAATAATTGGCGTCCCGCAGTAAGGAAATGCATTGATTATGGCGTGATGAGCGATCAGTAGATCGATCACATCGAAATGTCGGCTTGCAAACGCGTTGACCAAAGGCATTCCCAATTCGCGAGGTTCTCTGCTGCCTGGCAGGGCCGCATCGGGATCTGCGCCGGCCTCGAGCAGCACTTGCACCAACTCGATGTGGCCTGTTTTTGCTGCGTGTTACAGCGGGAAACCGTCAGTATGCAAGCTGTCCGGCTTGAAGTTGGTCTTGGCCAACTCTGGATCTTGCGGGAGTCGTTTCCGCACCTGTTTGACGTTTGCTTGGGCGACCAAATCTAAAAAGTCGTTCTCAAAAGGCTTGGTCGTTGCCATCAGGTAGAGCGTTGGGCGGGGATGAAATTCAAAGAAATGCGTGAAAAACCAAGAAAAAACTACTTGGACGATCGATTTTTCGCCGTTGATAGAAATCAGTCAACGGGTATACTCTGGGGCTTGCTGGAGAGTCCTGGAAACGGCATCGTGCCGACACGCTTGGCAGTCTCCTCCAATCGAATCAACACGACACTAATAAGATAGCGGAAAAGTACGATGGCTCGCGTTTGTGAAGTATGCGGAAAAGGCCCCTCGATGGGCAACCGAATTGAGACACGCGGTAAAGCAAAATACCTCGGTGGCGTCGGTACCAAGATCACCGGAAAAACTCGTCGTCAGTTCCGCCCCAACCTGCAGAAGATTCGTGTCGCCCTGCCTGGCGGCGGCTCAAAATCGATGCGTGTATGCACGCAGTGCATCCGCAGTGGTGCGGTTCGAAAAGCGGTCAAGCAGAAGCCATTTAAGTTGCCAGCGAAGTAGTCGCGCGACTCAAAAATTGACGTTACGTTGACGTTTCGACCACAATGCAGAGCTCGTCTTCCAAGACAGCTCCCTGGAGTTCACTCCAAGGAGCCCATGGGAAACGAGCTTGTTCTGTTTCATAACTTCGGCTCATCAAAAAGGAACTGTTGTGGCAGATGAAGCCAGCATCGATCCAGACTTGGTAAAACGAGTTGCCAAATTGGCCAAGCTCGCCGATTCGCAATCTTTGGAGCAAACGGCCGCTGAACTCACCAAGATTCTCGGCTACGTCGATCAACTGAACTCGGCGGAAATTCCCGATTCAATCGAGCCCTTCTTTGGCGCTGTCGAACCAGAATCTGAAGACGAAAATGCGGTTCGCTCCGATGTCGTTCAGCCGAGCTTTGATCGGGAAACCATGCTGGGGAACACCACCGACAACGATGGAGAACACTTCCTGGTGCCACCTGTCTTTTAGTGGAAGTTATGGATGCCGAGATGGACCTAGCTCAACATTCTGCCCGACAACTCGTTCAATTGATGAGTGCCGGCGAAATTTCAACCGCCGATTGCGTCGACTTTTTTCTTGCACGCATCGAGCAAAACAAATCGCTGAACGCCTTTGTCGATATTGAGGCAAATTCACAGGCCGAGTTGGCCGAACTTGCTCGTCGACAAGCCAGCGAACTCGATGCGAGTTACACCGCAAAACAGTCGACGCCTTTGTTTGGTTTGCCCATTGCGATCAAAGATGGAATCTGTACGAAATCCACGCTGACAACCGCCGGCTCCAAAATGCTACAGTCGTTTCGCTCGCCCGTTGACGCGACGTGTATCCATCGATTGCGAGACGCTTCGGCAATCCCAATCGGAAAAACCAACATGGATGAGTTTGCGATGGGCAGCTCAACGGAAAACTCCTACTGGGGGCCAACCAAAAATCCATTTGATCATTCGCGTGTTCCGGGCGGTTCAAGTGGTGGTTCGGCGGCCGCAGTTGCAGCTCGCTTGGCACCTTGTGCGCTCGGCTCAGATACCGGCGGGTCGATTCGACAACCCGCTGCGTTTTGCGGCATTACCGGTTTGAAACCGACTTACGGTCGAGTCAGTCGTAATGGGCTGATCGCGTTTGCCAGCAGTCTCGATCAAGTCGGACCGATGGCGCGTTCGGCGGAGGATTGCGCCCTGTTGATGGATGTGATTGCGGGCCATGACCCTGGCGATTCCACCTCATCACGTGTTGCCTGCGAACATTACTCGGACGGCATCAATGACTCAATCGATGGATTGCGCATTGGCGTTTGCCGGTCATTTTTTGGTGAGGGACTGGACGCGGAAGTAGGCGATGCCGTCGAGCACGCGTTGCAGCAGCTGAAGTCGATGGGTGCGACGTTGGTGGACGTTGAGTTGCCGCATTCCAAGTACGCCGTTGCGACCTATTATGTGGTTGCTCCTTGCGAGGCATCCAGCAACCTGTCGCGTTACGATGGGGTTCGTTTTTCATATCGCCACACCGATGAGTCGCTCGACTCCATGTATGCAGAGAGTCGCGGGCATGGGTTCGGCGCGGAAGTTCGCCGACGGATCATGTTGGGGACGTTTGCTCTCAGTTCTGGCTATTACGATGCGTACTACTTAAAGGCATCCCGCATGCGGAGAATGATCAAGCAGGACTTTGAGGATGCTTTCAAGTCCGTTGACCTGATCGCCGGTCCAACGACTCCCAGCACGGCATTCAAGATTGGCGAGCGTTCAGCTGATCCCCTTTCGATGTATCTCGCCGATGTCTACACGGTTGCCGCGAATCTTGCCGGCCTCCCGGCGATCTCACTGCCTTGTGGCTTCGATGAGAACCGTTTGCCGATTGGGTTACAACTTCAAGGCCCTGCGTTTTCTGAGTCCAATTTGCTACGAGCCGCTCATCAATTCCAACTCAATACATCTTGGCACGCGGAAGGCCCCAACAACAAACCGACGGGAGAAGCGAAATGAGCCAACGCAATCCTGAAAACCGGCCCCATGCTCCAACGCCCGAACAGCGATCATCGATTATCCTCGACGAGGTAACGGTCGTGATCGGACTCGAAGTGCACGTTCAGCTAAACACGGCCGCCAAACTTTTTTGTGGTTGTTCGACTGAGTATGGTGCACCCCCCAACTCCCAAACCTGTCCTGTTTGCGTTGGGCTGCCTGGCACATTGCCGGTGCTAAACGCGAAAGCACTGCAACTCGCGATCAAAACCGGGATCGCGCTTGAATGCGAAATCGCGAGACACACCAAATGGGACCGCAAGAACTATTTTTACCCCGACCTCCCCAAAGGCTATCAGATCAGTCAGTTTGACCAACCGATCTGTGGCCCCGGACACCTCGACATCAGTGATCCGAAGGGCCGTTTTGAACCGCGTTGCGTTCGTATTGAACGCGCACATCTCGAAGAAGACGCCGGCAAAAGTATTCATGACGAAACGGATCGAAAAGGCAAATCAAAGATCGACCTCAACCGGACAGGTACGCCCCTATTGGAAATTGTGACTCGACCAGACCTGAGATCTCCCGCCGAGGCAAAAGCGTTTTTAACCGAACTGAAGCTGATCCTGTCCTACATCGACGTCTCCGACTGCAACATGCAACAGGGCTCTTTGCGTTGTGATGGCAATATTAACTTGCACATCCCTTTTGCAGGAACGACGATCGCGACTCCGATTGTCGAGATCAAAAACATGAACAGCTTTCGCAATGCTGAGCGTTCATTGGAGTATGAGATCGGTCGTCAGTTCCAACAGTGGCAAGCGAATGGTCTGACAATTGATGACGCACCCAAGCAAACACGCGGCTGGGATGATTCGACCCAAACCACGACGCTACAACGAGAGAAAGAAGATTCCGCGGACTATCGATATTTCCCTGATCCAGATCTGTTGCCAATTCTGGTTTCGGAAGAACAGATCGCTGAGATCTCAAGCCAAGTCATCACGTTGCCAAGTGCTGTGCGAAAACGACTTCAGGACGAATTTGGATTGAACGCGTATGATGCCGATGTGATTGCCTCGCAAGGCCCTTCGTTGGTTACGTATTATTTGGCTGTTGCGGCAGGTTGTGGCAACGGAAAAACGGCCGCGAACTGGATCGGACAGGAAGTCCTTCGCCATTTGAACGAGCATGAGTGGACGATCGACAATTACCCAGTCGATGCCCTCGCATTAACGCAACTGTTGACCAAAGTAAGCGAAGGGGAACTGGACCAAACGCGTGGCAAGGAAGTTTTGGACGAAATGGTTCGCTCCAGGTCTTCGCTGGACGCAGCGATTGAAACGCTGGGGATTGTCAAAGTCGATGCATCAGAACTTGATGAGCTATGTGACCAGCTGATCGCTGAGAACGAATCGATCATTTCGCAAATTCGCGAAGGCAATACCAAAGCAGTCGGCGCATTGATTGGCAAAGCCAGAAAGATCAACCCGAATGCAAATCCAGGTAAAGTCCGAGAACGTTTACTGGCAAAAATTGGCATCGCGTGACCCGTTTGCGCCGCTTCTGGGCGCATTCTCGAAAATCTTCGTTGCGGCAAATTGACTTTGCACGTCTTCGTGCATACCAGTGTCATTGAGTTTGGCCGTCAAACCGCTTGCAGTTGCATGGAATCGCTTGCAAATTGTGCCGGAATTTTCCACCGCGCGGCAGGCGTTTGCCTCATGTCAAAATCAACAAAAATGTGAGACAATGGGTCACGCGACGAAGTATCGCTGTTGAACTGAATCGCTGTTCGATATGGCGTCCGCCGTACTGAAGAGCAACGTTTGGAGAGAGAATGACTACGCAGATTTTGAGGGCTCGTAAGGGCGAAGTAACTCCTGAAATGGAGTTTGTAGCAAATCGTGAAAACCTTTCACCAGAACTCATTCGTGACGAAGTTGCGAGTGGTCGAATGGTGATTCCTGCCAACATCAACCATCTTTCGAAACAGCTCGAACCGATGGCGATTGGGATCGCTGCCAAGTGCAAGATCAATGCAAACATCGGCAACAGCGCGGTCACCAGTGACATTGAAGGCGAGTTGGAGAAACTCCACACGTCGGTTCACTATGGCGCTGATACCGTCATGGATCTGTCGACTGGAAAAGATATCGACAACATTCGTGACGCGATCATTGCCGCATCCCCTGTTCCAATTGGAACCGTTCCGATCTACCAGATGTTGGAAGAACTTGGCGGCAACATCGAAGACATGCGAGCCCAGCATTTCCTTGACATGGTCGAACACCAGGCCAAGCAAGGTGTCGACTACATGACCGTGCACTGTGGCGTCAAACTTGAACATCTGCACTTGTCGACCGAGCGCGTGACGGGCATCGTCTCTCGAGGCGGCTCATTGATTGCCAAATGGATGATGGTGCATCGCAAGCAAAACCCGTTGTATGAATGTTTCGATGACTTGTGTGACATCATGCGTCAATACGATGTGACCTGGAGCCTTGGCGACGGCATGCGCCCCGGTAGCATCGCCGATGCCAGTGATGCCGCTCAGTTTGCCGAGCTTGATGTTCTGGGTGAACTGACCCAGCGTGGCTGGGACAATGGAACCCAGGTCATGGTGGAAGGCCCAGGACACATCCCGATGCACCAGATTCAGATGAACATCGAAAAGCAGATCGACATTTGCAAAGGCGCACCGTTTTACGTGCTTGGTCCATTGGTCACTGACATTGCACCTGGATACGACCATATCACATCTGCGATTGGTGCAGCGATGGCTGGATGGCATGGCGCTGCGATGCTTTGCTATGTGACCCCCAAAGAACACTTGGGGCTGCCCAACAATGAAGACGTTAAACAGGGAGTGATCGCCTATAAAATTTCGGCTCACGCTGCCGATGTCGCCCGTGGTCGCGTCGGTGCACAAGATCGCGATGACGCTTTGTCCAAAGCTCGATTCGAATTCGACTGGAATGAACAGTTTCGATTGTCGCTGGACCCTCAAACGGCTCAAGCTTATCACGATGAGACGTTACCTCAGGACACTTTCAAGAGTGCTCATTTTTGTTCGATGTGCGGACCAAAATACTGCAGCATGAAGATCACCGAGGACATTCGCAAGATTGCTGCCGAAGAAGGACCGCTGGTTCCGCTTGAGTCGACTCCTTCTGAGTAGAGTGCTGGGCCAACTGGTTTGACGCGACGTCAGGCCATCTGGCCATCAAAGCTAATGCCATATAGATTGCTATTTCAGCACCCGCAAAGTCGCTCTGGATGGCCTGGATAGTTTTGATGAAAAGTGAGTTTATAAAACGTACACATTTTGTTGCAATGAGAAGATGGTTGGGTACCATATTTCCTTGTTGCCTCAAAAGCTGTCTTGATTTCAAGTCAACACGGCGCTCGTTTTATCTCTCGCATTTCCAAAAGTAACAGGTAGTCATATGTCGGACGACGAAGGTGGCGGTCTCGCCGGGATCATTGGATTCATTATCATTCTCGGATTGGTCAATTTGTTGAGCTATCTCTTCAATTGGGGATTATTTGTCTACTAACAGATAATGAACAAAACACATGAGCAAACGTCGCCCTTCGATTCTTGAGGGCAGCGTTTGCTTTTTTAATGGCAGTGATCGGCGGCCATGATGATCCGCAAAACAACCATGGAGAAGTGGTCAAACCGATTGTTTGGCTTGACGTTTTTTGGTTGGGCATTTGCAAATCTTTTTGTCACAGAGGACGCCGCCTCGATCGTCCGCATTTGCATCGCCGCGTTGCATGTGACGGCCGGCACTTTGATCCTATTTCGGTCGCCCGTGAAGAACCATGGAACGATTCAGTCAATGATCGGTTGCATTCCGGGAATCGTTTCAGCTGGTTTGGTTTTTCGACTGGCCGGATCAACCGATCAATGGCCATCGGTTTGGATCATTCTGTTCGGACTGGCAACTGTCTGGTCGATCCTGTCGTTGTTGACCTTGGGAGACAGCTTTGCTGTCTTTCCCTCGTTAAGAAGCATCAAACAACGAGGCCCCTACGCGGTTGTGCGACACCCTGCTTATCTGGGTGAAATTGGCATGATCGTCTGTTGTGCGGCGGTCGCCCACACCTATCTTGCCTGGCCGGCACTCGCGTTGGCAATCGCCACGATCGTGATCCGGATTTTGATCGAGGAAAAGTTGCTGGTCACGATGGATGGCTATCGCGATTACCAGTCAAGCGTCCCCTATCGTCTAATCCCCAGGCTTTGGTAGAAACTGCCAGATCAAATACGCGTCCAATCAACTTGGGAATACGAAGTGATATACAAAATTATCGATCGAGCAGCTTGGAGTCAGGCCAAACAGATTGGTCATTTTCAAGGCGCTGCCATCGACCTCAAGGACGGCTACATCCATTTTTCGACGGCCGAACAAGTTCAAGAGACAGCAGCCAAACACTTTGCGAATCAACACGATTTACTGTTGGTTGCCGTCGATGACCTGCGGCTTGGTGAGACACTCAAGTGGGAACGGTCACGTGGCAATTCTCTATTTCCACATCTCTATTCGGATCTGCCACTTGATGCGGTCGTTTGGGAAAAGGAGCTACCTTGGTGCGACGACGAACAGCAGCATCAGTTCCCCGAACTTGAGTAAACGACTGTTCAACAACCGATGATGAAAAGTTGATTGCATGTGCAGAACGCTTTGCTGATAATGAGCGAACACCGCTTTTCCAGTTTGCTACTCCCCAAGGTGGAGAACGCTATGATTTGCTGTCGACGACATCTTCCTGTGATCTTTCTAGTTGCAACACTGATTGGGTTCATCGCGTCACCTGCGTTCGCCCAAAACATCGACATCCCGCATGAACAGATCGAACGTGGAATCCACGTTTATGGAAAAGCAAATCCGTACGCGGAACTAAAAACCAGGCAGACGTTTGCGGTATCGCCAGACGGAGAAACCATCGTCAGCGTTGACTTTGGTTTGCAGCGATTTGATCCAGAGTCACAGTCGTTTGAAGGGGATCGAGACCCACAAAAGCGTTTTGCAACTGTCGAATTTTCCAGCGATGGCGAATTCATTTTTGCGCTTCGCGGCCAGCAGACCAGGCGTTTCTGGTCATCAGGAAAACTTGAAACGACGGGCCCCAAAGAAGGAGACCGTTCTCGATTGGTCGTTTTCGATGCTGAGACCCTCACAGAACTTGACTCCTTCGAGTTTGACAACGGCGGTCTTGTTGGGATGACCATTAGTCCCAGTGGAAAGTTGGCAGCGTTGCACGACAATCGTTCACTGATCGTCGTTGATACATCCAATGGCGAGACCGTGCTGGAGCCGGTGCCGGCCTTTACATCGACGAAACACGCAAATGCTGCATTTCTTGAAAACGAGACCAAACTCGCTTTTGTCGATCTGCGCACAGACGTTGCGATTGTAAATTTGGAGAATGGTGATTCGTTGAACCGTCGCGATTCATCGATTGTCGGTCTGTCAGCGGAACACTTGTCAGCTGATCGTGACGGAAAACTGATCGCCATTGGACAAAACCCCGGCGTCATCAAACTGTTTGACACTGCGACAGATAGCGTACGCGCGACTGCCCGCGTGAAGTCTGGCCAGAATTATTTAACGCGCATCACGGTTACCCCAGACGGCAGCCTGGTCGCAGCCGCCTTCTATTCAAATGATGATGGCACTTGGGCCATCAAGACATTTGATTCCAGTGGAAAAAATGCTGACGAGTTCGAAGGCTATACGGGTCACACGATGCAATTTGCTGGTGAACCAAGACTGTTGTTTGCCTTCGGTTTCAACGTTGGCTTGGTCAAGATCAGCTTGAGCGGCGAACATCCTACAGAAGCAGCTTGGCGAGGCAGCATTACCAAGTTTTCCGTTGCCCCAAAACTTACGGACCATGCTTTACTTGTTACCAACAGTCAGATCGTCCGAATGAATCTAGCCACGATGCAACTGGAATCTCAGGAAATCAGCAACTATCGGCAAGGCGAGTTGATGACTGACAAAAGCTACTTTTGGCCCGCCAGTCGTAATGCATCGAACCTGTTAAAACGGAGCCACGTCGTTGACGGTGTCACCAAAAACGAATCATTTTTGCTGGGAACGAATGGTGCGGTCACCCAGTCTCCTTTGCAAGCCGTTCGTGGCTTTCTCGATGGCGATTCGTCAAAACCGAAATTCAGACAGTACTCCTACATGGCGATGTCGAGATCCCCTGACGGTCAACATGTTTACGTTGCGTTTTTTGTAAAAACGGTCCAGTGGTCTCAACCGCCCACCGTTTGCTCACTCAACGTGATCATTCAAAAGCGGAAACTGGATGGCACTGTCGTTGAACAGACTGAGGTCACAAATGAAGACTTGGGAGTTCCCAACAACACACAGGACATGGACCCATTTTTTGGATTTACTTATGCCGTTTCACCGAATGGCAATCAAGTTGTTTTTGGCAATCAGCTGATTGACACCGAATCGTTGAATATCATTTACGACTGGAAGAAACAGAACATTCAGAAGTTGGCCTATTCACCCGACGGCCGCTGGCTTGCGGCAACCAACAGATTCAAAGTTTCCTTGATCGATACGCAGACGGGCGAGGTCGTTCATTCGATCGACAGGCTAAATCAACCTATGATGGCATTCTCACCGGACTCATCCAAGTTCGTGGTTGCTGCATCTGAAAAAGGTGACGCGATTCGAATTCTTGAAACCGATTCATGGACGAGCACGTTTTCGCGAGGCGGCACCCAACATGATCGCACCGCCATTGGGATTCTTGGCGATCGATTGCTGATTGGCCTCAAAGACAATCGATTGGAAGTTTGGGATCTGAGCTTGCTGAACAAATGATCCACGACCGCTCAAGATCAGGATTGGCAAAGATCAGGATTGGCCTAACGATTGAAAACGAAACCGGTCGTTTGAACCACGCCTTGAGCTACAGACTAACCAACGTTGAGGCCATAAAACTTGACAGCTGTTGAGCAATAGATCTGCTCCTTTTCAGCCTCGCTCAATGGTCCTATGATCTCGGCCAGAGCATCGAAGGCCTGCTGATAGCTTCCTGCCAATTCGCAGACTGGCCAATCGGAACCATACATACATCGTTCTGGGCCAAACGATTCGATCGCCTTCTCAACAAATGGCTTCAAATCAGCCGGCTTCCAGTTCCCCCAGTCTGCTTCCGTAATCATCCCCGACAGCTTGCAATGCACATTTTCATGTGCGGCAGCGGCTTCCAGCTCTTTGGCCCATTGCGAATACTCCTGACCCTTGATGTTGGCTTTGGACAAATGATCGATGACCAAAGGCAATTCAGGGACGTGCGCTGCAACTGAGGGCGCGTGCTTCAGATGCTTGGCAAAAAACAGCAAATCAAATGGCAATCGATATTTTTCCAACACCTTCAGCCCGTTGAGAATGTTTGGACGGACGATGAAGTCGTCATCCGGTTCATCTTGGGTGATATGCCGAATGCCTACAAACTTGTCCATTGCAGCAAGTCGTTCGACGTCACGTTCGCAATGATCAGACGCCAGGTCGACCCAACCGACGACTCCTGCCAGAAACGTGAATTGCTCGGCCAGCTCCAACACCCACTCCGCCTCTTCAAGATTGTGTTGTGTCTGCACAAACACCGAGTAGTCGATGTTGCGTGATGCCAGCAACGGCTGCAGATCTTCGGGCAGGAAGTCACGATTGATGGCGGCATGCTGAGGGGCCTTGAGCCAGTCGTAATCGAACGGAAGATCTCGTTTCCAAAAATGCTGATGTGCATCAATGATCATCTGTGTTTCCTTTTCAGAACTTGCCCATCCGGTCGATGCATTTCAAAATCAAACATCGAGGACTGCCAGGTCGACCGACCGTCAACGCTTGCGGCCCAGCGGCATCATCACTTGTTCGATCCGTTTACCCGCTTCCGCGACCAACGAATCAATCTTGTTGCGGAAGTAGCTGAACGCGACCATGGTGGGGATCGCGACGAGAAGCCCCAACAACGTTGTGATCAATGCTTGCCCGATTCCACCCGCCAATTCCTGTGGCCGTGCCATGCCATCGAGTGCAGCGATCGTCGTGAACGCTTCAATCATCCCGATCACCGTTCCCGTCAAACCGAGCATTGGTGCGATCGCGCCGATCACGTTGAGCACTTCCGTTTTTCGATAAAGCTTGCCCGTTTGATCCTCGCCCGCCTCTTCGACTGCGGACCGGTATTCGGCGTAACCAAATTCACTGGCCTTGTAGCGCTCCAATCCAGCCAGAATCACTTCCACGGCGAGCGAGTAGTTTTCCTTCTCATGACAGAGATCGATCGCCTTGTTGATCTCACCGTGGACAATCAAAGCCTCTAATTCAGACATCGTTTCCGCGGGCATCAACTGCTTCCGCGTAATCGTCATGAAGTGTTCGATAATGAAGTAGACACTGACAACCGACAACATCAAAATCAGGACGACAATTGCCACGCCCAACAGATTTCCGCCAAACAACATATTGAGAATGGTGGGCGGCTCACTGGACGGATCGACGCTTGGGGTCGGCGCCGATACGTCCGGCGTTTGGGCCAGCAATTCGGCAACATCAAAAGACGGAAACCAGACACATACCAAGCTGATTGAAACCGCAAGCAAAAAGAAAATCGTTTTCAATTTCATTCAATTGATCTGAGCTACTTGAATATGGCGCGAGAAATCGATTTTAAGAGTTCCAGCACTTTGACAACAGGCTGGATACTCGCCAAAGGTCACGCGATCGAATGAACCTGACTGATTCAACCGACTCGACGAACCGACTCAACGGCGCCGATCTCTTTGTTTCGCATGCCACGTGTTGGGGTAAGCCGTCATCAGTTCGTACTTTAGCCTGTTTGCCGTTTCCTTGTCTCCCACGGCAACACAAATCTCAATGGCGCGGTCCATGGCTGCGGCGGCAAGATCTGATTCCGACGGAGCTGCATTAGCCGCGACACCGATCAGCCGAATAACCTGATCTGCCAATTCGGATTCGGCGATATTGCTGGGTTGATTAACTTTTTCAGTGACGGCTGGCGGTTGCGGGTAGTAGCTGAGGAGGAAATCCGAAAACGGCAATGTAACCGAAGTGGCGTTTTCCAGTTCCATCAACTTCAGTTTGGCCAGTTCCCTTTTTCCAAGCATCAGATCGACTTGAGCGCGCAGTTGACCAACAACATTTGCAAGTTGATTGTCGACTGAGTCAACCGGTTTTGATGAACGATCCATTCGGTTGTCGTTGACTCGACGTTTGAGCGTTTCCAATCTTGACGCAATCGTGTCTAACGAACCGACATCGTCAGGCGAAATTGCTGCCAGTTGAAGCGAAATCAAATAGACCTCCACACCGACCGGTTTCAATCGTTGCTCCGTTTTTGGATCTTCTGCCGAAAAACGAAAGTAGTTCTCGACCGCAGCTTTTGTGGACTTGGCGACCTGAGTGTCAAACCAAATGGGATGGATCGACTTGATAAAAAATTGGTCTACCGCTGATTGCGAGATTAAGTGCGATTCACGAGACGCACTGGACCATCCTTGATTGATCTGTTTGACGAGCGAGTTGGATGCGAACGGAAATTCTTCTGCAGCAACCAGAAACGCCAACAACGCTTTTTCACGATCACCCTGGCTCAGCTGACGCGTGGTTGCTAACGACGCCAACAGGAATCGCTGGTCATGCCGTAACGACTCAACGGCCGCCTGTTGTGCGAGCGTCGGCTGATCGTTGTCTTGATCCCCTTGGGGCTCAATAGCTCGATGATGAACAGATCGATATCGCGGATATTCTTGTTCAAAGATCTTCGATGCCACTGTCGCCGCGCCCTCGATATCGCCGATGTCCAGACGATGAAAGACCCGAAACAACGGCTTACCAAACTGACGTAGCCGTCGATCGAAGGCTGCCCTGCGGCCTTTAGGAACTGCCGCGTGTGACTCTGAATCCACTGCCTCAACAATCTGGTGCCAAGAAAGCAATTGGCCGTTGGATAAAACGATATGGTCATGATCAAACGATTGAATTGCCGTGTCTTCCAGTTTGGAAAGATCACGAAGCAACACCGTCTGTGCGCGAATGTTGCAGGGGCACATCATCCAAACAACGATTCCTAGCGCCCAAGCGATGTTGATTCGTTCGACCATCTTCATGAAACCGGTTTATTCCCGTCTTTCTTGTGTTCACTTTCAAGCGAAATGCCGGCGCAACTGAATCTTAGGATCAAGCAACCACCAATATACCACTGCTGTGAGTTCGTTTTTATGTTGGTTGTCCAACGATTTCGAGGGACGGCTAGCTGCTTGATTTAAACCCCACCCCAGCTATGCTGATAACGATGAGATGTCGATTCGAAATTGCGAATCGCGTTTTATCGGCACGCCATGTTTTTTGCACCGTGAGTTAATCAACCATGATTACACGAATTTCGTTGACTGGTCTTCCTTGGGTTCGCTACGCAGCAATGGTTGCGCTGGCGATCGGTCTTGCTAATTTGTCCCCGAACGAAGTTCAGGCAAATGGTTCCTGGGGTTCACATGGCTCGTCAGGCAGCTTTGGATCGTCTGGCGGCAGCTGGGGCAGCCGCGGCGGTATTTTGAATGGACGTCGCCCAGTCCGCAGTCTGTTAAACCGAATTGGCAATCGCGTCAGCGGCCTCGGTTCCAGTGGTGGCAGCTATGGAAGTTATGGCTCGCGTGGTGGATTGCTAAACCGTCGAGGTTATGGCAGTTTCGGATCAGGAGGATCGTCTGGCGGTTCTTACGGTTATGGTTCAAGTGGCGGATATGTTTCGACCACCTCACCCTACTCGTCGACTTTCATCGGAAACCAGCTGCCTGCTGGTTCACCCGTCTTGGCGACATCGCAAGTCGCCGCACCGATTGAAACCAGTTACTCAGCACCTGCTGGCGGCTCTTTCATGTTGCAACAAAGTTACCCAGTTGGAGACTACGGATTCCAAACTGGATACCCTGTCCAATATTCTTATCCGGGCGGGACAGTCATTGGTGGGTCGACCATCGATGGTGCGTTCGGTGGAACGATGATGGGTAACCCGGTACAGGCTGGCGCGGCTACACCAGGGGTCGCACCTGATGGCACGATTCTTGACGGTGGCCCCATCGACTCGATGTTAGACCCCAGTTCACCCACCAAACCAAAATATTACGACAAAGGAAACGTCCCGAATACCGACCCGCCCGTTGCAGATCCGAATGCCTCACCGACACCCGGGGTCGATGAAAACGACAGCACGCGTGTCATGCCGATCGCGCCGATCGAAACGACAACACGAAACGCAACCACTGATCGCGTCGTTTTGAAATTGGCCGTGCCAGAAGACGCCAAAGTCTTTATCAACGATCAACCGACTCGGACACCCGGCACCATTCGCCGGTTCGAATCGACGCAGCTCGATGCCGATCGCGAGTATCACTATCTGGTTAAAGCAGAAATTGAGCGTAACGGAAAGAAGCTGATTCGATCTCGAATGGTCGCATTGCAACCTGGCGTTGACCAGAACGTGACGCTCGACTTTGATCAACCGCCCGTCACAACTTTGGCGCTTCAGGTGCCCGAGAACGCAAAAGTCACGTTGTCTGGTGAATCGACAACGTTGACGGGTAAACAACGAAAATTCGTAACGACTGGGCTGAAAGACGGAGATACAAGCCGTGACTACCAGATCGAAGTCGCTTATCAAGTCAACGGAGAAACCGTTAAGGACTTCAAGACGATCGATTTGGTCGCTGGAGACTCACGAGCATTGACGTTCGGTAAAAAGCTAGGCTCGAAAATCGTCGCAGCCAAATAAGCCGCTACGATGCAGCGGAGCCTGCGGGCCCAAGGTTCCGTTGCCATTCGGTTTTCGCCGGACAGTAGCTTGACCTTCGCAGGCACACTTTTCAGTCTGGGGCATTCGGACAAATTACTGCGAACCTGTATTCCAGACCAACGGCCTTTAACGCTTGGCTGCTTTCGCGAAGCGGGCAGCAAACGTAAACTTGAGTCATGAACTCGAGTCAAAGTCATAATCCGAATTGGTCCGCGACGACCAAGACGTTTGCATCCGTCTTGATAATCGGATATCTGGGCTTGTTGATTCTCGGTCCGTTAACCAACCCGGTGTCGGCACCTCATGTCACCACGCCACTGGCCAATGCTGCCGCGCCGATTCACCAAGCCCTGTTCATGGGGCACGGCTACCGATTCTTTGGGCCCGACCCCGGCGCTTCCCACTCGGTTCGATTTACCGTTCGCCGAGACGATGGTTCGACTGTCCAAGGCCATTTCCCGGACCGTGACCAGACATCGCCGCGACTACTCTACCACCGTTGGTTTATGCTTAGCGAATCACTTTTCCGAGAAGGTGCGAACGTTCCCAACCATGCCGAAATCAACGAAGTCAAGCGACAGTACCAAACAAGGATCGATGAGTATTATTTGGCAGGACAACTTCAGCTCCGAAAACAGCTGATTGTTGAACGTGACATTGAATTGGAAAACATCGAAATCGCCAAGCGTCGGCGAAACTTATTGGTCCGCGCAATTGGACGTGTATTGCTGGAACGGCATCAGGGACAATCGATTCGGCTTAGTTTGCTCGAGCGTGGACTGCCAACTCCGGAAGAAGTCGCCGATCATCTGCAGCTTGACGATCCATCATTGGCAACCGAATACCCCATCGGAACGTTTACTCGAGACGATCTTTTGGGAGATGATGTATTGATCATCGAAGGGGACCGTGAGCTTGAACAAGTTCGTCCGCTCGGATTTAACCCAGCTTATCCGGATCTTGAAAAAGGTGAGCCAGCGTCAGGACGAGTGGACTGATGGCCCGATCGAAGCGAAAAAAACGTCTTTCGAAATCTGAGTCGTACGACGGGCCGGAGGTTCAGCAGCCGCCAGTCGTCGACGATGACCAATCGACACCTGCACCCAATTCAACCAGTGCAGCTGAACAACTTCAACAGTGGATTGGGCGTTGGCGTCAGGCATGGGATGGCTTCTGGTTCTCGCCACGAGCACCCCAGATGCTTGGCTGGATACGATTGCTGACCGGGCTGATTGTGCTCTGGACGTTGTTGGCATGGACGTTTGAATTGTCAACGTTCTTTGCCATAGATGGATTGCTTCCGTTGGACTATCGAACTCAACTGGGAGCGAAGTTCGCCTGGAGTCACCTGGACTGGTTTGCGTCCTCTCCATCCGGCTTGTTAGCCGTTCATTGCCTGGCGATGATCGTCGTTGGCTTATTTGCGTCCGGCTGCTGGACTCGTGTCACATCCGTATTCACCGCGTTGTTGGTCATCTCGTACGGGAATCGCAGTATCGGCGCTGGATTTGGCCTCGATCAAATCAACGTGTTTCTATGTTTGTATTGTGCAATCGGAAATTCGGGCGGCTCTGTTTCTCTGGATCGTTGGTGGCGGGAACGATCCCGAGATGGCCAAACTCAATCGGCTCTGGCCAAAAACGTATCGACAAACATTGCGATCCGGTTGATCCAGATCCATCTTTGCGTGGTCTATTTCTTTGCCGCGATCGGAAAGCTCCAGGGCGATACCTGGTGGACCGGCGAAGCCGTTTGGCTCTCGCTGGCAAGTTACGAATATCAAACGATCGACATGACTTGGCTGGCGAACTACCTACCGCTGGTCGGGATCATGACCCTGACTTCGTTGTTTTGGGAACTGTTTTATCCCGTACTGGTTTGGCCGCGATTGACACGTCCATTGATGCTGGCGATCGCCGTCCCAGTTCACCTCGGGATTGGATTGTGCATGGGAATGATGAGCTTTGGATTGATCATGTTGGTCGCCAATCTTTCGTTCATTGAATGGAACGACGCAAGTGCAATCGATAACCAATGATCTTGTCAAGCAAATGAAACTCGAAGCTTGTGTTGCCTGGTGCGAAGACTGATAATCTGGGTTCGACTTCTGGTTGCCTGATTTGTTCGTGACTCACTCTGGAATTGTTCGAGTACCCAATCATGTTTGCGCCGATTTGGCTGATCGTTGTGGGCTGCCTCGTCGCTGCCTACTTCTTGGCAACGCCTTTGTTGATCTTTACGACCTTTTGGCACGAGGCACAACCGACGCTCGTACCGGTTCCCGATGTCAACGATCTACCTGAGCCTGTGCTGGAATATTTTTCATTGGGACATAGCGTTTTGACTCCGCTCGGATTCAAAAACGTTGGCACGCTGTCGCTGCCGAAGGCCACCGCGAATGTAAAAGCGACTTTGGCCTTGTTTCAAAATCAACGAGATGAGACTGGATGTCTGTTGCAGGTGTTTTACGTGAATGTGAATGGTGTCTGGAAAATGTACAGCAAGTACGCCGAGTTCTGTACATCTTTTGAAGACGATTCAGAGATCAATACCGCGAACAACGAAGATGTAGGTTCGTTCCCTCGAAACCCGAATGACATCTCCACGCAGCATCCAGCAATTAACGATTTGAAGACGTTGTACGAAGCCCACATGGCCAAAGTACGGCACTATGGTTTGCGGAAACGTCCAAGGCTTGTGCTTAACACGAGATTTAACGGCAACGTTAAAGCCTATCTCAGTTGGGCGATGAACAGAGAGCTTCGTCAAGGTGTTGATGCGGGATACATCAAGTTGTCAGTTGGACAATCCGGGAAAGACGCCGACCCGACCACCGCGAGTCCGAATCCCTATCAGTCCAACTCAGCCGCCGACGTCTCAGTTTTCCGAGCGACATTGTGGGGAGCGTATTTGATGAGTTGGAAGGAGCTCTGGCCAATCAAGCCGTTGTTCCGCTGGAGAAAAATGGGATACGACACAACGCTGTTGGCAAAGACTGGCTATGTCGCACCAACGGAGTCGTACCCAAAAGCTCAAACCGGATAGCTCAACGCTGCCATTCATTCATTCGTTGATGAAGCCAAGCGAAAACGTTTCGGTGATCGCCGATTTATCCTTCGCCTGAAAGTAGGATTCTCCTATAATCTGCGATTCGATTCATGGGTTGTCGCGACGACCCAATCTTCTTTGTTTCCACTTTAGAGAGTCCTGTTACCGTGGCCAAACGTCTTGCCATAGCCGGAGCAACCGGAGCGGTCGGTTGCCTTGTTCGCCAAATCCTTGAACAGCGAACGTTTCCTTGCTCGTCGATCAAGTTCCTGGCGTCCAAACGCTCGGTGGGAAAGACGATTGCATTCAAGGGACAGGAACACGCAATCGAGTTGTTGGAGCCGTCGGCGTTCGATGATGTCGATATCGTCATCGGAAGCACGCCCGATCGTGTCGCTGCCGAATTTGTCCCATGGGCGGTTGAGCGTGGAGCCGTTGTCGTCGATGAAAGCGGCTACCATCGAATGATGGATCACGTTCCGCTAGTGGTGCCCGAAGTGAATGGGCACGCGATTGAATCACACCAGGGAATCATCGCCAGCCCCAACTGCAGTACCACGCAGATGGTGGTCGCGATGAAGCCGATTCACGACGTTTCGCCAATCCGTCGCGTAGTCGTTTCGACCTACCAGGCGACCAGTGGTGCAGGCGTCGCCGGACAAAACGACTTGATCGAAGGGACGCGCCATGCGCTCGAGGGAAACACGTACAACTACGAAGCGTTTGCTCATCCCATTGCGTTCAATTGTGTCCCTCAAATTGGTTCCCATAAAGAAGATGGATACA
The DNA here is from genome assembly GCA_038534355.1 of Planctomycetota bacterium. Classification (GTDB taxonomy): domain Bacteria; phylum Planctomycetota; class Planctomycetia; order Pirellulales; family Pirellulaceae; genus Mariniblastus. The sequence goes on from JBCAWX010000006.1 coordinate 211,247, forward strand.
CGTCAGAAGAAATGAAAATGGTCTACGAAACTCGTAAGATTATTGGCGACGACTCCATTCAAGTCTGTCCAACTTGTGTCCGTGTTCCGGTCTCCAACTGTCATAGCGAGTCGATTCTGATCGAAACCGAGTCGCCGATCAGTGTTGCACAGGCTCGAGAACTGTTCGAAGCAGCCCCGGGAATTACGCTGATGGATGATCTCGATGCCGGCAGCTATCCGATGCCCAGTAACAGCAATGATCTCGATGACGTTTTTATCGGTCGCGTTCGAAAAGATTTGAGCTGTGAAAATGGACTGGCATTCTGGTGTGTTAGCGATAACCTGCGAAAAGGTGCAGCGACCAACGCCGTTCAAATCGCTGAACGACTGGTTGAACTGTAAAACTTCGACCAGTACGACTTCATCAACAGAAATAGAAACTTGCGATTTCTCAAGATCACTGTCGCCTATGACGGCACCAACTATGTCGGATGGCAAGTCCAGCCGAACGGTGTTTCTATCCAAGAAAAACTGGAAGCCGCGTGGGCGAAAGTGACTGGCGAATCATTGAGGATCACCGCCAGCGGCAGAACCGACGCGGGAGTTCATGCACTTGCTCAAGTCTGCAGCGTCGCCACCGAGTCTGAACTCGAACCAGCAACACTTGTCCGAGCGATCAACTCAGAAACGCCATTTGATATTGCCGTGCGACAGATCGAATCGGCGCCGCAAGGATTTCATGCCATCCGTGACGCAACCTCCAAAACCTATCGCTATCATATTCAGTTTGGCCGAATTCAGGACCCGCTTCGATTGCGAACCTGCTGGTTCACTCCGGTCGATATCGATATCGATGCAATGAGAACTGCCGCTGGCTGGATTACCGGCGAACACGACTTCGCCAGCTTTCAAGGTGCCCACTCGGATCGAAAAACCACTGTTCGGCATGTGACTCAACTGGAGATAGAGCCCGAGTCCATCCATGGTTTTCCCGGAGCGGTCTTTGAGATTTCTGCAAACGGTTTTCTTTACAACATGGTTCGCAACATCGTCGGCTCGCTGGTTCGGGTTGGTCTTGGTCGACAATCACCCGATTGGATCCGTTGGGTTCGAGACCAGCACGACCGGAAACATGCGGGGCAAACGGCACCCCCACAGGGCCTGTACCTGGTTAGCGTCGTCTATCCAAACACCAGTTCCTGAATTCCTGATCAACGTAGAACCAAGCACTACCTCTGTGAGAGCGTATTGTTCAAGTCACTTGGCGGTTGAAGACGTCGATTTTTGTTTTTTCAGCTGCTTCCGTTTTTGAGACAGATTGCGTTGCGATTCTCGACGCGTTGCCAGTCGGCAGACGATCGCATTACCACGTTTACCCACCTCGATGGCCGCTCCCGTTTTCCTCATAACGTAGGCGATTTTCTGAGCCTGGGGACGAGGGATTCCCAGCCCCTCCGATAACTCGCCTGTGTCAAATTCTTTTGGCAGGTCGCTGGGGAGCAGTTTATGCAGGTCCAGAACGGTTCGAAAAAGAACGGCATCGCCGAGTTCGAGAATGCGACGATCCTCGACAATGAAGTTATTCTTGCGACGCCGGCGACGTTTTCCCTGTCCTGGATAGCGAATCTCCTCGATCTCTACCATCGGCGTGATCAACGTCAAATTGGGATGCGGGAAGACACGAGTGAAGTAGATAAGCTCGTCGAACAGGTCCAAAATCCCTCCCTGCTTGGGACTCCAACGTCGATCGACCTCTTTCCCATTCTTACGTGCCAACTTGATCAGTCGCTTGCGAGTCACGAGTGGCTTAACAACATCGACTTGATGTCCCTGTTCGAGCAAGCACCGGATTTTGTCACGAATCGAAGCAAGACCGCTCCGTTGAATTTCCACCAAACGCTTCCCGTTAACGACGTCAATTCGATAGCGCCCAAGTTTGACTTCGAGCTCCGATCCGGGCTCGCGAAATTCCTCTTTCAGTTGTCGATGGAGCGTGGTTTCCATACAGGTTTTCCACAGTGTCACATTGGCAGGTGTGATCAGCAAACAGCTTTCACACCGGGACTTTAGCGATTAATCGACCCCTAATGCCACTCGACTTTGAATCATTCATGTCAATTGCATCAGCGGAAGAATGGACTCTTAAAAGGAGCCAGCATGGGGCCGGACAGCCAAAGGGACAAACAACAACCTTAAACTCCATTAACGGCGACACACGGGAGGATTCCAGCCTCAAACCCCTCTTTATAGGGTGTTCATCCAATATCGATTCGGTAGATTAAAAGCGTCGTAAAGGAGACGATTATTATCGACCCAACGATAACGTGATGGACAACGAAACCAACCTGTTCTTTGAAAAGTAAACGTATGAGCCTACTGGCAATCGTATATCACTTAGTTCCCGAAGCTCCCATTCTTGCCGCCTACAATCGAGAAGAATCGTTAGACAGGACTTGCCCTACGCCTGCGATTCAATCTGGAAAACCCCGTGTTTTGGCGAGCGTGGATCAGCACACGGGGGGGACGTATCTTGGCGTCAATCAGAATGGCATGTTTGTCGGCGTGGTACGCCGCAAGAAAACGGGCCCACCGATCGGTTTGCGATCCAGAGGCTCACTTGCTCGAGAGATGCTCAAGTGCAATTCAGCTCAACATGCAGTCGACTTTGCTTTGGAAGAGCTTCATTCTGGTCAGTACGGAGGTGCAAACTTCTGTGTCGCAGACCAGGACGGTGGCTGGGTGCTCCACGCCGGTAATGACACCGATGTAGTTGAGCTTGAGCAAGGCCTTTGCGTGATCAGCGACCGAGATATAAACGACCCTCGGGACGAACGTGCCGCCATGGCCAAACGTCTGCTGACATTGCAAACACTTGATTCTCCTGTCAAATTCTTGGCAATCGCTAGCAAGGTTCTCGCTCGCGCCCCAACCGGTCCAGGTCGACCCGGAATGGTGGTCAAGGAAAAGGATTACGGGACCGTGAGTTCTTCGCTGATTTCGCTTGGAAAAAAGCCACGTGATGCGATTTATCAGTACTCCAACGGCTCGCCCGACCAATCCAAATTCGAGGATTACTCACCATTGTTGCGTGATATTCTCAGCCGAGGTTTGCGAGAACGTCGCGCCCGTGCTGCCGAAGCTCAGTGATTCACTCATTTTGAAGCTTAGTAGTTTCCGAGTTTGCATCACGCAGCCTGGACCAACTCCATTGAATCATCTCCAAGTCCGTGTCCTGCACGGGCTTTTTTCGTGCGCCAAATACAGCGTCTATCGTTTCAACAAGGTCGACCAATTCGGTGATCGCGCCGGTTGATCCAACACACCTGAATCGTTTCGACACCAGCCGCAGTTGATCCAATCAGAGCCGCTTTGGCTCGTTTCGGCGCCAGCCGAACCATCCCGTAGGGATGAAACATGGGTTGAAAAATGGCACCCCACCCAATCCCCCGTCCCGTAGGGCCGACACGTCGTAGCCGCGCCAAGCCCCAAAGGCCGCGATCAAAATTCGAAATCGCAATTGACTCGTTTCGGCGCCAGCCGAACCATCCCGTAGGGATGAAATATGGGTAGAAAAATGGCACCCCACCCAATCCCCCGTCCCGTAGGGACGACACGTCGCAGCCGCGCCAAGCCCCAAAGGCCGCGATCAAAATTCTAAATAATTGGCTCGTTTCGGCACCAGCCGAACCATCCCGTAGGGATGAAACATGGGTTGAAAAATGGCACCCCACCCAATCCCCCGTCCCGTAGGGACGACACGTCGTTGCCGCGCCAATCCTAAAAAGCCGCGATCAAAATTCGAAATCGCAACTGACTCGTTTCGGCACCAGCCGAACCATCCCGTATCGCAACTGACTCGTTTCGGCGCCAGCCGAACCATCCCGTATCGCAATTGACTCGTTTCGGCGCCAGCCGAACCATCCCGTAGGGATGAAACATGGGTTGAAAATGGCACCCCACCCAATCCCCCGTCCCGTAGGGACGACACGTCGTAGCCGCGCCAAGCCCCAAATGCCGCGATTAAAATTCGAAATCGCAACTGACTCGTTTCGGCGCCAGCCGAACCATCCCGTAGGGATGAAATATGGGTAGAAAAATGGCACCCCACCCAATCCCCCGTCCCGTAGGGACGACACGTCGTAGCCGCGCCAAGCCCAAAAAGCCGCGATTAAAATTCGAAATCGCAATTGGCTCGTTTCGGCGCCAGCCGAACCATCCCGTAGGGATGAAACATGGGTAGAAAAATGGGCAACCCACCCAATCCCCCGTCCCGTAGGGACGACACGTCGTTGCCGCCCTAAGCGCCAAAAGCCGCGATTAAAATTCCCCTCGAAATCGCAATCTCCGGTCCAGAGCATCCAAATCGTGGCGGAATCGACCGGGTGTTGTACGGCCCCTTCGTTGTCGACAAAATGGTCGTTCGAAGGTTTCTTGCCACAGACCCGCAATTCAGCGACACCATGAAAAACTGGACCCTCATTCTTTGCCCAGCCATCGCGATTGGCATCGGCATCATGGTCTTTCGATGTGGCGGATCGGCTGAGATGGCATGGACTGCCGCCGTAACCTTGCTGGTTGCGTCGTGGTGGATTTTGGAGCCAATCCCCATCCCCGCAACGTCATTGATACCTCTGGCCGTGTTTCCGTTGGTGGGAGTTTTGGACCAGCAACAAGTCGCCGCTGCTTATGGTGACAGCTTGATCCTGCTGATGTTAGGCGGCTTTTTGCTCTCGGGAGCGATGGAGCGCAGCGGCGCGCATCGACGCATTGCTCTCGGCATGGTGAATTTATGTGGTGCGAGCAGTGGTCGACGGCTGGTGCTGGGGTTCATGGCGGCGTCGGCTTTGCTCAGCATGTGGATCTCTAACGCGGCTACGACCCTGATGCTGTTGCCGATCGCAATGGCAATCGTTGCGCAAACCAAAAACGCGAAACTACAGATCAGTCTGTTGTTGGGAATCGCATTCGCGGCCAGCATTGGAGGAATCGGAACGCCAATTGGCACACCACCGAATGTGGTTTTCATGGCGTTGATCGCAGTGGATGAACGTGGAGAAATTGGATTTCTCCAATGGATGATGTGGTCGATCCCCATTGTCCTTTTGATGCTCCCGATTGCAGGTTTCTGGTTGACACGCGGACTTGGTTCTATTGAACCGATCGAGTTGCCCAAGATGGGTGCATGGCGCTCGGAGGAGATCCGCACATTGATCGTGTTTGGAATCACCGCGTTGCTATGGGTTACGCGAACGCAGCCTTGGGGTGGATGGTCCGCAGTCCTGCAGTCTGCCGGAATGCCAATCAAGGGCTATGTCAACGATTCGACGGTAGCACTATTGGGAGCGATCGCGCTATTTGTGTTGCCCAACGGGAAAGGCGAGCGTCTGTTGAATTGGGAGTCTGCGAGCAAAGTCCCTTGGGGTGTTCTGATCTTGTTCGCTGGCGGATTGTGTATTTCCATCGCTTTGAAGTCGTCGGGATTGAGTGAGCAACTAGGGCTCACATTAAGCGGGCTCGGTGCATTGCCGACGCTGCTTCTAATATTCGCAGTTTGTCTTGCCGCGACCTTTCTCACTGAAGTAACCAGCAACACGGCGACCGCAGCGTTACTGTTACCCATCCTTGCCACAGCTGCCAGTGCTGCTGAGATCGATCCTCGATTGCTAATGGTACCGGCGACGATCAGTGCCAGTTTCGCATTCATGTTGTCGGTCGCCACTCCGCCAAATGCGATCGTCTTTGGCTCGGGAAGACTATCGGTGAACCGCATGGCCCGTGAAGGGTTCGTGCTCAACCTCGTAGGGATCGTCATCGTCACGGCGGTCACATACTTGATGCTTCGCTAGCCAACAACCTCGTCCGCCCTTGCTTTCGTCAATTCAGCGATGCGGTGACTAACCACCTGACGGCCGTTACTTCTTAAGATCAATCCAGACCATTCGGTGGTCGCTGGCATTGATCAGTTTGGCGCCTGGCTCACCCGGCTTGGGCCAAAATACGCCGGCCTGAATCAACTCCAGATTCTTCGAGGGCAAACAGTAGTCGATCCGTAAATTGCCGACGTTCGAATCACCGAAATCCCCAGTGTCCGTGTTCGCAGGCCCTTTATGTTCCAGATTCTTTCCTCCTTGAGACTTTGCATAGTGTGCCCCGCCGCTGGACGATGGATCGATGGAGTGATTGATCAATGGGTGTTCCGTCAGCTGATTAGCAGCGGACATACTGCTGTCGCCATCGTTCGGATCAGCATTCATATCACCGGCGATCACAAATTTGACGCCTGCAGCCAACCCGCCTCGACCACCTTGATCATCGTACAAGTAGTCCGCTTTGTCTGGCGTGACGTAGTCGGCAAACATGCGGATCTCGTCATGATTCCTCCGTCCGTTTCGATCTTCTTCCTGATCAAATACGGGCGGCGTGGGGTGTGCGACGAGGAAGTGAATTGAGTCCTGGTTGTTGAGTTTGATAGGAACATCCCAATGACTTTTGCTGGACAATCGAAAGACTTCGATCGCTTCATCGGAATAGTAGGGGTCCTGAGTACCGACTTTGAAAGGCATCTGATGATTGGGCATATCTGTCCAGCGGAAACGCTGGAAGGTCCTGACGTTGTCCTGGTCGATCGGATATCTCGACAGGATCGCCATGCCGTATTGCCCCGGATAGCGTCCAAACCCATAGCAGTCATTCCCGGTTCCAGTTTTACCATCGCCATCGAGATCGATCTTCGTATCGACACCCGTGTTGACAGGCCCTACGTAGGAATAGGGATACTTGATCGGCGCTTGCTCCCCTTGGGCGACCTCGAGAAAGTTCTTTTGAAACGCTGCGAGTGCTTCGCCGTTTTTATCGTAGTCAAACTCGTTCAGCAACAAGACATCCGGACGGACGCGCTGAATGATCTCGGCAACTTTTCGAGGCTGAGCCGACTCCGGTTTTTCCTGAAGCTCCTTTTTGAGCTCGCCCTCGGATTTTCGGTAAAAAGAAATGTTGAACGTTGCAAATCGAATGGAACCCTCGGCTCGCCGACTGGCCGTGGGCTCTTGCGAGCGAAGGCTTGAGCTCAAAGCCTGGCTCGACAAAATCAACACAACGAAAAAGCGAAAACAGAATCGCCATTGCAGACGCAACAAGGGGCTCGAATCTAGCATCGCAACACCAACTGAAATGTGATGGGTCAACAGTAAGTCTCGACGACGATTCTTATCGCCGTCAGAACCGATACGATCGGAACCAGTTTACCATTCTAGAGGAAAACGGTGCGTCATCGAGTTCGAACTTTCAAATCGTTAACGAACGTAAATCGAACGTAAATTTCTACGACGCAAGAGTAATCGTGACCTAAGATTAAGGACATAGCATTCCTGCCAGCCGCTTCCCCCCTGCCCTGCCACAATGATTGCGAACACCGTCACATTCCTTCGTCGACTTCGCTCAGAAGAGTCTGGAGTAACGACGGTCGAGTATGCCTTGCTACTGGCATTGATCATGGTCTTTTGTATTTCGGCGATTCTCTCAGCTGGCGACGTTCAAGACGCACTTTGGTTTAACACTTCGCAAGAACTGGAAGTCATCAACCAGTAAGAATCAGGAGCTCTATCGCTCCAACCATTTGACACCCGACCCGAGTCACTCAAACCAACTATAGGTGTCGCTGTTACGCGCCATCGAGTTCGCTATTGTCCTTGAACTTGATCTTCTCGATCAGCTTGGTGACATTTCCGTCGGCGTCCACTTTCCCAGACACCGCGTCGATCGCCTTGACGGTGTAGATGTACTTGAGATTGCGATCGATATCGAATTCAAGTTCGGTCTCGGTTTCATTTTCTGCATCACCAGACGCACTCAGACGAGCATCCACTTCTCGATTCAGGTTACCAAAAATGTCATCCACTGGCAGTGGATTGTCATCGACAAAGATACTGGAGATTCCACCGTTTTCTCCTGCCAGCAGTTGAACATTGATCACTGTCGGAAGCTCATCTTCAAGACTTACGTCTTGTTGATCCGTGGCCAGAGGCATTTTGATTTCGAAGTCACCTTCCATGACCACGACCTTAAACGTCATGATAAAGAACACCAACAACTGAAAAACGATGTCGATCATCGACGTCATTTCCAGTTTGATTTCTTCTGGCTCGGAGGTTTCCAGTTTCACAATAAACTCGCTGTTGCAAATGAATTTTTAACTTGCGGCAGTTCTCAGATTTTCAGGACCTGAGGTCGGTTAGTCTTTTTTCTTCGTCAGTTCACCTGTTCTTTGACACGTAACTTGAAGCTCTGAAGTTGTGACTCTTGACAGAGCCCGATTAGATCCTGAACAAGCCCTGTCGGCGTATCGGCATCGGAACGAATGATGACCGCAATATCCTCGGGATTGCGAACGCCTTCTCGCGACGCCGAGTTGATTTCCTGAGTGAAAATGGGCGTCAACGCCGTCATCAGTTTGATGGGTTGTCCTTCAAAGATCACGGTTCCATCGGTGCCAATGTTAAGAATGATTTGATAGTCGGGTCGAGTTTCAGGCGGGATCGCCAGAACACTGCTCGGCAGATTGATATCTTCCGCTCGATCGACCTCTGCAAAATTGATCAACAACATAAAGAACGCAATCAACTGAAACGTCATGTCGATCATTGGGGTCAAATCACCCTCGAGGATCTTCGAGTTTTTCGTTTTGGTAAATTTCATGATGGATCTCACGACCGTTCGATTTGCCAGTGTTACGGGCGTTAGTCTTTTTTCTGCCCCACTTTTTCGAATCGTCCCATCAAGTTTTCGCTGGTGATTCCGACATCGAGCACCAACCGCTGGACGCGGTTTTTAAGGATGTTGTAGGCCGCGATAGCCGGGATCGCGATCGCCAAACCGATCAGTGTGGTCAACAACGCCGTTGAAATCCCCTCGGCCAGTTTGTTTGCATCTGGCGTACCGCCGCCGTTGGCAATCTCGTAGAACGAACTGATCATTCCGTGAACCGTACCAAAAAGTCCAATCATCGGACTGATGGTGCCAATCAGAGCGAGGTAGCTGAGTCGGTGGTCCAGCTTCATATTTTCTTCGGCACCAACCTCCTGCATTGCGCCGACCGCGTGGTTATAGCTGCTGGAGACTTTGGCCAGTCCGGCCGAAAGAACATTGCCGAGGAAGGATTCGTCCGTTTTGGCCAACTCGTACGCTTCCTGGTACTGTTTCTCATCCAGATGAGCTTCAAATCCTTCCACCAGTTCTTGTGGACAGACAAATTCTTTTCTCGCCGAGAGGATGTTCATGATGAACAAGGCGACAAGAATGAACGAGAGCGTCAGAAAGACAAGGATGTAGCCGATGCCAAGCGCATCGTACAACCACTTCAACATTGTTTTGGGTTGCTTTGTCTCTGTTCCGCTGCTCGGGTTGGCATTGTCATCCTGCGCGACCACCGTGGCGCTTTGATCAAACGTTGGAGCCACAAAGCTGAAGGTGCCAAAGGCCAATGCGAATACTAAAAGCTGCGGCAAAAATCGACGCGTCCAGTCGTGTAAATTCGACCGAGAAGGGAATTGCATCTTCCGACTCCAAATTTCGTTTTTAGTTGATGAATTAGTATTGTAATCACGGACTGATAAAACGACATCACCAACAGCCGCCCCGAAGCCGCAAGTCATTAATCGATTGCATCAGTCGCAACGGTCGTCACAGTTTGGACGTCCAGTAAGAATTGCGATACTGTGATCTCAATACTTCACGAGCATCGTTCGCTCGATCATTTTCTTGTAGTTGTGGCCAAATCTGAGCCAACCGATAAAGTGCTTCTGCATGCGGACCTTCAGCTGCTGAATACAGCAACTGAGTTTTCAGGTACGCCATGCGGGCTGCTTTCAAGTTGCCCGACTTTTCGTATAGCGCGCCAAGTGCGTTATTCAGATGTCCAAACAGAACTTCATTTTCCGCGTCCTGTTCACCCACAAGTTGATTCAACGACTGGATCGCAGCGGCAGCATCGCCGTTGAGTCCACTCAGTTTGGTTTTCTCAATGTTGGCCAGCAAACGGTACGTCTGAGTTTTATCGTCTGTTCCGGATTCTTTAAGGATCGTGTCATAGCTGGTAATCGCCTCGGTCGAATTGCCGTTTACTTCCATCATCTTCGCGTAAAAAAAATGACCCTTCAGGCGATACTCAGTCCATTCGGCCGACTGAAGTTTTTTGAATTCACTTGCGGCCAGTTCGGGACGACCAAAGGCAAAAATCAGCTGCCCGTACCGTTCGATCGCCGGGTACTTGTGAAAGCTGTTGGGATGCGTGGTCAAGAAGCCTTGAATTTGCTGTCCGGCTGCTTTCGGTGTCACATTGCCGCCACGCAAGGAAATTTGAGCGGCACTGTAGGCTTTCATGAAGTCGATATCGGCGACCAGCAGCGGTTGGCTTGGAACCGGATTGAGTTTGTTTAACTGTTCGATGCAATCTGCAAACTGACCCGCTTCAAATTGATCGCGTGCTCGGTCCAGTGTCGCAGGTTCCCGACCAATCGAAATTTTACGGATCGTTGCCGCCAGGACTTTATTGCCGTCGATCAAGACGCCTTCTGGATCGGCACTGGTGATGCGACCATTGACTTTACCTGGCTTGCCATCTGGCTTGTAGATAAAGACTGCATCTTGAGCAGACAACGTCCCGGCGATCGAGAACACAACGGCGGTGATCAGAACCAAATTAAAAACGAGTCGATTCATGCTAATCCAGGATTTGTTTAAAAAATTCAATTGAGTTCGTCTGAAAAATGTTTGCAAAAGCTACCGATGCGACTTTTAAAGCTCCGCTTTGATGCGTCGTTCAAGTTCGGCAAATTTCTGCTTCCAATCCGTCAATCCGCTGAAGTCAGGATTACGTTTTTTCTCTTTGTCAATTTCTGAAAGCGCGGCGTTCATCGCTTTTTTGCTGTTGGTGATTTTGCCAAACTCGAAACGACCTTCGACGATTCCATAAAGCGCGGTATAGAAAATCTCACGATACTTTGGGTCTCGCATGGTGGCCGAACGAAGTCGTATCCAACCCCAGATCGCCTTTGATTTCTTTTTGGTTTTTGGATCGACAAAGGTTCCCGTTCCATTGGTCGCTTGACTGAGCGCGTCTTTGTTTTGAGAACGCTTCCCCCAGTTTTGCAGCGTTTGGGCCGCGTCAATCTGAAACGAAACAGGCACTTTTGTGGAAGACAACAGTTTCACAAAGTCATCGACAGCTTGTTGAAAGTTCCCTGAACCGCTGCGTGCCAACGCACGGTACCGCTTGAGCTGTAGCTGCAGCGAGGCAGAATCAGCTCGTCCATCGATTCCCAAATCTTCGGCTCGGTCGAGCGTCTCGACCGCTTTCTTCATCATCGGTACCGCTTCGGCATATCCTTGTGATTTGCCGATCTCATCAGCGATCTTGTACATCGTGGTACCTGCCCACATGACGACACGTCCATCTTTGGCACCCTTTTGAATGCCCGTCAGAAAATTGTCCAACGTTTTGGCATACTTCATTTTCTCATTCTGGTCACTGATCTCATTGAATCCCTTTCGAAGTTCTGATGCGATCAGTTGATACACGGCGGTGATCCGTTTTTGGCCGTCTGGATCGTTGGAAGCGGCAACGATCTGCTTCATGTCGTCGAGCACTCCGGTTGCCTTATCGACCCATTCTTCGCGATTGGCACCGGGCTGACGCATGGCGGCCAGATAAACCCGGATGGCGATTTTGTACGCTTCCTGCCGAAAGACCATCGCATTGGCGCCCTGCGAAACGGCCGGGTGTTGCTTCTTGATCAGTTCAAGTGGCGCGACAGGTGAGGCGGACTCTGACTCAAGCAATTCGTAAGATGCCTTGACCTCGCCTTGTTGAAGTTTGGCGTCGACCAGCATCAATCCACCGACCGCCGAATCGTAAGTGACCTCCGAGGGGTCAATCTGTTTGGCGCCCTCGATCATGAATTGACAGGCATCGTCAAGCAGTTGCTTGAGCGTTTCGGGCTCGACTTTGGCACGAATCTTTGCCTTGTAGTCGATCCACATCAACTGCCCCAATCGCAAACCCAAACGCCCTCGCGCAGGATAGTCGCTGGGGATGCCTTTGAAGTACTCACGTGCTTTTTCGTAGTCGTTATCACGCAAAGCGACTTTGCACATTTTGGAAGCCGCCAATCCGGACTCGCTGGAGCCAGGAAATTTCTCCAATACTCGGTCGCAAATCCGTTTCAGTTCGGCATACTCGAATTCATTTTCCGGCGCCGCCTCATCGAACATCACGGAGTAACTCTGGATCGTGTAGTTCGACGCTTGCTTGGTACTGATTTCGCTTGGATAGTGGGTCAATTGAAAATCGCCCAACGTTGCCGCCTCGTAGTAACGCGCGGAAGCAAAATAGACAAAGCCTTTGAGGTATCGCACCATGTTGATATCTGTGCGGCTGGTTTCCTCATCGACAAATGTCAACGCAGTGTCCAGCATGCCCAACGTCGTGTTCGCTTGTTGATTCAACTGTGCTTCAACGTCCTTGATTTGACCGGCAAGATCCTGTTTGGTTTCTTCATCAGCCGCCGCCGCCAAATTTCGCTTGAGCTGGCTGTTTTCGGTCGCGATCGATTCCAATTCAGCGATCCGATCGCGAGCAAACTGCAACGCATCGTCAAACGATTTCGGTTCCGCTTGCTCCTCAGCGACATCGACCAGTGGCACATTCCATAACGCCAAAAGCTCTTTGGCTCGATCCCGATAAGGGCTGGGAACACGGGCGACATTACGTAGCAGTTTGGCGGCTGCGCGATCGACGGTCTTGGACTCCGCATTTGATTGAGGCCCCCCTGCTTCCTTGATCTCAGCTGCCCGCGAATGTTTGGCGATCGCCAACTCAAGCTGGACTTTTAACCAATTTCGCTCTCGCAACTCGACACGCGTCAAGCCACGAACGACGGGATCGAGAACAAAAATGACATCGCGATGGGGATACGGTTTTTGCTGGTTCCAGCTGTCAGTCGCCAAAACAAAAGCATCCTGTTTGATTCGCTTAAGCGCCCCTCCACTGCCGAGCGCAAAGACATCGCTAAATCGTTCGAGCGCTTTCTTATGTTGCCCCAGTTTTTGATGGCATCTCGCCGCATAAACGCAAGCTTGGATTCCCGAAGCGTAACGTTGACGATACTTGTCCCAGACTTTCAGATACAGATCGATCGCTTCGGTGTAATGCTTGTTGCGATTGGGATCATTTTCCGCATACGTGTCGCCAACCCGCTCGATGACTTCAGGAAGCAATTTCGTGACGCGGGTGTAGGTTTCCCGCATCTGCTTCAGTTCCGTCAGCGTCGAAGGATCGTCAGGATCAATACGAATTGCGTTGTTGCTGTTGGGATCAATCAGCTGGGCGATCAAGCTCTTGGATTTGGCAATGTTCGTTTTGGCTTTTTCCAGCAACGCACGCGCTTCGGCCATGAGTTTGCTTCGTTCATCAACGGTTAAGCGATCCGATTCCGCTTGACGAAAGATGATGTCGGCACGCGACGAATACAGGACGCCGATATATTGAAACGTACGTGCTTGAGTTTTGATGGAAGAATTGGATTTCGCGTAACGCTCCAACAACATCTGGGCTTCGTTGAGGCGGTTGTTGGTCAACTCTGCATCGCGTGAACCGCGTGTACTGGCGATCAACGTTTGTGCGCGTTTGTAGTCGATCGACTGTTTGAAGTCTGTCGAAACATTCGGATCATTGCGAGCCTCCTCCAGATATTCCAGCGCGACGTCGTAGTAACCCGCCAACTGCAAGGCCTCGACAAATGCTTCGGCTGGCTCGTCTGCCGCCAACTGAGTCGAAATACCTGCGGGGTGAAACAACCCGCAGCAGGTCATCAGAAAAAAAGCCAAAAATGATACGCGACCCAAGCTTCCCATCAATTCCTCAAGTACTGAATAAATTAGTCGTGCTGATTTGAGATAACGCGCAAACAAGTTCCAACATGGTTGATTGGCGGACCATATTCTATCGAGTCGATAACGCGCGGCAACGGATTGAAACGACTCCGAGACGACAATATCGACGTAGATTGATCAACTTTTTGCTAATCTGGCGCTGTCAATGTCGACGGCCATACCAACAGATCAACGGAAAGCAATGATGCGTGCCTGGTGCACGATCAAGAACAGAGCGCGTCTCCCCTGAAATTTGCAGGTTCATCGCTTGAGGCAGGAAGTTGCTCCTCATTCTAGACGGACGGCACAGCGAATCAAAAAGTTTTTCTCCCTCGCAGCCACCGATCTATCGATCACCAATCATTTCCCAAAGGCAGAAACCGTTCTAGAATAGAATCACCAGCGTCTACCTTGGTTTGAAACTGTATCATTTTCCCGCTGTGACCGCTCGGTCGTCCCACACCGGCCATTCGATCTGACGTCAGATCCACAAATGAGCCTTCGCCAGCGAATCCGTTCACCAACCTACCTACCGCTCAATGCCGATGGAATTCAATAACCAACCGGCCGATCCATCCAAACAGGTCGACAAAGAGCCGCTGATCAAACCAAATCCCTATTCAACTCGCGGGATAAGACTGAAGCTATTTATGCTCGTTTGCTTGTTAGGGCTTGTCTTCGTTGCCATGCACGAAGCCGGCAAACCAGAGAACTGGGAATGGATGGGCTTCGACAACGATGCTGACATCCGACTCGATGGCGATGATTCCACAACATCAGGCGACTCGCGGTTTGATCGCGACAAACTGCCGACCAACGACCCCGACGAATCAACACGATCGAGAAATGCCAACCGATCGCCCGACCGCCGCTCGACACCTAGCATTAGGATCGTCAGTGAAACCAGCTCGCAATCGAAGTCCTTTCAGACCGGCGATGCTGAACTGGATTACCCGGTCGCAGCCGTCCGATTCTGGGAAGAAACCTATCCAGCATTACCGGCACCACAAAAAAAGGTGTTGATGCAAACGACTCGTCAGCTTCGGACGGGTCAACTCGTGCAAGATCGCTCGCTGGAAGAGTCCACCAAATTAATCAAGATTCTTGAGGTTCGCCGAGAACAGTTTCATCAATACCTGTTCGACCAGTTAACACTGACGCCCGACAAGTCACCCAGCAAGCCACTGCTCAGCGAACAGTACTACGCTTCGGAACAAGTTTGGGAAAAAATGATCAAGCCGGCACTCGAAGCAGTCAACCTTGAAAAGGACATCACGGTTGCCCAACAACAGGCGATCTTCAAACTACAACCGGTACTGGATCAACTTGCTTATCGTCAAGTTCAAGACAAAACGACGATCGGCTGGGTCGGCGATTCTGAAGCCTGGATCCGATCGTGGGAACGTTTACTGAAACCAAAGGATGCCGATCTCGAATCAAAACCAGTTAAACGGATTCAGCTAATGAGCCAACCGGATGTGTTTCGCGGCCGCATGGTTTCCCTGGGCGGCTGGATTCGATCGGGACGCAAAATCGAACTATCAGATGACTCGGCAACCGGACTGTCCCATTGTTATGAGTTGTGGCTGCGTCCTGCCGACACCAGCGTTGGTCCGTATTGCGTCTATTGCGCCGAGCTGCCAAAAGTCGACGGGCTGCCGGTGTTCAACGAAAAGTATCAGGACGCCAACATCAAAGTCACCTTGGACGGTCTGTTTTTCAAGTTGAGAAAGTTTGTTGCGGGGAGCCAGGACATTGAGTATTGCCCTTTGTTGGTCAGCTCAACGCTTACGGTCATCGCTGAGGAGGATCTTCGAGAATCGTCCTCAAACCTTGCCTTTAGTGTCTACTGGTTGATTCCAGCCATTATCGGACTTCCCGTTTTTGCGGTCTTTGTCGCATGGCTCGCGTATCGTGGCTCGGAAGTCACCCGACTGGAGCCTTCCGAGAAAAACAAAAATCGACTGGGCGCTTCGCTGGACGATCTTCGCAATGACCCCAACATCGAAACTGACCTTGAGCGAATCCAAAAACTTGAGGGCACCGATGAACCAACGGATTAATTCCAAATGTTGAGACTGCTCCCATTCACCGATCGATGCCGGCCACTCGCTGACTCAATCAGTCGACTCGTTTTCGTCTTGCTGGCGACCATCGTATTGTCTCCATCCTCGTTGATGGCCCAGGCACATGACGACACGCCCATGCAGCTTTCCGGATTCTCTCCATCAGAAGCGTTCGAGATCAAAGACGATCTGGAACTCGATTCTGGAGCACCGATCGTCAATCAGTTGCTCTATCGTGTCATGAAAACGTCACCCAAGTCACGAGCAGAGTATTACCAGATGTCTCAAAATGTCACGTGGCAACAGCTACTGGACGAGACTGCCAGTTATCGATTCTGGATGATTCAACGTCGAATGCGAGTTCAACGAATCGAAAAATATTCAGTCCGTGGCGCCTCAGACGATGCAGAAATTCAACGCTATTTCATTTGCTATGGAACTGCCGAAATGGAAGCGTCCAGCGATGATCCTACGAACAACTCCGCCGCGTCAGAAGTCAATTGTCGAGTGATCGTCCGCAATATTCCCGACCAGTTAGCCACTAATGATTCGCTAAATGAATCCGTCATGTTCGAAGGATTTCTGTACTGCCGCACCGTCGATGATGCAGCGACTGACGGCGAGGTTAACCAACCGGCACTGGTGTTCGTTGCCGATCGACTTGGCTGGTTCCCTGACGCAACGGAACGAGCCAGCGACGCACAAGTTACCCTGGGGAATCTCAATTTTGACGTTGGTTTGTTCGATGGCATTCGGAAAAATCATGGCAAGGGATTGCTGAAATCAGACAACGAAGCATTCTTTCAGTTGCTCGCCGCCGTCAAAGGTGCCACTGGAGACGCGGCCATCAATCGACAACCGGGGAGCCGATCGACGTTGACCGACCTGCTGAGGGATTCATCAAAAAAACTCGGTTCGGTCGTACAACTAACGGCCGTCTGCAGAACTTGCACGCGTATGGAGATCCCGTACGAAGACATTCGGAATCGGATCGGTGTCACCGAATACTATCAGCTGGTTTTGTTCCCCAAGCTATCCCAAAAAGTCATCATGAGCGAGGATGGAAAAGACGTGGAACTGGATCGGTACGCCGTCACCGTCTGTTGCACCGAGTTGCCCGAAGGCATGACTCCAGAACAGATGGAACGACAACAGGTTTCAATCGACGGTATCTTTTTTCGTATTTGGAAATTCGAAACTGAAGCAACCGATCGTGCTGGTATCTCAGGCACGATGAGCCCGCTGATCATCGCCAACCAGCCACAGGTTCTCAAGTCAAACACGGCTGATCTCAATCGCTACGTATTGATTTTCGTGCTCAGCGTTATCGCAGCCATCGGGCTGTTGTTGCTGTATCTGAGGATCACCGATCGCCGGGACAAAACGCACGCCGAAACTTTGCTGGAATCTTTACCCGAGAAGATTGACGTTTCCGGATTGAAAAACGTCGATTGAATCTGGATCAGGTGACCCACAGCGTCATCGATGAATTTCAAGCCTGCACCAATCGACCAGGAACCAAGCGGCTGTGATTTCAAGCGGCTAATCGGAGAACTTGCCAAACACCATTCGTCCGGCGCTAGTCTGCAGCATACTGGTCACCGTGATATCGACCTCTTTGCCGATTTGGCTGCGACCATCTTCGACGACAATCATGGTGCCGTCGTCCAGGTATCCGACACCTTGCCCGGCTCCTTCACCCGCTTTAACAATCTTGATTCGAATGACCTCTCCGGGTAGGAAAACCGGCTTAAGCGAATTGGCCACTTCATTCAAATTGATCACTGGAACGTTCTGCAGCTTGGCGACTTTGTTCAAATTGAAATCGCCGGTGACCACTTTGCCTTCCAGATGCCTTGCGAGGATTAACAGCTTCATGTCGACCGGTTGCCCCTGCATCTCTGGCAGTTCACGATCGTAAATCTTGAAATCGATATTGCTGTTTTTACGTAATCGGCCAAGCACATCGAGACCACGCCGCCCACGTGCGCGACGCATCTTGTCGTTGCTGTCGGCGATCGATTGCAGCTCGGCCAACACAAATCGTGGCATGACCAGTTGATTGTCAACGATGCCTGTTTCAATGATGTCTGCGATTCGCCCGTCAATCACAACCGACGTATCCAAAACGTAAGGCTTGGCTCCCTTGACGTCTTTGCTGAATTCGACGAACGGAATCACAAACCGAAAATCTTCGCGAGTCTGCCACAGCAGGCTGATACAGCCATAACAGAGTCCGACGCCAGCGAATGACAACACCAGCGATTTCCATGCCTCCGCAGAAATCACGGTCCCGAACATCGCCAGTTGGTACTTCAGCGCAAAGATCGGAGCCATCGACAGACTAAAGACGTACGTCAGGAACATCCCGACAACCAGGCCAAAATAGACGCTGGAGATCATGTCAATTCGCTTGCGCTTGATCCAGACATCGGCAGCGACGATCAGAATCGCACCTGAAATAAACAACGCAAAAACGATCCAACGAGCCTGTGCGCCCGTGCCGCTTCCGTCTGACGCATCGACGTCCGTGAAGTCATTAACTGATGTTAGGGTCATTCCCAAGCCAATCACGATCAGCAGGAAAAAGCCCCTAAGAATCCAAAGTGGTAAATTACGCATCATTAACCGCGAGATAAATAAAGATGAAATGAATGATGGTTGCGGTCCAAAGCAACCATTATACGAATCTAACGAATGCGGATGAGTTGCTAATGCGCATTTTCAACAATGCGGTATCAGCAGGATGGTCTCAGACGACAAACTCGCTACATTCGCAACCCAATTCGTATGCAGAGAGCACGTATTGGTCGGTTTCACCGAAAATTACAGCCGCGTTGTCGCTGACTGACTCCGAAAACAAATTCGAATGAACCCAAGATCACACGCGCTCAACTGTAATACGCTGGATTCTGGCACTTGGTCGACAAGTGAATGAATTTTCAAAGTGAATGCCCTCAATCGATCTTAAGAATGCGCGAAGCGGGTTCACAAACAGCGACGAATGGCTTCCAACCCATGAAGAAAAAAAGACTGAGGCAAGGGGAACCCTTGCCTCAGCCCGGCGTACTTGCCAATCCGATAGGCGGCGGAATGACGTTCGTCCATCGCGCGAAGCAACGACCAGTTCCTGCCTCTAAGAAAAAGGTTGTCACTTCTTGCTTCCAATGATTCGATCGGCCTCTGTCACGAATCTCAGTTCGCAACATCGTCCGAAATGTTCGGGAAAAACCCCTCAAAAGTGGCATTTATCGAGAATTATTCTTTACCGTTTTAAAAAACCAAAATTCGATCTGAGATCGAACCAATTCAACACCCGCGAGTCCTGATCACGACCATTTAACGCGGCTTGGTAAAGAATTCGACATGATTTCCCATCTGGAAATCCTAGACAGGAAAAGAGATGCGCTGTGGGACGTCATTTGAGCGATTTCTGAATATTTTCCAGAGTTATCGCCCCGTTAGTCCGCCGCAGGACAAAAGGAAATTTGCCACTGAGGCAAAGGGGGAACACATGCCGCAGCAGGCTTCTAATGTCGTTCGATTTCAGTTGATTGATTTGGCAAAAGTTTGCTCAAAGAAATGATCCGTCATACCAGCGATATATTCGACCGCCATTCGCCGAACACCGACTTGTTCAGCACGTCGTTGATACTTGGATGGGAACAGCTCAGGTTGTTGACAATATTGTTCGAACATCTGCTTGACTCGACCCTGGGCCTCTTCTCGAATCTTGACCAACGACTCATGCCGATAAACACGTTCGTAAAGATAAGACTCCAGCTCTTTCTTTTGAGCTTCCACCTCGGGTGCGTGGCCAATTATGAAGTCACTGGCCAGCGCTTCATCCACCGACTGAAAGTCATAACGCTTCAACTCTGCAGCGGCGAACGCGAGCAACTCGGTGACTTGCAAGTTGACCAATCGATGAACCAGAGCTTTTCGCAGCAAATCCTCATTCAAGTTTGAATAGTTCGCACGGACAAACTTGAGGGAGTCCTGGATCAATCCGAGATGACTCATCTCTTCGATGGATACCAATCCGAGTTTGATCGCATCGTCGGTATCATGTGCATCGTAGGTGGTGCTGTCTGCAGCATCGACCAGTTGAACTTCCAAAAGCGGCTTTTGATTTTTGAACGTCTTATCGACTCGGCAGAGTTGCCCCATCAGGGATTCGTACGTCAGATTTAGTCCAGGAAAATCGTGAAAGCGAATCTCGATCTCTTGAACAATCGTCAACCCAAACTGATTGTGCGAGAAACCACCTTCGTCGGCGACGCATTCATTGAGCGCATCTTCTCCAGCATGCCCGTATGGTGGATGGCCAATATCATGCATTAGCGCCAACGCTTCGATCAAGTCTTCGTTGAGACCCAGGGCGCGACCGATCGTGCGAGCGATCGTGGCAACTTCTTGCGTATGCGTGAGTCGAGTGCGGTGGTAATCGCCCATCTCTCCGGTGAACACTTGCATTTTACCGCTCAATCGGCGGTACGCACTGCTGTGCAAGATCCTGTCGCGGTCCCGTTGAAAGGGACCGCGATAAGGATGCGGCGGTTCCGGATGCATTCGTCCTTTCGAATCGACACTGCGCATGGCGAACGGAGCCAACAAGCTCTGTTCACGCAGGTTTACCCAATCCTGGGGTGACTCGATTCGATTAACGACCAAACTATACTCCAGCGGATTGGCGAACTTTCGAAGCGTGGCCAGCTTGACCGAACGACGTCATTCGGGCAATACAGACCTCTTTCATCGCAGCGCGAGCGGGCTTGAGGTAGTCTCGAGGATCAAACTTTTCTGGTGTTTGCGCGAGGACTTTGCGAATCGCCCCTGTGATCGCCAATCGATTGTCGGTATCGACATTGATTTTGCGAACACCATGTTTGATGCCACGCTGAATCTCTTCGACCGGGACTCCCCAGGTCTGCCGAATGTTGCCACCGAACTCATTGATGATGTCTTGCAGTTCCTGGGGAACGCTGCTGCTGCCGTGCATCACAAGATGGCAGTTGGGTAGTCGTTTGTGAATCTCTTCGATACGATCCATCGCCAAAACTTCGCCATCGGGTTGACGTGTAAACTTGTAAGCACCGTGGCTGGTGCCGATCGCGACGGCCAACGCATCGACGTCCGTTTCGGCAACAAATCGTTCCGCTTCTTCTGGGTCGGTCAACAACTGCTCCTTTGTGAGCGTGCCGACGGCACCGTGTCCATCTTCCTGCTCGCCTTCACCCGACTCCAACGAACCGAGGCAACCGAGTTCGCCTTCGACCGAAACACCTTTGGCATGAGCGAGCTTGACGACTTCGGCGGTTACCCGGACGTTGTAATCGTAGTCGGCCGGCGTTTTGCCATCTTCTTCGAGTGAACCGTCCATCATTACGGATGTGAATCCATTCTCAATAGCGCTCATGCAGGTCTCGACGCTGTTGCCGTGATCCTGATGCATGACGATCGGAATATGAGGGTAGAGCTCGGATGCCGCCAGCATCAAATGCTTGAGATAGTTGTCCTGAGAATATTTGCGTGCACCACGAGAAGCTTGGACAATGACGGGAGATTCTGTCTCATCAGCGGCCTCCATGATTGCCTGGATCTGCTCCATGTTGTTAACGTTGAAGGCAGCGACGCCGTAGTTGTTTTCGGCGGCGTGGTCGAGGATGACACGAAGTGGGACCAGTGGCATATTTGAATCTCCAGTTTGCACTTGGCGGTGATTGAGGGTTGATTCGACTAAAACCAGCTCAATATTGAGCGATCAAAGCGGCGTTCGTTGAAACGCTAAAACCGCAACATTATCGGGAGGGTCGTAAGCAAACTCAATGCCAACCGACAAGTTAGCACTCAAAGGCGCCGCTGCGACATCGAGGCGCCGCTGCGACATCGACGTTTGGCTCCGTCAAGCGCCGAACCGACCTCTCAAGGCCTGAACGACCCAATGAATATCCTTAACGCTATACTAAAGGCACCAGATTGCTCGCAAAGCCGAACGAACATCAATCCGGCATGAACGATTCCTGTCCGCACCCCGTTATGTCACGATTCAGTTCAAACACGCGGCTGCAGGCAGGATTATGCCAAAGAAACGCTTCTCGATGACGAGATACACAGATGCGAACCATTCCCCAAGAAAAACAACTCGCAACTGCCTCTTTCCTGCAAGAACCACCGTCTCTCTTGCGTGTGGTTCTCGTCCTGTCAGCCATCATTGCGACGTTGTTGACGCTTAATGCATTGATGCCGCGTGCGATCAACGAAGGCCCAGGAAATTCAAGGATTTCGTTTCTGATCGCGATCTGGATGGGACTGTTAGCCGGCTGTTTCAGTGGCCAGCTCAACCTGATCAGCCTGTGGACCGCATGCTCAATTGGAAACATCATCCATCGAATCCCGTGGGCCATTCTCTTTCTCTCACTGATGTGGTCATCGGTCGTCATCGGCTATGGCTGGGGGAATGGCATCGATCGAGGCAGTTGGCTGTCTCAACGCACTTCAGAATTTGCATCTTTGATGTTGATCCTGTTAGCTTGCGGCAGCATTGCCACACAGATCCCCATGGGCATCTTCAGTTGGCTGAAGCGTTGGCGACTGGTCAACCGAATTGAGGTTTTCGAGCGCAGCACACAGCATTTTCAGATCAAAGAAATGTTAGTTTCGACGCTGGTCCTGGCAACCGCATTCGCTGCGATTCGAATTTCGATCAGCCTTACCGGCGCTGAGTTGTTCAAAGGAGAATCCGGTATCTCCAATGAAGTCACGACTTGTTTAATGTCGTTGCTGGCCGCTGCCAACTTGCTGTTGGTTTTCCCCTGCATGCTATTTGCATTGCGAAATACACTTCGCTGGAGTCACCTGCTCCTGGGTACCATCGTCTGCGTTGTCGTCTCATTGATTGAACTTGTGATCGCCTGTTCCATTCTCGGAGCCCCGGGGGGGGAATACCTCGAAGTATCCGGTTTATTCATCGCGGCGAATGCTGGCCAAATCCTCGTCCCCGTGGTTGTCGTTCTAATCCTTAAATACCAACTCGGATTTCGCTTGGTCTCGCTCGACGAATCGGCAGACCATGTGTTGTCCGACGACGAAATGGCCATCGTCTCACCAAGACCGCTCGTCAATCCGGTCTCAGTCAACGACAAGCCCGACGTTGATGAAATCCCTGATGATTTCTTTGGATAAACAATGACCGTCCGGCAATCGAGAGTCTTCGATGATGGACCTTGAGGCCCTTATCGTTTACGAGCGTTTGAAGACGATTTCTTTTTGGCCACCTTTTTCGTTGGTGTCACAAATTTGAATTCATTGACCAGCTGGTCCGCAACGCTCTTGGCACGTCCTGAAGCTTTCTCGGCCAACGTAAACACAAACGTGATCTGGCGTCCGTCATTGGTAGAAACATGGTAGTAAAACCAGTTGACCGGCAATCCGTCTTCTTCACCTGAGACGACAACATTGAGTGCATTGAGCCCATTGGCGGTTTTACGTGTATCGGCCGTGACCAACATGGCGTTCTTGTCCGCTTCGATCGCTTTGCCGATTTCATCCTTGAACTTGTCCAACGTGAGCGGTTGGTTTGCCGGACGTTCTGGCAGCAGCACGACATTGCACTGAGTAATCAAATTTCCTTTTTCGATGAAACGCATGATGGCCGAGTCAGTTTCACCTGCGATCAACTTCCACCGTGGATCGTAGATGATGTGATAGGCACCTGCGTCCGAGACGAACTTCAACCGCTGTTGAATCTTTTTCGAACGAACCGTTGCGGAAAGTGTTTTGTTCGAAAGTTGTTTCGTTGAGCGACCATATTGAAAGCCCAGATCGATTCGGGTGCGTCCTTCAAAACCAGGCTCGATCTGTCCCGCTGGTCGAACTTCATCGATTCCAACCTTGATGTTCTTGATCTGCTGATTTTTGACGTCGATCAACGCGATTCCACTGACGGACATTTCTGTGGTCACGTCAAACACGCTGGCAACGACGCTGCCGGAAACATAAACTCGCGCCAATCCACGATCGATCTTTTTCAGTGTTAGCTCAACATCGCTGGTGTCGATCGTCTCCACATTTAAAAACTTGGCCAACGCTTGATCGCTTGGCTCCCACTTCTGCCCAACTTTAAGAGCTTCTTTATAAAACAAGTCGCTCAATGAAAGTGGGTCGGATGGAGTTTGCAGCAGCTCAAGTTCCTCCTGTTGTAACGTATCTCGCACCGAAGCCATCTCAACGCGTCCGCTTGTCTCAGCCTTCAGACGAGCGATGATCAAACGGTTTGTCTTGTCCAGTTCCGGTTTGGTTTCACCTTTGTCCAACTCAATATCTGCTTTGGCGACATCAAAATACCGAATCGCCTGAGTCGCGTTGGTAATTCTCTGGTGATACTTCAATGTTCCATTGACTTTCAATGGCAGTGGCTTGGGTGCCGCTTGAGGATCATCAGGTACCACGATGACGGAGCCCTCATGCTCAATTTCGGTGATGATGCGACACTGCTCCGATTTTGGAAACTTGACGGCCAAGTCAACGGTATCATCAGCAACGGAAGCACTCGCTGCCAAACCACTAACAAGTAAAGCAAACAACGGAGTTAGAAATTGAAGTTTGAGTTCGGCGATTTTAAACATATTGGAACCAAAGAAAGAAAGCTGGTTGTCGAATGAAATTGAAGATTGAGACTTGGTAGAAACTGAGAATTGTTTGCGTTTTATGAGTCGAGTCGATGTCACGAAATAAAAGTCTTTGACTAATTCCGTGACAAACTCATTCGGCAGAGACTCACAAAAACAACAACAAAGAATGACTAACCAATTCAAAATTTTTATTTCACCTGGAAACCGGTCTCAGCAAAATTGTGTGATACGTCAAACGACGTCACTCAATGAAACCACCGAGGCGGATCTTGTTTCAATTTCGACCACTCCGTGTATCAAATCGAATCAACTCGTCTCATTCCGAAATTTTTGACATGTCAATCGGTCACCTGCTGCAAATGGCTAAAAACCTGTTTCAGCCGTAAAAAACCATCGATTGCATCAAATCCACGGGAAAACAGCGAACTTGGAACGAATTTTGCATCTCAATTTGGACAGTTGGTGAGGAAAGATTCCACTTTCCTTGCTAGCAAGCCCGCAATGGGGTAAGTTTCACACACCGAAACACGTCACCTCACTGATGGGCGAAATAATCGTTTTTTCGACAAATGAACCAGTTGGCTTATTCGTCGTAAAACAGCCGTTGGAACAGTGACGTTCGATCGGTTAATTGATCAGGAGGATCTTCGAGGTTTTGTCCTTTGGATAAGCGAAGTCGGCGACTCAACCCAGTTGCCGGCGGGAAGCCGAAGGTAGAAAGAAGGTTAGATTTATGCATTCCGATTACCGTTGCGATTCCATTCGTGAGCTACGTGATCAACAGGTCCGTTTTTCGCCCCGCGAGAAGAAGATCGAACAAGTTGATTGCGCTGAAAAACTGCTGCGCGATATCCGGCCGGATCGGACATACAATTTCGAGTTTGTCTGTTTCCGCATTACCGGTTTCCGCCCCGAAAATTCCCCGATCGTTAAGATCAGCGGAACGGAACTGATGCATGACCTTCACCGGTTCATCGAAGATCTGTCCGATTCCGCCAATGTCGGTGCCCAGGAATTTGGGCAGCCCGTCCACACGGTGGACGACCTGACCAAGATGTTCAACGTCTCCAGCAAAACAATTTCCAGATGGCGTCAACAAGGTTTGGTCAGCCGCAAGTTCATTTTTGATGGCGGACGTAAACGAGTCGGTTTCCTCCATTCGAGCGTCGACAACTTCGTCAAACGAAATCGAGAAAAAGTGAGCCGTGGAAAACGGTTTAGCCAGCTCTCGCAGAACGACAAGAATGAGATCATCGACCGCGCCAGACGGCTTGCCAAAGCGGGTGGTTGCCCGGCAGATGTCACGCGTCGAATCGCCAAACACATGGATCGAAGCGTCGAAACGATTCGATACACCATCAAACAATTCGACCGGGAAAACCCATCCATTGCCGTCTTCCCGGATCAAACCGGTCCGCTGAATCTCGAAATGAAAGAGCGGATTTACGCTGATTTCATGTCCGGCAAGAACGCGGAATCGATTGCCAAACGGTACTGCCGAAACAAGACGACGGTTTACCGGGTGATCAATGAAGTTCGTGCGAACATGATCATCGAGTTGCCATTGGACTTTATGGACAACGCGGAATTCCATCGCAAGTCGGCGTACAAAAAGATTGTCGACTCGGAGATGCCAGTCCCTGAAAAAGCGACGCGGCGTACCAAACCGCCTGCGGGACTGCCTCGATATTTGGCATCGTTGTACGAAGTTTCTTTGCTGACCCGTGAACAAGAACAATACCTGTTCCGAAAGTACAATTTTCTCAAATTCAAAGCGAGCCGTTTGCGTGAGTCGCTTGATCCAACCAAAGCTCGGTCCGCTGACATGGACGAGATCGAACGACTCTATGGCGAAGCGGTCAAGATTAAGAATCGGATCGTTCAATCAAACCTTCGATTGGTCGTCTCAATCGCCAAACGACACGTTTCAGCGAATGAGGATTTCTTCCAACTGGTCAGTGATGGAAACATGTCGTTGATTCGTGCGGTCGAAAAATTCGATTACGCTCGCGGCAACAAGTTCAGCACTTACGCCAGTTGGGCGATCATGAAGAACTTTGCTCGAACGATTCCGAACGAGTTCAAACAACGGGATCGTTTTCGACCAACTTCAGAAGAGGTCTTCCTCTCCCGGCCCGATCAACGAACCGATCGATATGCACTCGAATCAGAGCAGCATCACCGAGAACAACAGATCAATCGGATTCTCGAGCGACTTGATGAGCGAGAGCAGCAAATCATCATCAGCCGGTTCGGGCTCGACTACAGCGAAGAGCCACAAACGCTCAAAGAAGTTGGTGCTAAAATGGGCGTCACAAAAGAGCGGATCCGACAGATCGAAGCTCGGGCATTGACCAAACTTCGCCAAGCGGCTCAAGAGCATAACATCGATCTTCCCGACGGATTGCTCGAAGAGTCTGAGCGGTAGTGGATTGGCTCTACGCCAGTTACACCGATTGCTAAAACATCCAAACCTTCTCAAGCGATTTCGTTTGAGGAGGTTTTTTTATGCCAAGATCGTCTCACGCCTCGACTGGGCCGTCTCAGATTCCACCCCTGTTCTTGCTCAACAACACGAAGCCGGGACAGACTGAAAATGACGGCCAAGATTGACGTTGTGGAAAGGACCCTGATCGTCGATCCTTTACGCATGATGGCAAGCTTGAATCGCAAGATTCAAGCTTGATCACGGACGCCACATTCGACTTCCACCAACGCCCTGCTAACGTGAACGATTCACACAACCGCAACTCCAACACCGCTGCACCCAAAGCTGCCTCCGATCAGGATCGCAAACTTGGAAAAAACTACGATCGTGCTGCATGGTTTTATGAGACCAGTGCCAAGTTCTATTCCACCAATCAGATTCGAGCGAGTAAACGTTACCAGGTCCAGTTCATCCAGCCCAACCAGAAAGTCCTTTACTTGGGCGCGGGCGCCGGGGAAGACGCAATCATGGCAGCGCGGCAGGGTGCGGCGGTCACGTGCATCGATATCTCGCAAGGCATGCTCGATCGCGTGCAGCGAAAATTTGACAAAGAGCAGCTTGACGTTGAGCTGATCTGCCAGAACGCGTTTGACCACGATCGATTTGGATACTACGACGTTGTCGCCGCCAACTACTTTCTCAATGTCTTTCGACGAAAAGGCATGAAGGCAATGCTCAACCACACCGCGAAGTTGCTCCGCGATGATGGTTATTACCTAATCGCCGACGTCGCTCGATCGCAGGGCAGCTGGCCCAGCCGCCTTTTTAATATCGTTTACTTGAAGATGGCGATGATCAGTTTTTGGTCGATGGGGTTGGTACCGTTGCACGAGAACTATGACTATTGCAGTTTTTTTGCGGATGCCAAACTAACTCACGAACATACCGAATTTTTTCGCTTTGCCAAAAAAGGACCAGTGGTGTTTCAATCCATTTTGGCACGAAAGAATTCGTAACCGCGCTGCGAACTCGCAATCGATGGTTGAGTTAGTTGGCGTAGCTTGGACGCTCTTGCCCGAGGCCCATACTTCGTCCAAAAAACCAAATCGCGATTCGAACCGTCGACGCGATTGGCCAACGTCAATTCAATTCGTGACAGCCAAGAGTGGCTATCCTACGGCTCAAGTCTTCAAATCTGATCGACCAAAAACAAACATGATCGCTGGCAACATCAACACATCGGCAACCAATGCCACGGCCAGCAGCAACGAAATCGCCCACGAAAACCGAGACACGACCAACATATTGCTGAAGTAGTACGTCATCAGGCTCGCGCTGGCGATCAACGTCGTATGCAGCATTGCCGGGCCACACTGCGCGAGCGTTTTCTGAATCGGACCATCTACTTGCGATAAACTGCCCCCATAGTCGCGAAAACGAATCAGGAAATGAGTCGTATCATCGACTGCAATTCCCAAAGCCACGCAAGCGGTCATCGCCAAGGCCAAATCGATCGGATGCGACAACCATCCGAGCATCCCAAACACCACGACCGTTGGAAAGACGTTTGGGATCATCGCAATCAAACCGATCCGAAGCGACCTGAGTACTACGATCAGCAACGGTGTGATGATCGCGAACGCCAAAAGGAAGTTAAAAAACAGATCCTTGAGCAAGGACAATTGCGCATGGTGAAAGAGATACGTGTGTCCCGTGTAGATGAACGAAGGAGCTGCAAACGAATCGGATGAATTCGTTGGCATCCCTTCGCCGGACTGAAATTGCGCCGCCACTCGTGTGGTCGCCTGTTGGATCTCATCGCGCAATCGCTCAAAGTCCACTTGCTCGGTAAACGGGAACCGAACACTGATTCGCCAAATTTCCGCTCCTGTTTGCGAGTCGATCGCCAGCATGCCACCGTCGGCAAAACTGGCTCGTTCGCGATCAAGGTAGTCACGCATGGTTGATCGTTTGGCGACATCGCGAGCGCGTTTGATCTTTGGGTCTCTCGGCAAGAAGTTTGCCAACGAGTAGGCAGTACTAACGCTGTCAACTTTTCCAATCTCCGACTGGACGGCTCGCGCGAATGCGGCTCGTTCAAACATTCGGTTGCCTTTGGGATCACTAAAAATCAGCAAGACTTCCGTTTGATCCATCGGCGCCAGTGTCGACTCCAACTCAGTCAACGATTGGATGATCGACGAATCTGCTCGAAACAGTTTCTCAACTTCCACTTCCGCCCGAAGACTCATCAAACCAGCGACGCCAGCGGCGATCAAGCCGAAAAACAACAGCGTCACTGTCCAGCGCAACTGAAATATCCCATGAGCCAGTTTTGCCCAAAACGTTGACGAATCGTTTCGCGCCGCCAAACGCTTCAGGCCATTTTGTCCCAACCGCGTCAATAACCAAGGAACCATGACCAATTGAAACGCCAGCGCAAAACCGACGCCAATGGCACAGAACAGTCCAAAGTTACGGATCGCCGGGAATTCACTTCGTGTCAGCGACAACATCCCGACGGCCGTCGTCAACGTCGAGATGACGCAGGGACGCCAACCAATGGAAAGCAACTTGAACGGATCACCAATTGCATCGAGGCTGTACCGCATCAAGTGGATGGAACCGGAGGTCGCCAACACAAAGACGAGTGCTGGAATGATTGACATCAGGCCGCCCAGCATGACACCAAATGCGGGAGCAATCGCAACGCTGACTGTCGCAGCACCGGTTGCGGTAATAAATACGATTGCGCCGAGCAGGAAATCGCGCAAACACAAAAATGAAATGATCGTCGCCAAAATGATCGATGGCAGCAGCAACGTTTTGTAGGAGCCATGCAACTGTTGGTCGATATACGTCGCAATGTAAGGATAGCCGGCCATCGAAATGTCGTCGCGGTGCAAACCTTCGACTTGTTCCACTGCGCTTTCGATTAACTTCATCGCATCGGATCGACGCTTGGTTCCATCGTGAGACAGTTCCACCAGAGCACACGTCAATTCACGATTCTCAATGCCGAAGAATACACCCGCCATCCGATTGATGATCGCACGGCGCGAGATCTCCAGTTTTTCGCCCAGTTCCCGAGTGATGTCATACCCAGTCGTGACGCGGGCGACCAACTGATCCGGATCATACTCTCGCACTTTGGATGCAAAATCTCGAAGTCGTTGATCCTCGGTCGTGCAATCCGGCCAAGTCAAAATCACAAAGTCGTCCGAGTCAAAGTTTCTTTTGAAGAAATCGTACTCGGTTCGTGACTGGGACTGATCCGGCAACCATTGCAACACATCTTCCGTGTTGGTCTTGATTCGCATCAACCCGAAGACGCTCAATGCCGTCATTGCCAACAGGAAGAGCACGCCCAAGCGGTCCCAAATCTGCAAACGGTTTGCAGATGGATCAGCCGGCGTCTCCAATGAATCCTTCATCCTGAAAGTTCCTGGCAGTTATGTGGACGTGCAACTCTGGTGACGAAATTAAATGTGCTCTAGCGCTCCATCAGATAGCCTGTGCACATGAGGTCTTTGGATAGCGAGGCGACACGCAATCAAGCCGATTCTTCGACTCGTTGAATGTATTGACGAAGACGTTCATTTTCATCGGTGACATCTTTGAGGGCTAACAGATTTTCGACTCGCTTGAGCAGCGTAACCCGGTTGACTGGTTTCGACAGAAAATCATTTGTCCCTGCTTCCACGGCTCGCTCGATGTCACCCAACTCATTGAGGGCGGTCACCATCAGAATCATGATTCGTGACAACTCAGGATCCGACTTGATCTGTTCGCAGACTTCAAATCCAGACAGCTTGGGCATCATCACATCCAACAGAATCAGATCCGGTTGAAAGCTCCGCGCTTTGTCAATGGTTTGTGCACCGTCTTCGGCGATGTCCGTGGTACATTCGATTTCGGCAAGATACGCTTCCAACAACTCTCGGTTCGCGGCGTTGTCGTCCGCAATCAGGACTCGGTACTGTTTTTCGCTGTTGTCCATTCAATCGCTTCTCAGATTTGCTGCTCAGATAACCGACAGATTATACGCATGAAAAGTGCCGTTTGATAACCATAGGGATCGTGCGGTCTCGCGACGCGCGGGAATTGAGGGTTTCCTGAGCGGAGGTTCGGCCGGCGTTGAGAGGACTCAGTCGCCAATCCAGTCGCGATACAGATCTGGTCGGCGATCTTTCAGAAACAACTGCTTCGCATGAGACTTCGCGATAGCGTCGAGGTCAATGTCACAGAGCAATATTTCATTTGTCCCCTGCCCTGCTCTGGCGATTACATTCCCTTCTGGATCACAAACGAACGACTCACCTGCAAATGTCAATTTTGGTTCCGCGCCTACGCGATTGCAGAGCGCGGTGAAGTAACCGTTCTGAAACGCCGCGACACGTAGCTCAGCTTCATACAATCCGTCTGGCCACTCGCCGACTGATCCTGCTTGAGGCACAATGACGATCTCGGCACCACCGATCGCCATGGCACGCATGTACTCCGGGTAGTGGCGGTCATAGCAGATCGCGACGCCAATTTTCCCAAACGCCGTCGCGTACACAGGTGCTCCTTGATCACCCGGTACGTAGTACCCTTTTTCGTGGAAGCACTCATAGTCGGTAATGTGGATCATCCTTGTCACGCCCAACATGGTCCCGTCCGCATCGAAGACGGGCGAGCTGTCAAACGTCTGGATTCCTGATTCTGTTTCAAACCGTTCGAACAGGTTGATCGCGATCACCACGCCCAGCTCTTGGGCCAATTGAGCAAATGAATCGGAAATCGGGCCGGGGATCGGTTCCGCTAATGATTCAAAACCGTCTGCAGCGTGTTGCTGTGGATAGAATGGTTCAAAAGCCAATTCCGCAAAACAGATGACATTGGCACCCTGGGCAGCTGCCCGACGCGTGGCATCGAGTCCCAATTGAAGATTGGCAGATCGGTCTTCGGAGGCGGACTGTTGAATCAGCGCCAGTTTGATTGGTCGAGGCATCTACTTTTCAATTGAAGGGTTAGTTCTTTTTGGTTCGCGTCGCGATATGAACTCGAGCGACTTCGCCCATAAAGTCTCCTCGCGATAACGGCCAAGCATCTTTGGCTTTGTTCATCGACTCCAAAGAAGCCTTGGCATCTCCATTAATTTCCTGAAACAGCCCAACGTACAAATACGCGTAGTACAGTTGCAGCTTGTGCCCGGGGCTTCCCGCGGAGGCTCGCTCTGTCGACTGAGCGGCTTTGATGACATCCTCCGGTTTTTTTCGTCCGGCAAACATCTCAAAGATCTCGTACATGGGGATCCGTGAATCTTCCTGGATGTCGATCATCTGTTTTCGCGCAGTTTCAACGTTCGAAACCTTTGCTTCGCACAAGAAATGCCAGACCGAGTTTTCGACGTCCTGCGAATTCACCTTCTGATGCTGCTCAAACTGTTCTACACCTTCCTTAAATTGATCGGCGTAATACAGAGCCAATCCTCGCTGCCATAGCTGAGGTTTCAGCGACGTGTCGATTTTGATCACCTGATCGTAAGCCTCGACGCATTCGGGAAACTTGCACGTCATGAAAGCAACTTTCCCTTTTTGTGCTTGATAGAAGTCATTGTTGGGCTGCGCCAAACAGACGGCATCGATCCAGCGAAACGCTTCGTCATATTCAGCCTTCTCAAAATTGGCCCGATAGCGGCCCAATGCGACGCGGACGTCGTCGGCCGATTCCAAGACAAAGTCGTCCACGGCAATTCGATCAGCCTGCTTCGAAGGCGTTTCGGTTTGTTCCTTCGTGGCGCCATTTGACGGAGAGGTCTCCTGTGTCTTCGTGTCGACAGATCCGTCGGTGTCGTCAGAAGTTGACTGGGCCAATTTCTTTTGTCGATCGGCTTGATCCTCGCGCTCCCATTGAGCCTCCAATTCAGCACGACGTTCTCGCATCATACGAGTGACTTCTGCATCCGAATCCTCCATCGAGTAGAGAATTTGACCGCCGAAATAAACCAAAACGGTCAAAAGCGACACCGCGCCCAATGCCCACCATAGAAGCTTAACCATCGATCACCTCCACAAGAAATTGATCCAGTCACCAATATCGCTGGCAAAGCAAAGATATTCAAGGAATTCACCGATTACAGAATTGCTGCAAATCGCCGACTTCGACCCAGCCCGCCTCAATCGGGACGGGAACTCAGCTCGGTTGCGAACGTTTTTCCTCGTAAACCATCACATGGCCCAGCGAGCACCGAGGTACGCTGTCGGTTTGCCGGGTCGTAAGAAACCCGGTTTTGGGTAGATGACAACAACAAGATGAATCGCTACAGTCTCGCGTTACTGTTTCACTTCTGCAACGGTTTTTGTCAACATGATGACGGACTTTTGCAACACATCTCGAAGTCGAAAATGAACATTTCTGACGTTGAAAATCGCCACGCAGCGTTGCATGTATCCCAAACGTAATTTTCCTTCCTCAGACCGAGGAAAACCGGCGTAAACGTCACGCAAAAATGTTCGATTTGTAAGCCGGAAGTCATAACCGGAACGAATCGCGAATCGAAGTCTATTTCGGGCTGAAAAAAATCCGATGGCATGTAAGATGCTCAATAAGTTACCAACGAACTGGTAACAACAGCGGAGAAGAAAAATGAAAACTGCAATTTTGACAATCGGAACTCGCGGAATCCAACGATACCTGTTGATGTTCTGTTCCCTGATCGCTGGCTTAGTCGCTTGCCAGCTCATCAACTAGTCGAGCCGGCTTCTGCTTGGTCGTTTCGGCGTACGGCTTTTCGTTTCGACTTACGGCTTTTCGTTTCGGCTTACGGCTTGGCAGCGGGCCATCTATTTCGATCAACAGCTGGTTGTTTTGGGACGTGATATTGTCCTCGGCCAGCGAGAGACGGCTCACTTGTCCCAAATGCGTCGAACTAATTCCGGGGTTTTGAAACCGGCTATCTGGCTGACTGGCAGGCTTTTCCCGGACGACGAGCCCCGAATCTACTTCTCGATCGGCTTTAGTTCAGGTGAACTAGGCACGTACAACGGCGACAGTGGAATTGATTCAGGCTTTACCAATGGTTGTGAAAGAGCATCACGTTTTTTGATCAGTGCTTCCAACCGAGCGTTCAACTTCTGAACATCTCGTTGCAACTGCAACAGCTCATCGTTGGGCGCTGGCATAGGCGCCGGTCTTGAAACAGGTGCCAACGACCTTAACGCTGGTTTAGGTGGTAAGGCTGGTTCAGGATTTAAAGCGGGTTTAGGAGTCAAGTCTGGTATCGGAGTTAAGGCTGATTTGGCCCGTTTTGGTGGTAGCGATCGGTTCAGACTGGTCACCGTCTTCGCTTTGGCAACCTGCGGTGGCTTGGGCAACTCAACTGGTTTGGGTTTAGCGACAGCTTTTCTCGTTGGCATATGCAGTATTTGGGTATCGGCATCAGGTACCGACACCACGGTCGAAACGGAGGTCGTGGCGAGCTTGGGCAACTTGATGGTTGGAGGGTTGGATTTCTGAGTTTTTTCGGGCACGGGTACATCCACCAAAAGTTTCTGCCTCACCTTCTGTCGTTCCAGTTGCTCGACCGCTGACTTGAGACTGGCCAAGTTCATTCGTGACTCAACACGTTCGCGTGATTGCCGAATCGCTTTAACGATTCGTGTATTGGCATCGAGGAGCCCATCTCGTTGGACGGTCATCCGAGCCAGCTCCTGCTGTAGTTTCTGGTTTTCTTGCTCCAAACACTTCAGTCGCAAATTCAACAGGTCTTCAGGTTTGTGAAAACTCAACTTGCCTTGCTCATCCGCGATCGCCAGCGCTGTTTCAATGGCGCGACGCTGTGAATCAGAGCTGGAGCTACCTTGTAAGGAAACCCACAAGACATCGGCCAGTTGTGAGGCGGTGTATCTCGGTGGGTCGGCCGAGAGCTTTGGCGTCATGGGGCTGATCTGAGCAACCAGTCGGTCGGCGGCTTTGAAGGCTGATTCCACTTCAGCCGATGAACCATCCGTTTTCTGTTGACAGCTGCAACCACAGGCTTGGCAGCCTGACTGGCAATGTTTGGCTTCAGCTACAACATCATCAATTAATGGAAGAAATGGTTGCCCAATGGAGATCGGTCGTGCAACGGTGCCCGGATCATTTGGTGGCAACAGGTCTTGCGCCGTAAGCAAACCCACTGAGCTGACGGCCAACGCGACGAAAGAAACAACACCAATTTTCAGACGGTTCCATCGAGTGTTCTGGACAGGACGAGGGGTTCGGTTCCATTTAACTCTCATAAACATTTTGCGACTCCTTCGCGTCCAAGTTAATGATGGAGGGGTTTGCCTGACGACTGTGATAATCCAGCAGGCAAAAATCAACAATACGAGTTTTTGGCGAATGCGGGCCTGAAACCATTGAACGCAGGCGTGCCAAGCTTTGAGGTTGAGATTTCCGCGGTTGGCCCGGCAAGGGTGACAAACTGCTATCATGTCGAGCTTGAGAAAACCCACCATTTTTGGATTGCTACTTCACAGCATTGCAGTTTTTTCGGACGGTCAGCTGAAGTGCGCTCCATTGAACCACGCTTCAATGGAGTAACGACTGTCTACCAAGTCCCTTTTGCCAAAAAGCCATGGATCCTGAGTTACTAAAAATCGTCCGTTGTCCGGTCACGAAATCGACGCTGTCGTTTGCAGAAGAGTCATTGATTGAGCAGCTGAATCTGCAAATTAAAGGTGGGGAGCTATTTAACCGAGCTGGTCAAGCAGTTGAGAATTCGATTTCAGCGGGATTGGTCAACGAAGACGGGACGCTGTTGTTGCCGATTCGCAATGGGATCGCCATCATGGTGGCAGATCAAGCGATCGTGATTCAACAGGGTTCGGCGGCTTGATCACAGCACAATGACGTTGCAATTTTTACCATCCCAATTCGCACGTTCTGCAGACTAATTCCTGATGAGTGAAAAATCGATTTTCAGAAAAATCATTGACCGCGAGATCAACGCTGAGATCGTCTACGAAGACGATCTGTGTATCGCGTTTCATGATATTTCGCCCCAGGCACCCGTCCATGTTCTGGTGATTCCAAAAAAAGAAGTTGTCAACGTCGCTGACTTGAAAGAAGACGATCAGGCGTTGGCGGGTCACTTGCTATTGGCCGTCGGCAAAGTCGCCCGCGAGCTAGGCGTTGAAGAATCAGGATATCGTGTGGTTGCCAACTGCGGTTGGGACGGAGGGCAATCGGTCGACCATTTGCATTTCCATCTGTTGGCCGGTCGCAAGCTGACATGGCCGCCAGGCTAATTGCAACATCGAGTGCGCTAGGTCTGACACGTTTCGCAAGCGTACATGGTTCGTGCGCCGAGCGTCCATTTTCGAATCGCGGCATCGCACCGAACACACGTTGGCTTCTTGTAACACATCAATCGTTCTTTTGACTTCAAGCGGCTCAATGGTTTGTTGGCTGACTTGCGATCCACGGTGATGATGCGATTGTATTTGACACCCACGTTGAGCAAATCGACGGTCAGTTGCCAAAGTTCGTCGAACTCACTCTTCGAAAGCGATTTCGTTTGACGTTCTGGATGCATTCCCAATAGAAACAGCAGCTCAGCTCGATACACGTTGCCGATCCCGGCGATAACTGACTGATTGAGTAACATCGTTCCAATGGCCGATCGACTCTTTTGAAACTTGTTCCAGACTCGTTCGGGATCAGCATCGCTACGGAGTGGGTCTTCGCCAAGCCGCTCTTGGAGTTTTTCATATCCAGGCTTGGAGAGAATCTCACAACAGTTGGGACCGTTGAGGTCAAACGTTCGGTCATTGCCGATCAAACGAATTCGAACCGCCCCACGAGGTTCCGGAGGTGGATTCTTGTGGACACGAAATTTTCCGTACAGCCCCAAATGAATATGGACAAGTTGCTGCTTGGAAGTTTGCTTGGGGCCGAGGCGATAGAAGAGATGCTTGCCATGAGCATCAACACGCTGCAACGTTTTTCCAGACAGTCGGTTCGCTTCGGATTCAAAGCGACCTTGTGGCGATGCAATCAACACGCGGTTTCCAGCGAACCATCGGTTGTGGTCGCGGGCAATCCGGTGAATGGTATGTCCTTCTGGCACGGCTTTAGCTCCCCGTAGATAACTTGGGGATAACCGTGACTGCAGAATTGAAGTAACGTCTTGGCAAGTAAGTCTCAAACGACAAACATCCGCCGATGTTGGTTGGCGGATGTTCGAGGCGGGACAACGTTATCGGGTCAGACGATCTGTCGCAGGAACCGAGCGGCGAACCATCCGAGACGGGACGGCAACAGGGCTTGCTTTGGCACACCCACAGCTTGATCCCGAAACAACCGGCCGGGCAACCGAAGTTCCTTGTTGAATGTATCCGCCGACAAATCCATCGGCCTCACCACAGCCGCCGTCGCATTCGACACTGCCGCATCCACATGATGCTGACGACTCATCACCTGAGCAAAAACGACTGCCATACAGGTTGCCGAGCAAGCTGCCTGGCTGCCAACATCCAGGCCGACACGGTACCGCGCCACCGACCCACTGATCACCGCAACAGGGATCTTCGCAATCCGGTGGTGTGCTGGTCCATTCGCCGTAGTAGACTTCGCCACAACCACTGCCACAGACGAGGCGTTTGCGAAACTGTCGCAATCCATCGAGTGGCCGTTGGGGGATGATGGTCTCTCCGTAACCGACTCCATCGCAATCGTAACAATCGGAGACGCCACAACCTGGTCCACAGCCCATCGGCCCACAGCATCCGACGGAGATGAGTGCCATCGCGACGCAGACTAATGACAAATACAAGCGATTCATCCGATCGCCCCCTGAATTGTTTGTATGATGTTGGTTAAGCTCAACAGCGAACAACGAGATGCTTGTCTCGCAAAATCGAACGCTGATCGGCAAGCCATCGACTTCCGCCATGTTGACGGTTGGCCTACTTTTTCGGTTATCGGCCCGAACCGTTTCGCTAATCAGAAAAAACAACCCAATGCGTAAACTTTTACAATCTTTCCACAGGCCCACCCGGCGACTTCCTGCCTACATTCTCAAAACCAACCAGTTTGCGATGGTCGGATTGCTGGCGATTGTGCTGCTATCGGTCGGTTGCGGTGATCCCAATCGAGCCAGAGTCATTGGGCGTTGGGAAATCGATGGCGGCGACCGTTGGCTTGATCGCTCCGAATCCGAGGATTCGCGTCAGCTGTCGTCCAACAGAGACGAGCAAGCTGCCGAAGAGATCGAGGACACGCTCCCACCTCTGCCTCCTCGAATGGTCGTCAAGTTCTACCGATCTGGCGCACTGGAAACCGAAACTAGAATCAGCGGCTCGATTTCCACCAAATCAGGAAGTTGGCAATTCGTCTCGTTTGATGAAGCGGAAAAGACAATTACCATCGAATGCGATCTGACCAATCAAGTAACGACGCATGAGCTGTTTATTAAAGATGAGAATACCATTCAAATGGTCCCTCCCAATCTCGCCGGTTTGCAACGCAAGCTCACCTTTGTCCGCAAGTAGCCAATCCTTGCTGAGCGAAAACCGCCCGCCCAACCAAGCGTCAACAAGTCATGTCTGAAGAAGAACATCAATCTGGATTCCTGCCACCAATGCTGATGTTCCGGAGTTTCCTGACGTTGGGATCCGGGATCGTGCTGCATGCCATACTGATCGCGCTGCTGACACATTTGATCGGCACATTCTTTTTTGAGTCCTATCAAGAGTTCGCCAAACTTCCTGCGGACCGACAGGCGGAGGTGTTCTCGATCCGTCCGTTTGAAGTGATACCGGTACCCATGTTTTGGACGATCGTCGTGGTGGGATCCGGCTTGAATTTCATGTTGGGCGCACTCACGACGCGAACTGCCCCGTTTTCGTACATGGCACACGCAATTTTTCTGGCTGTGTTGTTGTTCGTGTTCTATCTTCAGCGAGCTCCAACGGAAGAACCTGACAAGAAGTTCATGACCCTTGTTTACATGGTCTGTTTTTCGACAGCGATTCTGCTGGGCGGCACCTGGATGTCCAAACGAATGACTTCGGTCGCAGAATCAAACACTGAAACCGACGGCGAAAGAAATTGATACTCGCCTTCCTTCCACTCGTTTCTAAACCTGACTTCGTTTCATGAACTTCCGCCTGCTCTCCAAACTACTCGGTATTTTGGTACTGCTGATCGGCAGCTTCATGCTGTTCAGTTTGATCTGGGCAGATCCCAAATTTGGCGTTCACACCGATCCCGATCCATCGATCATCAGCGATCGTGTGGAAACAGCGGGCATCCAGGGGTTGATCTACAGCTCGATCATTTGTTGGTCACTTGGTGCGCTAATGGTGTTTTGGGGCCGTCACGCGAAAGAGAAAATCTTTCGCAAGGAAGCGATGGCTGCGGTCGGTCTCAGTTGGGTTCTGGCAACGGTACTCGGAGCGTTGCCCTATGTCTTCAGCGGCACCAGTCGAGGCCCATCGATTCGGACCCATCAAGACTCAGAAACTGTCTTGGTGGCAGCGTCACGGTGGCAGATCTGGAATGGCTGGAATGAAGTTCCTGTCGACGTCGAAGAGTGGGCAACCCTCAACGCGATCACTCGTGCCAACGCTCGCGGTTTGAGTGAACGCGACTTGATCGCTGAAACCGAGAATCCGCAAGCACCAGCCGTCTTTGAACGACTGCAACGACGGCCCGAGTTTGGCAACTGGTTGATTGCTCCAGGGGAGGATCGAGCGGCACCGGTTGATCGCGCGTCCCATTACCGATTGAACTGGGTAAAGATTGGCTTGCTCGACGCCATGTTCGAAGCCCAGTCTGGATTCAGTACGACCGGAGCGACAGTGCTCTGCGATCTGGAAGACCCTTACCTGGTCCCTCACTGCATCCTGTTTTGGCGTTCGAGCACGCATTTTCTGGGCGGCCTGGGAATCATTGTCTTGTTTGTCGTACTGCTCGGTCAAAACTCTGCAAGTAAGGCGTTGATGCGGACCGAGATGCCCGGGCCAACGCAGGACAGCTCCAACGCCAGGATGCAACATACTGCCTGGTTGTTCGCGGGTGTCTATGTCGCACTGAACATTGTGCTGGCGATCATTTTGTATCTATTGGGAATGTCGGTGTTCGATGCGTTGTGTCACGCGTTCGGCACCATGGCCACCGGCGGCTTCAGCACTTACAACGCCAGTCTCGGTCACTTTTTGGCAGAGCATGGCCCGGCAATTGAGTACGTTGTGATCCTTTTCATGACGCTGGCAGGTGCTAATTTCACGTTGCTCTTTTTTGCGGTGATTGGCAACCCGCTCAAAATGCTTCGTGACACCGAGTTTCAGGTTTACCTGGGAGTCATCGTCGTCTCGGTCGGATTGATGATGGTGTTTGGCCTGACAAGCAACATCGCAGAATATGATTCGTTGGAGAGCGGTATACGCAATAGTCTGTTTCAAGTTGTTTCGATCATGACAACGACCGGTTTTGGAACAGCCGATTTTGATCAATGGAGGAGCTTCCATCGCGGCTGGCTGCTGGCGTTGATGTTCATCGGGGGATGTGCCGGCAGTACAGGTGGAGGGCTCAAAGTGATTCGGCACGTGCTGTTTGTAAAAATTCTGGGCATGGAAGTCGACGCCGCGTTTAGTCCCAAAGAAGTTCGACTGTTGCGCATGGACGGTAAACCAGTCGAAGATCAAACGCTGCGACATTCGATTCTGGTTTACTTCAGCCTGGTATTTCTGCTGTTTGGATTCAGCTTCATTTTTGTGGTCGGCTTGGAGCCCTTGTCGACGTGGGGCGGGGATGGCTCGAACAAACTGATCGACTCAGCCAGCGCCGTTACGGCGACGCTGAACAACATTGGTCCTGGACTTGGTGTCGTTGGACCGACACAGAACTACTCCAATTTTTCCGGCCTCTCAAAGACATTGTTTATCTTGTTGATGATGCTTGGTCGGTTGGAAATCTTTCCGATTCTCGTTTTGTTTTCTCCTCGATTTTGGCGCGATCAGTAAAATAAAGAAGTGCAGGATCCAAACGCTGAACAACCCGATGTCACACCAGGCCCAACCGAGCCCGCGCCTGCGCCAGTCAGGCCCGCCGATTATGTTTGGCCGGCAAAGACGGTTCGGCAGCACTTGACGGTACATGTCACGTTCTTGGTCATGGCAGTGGTCGTGATCACCATGTCCTTTCTGATGCGCAGCGAAGGTCCAAACAACGTCTTCCTCCCCGGATCGATCGTTCCGATGCCGGAGTCGTGCTACAGCAAACGGTTGATGGGAATTGATTGTCCCGGTTGCGGGCTAACCCGCGCATTCATCTCGATCAGCCACGGGGAGTTTTCCCGCGCATGGCGATTCAATTCAGCCAGTTTCATTGTGTACTTGTTCTGCCTTGTTCAGATTCCCTGGAACACGATGCAGATCTATCTACTTTGGACACGCAAGCGAGCGTTGGAACTTAACTATGTGTTCTACGCGCCGATCTTGATGGTCATCGTGTTGGGGTTGCACTGGCTATGGAAAATATCATTTCAACTTGCCACGATGTAGAATTTGCCAAGTAGAACTTGCCAGCAGCATCGCATTTATGGAAATCGAATGAGTTTGCGCCAACAGGAGGTCGCCGGTCGAGCAACACAGTTCATCGATCAAGGAAAGGGAGCACCCGTTCTTTTGGTCCATGGGTTTCCATTGGACCACACGATGTGGGTTCACCAGCTCGATGAGTTGAGCAAACATCATCGCGTGATTGCACCCGACTTGCCGGGGTTTGGTCAAAGCGTGGCGCTCAACGACGCTCAGTCAAGTACACCGTTAACGATGCCGCGATTGGCCGATTGGTTGGCAACATTTTTAGATACGATTGAGATTGCAGAACCCATTCACTACTGCGGTCTCTCCATGGGAGGCTACGTCGGATGGGAGTTTGCTAGTCGCCATCGTCATCGTCTAAGCCATTTAATCGCATGCAATACCCGTGCTGCCAGTGATTCTGATCTGGTACGACGGGCACGAAAAGTGGCCGCCGCCAATGCGCGAACGCATGGTACCGAATTGCTGGCGGAGACCATGGCGCCCAAGCTGGTCGGAGAAAAACAGACACACACTCAGCCCAACGTCCTCAAGTCGATTCAGTCGATGATCAGGCGGACGGCCCCAACGAGTGTTGCGGCGGGACAACTTGGGATGGCAGAACGTGAGGACATGCTGGAGTTCGTGCAGTCGATCGACTTCCCGACTTTGTTTGTCGCAGGCCAGGACGATACGGTCACGCCGCCAGATGAGATGGAGTCAAACGCCAAGTTGACGCCAGGTGCCAAATACCACTGCTTCGAGAACGCTGGTCATCTCGTTCCCATGCAAGCCGCCGTCTCGTTTAACAAAGTTGTCATTGATTTTTTTGAGCAACCGACCTAACTGCAAGAATCGTCGGTTGCGAATTTCTTAATTGTGTTTCAACCGTTGTCCTCAAGCTCGTCAATGGTCTTGGGCCAATCGCCCTTGAGAAGACGAGACAGACTTCGATCGGCCAAGAGCTTGCCTCCTGTCTGGCAGCGCGGGCAATAATTGCACTCGTTTTCCGCGTAACGAATACGCTGGATGGCGGTCCCGCAATGAGCACATGGCTGATTGAATTTTCCATGAGCGATCATCTCTGGCCGAAACGCTGTGACCTTTTCTGGAAAACGATCCTCATTCTGTTCGCGCAAACGTTCCATCCAGAGTCTCAGCGTGTTGACCGTCGCTTCAAACAGCCGGGTCGCTTCGCCTTCGTTCAGCTGACCTGTTCGCTTTAGCGGTGACAAACCGGCAGCCAAGAGAATCTCGTCTGAATACGCGTTGCCGATCCCTGAAAAGATTGTGGGATCGGTCAATGCTCTCTTGAGTGTGCGATTCTGTTGTCTTAAACGTGTGGTGAATTCCTCCGCAGACACCTCTAACACTTCCAGCCCGCCACGCTCGAAGGACTCCAGTGAAGAATCTGCTGCGACGACGTGCAGCGATGCCCGTTTCTTTTTGCTCGCTTCAGTGAACATCATCGTTCCATGGTCGAACTGGAACGCCATCAATTCCAATTTCGATTTTGGCAGTCGATCCGGTTGCTTCTTCCAATGAAATCGCCCGGCAATCATCAGATGGAAGACTAACCGAATACCACTGTCCAACGTCCAGACGATTCGTTTGCCAATCCTTGAAAAACCAACAATCTTCCCTTGCACGTCATCCAGTGGAGGATCAAACGTTCTCAGCACAAATGGACTCTTGAGTACTACGCGGTTGATCGCGCGCCCCTGCAGCAGTCGCTGGAGTGATTCGAGATAAAGAATGACGTCAGGAAGTTCAGGCATAAGCGATACTTTTATGGAGTTCCCGGAACTACCGCCTGATCGATTTAATGCGGTACTTCTTCTGCACGCCACGACAGGCCGGGAATCGCTGCAAGAAACCTTTCAGTCTTTGCTTCAACTCACTTTGAACAAACGGCTTGCGAGAAAGTGCCAACACTCGATTGTCATAGGCCTGCATTGACAATTCAACCGCGTGTGGAAAACGACGAATCATTTCGCGATGATGAAAGATCGGCAGGCTCTTCACTTCGTCAGGTTCGACCAAGTTGACAACCAACATGCCATCGTCAGCGACCAGCTTTGACAGATTGCGGAACCATTTCAGCGACGTGGGGCCAACGCGAACGGGTATTGAATCCACTTCACCGTATAAGTCGTCCAGCACCCAGTCAAACGTTGGTCGATGCTCTCGATCGCTTGTCGTTTGATTGACCCAGTCAACGGCATCTGCAGCAATCAGCTCGCACCCTTGACCACAATCAAAGAAACCATCGGCGATCGAAAGGTGGACTGGGTCCATGTCGATCCCCACGATGCCGGTCGGCTCGACCAACTCACGCAGCAACCGTCCGGCGGCACCGGCACCGAACCCCAAAATCAATCCGCGATCAATGGTTGCTGGTTCACGATACAACGCCGTGATGGTTAGCAGATCCCAGATGCCCCCGGACAATGGGCGATTCGGATTGAATTGAGAGTGATGGACACCGTTGCGATACAGGCGAAGACTGGCGCCAGCGGTCCGGACTTCGTAACGGTTTCCATCGATTTCCGCGGACCAGAGAATTGCCATAGTTATTTAAAAAAAGAGCCGCCGTTCACGTAACATGAACGGCGGCGTTGATCACTTTGATGATGGACGCTTATTCGTCCGAACCATTGTCATCGTCGTCCCCGGCTGCACCGACACCGACGGCTTCATCTTCGACGGGCTCAGCGGGTGCGGGCGGCTCGACCCATTCGCCTTCGAAATTCAACCGCTTGATTTTGGTGCCTTTGTCATTCTTGATGCCATCGACAACGATCTTATTCTTACCTTGGAAGGTTCCTTTGAGGAGTTCTTCAGAGAGTGGATCCTCAACAAAGTTTTCCAATGCACGACGTAGTGGACGAGCAC
Organism: Planctomycetota bacterium; assembly: GCA_038534355.1. Lineage (GTDB taxonomy): Bacteria > Planctomycetota > Planctomycetia > Pirellulales > Pirellulaceae > Mariniblastus. The sequence continues at coordinate 255,731 of JBCAWX010000006.1, forward strand.
CATACTCGAGGTCCGTACCTTTGTCGATCAAGAATTCTTTGGCTTCGGCGGTCAACACCAACTCGAAACCGCGATCGGCCAAACGGCTGGTGATCTTGGCCAATTCGAAGTCGACGACCAGTTTGAGGTCTTCTTTTTCGAGGTGACGGAAGATGATCGGCATCTCGGAGAGTCGGTTGAGGAACTCCGGTCGGAATGCCTTGTTGATCTCGTCGTAAACACGCTCCTTCATCGATTCGAAGTCTTGATCATCACCAGCGGTTGGCAAACCAAACGCAGATTCATTTTTGATCGCGTGGGCACCCACGTTGGTCGTCATGATCAGGATCACATTTCGGAAGTCGATGTTGCGACCAAAGCTATCGGTCAATCGTCCTTCTTCCATTACCTGCAACAAGGTGTTGAAGATGTCCGGATGTGCTTTTTCGATCTCGTCCAACAACACAACCGAATAGGGCCGACGACGAATCTTTTCGGTCAGCTGACCACCTTCTTCGTAGCCCACGTATCCGGGAGGGGCACCGATGAGGCGGCTGAGGTTATGTTTTTCCATGTACTCGGACATGTCGATCGTCACCAGCGCTTCTTCGTCACCGAACATGAATTCAGCCAACGTTTTGGCGAGCAACGTTTTACCGACACCCGTTGGTCCGGCAAACATGAACGAACCGATCGGACGACGTGGATCTTTCAAACCGCTGCGACTTCGACGAACCGCTTTGGAAATCGCTTTGACCGCCGCATCCTGACTGACGACTTTCTTGTGAAGTTCGTCTTCCATCTTCATCAGACGCATTGAGTCTTCTGTCGAGAGTCGCGTCAACGGAACTCCAGTCATCTTCGAGATGACTTCTGCGATGACCTCTTCGTCGACGACACCGTCCGTCTGCTGTGACTTCTCGCGCCATTCACGCTTGATCTGATCTTTCTTCTTGCGAAGCTTGTCTGCTTGATCACGCAGGCTGGCCGCTTTTTCGAAGTCTTGATTGGCGACCGCGTCCTCTTTTTCCTTGTTCAGACGCTCGATGTCCTCGTCGATCTCCTTCAAGTCCGGCGGACGCGTCATGGTTCGCAAACGGACACGAGCACCCGCTTCATCAATCACATCGATCGCTTTGTCAGGCAGACAGCGACCGGTGATGTAGCGGCTGGAAAAATCAACAGCTGCGACGACCGCATCATCAGTGATCGAAACACGGTGATGGTCTTCGTAACGTTTTCGCAAACCTTTGAGAATCTCGATCGTTTCATCCGTGGAGGTTGGTTCAACGATGATTTCCTGGAAACGTCGAGCCAGCGCGTTGTCTTTCTCGATGTACTTTCGATATTCATCGAGCGTTGTGGCACCAATACATTGAATCTCACCACGTGCCAATGCTGGCTTGAGGACGTTGGCAGCATCGATCGCACCTTCGGCACCACCGGCCCCGACGAGCGTGTGAAGTTCATCGATAAACAGAATCGTATTTTTCGCGCGACGAACTTCATTCATCACTGCTTTGATTCGCTCTTCGAATTGACCGCGGTACTTGGTACCAGCGACCATCATGGCGAGGTCAAGCACAACGATTCGTTTGTCGGCCAGAATCTCTGGAACTTCTCCAGAAATCACCAACTGTGCGAAACCTTCGACGATGGCCGTTTTACCAACGCCGGCTTCGCCGAGCAGAACCGGGTTGTTTTTGGTTCGGCGACAGAGCACCTGAATCGCTCGTTCGATTTCGTCAGCTCGCCCAATGACCGGATCAAGTTTTCCTTGTTTCGCCAGTTCGGTCAGGTCGCGACCAAAGCTGTCGAGAGCAGGTGTCTTGGATTTTCCTGACTTGCGCTCGGAACCTTCACCGCCACCGCCGGAGTTACCTTCGCGGCCGCCCCGTTCAGAGCCTTCGCCACCTTCGAGCCCGTTGCCGAGCAAGTGCAGGACTTCATCACGAACGCCGTCCAGCTTCAGTCCGAGGTTCATCAATACCTGAGCTGCAACGCCTTCTTGCTCTCGCAGCAGCCCCAGCAGAATGTGCTCGGTACCGACAAAGTTGTGTTGCAAGTTACGCGCTTCTTCCATCGAGTACTCGATGACTTTTTTAGCGCGAGGTGTTTGTGGAAGTCGACCCATCGTGATCATTTCCGGACCACTTTGAACCAGCTTCTCAACTTCGAGTCGAATCTTTCTGAGATCGACATCAAGATTTTTGAGAACATTGGCAGCGACGCCGGTGCCTTCTTTCACCAGGCCAAGCAACATGTGCTCGGTCCCGATGTATTCGTGATTGAATCGCTGGGCCTCCTGATTGGCCAGCTGCATCACTTTGCGAGCTCTGTCTGTAAAACGTTCGTACATGGTTCCCCCTGTCGATCAACAGCTGGTTTCGATCAAGAACCAATTGTCAATCTGTTAATGGTTGGTCGCTGAATTGTCTTTTGTATGTTGTGAACCGAAGGCCAAGCTTTGAACATCACGAAGTCGATTGTGCTTGGTTTGAAACTTCGTTAAATGTATCGCTAGTTGCTTCGACGCTCGCTTCACTGTTTTCGTGTTGTTGGATCAGATCCAACAGATCACGTTCTCTTGCCATTTCGAAAACCCACTCAAGCGACTCGTCAAATTTTTCAATTTCATCGAGTTGTTGTCGGGCGTCTTCAAAATTCCTCATGTGTCGCTTCAAGGTTGCCAATAGCAATCTCGATTCGATATCACGGGGCACTCGTCCAATCTGCTGATGCAAAAGTGATGCCGATTCTTGCCAGTGCCCCCTTAAGTATTCGACTTGAGCTTGAATAAACAAGGTGTCAGGCGGTCGTTGGTCAGCAACTTTTTCGCTGGTAGGAACTGCCATCAAGTCAGGTAGTCTCTGATACGCGACAATTGCTGATACAGTCCAGACCATGAAAATGATGGGCCAAGCGACTAAAGGAAACATTTCACCCAGACTCCAGGGCCACAGAAAACTTGTCACTAAAGCAAGATTCAGCAGCACGGAAAATCCAACGGCAACCAGCAACGAGGCAACATTTCCTCGAAACCAGAGTCCGGCCAATCCTGGCCAGCCGCAAAGCAAAATGGGACCCCATTGTGATGGCATCCACCGATCTCCCTATCGATTCGAACTCGTAAAAATAGCACTCAGTTATCTTGCACCGTCTCCTATCCGCGCAAGCGGACTCATTTTTGCGATCTACCGCCGCCATTTTCCGTTTCAACGGGTTTTCGCATCGAAAAGTATCAGTCTCATGACAAATTTCGTCAATCTCAATCGATACGACCGGTAATTTCTCCGCTAACGTCACGAGGCTGATTCAAATCATTCGTGTCTGCTATCATCAGCAATTTTCACGTTCCACCTGTCAAACTGTCAGAATCACCTGACATCTACGTATGACTGAGAGAGACAAGTTTTCTGTCATTCGGATCCTGGACGCTGCGGCAAATCGCGCTTCCGAAGGCCTGCGAGTCGTCGAAGACATTGCCCGAATGCACCTCGATGATCCGTTTTTGACCGAGTCGATCAAGACTTCGCGTCACCAACTTTCCAGCATTGTGCAAAACCTGTTACCAACTCGTTTTATTGTTTGCCGCGATACGGTTGGCGATGTCGGCACCAACATTCAAACATCCAGCGAATACGATCGCACGTCCACTTATTCGTCCAACAACGACACGTTAAATCATTGGTCTTCGCTGGCAGCCGCGAACTTTAAACGTGTTCAGCAAGCGATTCGGACGATCGAAGAAATTGCAAAAACGGAAGCGGTCGGCGAACTGACACCTCGCGATCAAATCGAAGCGTTGGAGCAACTGCGTTATCAAAGTTACACGCTGGAGAAGAATATTCTCAACTGCCTAAATGCACAGTCCGTTTTTTCATCGCCCTCGATTTATGTGTTGATCGATGGGATCGACTGGTCAAGCCATTGCGATCGCGAACAAGACACTTTTGATATCCAGTCAACAGGCAAACATTCTGATTCCGCATGGCCTACCGATTGGTTGTCATCCCGTTTTGCTAAAACGATCTGCTCATTGGTCGCCGCAAACGTCGACTGGATTCAGTTACGTGACAAATCGTTGAGCGATCGTCAACTGATCGTGGCCGCTCGATTAATTAAACATCTTGCATCCAACTCAGCAACACGCTTGGTCATCAATGACCGAGTCGATATCGCTGTGCTGGTTGGAGCCGATGCCGTTCATGTCGGGCAAGACGAACTGTCGGTATCGGAGGCGCGGCGAATCGCTGGCCAAGAACTGTTGATCGGTGTCTCCACGCATTCCGTCGAACAAGCGGAACGAGCCGTCCGAGATGGTGCTGACTATATCGGAATTGGTCCCGTTTTTCCTTCGAACACCAAATCATTCCGTCATCACATTGGACCTGATGGCGTCCGCAATGTCATTGAACGGTCCAGCTTGCCGGCGTTTGCCATTGGCGGCATTGATGTCAGCAATGTTGAACAGTTGACGCAAATCGGCTGCCATCGAATCGCCGTCAGTGGCGTGTTTTCATCGTTGATCGATGAAGACCAGTCTCGCTTTATCGAAACCGCGAATCAACTGAGAGAGCTGTTACAGAAAGAATAAAAAATGACGCCATCCAAAGACGTACTGAGCCGCGAAATTTTGAATTCAATTGACAACAGCGTCCTCTGTTGGCTGGCAACGGTCTCGGATCAAGGCCAACCAAACGTCTCGCCCAAAGAAGTTTTCACCGCGTGGGAGGACAAGATTTTGATTGCCAATATTGCTTCACCGCAAACGATGGCCAACCTGAAATCCAATCCTCAGGTCTGCATTTCCTTTGTCGATGTCTTTGTTCAGAAAGGTTTCCAACTGAAGGGCTCAGCTCGTATTATCCATCGCGACCATGAAGACTTTGCCGCGCGACACGATGCACTCTTTCAAATTGCGGGGCCTGACTTTCCGTTTGCCACGCTGATTGAGATTCAAATCGAGTCCACCAAGCCAATTGTCGCGCCTCGCTATCGATTGTTCCCCGAGACAACCGAAGCCGATCAGATCGAATCGGCGATGAAGGTCTACGGGGTCCGGCCCATTTGAACTCGACGGTCTATCGTTTCAAAAGTTCCTGATAACGCAGATACACGTCGTTGTATGTTTTGACTGCATCTTGATCGGGATCGAATCGAGTTGCATCTTCCGTCATTGCATTGGCCAACGTTTGTAAAAAAGCTTCCCAAGTTTGCCCACCATTGCTGACTCGGTATTTGGCCATCAACGCGGCGCCCCAAGCACACCCTTCATCGGCGCCGGCAAACAGTGTCACGCGCGTGTTCATCACATCGGCCAGGACTTGTCCAAGTTCGGGCGTTCGCGTCAATCCGCCGGAAAGCACTAACTCGTCTCTGGGAAAACCTTGGCGATCAAGAACTTCGCTGCCAATTCTCAAATTGAACATCGTGGCCAACATCGCCGCTTTGACCGCATTTCCTGGCGTCGCATTTTGTGCGTTGATGTTGAACAACCCCGCAGTTCCACCTTCGCTGACACCCAGTCCCGGCTCATCATCCATGAACGGTAGCGCTAACATGCCGCCGCAATCAGGTTCCGCAGCGACAACTTGTGGCATCACACTTTCGAATGGGTTGTCACTTTCATTCATCTTTCCAAACATCTCGACTGTGGTATTCATATACGTGGTACCGTTCCGCAACCAAACCATATTGATCGGTTTGCCGTCGGGCGCACAGAAATGATCCACCGCATCGCTAACGCCTGCGAATCGCTTGTCGCCAATCGAGTTCGCACAAACGGAGGTCCCAAAGCTGACGGAGACCATTCCGGCATTGCCAATCAACGACCCAGCCATCGAAGCGGGCTGGTCCCCTTCCGCCGGGGCCACCGGAATTCCCACCGGCAGTCCAAGAATCCTGGAGCCGGACTCATTTAGTGTCCCGCCGTCCTCACCAGCGACTTTGACACTGGGTAACAAATCGCGCAAGCTCGCCGGAGGTTGATGTGCTGCAGCGATCGAATCAAACTTTTCCAGCAACACGTCATCGTAGTCCATCGTCGATTGATCAATCGGGAACATGCCTGCTGCATCACCGACGCCAAGATTGAATTGGCCTGTCAAGCAAAACGCCAACCAGCCTCCGGGTGTCGTCATACGCCAAACTTTTTTGGCTACATCGGGTTGATTCCGAAGCGTCCACAGCCAACGCGCCAAAGTGATTCGTTTGGGCATCTTCACATTGAGCGCTGAAGTCAGCTCGTGCCCTTCGGCATCGTTTCGAGCATCACACCAGAGACGTGCTGATTTCAGCGGCGACTGGTCTTCTCCAACAAGCACTTCGCCATGCATCTGACCAGAGATTCCGACACCCATGATGTCCAGCTCTGAGTCACCTTGCCCAGCGAGCTTGTTTTTCAGGTCCGCCATCGCAGCGGTCAGCGCAGAGACCCAGTCGTTTGGATCCTGTTCGTAACAACCTTCCTCCAACCCTTTGCACATCTCGTAGCCACCGTCTCCAGTCGCTACAACGTTGAGCGACTCGTCCGTAAGCACGACGGATAACCCTTGCGTTCCCGCGTCGATACCAAGAAAACCGCGTACTGCCATTTTGTTTCCAGCTCCAGGCGATAAATTTGTGACTTCATTTCATGTGATCAAGTGGTTCTCAAGGATAACGCCAACATGCGGGTGACGCCAGCAAAGGGATCACACCCTTAAAGCTGTTGCTTTTGAGAAAACATCGCTCGGACCAGTGTTGTTTGCGGCCACGTTCAACATTCAACCACGGAACAGTTTCAACGCCAGCCGCGGTCAGGACTGTTCAAGCCGGAAAAAATCCATGGAGAATCAACCCATCGAAGTCGAGTTCAAGTTTCCTGTCGATTCTCTGGAAGCGATTCGATCCAAACTGGAATCGCTCGGTGCCACGTCGATCGATTCGTGTATCCAACAGGATGAATATCTGAATGATCCACTTCGCGACTTTGCCAAACTGGACATCGCTCTTCGTATCAGGCAAGTCGACGATCAGTACTGGCTGACCTTTAAGGGCCCCAACCTTGACCCTGATGCCAAGATTCGCAGGGAGATTGAAACTTCGTTGCTCAATCAACAGGCTGCTGAGGAACTTCGTGATACTTTCCTGTCGATCGGATTTTATTCCGTTGCCACGGTTTCAAAAAAACGGGAATGCATGTCATTGGTTTGGCAACATCTTCTGGTCGAAGCGAGTTTGGACGAGGTAGACGAAGTTGGCCCATTTGTCGAACTGGAGATCCTGGTCCATCATGAAGCTGAGGTTGAGGGCGCGAAGAACTGTCTTCAATCGTTGTCAGCTGAACTCGAACTCGTCAATTCGACTCGCACCAGCTATTTGGCAATGCTGCTAAAAAATCGTGGTCAACTTTGAGCCAACCAACCTGAACCAACTCCATGACCGCCACGCAATCACCCAACCCCGAAGACGACCCAGCGCATCAACAAAATTTCCTGGTCTTGATCGTCTATCAATGCTGGTTGCGAATTGGCTGGATCTTTAAAACGGAAAGCATCATCATGCCGGCGGTGCTGGACGTGATCGCGGGGCCTGCTTGGTTGCGTGGCTTCCTCCCTGTGCTCAACCGATTTGGTCAATCCGTCCCAATTCTTTTGGCCTCCGATCGCGTCCGCAACGCGCGACTGAAACGACGTGTGCTGATCGGTTCAACCGTCGTCATGGGATGTTCGTTCCTGTTTCTTTCGGCCGTTTGGGTTTACACGGAGGGCCAACGAAGTTGGTTTTTGCCAACAATCTTCTTGGTGGTCTATGGCGTCTTTTTTACTGCGACTGGAATCAATCGGCTGGCGCTCAACACATTAACTGGAAAACTAGTACGCACCACTCGTCGTGGTCAGTTGGCGTTGTACGGGACCGTATTTGGAGCCGGGATTGCCGTGATCTGCGCTTATTGGTTGTTGCATCTTTGGTTGAGCGAAAGCCGAGCAACGCCTTATCTTTCCCGATTCGATCTCGTATTCGCGTTTACTGGCACGACGTTTTTGATGGCTGCCGTTTTCGCTATGGCGCTTCGTGAACGACCCGATGAATTTCAGCCCAAGCGACGAAGCGGCCGACAGCTGGTGGCGGCTTCCTTTAAAAGCATACTCGCGGATCGCAATTTTCTCTTGTTGGCGATCACCGCCGGTTTGTTCGGGATGAGCCTGACGCTTTTCCCTCACTACCAACGATTGGGGCGCGACCGGTTTGAGTTGAGCATGACGGCATTGATCCCCTGGGTGCTCGCTCAGAATATCGGCGCGGCAGCCTTCAGTGTTCCCTCGGGTTGGATCGCTGACCGATTGGGAACGCGCATTGTGATGCGTTGGATGCTCTTCGCGATGGCGATCCCTCCGGTATTGGCGATTGTATTGGCACAGTTTCCCGATTTGGGGTGGGGATGGTTTACGGCGGTGTTTTGCCTGCTCGGACTGACGCCAGTGACGATGCGGTTTTTCAATTACTACACGCTGGAGATTGTTGGACGCGATCAACACCCGCAGTTTCTCAGTACGATGAGTTTGGCAATGGCACTCCCTCCCATGTTGCTGGGAATTCCGATTGGGTGGCTTGCCGGGAAGATTAGTTTTGAGTTTGTTTTTGTGCTGGTAACCGGTTGTATTTTGCTGGCTTGGATACTGACCTTCTTCTTGATCGAACCAAGACATCAGAACCGTACAACAAGCAAAACCGGCTAATCTGGGTTAACCTCGGCAACGCCGAGATGATTGACGGGCAGCATTCAGATCGTCGATACCGACAGAGAGAACCGTTGGGTTCCTCATGACTTCGTCACCACGATTTGCAAGGTTTGCAACATGCCGTCAAATTCCCTACGTGATTCATCACGGCCAGACGCATCTACGCTCGAGACATTTCTGAAGCACCAGGACCATCGCCTCGCCAGAGCCTGGTTCCTCTTCAGCTTTCTTGTCGTCGCGATCCTGGCTCAAAATATTTTGATGGGACAGGAGCTGGCAAGTGAATCGCGACCACCTGATTTGACAGGTATCAAGTGCATCGTAGACGGAAAACGAAACGCTAATATCGTCCACGCCCTGCCCTACCGCGATGGTTTGATCTACTTCTCAAGTCAATCATCGGCACAGCGGTTTCGCATTTTTGCATTTGAAAAACGAACGAGCACATCGAATGCAGAAGCAAGCTATATCGATGCCTTGCAGACCAAAGCCAACCATCAACTCGCGCTCACCGGCCAGTACGTTCAAACAACCTGTCCGCTTAGCAATGAAGCCATTGATTTGAGCCTGACGACAAGACTTGCGGGACTCGAGGTCGCGTTCGCCAACCCATCATTGTTGAACGTGATTGAGCAACAAAAATCGATGGCTCGAAGGGCCAAACTTGTCTTCGGCAACGCAACCTTCGAATCAACATTTCGACCTATCGGCCAACTTCCCGTGTTGATGGCTGATCGCGACATCGAAGTAAATCGCAGCTCGCAGACAAAGTAGCCTGCGTCTTCAATTCAACGGTCCACTGCCTGTTTACCCCAACTAGAGATGAATTCCGAGTTCCGGAGCCAATCATGCAAGAACACGATCCAATCAAGAACCCTCGACCGGAAGACCTGCATTCGTACGGCGTCGTCAATGCGTTAGTCTGGTTTGCAATCCTGCTGGCAATCGCGTTGACGGTCTACTATTTCGTGTTTCGATAGACGCGCGGAATGATCTTTCACCACGAGCGTGTTACTGACATAATCTTCGTTCCAGACTGGCTGTTCAGGGACGAACCATGCGTATCTTTTTTTCTGTTGGCGAACCAAGCGGAGACCTTCACGGCTCCAACCTGATTCGTCATTTGAAATCGCAATCGTTCGTCCAGGACGGTCGTCCCGCGCAGATTGAATGCGTTGGTTTTGGCGGCCCGAAGATGGAAGCCGCTGGTTGCCACCTGCACTACGATCTCACCACGCTCGCCGTGATGTTCTTTTGGCAAGCGCTGAAGAACCTGCGATTCTTCTTCAAATTGATCGGACAGGCTGATCAATACTTTGCCGAAAACGAAGTCGATGCCGTCGTGCTGATCGACTACCCCGGCTTCAACTGGTGGATTGCCCGTAAAGCCAAGAAGCATGGCATCCCAGTTTTCTATTACGGGGTTCCCCAAATGTGGGCGTGGGCTCCTTGGCGTATCAAAAAAATCAAGCGATTCGTCGACCACGTGATTTGCAAACTTCCATTCGAAGCGAAATGGTTTCAGGATCGAGGTTGCAATGCAACCTATGTCGGACACCCGTACTTTGATCAGATTGAACATCAGGAACTCGATTCGGAATTTCTCGAGCAGATGAGTTCAGACACTGGACCACTGCTGACGCTGCTGCCAGGCTCACGCGATCAGGAAGTCGAATCGGTCCTTCCCATTTTGCTCGACGCCGCTGCAGAAGTTCTTGAAACACTGCCCAACTGTCGCGTCGCCGTCGCCAGCTATAACCAAAAACAATTGGAAGTCGCACAGGAGCAAATTAGCCAGCTGAATCAGGAACTGCCAATCGACGTGTTTGTCGACCGAACGCCTGAGCTGATGCAAACCGCCGATGTGTGCTTGGCCTGTAGTGGATCGGTATCGCTTGAGTTGATGCATTATCGAAAACCCACCATCATCGTTTTTAAAGTCCGACGCTGGATGATGTGGGCTCAGTCAATCATGCTGAATGCCAAATACATCACGTTGGTCAATCTGATGGCAACCAACGACATTCGTAAGACCACCTGGAACGCATACGATCCTGACGCACCCGACGCGGAAGAAACGGTCATGCCTGAATATCTGACAACAGGAAACCCCTCTTCGAGCGTTGCCAAACGGGCGATCGAATTATTGAGCGATAACGCAAAGCGAAATCAAGCGATTTACCGGCTAGATGAGCTTGCCCAAAAATACGCTCGACCGGGTGCCACGCGACGAGCTGGCGACTACCTCGCAACGCAACTCGGGTTAACTGCCGTACCAACAGGTGATGAATTTGAAAATCAATCGGCTCGAAAATCAGCCTGATTCGGTTACGATGTTCGTGACCACTGATTTTCCACAACAAGGGCGCAACTGTGTTTTTGTCTGAACCCGGCACAACTGGATACGACATTCGCTTTCAATTGTTTGGACATTCCGTCCGAATTCACCCGTTCTTTTTTGTTTTGCCGCTCCTATTTGGCAGCGGTTTGGCCATGAGCTTTGGGTTCGCGGATAACCTGGGCGTTGGCTTGATTCTGGTTTCGATTATTTTTTTTATATCGATCCTCGTCCATGAGTTCGGACATGCGCTGGCGTTTCGGTACAACGGGGTTCATTCCAAAATCGTGCTCTATCTGATGGGTGGACTGGCGATCCCTGAACGACATGGCTGGGGAAAACGGACCGTCGTCAGTTCCAATCAAAAGATGTTTATCTCATTTGCGGGTCCTTTGGCCGGTTTCTTGTTGGCCGGTTTACTCGTGCTGATTGGGCTGGCGATTGGCGGGACCGTCGCCAAATTCACCGATTTTGGATTCATTCCCGTACCTTTTATCCAATTTGATAATCCGGGAATTGTTCAAAACCAATCGGTTCGACTTTTGATCAATGGCGGAATCCTGATCAATGTCTTTTTGAATGTCCTCAATCTCGTTCCAGTTTTCCCGCTTGATGGTGGGCAAATCGCACGAGAGTTTTTGATGCAGATGGACCCACGCGATGGGCAACGCAATGCCCTGTACCTTTCCATTGCAACGGCAGTGGTGATCGGCATTGTCGGCTTGATGAATCGACAGACCTTTCTTGCGATCATGTTTGGATTACTCGCGTTCGAGAACTACCAAATGATGCAACGCTTTGGTGGTGGCTCGCGCTGGTAAACGCGTTCGCAAAAGCGCATCGCTATCTCTGGCGCAACTTTTGTTGACACTTGCATCGCGCGTAATGAGTGTCTACGAAGCTAAAATGAGTCATTCAAACAAAAAAAAATTGCTGTTTCGGAAAAAAACTTTTGACGTGTGTTTTTCGCGCATGACAACGAACGGAACATTCTTAGCGCAACACCTTTTCAGCGCCGCGTTTTTCACGATCAAAATTGATTAGTACCGTTTTGAATCGCAAACGAATGTCATTGAGCAGTTCATCAACCTCATTCGCTTGTATCAATTCAAGATTGTCATGTCGTGGCAACGTGAATGAATCGTTTTTGACACCTCCGTTGCGCTGACAAGCAATTTACCGATTTTTCAAGCGAATGGTTCCATTTTTTCCAATCAACAAAACGTCGCGCGGAAAATCATTTGACCGTTCAACGTTGCGTCGCAATTTGAGAAACAAGTTGCCAGAGGGTAAACATTGCACTTCATCCCGCGCCACCGATCTCGTGAAACAATTCAAATTTATTAGCAACTCGTTGCAGTGGAATCTACGTGTTCAAACAGTGCAACTTGCAAGATGTTTCGTCAACGAGTTATTCAATTGCGATTTCAAATTAAAAACTGACTCAACCTTTAACAAAAAAAAACCGAAAAGTTGAAAAACAATATTGAAAAGTTGTTTCGGTTTTTTAAAACTTACGCATCACTGGTTGAGCATCGTTGTGTTGAAACAGTTTGACTTTTGTCATCTGTGCCGACAACACAACCACTTGATTCAAGACGATCAAGTGCTCACCACTTAACATTCGAACCATCTCCTTGAAATGGTTAAATTTCGAATGGTAAGTTTGCTTTGTTACTGGCCATTGGATGCCGGGGAGTGAACTTGCCACGGTCTATTAACGGAGGACGTCCTGTGGCCAAAAAGAAAAAAGCGACCAAGAAAAAGGTCACTAAGAAGAAATCTTCTACTACCAAGAAGAAAGCCAAGAAGAAGGTAGCCAAGAAGAAAAAGAAGGCAACCAAAAAGAAGGCTAAGAAGAAGGTAGCCAAGAAGAAAAAGGCAACCAAAAAGAAAGCCAAGAAGAAGGTAGCCAAGAAAAAAGCCACCAAAAAGAAGGCTAAGAAGAAAGCCACCAAAAAGAAAGCCAAGCGCAAGAAGTAGTCGATCCGACTAACGCTGCTATCTTGAAACAACAAGAAAGAGCCGAGCTGCAATTGCAGCCCGGCTCTATTTTTTTGCGCCGACAGGCTCGAAGATGCACTGACTCATTCCGATGCAATGACGGTGGCCTTTCAACGAACAATCGATGGCCGCTCTGGTTGACCAAGTGGGGGTTTCGACCCCTTGTGTCGCTTGTCGAGTATGCTCCCCTGCTCCAGCCGCTGCCTCAACCAGAACATTGAGACGAAACAACAGGTCGCTGCCAATATCGCAGCCGCTGTCGCACCCAATAAACAAATCGTCTGGCTGACCCCTGCGTTGGATGCCTGACCGATCAACAACATCGCGGTAAACGCAATCGCCAGGTTGCTGATCCCTGGGTGCCAGAGCATCGTGGTGACACTTGTTTCGTAAGTGAACAACTGATGGAACTGGTACCAACAGAACACGACCGTTCGAACTGAGATCCACCACAATGGAATGACGCCCAGGAACCATCCGATGATCGGATGCCACTCGACGCGAACGATATACAAGGCGATGATCGGCACCAGGACGATTGCAGCTGGCATCCACGCTCCTAGTGCAGCACGTTGTTCACCAAGCCAAAGCTGAAACCAACTGACCGGACGATAGTCCAAATGAATGTGCTGACGTTTGAGGCGAAGATAGATCGCCAAGCCTTCGATAAGCGCCAACCCGACTGCCCACTGCAACAGAACACATTGTCGAATCAACAACACTCCATTCTCATCGACCGTCGAAGTTCCTTTGACGCCTTGATGGATGCCTGAACCGGCAATGGTCATCAACAGTGTTAGGCCGCCAAGGAAGCACAAAATGAAAACCACGTTGACGAGACCAGAAGTTGATGAATTTGAAAAGTATGTCCGCCAGGAAAATATCTGGCGCAGATGTCGCCAGCTACTTTTGATGCAATGCAACTCGACCTCAAATTGATCGCGTACGGAATCGCGTTGTTTGACGGCACCATCAACTCGCTCAGCAATAGCTTCTGTTGATGACGTTTCTGTCACCAACGAACCAATCGGCAACGGATTGAGATCGGATTCGACACGAATATCTCCGACACAAGAGTTTGGTCTAGAGAACTGCTTTAGTTCAGCCAATGACGCCAGTGGACGCAGGCGATATCGCTGCATCAATTTATACCTGAATCGAAATGTACGCTGGATGCGTTTTCGCCGAGCAATTAGAACGAACAAGCCGACCAGCAACAGACACAACGGCACTACGAATAAGTATTTGCCGCCACAAACTTGGACGACACAGTAAAAACTAAAGCTGGTCGAACCGATGAAGACCAGGCTCGTCACTAACCAGTCAAACAAAGGCTTAAACCAAAGCCGATTCAGGTAAAACGTAATACTTCCTTGGTTGTCGGCGGATGAATCGAGCCATGATGGCCTCTCGGCTTTGGACCGATGTTCGATTCCCATGACGTACCAAAATTCGTACATGACCCAAACCACAAAAGGCAGCATCAACTGGGCCGCGATGAACGCAGTCAAGCTGTCAAAGCACCCAAGCAACAGTAATCCAATCGACAGAACTGAACCGACAAACAACCACCGGTGAATCCATTGACGATTGCGGCCAAACAACCGCTTCGGACGACTTGGCTTTTCCGCACTCGTTACCCCAACCCTTTGAATCAGCCAACCTACAGCCGAACACACATTAACAATCGCCAGAGCCAAGAACGCGACTTCGCCGAACTCGATCGAATCACTGGTTGGCGTCGGCGGTGCCGTTTGATGTCGCATACTAAACACCAACAGCCACGTAACCCAAGCGAAGAATAGAAAAAAGGCAACCACCAAGGCGAAGTGGACCACGTACCAACGCGTCAGCAGGCCAACCACTCGACGAATGGGTCGGCCGCACTTGCGATACATCGCTAACCATGGCGATGGAAAGTCGGGTTGTGACAACAACCATCGCGCGTGTTGTCGTCGCAAACGAACATCAATCGCTCGAATTGATTCAGGCTGCATTCCTAAAATAAACAACGAACGCTCACTCATGGTTAACAACCTGTTGCAGCACAGCACGCAGACCTCTGTCGGCAGCGTCTAGATTCACACCCACCTGTTGGACGCCTTTGGCTTGATTCCAAACCAGACTCCCCAGGTGCAGGATTAACACTTGGTCGGCGAGGGTGAGAGCTTGTTGTGGCCATTGGGAACTGAACAGAACGATGCCACCGCGTTCGCGATGAACTTGGATCTGTTCGTTTAACACTTCGAGACCATTGGCATCGAGTCCGTGCGAGTAAGGTTCGTCCAGCAACCAGACGCTGGGGTTCACCAGAAATAACGCGATCATTCCAATCTTGAACCGTTGACCCTTGGACAACGCGCGCATCTGCTTGCCATAAACGCCGAGCAGATTCAATCGCTCAAACCACTTGGCGGCTTCATCAGCAAGACCATCTCGATTCACTTCGTAGTCGACAAGGACTCTTAGAATGTACTCGTTACAGCAAACATCATTCGACTTGAGTTCATCCAAAACCATGAATTGCTTCCGCGTCTTGACGCGTGAAGGCTTTACAGAAAAACCATCCAGCAGAACCTTCCCAACCGTTGCGTGGATCATGCCGGCAGCAATCTTGATCAACGTCGACTTACCGGCACCGTTAGCGCCTAACAGGGTCGTCACACTGCCGTCCGCCAACATGAAGGAGACATCGTTCAGCACGATCTCTCGATCGAAAACTCGAGACACGTTTTTGATTTCCAGCATGAACCGAGATTGGGTTGAAAAAGTGCATGGTCAAAAGCGCCCTCTGTTCGCAGGTCGCCTTGGATTATTGCGCAGCTTTCCGTTTTTTCGATCGATTTTCCCCACAGTGCCCCGCGCCTTCAGGGGCTGGATAATCTACGGTGAGAGGGCCCGCCAACGTCGTCGACTCCGTTCCCGAGGCGGCCGTTTTATGGTGTAGCGCGTGCGGGCAGAGTTCACAGAAAACCCCGTGTAATTCCCTGAGCAGACGAGGCAGTGCCATCAAGTTGCTTTTTTGTGATTCTTTCTCAAAAACCACAACGTCACGTGTTAATTGGAAACGACCACTGCAGATACGGTTGCGCCCCGATGTAAGTTTGACTGTTTGGAGTTTCAGATGCTTTTCAAGTCGCCGCGTAAGCGTATCCAGCAACGAGCGAGCTACAAATTGCTCGAGGAACGTTGTCTTCTCGCAGGCAATGTCACTGTCGTTGAAAATGTCCACCTCTACATACGTGGCGACAGTGCCGACAACCAGTTCGAAATCGTTGTTGATGGTGACGATTTGCGAATCAATGGACTCGACGGGACGACGATCAATCGAATGGATAGTTATCTCGTCGAGGCAACCAGGGTAACAGAGTCAGGCGTCTCTTTTGCCGGTGGCCTGCGTGCTCACCTCGGCCCCGGACACGATGATTTTCACGTCAGGGATGCTGTTTTTGAGTCGAGCTCGATTGTTTTTGGTGGCACTGGCGATGACCAAGTCAACGTGATCGACAGTCAATTTCGCGACAGCATCACCATCCAGACCTACGACGGAGCAGATGTCGTTTCGACGCAAGGCAGCTGGTTCGAAGGTGACTTCTACGCCATCACACTTGACGGGCGGGATTCCGTTTCCTCAGTCGATACCGTCTTTAACGGAGACTCCATCGTTTCCACTGGCGAACACGCAGACGTTGTCCGCTCTGATGGCAATCATTACATGGGCGATGTAAGTCTAATTCTCAGCCAAAATGGATATGATGAAGTCGAGCTGAACAATCCCGTGGTAGGTGAAGACCAGCTCGGTGTCTTCATGAGAAATCACAATGACACAATTCACGGCGACATGATGCAAGCAACGGTCAACGGATCGATTGCGATCTCTGGACAAGCCGGTGTAGACGAAACTCTTGGGATCTCCATGAATGCCGAAGCCTCTTCGGCGACTTCGGTCTGGAGTATCGAAAAGTCAGGTTTGGTCTTCGAAAGTGCGCTTGGCGGATTTGAAAATGTGACTGAGGCAGCCACCACCTATGTCACCACGTTTGATTCAGACAGCCTGGAACCGGACGTTTACATTGAACAGTATGCGACTCCAGTCGTGCTCGAAACAACTCAAACCATTCAATTAATTGAGTGGACCGGAACTTATACTCGGGATTACTTAATTCCAGGCTTGCCCGATCTGGGCGACAGTTTCGTAGTTGAGATTTTTGAGGACATGGGCGATGGCGCTCCCAATGTTGACACTTCCACGAAGTTCGAAGTTGGTGGAGCCAACCGAGTTGATGCAGGTGAATTTGACCAAACGTTTTACGGGACGACCCCGCTTTACGCGTACCACGCCGAAATTGAGTACACAATGGAGGCCGGAAAACAGTATTGGGTTTCAATCTACACAGAATTGGAACAAGACGAATGGGTCGAACAAAACCACTGGGAGTGGGGGATGGGAACTCCCGCGACTGCTGAATCAACCCTGTTCAATCAAGGATTCGAATCGTTCGAGAACGATTGGCGCTGGAGAGACAACCCGTACACCATTCATGGGATTGAAATGGACTTGCGATTGAGAATCTAGTGCAGCGATTGCCCAGCTGAGTGTTCTTAGATGCGCCAAAGCAAACCGCTCAGCGGCACGAATCTCGCTTGGACGACGCGGAGTTGAGTTTCGCGGCGCGGAGTTGAGTTACAGGAGCACGGATCTTCCGCCAGCCACCACTAACCTAATACTGGCAGCTGCGGTTGAATCGGGTTTTCTTTCGCGCGTTGGACGAGTGTACGACACAGGTTGGTGGCGATGGTTTCCAGATAGGGTGCCAACTGGGGGTCATCAAAGTTCCGAACCATTTCACCTGCGTCACCCCGTTTTCGCAAATCGATATTGATCGGGATTTCGCCGAGGTAATCGATCTGATCTTCCGAAGCGTACTTCTTGGCTCCGCCCTTTCCAAAAATGTCGTATTCTTTGCCGTTGTCCGGGCAGAGAAAACTGCTCATGTTTTCGATCAACCCAATCACTGGGATTTTTACTTTCCGAAACATTCCGACCGCTTTGACGGCATCAATCAGGGCAACTTCTTGTGGCGTACACACGATCACGGCGCCCGTCAGCGGCAACATTTGCGAAAGACTCAGTGCGATGTCACCGGTTCCTGGCGGCATATCGATGATCAAGTAATCAAGATCACCCCAAGCGGTATCGCGAACAAACGTCGTGACGGCTGAGTGCAACATCGGCCCGCGCCAAATGACCGCTTGATCCGGGGGCACCATGAAGGCAATACTCATGATGGGAATCCCGTCAACGATCTTTGGTTCGATCTTATCACCAACCTTGGCGACTTGACCTCGCACGCCCATGAGATGCGGAATGCTGGGGCCGTAGACATCGGCATCGAGCAAACCCGTTTTGCAGCCCGCCTTGTTAAGTGCAATCGCCAAGGATGTGGCTGCTGTGCTCTTGCCCACACCGCCCTTCCCTGCGGCAACGGCGATGATCGCCTTGGCGGTAATCCCCACCTGCCCGACTGCTTGAGCGGGTCGTTCGTGGAGTTCGACGTTGACTTCCAAAGACTCCAACGAATCGCCAAGTTCTTCGCGGACTTTGGTTTCAACGTCGCGGTGGAATTCCTCGCGCACAGGCCATGCAAACGAAGTCAATCCAACAAAGACGCGCGCGTTTTTCCCTTCCACCTCGACCTGATGGATCTGTTTCTGGAGCCCGCGGCCTGTTTCCGGATCCTGAACTTCCCCTAACGCTTGTCGTATCTTTTGTTCGAGCGACGGGGTTGGCTGATTGGCATCGGCAGGTTCATTCGTCATGATCTTCTCTGGCTTGGCAGTCTGATGAGACTCGTTGAAACAGACACCTCTCGGTGTGCAGTGAGCAAATGTTTTACCGGCAACCAAGGCGACTCAAAACCGCTAACGCCGACATCACGCTGAATTTTTGCAAATGCTGCGACAACTCACACTGGGAATGTCATTTTTTGAACGGCTCAATGAAAACTTCGGGCCAACGCACCCTGATTGCTTACCAGGGCAAGTTCCGCATCACTTGCTGTTCAATCGAGTCCTGACGTGGCGGCAAGTCCCGGACGCGATCGAAGTGTCGATCGGTCCAACTTCGAAGCTGATCTCGCTGGGCGATCGATTCCACCAAGGCGGCAAATCCGACTTGAGAAAGTGCGTGGCGGACGGCGGCTCGGCGACTCGATTGGATATCCAGCTGGCAGGGGAGAATCCCGAGCAACGTTTGCTGTCCAGTTTGGTGCGTCGTCCAGTGGGTCAGTCGCTGGCAAGTACGTACGACTGTCTCGAAACTGACCTCGATGATTCCAAGTGCGCGATCGGAGTGTCGAAGTTGGTCCATCACTTCATCCAGATCGAGCGCCCACTCCAGTGCGTATTCGCCTTGGGGAAACATCCGCTGAATTGCCGCTATCCAAGGGCCCGAAGTGGCCATCGCCATGACCGGATGATGAGACTGAACCGCGTCATGGCCGCTGATGAATACTTGTTGCTTGCCGCGCGGAGGATCGATTGGTGCTGGATCAGTCATCATTCTTCGGTCAACTCTTCAAAGGCGGAAGGATCGAGTTGATCAGAATCTTTTGGCGAGATCGGTGACAGGAATTCTGTCAGGCCAAGTTGGCTTAACCGACGAAGCAATTTGGGACGACTGATGTTGAGTTGTTTGGCTGCTTTTGTTTTGTTTCCACGAGCTTGTACAAGCGCGCGTTCGACCAGGATTTTTTCAACACTGGCCAGGTATTCATTCAGATCAATTGAAACTTCGACAGGCCGACCAACTCGCATCGCGTTGATCGCGTGCAGAAAACTGTCTGGCAGATCAACTTCTGTGATGTTGCGAGTCTTGCAATTTTTTGCCGCCGCCTCAATCACCCGCATGAGTTGATTGGTATTCTCTGGCCATTCAAACTCCATCAACAACTCCAGAGCCGCGTCGCTGAAACCAGACAACTGACGGTTCCTCCGAACGTTTTCCTTTTCCAGGATCGCTTGGGCAATTAACGGAATATCTTCGGTCCGTTGATGCAGCGGAGTCATCTCGATGGACATCGAGCTGATCCGATGCGCAAGACGTTGCGATCGAAAGAACGGTTCATCACTCGCAGAGCCGGAAACCAATGGACGCGATGCCGTCGCCAACGTTTGAATCTTCAATCCGGGCAGTTCCAAAAAACCAAGCAACTCCGTCTGTCCACTCGCTGAAAGTCGATCGACATCCAACAGCAGCAAAACCAGCCGTTGGGATCGATTCAAAGCCATCGAGCTTCTGGCGTCTGAGATGCGTTGCTGAATGACTTCGGGATCGGCGATGGCGCAATAGATTGGTGCCAGTTCGGCGTCGACATCGTTGGCAATGGCCGCATGAATGCAACGAGCCAAGTGTTCTTTGCCGCACCCGACTGGACCATGAATCAAGACATCTGCAGCGGATTTGCTGGCAACCTGAACCTGTCGACGGATTCGTTGCGCGAATGGACTCTGCCCAGCAAGCGTTTCGATTTGAAACTCGCTACGCAAGGTGTGCATGACGTTGGTCAACTTGCGATGCAGCGAATCGGCAGGTTGCTGCGACGCGTTTCCGTGGGGCGATGACCCGTCCGGTTGTCGCATCATGTTGGAGTCTGGATCGGCAACGACCAGCACACCGGAGTCTCCTGTTTTGCTGGTCACCCGCACGCCTGTCGCGAAACAGAACTCTGCATCGCCGTTGAACTTGCGTGAAATCCAGAAGGACTTGCAAACAGACTCTGGCTCCCACAACTCTGGTGGCGGACAAAGGCCCTTCACTCGTTCAACCTGCTCGTCCGCGTGACTGGCAGCATCAAAGACGACGCGCATGCCTTTCAGTTGTTCCAGTTCAACCTGAACCCATTCCGCCAGTCGTGTGTTGCCAAATCGCAAAGTTTCCTGATCATCAACGAAATAGACAATCGAATTCGCGCGATCTAAAACGCGATTGAGATAGCGAGATGTCGGGTTGGATTTAGCCATCCGGTTTTCTGGATCGTTCCAGTTGGTAGCGCCATGCGAATCAAACTGTCATTATAGCCGGTCGTTTCAAGGAAGTTCTGAATTGAAAACTGGGCATCCGGTTGAAACCGCAATTTGGTATACTTCCATCGCCCAATGGCCGAGTGTCAACGCATGCCGCGACGTTGAGCTCGCACGAACCAGGAGTAAACATCGAGTGACCCGCGAACCCATCATTTCTTCAGCACCGGACCCAGAAGACGACGATCCCAAGTTGCGTCCTTCGCGAATGGCGGAGATGGTGGGCCAACGGGAAGTTATTGCTCGGCTACAGATCGCCATCGAAGCGGCGAAGCAGCGAGATGACGTGCTGGGGCACGTGCTATTTGATGGTCCACCCGGATTGGGCAAAACAACATTCGCTCACTGCATTCCGGCAGAGCTGGGAGTGCCTGTCGAATTCCTGTCAGGGCCCAGTTTGAAAGCCCCCAAGGACCTCGTCCCCAGTTTGACGAATCTTCGTCCCAGGCAGGTCCTGTTCATCGATGAGATTCACCGAGTGCCGCGATCGGTCGAAGAATACATGTATACCGCGATGGAAGACTTTCGTATCGACTTGATCCTGGGAGAAGGGATCAATGCGCGGACTCATAATTTTAAGCTTCGTCCGTTTACACTGATTGGTGCGACAACTCGGTCGGGGATGCTGACCGGTCCTTTGCGTGATCGTTTTCAAATTCGCGAGCACCTCGATTTTTACTCGCTCGAAGACATGACCGAAATTGTTCTGCGAAACGCAAAGAAGCTTGGCGTTTCGATTTATAAGGAGGCCGCAACCGAGATCGCCACTCGCAGTCGAAGCACGCCTCGAATTGCCAACAATCGTCTGCGTTGGGTTCGAGACTATGCACAATCCAAATCAGATGGCGAGATCACGCTGGCTGTGGCTCAGGCGGCTTTGACAATGGCTGAGATTGATTCACTTGGACTCGACCGCCAGGACCGCAGGTACCTCGATACGCTGATTCGGGTTTGCCTTGGCGGACCGACTGGAATCGGAACGATCGCGGCGACGATGAACACGGTGACCGATACGCTGGAGGATGAAGTGGAGCCTTTCCTGTTGCGTAGCGAGTTGATCCTGCGAACACCGCGTGGCCGGGTCGCGACTAGCAAAGCGTTCAAGCACATGAATCTGGAACCGCCCGCCGATGGACAGAGTTCATTGTTTGATTAAATTGATTGGCTTTCAGTCCATCCCTTCGTTGGAAAAATTCCGTGAGTAAAATCGCTTTCCTGTTTCCCGGTCAGGGAGCCCAAACGGTTGGTATGTGCCGCGAACTTTGTGACGTATTGCCGGCTGCCAAACAACGGTTCGATCAAGCATCCGAGATCCTTGGCTACGACCTTGCTGATGTCTGTTTCAATGGCCCTGATGAGAAACTAAGTTCGACGGTGATCAGCCAGCCCGCGCTCTATGTCAGCAGCATGGCCGCTTTGGAAAAGTTGAAAGCCGAATCACCTGAAATCGTTGAATCATGTGCGGGTGCTGCTGGTTTGAGTCTCGGTGAATACTCGGCGATCGCATTTGCCGGGGGACTAAGCTTTGAAGATGGGCTTCGCCTGGTGCAACGGCGCGGTCAAGCCATGCAGGAAGCGGCCGATGAAACGCCCAGCTCGATGGTCAGCGTACTGGGCCTCGATCGCGACCAAACGGAACAAGTTTGCGACGACGCGCGTTTGGACGGTGAGATTTTGCAAGTCGCCAATCTGCTGTGTAAAGGGAACATCGCCGTATCAGGACATCTGGCCAGTTGCCAAAAGGTTCCGGAAGTCGCTGAGGCAGCCGGAGCGATCAAGTCCATTCCGCTGTCGGTCGCCGGTGCGTTTCATACTCCGATTATGGAATCGGCAGTTGCAAAATTGGCGCAGGCACTCGAAGAGGTCGACCTGCAATCGACATCTTTGCCGGTCTACTCGAATGTCGACGCGGCCGCTCACCAGGAAGCATCGGAGTTCAAGAATCTGTTGGTGCAACAGGTTTGCAGCCCTGTCTTGTGGCAGGACTCGATTGAAAAAATGATGGCCGATGGATTTGACACGTTCTACGAAGTGGGCGTTGGTCGAGTCTTGCGAGGCACACTGAAACGGATTCATCGAAAGACTCCCTGCCACGGTGTTTTGGACTGAAAACTTCAGCAACATCGATCGACACAAACGTTGATATTCGGCTGATACCCTTTTCATCAGAGCCTGCATCCGTAATCATGTCGTGCTCTTTAAATCGATATTTTGCGACCGATGTCGCACCAACCTATTTGCCCCCAACAAAATAAACCGGAAAACAACATGAGCCTTGAATCCATGAAAGTCGACCTGTCAGGTCAGAATGCCATCGTTACCGGTGCATCCCAAGGGTTGGGCCGACACATGGCCGTCGCACTGGCCGCCAGTGGCGCAAAGGTGGCACTGGTCGCGCGCAATGAAACCAAACTTCAGGAAACAGCCAAACTGATCGAAGAGGTTGGTGGGCAATGCGAAGTGATGGCTGCCGACGTCAGCCAAAAAGAAGCGATTGAAAAGATTGTGGAGACCGTTGCGGAAGGTTGGGGGAAACTGGACATCCTGGTCAATAACGCTGGCATCACCCGAGACACATTGATGCCGGCGATGACCGATGAGCAATGGGACGACGTGATCAATGTCAATCTGCGTGGCACATTTCTGTTCACGCGTGCGGCATCCCAACGCATGATGCGTCAACGCTATGGTCGCATCATCAATATCTCCAGCGTTTCAGGATTGATTGGAAACGCGGGACAAACCAACTATTCAGCTTCCAAGGCGGGTGTGATTGGCATGTCACGATCACTGGCAAAAGAATTGGCCAAACGTAAAGTCACCGTCAATGCGGTTGCCCCCGGATTTATTGAATCGGAAATGACCGAAAAATTGGGCGAAGCGATGCTCAAGGAAATCAAAGGGAGTATTCCGGCCAAACGGATCGGCACTCCGGATGATGTTTCCGCGTGCGTCCTGTTCCTTGCCAGCCCCGCAGCATCCTATGTAACGGGTCAAGTGTTAACGGTTGATGGTGGTATGACAGCATAACGCGTCAATCGGATCAGGCCGTGATTCGAATTCCGACAAGTCCACCGACTATTTGAGAAAGCACCCCGTATCGAGCAAAAACGTCGGTATTTGTGTGCAAAAAACCGCCATTTTGCGAGCGGTGTGGCTTGACCGATTCCAACAACATCATCTATTCTTTGGAGCTTGTGAAAGCTCTCGTTTTCGGCAGACAGACGTTTCTCTGTTTGCGGTCGATGCAGCATGTAACTGGTAGAGATTATCCGCAGAAGATTTTTGAAAAGGAGGCCGATCAATGCAGTCGGTCGAAGAACAAGTAATCAACATCGTCTCTGAGCAACTCGGAGTCGAGAAAAAAAACATCAAACGCGAATCTAACTTCGTAAACGATCTCGGCGCTGATTCGCTGGACACTGTTGAGTTGGTCATGGAACTTGAGGACGAATTCGAAATCAAGATCCCCGAAGATGCAGCAGAAAAGATCCAAACAGTTGGCGAAGCGATTGAGCACATCGAACAAGCCAAGGCCTAGTAGCCCATCTTGACGTCTTTCGACCTGGCTCGAATGGACTTAGAGCGGTCGCCTGACGCACTCATTAAAAACCACGATCCGCAGGATAGCAACGTTGTCCTGCGGTTTTGTTTTAGATGTTAAATGATGTTAATGCTGTACTGGTTCAATCAAGAATCGGGCAGCATCATTCGTTGATTGATTTTATCTAGGTCAGCTTTCAGAGGCTTGCATGAAACGTCGTGTCGTCATAACAGGTTGGAGTCTGGTCACGTCTCTCAGCTGCGATGTACAAGATTGCTGGAATCGAATTCTCAACGGCGAGAGCGGTGTTCACGAAGTTAAGTTGTTCGACTGCTCCGACATCAAAGTCAAAATGGGTGGTGATGTTTGGGACTGGGACCCGTCTGTTGCGATGGGTACCAAAGAGGCGAACAAGATGGATCGCTATTCCCAGTTTGCCATGGTCTGTGCAAAACAAGCCTTCGAATCCGCCGACTTTGACCCTCACCAGCACACCGAACATGCGCCACGGTACGGCTGCGTCGTCGGTTCTGGTATCGGCGGCATGACGACGATCTCACAACAGATGTTTCGGCTCTTCAGCAAAGGGGCCAGCCGTGTTTCCCCGATGACCATTCCGAAGTTGATGTTGAACGCTGGTGGCGGGAACATCGCGATTGAGTATGGACTGCAAGGCCCCAACTACAGCGTCGCAACAGCCTGTGCCAGCGCCACCAATGCGATGGGTAACGCGATGGCCCTGATTCAATCAGGCATCTGTGACTTGATGGTTACCGGCGGCACCGAGGCGGCAATGAGTCCGCTCGCACAAGCCGCTTTTGCAAACATGAAAGCGCTTTCTCCTGACAAAGAAGACCCCACAAAAGCGAGCCGCCCCTTTGACATCGGTCGCGACGGTTTCGTTTTTTCAGAAGGTGCAGGAGTTCTGATTTTTGAGTCGCTGGAACACGCGCAAGAACGAGGCGCTCCAATCCTCGCCGAAGTGGTCGGATTCGGAACCACGTGCGACGCCGGTCACATTACCTCTCCCAATGAACATGGCACTGGCGCTGCAGCAGCAATGGAAGCCGCTATCAAAGACGCGGGGATCACCCCAGATTCACTCGACTACATCAATGCGCACGGAACCAGCACGCCCTTGGGTGACAAAGCTGAAACCAAAGCAATCAAACGTGTCTTTGGCGACCACGCTTACAACGTGAGCATCAGCAGCACCAAAAGCCAACTGGGACACTCGTTGGGTGCCAGTGGTGGAATCGAATTGGTCCTGACAACCAAAGCGATCCTCGAATCAACCATTCCACCAACGATCAATCTGGATAATCCCGATCCCGAATGCGACCTGGACTATACGCCCATCGAACCAAAATCGCGTGAGATCGAGTACGCGATGAGCAACAGCTTTGGCTTCGGTGGCCACAACGCATCGATCGTAATCAAGAAGTTCAGTGAGTAACGCGACGATTCGCCATTATTCGCGGTCACAAATGAGATTCATCACGGCCGCCAGAAACATCGATAATGGCATCATGGCGACGACCATCATCGTAAAACTGAAACGTTGATTGTCGGCGACGTAATTGTCGCGAGCAATTTTGACGTTCTCCAATTCCTGAATCAAACCGTCGGCACCCCGCCCACTCATCTCATCCAGTTGAGTCATCAAGTGATCGTGATGCGCGTACTGCGTCATTAACACTGCCAACAAAAGAAACAAACCGACCGCGCCAACGATCGCAGCAACCGGGCGTGTCCAACCCAATACGCTCTCGTCAGTGACCAGTCGCAACAATCCTCGGACGGCATATAGCAACCCGGAAATCAGAGCCACGGCACCCAACAGCAACCAACCCCATCCGAATCCGATGAAGAGGCTGCGATACATCC
Organism: Planctomycetota bacterium; assembly: GCA_038534355.1. Taxonomy (GTDB): domain Bacteria; phylum Planctomycetota; class Planctomycetia; order Pirellulales; family Pirellulaceae; genus Mariniblastus. Next base: position 282,291 of record JBCAWX010000006.1, read on the forward strand.
CTTCGACAACCGCCGTCCCGTACGCTCCCTGATATACGCCGTTCAACGGCCTACCTAACCATTCGAATATGGTTCCTTGAAGCGGCGTCAGCCAAGTGACCAGCAGTACGATCCCCAAAAGCACGCCGGCACCTCCACCGAGCATGGAAATCGTCGATTCGACGACAGGGCGTTGCTGTTCGGTCGATTCTTCCGTGTCATCAACTGCACGTGGAGATGAGCTTGCCAGTGTGGTTGTTGATGCCGCCCCGGCAGGCCGATTTGGACGCTCGGTTTGGGCCGCTCTAACCGGCCTCGGCTTGGGCGCGACCGGTTGAATGGGAGATGCGTCGACACCACCTTCGAGAATGTCATCGACGTCAGCAAATGAGTCGGCGATGACAGGTGCATCGTTGGCCTGAGCCGAAGCCGCTTCCATTTTGATGACCGCTTCCACGACTTCGGATTCATCGGCGACAGGCTGGCTGGCAACTGGTTTTGGTCGGCGAGCTTTTCCTTTCGTGGAAGGACTGTTTCCGGCACCTGTTGCCGCTGGCTTCGGTCGACGCTTGCGCGATTTAGCTTTCTGTTTCGGTTCAGCTTTCTGTTTCGGTTCGGGGCTCGAAGGCCGATCGGATGTCGACGCTGAGTTTGAACCCTTGGTCGCCGAGCTCTCAGGTCGTCGGCTTTTCTTCTTCCGTTTGGCAGCAGGCTGTACCGTTGCCGCCGGGGCATTTGAAATGATCAGCGGTTCCAATACTGGTTCGGGTTCCTCGACCGGTATCCCGTCAGCAACCAACAGGACTACGGCTCCACAAGAACACCTGGCTTTCTGGCCAACCATCGATTCATCAACATCGCGAAAGGTTCGTTGACAAACGGTACAGGAAACCGTGATACCCAAATCGTGACTCCAAAAACTCTGTTTGAACGGGAGATTATTATACGCGCTCGTCGAAGCTGTTGACTCAAACTCTATTTCGGATGGGGTTCTATTTTGGACAACAACCGGTCGATTACAGCATTTCGATCGTGGTACCAGTCTTTTGCCAGCACGATTGAAACTTGCCAACCGAATGCTTCCAGTAAGTTCGGACGCATGACATCTCGTTCAAGCGAATCGTTTAACTGGTAGTATTCTGCTCCGTCGATCAATATTCCCAACCGATAGATGGTATCTTCCGGCAGCCGCACACCAAGATGGCAGCGAAAATGCGACTGGCCAATATTCGTGTCGACAATCAATCCACGGGAACGAATTTCGTCAGCGATCTGTTCCGTCAGGACACTTTGTTGCTGATTCGATTCGCCCACATCGGCAAGCGGACAAAGTCGTTGCAGAATCGCCTGACTGGAAAATGAGTTCCCCACCGAAACCGATTCGGAATACAGTAAATACTCCTTGAGGCAACGGGCCCCATCATTGTAATCGTTAGTGATCGCATCGCCGGTAATTGAACTGACCAAGCACATATGCCTCTTCGATCTGGAAAACGCAACATTTAGTCTTTTTTCGCCACCGCTGGTATTAATTGGCCCAAAATTCATCAGCATTCGTCCCTGTTCGTTGGGACCATAGCAAACCGAGAGAATGACGATATCACGTTCGTCTCCCTGAATGTTTTCCAGATTTTTAACGAGCAGACCGACAAACTGCCCGTCGACTTCGCGCTCCGATTCCAATTCGAAAGCGGATCGAAATTCGGCATCCTGTGACGCCAGCTTCTGGAGTTCTTGCTCTATCGCGCTTTGCTGTGCCTCGGAAAACGCGACAATGCCAATGCTCAATCGTTCTGAATCTGTTTTCCCTTCGTTCTGCTGAAGCAATCCTTTGACCAGATGAGCGATATAACTCGCCTCGACGACGTTCTTTCGGTCACGATAAATCCCCTGCTCCATCAAATGAAAGCTGACCGCACGATCGGTGATCTCGTGGCTTCGCTGGATCCCCTGTTCGGTGTCTTCGACGACGATACGCGGTCGCTTGGTGGTTCGTACTGCTTCGTCGGGGACTGTTAGCAAACGCCCGCGATAGAACGCTCGATTGGAAAAACTGATTAAGGATTCGCTGCGACTTCGATAGTGCCAGCCCAACATCGTACAGGGCAGGTTTCCAGTAGCGTGGTTCAACAGGCTGTTGGTGCTGAGGCTGTACTGCATCACTTCGCCATCTTCTTCGAACTCCAGCTCCCCATCGTCGCTCGATTTTCGCGACGAAAAGAAACTGGTCGGAGGCAATTGCATCTCGTCACCAACCACGATCGCTTGTGGCGCGCGAAAGATGGTTGGTATGGCTTCTTCTAATGTTACCTGGCTCGCTTCATCAAAGATCACAACGTCGACCAGCGAAGGTTGCAACGGCAGAGTATCAGATACACTGAGCGGACTCATCAACCAGACTGGCTTCAGATCATTGACGACACTTCCCGATTCACCGACCAACAGGTCACGAATCGGTTTGTAGCGCATGGACTTCCCAAACTCATGCTCCAGCTCACGACGTCCTTTTTGATACCGCTTTCGAAACGCTTTCTCTTCAGCCGTTAGTTCGCTGGTCGGACGTGAACAGAGATCGATATGCTCAAGAAAGATCGACTGCTGCCTCGACACGATCTCGTTGGCGTTCGCGTCAAGCCACTTCAGGTAGTGATCGTAACAGCGAGTACGTTGAGTTTGGTGCTCGGCAAAATTGAATCGGTTCAGTTCCCTTTGATGCAACAGTACTGACCGATACGTCTCGTCGGCAATCGCCGCTTCAAGTGCATCAAACTTCAACGGCAGATGTCGGATCGAATACGAGAGGTTGTCGGGCAGATCACGCATCCTCTGCAAACAAACCAGGAAGTCTGGCAATTGATCGCGTGCCGCAAGTACGTGGTTTAGCTGATGCTCAAGTGCCGTCCATTCGCGTTGCCGCCAATCTTCCAAAACGACATCGAGGCAAAGGGCAAACTCATCAAATGCATCCCGAGCATCTGCCAGACGAGAGATGACCCGTTTGTGCTGTTTCGATTTGATCAACGCGCGAATGATTCGTTGGAGCGTATCCGAGCGCTCATCCATCCACTCGCGACCTTCGGCGATCGCTTTCTGCGTCGCAGCAAGATCATTGGAAAACTCGTTGTGAACCGGGAACACCTTGGTAATGTTTCGCTCGTGATCCGACAGCTTCTTTTGAACGTCGTATCGATTGCTAAGCTGCTGCAAAACGGTTACCCAGTCGGGCCGTATGACGTGTGAGCGAAAGTCGTAGCTTCGATTCATAATGCCGCGCAAACGCCACCAAGCTGGGCTCAACCAGGCAAAGAAACTTCCTTGAAAACGTTTCGCCTGCGCGATTGCAGCAGCCAAGTCACTTTTGGGAATCGGTTCTTTCCACCGATGGGTCTCCTCCGTCGTTTGTTCCAGTTTTTGCTGAAGTTGCTGCAACTGCTCTGTCAGCTGGTCGTACTCTGATGCGAGTGAGCTGGTCGGGTCAAGCAAGTGAAGCTGATCGTGCTTGGAAAAAGGCATCAATGTTTCCGCCAGATCGATCAACATCTCCGACTGCAGCGGAGTCGACCTCTGCGGCGCTGGAATTCCGGAATCATCGAGTTGCTGCGCCAATGCTGGAAGTAGGCCCACCGCTGCCTGAAGATTTTGCTCGACGATCGCGAGTGGGCGTTCCAGATTGCCGACATCCGGAGAGACTCCGCTCAACGGGTGGTTGGCAAAAACGCCGTCCGCTTGAAAGTCTCCAATAATCGATTGCAGCTCCTGCAAAGCGTCGCGATGCTCAAAGTACTGCGCGTAGTCAGGTAACGCTTCACGCTGCAACGGGTCCAGATCGGGCAACGCTTCGTGTAACGCAATGCACTTTTGTAGAAGTTTGCGAACGGAAATCCCAGTCGTCTCCAACTCGGCGCGCATCGATTGATGAATATGATCGAGTTGTTTAAGCGAACGGGTCAATTCGGCAACCGTCCGCGTGCGATCAGGTGCTTGCGACGAACTCGTTTCTTGAAAAGATTCAAACGTTGCTTTCAGATCCATCACAAACTCTTTTTTGTCCGCTTGAGAGTCATGAATCAGACAACAGAGAGGACCGAGCCCGCGTTGTTTCAATCGTGCATAAACGACATCGATCGCAGCGCGTTTCTCACAAACAAAAAGAACACGTTTCCCTCGAGCGACATAATCCGCAATCAAATTTGCAATCGTTTGAGACTTACCGGTGCCTGGCGGTCCCTGCACGATATAACTTCGCCCGGCCCGTGCCTTGGAAATCGAACTGGCCTGTGTTGGGTCACAAGGCAACACATCGTATCGGTCTTCAATCGGGGTTGGCGACAACTCGTCGAGGTCGTCATTCGCTGGCTGCAATGAAAAAACGGCATCAAAGGCATCGCTGGTGGCACCATTATCGAGCAGAACGTTGTAGTCGCTAACCAGCGACATCTTTCGATACTTGAAGTTCGCCAACGTAACATTGCAAAGATCAAACTCCCACACGTAGGGGTTGTTGGAACTGGCTTCGAACTCGACCAGCGTTTTTTTAACTTCGATTGTGTTCTCAGAATCGGGCTTCGGTTCTTGATCATCTTCGCAGATCGATTTGCCTGGCGGAGGAACCTTCTCGATCAGTTGTCGCAGCCGAACATTGGAAGGCGAAATAAGATTGGCAAATACCTTGATCCCCAATGGGTGGTAGTTCGCCGGATCATAGCTGTAATCCAAATCGAGAAAACTTCGCATCCCTCGCCCTGACAATCGTGCGCGACGACGGTACTGGTCCAATCGACGCTTCGCTTTCTCATGGATCAAGTTGATTCGTGGTTTGTCGATTCGTTCCAACGTCACACCTGATGAACTTCGGGAGATATGACTGTTTAGGAACTCATAGAATTGGTTGACGTTCGTTTTTTCCAGATCAATTGACTCGGGCAACTCGATTTCATACAGCTCCTTGAACTGGTGGCGAATCACGGGATTGACTTCGGCGATCGATTCAACAATCTCGAGATTGTAGCTGTCGGTAAGTCCCTTCTTCTTTTTAAGCTGGACAGGCAACAACAACAGCGGCGAATCAAACTGCTGGATTGGCTTCTCTTTCAAGTTTGACCACTTGAGAAAACAAATCACCAATCGGAGCTGTGCGGTTCCAAACTCGGCCGCATCACGACGTGCCTCGGCAAGCAATCGGTCGAGGACTGCCGGGAGATAAATCGCTTCGGAGAAATTCAAAAACTGGTTCAGATTCAGCGGCTTACCACTGCAGACCCTTTTCTGCAAAGATGGATTCCAAACCAGCAAACGATCAGGGCGCAATGCCTTGATATCAAACGACAATGGAATCGAAGCGTGCGTCAGGTTGACACTTTGCATCGTCTGTCGGAAATGCAGCAGTCGATTGCGCCGCGAAATATCAAACAACCGCTTCTTCAATCGAGAAAGCACTACCCCTTGCTTGGTCCGATGATCTCTCGTCTCGAATCCATCGATTGAAGCCAGCTCAATGGCGAAATCAGTTTGTTGTTCGCGGTAGTTTGCAAGCGTTTCGATCGCCGCAGGCAGGTCCTGTAGACGTTCGTGACGATCAAGCTCTGTCATTCGAACAATCAGACTGGCGACAACCGGATGAAGGTCGGGGGCAATCTGAAACAGATTCTGACGATGCTCAACGAATTGCTCGAGGTCATCTTTCTGCTCAAAATCGAGCGAACAGATCAGGCTTGCCATCAACATGCCGAGACAGAAAATATCCGTCAACGGGTCGTGGTGATCTTGCTCCAGTTCCCAACAGGTGTAGCCAGGCAGATAAACCTGTCGATCGAATGACTCATCAAACGCACCAATGGCAAGGTTGTCTTGTTTTCGATCTCCAGAATCGAGATCTGTTTGTGCAGAAAATTCGTCCATGACATCAAACGCATCCGCTCGTTTCTCACTGAACTGCGCAAGCAACTGTGTGTTCAGCTGAAACGGTTTCCGTAGCCCTTCCGGGAACCAGATCCGCGAATGGTCGACACGCAGGTCCGACAATCCCCTCAATGGCGCAACGGTTTCAGCCAGGTGTGCTTCCAGCGTTTCGCGCATCAATGGCAGCAGCGTCGTCGCCAGGTCTTCCGTAGAAAACCCACCACTGGAAAAACGCTGCAATGCGAACTCTCGCAACGTCATTGGTTTCGCTTGCTCATTGTTGTCCATATCTATCCGGTGTTGGTGTCAGCGGTTGTTCGTTCGAACTGCTCCTGGGCATCGTTGATGATCTGTTCTCGTTGACTTTCAATTTTTTCAATCTGCTTCTTTCTCAAACGCAACTCTTTTCGGGCGATCTCGATCAACAGATCACGCAGTCCTATTGTCTCGGCGACTACCATCGCCCACGCAAGAGGTGCCAACTCCAAATCGCGATCTGCTGCGACAAAATCCAACATCAAATAGGCGAAGTACTTACGAACGTTCTCTTTTTCCAATTGCCCAAAAAGGTCCAACGTCGAGCTGGGGGCCGAAGGGTCATCCGATGGTGGAGCGTAGTTGTCAAAAAATGAGGAAGCGTGGGCCAGGTTGAGTTCGGATTGCATCCACTTTGGTCGCAACATCTCGTCGATAAGCTGCCGGGTCATCGTCTGCAATGTTTGTTGGCCGAGCAAATCGGTTGTCAGGCTGAGCGACCCACGAAGATGCTGGTTGATCTGATCGTCCGCTGCGGCACGTTGGGCATCGGTGACTGCATTTGCCCATTGATCAACGGCCAGCGCGCGAATGAATGTTTCTGGATGAGTGATGCCGTCTGAAGCGACAGTTTTTTGGGACATAACCTCACGCGCTTGCTTGAGGTAGCTCTTCGGGTTCACCTTCTTCAAGTCCGTTGAGATCTTGACCAGTGTCGAGATGACTTGAAGTCGATCGTCCACACACGCCAATGCAACGCGATCGCAAAATACTTCGACAAATAATTGAAACAGTCGTGCAGTTTCAAAATGGACAGGCGTCGCTTGGACATCATTGGTTAGTGCAGCAAGGATCAACTCGGTAACGAGAAACTCCTGACCCCATTCACGCCACAGCAACAAGTGTCCGAGTTCGTGAGCCAGGATGGAGTCAACTTCCGAGTTATCGAACTGCTCGGTAATTGGTCCGTGAAAAACGATATGCGCCTCGTTCCGCATCGAACAAATCGTCGCGTTTATGCCGGCGGGATTTTGAGCCTGGTAGATCGTGATCGGAATCTCGGCTAGACCGATCTGACTGGCAATTGAATTCGCACGCTGATACAGTCCAGCTTCTGTCTCGTGATCGATTCGGTAAGTCGATTTAAGTAGCTGAAAACGGATCTCTTCCGCATATTGATCTTGCGTCTTGGACAGCTTGAACCAGTTCCAAAGCTCAACGTGTTCCGTTTTCAGGTGATCCCGAATCGCGAGAAGATACGGCAGCGCTTGGATTTGCAAATGCGAATTTGCTGGTGATGGCTGGTGAGAATCAGCGGAAGAATGTTCGGACATGTTCAATCGTTTCGAAGTCGCGCCACATCAATGGGAAGAGCATTTTAGCGTGCGATCATTCGAAAGGCGAAAGCGTGACCGGATCAGCTGCACTTCGAAACGGAGATAGACAAAATAAAAACCCGCGATGGCGATCGCGGGTTTTTGAGTTGCCATGAACTGCCTGGGAGGTTCCCAAGAAGACTTTGGCGTGTCTTTGAGTCTCCGGAGTCCGGAGCCAGATTGGACTACGCCGTTTTGTTGGCAGTGACGTCCCAGCCGGTGTCGACCGAACCTTGTGCCTTGCCCTTTTCGTCTTTTTTCTTGTAAGACCATTTGATCTTGCTGTAGCACAGCGTCAAGTTTTCGCTGGTGTCGATCGAGCCCATGTTGGCTCCTGTGACACCGTAAGAAGAAATGTAAGCGTCAGTCAGAATCCACTGGTAGAACACTTCGTTTCCGTTGGCACTGACACGTACCAGGTCGATGGTGACTTCTGGGAAGACTTTGCCTTCGCAAACTGCAGCGACCAATTCTGGTGAGGATTCATCAGCGTTCTTTTGAAGCTGGATACCGCCAAGGTGCACCTGGCTTTTGGTCAACGCTTCGCGAGGTTTCGCGGTGGCGTTGATGTTTCGATTGACGCTTTGGCTGATCATCGAAACTTCAATCCATTCTTTGTGGTTGGCGTCCTGCGAGTTGCCCTTGATTGATTCAAGATTGACATAACCGACTACATTACTCATTTGGTTTCTCCCGTGATTTAGTTGTTTGCGTTTTGAACGCCGTGACACCTCTGTTGTACGTATTCCTAGATGCCGTGTTGCACAAAAAAGTGATGTTTAAAAAGATATTTTTCTGAGCGGCCAAAATCACGTATTTCCCTGTGATTATTACCGTTCGAGCTGACACCCGTCGTCAATCCCGGGTCCGAACAGATTTCTTGGCACATGATTTTAGACATCAAGACGACGAGTTCGGCATGGCAAAACCCAGCTTGAGGGCCAATCGTAAGCCAGGCAAGAAACCTTCGACGAGTGAGGCGCTGAAGTGTCAAATAGTATGAACGACAAACGCTCTCGGTTTGCGGCCCAACCAGACTCACTTACATTCCTGCCGGCTGGTGTGGGGGGGCGCGTCATAACAGAGAGATGATTCGACGCAAGCGAGCAGTTAACGTAGAACTGCCCAGACGAGAGAGCTCGATCAACCCATCCGCTTGCACCCTCGTGCCAACTTAGCGGAATTTTTTGCGGGTCTTGACCGACCGAACTGCGATTTTTGGCGACAGAAATTCAAGAGGGGAAGTTCTTCAGTGCCCATTCGTAACGAGAACATTCCCAAAAAGCGTAATTCCCGACAAAGCATTAAAACAGCATTACTCAGCGAGTCGAATTGAGCGCGTCGATTAGCTCAACCTTTTCGGTTTTGGCTTAGATTCCACCCAGTATCAACCGAGCCTTGAGGTTTTCCCTTTTCATCTTTCTTTTTGAAAGACCATTTGATTTCGCTGTAGGCGATGGCGAGATTCTCGGTCGTATCGATCGACCCCAACGACTGGCCGTGAACGCCATAGTCGATGATGTAGGCATCCGTGAGGACCCACTGATAAAAGACTTCGTTTCCACTGCCGCTAACGCGGACCAAATCGATCGTGACTTCGGGAAAGACGCGACCTTCGCATACGGCGGCGACTAACTCGGGCGACGATTCGTCGGCATTTTTTTGAAATTCGATCGCGCCCACATGGACTTGGCTTTTGGATAACGCGTCTCGAGGTTTCGATGTCGGATTGATATTTCGATTGACTGACTGGCTGATCGTCATCACTTCGATCCATTCTTTGTGATTGGCGTCCTGGGAGTTCCCCTTGATATCGCCCAACTTCAGATACCCGATCATTTTGATCCCACTTTCTATCGATGTTCCGATTCAAGCCGATTGACAATGGGATTTACGAAACCGCGACCATGATGTCGCCAACAATTTCACGAAAACCCCGGCTAAAACCAAAGAGTTGTTCCAGATGGCGATTCCCCCTCGATTTTTTGGAAAAAGACGCGACGTGATCCACGATTGTCCGTAAATTGAAACGGTGTTCAGATCGATCGATCGAACACCCAAACATAAAAACCAACTTCGGGAATCGGCAGATGATCAAATTGTCACAAGAGAACCGGCAAGCTCGGATCGACACACCGCTTGGCGAAGACGTGCTGTTGTTGCAGCATTTTTCGGGCACCGAGGCACTCTCGAAGGGATTCGCTTACGAAATGAATGTCGTCTCCAAAGACGACGCCATCGATGGCAATGCGTTGGTTGGAAAACGCATCTCCGTCTCTTACTACAACGATCTGGACGGACGAACTCGGTACTTCAACGGTTTCGTCAGCCGTTTCGAGTATGCCGAACAGGTCGAAGAACCGACACGCATGACGTCGTATCACCTGACGATGGTTCCATGGCTCTGGTTTCTTCGCCACAACAAGGACTGTCAGATTTTTCAGGATATGACCGTTCCTGACATCATCAAACAGATCTTTCAGGAACTTGGCTTCAGCGATTTTCAAGTCAACCTGACGGAAAACTATTCGACGCGAGAGTATTGCGTGCAATACCGTGAGACCGATTTTGATTTCGTCTCCCGTCTGATGGAAGAAGAAGGAATCTTCTACTACTTCACCCATACCAAAGACAAACACACGCTTGTTTTGTGCGATTCGCCATCCGGGTACTATCAGCTGGATGAAAGTGAAGTTCGCTATACACCGATCGGCCAGAAACACGAGCAGCAACTCTCCAGCTGGCGGCATGTTTACGAATTTCGTCCTGGCAAGATTGCCCAAAAAGACTTTAACTTCAAAACCCCAAGCGACGGTCTCCTGACAGACAAGAAAAGTCGCGTCAACTTTGAAGGCAACTCGAATCTGGAGATCTACGAGTATCCCGGACGTTATGAGGAAAATGGCATTGGCGATCGGTTGACGAAAGTTCGCTTGGAAGAACTGGAAGCCGAGCATGATCATGTAACTGGCAGCGGTTACTACTTGACGTTTTCGCCTGGTGGCAAATTCAAGGTCGACAAACACTCGCGGAAATCAGACGAAGGAAAAAGTTTCGCGCTGGTCGAAGTCTACACCGAGCTCAACTCCAACTTCGGATTTGGAAACGCGGTCACGACCGACTTTGAAAATCAGTTTCGCTGCATCCCGGCCGAAACAACGTTTCGATCACCTCGCGAAACCCAGAAGCCAGTCGTCGAAGGGCCTCAAACCGCCATCGTCGTCACAGATGGACAAGAAATTGTTGTCGATGAACACGCTCGCGTAAAAGTCCAGTTTCACTGGGATCGATACGGCAAAAACGACGTCAACAGTTCGTGCTGGATTCGTGTTTCCCAGGTCCACGCGGGTGCCGGCTGGGGCATGATTGACATCCCACGTAAAGACGAAGAAGTCATCGTCAGCTTCCTCGATGGAGACCCCGATCGCCCGATCATTACCGGTCGAGTTTACAACGGTCAAAATCAGCCGCCGTTTGGGCTCAGCGGAGCTGGAGCGAACTCAAAGAACAAAAAGCGTCGCGGTAACACAACCAAAACCTACGAAGGCAGCGGTTACAACGAAATGACCATGGATGATACCGACGGCGAAGAAGAGATTCGGATCCACGCTCAGTATGACATGAACTCGGTCATCGAGCATGATGAAACGTGGCACACGAAAAACGATCGCACCAAGAAGGTCGACAACGACGAAACAATGACGATCGGCAACGACCAGAAACTGACGGTCGTCAATAACAAGTCCGTCACGGTCCAAAACAACCATACCGAAATGGTCGCCAAAGACCAGACAATTACGATTGGCCAGAATCGTACTGATACGGTTGGCCAAAACGAAGTCAACACCATCGGCCAGAACCAGACCAACACGATCGGGGCCGCCCAAGCGACCGCGGTCGGAGGTGCCTTCTCGTTAACCATTGGTAGTGCGATGACGACCACCGTCAACAACAAACAAACCAATTCCATCTCCAGCGAACAAGGGTCGGCCATCGGCTCTAACCAGTCGACTCAGGTTGGCGGCAATCAGAAAACGGTTGTCGGCGGCGACGCGGACTTGACCGTGGCTGGTAAAAGTGTCGAAACAGCGAGAGAGATTACGATTTCCGCTGGCATGAAAGTCACGATTCAGGCCGGCGCCCAGTTGGCACTTCAGTGTGGTGCTTGTTCGATCGAGATGAACCCAGCGATGATTACCATCAAGGGGCCACTTGTGAAAATCAACTGTTGATCAAAAGCTCACCCAGCGAAGTTTGCAGAATCGGCTGAGTTGACGCTTGCCGGTTTCTACGACGCACAAATGGCGTTCCACACATCCCCTACATTCCCAATCAACTTTCAAAGTCACCCTACGAATCAGGAAATAAGCGATGGGACAACCTGCAGCAAGAGTCGGCGACATGCACACCTGTCCGATGGTGACCCCGGGGACGCCACCGATACCTCATGTTGGCGGCCCCGTACTTCCCCCGGGCGGCGTCACCGTATTGATCGGTGGTCAACCCGCGGCGCGGATGGGCGACATGTGCACTTGTGTTGGACCACCCGATGTCATTGTCAAAGGGGAACCGACGGTGCTGATTTGCGGCCAACCTGCCGCGCGTATGGGCGACAGTACAGCACACGGCGGCGTCATCGTCATGGGCTTACCAACGGTTTTGATTGGAATGAATAACCAAGGACGATGTAACGCGTCGGCAGCTGACAACGGCGCCGCCTTTGTCGAAATTGGGTAATGATCATGACGCCTACTGAGTGGTTGCAACGACACAATAATCTTTGCGCGATCCTGGATGCGGCTAAAGAATCTGCCATTGCTGAAGTCGCCGACAGATTTCCAGATCATTCGCTCTGTTTATATAACGGTGACTCAGCCAAAGATTTAAAGGAACAGGCGCCATACGTGTTTGATTGCAGTCAACCTGAACTGTTTGCAGAACTAAAACAGTTTTGGGGAGCGAATTGTGGGTCATTCCTGCAATCCACGAAGACCATTCACGATCTAAAGTCTCATTTCCGGAAATTCGTAATCGTTACCCTTCCCGATGGCGTCAAAGCATATTTTCGATTTTACGACCCGCGTGTCATCCGCCCATTTCTACACGCAGCCGATCCCAACCAAGTTGCGGAATTCTTCGGACCGATCGATAAGTTTTTTGTTGAGGATCGAAACGGAACGCTCATCGTCTGCTTTCGGCAACAAAATGGTCGATTGAATGCCCGCAACATTTCGTCCTTCACCAACGCAGAGGCTGGCAAAGGAGGACATCGTGCTCGAGTTTAATCAGGGCCAGCTCTATCAAATGGTGGAGAACGATGACGACTTTGTAAATTGGTACAAAGATCGTTTCATGCCTGAGCACTTACCCGAATTCCATTTCTCGCCGATTCAGGACGAAAGCAAACGTGAAATGATTTTGCAGGGCCGAGCCTATGCCCGGAAATTTAATCTCAAAACCGTTCCAGCTCATGCGCATTTCATCACGATGATGTTTAACATCGGACCGAACTTTTTTACGTTTCCCGGTTTTCGTCATGCGTTGACCAAGCCTTGGGACAACGAAGAACAAGTCATCGACCGGTTGTACAACGTCTCTTTCGAACACGCGGAACGCGCGATGAAGGGGGCGGACGATCGTTATTGGTGGCCTGACACCATTACCTCAAAGGAGAGGCGATGAGTAACGCACTCGCGAAAGAGGGTATTGATCCCAAAAAATCTCGCGCAGCATGGGACGAGTTGCAACAGCTCAACTCCAAGTATGGTGAGCTCGCTGCCGATGCAGCTCTTGCTGCCGGTGGCGCCTTGCCTCCTCCATTCGGCACTGCAGCCGACGTCGTGTCACTGGGCAAGTCAGTTTGGACAGGCGATTGGGGCGGTGCGCTGATGGACGTCGTCGGATTCGTTCCGATCGTTGGTGACGCCGCCAAAGGTGGTAAGATCGCGAAAAAGCTAAACAGTCTTCGCAAAGCGTTGGATACCGCCAACGCGACAATGGCCCGCACGCTTCGGCAAACCAAAAAGGCCGCCAAAAAGTACTGGGATGACCTCGCCAAAGCAAATCGTAAAGCTTACGAGCAAGCCATTAAATCTTGTGGTTCAAACAAAGCGTGTCGCGAAGCCAAAGCGGTACTTAAAGGTGATCAGTATAAACGAACTCCAAAAAGCGGCAAAAATGGAAAATGGGAAGGAGAACGTGGGGACGGTAAATGGGTCCCCGCCGATGGTAGTACACCCGTTGAGTACAAGAATGGATTTCCTGACTACGGCCCTCACTCCAAAGCGGATGTTGAAATCCCAATGCGTGGTGACCACTATCATGACTTCAATAATGCTGATGCTGCCATGCGAGACAAACTTGGCGACCCCGATTGGCAACGACCTGATGATATGACGTGGCACCACAAAGAAGACGGCGTCACGATGCAACTGGTCCCCAAAAGCGTCCACGGAACCGGAGGCGGTGCGACGACGCCACACCTCGGCGGTGCTTCGATGCATGGCGGTGTTCATGGCAAAGAGTTTTAGTTGGAAAGTTATCGAATGAAAATCGCTCCCGTAACCGAAGGTTGGAATGATGGCCAACGTGACTGGACGTTTGTCAAAGATCCATCACGAGATATCCATGCCTGGGAACAGCAAACCGGAGTTCAGCTGCCTGAGAGCTATCTCAAGTTCATGACGCAGTTCAATGGAGGACGTGTCTATCCTCGTCTCTTTTATCACACAGTGCCTGAAGAAATATTACCGCCAGTTACTCGATTGACGTTCGTTGGCGGACTCTATCACTGGAAGACCGTGATGTCACATTTTCGCGGCGAAACATTTGGAGACGGACAACCGAAGGGTTATCTGGCGATCGGAGACACGCCCGGTGGTATCGAGATCTTGATGGGGCTCAAAGGTGAAAACCACGGAAAGATCTTCTGTTGGCCACATAACAACGAAGACTGGGGAAGCGAAGACAATCGCGAAGTTTATCTCTTGGCAAGTGATTTCTCGACGTTCTTGAAGATGCTCTTTGACGAAGACGATGAGAGTGATTTCAAAGCTTGGGGAACACCGCTCATCCAGAAACTGGCCAAGGACTTTGAGCCTGCTTAGGTGCCATCGTTGTCGATCGTTCAATGGCGTCGCAATGAAATGGTCAGCCAGTTTTACGGCAGCAAGTCAAGTTTCAAATTTGCAAATCGAATTGTTTGGTCAAAGCCTTCACGCCAACGAAATCTTGCCGCGTCTGTCAATTCTGAAAATGGATTCAACTCCAACACTTCAATGGTTCCCTCGGCCCCAATCACCAAATCAACCACGACGGAATCCAGATGTAATCGACTGACCAAGTGATTCAGAAATGTTGTCATCAACTTCCGGATCCAAATTGCCCGTGACCGTTCGATCGGCCGGTCAACGGGCTCGTGATAAGTACACGCCCCAACAACGCTTCGTTTTTCGACAAACGCTCGGATCTCTTGATACAATTGCATGTCCCTCCATTGAACCAAATGTAGCCAAACCGGTTCACACGATTGATACGCTGTCAACAAGCCTCGCTCGATTCGGTCGTCGGGCGTCGCAATCGTCGCCATCACCTCGTTTGCATCGCGGCAAGGCAACATGTTCTTGATCGATCTTTTCCAGCTGCAGTATCCGATTCGAGGAAAAACGCTGGAACCTGACTCATCGATGGCCGCTTGAATTCGTTGTCGCAACTGCGATTCGGCTGTTCGCCAACTATCCGGCCCGGCCTCGGGGATTATGGTTCTCAATCGGGGTTGCCATCGCCCCAACAACTCAACTTCGGAACGACTTAGCTCGATCGAACCGGCCGGAATCGCCAGCTCTCTCAGCGAATCAGGCCAAGCTTCTCGAAAAGTTTTCCTTATTTGGATTGGCAAGCTCATTGATTCTGCACCACTGCGTGATTCGTACCGTAAATGTTAGCAAGCAAAACGATGTTCATACGGTTACGATGTCTGGAAACGACAACGTGAATCGTTTTTCACGCATTTTGATCACCATCACCTGACGAATTGGCTGGGGCCCAGACATGAGCGTAACGATCCCATCAAACGACGGCGAACTGAACGAATACGATTTGACCAAATCGGCGACGACCGACCCCAGAATCCACTATGTCAATGGGATTCAAACTGATGGTCGCGGACATGCACGAACTGCTGCACTGCTCTCGCTGTTGACTGAGCGGCCGATCTGGGGCGTCTACAACAAAACCAGTGGCATGCTGATGGACCTTGGCCAGTGTGCCCTCGACTATATCCAAAACGCGGGCGCCCGCGCATCCAAAAGTAAACTCACGCCAGACCGCAACATCTCTTACCAAGACATTCCGGCGCTGGTCGACAAAGTCGTCAAGGGTTCATTCGTCTGGAACAAAGCGACCGTCGCTTTGTTCAAATCGCTGATGCTCAACATTCGCTCGCGACAAATGATCGTCGCACACAGCCAAGGGAATTTGTTGACGTCCAACGCCCTGTTTGTCGTCGAACGCGTCCTTGGCTCACAGGCCCTTTCCAACATCCGCGTTTATTCTCTGGCGTCGCCCTCACCCGGATGGCCGTTGGGAATTCGGGTGACCAATGGTGGCGGAGGTCGACAAGAAAACGCTTACATGAATGACCTGGTCGCTTTGTTGCGGCCTCACAACCTGGCCGCCAAAGTTGGCGTCAAACGTTTTCAAAATGCAGGTGATTTTCGTCGCCTCGAAGGAGCAGGACCGGTCGGGCTCAAGCCTCATGAAATCGAAGCCAACATCGCGTTGAATTTCTTGCAGTCCATTCGAAACGACCTCGGTATGCCCGGCGAAATTCCAGACGATCTTTTGGCGGACAGCATCGCGACGATCGACGCGATGATCCCGTAAGCCATCTGTGCAAACGCATCTCGAGTGAGCAAGTCATACGTCACTCAATGACGTTGAGCATCGACGCGAACACTCTACTTCTTCAATTGAGCTGGAACGTAATCCGTTTCGCGTCTTCGTTTCTGCTCAACCCAAGCCGCTTTAGAGTCCTTGATACGATGTTCCGCGCGGCCCGCCAAAGGCCAGTTCGGATCGACTTGATGCTCAGCCTTAAAGATTGCTAACGCTTGTTTCACTTTCTCTGGAAACGCTTTGGCAACGTCTTGTTTTTCGCCAGGATCTTTCTCCAAATCGTAAAGTTCAATTGGTTCTTCGACACCGCCGCGAACCGCTTTCCAGTTTCCAAATCGCGCGGCTTGGATTGGCTTTTGCTCGTGCAGTTCCCAATAGAAATGGTCACGTTTGGGTGCATCTCCACCTTTGAGATAGCTGACCAATGACAGGCCATCGGATTGGTAACCAGACGGCAACTTGGCATCGGCCAATTCGGCGAACGTCGGCATCAAATCCCAGAACGCCCAGGGTTGTTCATCGACACGTCCGGGAGGAACCGTGCCGGGCCACCATGCCAGCGCTGCTTGTCGCAACGCCCCTTCGTAGAGCCCACGCTTGTAGCCGCGCAGCCCGTTGCTGGCTTGGTCGAACCGTTTTCCAATCTCGGAATTGGGTGAAAACGAAGAACCATTGTCGCCAGACAAAACAATCAAGGTATTGTCTGCGATTTCCAACTCGCGCAACAAATCCATCAGTTCCCCCATGTCGGAATCGAACCGCGTAACCATCGCTGCATACGCTTTCTGTTTCGGCGTCCATGATTGATCGGCGTACTCTCCCAAGTCATCAATCTCATTGCGAGCGTGTGGCAAGGTGATGGCGTAAAACACAAAGAACGGTTGGTCCGCGTGCTCGCGCACCCATTTGAGCATGTCGTTTTGAATCAACTCTTGCGAATAAGTTTCACCCTGATTTCTTCCGTTGTTTCCTGGCAACAAAATTGGCTGGTCATCATCCCAGAGATAGGTTGGAAAATATGAATGGGCATGTCGTTGGCAGTTGTAGCCAAAAAAATGATCCACACCCTGCTTCAGTGGGCTGCCGGTTGAATCAAAAAATCCCATGCCCCATTTTCCAAACGTCGCAGTTGCGTAGCCGGACGACTTGAGCACACTTGCAACCGTTGTCGTGTCTTTGGGCAGTGGCAACTGGCCTTCGGGGGCCACCTCGTAGTTGCCGCGAATCGGGCAATGGCCGCTGTGCAAACCGGTGAAGAACGACGCGCGGCTCGGCGCACAAACGCTTGTGCCACAATAGGCTTGCAGATAGCGAGTTCCTTCGGCCGCCATTTGATCCAACCGAGGCGTCTTGATCAGTTTTTGACCGTAGCACCCCAAGTCACCTTGGGCGACATCATCCGACAACACAAAGATCAAATTCGGTCGTTGATCGTCATCTCGCTTGGGAGGCGCCAAGTCGTCATGAGCAACGGCAGTTGTGACTTGTACAAGCACGATTGACGTTAGGACGATGGCGACGCCAGTCGATCGAAGTAGAGACCCGCAACGAGACAGCTTGAGAATGGCATTTTTCAGATCGGGCATGGGTTCGATGTTGAAACTAGGAAGTTTTTCGGAACGTCGTAACAATGATATGGAGTAATTGGGTTCACTGCTTGCGAATGATCACCTCAGCGACAGCATGATCGCTGAACCATTTCAATGACGCACCCATTAAAGACTGCCGAACGGTCAAACTCAAGCCATGGAAGTCAGAACGCGATGATGCTGCTTTGCGAGCAGCGGTGGTAATCAAAGCCATGCCGTGTAGAACGTTTTGAGATACTTGGCCAGATGACAATGTAATTCTGGCATGAGTTCAGATTGGAATTGAGGGTCGAGCTCAAATGAGCGGAAAGCTGAACCTCGCGAAACGCTGAACTGAGCCTGGAGTTGGGGTAAATTCAAGCGTTGGGTTGATCAGAGAATGTCAAACTTGTTCGCCGTCGTTAATGGGCTCACATGCGAGCGTCTACGAAGCCAGTTGAATGGAGCGTAGAGTTATTGGGCCTGGATTTGAATGGTGGGCAGATACAAAGGTCGGATTGAATTTGAGAGTGGCGATGTATGGAGCGGTGAGTTGTTAAAGGCGAATTTGAAATGGGGGCCAAGTTAACTTGCGGGAAGCGTTGGAGAAATTGGACGGGAAGAGCCGAATCAGATTCGTGGAGGATTTGGTTACCGAAAGTTGGTTTAGGGGGGCACAAAATTCAGAAAAGCGGGCTTTTCAAAAGGTAAAATTCACCTATGCTTTTGAGCTAACTTGCCAAGTCAATCGGGCAAATTCTGGCAGCGTCTTGTTCAATATTTTGCCGAACAATCATCACTCGCCGGTGTCCGAAGAAGCGCAACACAGACAAGCGGATGTGGCGGAATTGGCAGACGCGCTAGATTCAGGTTCTAGTGGGGGCAACCCCGTGGAGGTTCAAGTCCTCTCATCCGCACTACGGTTTTCAAAGGGTTTCAATCAATTTGATCGGAACCCTTTTTTCGTGCTCTCTTCATTTGGGGGCAGTTTGGGGGCAACATTTAGTTTGAGTTGGTTTTAAGCCGCTGGTCTTTCCGCATCTCCAACGGAAAATCCATCATGCCACATCTCGAACTCAGAAACCAAATTTACCGTATCGCATTCCGGCTCAATGGCCAGCGATTTAGTCGATCGTTAAAGACGAAATCCAAGCAGCAAGCCGAGCTGGCCCTTGCGAGGGTCCAAGACAGTCTCCACCGACTAGAACTTGGGCTAATTGAAATTTCGCCCGATGATGACTTGATCACAACGCTTCTATCAGGTGTGGCGTCACCTTTGAGGCAGACCATGGCCATAAGAATGCCAAAGTCAGTCGCCCATGTCCTAGATGCTTACTTTGAGTCAATACTTGAAGGGTCGATAGAGCCGAATAGCAAGTCAATGATTCGGACCCATATTGCCAATCTCAAACGCCACATCGGTTCAAGAAAAAGCGTTCAACAGTTTGGTTTAATCGAAGTCCAAGGATACGTTAACAGCCGCAGCAAGGAGCCTGGATCCGCGGGAGGCTGATGGAGGCGAGTGGCGTTGGCACTCCCCGGACAAGTGGCACATTCAAGGCCATTGGGACTACAATCCTTGGACAGAATGGAATAGCACGTGGCAGAATCTCGACGCGCCGCTAAATTTTTTCGGCGATGGTCCAACGATAACGCCGCTTGTAACACCGAGTGGAGGGTAGTTATGGATGCGATTGCGCCAACTCAAATCCGATTGGCATTCTATGAATCGCCGACAGAGCCGCGAATCATGATGTTCGGCCCGATGTCGGTTGACCTAAAATCTCTTGAAGATTGCTTCAAACGACTGAGCCGTGGAGAGGCACAGGTTGAGTTTCATGCGTTGCCGTTTGTATTCGCTCACGGTGACATTAAGTTGCGAATGTGCTCTGTTGGACGTGTAGACGGAGGAGATTCACGTATTGCGTCTGGACTCTGTCGTGTGGAAAATGAATTGGACTCTTTTGAGTGGGCACGCACCTGCGAGGGATGGGGTTACCTAGCAGAATTACTGAGCGGACTTACCGTATCACCAAAACCGGCACATCAGTATGTGACCCGATACCCCGATGAGGACGCGATCGTAGTTGTGTCGAAAGGAGAGTATGATGATTCCGTTATGGCCCGATAGGCTTGTGCCATTGGCAAGAGCGGAGTTCGCTGATGATGCAGTGGTTTTGAACCAGATACGTGTGGATCATATGGCGAAGTTTTTCTTGAATGCCACGTCGTGTCTCCTCGTGTTTTCGCTCTTGGTAGCGAATTATCGACACTTCGTTTTTACGGCCAAGTTCCATTGATGATGTTCTTTGTCAGGGCTGCCGTTGTACCCGGTCTAGCGTATGGGATTTATCGTCGTAATATCTATTGCGTTCGAGTGACTTACATCTTTTCATTAGTTGCCTTGATTCTTAGTCTCAACATCGCGCCACGGCTGCAAGAACTGTTTGGTATTGCTTCTCGAATTGATGCAGCAATTTTTCCAAACTCATTTGGGCCGGCAAAGGCAGCCACAAAAGCAGGCGTGACTTTCGCCGCATTTTAGTTCGCTCAAATGAGAGCGAAATCAATGAAGTTCGGCAGATGGTGTCATTCTCTTCAAGATCGGCGCCGTTGCGCAATCGTACAAATCGCTGCCAGACATAAAACCATCATCGAATTTGGTTCTGGAACTGCCCCAATATTCCTTAACACAATGTCGTTGCCGTCTCCACCTTGGTAGTCGATCTCGAATAGATAGGTGGTGCCATCGAATATCGCTTGAATTTGTTCGCCAACAGAAAACTTGCCTCTTGTCGCATTGGTGCTTTCGTTTTCCAAGATCATAAATTCGGTTCCAGTAGCAATGTGGTATCCGAGATTAAGCAAAAGTTCGCTGTCCTCATCTCCGTCGGATCCAATCAAGTTGATACCGTTCGAAACTCGTAGTGAGTCAAATTCTCCCGCCTCGGATCCAAACAACTCAATCTCCAATGCTCCGTCTGCAAACAAATAGTCTCCCCTGAGGAACGTTTCTCCGACCGTTGGTCCAACCTCGAAGATGCCGCTTTTCTGATGCAGCTGATTGAACAGTAGCAGTTGTGAGACACCAGTCAGCCTTCCACCATTAAAAGCGAAGTTGGCTGTTCCAAGCGTCGTTCGGATGTCGCCTCCATTCAAGTCGAGGACACCGTCATTGAGGACAATACCTGGTTCTGATAAGTGAAGCGTGAGGCTATCCGCTTGCACTGTTGCGCCATTGCTGATGGTGATGCCCGCGTTGGAACGAATATCAAGAAATTGGGTTGTAAAAGATGATCCGGCACCATCAAGCACGATTTGAGCAGCTCTTTCGGTGCCCCCAAGCATCATCACTCGCGAAGACATCGTGCTTCCCGACTCGACCCTCATTGTGCCGCGATAGAGTGTAAAGTCTTCTGAGAAATTAACTTGAGTTTGATCTGCGAACGTTGCATTGCCTTGCAGGTTTTCTTCATCACCTGCGTTGCCCGTGCGAAAGTTCAGCGTCGATCGCTGGGCGTCAATATTTGAAAACGAAATTAGACGGTCAGCGCCCACCGATGCGTCCTGGAACAATACGTTTCCACTGAGCCGAAGCCTATCGCCAGCGATAAGCTTTGCGCCATTGGTCATTTTAAGTGCCTGTCGACTACCGCCGAAAACGAACAGAGAGTAGTCCATCTGCAAGGTTGAGTCAGTTCCATCGACAATGATATTGGTCTCATCCAAAAAACCATTTTGCATTCCCCCAGCGTGCAAGGTAGCGCCATTGAGTACTTGAACGTTGCTTCTGCCCCAGTCGCCTGCTTGGAATAATCCCTTTGTCCGCCAAACCGTGCCGGCGCCGGTGATGACGGCATCACCTGATGAGCCCGGTTCGATACCCAGGTCGCTGACATCGGAAACGATTTGCATACCGTCGGCAACCGTGATCGTGGAATTTCCGAGGACGCCAACGCCGAGCGCCCCAGCATTATCTTGGTTGCTCATATCTAGTTGATAAGTGACGTTTTGTCCTGGCTCGGAATTGAATAGAAACTCTTGAGTCAAGCCGGTCGTAGCATCGAAACGCAAGTCAAAATCGCCTTGAATTCCACGAGCATTGATTTGCCCAGTTCCTGCCAGTTGCGTTGGATTGAAAGCAACTGCTCCGACATTGACAATGCCATTATCGAGAACTAGCTTCCCTGTTGGTTTCAGATTGATTGTTGAATCGCTGGCCAACGTCCCATTGTTGGCGACGTGTAGTTCGCCTTCGATTTCATTACCGCCTATGACCGTCAAGCGTGAATTTGCCCCATCGATTCTCGCCAATCCGCGTTCTCGGTAGATCCGTATCCGTTCGGTTCTTACGTCTCCACCGCCCTCAACTCTCAGAATCGCGGGGCCGAAAGCGCCGATCGAAATTTGATCCGTGTTGACGAGAGTTGAGCCAGCACCGCGAACAACGAGTTCGCCGGATCCCGTATCATCATGACCAATGACAATGTCATCGCTTGTCAGGCCGCCTTGGTTTTGTACCGTAACGATCCCCGTTCCGCCAACTCCAACCGAAAGCGACTCCGAGTTGTTCCACATCGCGTCTGGTCCGTCAACTAGCACCGATGCTGGATCGCCATCAGAGCTCGCGACACGGCCGAGCACCGTATTAACGACGCTGCCGTTGCGAATTTGCAGATGCCCTTCCCCAGTGGTTCCAACATAAAACTTTCCTTCAATCGACCAAGGATCATCGGTCCCGTTATAGTCATGGCTGTTGTCGCCGGTAAGCGTAATCTGACCGCAAAGTTGAGCTGGACACAAAAGCAAAAAGAAAAATGAGAGTACAAATCGGTTCATAGGTTTAGTCATCAAAGTTGCAATCAATCCTGCGTTCGAGAATGTGAAAGCGAGATTCAATTGGCGCATAATAAAATGAGAAGGAACATGCTTTATCGTAACGAATTTTCAAACCTTTGGCCAACATCCGGAAATCAAAGCACTGAATCCCGCAGCAGATATCTTTAGACTAAGAATATATCTACTGCTTGGGAATTTACTTTTGCTCAAACAATCGATTCCCGGAAAGGGCGATCTGGTTCATGCGCCATTTGAGTGGAAATAAACCGAGGTTTGATTTGTGTCACCAGCGCGATCAAGGTGCTGGATTTTCATCAACAGCCTAGAGCGAACTTGGGCCGGGTCTTGATGAAATTGAAACGTATGAGACAGCCAAAGTTGACTAGAAAAGTGTTGCCGATGGAAGAATGATCCGAAGTCGATTCGCATCAAACCCAACTGAATTCCAGGATTTCTACCAGCGTCGATTTCTTGGTGAAAAGCACGCGATGACGAAGGCGAAAACCAACACTCCATGCACCGCGGTTTGTTGCTTAATTGCTCAATTGACGAGCCAACAGTATTTTTAACGGACGACCAATTACTAACTCTCTATAAACAGATACCGACGACCAAAAACACCTAGCAGCGTCCGACGCCGATTTCATCGCTGGCACCCTTGAGGATACAAGTGCGGAGACTCTTGACGATTTTTTTGGGGACAGACTGGGGTCTTTGCACCAAGAAGTGAGCTGCTGCTTTGGACACCTTTTCTCCGACCAACGTTACATCGCTACGGGACACAAAGTTTCCGTTTCGATTTTGGCAACAAGCTTTTACGGGAATCGTCATGCTGATGACGTACTCGGATTGACTTTCCTCGATCGCCACCGGGAGTCTCCCAAAAAAAATGCGGCAGGAAAATGCGGCAGGATTCGATTTGGCGCAAACTATATCAGTATGAACGTCGAGCCGGACCAGCCTGAGCCTCCCAACCCCATCTCCGAATCGGATTTCATCCGCCTCTTTGCACGGCATGAGCTGGCACTGCGAAACTACGCGCGTTTGATCTTGCCAGACTGGAACGCAGTCGATGATGTGCTGCAGGATGCCAGCATTACGATGTGGGAATGCCGACAGCGTCTACGTGACGAAAGCGGCTTCTTGCCGTGGGGGAAAGTCATCGTGCGCAACAAATGCTTCAACGCGATTGCCAAAATGCGGCGAGATCGTCTGGTTCTCAACAAGGACGTTCTCGAACTAATCGCACAGGAAGAAGAAGCGGATTCGGATACGACAAATTTGATCCTCGTGCAGCATTCCTTGGAGGAGTGTATGGGTGAACTCACTCCTGAACGTCGTGAACTGGTATTGGCACCCTACCGTGGCGCTGGCGAAGTTAAGAAGCTCGCCATGCGATCCAATAAAACTCCCAATTCTCTCTACAAAATTATCGGCCGACTTCGTGCAAAGCTGTCTCGATGCGTCGAAGTCAAACTGAAGCTGGAGTTGCAATGACGGAAGATCGCAAAACACCGGAAGAACGTATCGAACAATACTTGCTGGGACAGGCGACAGCCGAAGATATTGAGGTCTTGAACGAGTTGCTTGCCGATGACGCCCAATTGCGCAAGCTCTATCGATTTCGAGTTGCTTTGGAGGGCGGGTACCGCGAGGCTGCGGTTCGTGACGAGAATCGATCGCCGATGATCACCGCTGCCTCTTCGCAAGCTGAACCCAAGCCATCCCCAAGAAAAACGTTTCTGTATGGATTCGCTGTTGCAGCAGCCTCTCTCGCTGCTGTCGCCTTGTTCATAGTAACCATTCTGAATCTGGGCGATCGCGAATCGCAAACAACCGACAACTCCACAAACGCTGGAACTCCGGTGGCGAGATTGGTCACGTCGCTTGATACGACTTGGCGTGACATTGATCCCGCGCCGGGTGCCTTTCTTGGTAAAGGCATCTTTCATTTGGAGTCCGGAATCGTCGAGCTGGAATTCAATCGAGGCGCCCGCATCACAGTGCGAGGGCCTTCCAGTTTCGAGTTGAAGAGCACAGACTTGATGCACCTGTCTTCGGGAAATCTGGTCGCGAGAATCCCCGAGGAAGCAATCGGATTCACGATCGAAACGGATAAAGCAGAGGTTGTCGATCTGGGAACAGAGTTTGGGCTTAGCGTTGGAGATGGTGGGCAGACGGAAGTTCATGTAATCGAGGGTCTGGTCGAAGTTTTTGAACGCAAGGGTTCTAGCGAGAGATCATCCAAAAGTATTCGAATTGAGGAGGGGCAGGCGATTCGAATGAAGGTAGATGCGTCGGATGATTTTGAGTCGGAGGACATTCCCGTTCGCTCAAGTCGAGGAGTTCTCGGCAATAGAAAACTCGATGATCTCGGACTCACCTTTCTTCAGGGCAATATTCGACTCAAGGAGACAGTTTCCAGAACGGATCTAAAACTTGAAGCCACTTCCTGGATCGAGGTGATACCCGAGAAACGCAATGTGGTACTGGATCAGGAAATTCCAGTTACGCTGGTCGCTCCCGGAAACTATCGCGTCTTCGGAGATTCCGGTCAGGTCATTCCCGCGGGAACCAAAGTAGACAGCCTGCTCGTGCACTTCAGGTCAACACAACCTGAACCGATTCATGCTGTGATCAAGTTTGATCGAAAGATCGTTGGAGTGGTCTGTGAAGCAAGTCAGCTTAACACCACCGATTCGATTTTGGGGAGAGACGGAGTGGAGTATCCGACAGCGGCCAATCAATATCGAGGACTGGATCCCCACGTTCCCAAAGACAATCCAGATCTGACCCGGGGCGGTGGCTGGACGCCTGATGCAGTCACGGTGTCCAAGGATATGAAAACGCTGGGGTTGAGCGTCAATGTTGTTCCGACTGGACGCAACTCGCGAGGCGTTGACCAACTCAGGATCCTGGTAACGAGTAAGGAATAAAACGCATGGGAAATCAAACTGGCGTGGGACGGGGACGGTCGAACATGATCGCCCGAACACCGAGAGTCCAACGGTTGTGGAAAGCCCCAATCGATTGCACGTCGATCAGTAGATGACCCAGATGCTTCAAGACTAGCCAAGTGAGACCAAAAATATGAAGTCCAGCTCAACTGTTCTCGCGTTGCTCATTAGCATCGCCTTCGGCCTTTCTGCGCCGGCTCAGGAACTCGACACGTACGGTGGCTTCACCGACATCAAGGGAAAGAAAACAGGGTTCTTTCACACGCAAAAAATTGACGGTCGCTGGTGGTTAGTTACCCCCGATGGACACGGCTTCTTTGGCATTGGCCTCAGCCATCCGGTGACCGGTTTTTCCCGGGACGCTGTGACTTATTCCTACAAGGGTGACCAGGAAGCCTGGCTGCGAGACGGCATCAAGAAGATGCGGGAGCTGGGCTACAACTGTGTCTGGAGCGGCCCTTATAGCACGGAACGCACACGATTTGGCTACGTCGACTACGAGCTGGCCGAGCGAGTCTATCGCGAAGAAAAGATTCCTCACGCCATTCACGTTCCGTTGATCAAACATCAGGTGGAGTTGAAGCCTGGCGAGAAACGCCCGGACGTCTTTAGTGACAAGTATGCGACCTTCGTCCGTGAGAACGTCGCGAGATACGTCACGCCGAACAAGGACAACACGTGGATCATGGGGTACTACTACGGTTTCGGATCTTTCATGCGATCAGGTCTATGGATCAATGAAACGCTCAATCGTAAACCGGGCAGCGCCGGCAGGGAGCATCTGATCTCTATTCTGGAAAAACGTTACGATGGCGACATCCAAAAACTGAACGCAGTTTACGGCAAGACCTATCAGTCCTTCAATGACCTGCGGAACTCGGGAGGGATCGAATATCCCACGGGATACTTCACGTATTCAAAGAACAAAGAGATCGCCGCTGACCAGGAAGCATTGATTGCTGAAATCGTCGTGCGCGTTAACGAGCTCGGGCATTCCGAAATCCGCAAGGTGGATTCCAACCACATGGTTCTCGGTTGCTACGTCAAAGGCGTCACCTATTCAGCGGAGCTTTGGAAACGAATTTCCCCATACATCGACGTTCTCGCGCCACAACACTTCAGCGAAACCCACAAGATCAACCCGGTCGTTGAAACCACGGGGCTTCCAGCACTACTCAGCGACCAGGTGTTTGGTAATGTCTATCCCGAAACGCTTCTGCGATTGGGCAGAACACCGGGCCCCGTTCCTGATCATCTCGATCGCCGCGTGTTGTACCACTTGCTTTCTCGCCGACTGGCCGCCGATTCCGATTTCATTGGCGTCTCATTCTGCGCTTGCCTTCACGACAACTCTCATACTGTCGCGGCCTATGACCGTGGGCAACCCGGCTTCTTCACCGTCGACAATGAACCGAGACGCAAAACGATCGCCACAGCCAAGGAGGCAAACGAGTTCATCTACCAACACGTTCGTCAACCAAAGAACGAGACAACGGTAAAGAGGCTCGACGAGGAATACCATGAGGCAATGGAGCATTACCGAGCCATTGCGCGTCGGCGTCAGCTCTTCTTGCAAAAACCAAATCGCTGATGTGGCGCAACCCGCGGCTGCGTCATGCACAGCTCCAATCCATGCCCAAGTTTTCTATCGCAAGCCGGAGGCTTCATGGCAACTAGGCAAGTAGCTGGCGTAGAGCTTCGCAAGCTCACAAATGCGTGTTGCTCATCTGAAGCCGACAGAAACTGATGGTTTGCGGCGACGCAGGCAAAAACTTTTGGAAAAAGCGGCGGCAGAATCAAGGCTGGCGCGAACTATAGCGGTATGAACCGGTAGTCCATCTGCGCCAAAACACAACATTTATCTCGGCAAGCGCATCTATGAAGAAGTACAGTCCGCACGAGTCATTCTAATGCAAAACAAGGTTAGAACAGTCATATGTTGCTTCGCCTGCATGATGTGTGGGCTGACGGGGGTTTGGGCCCAGTCAGCTAAGTTGGACGACCGACCCAACGTCATTTTGGTGATGACGGATGACCAGGGATACGGCGACGTTTGTTCGCACGACAACCCGTTGATTGATACACCGAACCTGGATCAGTTGGCGAAGGATGGCGCCCGCTTCAAGAACTTCTTCGTTTCGCCGCTCTGTGCTCCTACCCGGTCCAGCGTATTGACCGGTCGTTATCACATTCGCACGGGAACGGTGAACGTCTCCAACAATCTGGAGATCATGCGGTCTGAGGAAACTACGATTGCGGAGCTTTTCAAGTCCAACGGATATCGCACAGCTCTGTTTGGGAAATGGCACAACGGCGAACACTATCCTTACAACCCAAATGGACAGGGGTTTGATGAGTTCGTTGGGTTTTGCGCAGGGCACATTGGGAGCTACTTCGATCCGGTCCTGGAACACAATGCCGGCACGATCGAAACCAATGGTTTCATCACCGATGTTCTGACCGACAAGGCAATGGCGTGGATCGAAGCCAACCGCGACCAGAAGTTCTTTTGTTACATCCCGTACAACGCACCGCACACGCCGTATCAGGTGCCGGATAATTACTATGAAAAGTACAGCGCCCGCGGTCTGGATGTAAAGACGGCAACGATCTACGGGATGGTTGAGAACGTCGACGACAACATGGGCCGTCTTCTCAAGAAAGTGGAAGAACTGGGACTGCAAAAAAACACCATCGTCCTCTTCCTCACCGACAACGGGCCAAACACGCGCGATCGTTACAATGGTGGAATGAAAGGCCACAAAGGCCAGGTCGATGAAGGTGGTGTACGTGTCCCGTTATTCGTGCGTTGGAGCGGCCATATTGAAAAGAATCGCGTCGTCGATGGGCTCGCTGCTCACATCGATCTGATGCCAACTTTGGCGGATCTTTGCGATATCGAAATCCCTGACAAACTCCGGTTGGACGGACTTAGCCTGAAAGCATCACTTCTGGATGAAGCAAACGCTCCAAGCGAACGGATGATTTTTACTCATCGCTATTGGGCCAAGAAGTTGCAACTGCCCAACGGTGCGGCCAGAAGCCGCCGCTACCGCTACGTCTTTACAGCGAAAGAGGAATCTCTTTTTGATCTGATGAACGACCCCGGTCAGAAGAAAGATATCAGCAAGGAGTTTCCCCGGCAGTTCCAACGACATCGGGACGCCTATCGCAACTGGTTTGCAGACGTCTCAAAAGACTGGCAATTAGAATCACTAATTCCGTGTGGATATCGCCAGTTTCCGGTCACTCACCTCCATGCGGTGCAATCGACACTCAGCGGATCCTTAAAGTTTCATGGCAAGGGATTTCATCATGACTGGATCGTCAACTGGATTGATCCCGAGGACAAAATTGCTTGGGACGTTCAAGTCATGGAATCGGGTCGCTATCGGGTTGCCATCAAATACACCTGCCCGCAAAAGGATGTCGGATCACAAGTTCGCGTCCAGGTGAACGAGAAAAAACTCACGGCCGTAATTGATCAGGCCTTCGACCCGGCACTTTTTCCAAATCACGATCGAGCTCCCCGTTCGGGCGAATTGGAGAAACCATGGGCAACCCTCGAACTCGGAACAATGAAACTGGAACAAGGAACAACGAAGCTTATTCTCTCTGCAGATCGGATGGCCGGCACTCAAGTCATGGAAGTCCGGGAAGTCATCTTGGAACGAATCGTCTCCAAATAAATGGGGAAAGCGACACTCAACAAATGAACAAGAAAAGGAAACGACCTATCAGTGACTCCAATTTCTCCGTTGGCAAAATTGTCGATTCTTCAAGGATCAGAAAGCCATCAAAACATGCCGATACATCAGAAGAAATTGATATGACATTCTTTGGAAAGGCACAGCGAAGCGTCGTTCTCAGCTACGCGATCTCGGTCCTACTGACGCTGTTCTTGATTCAAATGGCCGAAGCACAAGTCGTTCCGGTGCCTTCGGAAGTCAAGCCTTTGAAAATCGAAGGAGCGAAACCCCGAAACGTGGTTTTCATTCTTTCAGACGACCACCGCTACGATGCGATGAGTTTCATGGGGCATCCGTTGGCCAAAACACCCCACATGGATGCAATGGCCAAGAATGGAGCACACCTTAAGAATGCATTCGTAACGACATCACTCTGTTCGCCCAGTCGCGCTTCGATCCTTACGGGGCTGTACACGTTTCGCCATCGAGTGATCGACAACCAGCGTGCTGTTCCAGAGGGGACGTTGTTCTTTCCCCAATACCTGCAAAAAGCAGGCTACAAAACTGGCTTCGTGGGTAAGTGGCACATGGGCCACGCAAACGACAATCCTCGTCCAGGTTTTGATTATTGGTTCAGCTTCAAGGGTCAAGGGCGATACTATCCGCCAAACGACAAGTACACGATCAACGACAACGGAACGCGAGTCCCCCAGGACGGATATATCACGCCTTTGTTGACACGCAAGGCAATTGAGTTTCTTGAGCAGCAGAAAGGCGCGGACGAGCCGTTCTTCCTGTATCTATCTCACAAAGCGGTGCACGATCCATTTACACCCGAGCCCAAATATGAAGACTCGCTGAAAGACCAACCGTTTGAGTTTCCGGCCTCGAGCGAACTGCTGAAGGACAACCTGAAGAACCGTCCTCGTTGGCTGCTAGATCAGCGCAACAGCTGGCACGGCATGGACTTTGCGCTCCACACCGGTCAAAGCGTTGAAGGATTCTACAAGAGATATTGCGAAGCTCTGAGAAGCGTTGATGACAGCATCGGAGCTGTCGTGCAGCAACTTAAAAAGATGGATGTCTACGACGAGACCCTTGTCATTTATATGGGCGACAATGGATTTATGTTTGGCGAACACGGATTGTTCGACAAGCGAGTGGCATATGAAACATCCAGTCGCGTTCCAATGCTGATGCAGTGCCCAGAGATCATTAAAGGTGAAACTGTCGTTGATCAGGTCGTTGCCAATATCGACATCGCTCCAACGATTTTGCAAGCCATGGGATTGAAGACGCCGCCCCACATGGATGGACAAAGCTTCCTTCCTCTTGCCGAGGGCAACTCGATTCCGTGGCGTGATTATTTTCTCTACGCCTACTATTGGGAACAGAACTATCCTCAAACGCCGACGCATTTTTCGCTTCGAGGCGACCAATACAAATTCACGACCTACTACGGACTCTGGGACACCGACGAATTGTTTGACATTCAGGCAGATCCAATGGAGCAGACGAATCTCATCCATGATCCGGCATATGCAAAAACGAAGCAACAAATGCAAGATCGACTGTACAAGATGATGGATCAACTCGGAGGCATGCAGATTCCCATGAATCCGCCGCGCGGACGCCAACAGAACAAACGCTTGCGCGATCGTGGCGGAGTTCAGGCAGCGGACTTTCCGGAGGCGATGATCGTCGACGAGCCACTCCGAGTGATCAAGTAACTTCAGTTTCAATGATGGAATTCAGCATGAAAAGACTGGCATTTTTTACGCTTGCCCTTTGTCTGAGTTGGCAATTGAGCGTGACGGCTCAAGAGCGCGCCGCTATCCAATTGACTGAGATCAACGGCCGGGCTTGGCTGATCGCACCCGATGGAACACCTTTTTTCGCGCACGGGATAACGCATTCAACGAACCGAAGTTTGAGTCACGACTACGACGCGCTTTCAAAGGCCTGCAAGCAATTGGGATTCAATGCGTACGGGTACGGGTGTCCGGCTGAGCTTAAGAAAGACATGCCCTATGTCGAAGGTCGGAACTACGTTCCCATCTCAACGTACATGCGGAACAGAGTCCGCTTTATCGATATATTTGATCCTCGCGAACAGCGAAAACTGTCCGAACAAGTCAAGCAGCGGTGTCTGGAAAACCGAGACAATCCGAATTTGATCGGCTACTACTGGACCGATCTCAGCGCTTGGCCCTTGAAAAACTCCACTGGCAAGAACTGGGTAGATTCCATTCGTGATCTGCCTGCCGAATCGCCAGGCCAAATGGCGTATGCTGAGTTTTTAGATTCGTGGCAAGGCAACGACACATCTGCACGCGATCTTGCCTTCCTGCGGTTGATAGCGAGGGAGTATTTTCGCGTCATGGGAGAGGCGAACCAGAAGCATGATCCGGATCATCTCATTTTCGGCGACCGCTTCGCCTTCACCTCCATCGTTCCTGAAGTGATGGAGGAGATGTTGCCATGGGTCGACGCCATCGCAATCCAGCCGAATTTTCAACCGGGGTTTCCCAAAGCGAAATTCGATAAGATTCACAAACTTACCAAGAAGCCAATTGTGATTTGCGATTTCGCGATACGCTTCAAAGACGGCAACAAGTCGATTCGCGGCTGGCAGCTTCAGGAAGATGCAAGATCAGCCGGAGTTCAGTATTCGAAATACATCCGAGACGCACTTGAGACGCCCTACATCATTGGTGCGTTCTGGTGCAATCCCGTCGACTCCACACCTTCGTTCAACAAAGATAGCGGGGTTAAGCAGGGGCTCTTTAGCGATGGTTTAAAGCCCCGAGCTGGGCTCGGCGAAGCGATGCTTGAGCTGAATGAGCATATCGCGAAGGTGACTCCGAAGACTTCTACATCAGGTAAAATCTCAGACGATTCCAAATCGGCTCCGGGCAAAACTTCGAGTGACATCTCGCCCAAGAGCAATCCCGATGAAACCAACGTGGCGGCATCCGAGGTGGTTGGCAATCGAAACTTTATCCACCTGGAAAACGACCATGGTATCTGGTGGCTGTCCGATCACACCGGCGAACGGTTCATCACGACAGGAATGAACCATGTCGGCGAAGGTGGGGTCCTGTTTAACGAAGTCAACAAAGGGTGGCTTACTGAAAAGTTTGGCGACGACATTCAGGGATCGTGGGGCGGGCTCAATCCTCGGGCTGAAAAGATCGGTGACTATGCCGACATGGTGGTGAAGGACTTCAAGGACTACTCCTTCAACACGATTCCATTTCATGCCTATTCGACTCCATTGAAGTTTTACGAAGAACGGAAGATCTTTTACGTCGCCAAGATAAAGGTTCAGAACATTTCATTGATGCAGATGAATCGGAATCGAGGCGACAGATTCCCAGATGTCTTCTCATCCGAATTTCGAGAATTGTTGGATGGCGATGCCAAGAAAGTCTGCACGCCACTTCGTAACGCAAAATACTGCCTCGGCTATTCCTATTTCGACATGCCGGATTTGAAGCCTGTGCGCCAATGGCATCGCAAGATGTTTCCTGATGCCGGGCTGGTTTACCCTTGGGTTCAGGACATGCGAGCTCTACCGGCGGAAGCGGACGGCAAACAGGCATGGATTCGGATCTTGAAAAACAACCATCGCTCTGCTGCCGAGGCTGCGAAGGTATACGCCATTGACGGCATCGAATCCTGGGAGGAACTGGCAAAGGTTACGTTGTGGCCGGCCGAACCCAACGATGCCACGCAAGTTCAGAAGGACGCCGAAGATATGCTCACGGAACTTGCCGAAAAATGGTATGGCCTGCATCACGAGCTGATCAGGAAGTATGACCCCAACCACTTGATCCTGGGTGACAAACACGACGTTGGTTATGACATGTCAGTCGACATGATCCCTGACGGAGTTCTCAATGCGATCTCCAAATATAGCGACGTACTGGTGATTCAATACTATTCGTTTTATACGGATCAGCACAATGCGGTCCTTCGAAAGTTGCATCGCAAGACCGGCCTTCCGATCATTAATGGCGATCACTCGTACGCCTTCAAGACTCCCAAACACACCAAGATCAAAGGCCTCGAAGTGGAAAGCTTTGAAGCAGTTGCCAATGAATACCAGCGCTATCTCAAAGGAACGATGCAGGACCACCCATACATGCTCGGTTGGTGGTATTGTGGTTACATCGAGCAATGGGCTCCGGCGGGAACCAAACAACTGGGCCAACAATGCGGCTTCTTCAGCCCATTCGGCAAACCTAACGAAGCCCTACTTCTGCCAGCCAAGGAAGCAAACGAAAACGCTGTAAAATGGCACAGTCAGGCCGTTAACAAGGGCTTGCCTCAACTCCGAGAATCTGAATTCAGCACGGCAGCAGAAATGTTTGTTGCGTTAAAACTTTCGCTCGAACAAAAATCCAAACTCGAAGCGTTGGAGAAAGAACGAAAACTCGCGGTTGTCGAATTTCAGAAACTCGATCAGCAGATGCGACAAGACGCGGAAGACAAATTTTACTCGTCACGAAAGAAGAAGTTGAGAGAGATCTTTACAGAAGAACAATGGACCATCTGGTCGCGCTTCTGGGATCGTTCAAACTGATAGAATCAATCAAATGAAATACTTGCGATATTCACTGCTGGCTACGTTGCTCATCTTTGCATGTAACGTTGCCCAAGCACAGAACCAGAACGCGTGGGCGTCAACCGAAAAGACGACGTTTGAGCCCAAGATTCATCACCCCAATATCAAAGCCGTCACGCTGTTCGCCCAGAACCCGGACATTGTCACGCCTGTCGGAATTGCGGTTGCGCCAGACGGCCGAGTGTTCGTTCAGGAGAATCACACACACAAACGCAACTCAAATTATCAGGGACCTGAAACGGACCGCATCCTTGTGTTTGAGGATACGGATTCGGATGGCGTTGCCGACAAACGATCGGTTTTCTACGAAGGTCATACCTTCAGTACAGATTTGCTGTTTGGGCCCGATGGCCATCTCTACGTGAGTACAAGGTGGTTTATCGGTCGTTTCCCAAACGCTTCGAAACTGGACAAGGCCGAAGGGGAACCTGACAAACTGGTCGTTTGCGAGACCGATGGCAACTATCCCCACAACGGAGTTGGTGGACTCGCAATCGATCCCGCCAATCCTGATTGGATGGCTTTTGGTTTTGGTGAAAATCTCGGTGCGGATTACACCTTCGTCGGCTCCGATGGTGTGAAGTTGTCTGGAGGCAGCGAGGGTGGTTCGACCTATCGTTGTCGTACCGACGGAACGGAGTTGACTCGACAGTCTACGGGTCACTGGAACGCGTTTGGAATGGCGTATGATCTGAAAGGAAACCTCTTTTCAACCGACAATGATCCGAACGCCACGCCACCGAATCGATTGCTTCACATCATTCCTGGCGCTGACTTTGGCTACGAGTATCGTTATGGACGCTCTGGCCGGCATCCGCTGGTTTGCTGGTATGGTGAAAACCCGGGCACACTCGGAATGATTGGTGCACTTGGCGAAGCGGCCTGCGGAATCGTCCCGCATGGCCCGGGTCAACTGCTGAGTGCCTCGTGGACCGACAATCGCGTCGACCATCACCGACTCGATCCCAAAGGTGCATCTTTTGCAGTGAAGCGCGAGCCATTTCTAAGTGGACCTGACGATTTTCGCCCGGTCCATTTTTCGTATTCCCCCGACGGAAAATATTTGTACTTCACCGACTGGGTGAAAATATCCTACCCCGTTCACGGCCATGGTCGTATCTGGCGAGTCGAATTCAAAGAACCGATTCAACTCGAGCCGCAACCAAGGAAGGATAATCCAGAAAAACTGTCACCAGAAGACGCGATTGCCTTGCTTGGAAGCGAAGATCCCTATGTTCGCACCAACGCAATTCATGTTCTCACGGAGCAACCGGAAATCCTGTCTCGTCACGATTGGCAAGCAGAAAAGAATCCGATTGCTCGAGCACATTTTGCTGTTGCGCTGAAGAGAGCCGACCCCCAGAAGAATTCCGCTGTTATTCCAACTTTATTGGCTGACATGGATTCGGAAGTCCGTTACGTCGGCATCAAATGGGTCGCTGACGAGAAACTCAGCCAATACGAGTCAAGCCTTCAATCGGTTCTCAATCGAAGCGACTTGATCCGTCGTGACGTTCTTGCGATCGTCGCTGCTCTCGGCAGAATCAGTGACAACTCGAAAAAAGAATTTGTTCCCGACGAAACGTTATTGCAGATCGCCCTCGATGAGAAAAAGCCATCGTCACTAAGAGCGATCACTCTCTCGAGTGTCAATATACAACACCCCGGACTCACGATCGAAAAGCTGGTATCACTTTCTCAATCCCAAGACGCCAAACTTCGTCGAGAGGCCGTTCATTCAATCGTACTTCATCCGGATCCTGCCAGGTCCGAGGAGCTCGTAAATATCGCAGCAAACCCGAAAATGGACGCGAATCTCCGAGCGGATGCGATTGCCGGATTGTCTCCCGACAACGACAAGATCAAAGCGCTGCTGTCTGAACTTAAATCGGATGCCAACTCGATCATTGCTGAAGAAGCGACCCGATCGCTCGCCGCCGTAAAACTGTCAGAGCGAAACGTCGTCGCGAAACCATCGGCTGATCGAGTCGATGATTGGATTCAACTTTTGAAACGCGACGCAAAAGTCGAGCCCGACGTCGCAGTTGGCCGTCGACTCTTTTTTCACCCGGTCATGGCCAGCTGTTACAAGTGTCACGCAATGAACGGTCGCGGAAGTTCGGTCGGGCCAGATTTGACCAACATTCGCAACCAGACCGGCGTGACCAGTGACTGGTTATTGAAGCACATCGTTAACCCCAATGCCGAGATGGCGCCATACTATCGCCCGCAATTGTTGTTGACGATTGATGGGCAGATACTGACAGGGCTTGTCATGGGTAATGAGGGAAAGAAACAGACGTATGTCGCCGCAGATGGAAGCACCTTTGCTGTCGACAAGGATGACATTGAAGAACGCCGCGAGTTGGAAACTTCCATTATGCCAACCGGGCTGTTGGATCATCTGACAGTCGACGAGATTCGCCATTTGCTTGCGTATCTCCTCAACAACGAGTAGTCGTCCGCCGCGAACGCAGGCGCGAAGACACCTCGTGGACGAGATCACCACAAAGAATGCTTTAGCATAGGGATGGCCGGTGGTGGATTGAAAAAGGGACTGACCTACGGGGGTACCGATCAATTTGGATTCGATGATTGAGAACCCCGTGCATGTCCATGATTTCCACGCGACGTGTCTTCATCTGCTTGGAATCGACCACGAACGGCTCACGTATCGCCATCAGGGTCGCGATTTCAGATCGACCGAAGTCCATGGACACGTCGTCGACGATATCATTTCGTAGTCGAGCCATTCTTATCAAGTAGCGTCAGGGCGCATGCCCTACGGTGAATTCCAGCGATCCCTTTCAGTCTTACCAAGTAGCGTCAGGGCGCAAGCCCTACGGAAAGATTTCCGAGACGACACGAATCCGAGTGGATTCGGATGCGAAGTGTTGAGAGGTACCTTTTTGATTTTTGGGTACCTGGAACCTTTTTCTATTTTCGAACGAAGCGATATTGAACCATCAAATTTTCCCGATCGATGATCCCTAATTGTTCAACTACTCCAGAACATATTGATTCTTTGAGGCGACGTACTTTCGGTTAAGGCTCTTGTCCGATGACGGTACGCCATCAAGCACTGAATTCACGTCGGCAATCACTTTCGAATTCCTGTAAAGGTAGCGATGCTCCTCATCAGGGTTGCCTTGAATTGCATTACCACAGTTGATCACAGTTACCTTCGAATCCAGTTTCAACGGTGTCTTCGGACCATCAAGCGACATGCGATTGAATTCCCACAAAATCAGCGTCACGAACTTGGCATAATCGCCGGGATTGAAGTAGAGGCTAATTCGTTCGCAGATCTTTGGGAGTGTTTCAAGTTCGTATTCAGACTCAAATGCGCGTCGAGGAATCACTGGAGCGGAAAGAACGACTTCATTGAACTGCCTTGCTCCTGCCGTTCCGATAAAGCCTACTGCATATTGAAAAGCAAAGTTGCCCAGGCTTTGGCAAAGAACATCAACCTTTCCCTTCTCGGATCTTTTTTCGTCTAAGAGATCAAGTTGCATTTGTAAGGCCGAAGCGATTGCCGGGCCAGATCGCTTCGCATCCAACTTGTCATTCTGATATGCGCGTCAGCCCATGGAAAGAATCCGCACCGCGCCACGACACGAATTCATGTCGCCCCTTCGGGGCTTTTCGATCATGTTCGTTTACGCATCCACGGGTTTGCACCCGTGGCTACAACATACCGTCCCTTCGGGACTAACGTGCTCACGCCCGGTCCCTACGTGGGAGCCGAAGAGGTGGAAGACGACGGCGTCCCTTTCGCCGAAAAGATGGCAACGCTGACTTCTGAACTTGCCGATCAGTTTGCTGAATCGGCCAAGCTCGAAAAAGCCATACGAGAGAACATGAAGGCACTTGGTTTTTAGTTGCCTGCGCGAGGTGTGAAATGACCGTCCTCACACCCACCAAGCAGCATTGCACTCCAGCTACGAAGCGGCAACGCTGTCTAGCCACGAAGGGACGACAGGATGATAGGGGTAGGGAAGTCCAGTTTTCTGGACTCCCCTCCCTCCGAACCGTGCGTGCGGTTCTCCCGCACACGGCTCTCCAGTCAGTAGTTGACGGATTGAGCGAAACGAAAGTGGGCCTGTCGCAGACTATACAAACCTGCCTTCGCAAAGTAGCTATTGGGCCATCGGTGATTACGTGGTAAACGCTGTGGGTTGTTCCGATGACGCTTCAATAAGAGTCGCCGGAGGCGAGCTCGAATCTTGGCGTCAAGATCTTTGAAAATTGTCCAACGACAATGGCGAAAGTAGTGGAACCAACCCCGAAGGCTTCGGTTTAATTCCACGGCAATCGTCTCAATCGAACCCGGCCGATTACGTGCTGTCAGTTCTTTGATACGCGTTTTCAGCTTCGCGAGGCTTTCGCGACGGGGATAGATCTGATCCCCGCGAAACGAGTAGCCAAGGAATGCGAAGCTTTTCATGCGACTGTCGACGACCTTCGTCTTGGTCGGATGCAGCGTTGCGGATGAATACATCATTTTCCACGTTGAGCCCTACATTTCAGACCGTCGATA
>JBCAWX010000007.1:0-257364 GCA_038534355.1 Planctomycetota bacterium
GACTCGTCGCCTACGGCATTGATCGTCGTCGTCAACTGACCCGTCCCTAATGAACTGATCTGGAACAGTGGATCCTGTTCAGTTGAGTCGTCTCCCGAAGTCCCATCACCAGTCGTACCATCGCCACTGCCTGAACCGCCGGACGTTCCACCGGTACCTCCGGTTCCATCACCACTGCCATCGCCTGAACCACTGCCATCACCTGAACCACTGCCAGAGTCGCCTGAATCGGAGCCGTCACCTTCGGTCGGTGGGACGACTTCAAAGCCCAGGATCACGCCGAAGTCGTCGTAATCATACGTTGTCGTGACCGTGTTGTCGTAGGTCACTTTGTAGTCGTTCGGAGCGATCGTCGAAGTTTTGGAGAACGTCTGCAACGCATCGCCCGTTTCCCCATTATTGGCGTCGATCGACTGGACGATCGAGTCGAGGTTGACCTGTTCTCCCGATTCAACCGTCGTCACTGTCAGCGCACCATCAGTGGTCAAATGCAAACCATCAGATTCAAAACGAGAACCAGAAACTGTGTTGTCAACGATCGTGGTGTTGGAGCTGGGCGCGTTGTTGTCGGACTTGATTTTGTAGTTCAACGAGTCGTTGATAAAACCGCCACCATCAAAACTGGAATTCGACGACGAACTGTAGGTCAGTTCAAACGATGGGCTGTTCGTATTGATGCCGTAAGACGAGCTTGAATTGAGCGTCGACGAACCAGAGTTCTGAGTTTGGAAGTCTCCGAAATCATACTCATACACCGGATCGCTGGTCGTGCCATCACCAGTGCCATCTCCCGACCCCGGGTCGCCCCCGGTTCCGCCACCTGTGCCATCACCACCTTCGCCGGTTCCAGCGGTCGGATCAAACAGGTTGGGATCGATCAACGAGCTGTTGACGTCTCTGTTCCAATCAGAGTCCAGTGTCCCGTTGGTAGTAATCGGCGAATTCGTTTGATAGAGCAGATCGGTCGTTTCCACTTGGCTGAGCAGATTCGCATCGATGACAAATCCTTGATCTTCAAGAAGATCGCCGCCACCGGTTGTACCTGCATTGGGATCGGGAATGGTTGTCGTTTTGGTGCGATGGTGGATCTGAGAGCCCAATCGCCCCGATCCCGTGGTCGAGGTATCCAGATCGGAGTTTCCACCATCGTCGGATTCGGTTTTTCCTTGCTGGGCATCACCGCCATACGAGCTGCTGGACGTCAGAGTGTCAATCGTTTCGACTTCCAGCAGATTTGAGTCTTGCGACCATTCCAGAATGTCGTAGTTCGGGTCGTCGATCGACGTGCCATTATCCTGAACACCCCGCAACAGACTGCGTGAAATCGAAGTCGTCTTGCCGTCGTTCAATGTCGAATTCGCGTTGAACGATGAGGTTCCAGCCAGATAAGGATCGTATTCGGGTGCGTCCGTATCGATCGGCGTACCGTCGCTGTTTGTCTCGTCAGTGCCGGGTTGGTCAGGAACGACCAAGGCCATGTTTCCATCGGACGTGTACGAACCAGTTCCACTGCCGGCATAGTAGTCGGAGAAATAGGAATCCATTTGGATTCCATCGCCGCCATCGTAGTCACCAGACGTATGGTAGCTTCGACCGACAACACCGCTCTGGTTGCTGGAGGTCGAGCTGATGGTCTCTCCGCCCGAGGAGCGAAAACGAGTGTCTCCAGTTAACCCATCAAACTCGATTGCGGACGTTCCATCAGCACTTCCGTTATCCGTTTCAGTGTACTGGGTTGCGTTTTCAAAACGGATGACGTTGTACAGAACGTTCTGACCAGCGTAACCGTCGGGACGTTTTGTTGCTTCGATCGTTTCGTCAACGGTCCACTCCGTCGTCCCATCAACACCTTGAAGGGCAGCCGTTTTGGCTTCGTTGGTCAGTTCGATATCTTTGACAAACTGAATCGCTGTCGTGTTTTCGACAAACACCAGTGGGGCGACTGGTGGATCGCTGGACTCAGAACCTCCATCGGTTCCTGACCCGGAATCGCCGGAGCCACCATCGCCAGTGGTTCCGTTGTTGCTGTCGCCAGAACCATCACCGGTTGTTCCACCTCCACTGGACGTGTCACCTCCATTGCCACTGGCCCCGTCGCCACTTCCACCGCTGGTCCCATCCCCCGATCCACCGTCGGTTGTTCCGT
Organism: Planctomycetota bacterium; assembly: GCA_038534355.1. Classification (GTDB taxonomy): domain Bacteria; phylum Planctomycetota; class Planctomycetia; order Pirellulales; family Pirellulaceae; genus Mariniblastus. The sequence goes on from JBCAWX010000007.1 coordinate 2,147, forward strand.
CTCCGCTGGAATCCGATATGACGGGTGTCTCGGTCGAGCGGGCGTACCGCAACTCCAGTGACGAGTCCGAGTTTGAGCTCGCGTTGTAGCTGTGGCTGTCATCGTTTGAGAGGATTCGCCCGTCAATGTAGGCATCGGCATCTTCGTCCGAAGTCGTTTCTGTATTGAGATAGGTAAACCCAAAGTTTCTGCCGGATGAGCTGTAGTTGCTGTCTCCCGAATACTCTGACCGGACCGAGGAATACTCACCTGTACGTTTGCCAAACTCCTGGAACGTGCCACCAAAATAATCCACGTTGCCACTGGATTGCCCGGTATCAAAGCTGGCGCCAGTGGTGACTGAATTCACGCCGCCGGAGGAATTTGTATTGGCTCCCAGCAATGAAGTGTACCAGCCGTTGCTGGACGAGTCGGTACTGGAAATCGTCGTCCCATTGGCGGTCGACTGATCACCAGAGAACGGATCGACGCGAGTGATGTCGTAGGTCGACGTCCCGCTGGTCCCGATCGACGTGTTATGCCAGCCGAAGTCGTGCCGCCCGTATGAATGCCACTCACCGCCGCCAAGCGGATCGGTGCTGCCGCCGGATGCGGTTCCATCGGCGACATCATCCGGAAGGCCGGTCACGCCGACGCCACCGCTGTCAAAGTCGAGACCCCCTCCGGTGTTGTACGTTTCGACAAAAATCATCCCTGCATCGACAACGGTCGCCTCAGTCGTTGAAACGGTGACCAAGTCGGATCGTCCAGTTTCTCGATCGGCATCGCTGTCGTAATTTTCGATTGTGAACCTGGCGCCGCTGATCGGAATGAATTCGACTTGATATAGAAGTCCTGCCGTCAAGTTGGTGAACTCGTAGTCACCCAACACGTCGGTCTCGGTGGTCGCGACCAGCGTTTCGGCAACCAGGTCGCCATCGGTATCGGCCCACAACGCGACTTGAGCAAACGGAATTGCTTCGTCCATCGTGCTGTTGTTGTAGCCGTCTTCTTCAAAGTCGGACCAGACGCTGCCGATGATGGAAGCATCGGGATCGCCGCCACCTCCGGTGCCCGAACCGTTCCCATTTCCACCATCTCCCGAACCCGATTCGTCGCCCGGCAACTGTGGAATGTTTCCGGGACCGTCGACCAGCAGACTGCCCAGATCATTGTCTAAAACACCGTCGTCAAACCAATCGGGCAAGTTCGTCGGAGGGGCAACAATGGGTGGAGACGTATCACCGTCCATTCCAGGGTCGCTGCCACCGCCAATCGACTTGAATGCATCGTAAGCGTCGTAGCTAAAGTTAAGATTCGATTCGGAGTAGAGATCAAGCAAATCGTTTTCGTAACTGGAGCTCCAATCGTTGTCGGCAAACATGCGGATGCGATTGGAACCGATTCCGTCCAGCACATAGGTCTCTTCACCGGTGTCGACATCGCGCGAGCCGGTGACTCGATAGACACCGCCAAAATCGAATGATCCGTTCGTGTCGTAATCTACCGTGTTGGTGATCGTTCCTGTCGGCGAGTCAAACGTGACGCTCTCGTATCCATCCCAGTTGTAATCGGAATCGAAGTTGTACCGGGAGATGGCGACTTGATGGTTCGGGTTGTACTCGACAAACACAAAAACGTGTTCCATCGTGACGGTGAAGAAGTTCGTAAAATCGACCGGGTTCAACGCACCGTTGTTGAGCACATCATCGATCGTTGACTGGTCACCCGTTTCAACAATCGTTGTCGTCACTGTGGTAATGACTTTTTCGCGAAGGCCGCCATTGTTTTGTCCCAGTCCGACGGATCGGTCAGTGGATGTGGAACGGAAATAGATCAACGATTTACCGTTGGCCTGAGGTTTAACTTCGATCGTCGTGGTGACTTGAGGTCCTCCATCGGTAGTTGGATTGCCCAGCGTCGAGGCATCTCCTTTCCAAATCGCATCACCTGAGACCAGATAGGACGCCGGACTGCCGGTTGTGGTGTTGGGCGTCAGTTCAATATTGCTGGCCAGCGCACCCGAGGTGACTCCTTGAATGTTCGAGCCGTCATTGGCCAACGTAGTGACGGTACCGTTGCCAAAATCGATCTCTGCCAGCAGCAGATCCTCTCCGACGGCAGGATCCGTCACTGGAGTGAACGCAACCCATTGAGTCCCGTCGTTATATTGCCAGCCACTGTTGTAACGAACTGCAACCAGGTGGTTCTCCGCTCGATCCGCCAAACCGAATCGAGTGCCCAATTGCTCTTGCGAGTACATCGCGTAGCCGATTCCAGTCGATCCCGCTGAGACCATGATCGCGGTTTCGTTGGCAGTCAAAGAGAGCCGATCAATATCGCCCTCGATCTGGTAATCATGCCATTGGTCGGAATTGGATCCGACGTAGTCGACCGTTCCCCAACGATCAGTGCCACCGTCGAGGTCAGGACGCCAGACGGTAGAACCAAAGGCACCTGAACCTGCGATTAGCTCACCGATGTTTTCAGAAACGACGGCCGGCAAGTCAAAGATCGTCGAGCCATCCAATCGCGTTTGCACGGTGATCGTGTTTTGACCCGTCAATTGGGTCAGCGATACGACAGCCGCGGAGTCTGCGTCACCTGCCAAGGCCTCATGACCGCCAACGACCACAACATCACCGGATACCGTTTCGTAGACGTCAGCGACAGCACCTGATCGCCTGACGATCATCGTGCCATCGTCTCCAAAAGTTTGATCGAGTGATCCATCGGCATTGATTCGCTGGACGAACGATTGGTTAGGCGTACCAAATGTCGCGGCATCGGTGAGTTCACCGGCAACCAGATATTGACCGTCCTCTTGCTCGGTTACTGCTGCAACGGATGCGATCGCCAGCCCGGCCGCTGCAACGGTGACTGTACCGTTATTTCCAATCGTGGCATCGAGCGAGCCGTCGGCACTGCGGTGTTGCAGTACGGTTTGAACCGTTCCATCGGTCAGTGTTTCCTGAAGTGCCAAAACGATTGTTTCATTGGCAGTTTCAGAAACGACAACATCGCGAAGTTCAAGTTCGCTGGCACTATCGATCAATTGTTGTCCACTGGTTCCGAACAGACCGTCAAGCTGACCAGCGACATCGAGTTTAACCAGTGCGACTTGATCACCTGAGCTTGTGTTGACTTGCCCCGCCACGAGCAGATTGCCACTTTCGAAAATCTTGAGCTGAGTGGGGGCGACATCAACTGCGCCGGCGAGATCGGATACCGGTACGACGGTCACGCCATCCGTCCCAAACGCAGAATCGAGAGACCCGTCGAGATTGAATTTGGCCACTGCCAGCTGATTGGTTTCGGTGAGTGAATCGACCGTCGTACCACCGACGTAGATATTTTGCCCCGCGAATTCCAAGGCAGTGATCTCATCGACGTTGTCGGAAACTTGAAAAAGGACGATTCCAGTTCCCAGTTCCGCGTCGTCATCGCCGAAGAGATCATCCAGCGACCCGTCTGAATTGAACCGGATCAAACCAAAGGCAGCATCACCATCGATCGAGATCGAACCGCCGACCAGAATCTGTCCGTCTGGTTGGACTGCGATCGAAGAAACCTCTATCGAATCGACGACGATGCCTTCGGGTTCAGGGAGTGAAAACTCCACCGTTCCACTGAGGCCAAAGGAGTAATCGACGAATCCATCAGGCGTCAATCGGCTCAGCGTAAACTTCTTTGCCGCGGCATCAACGGCCGTTTCCTGTGGCGTTGTTACGATCAGAAAGTTACCGGAGTCGTCTTGGGCTGATGCAGCGAAGTTCTGCTCGGCGGCAATTTCAAACTGGGACAAACCGCTGTCACCAAACGCAGCGTCCAGCGTAATTTCGACTGGTTGATAACTGCCGTCTTCATCGGTTGCGGTTACGGAGACGGAATAGACTCCATCATGAATGTAAGTGTGGGCGGCCCACTGGCTGGCGTCATCTACTGTCAGTGCCGTGATGGTTTCAACATTCCCGTCACCCCAGTCGATTGACCATTCAGTGATTTGATCGTCGCCGGGATCTTGATAATCGAGCTGCAGATAGACCGGCGCACCGGTAGAATGCTGGGTTCCGGTGCCACCGATGGTGATCTCGGGAGCCACGTTGGCAACGTCAGCATCGAACGTTGTCTGGTCGACGACAGCCCCGCCAGTGATCAGCTCGATGGAAATCTGATAGTCACCGTCGTCAGCAAACTGAATCGGAATGTTATCGATGGCGACCGAGTTGGACGGACCGTTTTGCGTAACGGTGAAATCGGTATGCAGAAACGGTGTCGATCCGTCTCCGAGATCGATCTGGACTTCGTAATCCGACGCAGCGGTTGCATCGATGAGTGTTGTCTGGATCGTCGTTGTTTCGGCTTCGAAGAGCGAAACCGTCGACAACATTTGACGTTCTTCGAGACGTTCGAGGTTAAACTCCGACTGACGGTCGAATTCGGCCGACTGGGAGAATGACCTGTATGAATGGGTCAATTGCGAAACGAAACCATGGATTCGTGACAAGAAGTTCGGTCGGCGTGGTCGATTAGCCGTCCCTGGGCGATTAGCTTTTTGAAGTTGTGACGAAACAGTGTTGGCCGCCTTCCCATGCTGATGCATCGATCCCATCCTCTGGTGAAAAGTCATGTTGTTCGCTTGGCCGTGAAGAGAAGTCGATGCGGCTATGGCAACGACGAAATCAATTCGGCAAGCGCTGATAAGTGGAAGAGCAAGGACGCGAAAAGTAACAAATCGTTTTTGTCATTGCAAATTTATTTTTGAGAACTTTTATATAAAAGTTTTCTAATTTCGTTCACTTGCAAAAGGACACTAATGTCATTCGTTGGTTCGGCGTCGATTCGCAAATGGTCGTTCAAGTAGCGTTCGGGCGCGAGCCCTACGGTGAAATTTTTGAAGGTCATACCATGCTTTAAGGTACCTGGAACCTTTTTCATGACTCACCATTGGGTGTGTCAGATTTCAGAGTTTGACTAACCAGAGGACACGTTCGGTCAACTCAAGAAAAATTTTCGTTCAACCGATTCGTTCAACCGTTTGCCAGCATGCTCAGGCGGTTTAAAGGTACCTGGAACCTTTTTTCTTCTTTGGTCGTTCAAGTAGCGTTCGGGCGCGAGCCCTACGGTGAAACTTCTGGAAGGTCGGCCAATGTTTTAAGGTGCCCGGAACGTTTTGATTGTTTTTGTAACACCGGCCGGCTTGCGCCGGGCCGCTACATTTTATGTGTTCTTCGTGACACCGGCCGGCTTGCGCCGGGCCGCTACACTTTTGTGTTCTTCGTAACACCGGACGGCTTGCGCCGGGCCGCTACATTTTATGTTCTTCGTAACACCGGCCGGCTTGCGCCGGGCCGCTACATTTTTTGTGTTCTTCGTAACACCGGTCAGCTTGCGCCGGGCCGCTACATTTTTTGTGTTCTTCGTGACACCGGTCGGCTTGCGCCGGGCCGCTACAAACTCAAGCGCCATGTTTAAAGGTACCTGGAACCTTTTTTCTTCTTGTGACGGTGGCCGCTGCGTTATGTGCGGCGGTTTTGAATGTATTTCTTACAAGCCGCTTCGATCGCGTCGTCGATTTGCCAGTTGGCGTGATCGCGATCGCCCGCGATGTTTGAGAATCCACGAATGATGCGACATGACATGCGGTACATCGCACAGGCTATGGCAACGCCAAACCCCTCCATCTCCTCACCAACCGCGTCGGGACGAAAGTTGAGTCGCCAGCGGATTTCTTCCGGCGATTGAGCAGCACTGCAAACGGTCAACATCTGAATGCCCGTCGACCCCGAGGGATCTCCAATGGGAAGTCGTATCGAATCCCCAATTGCCTCGTCGGTGTGTTGAGTTTGCTTCCACCCCAACGCTTCAGCGCTCCTGAATGCTTCGCCGCTGCCAGCTCCAACTCCGTAGCATGTGATGTCGCCAACTTCGCAAGCCGAACCAACGCTGAGTCCCATCGATTCGGTCGTCGATGTTTGGTAAAGCCCGGCAATCCCAATCAGTGTCACAGTCCTCGGTGAGACTTGGCTGAGCGCCTGCGCCATCCGCGCCGCGGATGCAATTGGACCGAACCCAATCACTTCGATGTCATCGACATCTCGACTGATCCGACGAAGACATGCTTCGATCTTCTCCGCTTCCATGGACGTTGGGACTACGATCAAAGGCCGAGCGGGAATCGCCATCTGGTATCCATACGTTTCAAGAAATGTCGCACGACAACAGGAGTTAAGTTGTTTTCTGCATGATCTCATGCAACAGAATTTCTGAGCGACGCCAATTGGCCGATTCTTTGCCGGACCAATAGCTCATCACCGTTGCCAAGATCAACATGGCGACACACCAGATTCCCGCCTGTCGGTTCAGCGAAAAGGAGACGCCAAGTACGCTGGCAAAGTTTCCTCCGACCAGCAGCCCGGCTGAAATCACTCCAAACAAAAACGCGACGACTAACATCGCTACCGAAACCGATCGGAGCGCCGACCAATCGCTGATCTGCCAAAGGAAGACCGCGTAAACCGAGAAGATCGCTCCAACAAAGATCTGCAGATAGATCCAGCGCGGCAAAAGCATTTGATCCGTCGACCAATTTCTCCAGTGGTACAGTGCCGGGACCAGATTAATGAGGGCAATGATCAACAGGCAACCTGCGAGGAAACGTGTCAACATCTTGCGATCTGAGTTCGCATCGGTCAGTCGTTGTTCCCAGCTTTTCTGATCAACGGTCGACTCCTCTTGTCGACTGGTCAAATCGAGATTGATCATCGGTGGCTTGGTGACCGGAGCGGCACTGCCAATGGCGGCCAACTGGTTTTGATCAATCTTCGAAGTCGTCGGAGTTCCATCCGTCGCATCGACGAATGCAGCCACGCCCGGGATTTGAGGCAGCGGATGATGAGCATCTGACGGTTGACGTCGACTCTTGTCCGAGCGGGGCTTCGATTCCCGGTCGGCATTTGCGTCTGGGCTGGAAACTTTTTCGCAGTCTGACGACGAGGGGCTATCGCTCGCTGCATCAGCAGTGTCCTGGCCAGCTGAATCAATCTCCAGCTTGAGCGGCTGAATATCCGGCGACGGCTGAACGCTGGTCAACGGTTCCACCCGTCGCCACGGTCGAGAATGCATGACCGGAGGAACACGCGGTGGCGATTTTACGACCCGTTGAATCGCTGGATCGAGTTGCTCCAATTCATTCTCGACTGGCAGTTCTTCGATCGTGGACTCATCCGTGTCCTTGTTGGAATCTTCCGACTTCTTCTTGGCCAGTTTTGCTGGGACTTCGACAACCTGTCCGTTATCAACAAAGGGCAGTTCAAAAGCAGCAATGCGAATCGCAGACTTACATTTTGGACATCGCACGACGCGACCGGCACGGTTCGACGGGACCCGAATCTGACAGCCGGTAGGACAATTGACGAGCAAAGGCATGGGTTGTTTTACGTAGGTTGTACTGCTGAAAAGTCATCTTAACATAAACCGTTTTCGGTGACAGTTCGCAAAACTTGGTGCAAATTTGAAAACTACGGGCAACTTGTCATACGCGATACGGTTTTCCTTCACAGGTTTACACAATTAAAACAATTGCATCACTTGGACATGACGCATGACGATTCGAATTTTATCTTCTCCACGCGAGCAGACACGATGAAGCTGGCCATCTCGACCTGCCCCAACGATACGTTTGCATTTCATGCGATTCTCGAGAACAAGATCGATCGGGATGGGCTGAACCTGGAGATCGAATTGTTGGATATCCAGCAGTTAAATGATGGACTGTTTGCGGGTGATTTTGATGTTGCCAAAGCAAGCTTTCATGCCGCCGCGCGACTTGCCGATTCAACATGGGTGCTGCCGTCGGGATCGGCGCTTGGGTTCGGTGTCGGACCATTGCTGTTGGCTGCCCAACCGGACACTTCACCGCTGGACTCAACCGGTCAACCGACTCGGTCACTTTGCCCAGGAGTTCACACAACGGCTGCGATGCTGTTTCAAATGTTCTATGGGCAAGCACTCTCTGACGGTCTCACTGAAGTGGAGCATGTTCTATTTTCAGAGATCATGCCACAGCTAAAACGTCATGAGGCGGACTTTGGCGTCTGCATTCACGAAGGACGATTCACGTGGCAACAGGAAGGCCTAAGCTTGGTCGAAGATTTGGGTACGCGATGGGAGAATGAAACCAACTGCCCTTTGCCGCTGGGTGGGATCCTCGTGCGACGCTCAATGGAAGCGACTAAAATTGCCAAGCTCCAGAAGCTAATCCAATTGTCGATTCAATACGCCAGAGATCATCGACTCGAGACAACCACCACCATGAGAAAGCACGCACAAGAATTTGACGACGAAGTGATGTTTCAGCATGTCGATCTGTACGTCAATGATTGGACGTTGGAGTTGGGCGATGTTGGAATCAAGGCTTTGGCCGAACTGTCTCATCGTGCAAAAACCTGTGGGCTGGTCTCCAGTCAAACCGGCCCGATCGAAGTTTGGAATCAGGGACTAATCGTTTGATGAATCTGCTGAAAGCGATTTCCAAATGGGATGGTCAATCTGTCAAAGATTTAGAACCGGTCTGGAAACGATTCAGTTCGGATCCTCAGTTCGCGGAGACAGCGATATCGTTGATCGGGGAAGCTGAACTTGAAGTTGCCGCGACTTGGTTGCTCAAGCGATATCTGGAAAGCGAAGGAGAATTGACGGCCACTCAAACAGGTTCGATTTTTAAACAAGCGAACAACATTTCCAACTGGGAATCAAAGATCCAGGTTTTGCAAAGCAGTCCCTACTTCAAGGTTTCCAAACGGCACCTTAAACCGTGGGAGTCATTCGTCCGCACCCAAATTGAATCAAGTAACAAGCTGATTAAAGCTTGGGCTTTGACTGCGTTTGCTGAAATTGCCAAAACGTTTCCCGACTACGAACGTGAAGCGAACGCGTTGCTGGACGAGGCCGCCGAAAACGGATCCGCAGCGATCAAGGCACGAGTCAGAGACATTCGGAAGAATTGGAAGTGATCCGAACAACGCGTCTAACGGTTAACTGACTGCGAGACGGTGACGTTGGATTGTGATTCCGCCGGTTGATCTGACTGAACTTTGAGCATGCGATGCACATTGCAACTGGGACAGTTCTGAACCGGTGGATTCCAGAATTGCAGCACACCACCACCGATCACGACAAATGTCATCATGAGTAAAGGGGCATACTTTTGTGGCGTTTTCTGGATCATTTGGTTTCACTGAGATAATGGTTGGCAGTCCATCTTTTACATCGGGCGTGGTTTAAGAAAGCCCCAGTTTTGCGATTCTTTCCGCGAATTCTTTGGGGAATTTCAGCATGTTGGTATGGAATCGGCTGCTTGGGACGCTATTTTTAGAATATTGTCAACGCTGAACTGCGGCCAATAATGAAACCGCTCGGACTGTTGGGTTAACCAGTACGCTTGCGAATTGCACTGTTTTACACCATTCTCGGTCACGTTTTCCCGCCAAATCGTTTGCTATTTTTAGAAAAATCACCATGTGGCACGCATGTGGTAGTTAATTGCTTGTCAAATTTGCCTCAATGAAACATCTCTTTCAACAATTTCAACTGATGATGAGTGCACTTTGCTTGCTGTCGATGCTGGCATTGTTCGTTTCGTCGAATCTGCATGAGCTGTCGGAAGAGGCGTCGTCGGAGTTGGTGGAATTCGAGACGGATGAGGTCATCTCCGAACGCCGGGAAGAGATTCAAGAAGCCGCGCAAAGCCAGACCGTTTGGCTTTGTCAGCAAAAATCAATATCGTCGCGATCTCGAATCGTAAGACGACGGGCTTGTTTTCGTTTGGACAACGAGCGTACATCTTTGAACGGCATGGGCGGTTATCTTCGCATCTAGCGGAAGCTGCGCTTGATGCGCTTCGGTCGAGTGAAAATCTTTTCAATCAATGGTTTTTGCGCGATCAAGTGCCTCGTGACAGGTGGTTTGCATTCAGATTGAAATGGTGCATTCAACCGGTTGCCTTCTAACTCAGCCAAGCTTCCCTCTCTGGCTTGGCACACAACAAGTCTGTCGCAGCTTCATTTTTCGTTATTAAAAGACACTATGACCACTCCCGATAAATCTTCCGCATCCAATGGCCAGAACGGATCAAACCAACCTGTCTCGATGTTTTCGCATCTTCGAGAAGACTTCCTGGCTTCCATTGTGGTCTTCCTCGTCGCATTGCCACTTTGTATCGGAATTGCCAATGCGGTTGGCGTCCCTCCGGCCCGAGCATTAATTACGGGCATCATTGGTGGTTTGATCGTTGGATTCTTTGCCGGTTCACCGTTGCAAGTCAGCGGACCTGCTGCCGGTCTGTTTGTGATTGTGGCGGACTTGATTGCCAAAGGTAAACAAAGCTACATCAGCCAGTTTGCAGCTGGTCAGGAGGTACCTGCAGAAGAAGCAACGACCTACGCGTTGATGGTTTTGGGAACGTCCGTGTTTCTTGCCGGGATCATGCAGATTGCGGCTGGTCGACTTTATCTGGGCCAATGGTTTCGTGCGGTGTCGCCAGCGGTCATCAAAGGGATGTTAGCAGGGATCGGGATTCTGATCGTCGTGAGCCAGTTTCACACAATGCTGGACCACACCGCAATGTGGGGTGACCACGATGCACACGGTGGACTTCAATATTTGTTTACCATTCCCGAAGCTGTGGGGAAGTGTTTCTCGACCGACACCACGGAAAACCATCACACCGCAGCACTCATTGGGATCGTGACGATCGCCACGATCGTGGCTTGGCCGTTACTGGCACCAAAGCGACTTCAGTTTATCCCAGCGGCTTTAGTTGGGATTCTCGCCGCGGCCATTGTCGCCGCCTGGCAAGAGGTCAAGATGTTGGAGGTCTCCTCGAACATGTTTGCGGATACAACGCTGCCCGATAAAGCGATGTGGTTCCAGTTGTTGCTGGACCCGATGGTGTTGATGGGTGCGTTTGTCATCGCTTTGGTCGCGAGCGCTGAAACTTTGCTGTGTGCCACCGCCGTTGACCAATTGCACTCAGGAGTCCGAACGAACTATGACAAAGAGCTCACGGCACAGGGAGTCGGCAATGTGTTGTGTGGTCTCGTTGGTGCACTACCTATGACGGGCGTGATTGTCCGCAGTTCTGCCAACGTTGCTTCAGGGGCCAAGACCCGAATGTCAGCGATTCTGCATGGCGCCTGGCTATTGATCTTTGTTGTCGCGTTTCCTTATGTCTTGGAATATATCCCAAAGTCGGCGCTTGGTGCGCTGTTGGTCCACATTGGAATCAAGCTGGTCAATATCAAGAAGGTCAAAGAGTTGTGGCAGATGAGCCGTACCGAAGTCGCGATCTATGTGATCACGACGTTGGTCATTGTTTGTGAGGACCTGTTGGTTGGAGTGCTGGTAGGAATCGTACTTTCCGCTGCCAAGTTGCTTTATCAGTTCTCTCATCTGGAGCTACAGATCGTCGAAGACGGGGACAAACAACGACTGGAGATGGAAGGTGCAGCGACGTTCCTTCGATTGCCCCATTTGGCGGCCAAGCTGGAAAAGGTCCCTGATTCGGCCGAGTTGCATGTCGATTTTCGGCACCTCTCCTATATCGATCATGCTTGCCTGGACCTGTTAATGAACTGGGCCAAACAGCATGAGGGAACCGGCGGCAAACTAGTGATTGATTGGTCCTCGTTGCACGGCCGATTTACCGAAGATCCCAAAGAAAAACTGGTTCGAGCAAAGAACGGAAAACCGTTCAATGGAGATGCCATGTTGACGGGGCTACCGCGTGAAGAAGGCTTGCCGCAATCAGTGGACTTGGGGATTGGCGGTGCAAGCCAGCCGACGGGTGACATCCCACAGAATCCAGAATCACAGCTTTAGGATCCTGAAACACGGCCCCGACGTAGGCTTGGCTCCGTCTGGTAGGCTTGTTCCAGATAAGTAGGCTTGTTCCAGATGAGCAGGCTTGTGCCAGATTGCTGAGTTCGCAAGGAAACAGGTACGCTGTCCACTCAAGCGTCACGTCATGACCGTCGCAACGTCGTGACCGCCTGAGTGGCTAGGCTGTGGATCCTTCAAACTAGTCTTCGTCTTCAGTGACCGTCAGCCAATTTTTCTTTTGCTCTTTTTGCATATCATCTGGCTTGGAGACGTACTTCAACTTCCAGCTTGGCGACTCAAGCGAACCGACGTCGACTTTAAGTCGCAGAAGTTTGCCACGACGAACAATCAGGAACTCCAGTTGGTCTCCAATTTCAAATTGCTTCAATCTGGAATCGATACTGCCAGTTACCCGAATGTCGTTGATGGCGATCAACTCATCACCATGATTGATCCCGGCCTGGTATGCGGGTGATTCGGGCGTGACGCCACTGATGGTGACTTTGCTGTCGCCTGAGGTGGACAGTCCGACCCACGGCTTGCCTTTGGATTTGGCTGCCGGCTTTTTGGTATCGTCGTCATCTTTGGCATCCGCGTTGTCCTCAGATTCTTCAGCACTTGCGTCGACTGAATCCTCGTCGGTCGAAGTTGAAGCGTCATCATCAGTTGATTCACCAGATGCTTTCGTCTGCTTGGCCGCAGCGGGGATGGCGACACCGAGGAACTCGACATCAGAGAAATCAAGTTCTTCGGTCGAATCGATGGCTTTCCGAAACCAGTCGTCAAGGTTCTCACCAGCAACTTGGCTGGCCGTTTTACGAAAATCTTCTGGCGTGTAACCCGATTTGGAATACTGCTCAAACATCTGCTGCATTACATCGTCGAGGCTCTTTTCGCCGTCAGTCAATTTGCGAATTCGAACATCCAGCAGAAACGCTGCGACCGCGCCTTTGGAGTAGTAGCTGATTCGCGTGTTGGATGAGTTTTCATCGGGACGGTAGTACTTTATCCAGGTGTCATATGACGAATCGGTCAGGCTTTGCTTTTTTCGTCCTTCGGTTCGCTGGACTCCTTCAACATCGCGAGAGAGTCGTTCAAGGTATTCTTTTTCCGTGATCAATCCGGCGCGCACCAAAGCGAGATCCTGGTAGTAGCTGGTGATCCCTTCGGCGATCCACAACGACTTGGTGTAAACCTCGTTCTCGTAGTCGTAGCGAACAAGCGTATTGGGACGAAGCCGGCGAACATTCCAGGTGTGGAAGAACTCGTGACTGGCAAGGCTCAACCAACTTTTGTAGCGACGTTCATCGCGAAACGACCAACGACTGGTCATGATCAACGTACTGTTGTCGTGCTCAAGTCCGCCGCCGGACTCAGAGATCATGTTGAGAAACAAGTACCGGTCGTAGGGGACGCCGCCCCACATCCGCTGGTGTTCTTCGACCATCCGTTGCAAATCGGTCGCTGCCTTGGCACCATCCCAATATCCGGACTCACCAATGTTGACCAGTTGGTGTTCAACGCCGCCAGCTGTGAACGGGTAAACGGCGATGTTTCCAGCAACGATCGGGCTGTCGACAAGCTCGTCGAAATTTTCTGCGCGATAGCGATGGGCTGAATTGATTTGTCGCAAACTGGTCGCCGAGCGTTTCCAGTTTCTCGGCATCTTGAGTTCGACGATGTGGGGCTGATCCAATCGATCTGCAACCGTGATAAACGAAGGAGCCCCGTTGATCATGGCATATTGCAGGCCCACCCAGTTGGTTCGAACGGTCATTTCATTACAGTACAACCGATAGCCCAGCTTGATCTGTTTAGAGTCACCATGCTTGACGATCCAACGATTCTTTTTGATTTTTTCGTAGTCGAGTTCCTTGCCGTTCTCGTCGACGATCGTCATGGAATCGATGTGTCGAGCATACTCGCGAACGAGATAGGAACCGGGCGTCCACACGGCCATCATCAACTCGGTTTGCGGTTGATCTTTGGCCACATCGATGGTCGCGGTAATGTGCAAGTAGTGATTTTTTGAGTCCGCCAGATCGACTTCATACTGAATGCTTGCTGCGGCGTCTTCTTGAGCGAGGACCTCATCGGCAGCCAGCGACAATGGCATCAAGGCGATGAGAAACAGGGCAAGCCAATTTCTTTGGGCAGAAGTAAAAAACATATTGGCGATGAAAGGCGAATGGATCGAGTTGATTGAACGCATAAAATCCACGATGAATGGTCAAACTGTCTTCTTAAATCCAAATTCCCGACGATTTGGATGGGGCTCCATGTTAGCACGGCGTCATTGAATCTGAAGCGTTGGGAGTGTCGATTACCAATTTTCCAGATTTCCAACGGCGAAACGGCAAGTCATAATGGAACTTTTGTGCGGATCATCGCCGAAATCAATTCAGACTTGCCGGAGTGCCTCACGTGTCCAATCGTCCTCCATTTCGATCTGTGTTGTTGTTTGGGCCACCTGGCGCAGGCAAAGGAACTCAAGGAAAGATCCTCGGATCGGTTCCTGGATTTTTTCATCTGTCGGTGGGGGATGTTTTTCGATCGATTGATATCGGGTCTCGCGAGGGTCAGGAGATCTGCAAATATACATCCGTCGGCAAGTTCGTTCCCAATGACTTGACCATCAAGATTTGGCGCAACGCGTTGGAGGCATATATCGCGCTGGCCGCATTCAAACCGCGCGAAGACATTTTGATCCTCGATGGTATTCCGCGCAATGTGACCCAAACGGAATTGATCCGGGAGCATATCGACGTCGTAAAAATCGTCAGCCTCGATTGTGATGAGGAAGATGAGATGGTTCAGCGAATTCAACGTCGGGCCATTCGCGAAAACCGAGCCGATGACGCCAGCGAAGATATCATTCGACGGCGGTTTGAGGTGTACCGCAATGAATCCAGACCAGTGCTGGATTGTTACGACTCAGACATCATCGCTCCCGTCGAAGCGAAGGGTTCACCCGCCGAAGTTCTGGCTTCGATCTTGAATATTGTGATCCCTGTGCAGAACGACCATTTTCGGGCGCCGCAGAATTTACAAGTTTGATCAACTTTTGGTCGGCCAACGAATCGAGCGAATCTGCTCCATCGGGAGTTCGATGGTTCCCCCAAGACCTTCCATTACAATCGTCTCCGCAGAAATGGATTTCAACTGAAACAGAGCACCTTCTCCGAATGCGATGGACTCTTGTTCGCGAGTGACAACGACACCGAGGTCGCCACTGATCACACGGGGCGCCCTGAGCCAAAGCGATGGCAGATCCATGGTGGCATCCACTTGGTAGTCGATCTGATGAAAGCCGGGTGTTGGATCAACTCCTGGTTTGCCAAGCGGATTTTTTTTGTCGACCGGTTGCAGTAGTTTCTGTGCGTCTTTGTTCCAGGTGAATCCGTTTTCGTTGAAGCCGAGTCCTGTCGCGACAATCCGGCATGTTGGAAAAACCAGAATGGGGCGATCTTCTTTGTAGTCACCAGCGAGGGGGAAGCGAAGTTTTCGCGAGGAATGCGAGAGCGCGACGATCTGCTCACGAGTCAAATCGACACCCAGGACTGGAATGGAAAAAGCATCCCCCGCTTCGCAGGCCAGCTGGCTTCCGTCTTCCAGCGTGACCAACCATCTCCCTTTGGCGTTGTCTGAGTCGGCTGGTTTTTCCGGGTTGGCCGCAAACACGACTTCTTGCAGTTCGTTCAAGCCGAATTCCAACGAACCCAACATTTCGCTTCGCAGTTTCAACTGCTGACCATCGAAACCCGAAATTTCTCCTCGAATCACGTTTCCGTTTTTCAATCGCAATGCCTCCTCGAATCGATCACTGAATCGAACTGGCTCCGGTTTGGATAAACAAAAATGGTCGAGACCATAGTCCTCATCAATCGATCGATCCACGCGAGACAGATAGGGATTGGAAAGTACTCTCAGATAGGCCACAGGTTCAGTCGTTCGAAACCCCATGAACCCGCATCGATCACTGGGACACTCGACGTGTACGATCAAATGACCGCTGGCGTTGAAGCCTTCCAAAATAAAGTCTCTGCCTTCTTCGACACTGGCGATGAAGGTACCAAACTCTCGAACACCGGCGGGGATGGAAGGCTGCCCCGGCATACAGAAACTGACTTCCATGACCCCTTTAAATCGCTTCGTGCCTTCATACACGGCGATGGATCGGTTGCGTGGAAGTTTCCCAAAAGCATTGAAGTCATAACTGGAAACGACCACCTCAGCTTTTGGAGATTCGGCGTCAAACTTGACCCCGTAACCGATAAAGGCGTTTTCGATATTCTCACGTTTTTGAATCTCGTTTCTGAGTGAGTCAACCGAGAAATCAATAGTACGCTGTTGGGGTTGATAGAACTCATTTCCCGGTTTGTAGAAAAGTTCGGCACTGAACATCCGCGGCGTAGCTTTTCCTTTCTTGTTCCCGTCGTCGCGCTGGATCATCATGAGTTGTCCACGATTGACGAACAACTCCTTGCCCCGAAAGTTGACGCGTATTCTGAAGTTGCCTGAGTCACCTTGGAGTTTTCGATTGCCAACTGTCAGCTCATCA
Organism: Planctomycetota bacterium; assembly: GCA_038534355.1. Classification (GTDB taxonomy): domain Bacteria; phylum Planctomycetota; class Planctomycetia; order Pirellulales; family Pirellulaceae; genus Mariniblastus. Next base: position 18,567 of record JBCAWX010000007.1, read on the forward strand.
AACCGGACGGCGCTTTTGGTATCCGATTTTGCCAGACGAGCGATGATTCGACTGATGCGAATTTGCACTTCAACTTCGACAGAGTTTTCGCCAAACGCTTGGATCATCTGGCGAAACCCACTGGCAAACTCAGGATCCGAAAGTTTGAGCTCGGCTTCGTGACGACTCATGTACTCAGGGGAACCGAGATCGATCAAACACTGCCCCAGCTCTTCTGCTTTTGAAGACGCCGGAGAGTTGGTGAGGTCCAGCCGGTCAATTGCGGACCAGAGGACAGTTGCTTCGCGAACACTGCCACTTTTTTCAATCGTTTTCCAATCCAGTTTACGATCGAGAATTTCTACCGTGATCGCATTCCCATCAACAAACTGCAACTGAAAGTCTTCGGCCAGGCTTACATCGACAAAGACAGTTAATAACGTAGCTGCGATGAAAAAATTGACGCAATGGAAAAGTGGCTTCACAATCAACTCACAAATTCGAATGAAAGGCATAATCGTGGGCGGCATAAGTGCAACGGTATATCTGCAGTCGTCCTGAACGGGACCGGACGACCCGTCGATTTTACACGCTCGTTTGGGAAAGGGGGAAAATTGGTAAGCGGGAAATCACGGAGGCCGCGGTTGCGAGTGAGTTGCCGCTGACCTTTTGCCCTCTTTCGAGATTGATGCCTGTTTGTGTCTGAGCACCATGAGCGGAGCAAAATCGAAACTGAACTCAAATTCCTGGTTGTCGTTTCACTTATCTTTTTCCCACTGGCCTACATCGACATAGCGAAACGTCCCTCGGTTTTGACCGGCCATCAACGTCATAAAGTTGACTTCATCCTGTCGGGCTCCCCGGCCAAACTGGATACAGTGAATTTCCGCTTGATTGGATGCCCGCTGAATGCGCTTCAGCTGACCTTCATTCAACTCGGGAAGGCCGCCATCGGTCAGCAACACGATGACGTCTGGTTTGTACGCCAGTGCGATGAGAACCGCATTCAAATGGTTCGTTGAGCCGAACGCTGAAAGGTTGCCGATGAATTCTGGAACGGAATCTTTATTGGCATCGGAGGCTGGGATCAGATTTTTCTCCAGCATTGGGAAGGTCTGGCTGTGATAGCCAAGGACTTGAAATTGATGATAGGGCTCGAGTTGATTGATGGCGTTGGAGAGTTCGGTGCGAGCTGCCTGAATCACTCCGAGACCACCGCCGCCCATACTTTTTGATCGATCCAGTAAAAACAGGAACGATTGCCCAGACAGTTGGCCGCTGCCAAACACGCTGATCGACGCTGGAGGACCTTTTGGTCTTCGAGATTCGATCAGTTTTCGATCCGCCTCGATCAAGTCCAGGTGTTCTTTTGAAAGTCCCTGCGACTCAGGTTTCCCGGTATTGGGAACGATTGCCATTGCATTCGCGTCTAACTGTGTCGGATCGATCGCTGGGCCGTTGAGATTGGCCCGATCGGGAACCGGCAGCGAAAGCTCGGGAGCATCGAGTGCTGCTTCGGCAAGACTTGCAGCGGATGCGGGCGTCTGCTTCTCCTGCACGATTAAATCCGTTTCGTCGAGAAACTTTTGATCCCTTGAATCCGGATTAGTGAGTACGATCCCCGCCACACGGTCCGGTTCGTTGCCAGAGGGCGTTCGCTGAGTTGTAATCAGTAGCAGCAAAATCGTTACTAATAAAACATGCAATAGAAACGACAACCCTAAGGACTTCCAATCACCCGCCTCGTGCAACTGCGGCATTTTCGCAACCGCAGGGCGAGTCGTCGGTGATGAAGGTTGGTTGGACGAATTCATGGAGACGTAATCGCATCAGCTAAAGACAGATGGGTTCATGCGTTTATTATTTCACGATTGTTGTGGGAACCAAGTCGTTCAATAACTCGTATCGTCTATTTAACCAGTGAGAACATCAAAAAACGCGCGAAATTGGTCCGCGATATCGACTTTGTAAATGACAGCGTTCGCGTGCAGCCTCACAAACCTGCGTAACTACAAGGTAACAATCGGGGAATTACTTTTCCAAACCACCCAATCGAGGTCAACGTCGGTTAAAATCGATTGAAGTTAGATTGATTGCGATTCAAAGGAAGTTAGATGAATAACCACGTTTCGGGAAACCAAGCCGAACTGTCCAGCGATGATGTTAAAGCCCTTGAACGACTGAGTGAATCTTACAAATCGGTTCGCGAACAGTTGAGCAAAGTCATCGTTGGTCAAAACGAAGTGATTGAGCAGCTATTGATCGCCATTTTTGCCCGAGGCCACTGTTTACTTGAAGGTGTTCCGGGTTTGGCCAAAACATTGATGGTCTCGACGCTGGCCCGCACGCTGAATCTGGAATTCGCTCGAATTCAGTTTACTCCTGACTTGATGCCGTCGGACATTGTCGGGACGGAAGTGATTCAGGAAGACAAGACCACTGGTGCTCGAGAATTCAAGTTCCTCAAGGGTCCAGTCTTTGCCAACATCATTTTGGCTGATGAGATCAACCGAACGCCCCCCAAGACTCAGGCGGCATTGTTGGAAGCGATGCAAGAGAAGCAAGTGACCATTGGTGGCGAGCGGCATACGCTGCCCGCACCTTTCTTTGTGTTGGCGACGCAGAACCCGATTGAGCAAGAAGGGACCTATACGCTGCCCGAAGCTCAGCAGGATCGTTTCATGTTCAAGGTCTTCGTTAACTATCCAAGTTACGATGAAGAGTATCAGATTGCAGCCACAACGACCGCTGACATTTCGACGGATGTCGATCAAGTCCTTTCGGGTGAAGACATTTTGCGATTGCAGGAATTGGTTCGCCGTGTGCCAGTTCCATCGCACCTGATTCACTTTGCACTGCGGATTGTTCGTTCCACACGTATTCTTGAAGACGACTGTCCTGAGTTTGTCAAAGAGTCGATCTCCTGGGGCGCCGGGCCACGTGGCGTTCAGAATCTGCTGCTCGGGGCGAAAGCACGGGCGGTACTCGAGGGTCGCACTTACACGACAACCGAAGACCTTCGCGCCGTAGCCAAGCCTGTACTTCGTCATCGCGTGATCACCAACTTCAATGCCGAATCATCCGGGATCTCTTCCGACGATGTCATCGATCGTTTGCTCTCGGAAATTCCGGAACGCAGTGACGGTGATCAACTCGCTCCTGAATTGGCAAAGGCGTTTTAATTAATGGCTGGTTCCAACCCAACTGAAACTGCTGCTCCAGGTACTCGCCACCTTGACCCCAAGACGCTGGACAAGATCAAGCGTCTTGATGTGAAGGCAAGGTTAGTCGTCGAAGGCTTCATCTCCGGTCAACACCGCAGCCCGTACAACGGTTTTGCAATCGAGTTTGCGGCGCATCGTGAGTACTCACCTGGTGATGACCTGAGACATATTGATTGGAAGGTCTGGTCAAAAACGGATCGCCTTTACATCAAGGAGTACGAAGAGGAAACCAATCTGAAGTGTCAGTTGATCGTCGACGCCAGCAAGTCGATGCGTTATGGCGAGACCACGGGTTGGAGCAAGTTTGATTATGCCGCAACGGCGGCCGCGAGCCTTGCATACATGCTGCAACAGCAGGCCGATTCGGTCGGCATGGTTTTGTTCAGCAACAAAATTGACAAGTCATTCAAAGCTTCATCGCATCCGTCTCACTTAAAAATGCTCCTGCATGAGTTGGAGCAAACGGTTCCCGACGACACCACTGATGTCTCGGCCCCTTTTATGCAGCTTGCTTCGCAGATTCGTCAGCGTGGCATGGTCGCCATATTTTCAGACTTGTTCCTTGACCCGGACGAACTTGGCGAGTCACTGAATCAGTTTCGTTTGCGTCGAAATGAAGTGATCGTTTTTCACGTCATGCATGCCGACGAGTTGAATTTTCCGTTTCAAGACAACACCTTGTTTCGCGGGATGGAAGTTGATGCCGAACTCCATACCGAACCACGTGCTTTGCGAGCTTCCTACCTGGAAGCGGTCGAGCGATACATGGCACGAGTCAAGAAAGTCTGTGCGACGGCGGGGATTGATCATGTGTTGCTCGACACGTCCAAACCGTTGGACGGCGTCCTGTCCAGCTACTTGAATTTTCGGGCGCGATCACGCCGCAAATTGATTTAATCCGCTCGGTGCGGTTAACTACGAATGACATCTCCAGGATGTCGCGAGACAACGAGGATAATCGAAGACGATGTTCAGCTGGTTCTTAAATCCATGGATGCTGCTTGGTGGACTGGCCATCGCTTCACCGATCCTGATTCATCTGCTCAACAAACGACGTTTTAAAATTGTCGAATGGGCGGCGATGGACTTTTTGTTTGAAGCTGACAAGAAGAATCGACGTCGCGTCGAGATTGAGAATCTGATTCTGCTGCTGCTTCGCTGTTTGGCTATGTTGCTGATCGCAGTAATGTTGGCCCGGCCCTTCCTGCCGTCTGAAATCACCAGCGTATTGCAGCAAGCCAAGAAACTAGAACGGGTGATTGTGCTGGATGACTCGTTGAGCCAGCAGGTGCGACGAGACAATATCACTTCGTTTGAAACAGCAAAGTCCAGCCTCAAAGAACTGGTTGCCCGATTTGCAGAGTCGGACAAAACCGAGGACTGGTTGACCGTGATGTTGACCAGCGACCCGGAAGTACCGATCGTGTCGAACGAACCGATCACCATGAATACGATTTCCACGATCAATCAAACGATTGATGAAATCCAGTGCTCCGACAAATCCGCCGACTATTCAGAAACGATCAACGTCGTCAGTCGATACGTCAGTGGGCAACGTCAGGAAGGCGGACGTGCAGTCTATCTGTTTTCGGATATGCGACGTCGGGACTGGATCCCGCCCAATGCGTCCGACCCCGATCTCGCCCCCAACCGCTTGATCAACAGTGTCGCCGATGCGATTGAAGGCTTCTTTGTTATCGACACCGGCGGCGATAACGACCAAAACCTTTCCGTCGTCAACGTTCGACCTGAGAACCTGTTGGTGGCGGATAAAGTCATTCCGTTTGTGGTGACCGTCGCCAACCATGGTTCTTCTGCCGTTGAACAAGTCCGCGTGCTGTTTCAGGTTGACGATGGCCAACCCGACTATGAAACGATCCCCAGTATTGGACCGGGCGAGACGCGAACTGTTTCGTTCCGTCACGTCTTTCCGCGATTGATCGAAGAGGACCCGATCGACGTGGGTGATTCATCCTCTCGCGAGATGGCGATTGGGAATTACCGGGTTCGCGCAGAGATCGATCGCCAGTCGCTTGGTGATAACGGGATCCAAAACGATCAATTGCTGGACGACAGCGCCGCATTTTACGCTTCGCGAGTCGCCGACGGAGTGCGTGTACTGTTGGTCGATGGCGATCCTTCGGCAATTTCAGAACGCAGCGAAACACACTACTTAAAGTCGTTGGATGTTACTGGAACGGGACTCGATGCAACTGTGGCCACCGTCACCGAGTTGGAGACGGTTTCGCTTTCCGATTTTCAAGTCATTTTTCTCTGCAACGTTGACGAAGCCTCCGCGGATCGAGTTCGCTCACTGGAGCAATGGGTACGTGACGGAGGGGCGATTGTCTTTATGCCCGGCGATCGCGTTCGTGCACGCACCTTCAATGAGACGTTCTACCGGGACGGTCAAGGAATCTGTCCATTGCAACTGGACGAGATCAAAGGCGACCCAACGATGGCGAGCTGGGTGAATTTTGAGATTGACCCACAAGTTCATCCGTCGTTGCAACTGATGATTGACAGTGACGCAGCCAGCCTCAACAACGTTGACGTGTTTAGCTGGTGGACATCGTCGATCGACGAATCGCTCGTCGGCAAAACAGTATCCATACCGATTCGATTGACGGACGAGAAAAATTCAGTCGCGATGGTCGACCGGGTGCTCGGCAAAGGTAACGTGATCGTATTTACGTTTCCCGGTGATGGTGACTGGTCCATGTGGCCCATCAGCCCGACGTTTCCGCCCGTTATGCTGGAACTGGTTGATTACCTTGTGGGTTCCGCGTCAGAAGCGAGCGTCGTGAACATCAACGGTGAAATCAACTTGCCAGTTGATATTTCGGCATTTGAAAATCGCGTGGCAATGCGGAATCCCAACAATGAAAAAGTTGAGTCCGTTGCTGCACCTGCGAATGATTCGGGAAGTGCTGACTCCGTGATCTATCAAGTTTCCTTTGAGGGGATTGATCGACGAGGGTTCTACGAAGTGATCCTGGAACGTCACTCGGGGGACAAGGAGTCGGTGCTGTTTGCCACAAATGTCCAAGCAGACGAAGGGCAGCTTCGACGGATGGCAAACACGGAACTTGAGGGCGACTTTTTCAACGACAAAGTGTCGCTGGTCACGCCAGAAAAACTTGCTGAGCAGACGGTCAAAGGTGGCAGCTCAGAGATTTGGATGTGGTTATTAATGCTGCTGTTTGGCGTCTTGATGGTCGAACAGTTTCTTGCATGGTTCTGGGGCAAACGCCGTTAGGTCGAAAGGCACAAGGGTTAGGAAATCCAATGAACAGCAAACCAAACCGATACCATTCACGCGAGCTCCGTCCTGTGGCTCGGGTTACGATGATGATTGCGTCGATCGTAGTCGCGGGGATGTCGTTGACACCGGCTGAGGCATCCGCCCAGGTGTTTCGTCGCCAGGGGTTGATCCAGATCGATGGGCCATTCGTCCCCAACAGTATCGGTATCGGAATCGATCAAGATGAATTCATGGAGATCGAAGGGAGTGGCGTTGTCAAAACCGATCCCGAACTTGAATCGATCATGGAGAAAGCCGAGCGATATCGCAAAGATGGAAACTTCAGAGTAGCGACTCAGCTCTGGCAAGCGGTCCTTGAACGCAGCGGTGACTCGTTGTTCAGCAGCGATGGGCAAACTTATTTTTCCATGGTCCGGCGAGTCGAGGAAGTGATTTCGCGACTGCCTGCGGAAGGACTGGCTGTCTACCGCGTCAATGCGGACGCCAAAGCAAAAGAATTACTCGCTCAAGCCGGCTCACCTAACGACATTGCGGCGCTCAGCAACATTGTTCGTCAGTACTTTTTGAGCGCCGAAGGAGACGATGCCGCGTTTCGTCTCGGTTGCATCTATCTGGATGAATATGATTTCATTGGTGCTCGCCGTTTGTTCCAGAAGATTGTCAACAGCTACCCTGACCCTTCCATCTCAATGGCGGATGTTCACGCCCGAATCGCGCTGTGCAACACGTTTTTGGGTGATCTCGACTCGGCCAAAACCTCTGTCAATATTGCCAGAGAGAATGACCCTCAGAGTCAACCGGCCAAACTTGTCGCTAACACTGTCACCCGCATCGAAAATGGCGAGCCGCTGGGCAACTGGGTCAAATCTCAGCGCGACGCCGAAGTCAATTGGCACATGTCATTGTCCAACGTTTCAAGGCGCGGCGTCGGCAGACCCGTCCCACAAGCTTTCATGGATGAGGATCTTGTGGCGATCTGGCAGTACTCCTTTGACCCAAAAGACCGATTTGTTCGAGCGTCAGATACGGTAGGGCAGATCCTGTTGGGTGGCGATGCACATGATGCTGAAACGATCTCGGCGCGGATGACGGACAAGGAAACGAAATCGATTAAACGTTGGCGCGAAAAGTTTTGGAGACCAACAGGCCAGTTGCTACTTTCGGGCGATCAAGTTTACTTCAAATCGGGCGCCGACCTTACTTCTTGGCGACGTGGCGCAATCGAAGAAATTCTTGCAGGCGACATCGACTCTGTTGAGGCAACGATCGGCTCATTCATTTCTTGGCGCAGCGTTCAACGAAACTCGTTTGTGGTCGACACCGCGACACGGACGCAGCAGTCGATCCTCAATGACTATGGAAATTTTGAGCGACTCAATCGATCCGACCCCGATACGCCACAACCCTACCTGGCCAGTGATATCCAAATTTTTGGAGACACAATCCACGCAGAGATGTCGATCCATGACGACGTACTGTATTCCATCGAAGGGCCTGCCTTTGACGATCGATACAGCGTCGTTCCCAAACGGATCACTTCCGTCTGGAACCAACCCTACAGAAGAAGTCGCACCAATCAATTGGTCGCCTACGATGCCAAATCCGGCATGGTCCAGTGGCGACTGCCGCGAGTATCGGATCAGAAGGATAAAAAAGAGGGCTTTGACGAAGCCTCGGAGTCCGATTGGATCGAAGACGACGTCGGCTTCATGGGCGCTCCGATTGGCTTCGGAAACTCGTTGCTGATCCCTGTGAACCGGGGCGGTTCAATCTGGATTTACAGCCTCGATGTCGGCCAGCGCGGCAAGACGAATTGGAAATCGTTTTTGTGCGATGAGCCGGACGCGGGATCCGAAGCGTGGTCCAGCATTCAACTTTCGATTGATGGCAGCGACCTGTTCGTCAACTGTGGGCTCGGTGTAACTTTCACCCTCGATCCCGCGACGGGCACCATCCGTTTGGCCAAACGCTACAACAGGATGGGCCAATTGGATCCGTTCTATCAACGGAGTAACTGGTCGGTCAAACGAGCCAAATTTGATGGTTGGTCCAGTGACGTCGTGATCCCCTATGGACGACAGGCGATCTGTTTTTCGTCTGACACCAACACGATCGAAGCACTCGATCGCAACGACGGCTCCGTCATTTGGCGCAGCGATATGAATCCGATCGGTTACCGGATTGACTACCTGCTGGGAATCTATGAAGACACCCTTTATGCGGCTGGCAAAGAAACCATCGTCGCGTTTGATTTAAAGGGAGAAGGCCGCATGGCGTGGGGAGCGGACCAGTTGTTCGATGGAAAGTACTCGTTGGGCAGAGGCTGGCTAACCTCCAGCGGAATTTACATGCCGGTTCAGGACAAGATTATGCAGTTCGATCTCAATTCGGAAAACGGCAAACCAAAGTTGATCTCCAAAGTACATGTCAATCTTGGTGGCGCCCCGGTCGGAAATCTATTCAGCGACGGCAAACGTTTCTGGGTGCACAATGGAAATCGGTTGTACGTTTTGGGCACTCAGTCAGAATCCGACACGATCAACGCAGCGGTCAAAAAGATCAAGCAGGAGACTTCAATCGAATGATGCTTGCCGAAAACAACAACTGGCTGACCTGGTTGCTCGGCGACGATCCAGGCAGGGTAGGGACCCCGAGACTTCAATGGGGCAACCTTCCAGAATCTTGGGGCGTCTTCGTTTTGATCGCCATCATCGCTGCGATCGTCTTTGCAGTGGTCTGGATGTATCGCAATGAAATCAACACGTGCCCCACCCCAGTCAAGCTGGTGATGGCCGGCTTGAGACTCGCGGTTCTGCTCCTTTTGGTCATCCTGTTTCTGCAACCCATGGTGTTTTATCAGCAGGTCAACGAGATCAAACCGACGATCGCGCTGCTTCGAGATAAATCGCTTTCGATCAACCGGGGTGACGAGTATCGAAGTCGAGACCAGGTCAATCAACTGGCAAAAGTAACTGGCCTCTCAGCAGACGAGATTGAATCGGGCAGCGCGACTCGCGGCGATTTGATCAACCAGGCATTTGCGACGAACCCGGAGTTGGTCAAACAACTGCGGATCAAGGGCGCGTTGCAACTGGTCGACTTTTCCGATGGCAATGAACAAGTCGGTTTGATCCCGGCGATTGCCAAACGTGAAACCGATGCCCAAGAAGATGAAGACAAAGACGATCCAGAAACGGAAGACCAAGCTTTAGACACGATCCCTAATTTAACGGCCGATGGATTGGGCACCGATCTTTGGCAAGCCGTCCGTGATTCGCTTGATGACGCGTCCCGGATGTCCGCGATTGTTTTGATCAGCGAAGGTCAACACAACGGCAGCGAGGACCCGATCGAAATTGCCCGCAAAGCCGCGGACCAAGGAGTCCCAATCTTTGTGGTAGGTGTTGGCGATCCCAACCCACCGATGAACTTGGAAGTCGTCGAAGTCATTGCCCGCGACAAAGCGTATCCGGATGAGCCGTTTGAAGTCGAAGCCGTGATTCAGTCAACACAGCTGGGCGATGACGTTACTGGACGTATGATCGACGTGGAACTGGTCCAGCAAAAACTGGATGAGAAATCAGGCAAGCCGGGCGTGCCCACGGTTGTGGCAACGACGCAAGTCAAGATCCCAGAAGTCGGCGGGCGAATGCGGGTCGATCTCGAACACACGCAAAACGAGCCAGGTAAATACGTTTTTTCGGTTCAGGTTCCGGAACTGGATGGGGAAACAGAGACCGACGACAATACCCAGATCTCCAAAGTCATCACTGAAGTGGTGGACGCCAAAGTCCGCCTGTTATTGATTTCTGGCCTGCCCAGTTGGGACTATCAACAAGTATCACGTCTCTTGCTCCGCGACTCGACCATCAAAGTCAGTTGCTGGTTGCAATCGATGGATGAAACACGTCGTCAAGAAAGTGACCCATCGCTTTCGCCTCTGACAAAGCTTCCGCGCACGCAGGCGGAACTCAATGAGTACGACGTGATCATCCTGATGGATCCGAATCAGAACGAGTTTGATGCCGAATGGATCACGATGCTCAAGCGGTTTTGTGAAGACCGCGCTGGCGGGCTTTTGTTTATGGCCGGGCCACAGTTTGCGGGGGAGTTTGTGACGCTCAATCGTTTGAACAAGATTCGTGATCTGTTACCCGTTCGACTCGGCGATGATGAGTTTATCGAAACGACGCAAGTCCTCGCTTCGGCAAAGGATGTCGGCCCAGGCAAGATGTTGCCGATTGGTCACAACATGGATCACCCGGTCATGGCGTTTCGCAGTGACCCTGCTCAAACACAAGCGATCTGGGATCTGATGCCAGGCATCTACTGGAACTTCCCGGCGATCGCTCCCAAACCAACGGGACAAGTTTTGTTGGAACGCGGCGATACAACGGGGGTCGAGGGTAACCAACCTTTGATGGTCGCCGGACGTTATGGCAAAGGATCAGTTTTATACATGGGGTTCCAGGGAACCTACCGCTGGCGTCCCATTGGTGTTCAGGCGCAGTATTTTGATCGGTTCTGGATTCAGGTCGTTCGCTTTTTGGTGGAAACCCGGTCTTTGCAACAAGCGAAACGAGGGCGCATCGACACGGACAAATCCGAGTTTGAACTGGGGGAGCGCATCGAGTTCTTTGCTGAGATTCTCGACGCCGACTACCGACCATCCACCAAACCGACTCAAGACGTTTTGGTGGTGAGTCAGGACGACAACCTGACGTATACCGCAACGCTCAAGCTGGTTCCCAATTCCGAAGGTCGCTATGAAGGCAGTTTCGATGCCCAACGATTGGGGTCCTATGAAGCGTCAATCAAGGCGGTTGGCGAAGAGGCGGAATCGATCGGGTCTTCAAAATTTCGGATCGTTCCACCAAGTGCCGAGGCAAACGCATTTTGGCTGAATGAAAAATTGCTGATGGAGATTGCCAAACAATCCGGCGGTGAATACTTGCCACTGCACCAAATCGACCAACTGCCTGAAAAGTTACCAGTCATGATCACGCGAGCGGAGTTTAACAGCCCTCCAAAACCACTTTGGGATGCCGCGAACATGTTACGTTGGATGGCCTATTTGCTGCCGGTCATCCTTTTGACTTGCGAATGGATTCTTCGCAAATGGTACAAATTGTTGTAGTCGGATGATGCACTCGTGGTTGAATCTTTAATCTCCTGCTTCCAAAAATTGCAAACGAAATGACGAAATCGAGTCTTATCCTTCAAAAACTTTCCCGGATGCGTGGCCAGTTGTCGCGGTGGATCATCGTTCATGGTCTTGGTCGCTGGCTGTTGGTCATTCTTGCCGTGTTGGCTGTCGACATGGCATTGGACCGACTGTTCAAAATGGACTTTGCCCAACGGCTGGTCATGCTGGTCGTCATGGTTGCGTCGATCGGATTCTATTTTGCCTGGAAAGTCATCCGTCCGTTATTCGCGCGAGCCAGTGATACGGCATTGATTTACGAAGTTGAGCAAAAACATCCTGAGCTCAAAGAAGCTTTAATCTCCAGCTTTCAGCTTTCACGCGAAAATGTCGCCCAACATGGAATGTCACGGGCGTTAGCTGACGCCACCATTGAGCAAGGAAATCGTCAAGCTGCGGACCTGAACTTTGGCGACGCACTGAACTTGCCCAAGTCGCGTTGGAACGCCGGATTATTACTGGCTGGACTGTTAGTCATCGGCATGCTCGGTTGGGGCGTGACCTCGAACTCATTTTTAAAAACTTGGTTCAATCGCAACGTGATGCTGGGCAACGACCAATGGCCCCAGCAAACCTATCTGGAAATTGCCGGCGTTAAGGATGGCAAACTGACCATCTCCCGCGGCTCCGACCATCGACAACTGGTTTACGTTTCGGAAAACAGTTCCGTCAAGGACGTGTCCGTTTCGTTAGTGGTCGATAATCCAGCGGGTCGTTCGGTTCTGCCTATGAAGCCGACGGGAAAGTCAAGCGGCCGAGAACATCTATTCACCTTTCACAATGTGTCTTCGACATTCCGCTTTCGTGCGAGAGGTGGTGATGAGGCCACAGACTGGGTTGAAGTCGAGCTGGTTGAACCTCCGAGCATTATCGATTTGAAACTTGAATCCCGACTCCCCGAATACACTCGAGTGGAAAAGGAATCGCTCGTTGGCTCCGGTCCGCATTCGATTCTTCGAGGAAGCTCGCTAGAGATTGGAATCAAAACCAATAAGGCACTCTCATCCGCAGCGCTCAGGTTTGGAGATGAACGCTTTGACATGTCGCGGGCGAGCTCCGATCAAGACTACAGCTTGACCGTTCCCAGCGAAGGCGAGTTAAAAGGGGGTGAGTACGAATTCGAACTCGTGGATCAGGCAGACGTAGCCAGCAACCGAAAATCAAAATTCAAAGTTGTGATCAAAGAAGACAAACCTCCCAAGGTCCGGGCAAACTTGTTAGGGATCAGCGGTGAAGTTGTACCACGTGCCATGATTCCAACGTCCTATCAAGCGGCCGATGAGTATGGATTGGCCAAACTGACTTTTGACTGCAAATGGAAATCTGGAGATCAGGAAGATTCGCCCATTCGATCTGAGCTAATCACCATTGCCAACGATGGACAAGAAGGCTTACTCGAAGAACCGACCAATCGTGTGCAAACCGTTACCGTGTTGGATCTGACCCAACTCAAACTGGAACCAGGCATCAGTTTCAAAATGCGTGTGGCAGCGCAGGACTTCTACCCGGAAGACGACAACATTGGTTACTCGCAAGAGTTCCTGTTAAGAGTGGTAACCGAATCCCAACTGCGTGCATCGCTGTTACGTCGTGAAATCGAACAACGTGAAGCGTTCAATCAAGCTTACGAAAAACAATTGGCACTGGCGACCGAGCTCCAGGCAATCCAGGTTCGTCAACGCCCCAACGATGTCACCGAAGACGACTTTCGTGCCCAGCAGGAAGCCCGACTTATTGCTGCGGTGCGCGAGCAAAAATCCATTGGAACGGCAATCGATGCCGTTGCCAATCGATTCGAAGAATTCCTTGTTGAAGTTAAAAACAATCGACTCGACGAAGCAGAAAATGAGATTGCCCCTGAACAGCGAATTGAAGCCCGATTCGATGAAAAAATCATCCAGCCAATTCGAAGGTTGGACGCCGAATTGATCTCGTTAGCCGTTCGCCACATGGACGGCTGTCGAGTCAATGCGAACGATCCTGAAGAACTGGCAAACTCGGCAACCCGTGCCGATGGCGTCCATCAGCAAATTCTCTTGGACATGAAGAACATCCTTGCAGCAATGAGCGACTCTGAAAACTTTCAGGGAATCATCAATGATATCCTTGAAATCAAGCGAGACACCGAAGCCATAAACAAAGGGATTGACCAGAAAAAGCCCGGAGATAGTGATATTTTCGACAACGACGATATTTTCAACAAATAAACTTCGATACCACCCGTAAGAGATTTGGTTTAATACTTAAGCCCTCTAGCACTTAGCCTGCGAAAAACGCGCCGAGCACAACGGAGCCAAACATGAAACTGTTCACGCTGAAATCTGCTGCGAAGTCCTTTCTGCTGACTCCACTCTTGTTGGTTCTTGTAACCTCTGCGTCGCTGTTTGCACAAGACGATAAACGGCAACGAAGCGAACTGGGCATTCGCCAGAGGCTGGTTCAGTTGAAGATGTTGGAAGTCGAAAAGAAATTCACGCTGATTGCCGATCGACTCCGCGAAACTCAACCCAAACAAGCCGATCTGTTGATCGAGGCTTATCAAAAGTCCAAAGAAGAATTGATCATCTCAAAAATGGTCCTGGTTACAGAGCAGCTGGACAACAACAAGTTTGATGAAGCCAAACAATCACTTAATGAAATCAACCGCAGCCTCGACGCGCTGGTTAGCCTGCTGACACAACGGAAAGACAAAGCGATCTCCAAAGAGCAGGAAATGGAACAACTGCAAAAATGGAAGAAGCAGATCGAAGAGCAGATCAAAGAACAACAGAAACAACGTGTCGAAACGGAGAAGATCAACAACAAGGAAGAGACGCTACAAAAGTTGGAAGCCAGCATCAAACGTTTGGAGGGTTTGATTGGCAAACAGCAGGAACTGGTTGATAAAACCAAGCAAAACAAAGCTGCCCCGCTCCGTGAACTTGACCGGATAGCTGATAAGCAATTTGAAGTTCGCAAAGAGACTGAGAACCTAAATAAAGAAATAGGTCAAATTACCAATGGAGAAAACAAACCGGGAGAAAACAAACCAGGAGAGAACAAGCCAGGAGAGAACAAGCCGGGAGAGAACAAGCCGGGAGAGAACAAACCTGGAGAAGGAAAACCGGGTGAGAACAAACCGGGTGAAGGAAAACCTGGAGAGGGAAAACCTGGAGAGGGAAAACCTGGAGAGGGAAAGCCCGGTGAAGGAAAACCGGGAGAGGGGAAGCCCGGCGAGGGTAAACCCGGTGAAGGAAAACCGGGCGAAGGGAAGCCTGGCGAGGGTAAACCCGGTGAAGGAAAACCGGGCGAAGGGAAGCCTGGAGGACAACAAGGTCCAAAGCAGCCTGGCCAAAAGTCGCTGGACGATGCCGCGAAAAATCAAGCCGCCGCAGAAGAAAAATTGGGCAGTGCGAAACCCGAAGACGCGGTCCGCCGCCAAGAAGATGCACTTGACGACATGAATAACGCTTTGGCAGAACTCAAGAAAGAGAAACGACGAATTGAGTCTCTTCCACCAGAAGCCTTGGAACGCATCGCCGAGATGCAACGGCGTATGCGTGACAAAACGATGGATCTGGTCGAAGAGATGAAGAACGCCCCCAAGTCCAAAGATGAGAATCAGGACACCGCCTCCGACAACCAGCAACAACCAGGACAACAGTCCATGCAAAAGGCGGGCGACAACCAACAAGGTGCCTCCGACGACCTGCAAAATCAGGACGCCGACAATGCGCAAGAAAAACAAAAGCAAGCTGAACAGAATATGAAGCAAGCGTTAGAAGACATCGAAGATCGTCTTTCGCAGTTAAAGGATGAGACTCGTGAAGAAAAGCTGGCTCGATTGGAAGCACGTTTTCGTGAGATGCTCGAACGTCAACGTGTCGCTTCGGTGATGACTATCGAGATCGATGATAAACGAAACAGTCTCAACACACTGCCGCGTCGTGATCAGTTGATGATGCTGCGGCTGGCCAACGAAGAACTGGAAATTTCCGAGATCGCCCAACAAGCCTACGACCTGCTACTTGAAGACGGGACCAGCATCGTCTTTCCTGAAGCGGTGCAAGACCTGCGCCTCGACCTCAATGATGTGGCCGCACGCTTGAACGATGAAAAGACCGGCGCGTTTACTCAGCTGGTGCAGAAAGAGATTGAAACCTCGATCGAAGATTTAATCGACGCTCTAAAAGAAGCTCAGAACAAAGAGGGCGGTGGCGGAGGAGGCGGCGGTGGCGGTGGCGGTGGTGACCAACCACTGTTGAAGAAATCAGCGGAACTGAAAATCCTCCGAATCCAACAGTTGCGATTGAACCGGCGAACCAAAAAAATCGAACAGATTCGAGGCCCTAAAGACCTTGATGAAATCCTCGAAAAAGAAGCCAAGGAAGCCTCGGAGTTGCAACGAAAACTGCAGGAATTGACCGAACAGATCATGGAAGAAGAAGGAAACTAACGGTCAACTAACTTCAAACCACGAAATACCTGCATTAATGTAAATCAAGACACAGAAACTCAATTCTCATTGACGAATCAGATAGATATACTTTGATGTGTGGATCTAATCCCGATTCACCATCTTCAACTTAAACAGCGCAAGGAAACTCAAAATGAGTTCAAAACTTTTCACGATGAACTGCCTGTTGATCACCGGCCTGTTGTTGGTTTCGTTCTGCTCCAATGCAACCGCCAACGATCACGCGGAAAAAGTACTTGGAGACTTTACCAAGCACGTCACTCAACACAAAAAATTTGACGACAAAGCAAAGTCGGCAGTGAAGGCAAAGCTGAAAAGTTTCGCTGATGATCCCCAGTATGCCGTCACTGAAGGTTTGGTGCTGATGTACCCAAAGTACGGTACTGCGATTGAGTCTTCCGATGCTAATCATGTCTCAGATGCGATCGATGCCCTGACCCCGATGACCGAATCGGAGGATCAGTTTCTCGCTGCAGATTCCAGCTTCACACTCGCCCGAATGTTGATGAACAATGAGCGGTTCGAAGAAGCCATGCCGTTGCTGGAGAATCTCACTGGGGATCTTGGTGACTACTCAGCTCACCGTGGTGCAGCACAATTCTACATCGGCGTCGCTCACGCAGGACTCTTGAACAATCAAGCTGCGATTGATTCATTCATGCGGTTTCTGCAGTTTAATCAGGACGCTCCCGAACGTTTGATTGTCAGTGCATGGCAGCAGGTTCAGGAACTTCAATCAATCAAGTCTGGCCAGCTCGACGACGTCTACCAACGGATGGACTACTCGCGTCGACGACTCGCGCTTCAAGAGACCGATGACCAGACTCAGGAGCAGCAGGACAAGATCGTCGCGATGTTGAATAAGTTGATCAAAGAAGCGGAGAAGAAAGAATGCTCCAACTGCAAGGGCGGTAAGTGTGACAAGAAAGGGCAGAAGAAGCCCGGTCAGAAACAAGCCCAATCAAAACCGGGACAGTCAAAAAGCAAAAGTGGCAGTTCCAGCAGCAATCCAAACGGCAAAGCGATTGTCAAAAATTACGATGATTCGCCGACCAGCTCGTGGAGTCGATTGCGTGAGCGAAGTCGCGACCCCGCGAACAATGCCGTCAAGGAAAAGTTACCAGCTCGGTATCGCGAAATTGTTGAGCGATTCATCAAGGCTGCCAACGGCGAAGATGAATAATCGATTCACCTGTGAACGGGCTTTGCCAAGGCAGAGCCCATTTGTATCAGTTTCTTTGGCAGGCCCATGTTTCTAGGATTGCGTTTTGTCGCGGCAACTTGTTGCTGTTGCCTGTTATTAACAGCAGCAGTCGAAGCGCAATTGGAAGGCCTGCGCATTTCGACGATCGATGGTCGCACACTACTTGCAGACATTGACGAAATCAAAGCCGATGGGACCATCGTTGGCGTCGAAACGCCGTTAAGGATTGAGGAGATCACGCGGATCGAACATGTCGATCCCCGATCACCACTTGATAGCGATTCTCCCATCGATGTTCGACTGATCGGCGGAGGTGTGATCGATGGTGATCGGTTGGAGCTCGAAAACGAAGTCCTCTCAGTTCATCGAGGGGCTCGAACGACTCAAATCTCACTGCAAGCAATCAAAGGCATCGTTTGGAATTCCGATGTCGATGAATCGATTGAAGCCTCAATTGAAAAACCATCCAAAGAAAATGATCGTGTGATCGTTGAAATCGATGGCCAAACGCGAAGCGTTGAAGGCTTGCTTGAGTCGATCACTGAAGAAGGGGTCGGCATCAATTACAAGGGTAAGTCGCGATCGATTGGAATTGAGAAAGTACGCGGGATCATCCCTGCGGATCTCGGAGTCGGCTTGGCCGACGGTCCGAGAGCAACGATCGACACCATCATCGGTTACCGTTGGGTTGGCGTGATTCGTCAATTCAAAGACGGACAGTTGACGTTGGCATTGACAGATAAAGCTGATGTCACGTTTCGACACGATCTCATTGTTGGCATTTCAATTTATTCTGATCGGCTCCGTTACCTTTCAGATATCAAGCCGATCGATGTCCGACAAAAGGTAGAATTTACGATTGCACGCCCCTATCAAAACGATAAAAGTGTCGCTGGCAACCCGTTAACGCTGGTTGATTCCCAAGGCAGGCCAATCGTTTTCAAGAAAGGGATCGGCGTTCAGTCGACTTCTGAACTGACTTATGCAAACGATGGTTTCAATCGACTTCGCGCTTCCGTAGGAATTGATCGCGAAACACGAGGACGTGGAGATTGCGAAGCCGTTATTCGAGGCGATGGAATCGAACTGTGGTCGCGCCGAATTCAAGGTGGCAATCCTCCTGAGCCAGTCGACATCGACATTTCTGGCATCGAGCAAGTGACACTGATTGTCAACGCGGGGCGCGAGTTCGATTTGGCCGACCATCTCGACTGGGGTGAGATTCGAATGCTGAAAACCAAGTAACGACAGGTGGTCGAAAACGATGAATTGGAATGCAAACCGATCGCCTCATGCCGATCCATCGTCAAGAAACTGCTTGACGCAACTTGCCTTCATTTTCACATTCCTGAGCCTCCTCGCCTCTACGGTCGTTGGCCAAACGCAGTCTCGTCAAGTCTCGTCGCCTCAACAGGTTTCCAGCACGTCCGCTGCCGAGAGTGACGATGACGACGAAGATCAGCTGACGAAGGACGAGCTTCAATTGATCCGACAATTTGAGCAGCGTCGCGTTCAGGCGATCGATCAGGTCATTGGTAGTGTGATTGCGATCTATGACGATGACCGACAAGGCGGCGGTTCTGGAGTGATCATCGATCCCAGCGGAATTGCATTGACCAACCACCACGTGATCATTGGTGCAGGCATCAAAGGCTGGGGGGGATTAGCCGACGGCAATCTCTACCGTTGGAAACTGATTGGCACCGACCCTGGAGGCGATGTCGCCTTGATTCAAATGGAGGGTCGAGACGATTTTCCTTTCACGCCACTTGGCGATTCGGATCAAGTACGAGTTGGAGACTGGGCGCTGGCGATGGGTAATCCATTCATCCTGACCGAGGACCAAGCGCCGACGGTAACTTTGGGAATCGTCAGCGGTGTTAAACGATATCAACCGGGCGCGGGTCTAAACCAACTGGTGTACGGCAATTGCATCCAGGTTGATTCTTCCATTAACCCGGGAAATTCGGGCGGACCTCTCTTCAATTTTGAGGGCCGGGTCATTGGAATTAATGGTCGAGGATCGTTTAAAGAACGTGGCCGCGTCAACGTTGGTCTGGGATACGCCATCTCTGCTAATCAGATTAAGAATTTCATTCCCGATCTTTTGGCAACCAAACTGGTCGAACACGCGACGATCGATACAAATTTCGAAGATCGCGGCGGCAAAGTCGTTTGTGCTCAACGCAATACCGAATCCCCGGTCGCTAAACAAGGACTGGAATTGGGTGACGAGCTTCTTGAGTTTGAAGACATCCCAATCACTTCCGCTAATCAATACACCAATTTGATTTGTACGATTCCGGAAGACTGGCCCATCAAGATGAAGATTCGAAAAAAGGACGGCTCGATTCGTGTCCTTCATACGCGAGCGATCGGACTACCTTATGCCCGCCCACGGAAACCGCCAGCGGGTGGTCCGAAAGGAAAAACACCTGAAGAGAAAAAGAAAATCCAACGCCAGCTGGACATGGTAAATCTTTTGGCCGCCAAACCGGGAGCGATCCGGCATCGCACCATCAATCGTCGCTATGCGAACCAACTCTGGCAGCAACTGTCCGACGCGATGTACCGCGATGAACCAGATCAATCGATCACCTTAAACTCCAACTTGGTAA
Organism: Planctomycetota bacterium; assembly: GCA_038534355.1. Classification (GTDB taxonomy): domain Bacteria; phylum Planctomycetota; class Planctomycetia; order Pirellulales; family Pirellulaceae; genus Mariniblastus. The sequence continues at coordinate 38,516 of JBCAWX010000007.1, forward strand.
AAGACGGCGACGTCATCGGTCATCAATCATTAACGCTGGGGCCCGGCAAAGATTTTCAGTTGACCACGTCAATTGACGAAGTTGAAAAGCAATATCGATTTGTGGATGGGGAATTCTTTCGAGTTCAGGGCGATCCCGAGGATGCCGAGTCGCTTTCTTTGATTGAGGCAAAACTGATTCCCCAAGTATCCTATGCGGTCGCCATGCAATCAGTAGTGATCAAAGCACCCTTCGAAGCATTTGGCAAACCGCTGATCGATGGAAGTGACAAAGCAGTCGGCAAAAACGCCTATCGCATGAAACTCGTTGACGAAGAAGGCGATCCTTATTTTGTCTGGTTGTCCATGTACGGGAACGATGGATTGCCGCAAACCAGAATTTTAAAGGCCAGCGGACACGTTGATTGTCGTGATGGCGGAGTCCGTTTCGACGACTGGAAACAAGTTGATGACATCTTGGTTCCCAGTTCCTGCGCCATCATCACCGGGGTCGGTGAAGCCAACGTCATGTCGATCATCCACACGGATGCCCCAAAAATTGAATCCGGGGAGCAGAAATGAAACGTGGTCTCGGTTCATGGCAGGCTTGCTTCCTCGTCTCGATCTTGATCGTGCTGCACTGCGATTCATTGGCACACGCCCAGGATGACACGGCAACGGTTGGCAATTTTGTCCAAAAGGTAATTGAAAAGAATCAATCCAAATTGGTCAAAGTCTTTGGTGCCGGTGTCGGCAGAGTCGAAGGGTTTTCGACCGGTGTTTTGATTTCTGATGACGGCAAGATCCTGACGACCCAAGGAGTTTATCTGGATGGTCGCCAAGTTCGAGTGGTGATGAATGATGGAAGCTCCCATGTGGCCACGATCCTCCAGCGCGACCGCAATCGACAACTTGCGCTGCTCAAGATCGAAGCGGAGACACCAGATTTTTACGAGCTATCGACAGATCCAGTTGGAAAAAAAGGGGACTGGGTGATCGCCATTTGCAATGCGTTTCGCGTTGCCGACAAAGACGAACCGATCTCCGCAACATTGGGCATCATCTCACTCCGAACGCGCATGGAGGCTCGCCTAACGAAACGCGATGTCGCTTATACCGGTGAATTGGTACTAATCGACGCCATTACCAGCAACCCGGGCGCGGCGGGCGGAGCTGTCCTGACCGCAGACGATCGACTGGTCGGGATCGTTGGCAAGATCATCAATAGCAGCGAAACCAATACACGATTGAATTACGCCGTTCCAAGTCATTTACTCGCTGACTTTGTCGCCGGCAAATTGGTGGAAGTCGACCAGGCAGTTGAGACCGACAAGAAGGATGCCGATCTCGGAATCAAGCTTTTCACGCTCGGTGGACGAAACTCTCCGGCGTATGTCGATCGAGTCCAACGAGGATCGCCGGCAGCGGAAGCGAAACTTAAGGCCGATGACATGATCATTTCCATTGACGGTCAAAGAATTGGAAACACCAAAGACTACCAAACAGTTCTCGACGAGCTCGTACCCAACGAAGAAGTCTTGATGATTGTTAAACGCGGTCGAGAAATCCTTCGCATTCGCATCACACCGCGGGAGAAAGAATGATGTTACGTGCTTCCGTTGCAATCATTCTGATGATTTTGTTGTCATGCACATCAGCGGCACAAGATCTGCCGCCCGAGATGAAAGCGATGGCATTGACCGCCAAGGCCTTTCGAAAGGCCGCTGACAAAATCGAACCATCGCTCGTTTCGATCGAGTCATTCGGCGGCGTCGGTGCCAAACAGGGACGTATTGGTGGAATTCGAAAACAGGGTGAAGGCAATACGACCGGAGTGATCATTTCGGAAGATGGCTACATCCTGACAAGCACGTTTAACTTTATCCAGAACCCGCCAATCGTCACAGTCATCACTAACGATGGTAAAAAACGGACAGCTAATTTGCTGGGAAGAGATGACACGAGAAAGGTCTGCTTACTAAAGATCGATGGAGTTAAGGACTTGCCGGTTCCAGAGATGCTCCCTGTCGAAGACGTCCGAGTCGGACAGTGGTCGGTTTCCATTGGCGTCGGGTATGGTGACAGTAGTCCGGCGATTTCTATGGGGATCATCAGTGCGAAAAACCGAATCGGCGGACGTGCTTTACAGACAGATGCGAACATCAGCCCCGCCAATTACGGAGGCCCCCTGGTCGACATCGAAGGCAGAATGTTGGGGATCTGTGTTCCAATGAACCCCCAGTCTCAAGCAGTCGGCGCGGGCGTGGAATGGTACGATTCTGGAATCGGTTTTGCGGTTCCCGTGACGGACTTCAACCAGATCATTGACCGACTTAAGGACGGAAGTACGATCTCGCCCGGGTTCATGGGCATCCAATCTTCTCCAAACCCAAACGGAGATGGCTTGGTCGTTTCCGAGATCGTCAAGGAGTCCGCGGCTGACGAAGTGGGACTCAAAAAAGGAGATATTGTCCTGAGTTTCAATGGCGAGCCCGTCAGCGACATGCTTCGGCTGAGACAACTGGTCAACCGATTCGAGGCCGGTGAAAAAGTGGAGTTGGTGTTCCAACGCGGCAAGGAAGATTCGGTCAAAGTAACGCTGACCCTGGGACCGCCGCCCAAACCAAAGGATCAGAAAGACCTTCCGTTTGAACTGCCGAAGATTCGTTAGCGCCGCATTTGGTAACACGATCTGCGGGCTCATCACGACGTAGAATTCGCAATCAACGATCGTTTCTAATAACTGCTACAACCCTAGCAACCCCTAAACTCAACATCTGACCGTTCTTACTCGCGGCGGTCATTTGTTTTTTCTAAAAAGGGGAAACTTGCGCCAAGCCGCGTCATATGTTTGCATGGCTTGAGGTAGCACCTCGAGCGCCATTGTTCCTCGGTGATCTCAGAAAATACCAGCTTCTGGGCCAGCCATTCCTTATTTGATTCGAACAGTCAATCGAGTATCGATCACTCGATTGATCGCAAACCAAGAGCGAGCCCATGCCACTCCCCAAACTTTTAATCGTGGATGACAGCGCGACCATTCGTAAATCGGTTCAACGACTTTTCGACAACGCTGGCTACGAAACCATCGCTGCATGTGATGGCTACGAAGCCCTCGAATGTCTGGTTGAGGATCCGGCGTTGATTGTGCTCGATGTCAACATGCCGGGGCTCGACGGTTACGGAGTCTGCGAAAAGCTTCGTGAGATGGGACCAAAATATGATCAGTTGCCGATCGTGTTCTTGACCAGTGTTGAATCGCGTGCGATGGAACTTTTGGGACGGGAATTCGGAGCGTATTTGAATAAACCTGTTCAGCCTGAAGAACTCTTGGGCGTCGTCGAAGAATTGCTTGCCGAGGCACAAGCGGCAAATACTACGAGTTAACGCTTGAAACGGTATCGCCCTGCCTAATCCATTTTTGCTGACTCGTCTCTCCGCTTCCACTTTTTACGAGTTACCGCCACTACCCTCTTTGCGCACCATCATGAGCAAAACCAATCAGGAGCCGAAATTCGTTGCGTTCGACGTCGCTCAATGGCGTCGAGACATTCAGGCATTCGCAACGACTACACAACGGGCCTTGGAGGCGATCTCAGCCGAGCTTTCCACGCACTGTTCTGGAAACCAACGACCGCTGGGTACGCAGCCGACCACCCCGCGGAATGAGCCAACTGAAACAGTCGAAACCAAGACGACGACTCCATCAAAGAAGCCAAACGCGACTGACAAGACGCCACAACAACCGACAAGGGCGATTAGAGAAGCGTCGACGACAAACACAAATTCACCTGCTGACGACCGACTATCAAAACTCAAAGAGCGAATCGCACGGAGGCTCGGCAACTGATGAATCAACAAACGCTTGACAATTCCGAACGCTTCTGCGTGTTTTCCTGCGATGAAAACTGGTACGGCGTCCCCGCGCTGGCCGTTCGCAGCATCGTTCCTTGCCCGGAACTGACGGATGTTCCCTTCAGTGATCCAATACTTCAAGGCATCAGTCAGATCCAAAACGAATTTCTGCCAGTCGTGAGTCTCAGAGCATTGACTCAGATTCAGTATGAAGCCACCGATCAGTCTGACCAACAAGTCATCGTGCTCAATGGCAATGGTGGTCCCTGGGGGCTTTTGATCGACCGCGCGGAATCGCTGGCGACGTTGGAAACGTCGATATCCAACTTTTCAAACAATCAGGATCGATGGGCCAAAGCCACTTTGGGTTCAGCCTCCTACCAAGACCACGTATTACAAATCCTTGATCCAAACGCCGTATTCGATTATGCCGCAAGCTTGATCGATGGCTTTTGGGCTAACTCGGAATAACGCGAACGACCACCAACCGACTTGATTGAAACCACACCTATTTCATTCCGCCAACGGCGATTGAGAGCCTATCATGCGAACTCACATCTTCTTCTTGATCCATACCGTGGCCTGCCTGATCGGCGGCACAATGGTCGCGCTTGCATTGAGTCAGTCCGGCGCCCTTCAAGTCGGTTTGATTGCAGGGGGACTGCTTCCAACGGCGGCGTTTGTCGGCTGGGGACTTTGGAAGTTCACTGGCATCAAACGACAGATGGTTCAGTTCCGATCAAACGCAACTGCGGCGTCCTGTGGTTTTTCGGACATTGATGAAGCCCTGCGCGGCATCCTGTCCGAAAATGGATCCGCCAGCGAACCGGATGCAACTACGGAACTGAACGAAGTTAAGGACATTTTAGACAAAGTTGATCGACGGAAAGGGGCCGTTGATCGCGATGGCCGCCCACTAAGCAGTGCCGCGCGACTGGTCGGCATCCTCAAAGGTTATGGAAACACCCTCAGCTCAAATATTCATCAGGCAAACTCATGTGGCCGCGAACTTCAGCGTGCGATTGAAGAGATTGTCAGCGGTTCAGAAGCACAGTCCGACTTGATGAACCGGACCACAACTGTTGTTGAAGAGATGTCTGCCCACATCATCTCCGTCTGTGACAACGCGGAACAGGCGATGGAAGCCTCCGCGGGATTCAAGTCGAACGCAGAAACAGGTTTGCAGCACATTCGTGATCTTAATGATGAAATGAAACGCTTTCGAAAGTTCGCCAGTGCTCGGGAACGAAAGATTCAACAACTTGCTCAGCACACTCGCGAAATCGAATCGATTGTACAAACCATCGGCTCGCTTTCGTCACGAACCGACCTTTTGGCGTTGAACGCTTCGATCGAATCCGTTCGCGCCGGAGAGCATGGTCGCGGCTTCGCCGTTGTTGCAGAGGAAGTACGTGCCTTGGCAGAGCAATCCGCTCAAGCCGTTCTGGATATCACTCGTCGCCTTGAGATGATCCAACTGGAAACGCATCAGTCAGGCTCTCAACAATCAGATCAAGATCAGATTCAATCGGTCATGCAGCGCGTTTCCGATACGCTGAACTCACTCGAAGACATTTGTGATTCGGCCGAACAATCGACCAACGGCCTGGATGACATCTCTGCCAACTCCAACAAGCAACTGCTGCTGGCGCAACAGATCGTGGAAGCATTGGAGCAGGGGACTGACAGCACCCAGAAGAATCGCAGTCGAGCGGAAGGTGCTCACTGGACGGCAAAATCACTGGGCGAAGCGAGCGACCAACTTAACGATTCACTTGATCTATTCCGCCTTTCCGGGGCAATCGACGACTCCTCAAACCAGTCCAATGCTTCGGCACCGACGGTCTCTTGATCAGCGGCGTCTACCTAGCGAACGGTTGCATCGAAGAGCGGATAAAGAAATGAAGAAAAAGCAAAAACCTGAATCAACACTGAAGAGCCATCTGCGTTTCGTCAAGAAGCAGCTTTCTGGCAAGCACCTCGGTGAGTCACAACTGAACCGGGTGGCCGATGAACTGGGTCAGCTGGGTGAACTCGCGCGTCAGGACAGCAATGAATCATTACAACGTGGCGCTGAACTACTGGCCCGCGTTTCAGAGTTGGCCGCGAGCTTGAAAAACGATAAAGACGTAGACGAGCAGTTACTGGAAAGCATGATCGACTTTCTGGGCGAGAACGTCCCCATTCTGGATGAAGTGATCGAAGGCGCTGATCATCAGAACGAAGTTGACGCGTTCATCGCCGACGCGAATGCCAATTGGCAGGACTACCTTTCCCTATTCGATGGTGACGACTTTTCCAACGAAAATGATGCTTGGTCTGATGACAGCGCGACCATGCACGATGTCGCCGAGGAATCCAACGAAGACGAGCTGGATAGTGACCAAGTCAAGTTGATGCTAGCCGCCTTAAGCGGAGTTTCCAACGACGAGAATCAAGAAGCTGGCGACGAAACTGCCAACGATGAAGCTGTTGATAAACCGGTGCCCGCTGCCAACCCGACTCAAGAACTTGAGTCCGCAGCACAAGCACTGGTTGGAACGCCACCCAAAAAGAAACCCTTCGTGCCTCCTGCCGCGACGAATGGAGACGACGATGAAGTGGCTCGACAAGAGCTCGCCAACGATCGGGAACTACTGGAAGCTTATCTCGATGATGCAATGCGGTGTCTGAACTCGATGGAACATGCGGCGATGCAAATCGAAGAATCGCCGACCGACCACGAAACAGCAAGACAATTCTGCAGAGAGTTGCATACGCTCAAGGGTGCTTCTGGCACGGTGGGACTGCGAGGCCTCGCATCAGACTTACATGAACTTGAATCGTCGTTGGAAACCAACTTTGCGCTCGATTCAGAAACCATAGACGCCGATCCACTCTTCGCGGCCGTCGACCGCGTCCGCAAGGTGATCGATTCGTTGCAATCACCGACTCAAGCTGCCAACGATTCACCCACCAGCTCGGAGGCTTTGTCGGAAGTTCCAAAAACAAGGCCTGCCCAAGACTTTGGTAGTTTTTCTGCAAACGATGACGCTTCCATTCGGATTCGGGCTTCAAAACTTGACCGCTTGATGGACATGCTTGCGGAACTGGTGGTTTTACGAAACCGCCGCGAAAGTCACGTTACTGAGTTCAACGATCTCAACAGCGAATTGGTCCGTTGTGCAACTCGCGTCAGTTTCGCAGACGAACAGTCCGAACTAGATGCCTATTTCGATGGAGACGATCCAAGCGTTCGCCGCTCGGCGTCCAATCTCTCGGAGGTCGCCAAGGACATTAATGAAGTTTCCAGTGGATTGCGAGAACTACAAAAACCTGTCATCCAGGACAACCTGTCCATCTCTCGGTTCATTCGCGATTTTCGACAAGAGCTTATGCAACTCCGCCGAGTCCCCGTTTCCGGACTGTTTAGTAGATTGCAACGAGCCTCTCGCGACGCGGCCAAATCAGAAGCCAAACAGGTTCGAGTCATTTTGGAAGGCGAACACGCTGGACTGGAACAAGAAATTCAGGAACGACTTTTTGATTCGCTGCTTCACGTCGTTCGAAACTCAGTCAGTCACGGGATCGAGTCACCGAGTGTGCGACGAAAATCAGACAAAGACGAGTGCGGAACGATTACCTTGTCGGCCTCATCGAACGCGCAACTATTGATGATCGAAGTCCGCGATGATGGCGGAGGGATCAACTACGACGCGGTACGCCAGCGAGGAATTGAAAAAGGTCTGCTCTCTGCTGACCAACGGCTCTCAAACGAACAGTTGGCACGATTGATCTTTCATCCGGGCTTCTCAACGCGTGAAAAGGCCAGCGAAGTTTCCGGCCGCGGAGTCGGGATGGATGTGGTTGCCACCACCATCGAACAACTCCATGGTCGGATCGAAATTGATTCGACACCTGGAAAGGGTACGACGATGCGGCTGCTGGTTCCTTTGCGGACCGGAATCGAACATGTGATGGTCTTTCAATCAGGTGGCCAGCTGTTCGCCCTTCCAATGCAAGCGGTATCGGCAGCAAAGTCAGCCAAAGTCGCTTCCAAAGAGAACCTTGAAACCGTCTCCTTGGCCACTGCATTGTCAGTCGCCAACACTGGAGAAACTGCGTCAGGCGAAGTGTTGATATTACGCGACTCGTCGCGAGGAAGCGGTGAATCGGATCGCCAACAGTTGGCAATTGCCATCGACCAACTGATCGGTCCTGAAGAAGTCGTCGTTCGAAGCCTTCCCAATCTGCTTCGAAATCACCCATTGATGAATGGTGTCACACTCTCCGGCTCGGGAAAGAAAGTTCTGTTGCTTGACGCTGATCGACTGGTCGATTTCTGCGTTGACCACAAAGACGACCTGGGCGTTTCAAAAACAGAAGAACCAACTCAAGAGAATCAGAATCAACCTCGCGTCTTGGTCATCGATGACTCCCTGACTGCACGTAAGGTTCTGGGGAAATTCTTGCGCCAACATGGCTTGGTCGTTGTTGAGGCCGGCGATGGCATTGAGGCGATTGAAAAACTACATCGAGAGACTTTTGATCTGGTCATGACTGACCTCGACATGCCTCGCATGGGTGGTCTTGAACTATTGTCCGACATCGAAGGTGGAAGCTACTGCGATGCACCACGAGTCATCGTCAGCAGTCGCAACGAAGAAAAATTTCGCGATCAAGCAACCGAAGCAGGTGCTTGTGAATTCCTTACTAAACCCGTCAATCAAAACACAGTTTCGCAACTGTTGGATCAGCTTCAACTGTTGCCGACCGTTTAAGTGAATACTTAAAGGACTTTTCCATGAGTGAACATACCGTACTTGTAATCGATGACAGCGCGACCATTCGCCGACTCTGTGACGGAGAGTTGAGCGCCGCAGGATATCGTGTCCTGCTCGCACCAACCGCGGAGGATGGTGTTGCGACGGCATTGGAGCAGCAGCCCAATCTGATCATCCTCGATCATCAACTCCCTGGCACCACCGGCTATGAAGTCGCTTGCCAGCTACTGGAACATCCAGAAACTGCGAAAATTCCTGTCGTCGCCAGTTCGACACTTCGGAAGAAAGCCTACGCGGAGTATATCGACTGCGACAATGTCGTCGATATGTTGCCCAAACCGTACTCGCCTGAAGCGCTGATTGCGACCGTTGAAAACGCCATCAACACGGCTGAGATGGTGGTGCAATCCCAGAACGAAGGTTCCGCGGTACCGGAAGTCATCAATCAACTTGGGGAAGCGGATCTTGCTGGCGAGTTTGGATACTTTGGCCTACGTGAGATCATCGACCTGCTTAACAACGGCAACAAGTCCGGCATGTTGGAAGTTGAAACAGATCAATTCCGAGCCTACATGCATGTTGCCAACGGTCGAATTCAAGCGGTGACTGCATCAGGCGTCACACCGGACACCGTTGCACGGCACATGCCCGAAGCATTGTCAGAACTTGCACCTGTCGTCAAATTTACATTGGCAGGACGAAAAGGGTCTGAAGTTGATGGGCTGGTCGAATTGTTAAACAACAAGGTTCTTGATCCCCGTCTCCTGAAGAAGCTGTTGCGACTTCAGGCAGCAGTTCTGCTGAAGTTCTGCTTTGAGTCGAAGCTAAAATCATTCCGATTCAATCAGAGCCCTGAGCTGCCACCGTTGTTCAGCAAACTTCCGCTTGAGGCAAGCCTGTTGGGTTTGCTTGTAGAGGGCTCATTGATCAGCGAATTCGAGTCGCTACCAAAAGTCAACAGCGACACTGGGTACGTTCGACGCTCCATTCGAGGTCAAAATCTCGATCGCGCCGGACTCTCAAGTCGACATATGAAACTGATGAGTCTGGTTGCCGAACCTATCTCGATCGGCCAAATGGCTGCCCAGCTTGGATGGGCCGAAGAAGAAGTTCTTCGAGTGGTTCATGGTTTCGAAATGGCGGAATTGGTTCAGCCTTGTCAAATCACACACTCAACCAAAGTCTTTGGGGTGCTGAGCAATGCTGCTTTTGCCCAACGAACCCAAACTTATTTCAAAGCAAACCAATCGACCCTCAGTGGACGCATTGTACGAGATCTGCTTGGCCTCAAGCTGCTGCTTCGACGTAGTCGTCCTGACATCTTGTTGTTCGAGAACTCGGATGAAGCGATGGTTTCGTTCGTTCGCGAAAACAAGGAGCCACTTACTGGAATCCGCATTGTGGTTGCTGGTCATCCCGACGAAAACGTCAACGTTGGTTGCGATGCGATGATTGGTTACGACTCAGACGATGCCATCTTTTCGGCGGCGTTTGGTCTGGGCCAATCAGATGCGAAAACAAATCCAGCCCCCGCCACTCCTGCGACGAACGCAACTTCACAAGCAACGGTGGAGGGATAATCCATGTCAAACATTGACCAAATCAATCCGGATGACCCAGCCTATTTGATCATTTCGCACAAGGCGGGCTCACCCTTTACATTCAACCTTGACCGCGGAGCCAGCGTTTTCGTTGGTTCTGGCTCTAATTGCCGTCTGATCCTGGAAAGCCCTAACATCCAGGCGATCCATTGCATGATCTGGATGGATGAAAACAAGCGGCTCAAAGTTCAAGACTGGAACACAGGCCAAACCGTACTCAACAACGTCAATCTAGACACGGAAGCTGAGTTTAAGTGCGGTGACATCCTGATGATTGCCGACTACCGAATCATTCCCGTTCTCGATCGAGAATTCCACCTTGGCATTGCTTCCGAGTTACTCGCGCAAACTGAAGGATGGTCTGAGAGTCGCTCCTCCGATCAACCGCCAACAGCTCCTGTTGTTGAGCCTGTCCATGTTACGCCCGAGGAGAACTTCGAGTACCCATCGCTGGAATCGTTGGAACAAGCCGACAACTCAATCGATGAGCTCTCCGCAAGCATGCTTCAGTCCTACGCGGCAACTGAATCAGCGCCCCCAGTTTCAGCGCCCCCAATTTTGGCAACTCCCAGCGACGCAGATACGACGAAACCTGCCGAGCCAATGGATTCTCCTGAACCGCAAAACGTGCCGTCGTCAGCAGCAACTGCCAACGAGGAAGTTGCTTTCACAGGTGCTCCAGATCTCCACGAGTCGTTGGAGCCAGTCGACGTTCCCAAGGACTTGACTCCATCAGCAGACCCACCATCACCAGAATTCGCTGCCGACCAATCCAAGCCATCGACGATTCAATCGAGTGGCTTCACTTACGACGTTGACGCAGACCTTAACGAAGAACAGGATAACGGCAGCGCCACTGAATTCAATGAGAACAGCTTCGCTGCTGGTGGATTCAAGGAAGAATTCTCAATCGATGTTCATGCGGACATTAGTTCCGACGAAGACGACGAAACAACCATGTTGCGGATGGAATTGGAACAACTTCGATTTGAGATTGCAGAGCGTGATTCCCAAATTGCTTCTCTCAAAGACCAGCGCGAAGTCGAAACGACAGAATTGCTGGATGATCAACAAACTTTGAAGTTGGTCAGTCGACTTGAAGAACTACTGGACGAACTCAAACACTCTGATGAAAGAGTCGGTAATCTGGAGGAACTGCTACGCCGTTCTGACGAAGCCACCCAAGCCGAGCAGGAAGAACGCCGTCAGCTTGAAAGCTGGGTCGGCGAGATCGAACAGCGTATCTCCTCACGTGAATCTGAGTATGAGGCAGAAATCGAAGGCCTTCAAGTTCGACTAAAACGAACACAAGAACAGATTCAGGAATCGGAAACACAATTCAAGAAACTGCTTCAATCACGAGCGTCAGGAGACCAAGGTGCTCAACTCTCAGATGAATCTCGCGAACTCATTCAAGCGTGTCGTGGGCAGATCGAGGACCTAAGGGCCAAACTGGAACAGGCCACAGAGCAAAATACTAAACTCCAAGCCCAAGTTACCGCCTGTGGTGACCATGGGGAATCGTCCGAGACAGTCAAACAGTTGCAGGACAAACTGGTCGCGCTTCAAGTCGAAGGTTCACGTGAACGAGCGGAAATGGCTCGAAAACATGCCGAACTGGAGCGTATCCGAGACGAACTCGAAGAACGCCTTAACAACGCCAAAGTGATTGGAAAAAGCGATTCACGTATCAAGGCGATGCGCGAACACTTGCGAGAAATTCACGAGCAAGAACAAATCCAAAAGGAAGAGAGTCGCAAGAACTCACTCGGTGGACGAATCGCCAATCTTCTTTCACGTTTGGGATAACAACGAAGCCATCACGCGAACAGGAAATTCCTTCATGTCGACGCAACCTGAAGCCAATTCAAACACCAAGATGCGCGACCAGATCCTTAACGAGATTCGGTCTGGCCGCCGCTTGGAAAAGATTGTTTCCAGTATCGAGAACTTTCTCAATCACCAGGTTGAAAAACTGGAACAAGCCATGGCCGAAGTTGATCGAGCCGCGGAGAACGATCGAATTGTCAAAGATATCCTACGACGTCACGAAGATGAGAAACGTCTGTGGGAAGAAGAACGACAAACCGAAACCATTCGGCTAAGTCAAGCTGGTGATGAATTGATCAAAGCTTGGGACAAACTCGAAGAGGACCGTCGCAACTGGGTCGAATCTCGCAACTAACCAACACACTCCACCTGTAACGAGACTTTTAATTCAAGGACTGCACAACTAATCAAGCGGAAAGTAACATCATGCAAGCGGCACAACTTGTCCTCTCATCATCAGGGAGTGGAGAATCGTCAAACCAATTGGTCGCTCGATCTGAATCTGTCACTGACGAATTAGCTCAACACCTCGCCAACATCGTCCCCAGTCGAAATAGCCTGGAATACGGTCAACGTGAATCCATCTGCTATTCCTCAGTTACCGTTCCAAGGTTGGGCGAACGATTCGCGTTTGTTCGAAGTGTTGTGGGTCCAATCGACGCACAACTTCAGCGGCAAATCATCAGCTACGCGGTTGTATTGGAACGCAGGCAATTCCAAAAGTTCGATTTTCATGCACCCAATGTGATTCATTGCTTGCGCTCTTCCGGTGGATTGATCCTGATGAACGATCCGCCACCGATCCTCCCGGCAGTGGATCTGCCCGATCGATTCATGCGCGGACTTCTGGGAAGCCGGACGTCTCAAGATCAATGTGAAAAAGTTTCCGGTGGACTCACGTTGCACGAACAAGTTGGAGTACTCGGTGCGAAACGCCCACTGGACCTGGCCGCTGCAATTTTCAATTCGATAGCAATCGAAGAAAGATCCGCACTCTGTTTTTCAGTCAATCGACGTGCAAATGACGCATCAGTCTTTCGCATGTATGTACTGAGTAAAGATGACAAGGATCTTTCTCGTGAGTTTGCCCAACAACAGATCCGCCCAATATCACTCGATGAACGCGCCGTGGCCGTTGGGTAGGCTTAGTCCTGCCCCTTGGGGGTCACTTTGACACGTGCCTTAAAACTGCCCGTCCATCGATAACTCGACTCATTCACGTAGTTATCCATCATCGCGACGCCGAGGTACAACGTCCCACTGGAACTGGCGACGAATGTTTTCTTATCCCCAACCAATAAGATCTTGCCGCCGGAACCGATTCGTGCACAAAGAGCACCACAGGGGATTCCCTGGTGTTGCCCCTGATTTGGCAACCCAGTGGGTGAAGATACGGTGCTCCAGTTCGTCCAATTCACGGTACCGGAACCGCGAATAGTGACACGGTCACCTTTCTTAACCCGGATACGAGTCGAAACCGGCTTACGCTGAAAAAATGCTTCACCTTTGACTGTGAAATTTCGGTTGATGATTTCTGCGGTTTGAAATGCCGTTCGATCGCCGGCCTTGATATCTGACAACGAAACACTCAGCATTCCAAAACGTGTTTCAAAATTGATCTTGTCCAAGTCGATCTTCCCAACGATTGAGAACGTTCCGGTCTCGATCAGATCGCCTTCAATAAGATCTCGATCCGGCAGCTCGTCGAATTCCTCTGCCAGTTCTTCTCGGTATGCTTCAAGCTCTTTGAGGATTTCAGTCATCCGCTTTTTCTGCTCAGCCGAAAGCTCTCCATGATCCTGAATGTCCATCAGAAAACTTTGAAACATCAGTCCTTTGTCCAGCAACTTCCGTTGCGCGGCCTCGCGGTTGTCAAAATCTTTGTCACCCAATGCTTCAACCAGCGAATCTATTTCGACTCGAATCTCAGGGTAACTCTGGTAACCAGGATAGATCTTTTTGATACGCTTGATCGGCACATTGAGGTCACCAAACTCAGTGACAATTCGAATCGTCTTGACATCAACGCGCCCCGTAATCTTCGTTCCGTCCCAAAGCTGAACCTGCATCATCTGAGGGTCAACATCTTTTTTTACTTTGGGCTGCTCGAGGGGTTCATCATCTTGCTCTTCGGATGCCTCATCTTCTTCCTGCTCCGCCTCTTCCTCTTGCACGTTATTCATAACTCGCGGCGCTGGAACCAATTGCCCGGGAAACGAACCCCGAAATGGGTCATCGTTGTTGGGGAAAACTGGTTGGTCACCCGCAAACACTGTCGACGGCAACACAAGACCGCACACCAGTATCATCAACGAGACGGGCATCATTAGACAACGTGACGAGAAACGAAAGTCGAGCCAACGACTCGATGAATCAGCGATGCGGTTGTTTAACATAAAAGCCCTTTGAAATGATTGAGGTTCCAAAAAGGAAACGAACGAACCAACGGGTTCTTAGATTGAATCGAGCCAACGTATCAACATATCACCCATTGTGACCACTCAGATGGTGGTTGTACACAGAATCCTTTCGCATTGATTAAAAATGGAACATGTGCTGTTCATGATGAAGTCAAAATGGCATCATGATTTACACTCTTGTTACAAATTGACACTACGGGAAAGGGCACGCGGATGTTCGCAACGTCAGCTGATTTTGAATTTGACTTGGAAGGAGTCCAGAGAGCACTCGTGGAATTTGGATTTGACGGCTGGCTGCTGTACGATTTTCGAGGACTCAATGTACTTGCAATGCGCGTGTTGGGAATCGAGCAATCGGGTTCGCGTCGGTTTTTCTATTTTGTTCCCGCTCATGGATCACCCGTCAAGTTAGTCCATCGAATCGAGTCGTCAGCACTCGATCACTTACCGGGCGAGAAAATCGTCTATCTAGCTTGGGAAGAACTGCACGCAGGCATTGAGAAACTCGTTGGCAACGGTAAACGAATCGCAATGGAGTACTCGCCAGAGAACGCCAACCCCTATGTTTCCAAAGTCGATGGCGGAACGATAGAGTTGGTTTCCAAGTATGGCGCCGAGATCGCCAGTTCGGGAAATTTGATTCAATACTTCGAAGCCCGCTGGTCACCCGAACAGTGGCAACTCCATCTTGCCGCCGATCAACTGAACCGACAAGCCTTTGATCTGGCGTTTGACATGATCGCCAATCATGTTCGAAATGGTAAACCGATACGAGAGATGGAAGTCCAGGACGCAGTGATGGATTTCTATGGCGCTAACAACATGACGACCTACCATCCGCCGATTGTTGCGGTAGGACCCCATAGTGGTGACCCGCACTATGCACCACAACGAGATTCAGACTCCGAGATCTGCAACGGTGATTTTGTCTTGCTGGATATGTGGGCCAAACTGGATGTTCCTGGCGGTGTTTATACGGACTTGACGAAAGTCGGCTTTGTGGGAGACGAAGTTCCAAAAACGTACGCCGACATCTTTGAAATCGTTGCCGGTGGCCGTGACGCTGGCATCGAGTGCGTACGTCGAGCGTTTTCTGAAAGCAGGCCGTTGCAAGGTTGGGAAGTTGATGATGCGACGAGGAAGGTCATCGAAGATGCAGGGTATGGCGAGTACTTTATCCATCGAACAGGACACAATATTGGCCAGGAGACCCACGGAAACGGCGCCCACATGGACAATTTGGAAACGCGAGAGGATCGGTTGGTCATGCCGCGGACTTGCTTCTCAATCGAACCCGGAATCTACCTGGATGATTTTGGCATTCGCAGCGAAATCAATGTTTACATCGATGAGAACAACGAAGTTCACGTGACGGGTGGATGTCAAACGGAAGTGTTGCCAATATTGAGTTGAGCGATTGAGTCTCGATCGCGTTGCTTGACGGGTCTACTTGCCCATCAAGTAACCGCCGATAAAGCCGGCGAGGATTCCGATCGCCAAGCAAATTACAGCGGTCACCAACATTGCGGCCATCGAAAACGTAAGCTCGTCTTTCAGATGTCCCGCTGACTTGTATTGCTCGACCGTTGACGTCGGAACCGGTGGTTTCGTATTGGCACCCGAAATCGACGGATCGCTATTAAGATTTGACTGCGACGCGTCAGTCAACTCATTCATTGCCAGTTCAGTGACTTCGTCATTTGGATCGGTATCTTGCGAATCAGGAGAGCCGATCGGTTCGGGCGACCAACGCGGCCGTTCGCCAAGGTCTTCGCGAATCATCAAACTGTCGTCGGCCGCCCATGGCGCGAGTCGCTCGGCAACCTCTGCCGCTGATTGAATTCGCTCTCGCGGGTCTTTTTCCATCATGTCGCCGATGAGATCAACAAAGTCGTCGCTGACCTCCTCGTTAAAACGTCTTGGATGCCAAGGCGTCTCTTCGAGATGTCTTCGGGCTTTACTTTTCGGCGTCCCACCTGGAAAAGGGACCTTGCCAGTAACGGCGTAATACAACGTGCATCCCAGCGAATAGATATCGCTGGCGTTCGTGATGTTTAACGGTGTCCGAATCTGTTCCGGTGAAAGGTAGTCGGCGGTGCCCACGATCTTTCCGACTCTTGGATCCGTGCCGGCGTCATTGAGATGATAGGCCAACCCCAGATCACTCACTTTGGCGATGCCATCACCTGTGACAAGAATGTTGCCCGGCTTGATATCGCGATGAATCAAACCGCAACTGTGAGCGTGAGCCAATCCTTCGGCAGACTGTTTAACAATATTGGCCGCTTGCTGGACAGAGAGCTTCCCCTTGGATCGAACCAATCGGCGCAAGTCGGTACCGGGGACATATTCGACGACCAGAAAGTGCACGTTGCCATCTTCGCCGGCGTCAAATGCTCGAACAAGATTGGGATGGTCCAGCTTTGCCTGCGCCCGGATCTCGCGACGGAAACTTTCGATCGCTTCTGGAGTTGATTTGTGTTGAGGCAATACTTTGACTGCCGATTCACGCCCCAACATTTCATGAACGGCTTTGAAGACTTGGCCCATTCCGCCTTGACCAATCCAATCGGTGATGATGTACGGACCGAGATTCAGCTTGGCTCGACCCGTCATCAATTGGTCAGCTTGATAGGACGAGAGCACATTCATCTCGACCAGTTTCTTGGCGATTGAGCGATCACCAATCTCATTGGCGATCTGCGGGTCTCCACCTTTTGACTGTACGATGGTCGCGATCGCCTGTTCCATTTGCGATTCAGATACGAGCTTACTTCGTAGCGCCGCTTCTCGAAATCTTCGATTATGTGGACTCATGAAATGCCCGTCGGTCGCTTGGCGGCCGGCTCATCAAGCCAGAGGTAAAAGGATGGTTGAGGAATATTATGCAGCTAAATTACTCGGCGGATTGGCGCGGTACAGGAAAGCCTGATTTCTCGAATGGCTGAACCGGCCACCAATCCGGTGGTTCCGAACAGAATGATTGTATGGTTCTTTGCGTGGGATGTTCAAACACTAATTGGAAACAATGCAGCCCAATTCCAAGGCTAATCTTGCGTTGACTCCCATATTTTCGGTCACCAAGGATAGGAAAACCGGCATTTTCCAGCTGGACGCGAATTTGATGTTTTCGCCCGGTCTCAAGTTCAATCTCAATCGCTTGCACTCCATTTTTTTGAAGGATTGTGCGGTATTTCAATGCAGCCTCTTTTTCGCCCGGATGCGACGCTCTGGCATCAACCACCTGCATTCGATGCAATGATTCATTCTTTATCAGCCGATCGACCAAGCGACCTGAACTAGGCTTTAGTCCATCGGGCACCAAAGCAACGTACCGCTTAACAATCACTCCGCGACGCATCTGATCGGACAATCGTGACGCCGCTTTGGAAGTCCGAGCCAAAACGATGACTCCGCTAACGTGTGCGTCGAGTCGGCTGACGATCCCGACATAGACGTTCCCAGGTTTGTTGTATTTTTGCTTTAAATATTGCCCCGCCCAACGGTAGAGGCTGTCCTCAGATTCGCGAACTCCCATCGTCGGCAGCAACGGTGGCTTGTTGACAACCAATAAATGATTGTCTTCAAATAAGATTTCAACCTGTGGCGTCTTCGAGGACATGCAACGTTGTACTTTCGATCAATTTGACCCAAGGCAATTCGGCTGACGAATGATCTGACGTCCAATTGCCGCTCGAGTTTAAATGGTATTCCTGTTTTTCGTTGTCGACACACCAAATCTCAACGCCCTTTCAGTTTAACGCAGATGCACGTTTTGAATTGTGATTTCATTCTGGCAAGCCAGTCACCGCGGCGAAAAATGTTGCTGCAACAACATGGTTTTCAATTCGAGGTCGTTCCACCTGACGAATCCGTGGAACAAGCGGTGATGGATCGAGGCCTGTGTAGTAATTGCTCACCCGAAGAATTGGTACTGGAGTCGGCTTTTGTCAAAGCCCGGGCGATTGCCAATACCATCAACAATGGGCTAGTCCTGGCTGCCGACACAGTTGCTGAGTGCGACGGTCAGATTCTGGGAAAGCCGACCGATCGCGATCACGCCGAACGAATGCTACGACTAATGAGCGGCAAACAACACCGCGTGCTCACAGGCGTCTGTTTGTGGCATCAACCGTCCAATCAAAACCTCGCAAAGATCGAGCACACAGTACTGAAAATGGATCCATTGAGCGAAGCACAACTAACAGAGATGCTCGATAGCGATGGATGGGTCGGTAAGGCTGGAGGTTTTGGTTTTCAAGACGGACTCGATTGGCTTCACATCACAACGGGGCTGGAAACAAACGTCGTGGGTCTCCCAGTCGAGCGATTACCGTCGTGGATCAAAGAGCTGGAGTCGAAGGTCGGTGCTTCGTTGATCGTCAATCCACCAACCTAGTTGGAATCCATCGAGCGCACGAAAAAAGCCAGCTGCAATTGCAACTGGCTTTGGATGAATCAACCTCTCCGACGTTCGTTATCGAGCGTTGGCGGGATCTTGATACCGAGCTTTGTATCGATCTTCGTCGGTCGAGCTTTCTTTTTCGGATTCTTCTTTAGCTTCGGCCCGAAGTTTGGCTCGCTGCACCGATGCCACGACCACTTGTTGTGCGTAACGCAGGTGCATGGGGTGGAAGTATCGTTCGAACGAACCGTCCATTCGCTCGATTCGATTCTTGACCAGGAGTTGCTGCCAGGTCAAACCATTTGCAACATTCCAGGCAGCTGCTTGAGCGACCGGCTGAACAATTTCGTCGTTGGCCAACATACGGCACATTTCGAAAATGTTTGCGTCCGAGTTCAATTTGTCCAGCGGCTGGATTACGTACTTGAGACGAGCTTGTGGATCTGGTTTACCGTGCTCGAGGCAGAACGTTTTGACTTGCAGTTTGCCGACGCGTCCGGGTGGAATGTTGAAAACACCGCCACCTTGACCACCACCAAATCCACCGCCACCTTGACCGCCAAAGCCGCCACCACCGAAACCGCCACCGCCTTGACCGCCGCCAAAGCCGCCACCGATTCCCTGGTTACCGCCTTGACCGCCGAAACCACCACCACCTTGGCCACCGAAGCCGCCACCTTGGCCACCAAAGCCGCCACCGCCACCAGCCGGTCCGCCAATTCCCTGTTTGTAAACAGGAACCGCAGAGAATGCCTCTGGCATTTGAATCGCCAACGGCTGGTCGGTCTTGTTCGTGACAATGATGTTTGCGTTGGCCGCGTCCTTGGTTCGAATCAGGACTTCGACGTCACCCGATTCCATCGCCGAGAACATTTCGACTGGGTTAAACCCTTTGGCAGGGAGCATCGTTTTGGCAACCGTTTTCATTCGCCGTTCTTCGGCGCGATTGCGTTTTACTTTGGCTGGGTTTTCCTTTTTTGAATCGTCTTGATCTCCCGCTTGAACGGACGACACAAACGATGTGGCAATCAAAAGAGCAAACGTGATCTTCAGCCAATGACTCAATGTTGTTCTCATCAAAGAACTCCTTCGTATGGTAACCGGAGTGCTTGCCCAGTCCGGTTGACTACTTATAGGAATATTTATCCGCCAAACGGGTCTGAATCAACCCCACGGCTTATCCACTAAGGATAGTCGCGAAATGGGAATGATCCATCAAAAAAGCGATTTTTCGCGGCAATGGCGTCAATTTCGGAGATTCCACGGCCGGCCAAAGCACCTCAAAAAAACGGCGCTTCTCGGGATCCCTATCGGCATTTCCATCCAACAGCAGTCAAGCAGACCATTACGCGACCACTTGCAGTGGATATGCATATTGTCACACGACGACCGCGGCAATCCGGTCAACCAGAATGCGACGGTTGACAGGATTAGTCCGACAGTTAGTTAACACCAAGGTGCTACGGGATCATGCTGGCGATCACCAGAGCGACAACACTCATGAGTTTGAGCAAGATATTCAGTGATGGGCCCGACGTATCTTTGAAAGGGTCACCAACGGTATCACCAACCACTGCGGCCTTGTGAGCATCGCTTCCTTTGGTCAGCATCTGTCCGTCATGCTCGAAGCCTTCTTCGATCATCTTTTTGGCGTTATCCCAAGCTCCCCCGGCATTCGACTGAAACAGAGCCATCAGAACACCACTGACGGTGACGCCAGCCAGCAAGCCACCGAGCATCATCGCCCCAGTGTTTGGAGCCTGATTCTCAGGCAAGATGAACTGCGGCAAGAATCCAAATGCGACAGGGACAAGCACAGCAACCAACCCGGGAACGATCATTTCTCGAATCGAAGCCCGTGTTGAAATCGCAACGCATTTGCCATACTCCGCTTTCCCGTCCGCTGCCTCAAAGGTTGCTTTGTCGTCCGCCGACCATTCCGATTGATCGATACCGTCATTCTTTCGCATCACTTCCAATGCCGCTTTCAATTCAGGGATTGAGTTGAATTGACGCCGAACTTCTTCAATCATCGCCATGGCAGCTCGACCGACGGCATTCATGGAAAGCGCCGAGAACAGGAAGGGCAACATTCCGCCAATAAACAACGAAGCCATCACGTACGGGTTCATGATGTTGATCGAATCAATGGGAGCAGTTGGATGAGCCAGGTTGTACGATTCCTTGAAAGCGGCGAACAGAGCCAATGCTGTTAACGCTGCCGAACCGATCGCAAACCCTTTTCCAATCGCCGCAGTTGTATTACCGACCGCATCGAGTTTATCTGTTCGTTCACGAACTTCGCTCGGCAGTTCAGCCATCTCAGCGATTCCGCCAGCGTTGTCGGAAATGGGACCGTAAGCATCCACCGCTAATTGGATCCCGGTGTTGGACAACATCCCAACGGCGGCGATCGCGATGCCGTACAAACCAGCAAAACTGTAAGCACCGACAATGGCCACAGCGATAATCAGAATCGGATACATCGTCGACATCATCCCCACGCCTAGACCAGCAATGATGTTGGTCGCTGATCCAGTAGCCGACTGTCGTACGATCGACTTGACCGGCCCAGTACCCGTTCCGGTGTAATATTCAGTGATCTTCCCGATCGCCAAACCAGAACCGAGTCCAAGACAAATCGAGAAAAAGACGCCCCAAGAGCTGTACTCAATTTCTCCGACTTTCCAGTACTCGGGCAGCATGAAATAGATAATTCCCGCCATCAAACCAAGCAACAGAAATGCCGAAATGAATTCGCCCCGATTAAGTGCGTGATGCGGATCGCCGCCTTCTTTGACCTTGACCAAAAAAGCACCAATCAAAGACGTCACAATCCCTGCCGAGGCCAACACAAGTGGCAGCAACACCGCTGACATTCCACCAAACCCATCGCCGTCAAAGTACGAAAGGCCGCAGAAAGTCGCACCCAGAACCATGGTTCCAATAATCGAGCCAACGTACGACTCGAACAAGTCTGCTCCCATCCCTGCAACATCGCCAACGTTGTCACCAACGTTATCTGCGATGGTGGCCGGGTTCAGTGGATGATCTTCAGGAATACCTGCTTCAACTTTTCCAACCAGGTCAGCACCGACGTCGGCTGCTTTGGTATAGATACCTCCGCCGACACGAGCAAACAAAGCGATCGATGATGCTCCAAACGAAAATCCGGTCAGTACCGAAATCACTTTGGTCAGATTGCTACCTTCAACGCCAAACAAATGGGCATAAATCACAAACAATACGCTCAAACCCAACACGCCGAGCCCGACGACGCCCATTCCCATCACGCTGCCACCGGCAAACGCAACTTCGAGTGCTTTACTCAAACTGGTTCTCGCGGCATTGGTCGTCCGTACGTTTGCTTTGGTAGCGACCAACATTCCGATGTAACCAGCCAAACCAGAACATAATGCGCCGAGCACAAACGAGACAGCAATCAGGGGGCTTCCATTCTCGCCACCATATATGCTACCGATGAACAACAACGCCGCGACGATCAACACGAAACCAGTCAAAATGCTGTATTCGGCTCGTAAGAACGACATCGCACCATCAGTAATGTTTTGAGCGATGCGCCCCATCCTCTCGGTTCCCACTTCTTGCTGAGCGACCCAATTGGCCCGCCAGTACGTATAGATCAGCGCAAGAATCCCGAACAAGGGAATCGTGTACATCGTGATCCACATGTAGCCCGTCGATGCCTCGACTGGGGGAGTCACTTCATCGGCCTGAGCTACCGAAGGTGGGTCTTGAAACGGAGCAGCAAAACTGGCGTCGCAGCACGAAAAGAACAATACGGCAACAATCGCCACGAGCAACAAACAAGTACTCTGGTTAATATTTCGAGGCATTGGGTAAAGCCTGGGAAGGGTTGAAGGAAAATCGTTCAGTTTGGAAAGGTCGTATTAAAATTAATTTAATCGAATTTTAATAGTCCTAAACTAGAGACTAAGGGGCCATAGTCCGGTCAAAATTCGAATTTACGTCGGAAGTTAAAACCGGTTCGGCAACGGTTATTTGCAACGCAAAACTGCCATCATTGCAGACAAAGCAGATGCGAATGTCGATCATTGTCGTCAAACCAAGCCAATGATCATCAGGCGAGCCATTTTGTCGCACGTTTCGGACGCAGGATTATCAAAATGTCAGCCAAGCAAGCAAACCGCACTTTTTCTCCGCAATCGTAGTTTCGGTCAACGGGGAACCGATCCAGAATCGTCATGATTGACAAAAAACGCTGAAATTTGGGACTTCCGCCACTCGAATCATCTTAGCCAATGTTCTCCCATCACCAACGTTGAAATAGAATGAGGGGTACCATTTTTCAGTCGCTGCTCAGGGAGCCTTCGATGCGTTCGCAAGGTTGGACAAACACCACACTTAGTTTTCTTCGATCGTTGGCGACATGCCGCCAAGGACAAATGACCCTTTCGAGATGCTGGGCACTGTTGTTCGCAGTCTCCGTCTTCAGTTGGGT
Source organism: Planctomycetota bacterium (assembly GCA_038534355.1). GTDB lineage: Bacteria > Planctomycetota > Planctomycetia > Pirellulales > Pirellulaceae > Mariniblastus. The sequence continues at coordinate 61,851 of JBCAWX010000007.1, forward strand.
TACGTTCTCGACTCAAACTTCGCTTAACTCGTCCCAAGTCTGGGCCCAAACGGAGGAAGAAGCACCTCAAGAATCGGAAGAACCTTCCGAGCCGGCCGAGGACCCTCAAGAAAAAACGAAGCCCGACGAGTCCGCACCTGAATCAAGCGAAGATGAGTCTCCGAAGAAGGGCGACTCAAAGGATCAAGACAAAGATACCGACGAGCAAGACCCTTCTGTAAAAAAAGACGAGCCCAAACCGTCCAGCAAAAAGAATACACCGCAAAAAAAAGACGGCACGGAAGACCTCAACAAAGCGTTCGACCTTAAGCTCGAATACCGTACAACTCGGGACCTCGATCGAATCGCACAGCTCTGTGAAAACGCGATGCGAAAAGGGCTCAACAAAAAGGATATGGAACAGGCAAAAGAACTGGGCGCTACGACCGCCTTTGAATTTGCCGACCAACTCGCCAAGCGGATCTTTAAAACAAGTGAACTGGACATTCGCTGGCAATACTATCGATCTCAAGCCCTTCCTCGGCTGAAACAAGCCGTGGATTATGATGACTCAATGGTCTCCGCGTATATCCTTCTGGCCAAACTCGAGTCACTACCCGGTGGCGATCGAGAGAGCGCCCGCAAGGCAATCGACCGCGCCCTGGAACTGGCAACCGAGTCCAATGCACAAAAATCCGATGCGCTCTACGTACGCGCTTTGATGAATAAAGATGCCGACAAGAAAATCAAAGATTTGAACCAGGCGATTGAGATCAATCCGAACAACCTCAGCGCTTTGAAGATTCGCGCGGCATACTTCATCTCCAATGACAAGCCCAGAAAAGCCTTGAAAGACTTTCGCGCATGGCTTGCTGCACAGCCCGACAACTATGAAGCCCGGATCGTTGCTGCTGAATCTTTGATCGAACTCGATGAAGAGCAGTTTGACGATGAGCTTCAAGATGCCACGCTCAGTTTTCTGGACGAAGCCATTGAATTGAAACCTGACCTAACCGTACCGTACACGTTCAAGGCCCAAGTCTTCACCATTTCGGAAGACTATGAACAAGTTGTGGAAGCCGCTGATCTCGCGCTTAAATTCGAACCCAAAAACGTCAAAGCATTGAAGCTTCGCGCGACTGCTTTGGCTGATCTTGGCCAATACGAAAAGGCAGTCGACGATGCTGACCAAGTGATCAAGCTACAGGGTTTGTCGCTCGAAGGAGTTCAACTCCGCGGAGTTATCAGGGTCCAGCAGGGCAACTTCGAAAAGGCAGTCGAAGACTTTGAAACACTCTCCAATGCCAACCCAAGTAATTCCTCACTCAAACAGCAACTGGCTGCTCTGTATAACGCCAACGATGAACCCAGCAAAGGGATTCGAATCTACACCTCGCTGCTTCGGCGTGTCCGAGAATCGGTCTGGAAAGACCAGGAACCGGATGTCCAATCCGCGATCATGCTGCAACGTGTTGATCTGCTGGTTGGTCGAGGAGACTGCAGACTCTCCACCGGCGAACATGACAAGGCGATTGAAGACTATGGGGATGCGATTGAACTGATGGACGCCATCAACGAAGTCCAAAAGGAGAATGACCTGGACGTCACACCCGTCGACGATACGCTGCTCAATAACTTTGCCTGGGTGTTGGCGACGTCACCTGACGATGATGTCCGCGATGCTGAGAAATCGATCGAGTTGGCCACGCGAGCTGCTGAGATGACTGACTTCGAAGAAGCACATATCCTCAGCACACTAGCCTCTGGATACGCAGAGTCTGGAGACTTCGATACCGCAATCGAATACGTTGAAAAAGCGTTAGCCGTGAACCGTCGGCTCAACGAGGAAGCCGTCGACAAATCGGCGACCGAGAAGCAATTCAAAAGCCTCAACAAAGAACTCGACAGCTATCAAGAAAAGAAGCCTTGGCGAGAACGACAGGACGTTGAGAACGAGAAAAAGGAAGATGAAAAAGATTCAGGCGATGAATCAGATGAAGACAAGCCAGACGCTGACGCTGATGACGGGGGCAGCAAAACAAAAGATGACAACTAGTTCGCTGCAGTGACGTCGATCGTCATTACAGCGGCGTGAAGTCATCGAAGTTAAACGCGACACCTTGCTGAGGAAAAATCTGATACAGAGTGTTTGACAAATACTGGTTCACGGCTTCAGAAAGTCGAGTGATCGGTTTCTTTGGGACCAGAATGATGTCGTCTCGTTGCAACCAGATCTCATCCGAAGGTTGTGGACGCTTTCCGTAAAGCGCGCCAGCAAGATCAAGTTTCGTTGCCGTCAATTGCCAGTTTTGGTCACGACGCAATACGATGATTTGTCGAATATTCCCCCCGGCAGCAAAACCCTGTGCGAGAGCAATGGCTTGGATGGCACTGGTCGGTCCTGTCAACTCCACGCGACCTGGTTGGCCGACTTCACCAACGACGTAGATGAAGCTGGGGGCGCGTTGCAACAGAATCGGCGTGACTTCGATACCACCCAATCGCAATCGATATCGGGCGTTAACTTCTCGTGCAATCTCGTTGAGCGTCAATCCGACGGCTGGCACACTCCCAATCGCAGGCAATTGGATCGTGCCATCGGGTGATACTTGTGCTTGTCGAGACTGTCCACCTTGGCCCTGACGAGCATCAACCGAGTCAACGATATCCTGCAGTGGCGTTTCACCTTGTCGTACTTGAACGACGATCGTCGGGTTGCGAAAGTACTTTGTGTATTTCTCGTTGAGTTCACGTTGTAGATCGGCAACCGTTTTGCCCGCACAAAGGACTTCGCCGAGAAAGGAAAACGACGTCTTGCCATCCGAGCGAATCACGAGATTGGTCTGGTTGAGCGATGTGTCACTTCCCGATGAAATTTCGATGATGTCACCGACATACAACTGATATGGATACAGCGACTTTTCACGAGTTCGTATGTAGACGAATTCAAGTTGATCATCGACTCGCAATCGATACTCCGGAACATGGGGTGTGCGATGAGGTCCGACATATCCACCAAAAGAATGCTGGTCAAACGGGACTTGAGACCCACGACGGAACTTTGATTCGCGGCCACTTAGTCGCTGGGTCGAATCATCGACTCCCAGCATTGATTTAGGTTGGCCATAACCAAACCCACCACCTTGCAGATTCATCTCTTCGTAAGGCATTCCGGCTTGAATCACTCCGCCGGAAATCACAGGCGTCTGTACGCCGCAACTGCCATTGCACGCTCCGTGACAACCGCACTGATTGGCTGTTGCATAGCCAAATCCTTGGCAGAGCCGGACTTGATCGTCACGGATCAAACCGTCCAGCTCATCTGTCTCATCGACGATTGATTGCTCGATGCAATCATCATCAGTCGACCGCGTCGTGGTTTGTCGATCGGAGGGCAGCAGCCAAAAGGCACCAAAGCCAAGTGTCAGAGCAGCACCAAATGCGAGAAATTTTTTCCCGAAGATTCTCATTTCAAACTCGATCGCGAAGGGGTGGAAAGACGGATTCGAACGGCTGCGATTCGACAGAACTGACTAGAACAGTTCTTTCAAACGCTGGGAAAAAGACTTGGATTGTTTTGATTCAGGGCTCATCTGGCCATTGTCGGTATCGGTGATCGGTGCACCCGGCAAGTTGGCGACGCGTTCTGCGACAGGAGCACTGGACTCGGCATTGAACTGCTGAATCGGTGCCCAACGAATGGAGCCTGCGGTGTTCCCCTGCTGCGAAAGCAACAAGAACTCGTTGTTGGCACGGCGAGCGTATTCGTGTTCGCCCAAACGCTGATGTGCTGTGGCGAGATTCTGCCAGGTTCGTGGATGAGGTTGAACCAGTAGGCTACGCTCAAACAGTTGCTTGGCTTCGTTGAGCCGTCCGTTTTTGGCAAACAGGACACCCAACTCGTTGGCACTCCGATGATGCTTGGGATTGCTCATCAACGCCGACTGATGAAACACCACCGACTTGGCCGTTTCCAATGGGCCGGGAACATTCTTCTGACTTGCAAACACGGAATGAAGTTTGCCAAGACAATAGAACACCTCCGCACTCACCGCACTTCGACCGCCAGCGAGATCAAGTCTCTTTTGAGCAACTGAGAAATACCGGTCGATCGCTTGAGACGGCGAAAGGCTCGCGGCCTGCTCAAGCGTCAAGACATTGGAGCGATGACTTTGAACCACTTCGGCGACGTTCATCTGAATTTGCTGTTCCGCACTTCCAACAGCGAAGTCTTCCGCTTCTTTCATAATGAGCGCGGCTTCTTTGAGCGCCTGACTATGCGAATTGGTTCCTGAGTACGCATCGTTGGCGACCGCGATCACCTGAATCGCTTTGAGAAATTCTTCCCGTGCAATGAAACCGGCACCTCGCCTGGACAGCTCTTTGCCGTACTCGATGTGATGAACGGATTTCTGTGCGTCTGCCTCACCTAATAGAATTGACTGAGTCATGGCAACCCGTTGGGGCATCACATCTCGTGCCGGTTCTTCCACTAAAATCTGCTCTCGCCGATCATCCATCAAACTAAGAACACTTTTCGAAGTCAGCTCCGGTTCAGTTTCCAATGCATCACTTGGCTGGAGTTGAATGGTTTGTGGAGCGTCCGCGACGGTTGCCGGTGGAACAGGGTTCATCGATGTTTCCGGCAGATTCGTTTCAACGATATCGTTGCTTTCCAGGTTGCTCGAATTGACAAATGGATTCGATTTCCAACCCTTGGTTACTTTGGGTTCCGCAGCGCTCCGTTCCGGTTGATTCTGCAAGATGACTTCCGGCATCCCGGTTTGTTGGACCAACGATTGACGATTGGATGAAACTTCTTGCATCGCAGCAGGCGAATCCGCTTGCATCAATTCTGGAGCCGCTGGGGCGTCCAGTTGTTCGGCAACAAACTGATCCTCCAGCTCCGAATCAGGACCGCCAAGCGACAGCGAACCTAGATCAAAGCTATCTGTTGCATCTGCCCGGGTACGATCGCTGGCAGAGTCCGCGACAGTTTCAGTACCCGATTCAATCGAGGCATACCCTGAATTGATCAACGGTTCGTTCATCGGTTGGCTGAGCTCTAACTCGGGCGACTGATTGATCGAAGATGCTGCGAACTGCGACGATTCGAAATCGGTTCGATGGTCCTTCTTGGGCTCAGCCAAGTTATGGGCCAAATTCAAATCCTGATCATTGGTCTCATTTTGTTGAGCCACTGACGCTTCGCCGTCAAGACTTGGCAACTCCATCGGCTCGAGTTCGAACTGGTCGATCGATTTCAACTGAAGATTTTCCGGCTCCAGAGACGCAGAGTTGGGACGGGTCAGCGTGTAATACCCGAACGCCGTCAACACGCCGAGTGCAAGTCCAATGGCAATGATCTGTTTGACGTTAAGAGCCATAATCCGAAAATCCCGTGACCGGAAAAACATGAATGAGCGAAGACCAGCACGCGAAGAGACCTCGCGCACCGCCTACGAATTACGTCAGTTGTATCGACCGAATCGAAGTCAACGGCTGAGTGAGTCACAACTGCTAGTTGGATTTTTCCAATCGCAACAAGCTCGCAAACGGCACAGTCGGCAAACTTTATCGGCGTTTCGCACCGATTGATCGGTTGGGTTTTTCCGATCGATAAACTCACCCCAAACTGCTCATTCTGACAGGCACCTTTGAGGGGCTATTGATCCAGCACCCAAGTTGACACCCAGGACACGACTTATTTTTCCTCACGATCGGTCGACGAATTCTGGCAAAACAATTGACATGATTTCGCATCATGTGGGGCATGTCCCCGGCTGCGTAAGTTGCGAAAATCTGTCTGGAACTTCGTTGGAAATGCCGCGAAACGGATTCGATTCATGTACGCTTGTCAGGACGCAATCACGAAATGAGAGGTGCCAAATGAAATCGATTCACATAACTCGAACGATTGATGCTCCACTGGAACTGGTCTTTCAAACCGTTTCCGATGTACGAAATTTCTCGAAAGCCGTCCCGCACATCCAAAAGATTGAGTTTATCACCGAGCAACAATCAGGGGCCGGAACACGTTTTCGCGAAACACGTTTGATGAACGGTCGTGAAAGCACCGTGGAACTGGAAGTCACTGAGCTCATCGAAAACGATCGCGTGCGGATGATTTCTGATGCCGGTGGCACGATCTGGGATACCGTTTTTACGGTTTCTCAAGTTGCCGATAAAGTGACCTTGGACATGAACATGGATGTCAGACCGCACACCCTGATGGCAAGAATCATGACACCCTGGATTCGGGGCATGGTGGTCAAAGGTGTTGAGAATGACATGGACGCGATCAAACAGTTCTGCGAGTCAAAATCTAATTGAACTCAACATGACGGCTCTTTCGTAAATAGTAAATCTACGCCAGCCAGCGCCACAGCAGATAGCAAACCAGCACGACAACGAGTACCGTCAAAACTGCGACCGTTTGCAATCGAGCGCTGTAGAAGCCCCGCGTGATGTGCTCCATTCTCAAATAAGCAAACAAGACACCCAACAAAACGATCAGCCCTCCGATCAATATGGCCGCCGTAACCATACGTTTGCGAATGAGGGCTTCATGCGAGCCTTCAACTGGTCCGTTAACTCCAGAATCTGTTTCGCTATTTCCATTGAATGAATCTGCCAGGACATCGGCAAGCTCTCCCGCAGGATCGACTTCTTCAATGGGATGCAGGTTGTCCTGGACGATCGGGTTGGCCTGGAGTGATGTCGAAAACCAACCGATCAAGAACAGCGTTAAGATTCCGACGCTGGCAATTCGAACGGCTCGCCTGTTGAGCCATTGAATCAACAACGCCACCTTCGCGAACGCTAATTCCTCAAACGCCGAACCTTGGGCCGGTTTCATTCTCGAATTGTTGCGTTGTTCCACCAACCTGATCAACTTTTGGGTGCGAGTTCTGATTGCGTGCGACAGACTTCCAGTTGCTCATCCGGGTGCATCCAGGGGGAAGCAAGTTGAACCGTAATCGACATCACGGCGCCCAGAACACACATCACCGTCAATGGAACATTTAATCCGTGGCTGAGCAAGGCGGCGACAGCCAAACAAATCACAACATTGAGGATGCTGAGCCTCGTACGTCGCAATCGGTCCGTGTGACTGCCGAATCGAGCCAATCCGAACAGACCGGCAAATGCCAACATCATCGCTGGAAACTTCGGCATCAAATTGAGCACCCATCCGCTGGTCTGCTTCGCCGCAAAATCTTCACTCGCCAGACGCGCGAGATCAATCTCAAAACTCCCGGCTGAAAAGAATGCGATCGCACCGATCAACGCGCCGGAACAGACAATCATGCCAAAACGGAGCCAAAAGTCGCTGCCAACACTCCAACTGAATCGACACGGTCGAAGGGACCAATACTTGGTCACGACCAACACCGACCAGACCGCCGCCACTGCAATCAATGTCTGCCATGTAAAGACTGCCCAAACCTCGACTGATCCTCGAAATCCGAGCAACGCCATGCCCAACAAGCTCAACGCGATCGAACCAATTGCACCGATCAACATCGAACCAACCAGCTCGGTCACCTGATCGGTCGACGGTCGAGCAGCGAGCCAGGAACGAATCATGCCCTCGTTGGATCTCAGAATCTCCGATTCGGTTGGCAGCGAGGAAACTTCACGAGGACTCAACGCATACCTGCGAACGGCGAAATAGACCAGATAGAGGATCGCCAAACTGATAATTACCGGTAGTAGCCATTTGGAGTTCTGGATCAGCACAATACCCAAAACAATCAACGCCACCAATCGAACCGGTGCCGAGACTTTGCCGCTGGCCCACCACCGCGACAAGTCGGTCAGCCCCGACCGAACCGCGACCGCGATCGGTTCACTCTGAGTATTTGGCATCGTTGCGGAATTGACGTTGCTTGCCATGACCGCTTGATTGGTCGCGACCAGCGTTTTTCTGCTGCCGGTCGACGGATCTGACTCGCCGCGCTCTTGTTGAATCTGTTTTTCAACAAAAGGATCCGTCTCAGCCATCTCGGGTTCAACGTCTGGATGCGGGCGAGCGATCCTTTGATCGAGGAACTGGATCTCGGCGTCGTTTTTAACGCTCCGCTGGGCACGTGCATCTGGATTCGAAGTAGCAGCCGCTTTTCGTCGCGCGTGGCTGCTATCGGTAACCGGGCCAAAATGAATCCCTTCTGGCTGGTTCTCATCCACAATGGGACCGCCGACCGATCGACCATCAATAATGACCGGAGGCAACTTGGAGACAATCTCTGGCGCGCCAACGTCTTCGCTTTCAACAGGCTGAGCCTGCGAGTCAGGAGAGCCGGGATGTTCCGCAGTCGAAATCGTATGAGGTTCCGAGGCGGCTCCCATAGGGATGGGTCCGACAGAATGTCGCCGAATGATGTTGTCCGGTTTCGCAGCGATTTCAGGCCAAGGCAACTCGCCAACCATCTCGGCGATACTGCGATATCGCTTTTGAGGATCCTTGCGAAGCGACTTGGAAATGACTCGTTTGAATGGCTCGGGCACGACACTGACATCGGCGTCCATTGTCAGGTGTTTCATGATGATTTCCTGAGTGCTTTCACCATCGAATGGCACCAGCCCAGTCAACATCTCAAACAAGATGATCCCCATCGCATAGATGTCGATCTCTTTGCCGTATTCGCCTTTGCCAATCTCCGGGGCCATGTAATGGAACGTCCCCACCGATTCAGTCTGTCCAGACCGTCGACTGCACGAGATAAACTTGGAAAGCCCGTAGTCACCAATCTTGATGACCTGTTCATCCTGGTCGTGAAAAATGTTTCCCGGTTTAAGGTCGCGGTGGACGATCCCATGTTCATGGAGGTAGGCCACGCCGGATGCCGTCGACGCAAACCAACGCTTGACGTGAGCTTCTTTCATTCCGTTCGGATACGCTTCGACAACATCACGCAGCGAGGGACCGGGCACGTACTCCATCACAACCCAGCTCTCACCGAACTCATTGGTGCGAATATCCCACAACGAGATCAGGTTGACATGTTTCAAATTGAGGCAATGACGAACGCCGCGCAATTCGATATCCAGATTTCGCTGGATCTTTTTAAGTGCAACTTCCTTACCGGCATCGTTGAGCGCAAAGTAGACCTCACCGAAACCGCCTACGCCGATTCCGCGTTTAATGGTGTAGCCCTCCAAGGGGCGTGATCCGCTGGCGTAGGAAAATCTCATCCACTGCTCCTGGAAAGACCGGCAATCCGGAATGGATTGTCTTTGGGTTCCAATCTGCCTTGATTCATTAGCGTAGCTGGTTGTTCGGCCAATTGTCTAGGTTTCACTTGCGTCCTTGGGTGGCAGTCGAAAAACGGGTTCTAACGTCAATGAAAAATCGTCCCCCTGAATGTGCGAATCAAAACGGATCTGCGTTTCGGACTCAATCTTCTGCCCGTCCACGATAAATGGCATTTTTCGACGACAGAACCAGTTTTTCCCTCGGCAGAAAAAGATCAAGTCATATTTCCAACGAGGACAAAACACATGATTATTACGGTTTGGACCCAGCACAATGGACTGGCTGGCTAACAAAACACCGTCAGACCAAGGCAGTGTCCGATGACGAGAAACAAAGTCCAATCGTGATGTTTTGCTTAAAGGGTGCGTCTGCACATACTTGAGACGAACCCCGTTGCCCAAGCCAAGTATTTGGCCATTTTTCAGCACAAAGGCGTCATCTTTTTCTTTGCCATCAAGCGTCACAAATCCTAACGGCTGAACAAGGTGTTGTCCGGCCACCAATTCGATCCTGGCGTGACGCTGTCGCAAGTCGGCTTGCAATGGGATCGCGACGGTCGTCCCGTCGACGGCTTGACCCACCAGACAAATGTGATCCGTACAGACCAGATAGCCTCCGACCCCATCCACCCAAATCAGGAATGAATCGGCATCCGAAAGGTCCCTTGCCGGCTCATCCGATTCCGTCGTGCGATCTTTAGACGGACTTGCGGATTGATACGTACCATCTTTGCTCCGCTCAAATTCAAAAAACGAATCGGCCTCGTCGACACGCAGCGGGACGTTCGTGATTCGCGAACCAGCAGAAGTCCGCCGTTTCATCTGTTGCAACGAATGCTTTTTGGCGGCAATCGCAATTTCATGCCTCGGCGCGATTTTCAAAATCTGCTCACAGACATCGTTGACTTCGTTCCACTGACAACTGAGTGCGGTCGATTGCAACGTCTTGGTTAGCTCAGACAGCTGTTTGTTTCGATCTCGTTTACATTTGATCTTGGCCTGTAAATATTCAAGTTCTGGTTGGAGGTCGTATGCGGTTTCCAGTTGTTCGACCGCTTCGGCAAATTTCCCTTCTGCGGAGTATTGCTCAGCTTGCTGAATACAGTCGCCGATTTCGAGGATCCGATCTACTCTCCAATCCATGATTTGTCGTTGCGAAAGCTCATGGATCAACTGCAACGCATGAACCGTTTTGGCTTCCAGCAACATCGATTCTGAGTTTTCGATCGTCAGCTCTACCAGCCGACTCATCTCTTTGGAAACCAGGTCCTGGTCGGCCGATGTGGCAAGTTCACCAGCCAGCGAAAGATCTCTCCAGGCAGCGACAAGATTATCGACAGCGATGCTTGAGCTGGCTCGACCCATCAGGGCCTGAGTTAAACGCTGCCTGATCTGTAGCAGCTCAGCCGGTTTAGCGTTTGGTTGAGCCCGCCGCTTTTGAAACAGCTCAAGTGCCAATTCGAGATCGCCACGAGCAATCGCCTGATTCAGATCGTCTTGGCGCTGGAACCACGTCATTGGGTGTTAGAATTTGGCTGGGTAAAACAAAAAAAGGCTCGGGCCAATTTTATCAGCCGCGAGCCCTCGGAGGTGTGCAAGTGGTTGGTTTCGACCGACGTCGCAATTCCTCATCAGTTAATTGGATCGTGTGAGATCAAAACCGGCAGCCGCTGACCAATTGGCCAGCGAACCACCTTGTAGGCATTTAGATCTCGGTTTCGAAATCGATATCGTCTTGACCCTGATCATCCTGCGACTTCTTGAAGTAAGTATCCATGTCGTCGAGGATATTTGAATCTTGTGCCTGAACATCTTCGTTGACAGGAATCTGTCCGTAGTACTTCGGGGCGATGTTCAAAACTTCTTCTTGAGCTGAAATCTTGGCATCCAGTTCGTCAACCATTTGCTTGGTTGCTGAAATGTTGCTGCTATCCAACTCCAGCTGATTGGCACTGGCAATGACTTCGTTCATGCGATTGCGAGCGGTCAAGTTCTCAATCTGGAACTCCAGTTCGCGTTGCTGTGCCTTTGTCTGATCAAGCTTTGTCCAAGCGGACTGAAGTGAGGTCTTGCGAACTCGCAAAATCTCAGCTTGCTTGTTCTTGGTCGCTTCGGCAGTTTTGTAGAGTGAGAATCGGTGGCGAAGATCTTCTTCAACTCGTTCTCGTGAGTACTTCTGGTTGTTGGTAGCAACGTAGTACTGATCGCTGGTCTCAAGATGCTCGCGAAGGGTCATCATTTCGTCGTAGCTCTCTTGCAACATGTCTTCCTGCCGTTGGAGGTCAGCGGCAAGTCGTTTGACCTGAACCTGCTCTTTGGCAATCTCGTAGACCATGTCCTGAATGTCATTGGTCACTTTGTTCAGCTGTGTCTTTGCGGCATCGATTTTGAAGTCGATCGGAACGCGGTCATCCGCAGCGTCCTGAATGTTTTGGTAGGCGGTTTGGGCGTACGGAAGCAATCGACCTCCGAACAAAAGTCCGGCAATCAAAGCCAAGCCAAGTACTCCCAGGGAAATTTTCTTGCACATGGAGTTCTCCTGTTTCGCAAAACGGATCCAGTTTTTGTGTTCAGGATCCAAACTTGAAGGTATCCAAACCCGTGTTGGGGTTGGTGTTCGTTGTGATGAGGGGTAGTTCGATCCCTCTTTGTGGATCTTTGTAAAATTTGACATTTTTTTGGAGTGGGTCTCCAAATTCGTCAATTCGGTAGAAAACCCCACGAATTTGACCAATTCCACAGGCCAAAAGTCCGGGTATTCTTCAACCCTCCAGCGGAAATACAACCGTTTCGCCCATTGAATGCGGACCTCCTGATCCTACAGGCAACGATTACAGCGGTTCTGCACCAAATTGCCAAAATTGGCCAGTGGAATGGCAGTTCAGCCGATAAAAACCGAGAAAACCTTGCTCTCGCAAACTTGGCCTGAAATGAAAACTCTGATTCAGGACATCTGGAACCAACGCGATCTCCCCTCCGCGTTATTGTTGGTCGCCATCCTGCTGGCGGCTCTTTGGTGCGTTGCGCTACCGATCAGCCAAACCGTGCAACACGCCTACCTCAACCGATTTCACCTGAAAACCGAGGGATACTTCGCTTGGGCGGCTCAGCAGCTTTCCCCCGCAATGTACAACCTCGAAAACACCTACGTTTTCTCAGAAGTGCCACTTACCCAAGACCAACGTAACGAAGTGGAACGGAGGTACTTCGATCGACGCGAAGGCCGTCAAGACAGCCCAGGTGCGCTTGAGTTTCAAGCGGACTCGAAAGTCATGGTCGACATGATCAATCATTTTCCGACTCGAACCATGACATTTGCGCATTCGCGGGGATTCTTGACGAAACATCGGTCGGGGACATTCTATTTTCGATCAAGGTATCGAGACCTCGAGCTGGAATCCATTTTTCAGATCAAACCAATCTCAGATTCGGTTTCCAATGTCGTTCGGCTGCCAGATGAAGCGGTGGAGGACCATGAGTAGTTCCTCCAGTCCAACTGCCGCCTATCCGAAAAACGCTGCTGGATTCGTCGTGGCACCGCAAGCGGAAGTTACCGCTGTCGAAAAAGTCGTTGTCGTTTACCGCTGGATCGTCATCGCAACGGTGATGTCTTTGATTTGGAAAGCGAGCTACTTTCCATTGGCGTACGGGCTCTACGCGCAATTGCAGTTGGTCGATTCGTTTTTCCCAAGCATCATGCGTTCCCATGAGTTGTTGGTGTTGTTGATCGGCCTCCCTGTCACACTCGGGCTGGCAACGATCGTGTTCTCCAACCGCATCCTGTTTCGGGTGCAAGCCATCGCCATGGCGTTGGGTATGGCGGGCCTCTGTTGGCATCAAGGAAGCTACAACGACGTCACATTTCTGACGTGCTTTTGGGTTTCGCTGTGGATGATCTGGTTCACGTTTTCGATGGACCAGCCGATCGAACAACTGCTCCCAAAGGCACGAGTGTCGGCGATTCTAATCGTCTCGCTAATGTTTCTCGGGGGCGCCGTCGGGAAACTAACGCCTGGCTACTGGTCGGGAGAAGTCCTGTACCAGATCTATTTCGTGGATCGCGATTTCTGGTTCTTCAATTTGCTGCGTGGCTATCTTGAACCCTCGGCGTTGCGTTCGTTTGCAACGGGTTATTCGCGGATGGTAATCATCACGGAATCCGCTTGCGCTTTTCTCTGGTTGCTCCCTCCGCGAGTGGCCGGCATCCTGGCATTGGTGACCTTTTCCGGCATCGTCGTTTTCTCAAACTTTAACTTGCTGAGCGTAATGTGTTGCCTGCTGGGACTGTGCGGCGTAGCGATCTATCGTCCTTCAGACTCAACGCGGACCAGTTTGTAAAGCGTATCGATGTAGTCGACGATCGCATGGTCAGAAAGATGGTCGATCTCTCGGCGCAATAATCCATTCCAGAACCCTTTCAGACCGTCACTGATTCGCCGCCATCCATTCAGCTTTCGATATTTTCCAAATCGATCGAGATACATTTCCTGGCCTGAGTGTCGGTAGCCCATCCACGCAGGTGGCATTCGCGCGACGATATCGTTGTTGTTGACCCATCGACAGTGATTCAGTTTGATGTAGTTGACAAACCGCCGACACCCGACGCGTGGGCTCCCGTAGGTGAACAGTCCTTCGGGTTCCATTTTCAAATAGGACAGGACACAACGACCACTACAGATCGTCGCCATCGCACCTCCGAGCGAGTGGCCGCAAAACCACAATGTCTTATCGTTGGCCTCAAGCGCCTTTTCAATGTGCGGCCAAATCTCATCAACCTCGGTTTTAAAACCACGGTGAACTTTACCCGCAGTCTCAGCGAGCGCCGTCAACGCATTGGCATCCGCTTTGATATCGTTCCAGTCATCCGCTTCAGTACCACGAAACACAATGACGCTATCGTGGCCATTCTGAAACCAGTACGCCTGGGATCCATCAACTTCAAAGAATTTACCGTCGGTAAATCCCAACTGGCCCGCAGCGACATTGCATTCGGCCACGTCCAGATAAGAGATCATGGAGACTTCGGCAAACAGAAGCGACTGCTGCAATTGTGTCAATTCAGCGATAGGCCGGTCGAGCTTTGATTTGAACTCAAACTCGTTTGCCTTGCGTTTCGCAAGCTTCTTTTGTGGGTTTTCCTCGGCCATGAGCGTGTTTTGACAACAGAAAGTCAGAAAGGATGAAGAACGACAGCCGTTTCGACTCCGAATGAGTCTTGGCGATGCAGATTGTACACTGGAAAACTTGCCTGAAAAACCAGCTTTGAAATCTCTTTCTCGACTTCCATCACAGGCCCAAACTATTTCGAACTCATGCGAATGACGCCGTCAAATTCCGCCGGCGGTTGCGTTTTTTCTTGCATGAGCTGGGTCAGAAATTGCCGTGCTGAATCATCTTCGGAAAGTCGCTCCAGTGTTGACCTCGCCGCGTCCCAGTTCCCGGCGGTAAATTCCGCAACGGCGTCATGGTAACAATCGATGGCAGACAGCGTGACTTCCTTCGCCGACAACACTTGAAAGACATCGACCGTACGTGGCAAGCCAAAAGGCTGGAAGGTTCCCAGTCGACGACAAAACCAGTCAGACGTTGAACTGTTTGAGATTTCCAATTGGTCAATCGTTGCTTCATCGGCAAGGATCTGCGAGTTCAATCGGCGAGTCATTCCTTCCAAACGAGACGCCAGATTCACGACAGGCCCGAATGCAGTCACCTTGACCTGATCCTGAGTTCCAATTTTTCCTGCCACGGCGATGCCTGAGGAGAGACCCATCCCAACCTGAAAATTGTGCAGCGTCGGATGGTTTTTGAATTGATGGGCAAACAGCTCTTGAATTTCGAGCGCCGCCGAAATCGCAGACCGCGCGTTCGATGCCGTGTCGCATTCCAGCGGCCAACCCCAGAACCCCATCACAGCGTCTCCGTGAAAGTCTCCAATCACGCCACTCCGTTTGAGCACGGTCCGCGTTGTAATCCCCAACGAATCACTGACACGTTCGAGCAGCCCCATGAGATCATCCGACATCGCTTCGGATGTTTTGGCAAACCCACGCAAGTCGCAAAACAGCACCGTGACTTCGCACTCGCGCGGCGCCAGTACTTCCTCTGCACTTCGCGAGCGAATCGCCTCAACGACCACCGGAGAGAAGAAGTTCCGCAAACTCGCTTGCTCACGTTCAAGTTGTTGTACTTGAAGAAGATTCTTTAAGGTTGACCCGACCAGCTCACAGAATTTGATGTCACCATCCAAGTCTAGTTCGTCGATTCCCCCTTTAAACGAACTCGATTCCTTGGCCGTGCTCCCGCCTTGGTCACGTTTACGATTACGTCCGGCAACGTAGATCGCCCAACCGCTTGTAGCTGGGCTTTCAATCGGACAAACAAACGCCCAATCATTTTCATAGTCGAACGTGTAGTTGTCAGACGGTGTGGAAAAGTCAGGGTGCCAGACGTTGAGAATCGATTCGCCGTCAGTCACTGATTGGAGCACCAGTTTTTCACTTGGTTGAAAGTCACCGCGCTCCAACCCTCGTCGATCCCAATGGATCACTTCGAGGCGAGTCGCCGCCTGCGGCAGTGACGCAGGGCCGGATGCGGTTTGGCTGCGAACAATTCCAACGGTTGTTGCGGTCACAATGCCAGCCATCAACGTGTTGACCATGCCGGTCAACAACTCGTTGGAATCATTGGCGTTGGCGATGACTTGCGGCATCCGATTGAGCACTTCGATGCGACGATCAGCGTCCTGGTATTTGACTTGTTCCAGAAAGTCGCTCGAAAATGTTCGCTGGCTGAACGGGTGGGGCGCTGCCATCGAACCAATCGCTTGATCAGCCGTTAGCAAGAACGTGGTGCTGCCGATCACAAAGTGTTGGCCTGGCTGCAAGACAAACTCGGTTGCCTCTTCACCGTCAAAAAAGACTGGGTTAGCCGTGTTTTCACAACGCCTGACCGTGACGTAATGCTCCGATGGTTGGATCAGAACATGTCGCCTGGAAACCTGGGTATCCCACGGCACGCGATACGCGTCAGTTGCGCGCCCTAACTCGATTTCTTGATCAATTGGCAACTGGCGTCGCCAACGTTGGTCGATCGTAGCACCTTGAGCAATCAATTCGAGCATGACAGTTGCTTGTTTCGGTTTTGGAAAAAAGTAGGGGCTCGATTTAACCGCGCCTTTTGCCAGGCGCCGAAACGGCTCAGCCTGTTATGGGGGCAGGTGATAACTGAACAAAGACGTTGCTGGACAGTAAATGGGCTTGGTTTAACAACGGCTCGCGCAAAAACGGCTCAGGTCTGGCCAGTGAATTACTCTTCTGGATTCACTCGTCCGTGACACAACCCTCGGAAGCTGACTTGACATTCTTTATGTATTTATACAGCGTACCACGAGTTGCCTTGAGCGGCGGAGCGACCCATTTTTCACGACGAGCTTGAAGCGTTGCTTCGGACAGATCAACTTCAATTGAATTGTCAGCTGAACTGATGGATATCATGTCGCCATCCTCAATCAACGCAAGTGTTCCACCGACTTGAGCTTCAGGCGTTATGTGCCCGACAATAAACCCATGCGACCCACCGGAGAATCGACCGTCCGTCAGCAAAGCGACCTGATCTCCCAAACCCGCACCCACAATGGCCGAAGTTGGCGTCAACATTTCCGGCATTCCCGGCCCTCCTTTGGGACCCTCGTATCGAATCACCACGACATCGCCCGCGTTGATCTGACCTGCTTGCAATGCGGACAGCATCGCTTCCTCCGAATCAAAGACGTTTGCGGGACCGGTAAACTGCTCACCCTCTTTCCCGGTGATTTTGGCGACCGCACCATCGGCTGCGAGATTGCCACGCAGGATCTGCAAATGTCCCGATGATTTGATCGGACGTTCAATGCTTTGAATAATCACTTGCCCCTTTTCGAGCTGAGGAAGCTCTTGCAAGTTTTCGGCCAACGTTTTTCCTGTGACCGTCATGCATGATCCATCGATCATCCCTTCGGCCAATAGCAGCTTTAAAACGGCAGGGGTTCCACCAACGCGGTGCAGATCCTCTTGAACAAACTTGCCGCTCGGTTTCAGATCCGCCAAAAATGGAACTCGATCGCTAACGGCTTGTACATCATCCAATGACAACGAGACATCGACCGACCGAGCCATTGCGATCAAGTGCAACACGGCATTCGTCGAACCGCCAAGTGCCATCGTGATGACCAACGCGTTTTCAAACGCCGCTGGCGTCATAATGTCGCGCGGCTTCAAGTCAAGTTCCAACAGCTTCAGAATGGCCGCGCCGGCTCGATTGCATTCTTCGATTTTCTCGGGCGATTCAGCTGGAGTTGAACTGCTGTACGGGAGCGACATCCCTAAAGCTTCGATCGCACATGCCATCGTGTTGGCGGTATACATCCCACCGCACGCTCCCGCGCCGGGACAAGCATGTTTGACGATCGCTTGCCGAGTTGGCTCATCGATATTGCCAGCGAGTGCTTGACCGTAACACTGAAATGCCGAAACGATATCAAGTTTTTCGCCGTCCAGGTGACCCGGGCGAATCGTCCCGCCATAGACCATCAACGAAGGACGATTCAGGCGACCCATCGCGATCAAGCAACCGGGCATGTTTTTGTCACAGCCCGGAATGGCCACACAAGCATCGTACCATTGAGCGGCCATGATCGTTTCGATCGAATCAGCGATCAGGTCACGCGACTGCAACGAATAACTCATTCCATCGGTGCCCATCGAGATGCCATCACTCACCCCGATCGTATTAAATCGCATCCCCACCAACCCAGCGTTGGCAACGCCAGTTTTGACTTCGGCAGCCAACAGGTTCAAGTGCATATTGCATGGGTTGCCCTCATACCAAACCGAGCCAATGCCTACCTGTGCTTTCGACATGTCTTCTTCGGTCAGCCCGGTCGCATACAGCATCGCTTGCGAAGCACCTTGATTTTTTGGCTGAGTGATTCGGGAACTGTATCGGTTCAACGGTTGACTCATCGCGACTCAATCGGATCGGTTCAAAAAAAATGCTCCACTTGTATCAACAAGCAGAGCACTTTGGAATCAATTTCGCAAGCCTGCCAAAAGCGGAGGCTTATGAAGAAAACTAATTGGTAGCAGCAGGGGCAGGCGATTCTTTTGATTCACCTTCAGCGGCTTCGTCGCCTTCTTCAGCAGCTTCGGCGGCAGCAGCGGCAGCCAATTCCGCAGCAACAACGGCTGGGTCTTTGCCTTCGAGCATCAGATCAAGATTGGCACTGATCGCCTTGACGATTGAATCACGTGGTGCACCAGCATAAGTTGACAAATCCGTAGCTGCCGAAACTGGAATGTCCGCTTCGTTTTCCAAGGCCAATTGAACCAACTGGAACGAGAACGAACCTGCTTGGTCGCCAGGCAACGTGGTGCGATCGCTGGACTTAATATTTTCGCGATCAGCTCCCTCTGAAATATCGGCTAGTCGGATCTCTTTTACGACCTCTCCGAATCCAGCGGACTTCAGTTGGTCAATGGTTCCACCACCAAGCACCCATTCCCAAGCATCGACACAAACTCCGACGTTGGTTTGCGAGATTGCTTTGGACAGAGTCAGTAGCTCTTCGGCAGTTTGAATGAACTTGAAGGTTCCTTCGGGTGGCTCGGCGGACGAAGCCTGCAAGCTCAAGCCAATGTTGATGTTGTGTGCAGCAAATCGCTCCGCCAACTCCTGAAGTCGCGTTTGATGCGTTTCAAAGCACTCCTGGAACGAAAAGTTTTCATTGTTCGGTGTAATCTCAACGTAGCAAGTCTTTGAGTTTAGCGTCGAAGCAAGATCTAGAATCGTATCGATCTTGGCAATCGAAACGCCATAAGCTTCATTGGTTCCGCCGAGATCGACTGGCAACTTAAATGACCCCATATCAATCTTCGCACTTTGCAAAAACTGAATGGCAAACTCTTTTCCCATCGCGTCGTGACGACCGACCAGATCCATCATGTCGACTTCGACACCTTTGAAGCCAAACGTCAACGCAAGTTCGATCAGTTCATTCTGTTTTCCGCCAACGCCAAGGCCGCGAGTATTGAGAATCTTGTACATTCACTTATCTCCTTTATTGGGACGACTACCGTCGTCAACTGGCTCGATCAGTTACCGTCCGCACCGCGAACGATTGAATATCAGGTCAATGGAATCGGCTGTCTAAAGTCGTAACAAACAGTGCCGACAAGATGACGAGAGGCTGGGATTGCCGCGTGCTCATCGCCCCGGATTGACGTGGAGCAGTCGCAGGCAGTGCAAATATCGCCAACTCAATGATCAAAATCCGGAGCCGTCGTCGATCCAGACCGAGCGATCGTTAATTTTGAAGGCGGGATTATGTCAGAAATCGGCTCAAACTGATAGGGCGTATCCGTCTACCTTCTCAAAATTCGACTACATCAACCGGTTTCAGGCTCTGATCCAGCCACCCCCCTCCATTCTTCACATTCTTTCACCCAGGCGTAGAAAACCAAGCTTTTTGTGCCCAATGTTGGCCGAGACCGTTTTGGATACAACCTTTCGCGCTTCGTTCGGTGACAATCTGAAGCGAATCTTGATCGACGTGAGCCAAGTCACTTGGTCGTCCGTCTTACGTTGGATCAGTCAAACTAGTGATGGGACTTCCTCGAAACTTACATAACGGCGATTAAGGCCTGTGATCATGACGCTTAAGCAATTCATCATCTTCATGTCGATTTGTTGTCTGTCTGCGGTAGCGGATGCCCAAACCAACCCATCGACAGAACCATTTCGTGTGATGACCTGGAATATTTGGCATGGAGGGCGTGAGGACGGGAAAGATGTTGGCCCCAAGAGGGTGGTCGAGGTCATCCGTGAAAGCAAAGCTGACATCGTCGCGATGCAAGAAACATATGGATCAGGTGAGCTGATTTCAAAAGAGCTTGGCTTTCACTTCCATCCACGCGGTACCAACGTTTCGATTCACAGCCGTTTTCCCGTCATCGAAGATCTGTCTGTCTTTGAAGAATTCAAATGCGTTGGTGCGCTCATCGAATTACCTGACAAACGTAACGTCGCTGTTTACTCGATCTGGCTACCCTATAACAAAGAGATCTGGGAAGAGGGGACTCGAGACAGTTCCAAACCGGAAACCATGATCGCAGCTTGTCAGGCATCCTGCGAGGACCTGATCAAGATCAAAACACTGATTGAAAAACGACTGTCAGCAGACAAATACGCGGACGTTCCCATTGTGATCGCAGGCGACTTCAACAGCATGTCCCATCTCGATTACGTCGCTTCGGCTCAGGACCAATATGAAGTCGCGATCGACTGGCCGACCAGCCATGTGATGATCGATGATGGATTCCGCGATTCATGGAGGGAGCTTCATCCCGAAGTGGATCGTACGCTTGATCGAACCTGGACACCAAGATTCAAGAAACAACAACAGGATCGGATCGACTACATCTACTATCGCGGAACAGGGTTGGAGGCCGGCGAATCGATCGTCATTGATTCGCATGATCAAAAATTTCCTTCCGACCACGCCGCCGTCGTAACACGATTTGTTTGGCCAAAGCAGGATCTGAACGCAAGCCGACTGCGAGTCGCAACCTACAACATTCGGCACGGGGCAGGCACCGATGGCAAGCTTGACCTTTCAAGGACTGGAGCCGTAATAAAAAATTTGAGGGCGGATGTTATCGGCCTACAGGAAGTGGACTGCAAAGTCCGCCGCAGCAAAAACGTCGATCAACCTGAGTTTCTTGCCAAGCAAACCGGCATGAATGCCTCGTTTGGATCGTTCATGGATTATGACGGTGGCCAATACGGGATGGCAATCCTTTCCCGCTTTCCGATTATTCGCAAACAGGAAGTCAGGTTACCCGACGGCAACGAACCTCGAATCGCACTTGCTTGCGAAATTCAACTGCCCAACGATCAAACGATCATGGCCGTCAATGTCCATTTCGACTGGGTGAAGAATGATCAATTTCGTTTTTCGCAAGCCACCGTATTGGCCGAATACCTTGAGCAGCTGGATACACCGTATATCCTCCTCGGAGATTTCAATGACACTGCCGATTCGCGAACCGTGCAATTGCTGGCGAAAAACAAACGGCACAACAGACAACCTCAGATGAATCGATCAACGTTCCCATCCACTGACCCAAAAACTGAGATCGACTTTTTGTTGGCTTCACCATTGCTGTCCTGGAAACTGGCCCACTATACGCCGCTGGATGCTGCCAAGACGTCAGACCACCGACCTGTGTTGGCGATTTTTGATTTGATAAATGCAGCCAAGGGCAAGGAAGATTAGACCGGGCGAGTCGCGATGAAGGCTGACAGCCTTCGCAACGGGTGAAGCCTGCCAGCGCAAACAGATTTGCTTTCGATTAAAATCCACGATTGCCGATTTGCTTTTATGCTTACGCTTTATTCGCAGTCGTCAATTTCGGATTATACCAACATCTATCGCAGTCCCAGACTTCTACTTTATTCGAAAGCAATCCATGTCATCGATCGGTTTGCACAACTTGACCCTGATCTTGTTTGCCTGGTGTCTTATTTCCAACGGGCACCAAACGGTTGCGGCATTTCAAGATACTGACTCGCCAGTGGACCAGCAACATGAACTTATCCTGAAGCTCGATCAATTCGAAATGGCTGATGGACCGATGTGGGACGGAGGTAATTTGATCGTTCCAGACGTGCGGGGAGGAAAAGTTTTTCGATACAACGCTCGGGAGGATAAGACGACTGAGTTTAAAAATGCGACCGGCCGATTCAGCGCGAGCTTTTTCAATCACGGACGCCGTTTCCTTTCCGACAACGCGGGGGGCAGGATCGCGTTCCTCGATGGTCAACAAGTCAAAACGGTGGCATCATTTGCTCAATGGAATCCCCAACCAAAAAATGGACAGCCCGTTAAGAAGGGTCAACTCTATCGACCCAACGATCTGGTCGTCGACAACAAAGGTGGAATCTATGTCACTTTCACTCCACAAAATCGAGTGATCTATGTTGCCGCCGACGGAACGCAGTCCGTCGCTGTTGAAGGGATCAAAACTCCAAACGGAATCACCATGTCTCCCGATGGATCGACGCTGTACGTTTCGTCGTTTGTCCCCAAAGAAATTTATGCTTACCCAATTGCGGCTCCAGGTAAAACAGGCGCTGGCAAGAAGTTTGCGACGATGGACGACGGCCCGGAACGTGGTGCTGACGGAATGACCATCGACCGAGCTGGCAACGTTTACTGTGCGGGCAAAAGTGACATTTGGATCTGGAATCCAGACGGAAAACTGCTCGACAAAATTGCCTGCCCCAGCAAGCCAATCAATTGTACGTTTATGGACCAAGACATGCGGACGTTAGCGATCACGGCTAAAGAAGGAGTCTATGTTCAACGGATGAAAGTCTCGGGAGTCGTTGCTCAAAAAGGTGTTGTCGAGTTACAGCCTAAAGCCGAGCATCCACTCTCGACCAACCCAAAGCTACCTTCGGTAGACATCAGCAGCTATGACATTGGGACCAAACATCTGGATGTCGTTTACGCTCAGTATGGAACTCGCAAACTCTTGCTCGATCTGTTTGTTCCCGCCAACACTCAGAAAGCAGCCCCTTGTGTAATCGTGGTCCATGGCGGCGGCTGGCACAATGGAGACAAGAAGAGTTTTCGAGCCATGGCCCTGGAACTTTGCCGACGCGGATTTGTTACCGCGGCGATTGAGTATCGGTTGGCCGATGAAGCACCGTTCCCGGCGGCCATGCACGACTGCAGCGCCGCAGTTCGGTTCCTTCGAGCCAATGCGGACAAGTACTCGATTGACCAGGACCAAATCATGGCGGTTGGCGGCTCGGCAGGAGGACATCTTGTTGGGCTGATGGCCAGTGGCGCACGCAACCCAAATCTCCAGGGCGCCGGAGGCAACCCGGGCGTGTCGTCGGAGATCACCGCTGCGGTCGTCCTGGCAGGTCCGCTCCAGATTGTCTCAGGCAAAGTCGCAGAACAGTCGCTGGATCCCGACGCCAAGTCAAACGCGCGAAGTTGGATGCGGGGAACGGTTGAGGAAAAACGAGGCCTTTATCTCATGGCCGACGCGATGGAACAGATCGACAATAAGACGTGTCCGATCCTGTTCCAGGTTGGCGAAAAGGATAACCCTGATCGAAACCAGAGCTCACGTGAGAAATTGAAGACGCTCAGCGTAAAAACGAAACTGATCGTCTACCCCGACGCCAAACACGGTTGCTGGAACCGGAAGCCCTGGTTCACGTCGATGATCAACGACATGGAAGCGTTTCTGAAAAACAAATAGGTCGCGAAGTTGACTCAAAGCTGCCTGCGGTCAACGGACGGTGTATCGCTGCGGAAACAACGCCGTGACGCCCCAAACGATGATCGCACTGATACTGCAAAGTACGATTGCAAATCCAAATACAGCGAACAATGGGCCTAACAGTCCAACCATGCTGGCCACCAACGAGCGAGAATCCGTTCCGTTGGCAGCCAAGATCAACGTAAACAGAAACAGCCCACCGCCGACAAACACAAACCCGCGAGAAGCACCTTCGTAGTCGCTGGGACTCGGCGCCATGTGCCCTCCCACGCACAACACGAGATAGCAGAACAGCCAAAAGCGTGCGGTCAACAAATGGGTCGCAGCGGCCATCTCAGCAAAACAGGAACTGACGATTTGATATAGCCCTTGCAGAGGTGTCGCGTCGCCAGGCAAATTTCCAGCGGTTTGGTACGCCGCAGCAATCGCTCCCGGATAAAACAACCACAACAACGCAGTCAACGCCAACGATCCCCCGATCAACGGAGCGATGCCAATAAAGAAGTTGCCAAACTCCTGGTACCAGTTACCCGGTGTGAATGAATGCCGAACATATCCAAGCCGGCCGCTTTGCCGATCCGGTTCAAACAGTGCAACTTCGTCGACACGATGTCGAAAAATGGGGCACATGATCGCGTGCGACAATTCATGAATCGGCGTGCCCAGCCATCCCGTCCAGATCACACTCTTCCACCCAAATCGCTCTGCCATTCGCGTTTGCGTAATATGCTCCAACCAGTGAATGATCATTGCGTACCCGACAAAAGGAGCCAACAGAATCGCCATTAACTTGATCGATTCAAAAATCAAACCAGCAATCCCGACCGCCCCCAGCAGCAAAGCGAAACTCGAATTGGCGCAAACGTCTAACATGGTTGGATGAAGGGCGGTTTGGGGACAGTTAGATTGGACGTCGTTGCGAGAATTGTCAGCATCAGAGATGCCGATCCCGTTTTGTTCTCTGATCGGTTCGAAATATTGCAGACATTCAATGAGTAAACTTGAAACTTTCTTTTGCCTGAACTAGTTTTATCAGCTTCGCATTTACCTCACGAGCCCGTCCGACGCGAGTTGGACTTTCCCCGATTGATATCATGAACTTTTTCGATCAATCCAAACTTCGGCAAGTGCCACGCGCCGAGGTAAAACCGAACGAAGTGCTTTGTAACTATTGCACTGCCAAGTGTTGTCGGTATTTCTCGCTCTCCATTGATCGACCTAAAACCGCGAAAGACTTCGACTATCTCAGGTGGTACCTGCTGCATGAGCATGCCACAATTTTCACTGAAGATGATGACTGGTACTTGCTGGTTCACACCACCTGCAAACACTTGCAAGACGACCACCGCTGCGGCATTTACGATACGCGTCCGCAGATTTGCCGTGACTACACAACGAAGCAATGCGAGTACGAAGACAGCTATACCTTTGATCGATACTTTGAAACGCCAGAGCAGATTGAAGAGTACGCGGCAGCGCGGTTCCAAACGATGAAAAATTTTCGTTCACCGAAACCGGGACTTCCGATTCTTCGATAACGATGTGCACTTGCGGCGACTGCGTACGGACCCGACTAGGTAATCATGAACCCGGGCGTCGCTGCAGACCAAAACGCTGCTGTGGCCCGAGTGGCCCGGCTGCGGCAGCCAAATAGTGGCTTTCTGGCTGGCAAAATCCAGCATTTCCCTCAAAAACCGTCTAGATTCACCTGTCACAAGAGATCCGGGTTGGAATCCAGAAACGTTCTTTGAAAAATGGTCTAATGGATCCTTCAGGGGCACGTCAAGCTACTGCATGCCAAACACATTGGAACTAAACATGAACGACGAAATCGGGCTAACCGCCGACATTCGTCCTCGTTTCAAAAACCACTCCAAATCCATTGAACCTCAGGCAGAATTCGAAGCGTTGGCTGAACAGGAACAAGAACGCTGGGTCGAGAGTGCGATCGAAACGTACGAAAGTCCGTTGTTGCGCTACGCCAAACACTTTGTTGGCGACATCGAAACAGCTCGTGATGTAGTTCAGGATACGTTTTTACAGCTGTGCCGAAACCCGAATGAAGAACTTCGTTCGCGGCTGGCACAGTGGCTGTACACCGTGTGCCGCAACCGCGCTATCGACGTGATTCGCAAGGAGAAACGGATGAAGCGAGCTGCCGATCAAGGTTCGACCAGTTCGGAACCGATGGCCAATGCCATCACTGATCCAGCCGACCAACGTCCCGGTCCACGCGATGTTGCCGAACAAGCTGAAGATGCGACAGGGTTGATGAAACAAATCGGCCAACTGCCGGACCGCCAACAGGAAGTCCTGCGGCTCAAGTTTCACGGCGGTTTGAGCTACAAGGAGATTGCCCAAGTCATGGGATTGACCAGCACCAATGTTGGTTTCATCTTGCACACGGCAATCTCAAAACTGAGACAACGTATGGTCAAAACAACATGAAGTTATCCCATGCACTTTGAAATTATTCATCCAGATTTTTGAGTTTCGATTCGCAAGTCTTCCGTCATTTGGTCGGATGACTTGCAAGGGGGCAAACCCATGATTGAAAAAAATGATCCTCGATTAACCGGCTTCGTATTGGGAGAGCTTGACGCTTCCGATGCGCAAGAAGTTTCGGCTGCGATTGAGGCATCCAGCGAACTGCAGCACGTCGTTGCCGAAATTGAACAAGCAACTCAGCTGCTCGACCGACTCTACGTCGCCGAGCCGCCTTTGACTTTACGTGATGCTCAGCGACAGGAATTGTTGGACGCGGTCGATCAATCCGGCTTGGTCTCCAAGCCTTCCGCATCGTCCGAAGGTCGTTTCCAAATCCGCTGGTTGGTTGCCAGTGTCGCTGCGATTTTGCTCTGCATGATCGGTGGCTCCATTTATTTCAACAATGGATTGCCGATGGCCAATCATGAAATGGCCAGTGTCAACTCGCAACCCGACGAACGAGTCGCAAGTGCCGACGAAGCCGAAGATGAAGCTGGCATTTTCGCTGGCACCGAAGTCGAAAAAGCCCCACCGGAGTCGATGAAAAGTATGGCGACCGGCCAGAGAGGCGGCCAGCTAGAAGGTCATCAATTGGTCGAGCGCACAAATGACGCCAACACTGCCCAGCGAAACCAGCTAACCAGATCAAAACTGGGAGTTCCCGCTGACAAGCTCAAGGCGGAGAGTGGAAATTCGAATGCTTCAAATAAGGCTGATCTGTCCCGTTCAATGGCTCAAAGACAGATGCAAAGGGCATTCCCTGACGCGACGCCTGGCAATCAGGCGAATCCAACCGATACGATGGTTGTCCAACCCCTGATCGAAGTACAAGGGAAGGAGATGGCGGATGTCGAAGAGAAAACACTTAACCAATTGGCTGATCTGAAAGCTGATGCCGATTCGCAGGAGAATCCTTCTCCGGCAAAACAACTCGCGTTTGTGCAACCTGGAGCACAGGGGGGCGGTGGTTTTGGCGGAGCCGGTGGAGCCACTAACAACCAATTGGATCGCGGATTGCCGGATGCTGAAAACGATGTGAGTCGTTGGCAGTCATTACTGGATCAGTCGGAGCTTGGTCCACTGAAACTTCAAGTCGAAGCCCGGACGCTGGTGGCCACTCAGGAGGTTCGAACGCCGGTCCAACGGTTTGTCGAAACTGAGCGGGTCGGCCTTCGCGACCTTGGCGACGGATCAACAGAACAGTTCATGTACCGCGAACTTGCCGCAAAGATGATGTATAAAACCAGCATTGCAGAAGTGGAGTATGTCCGTCCGGTCGCCACACTTGCAACCGCAGATACTGAAGATCTGGTCAGTCAATTGACGCTGCTCGTCGATCCCAACGAGTCGCAGATTCTTTCGCTGGAGAGCTTGCTTGACCTGAATGACGCGGTCGTGCTGTTCGATGACGATGAAGATCGAACGCTGCGAATGGAAAGCAAGTCTGGAGAGCTGAAACTTGCCAAAGGCGGTTTTTCAAAAATTGAACTGGCCGCAAGGCAACCCGCTCAAGTCGCCGCCATCGGGCTTCTTCGAGTCATGCGTGACCAAATCGAAAACAGCAAGATTGATTCGACCGATGAGGCAGCTCAAATTGAGCGGCTTTCCGAAATCGAACAAAGTCCGAGTATGTTGAGGATGCGTCAATCCAAGAAAGCATCCGTCGACACCGATGGCATCGCAATGAAACCGGACACAGCCAACGAGAAGAAGCCGGATGCGGCAGGTCAGTCGGCCGAAGAGAAAGATCAGGATTCGAACCAACAGAGCGGCGATCTACTTCCCAAGCCGAAACGGGCGAGTGGTCAGGCTCAAAAAAACCAGTCTGGACAGGCACCATCGTTGTTGGATTCGAGTCGCAAGGCGCTGATCAAGCAAACACTCGAGCCCAATTCCATCGACGACTTTGATTTCACGCAGCTCGTCCTGCAAATCAAATCCGCGCTCAAAAAACGAAACCTGCGTGTGATTGAAAAGCTGAAGACCAAGCCGAAATCGAAAAAGTAAAACACGGTTTGCTTTTGCAGTTGCCCCGGACTCGATCGCACAGCGTGAACGTTTCGCGCGCTCTCCCCGGACACCCTCCCAATGCGCGATTGCAACGCCCAACCTGTCCGGCGATAGATCGATCGCAATGCCAAACCTTAAAATCGTCAGAACTGAAAAGACGTTCATTCTTCGAAGAACAATTTTTTGTTTTTCGACTTGTTCCAACAAGGTCAACCGTAACGATTTTTTTGGTTGTCATTGAATTGCGAGGCAACTTGTTTTGGCTCGAATTATCCCATTGCGATTCCGATGTAATTCATGTGCAGTGACGGCAAGGAGTCGAGGTCCCTGATGGAGTTAGGGCGCTGAACCAAAACGGTATTCAAGTCGCAACTTAACTTCAGGTGGGTCATGGCAAATCAGCAACGGATCATTCGGGTCATAACCAGGGCCTCAGACGGCTCGATTCGCGAAAAAGAGTTTGAATCGTTTGAGGGGATTGCCCAACTGCATGACCAAATTGGCATCGACGACTGCAGCACCGACTTGGGTCTTCGAGGCATGCCAATTTTTCGGGGGCTCGTCGGACCGCTGCCGGAAGGAAAGACGGCTGTACGATACGAATCACCGGAAGTCTTTGAGACTTTGACCAAGGAGTGGACGAAGAAGAAAACCAAACGTCGACGTCGGCGAAAGTCCAGCGAAATTGCGGCCGAGGCAGCGGGGCAAACATCAACCAACAGCGACGCAACGCCAAAGCCGAAGATGATGCCGCAGATCAACCTCACCCCAAGTAACGCTTCCGTTCCAACAAACTACTAGGGCAGGGAATCACTTAACCGATTCAATTCCCCAATCAATACAACTTCGCATACCAATCCGGTAGAGTTGACTTCAGCTTGAACCCGGTAACGCCTCTTCAACGAGGCGTTTTTTTTTGCGCTGATCTGCTCCACAGCCTTTACGTACAGGCCGCTCTCCGATCGCTGACGAACGTGCTGATGGCGATCAACTGACGGCCATCAGGCTACGTGGCTCAACGAGAGCAAGTATCCGTTGGCCAAGGTCACTTCGACAACTTAGGGCACGATGCGGCTGGAAAAACGTGCCCGATCAACGGCCGTTGGCTTTGGACGTGTCGACACTCGCGATGCGAAACTGGCTTACGTATACGTGTCCGACACAATCGTCAAGCTTTGCCAGCACTCAAACGGTTTCGCTACCAGGTCGGTGAAATCAAACGCAGACGAACTGTAAAAACAACGACACTGCGAAGACGTTTTTTCGAATTGAAATGAAATCGGTGAACCCTTGCATCCGTCGTTCGTAACACAAACGCCAGGGATGGACCACTTGATCTGTGAAGCATTTTTTTTGCCAACGAAGCGCGTTGAACTTTCGCCAACCGTTGTCATCCAAACGCAAATCATCAGCTTCATGGATTGTGCGGATCACACGGCCAAAAGATGTTTCAATTTTTTTGACCGTGGAAAAAACGTGATCTATTTTTCACCGGCCAATGTTGTACGCGAGCTAAATCGCGTGCGGGGCCGGTTCCTGATCTGACCTGTTGAACGCCTTTCGCTTCGCTCCCAAATTCAAGTAGCGGAGGGCAAACTCAACCGGTCACCTTCCTAGGATGGCAAACAAGTATGGATGACTCTATCTCACAGTTGAACTCCCCTGTTCACGTCTCTTTTTCATCAATCAATCAACTCGCTCGTCGAATCGGATTCGCCCAAGTGCGACGCAACTTGGCACTTGCCGGTGCGTTGCTGGTCATGCTGTTTTCGACCATGTCGACCGCACACGCAGCACCGCAAGCGAACTACGACATCAGCACGGCTACCGCAGCGTTGGAGCAAGGTGATCAATTTGAGACCAAAGGCGAATGGGGAGATGCCCTTTCGTTGTACCAACAAGCACTTCGCAAATTCCCACAAGACGAGTTGCTGAAGACTCGGCGTTCCGTCGCTCGGATCCATTACGATCTCGACCGTCGTTATGCCGACAGCAGCTTCATCAAAACGATCCGCATGACCAATGGCAACACGGCCGCCAGTGTCTACGCGGAAGTCCTGCTGAAAGTCGAATCTTACTATGTCGACCAACCGAACTGGGCTGATTTGGCCAGCTACGGTTTGACCAGTCTTGAAGTCGCTTTAATGTCGCCAGAATTTCGTCAGGTCAACCTTCCCAATTTATCAATTGAAGAAGTTCGTCAGACGATTTTGAAAACACGGAAACAACTCGAAACCGCCAGAGTCAACAACCGAAACGACGCCTACCTGGTCGCTGTCCAAACGGCTCAAAACTTGCAAGAATCGATTGGACTATCGACTCAAGCAACGCTTTACGAATTCGTATGTGGTGCGATTTCTGCACTTGATCCGTATTCAGCATTCATGTCCAGCAACCAGTACAGCGAAACGATGTCTCAGATCGAAGGCAACTTTGTTGGGCTGGGCGTTGAATTGCGTACGCACAAAGATCATCTGGAAATCGTCAATGTGATTCGTGGCGGTTCTGCTGACCAAGGTGGCATCGTTGAGGGTGACAAGATTATCGCCGTTGATCAGCTGAACGTTTCTCAATACGGTCCCGATCGCGTCGCTGATACGATGCGAGGCATTGAAGGTTCCATGGTCTCCGTGACAGTCGATCGCGGGGATGGCCCTGTTTCGATTCGACTGGAACGACGTCGCCTTGAGATTCCCAGCGTGGATCAAGTCGGCATCGTCGACCAGAATTTCGGAGTCGGCTATATCAAACTGACCAACTTTCAGAAAACAACGGCTCGCGATTTTGATGCCGCACTTCGATCACTTGCTCAACAAGGCATGCGTTCATTGATCGTTGACGTACGAGGAAACCCGGGCGGTCTGCTGTCGGCTTCCGTGGAAGTAGCCGATCGATTTGTTGGGGAAGGAGTGATCGTTTCTACCAAGGGACGAAATCCAATCGAAGACTTTGTGCACCGAGCCAACGTCGCCAACACTTGGCGAGTCCCCTTGGTTGTCCTGGTTGACGAGAACTCAGCAAGTGCCAGCGAGATCTTTGCGGCGGCGATTCGCGATCATCATCGTGGTTTGATCGTCGGCGAGCAGAGCTATGGCAAAGGGAGCGTCCAAGGCATCTTCCCACTCAGTGCATCGGGAGGTGGCGTTCGATTGACAACCGCGAAGTTCTTCTCGCCAATCGGAAACCCTATCAATCAAGTAGGCGTTCAAGCGGACGTGACCCTGCAACAGGTCGCCAAGGCGAACAGCCAGCGGCAAATTCAAGGTGAAGATCAAGGGTTGCGAGTCGGCATCCAGACCGCTCGACGCGTTCAGGATCAGAGAAACGCGGGTGCACCCACGCAAAAGTCTGCTCGCAGCCAGTTTGAATCGACCTACACCGGAGGATAAGCCGACGCAGCGACTCATTCTTTGCCAGCCTAAATCACTCTTATTGGCCTTCGTTTCCGGATGGAAACGAAGGCTTTTGTTGTTGCTTGCGCAAAAATGTAACAATAGGGCGCAAGCCCTTCGGTGTTGTTTCGGAGGGGGCACGCATGTGAGGGACACGTTTTGGTTGTAATACCGGACGGCTTGCGCCGAGCCGCTACATGCTCAAGTGACAATAGGGCGCAAGCCCTTCGGTGTTGTTTCGGAGGGGGGCAGGCATGGGAGGGACACGTTTTGGTTGTAATACCGGACGGCTTGCGCCGAGCCGCTACATGCTCAAGCAACAATAGGGCGCAAGCCCTTTGGTGTTGTTTCGGAGGGGCAGGCATGTGAGGGACACGTTTTGGTTGTAGTACCGGACGGCTTGCGCCGAGCCCCTACATGCTCAAGTAACAATAGGACGCAAGCCCTTCGGTGTTGTTTCAGAGGGGGCAGGCATGGGAGGGACACGTTTTGGTTGTGATACCGGACGGCTTGCGCCGAGCCGCTACATGCTCAGGTAACAATAGGGCACAAGCCCTTTTTTGTTGGTCTTGGCTTTCCAAGTCGAAGAATCTGGATACGATAATCGCCTGACAGGATCCAATCGCTGCGATTTCAAAATATGGGCATTTAGCAGCGCCGTTTCCACGCAACGTCGTTTCATCCATCGTTGTAACTCCTTACCTTTCGACGTGAGAACGAACTCTTGATGCAGTCTTTTGCTGAATTCGAATCGATGCTTGAGCGACCTGTTCATGAAAAGAACTTTGAGTTGCAACGTCACGGTCGATTGAAGCACTTGATTTCCGGTTCGCAGCTCACCAAGTCGCTGCTGGAAAAACTTTTCCGCTCGGCGGACACGATTCGAATGATGTCACGAGACCCTGATGGGAATCGCGAGCTGAGACATTTGCTGGCTCACAAACGGGCGATGCTGTATTTCACGCAGCCATCCACACGAACGTTTCTGTCGTTCATGGCTGCATGTCAAATTTTGGGAATCACTTGCAATGAAGTGCGTGACCCAAAAACGTCATCGGAAGTCAAACGCGAATCGCCGATGGATTCGATTCGCATGTTTAGCAGCTACTTTGACGTCATCATCATGCGTTCTCAAATCAGCAATTTTGCCGAATGCTGCGCGTACCTGATGAACCGGCTAGAACAACAGGAACGACGCTCGGTACCGATTATCAATGCAGGTGCGGGCAGTGACGAACACCCCACGCAGGCGTTGTTGGATGCTTACACGATCAACCGGACATTTGACTTTGACGAGAGCGCGCCCAATCGTCGCTCACGGCTGAAGGAACTGCGTGAGACGTACCCGGACCTTTCTCGGGGCTTGGATCACAAAACGTATACGTTTTGCGGAGACATCGGCCGTGGCCGCACGGTACGATCCCTGGCGACGGTTTTGTCCCAGTACGCGGGTGTGAAGATGATCTTCGTTTCACCCGAGCAGGACGATCTGACCCTGGATTCAGCTTTGCGAAAGCGGCTGGAACTGGCGGGCGTTGAAGTCCATGAAGTGCATAGTCTTGATGCGGCGGTCAATGGAAAGCCATTGCTCAGTCAAACCGACTGTCTCTACATGACACGGATTCAACGCGAGCATAACTCACCTGAAACGGAAGCGGAGATCGGCGACCTTTCCCTGCAACCGTTTCAGCTGTCACTTGAGCGGGCTGCCCTGCTCAAAGTCTACGCGCCAATACTGCATCCGTTCCCACGGGATAGCGTCGTCGGCGAGATCCCAACTCAGATCGATGGCGACCCAAGAGCGATGTATTTCCGTCAAGCACGCAATGGGATGTGGGCGCGAGCGGCGTTGCTGGTTCACCTTTTCGACGCGGCCGATTCTCTCTATATGACCTACGGCGACCTGAATCGCTGACGCCACTCATCGGCTGTGGAGTGGATCTCAATCTTGACTTCGTGGTTCGTTTCCATGTCTTCCAAAACGAAGTTTCGAAAGATCAGTTGGCCCCGGAACAGCCATAGCCCCTTGTAGACAATTATTTGTCTGATGGAATCGAGTCCTCTGGGCGTTCGGTTCGAAACATCAATCCGTTCAAGGCTGCACCGAGGGCGATTGCCGCCGCGACGGCACAGCTCCACAACATCTGGCTTTGTTTGAGCAGCGCGATGATGGAAAGTTGCCGAACGACCTGCGTTGCCGCTTCCGTATTTGCCTCATTGGCCAAGGCACCGCCACCGATCGCAAAATCGTGCGCCATGGCCCAACCACCAACTGCCAGGTAGTACGCGAAGGCCCCGCCGCCGACTGCAATTTTCCAGCCGATGGCCAAACCGCCCAGTGCGATAAAGCCCAGCGCAGCACCGCCCAGCGAGATTGCACCAACCGCTGCGCCACCCAACGCAATCATCCCAACCGCGGCTCCACCGATCGCGACGACACCGAATGCCAAACCACCAACGGCGAAAAATCCGTACGCGCGACCGCCGATCCCCACGAGGACTCCGCATGCGACATCTCCGATGGCGATCCAACCGCGAGCGATTCGAGGCCCCGTTGATCGACGATCTGGTTTTGGTTTTGTCGGTTGATTGAGTTGGGGTGGATCGGAAATCTGAATGTCGATCAGTGGCAAGCCCAACAGCGTCCAACGACTGGTGTACCGGCGTTGCTGCTTTGGCTGGTTCATTTGCCGCTGAGCGACTTTACGCGCCAACGGTGAGCGATTGGGGTCCTCCCAAGGAGAAAGTTCTTTTCGGAGCCTTGATACGAGAACGCTGGTAACGACAACGTGCACTGTCAGCATGAGCGCGAACAGACCATTGACAATCAGCAAGGCGATCAAAAACGCAAACAGATCGATTGTCTGCGTTACGAAGAGTGCAGTCGTGACGAGGTCACCAACAATCAGAAACAACGACTGATTAAACGCGCCGCGACCTCGCTCCAAGAGCAGCTGTCGTTCTGTTTCTGTTGGGGCTAATTGAGCGGGCAACCAGTTTCCCAACCAAGCGCCAAACATACCACCGAGGATCCCGGCAAACCCGCCGAACAACCCTAGTGCTGGCCCGGCAGCGAGAACCTTGGCCATCGCCAAAGACGCTGTCGCTGTGACGCCGCCAGTTGATGCCGTCGCTGTTGCCGTTTGCCCGGCAACACCGACGCCGACGATTCCTGCCATGACACGAGCGGTAAACGTTTGATTCGGATTGTTGCGATCCAACACACCTTCGACCAGCTTGGCCACATGTGACTTAAGCATCTCTCGACCACGATGGAGTCGTTGCCGCGCAGTGGCATTGGCAACTCCTAACGTCTGAGCCACTTCTTCGATCGACTTTCCTTGACGATAGTACAACACAACTACCTCGCGGTAGTTTTCCGGCATCTCCTCAAGTGCCTGCCACACGATGGATTCCTCTTCGTGCGAGATGAATTCATCGATCGGTTGTTGTCCCTCACCAGTGGACTGGTCAGCGATCGACTCAGGATTCGTCTCTTTCCGGCGGATCTTTTTGCGACGCCACTGCCGGGCCAGATTACGAGCAATGCCGCAGAGCCAGTAAGGCAGTTTATTGGCGTCCAGCAGTTTGTCTTTCTCAGCCCATGCCGCCCAAAACGTGTCTTGGGCAATGTCCTGGCTGGTCGCAAAATCTCCAACGATGTTGAATGCGACCGCAGAAACGGCTCCTTGGTAGCAATTGACGACCGCTTCAAATGAATGGGGGTCGCCGTTGAGGACGTTCTGCCAAATATTGGCGTCAACGTTGGGATACTTTTGGATTGGATTCATCGGACCACCGCTTGGAAAAACAGATCATTCATTTACCAGTGGCCCGTCGAGGCAGTTGCGTGACAAAGAAAAGCAGAAAAATCCCAGATGCGTCCCCTCTGGTGCCCTACGGTGATGCCACACGGCAGCTTTGCGTACTCGTTTCGTTGAGGCAGAAAGTTGCTCAAAGACTATTCTGCCGCATCCCGTTTTGCCCGAAAGCAAACGATCCGATTAAAACCGCGGCGTACATTCGACAAACGTTCTCCAGAGTGTCGGTCTAATTATGACGGTCAAAGGGGTCATTCGCAGCAGTCGGTATGCAATGTCAACGTCGCCGAAAACTGTCAAATGCAACCGAATTGGCCACCTTTAGCGAGGAAATCGACCGATAACCCATTAGGTATTGCGCCAGGTGGGCCAACCGAACCGCTTCAGTTTTTCCGACAATTCCCGGCAATTGAGGAGATTCACCAATTTCATTGGCAGGATTTTTTCGCGCAACTATAATTCGATCAATGTAGTTTGATGGGGTGGATGGCACTTGAGCGGAGGCTCCGCCAAACCAATTTGGTGATTCCATTTTCGCCTGACATTGATTTCGTGTTTCATGGATTTTGCAACCTTAGTGTTGCCAGTAACAGGGTGTCTCGATGAACAAGATCGGCAATATTCTCACGGTATTGATTCTACTCATGAGTACCGTCTTCCTGGTGGTCGCCGTGATGGTCGGTGCCTCAGATCGGAACTGGAAAGAAGACGCCGAAAAACTTCGTCAACGTGCCGTCAATGCGGAAGAAGCTGCCAAGCAAGTTCGCAGCAGCACCTCCAAGATGCAAAAGAAACTCGAATCGGAGATGGTTGCCCGAACGTTGCAGATCGCAAACCTCGAATCACAACTCCGCCAACTCAACCTTCAACGTACCGCGCTCGAAAAAGATCTCGACACTGCGAACAAACTTCAACAGGCACAGCTTGCTGAACTCGAAACCGCACAAAACCGGATTGCCCAGCTGGACACAGAGTTGGATGGACTCAAGGCAAACAACAAACAACTGGTTGATGATATCGCCCTTCAGTTTCAGTCGGTACGGAATCTCCAGAATCAATTGTTTACGGCGGACAACGAAATCACTTCTTTGACAGCAACACGAAGCCGCTTGGCTGCTGATTTGGCGAAGTATGAAAAGCTGAAATCTAAATTGGGCTTCGACGAAAACTCATTGCTCGACCACATCCCACCAAAAGTGGAATCGGTTGTCTCCAAAACGTACCAAGGTGGATTGTTTGAAATCGAACTTGGTGAAGATGATGGAATTCGTATCGGCCATGAAATGGATGTCTTTCGTCGACGTCAGTTCGTTGGCAAAGGACGTGTCGTCAAGACCAACCATAACAATGCCGTCTTGCAAGTAATCGAAGGCATGATGAACGGTCAAGTTCAGGAGGGCGACAGTGTCTCAACCAAGCTCTGATGATGAAATGTTCAGCGATCCCATGGCGGATCAATCACTGGACCAACAAGAAGCCGAGGTACAACAGCAGTATCGCAAGCCGGAATTCAACGTCTACTCAATGATGTTGCTATTGAGCTTCCTGTTTGTGACGACCTCAGCCGTCATTCTTTACATGAACATTAAGTAACGCTGGACTCACATGTCGGAAGAACTATTAGAAGAAAACGACCCGCTGCTCGGCGCAACGACCGGTGATGTTGCCAGCGATTCAGTTGACGACAACGAAACTGAAAAAGATAAAAGCTGGGAACTGTTCAATCTTTATAATTGCATGTTGATGTTGAGTTTGTTGTTCATCACGGCAGCGACATTTCGACTGATCATGGTATTGCGTGATTACAGCCCTTCATGGCCTTTTGGCGGTGCTCCTTGGGAAACTGGTGTCGGCTAACGCAGCAGCGCCATTCGCAACACTATTGCTACGGTGTGCTTGAATCACCAAAACTGCAGTCCAAATCAAACTAGCCGAACAGGAGTAACCTGTTCGGCTTTTTTCGTGCTGACAACTTGGCTCGCAAACTGCCTCCAACATGTTTGTGTCAATTGACACCCTTCTCGCGATTGGCAGCGGATTGTTAAGGTCAGTTAAAGTCAAAACTGAAGCCAACCATTGCTTATGTCCAATTTGATGAGAACGTGTTAAAATTCTGCTCTTGCGAGGCAGAAGCTGACACCTGAGCCGCGTTTCAACGTTATTTGTGACGATATCGTAACGGTTGAAATGCCGGCAATCGTGCCTGCTGAGTTTGGTGTTGGCGTGTGAGTAAACAGTTTGGTGGAATCGGTGGATAAAAAAGACAGCAGTGTTTTAGACGATGTCGCTTCCGAACACGTTTCAGTCGGCGAATTGCAATCGAGTGCACAGCAACTTCTAGACAATGTTGCCAGTGTCGTTCTGGGGAAACGTGACGTCGCGACTCAATGCCTGATTGCCCTTTTGGCCGGTGAGCACGTGTTGCTCGAAGACGTACCGGGCGTTGGAAAAACGCTGATGGGAAAAGCGTTGGCCAAAAGCGTCAACGGGATGTTCCGACGGATTCAGTTTACGCCTGACTTGTTGCCGTCAGACATTGTCGGCAGCTCGATCTTTAACACTCAGCGATCCGAATTCGTTTTCAACGAAGGTCCCATTTTCAGCAACTTTGTTTTGGCGGATGAGATCAACCGAGCACCACCTCGAACTCAAAGTGCCTTGTTGGAAGCGATGAGCGACTCGCAAGTCAGTATCGACGGCCAGACTTATCCGTTGGCACAACCGTTTATGGTGATCGCAACGCAAAATCCTTTTGAGTTCGAAGGGACCTATGTGTTACCTGAAAGCCAATTGGATCGATTCCTGCTGCGAATCTCGATGGGCTACCCGAATCGAGAATTCGAAACTGAAATTTTCAAGAACCACCGATCTGGCGAACCGGTCGACCAACTCGAATCAGTCTGCCATTGGAGCCGGGTCATTGAGATGCAATCAGCGGTTCGCGCCGTCGAGGTAGACGATTCCATCTCCGACTATATGCTGGACATCGTTCATGCGACGCGCGATTCACCTGAACTCGCCGTCGGCGTTTCAACTCGCGCCGCATTATCGTGGTACCGAGCTGTCCAAGCTGCAGCATTCATCGATAATCGGCACTACGCCATTCCCGATGATGCAAAAAATCTCGCAGTGTCCGTGCTGAGTCACCGCGTTCAAATGCATGGCGGCGTTCACGGATCCCAGCGAACTGATGTCGAGGCAATCATTCGCGAAATTACTGGCGGCGTCGAGATGCCCGAGTAAAAAGAACTGGCGAGTCGATGAGCTGATTACGGATTATTGACGAAGCAGACGTAAGCCCGATTTACAAACGGTACTCGCACGCAACAGTGCGGTTTTAATAAACCGCCATACCAATCAACCAGGCACACCGCTAAACGGAAACAGGCCGTGTTTCGATACATCCGAACACGAAAGTTGATCGAACGAGCGTCATTGACGCCCGAAGGGTTCGTCTATCTGATCGTACTCTGCTTTATCACCGTTGGCTCGGTGTTGCGGAATGTCAATCTGTTGATCCTGATGGCAGGCATGATGTACGCCCCGCTGTTTATCAACTGGCGACTTGCGGTGCGACGTCTTCGATCGTTTCGTGCAAAACGGACGTTGCCCAAACGAATTCATGCCAACAAGCTGGTCAGCGTTCAATGGGAGTGTGAAAATGTGTTGCCTGGAATTGCGGCATACAACGTGGTGGTCGACGACCAGATCACTCGCGCGGACGAGCAAACGAAAGACCGTCGGCGCCGTGAAGATCGCGGCAAATCAGCGACACTGTCGGAGCAAGTGTTTGGAGAACTGATTGGGCGGATTTGGAAACGCAAGTCTGA
The DNA here is from genome assembly GCA_038534355.1 of Planctomycetota bacterium. Taxonomy (GTDB): domain Bacteria; phylum Planctomycetota; class Planctomycetia; order Pirellulales; family Pirellulaceae; genus Mariniblastus. The sequence continues at coordinate 100,961 of JBCAWX010000007.1, forward strand.
CCCCAATGTTTCGGCTGCGAAAGTTCAGTTTCATCGGCTGCATCCAAATCAACCCGAACTTCAGTCGTACCGTGCCTTCTTTGGTCAACGAGGCAAATACATCGTCAGCGAAGCTGCTGTTTCCACGTCTTTTCCCTTTGGACTGATTGTCAGTCGAAATTATCTCGATCAGACCGAGACGTTTTTTGTCGCACCAGAACTCGGCCGCCTCGAACCGACTTGGGAAAAGCGGGTGCAGTCGATTGCGGTTGGATCAGATTCCGTTCGAAGAAGCCGCGCGCACGAAGAAGACGAGTTTTACGCGCTTCGCCCGTGGAGGTCAGGCGACTCGAAAAAACACATCCACTGGCGAACCACCGCTCGTCAGGGCTTTCCCATCGTCAAGCAGTTTGACCAACAAAATAACCGGGACTTTGCGTTGGTTCTCGATCTTTACGCATCGGACTCAGAACCTGAAACGAAACAGCGGATTGAAACGGTGCTCAGTTTTGCCGCAACGGCGTTATTGAACATTGGGCGGGATGTTCAGGGTCAGGTTGCAATTTCGATTTGTGGTTCGGACGCTGCCCAGTGTCGTAGCCGTTCGCCTCAGGGAATGATTGGTGAAGCGATGCCGATGCTTGCCGTCGCCGAGGGCTCAGAGTCGCCAGACTTGGCCAACGCGATTGTCGAAACGTCCGAGTTCGTTTCTTCGGGAACGCCAATTTATGTCATCAGTTCACGGCCACGCCCTGAATCACTGGACACGCCCGTCGAATCCGAAGTTAATGAAAACGATCACGCCGATACGGAGTCACGGCGCGTCCGTCATCTGGCTCGCCGGCTGACGATGGCGATGCCTCTTGTTCGTTGGCTGGATGTTGAATCAGAAGTGTTCAAGGACATTTTTTCACGTGATGTCGATCGCGGCGAAATCTCCAGCAGCTTCAAAGAGCTCAATGCGATCTCTCAAAAATGGGTGAACGTATGAAAGATGTCAAACGATGGCTGCAGATCAACTTGTTCGTCGCGGTGCTCATCAGCAGTACGCTGTTGGGAATCGCGATGGAGTCGACTCGAATGATCGCCGTTGGTGTCATTGGTGCAACGCTTGGCTTCATCGTCACGGATCTGATTCGATTGTTCCACCTTCGTGGGCTGATTGCCAATATCGCATCGATCATCATTCTGGTACTTGCGATGAAGGACTTTTTTACGCTTGATGGAACCGGAAAACTGGTCTCTGTGGCCAACTTGTTGGTTTACCTGCAAACCGTATTGATGTTCCAAGAAAAAACTCCTCGGCTGAATTGGCAGGTCATGGTTCTGACGTTGCTTCAGGTCGTGGTCAGCGCAATCTTTAGCCTCGATCTCGAAGGGGGAATGTTGCTGCTGACTTATTTCATCGTTATCGGTTCAGCGATGTTTCTCCAGTCCATCTATACGCAGCAGTTTGAGATCGATTTTGGCAATCGAGATTCCTCACAACGGGTCACTGATAATCTCCAGGACGGTGCAACGTCAGAATTGCCATTGAGCAGCGGTGGCCCGGTCACCTTTTTTGACTACGGTACACAAACGCCTCTGAAGGTCTCCTCGATCGCAGTCCAGCTGATATTGTGGGCAGCGGTATCATTCGCGTTCACAATGGTTTTGTTTTACTTGGCCCCTCGTCACGCCCCGCCGTGGTATGGCCCGCTTTCGACTCAAGTCACGACGGCTGGTGTTTCCAAGTCGGTCGATCTGGATGAACGTGGCATCATCGAATTAAGCGGTCAGTTGATGTTTCGAGTTCGTTTTCGCCGGGAGGATGGCGGTGACTTGAGGTTGTTGGGAACTCCCTACTTTCGCGGGCTGGCACTTTCGGATCTCGTTATCAAAGACGGCAAGACAGATTGGCGAGCTCCACAAGACCGTGTGAGTGACGAGCACTATCAGGCAATCCCGTCCACTCAGGGAATCGGCGGCGAGGAAGGCATGCTGGTATACCAGTCGTTCAAGATGGAAGAGACCGAGGATCCATTGGTTTATGGTGTGTTTCCATTTTATCGGTTCGACGGCACGCCGGCTAAGATGCAGTTTTGCCACGAAATCTCTGGGCTGACTCGATGCCGTCTCTTTGAGTCAATCGACCTTGCACCCTATAAGTACCAGGCTGCGACGCTGGTCGATTCAAGTGGCCGATTTGCCAAGGCCTGGCCATACGTTTCCAACACCGGCCCGTACGTGCAGCGCGCGATGACGGAAGACGAACCGCAAATAAAGTGGCTGACCCGGATCGATCCGACGCGCTACGAAACACTCTGCCAATTATCGGATCAACTTGCCCAAGACAATGAAACCAATGGTGGCAATCAGCTGGAACTGATGCGCCGCATGGAATCCTATTTGCAAACGGGCGGACGCTTCAAATACACGCTGGATTTTCGAAATGTTCAACGCGATGAAACGCTCGATCCAATCGAAGACTTTGTTCGCAATCACCGCTCCGGACATTGTGAGCTTTATGCGTCAGCGCTGACATTGATGTTGCGCCGACAGAATATCCCGGCAAGATTGGTCGTTGGTTTTCGCGGTGGATCCTACAACCAGGAAACCAACAGCTACGTTGTTCGCGCCAACAACGCGCACGCCTGGGTGGAAGCTTACGTGCCTCGTGAAGAATGCACAGATGAGATGGTGAGATCCGGTCAGGCCGGCGATGGCGGTGCCTGGATGATCCTCGAGGCCACACCGCTGGCCAATGCAGAAAACACCGACGAGGAGGACTTCTCGGAGTTGGCTCGCAATGTTTGGGATGACTACGTGTTGGGCAGAGACAACGAGAGCGATGAGTCCGCTCAATATTCGAGTTCCATGTTCGCCTGGCTCAGGTATCTCGACATGGACTACATCGATTCGCGAATGCAAGACGCCGCCAACACCATGAATCAACCATGGATCAAATATGGTGTTCCCGGATTCATTCTTGCGTTCATGGCATTCTTGATTATTCGCAAGAACATGAAGGATGAAGAAGACTCAGCAGGTTCCTCAAAAGCTGGCTTCCTGCGTCGTGTTGTCGCCAGCGCGATTTCGTTGATCTCGCCGGAATTAAGCAAATGGGTGATGGGTCAATCAGACGCGGTTCAGATCGTGTTTTATCAGAAGATGGTCAAGCTGCTTGCGCAATTCCAACTGACTCGAGCGCCGAATCAGACTCATCGCGAGTTTGCCAAATCCGCTGCCCAGCGATTCTCTTCACACGATCGATCTCAAATGATTGGTGAGACCATTTGGTCAATCACCGAAGCGTTTAATGAGGTTCGATTTGGCAGAGTCGAAATCGATCCAACGCGACAACAACAATTGGCTGAAGGACTGAAACAGCTCGAATCAGTTTTGATATCACCAGAATCAGCTTAACCGAATACCAGCGCGATCACGCCCAACAACGCGGCAAAGCCACTCGCCACCAATACGCCGCCACTGGCGATGTCCAGCGCGTCTCGAATGTTTGCATTGGGTTGATCCGTGATCGAGCGAGAAAGGCACTCGATGCTGGTATTAAACAGTTCCGCTGTCCACACCAGTGCAATACAGCCAATCAAGACCACCATCCAGGCCAGATCAAGCTCCCGCCACCAGCCGGCAAACAAGACTGCCATCGCCACGGGCACGTGAACCAAAAAGCTGTTTCTCCCCATCGGTTGACCAGCATTCGTAAAACCGCGCAACACCCCTCGAAACGAGTTGCGAAATTTTGCCAACCAACTGTGGTTGGACGCCAAGCCGTACGATTTCGTTGGCGGAGATGGATCAGGTGAAGAACGATTCATTGGTCAACTCTCAATCGCAATTCCAACGGCAATGCTACTCGAGCCAGCGTGAACTCGATGGCGGGATCGGTGATCCACCCGGTCGGAACAGTCGAGGACGTTGACTGAACCGTGGTTCAAAACCGAATCGAAAACCGAAGTTGTCTCGACTGTGATCATAGTTAAAACCAAACTGCCAAAGGAACGATTCTCCGATGTAGACGAGGCTGAGTGTGTTTCCGATCGTACCGGTCTCGCCAAAATCGACCTGACCGCCAGCCTTGACGCCCCATTTGTCGCTCATCCGATAGGTCAATGCCCCGGACAGAATGTTGCTGCTGATCGGTCCTTCGATCGACCGGAATCCGACATACACATTGCCAATTTCGGGGCGGCTCAAGTTGGCTCCAAAGCTTGCCGTCCGCAGACCTTGCGAAAAGAAGTCAAAGTATCCATCTGAAACCAACGACACTCGATCGCCGACGTACCAGCGAAAATCATAGTCGAACATCCCAAAGTCGGAGCCAAAGTTGTCTCTTTGGGCATTGGGAAACAGCGTTGCCTGTGCGTCCAGGGTAATCCAGTCAATGATATGTTCTCGCCCCGGAAGTCCCCGTTTGGTTTGCCAGCGTTGACGGACGCCGAACTTGATCGCTGCGAGGTCGTCGGCAATTTCCGATGGCGAAGTAACGTTGCCTTGAAGTCCAGATCGAAACGCGAAATTGCGTTCATCGAATCGAATCGGTACATCGCCACCGGGTAGAATCCCGAATGTGTCGAACGCAAATCGACGTCGGAAGTGCTCCTGGGAATCATCATCCAGCGGATTGTACAACGCCAACTCATCCAGATCCTGCGAAGTATCCGCATAGAATGCATCAAGATCCAATGTCACCTTGTGGGCCAATCCATTGACGTTCCACAACACACTTTGCACCGAAGGATCGACTCGCCACATCGGCAAGCTCGCGCGAACCCCTGTTTGACCATAAACGCGAAATAGATCTTCGCCATCACGTGCTTCCTGCCAGTAGCTGGCATCACCAAGGACATACGGAACGACTTTCACTGGACCGATCTGCAACGGTATATCGATTTCATGACGCGTACCAAAGTTCATTCCTTGTGCGTCTGTCTCCCAAGCGAGCGGATCAAACTTTGCCGCGTCCGTCGCATCAGTGGGTGGCTCTGCTTGACGAAGTCGCTCGTATCCCGCGTAAGTCCGGCTGTGCCAGATCGCGTTGTTGTTGAAGATGGGCTGGCCCAGCTTGAACCAGTCAAACTTGACGCCACTGGTCTGAGTAAAAAAATCATTGAGCTGCGCATCGGCCGTAAGATTGAAACTGTTCGTCCCGGAATTCCGCTCCAACCAGATTCCCGTCGTCGCGTCTTTGCGTGTATCCCATTCGCGCTCGTAGTACTGTTCTAAAAAGTTTCGATCTGAGATGTATCCGACCTCGGCCCGTAGTTGATAGCCGGGCGCGAAATCCTGACGATGACTAAAAATTGCTCGACCTCGAAACTCCTCCTCGGGCGTCAGGTCGCGTCGATCCCGCCCCAGCGAATCCAACCCACTATCATTGATGAACCATGTGTCATACCGTCCACGAGTGCGGCCCGGAATGCCGAAAAATGAGTCTCGTTCGTAGGTAAACTCCGTTCCAAATCCGACACCGCGATCGCTGAGGTAGTCCAACAGCCCCGTCCAGTTCGTACCTGGAATTGGGCGGCGCCGACCAATCAGCTGGTACATGTTCCACGCGGACGTCAACTGGAATCCAAAGATCCGATCGTTGTTCAGACTTAATCGCTCAAGAAACAATGTTGGATTATTCAAGTCCGTTTGCAATCTTGGCCAGGCGAAAACAGGTAGCCCCGCAACGAAGACGCGATTCTTGCGACTGTCCAACAAGAACTCATCTTGCGGCCCCTCTCCAGCAGCTTCGCCGATTCCATTGACAACACTCTGGTTGGGATCAAACACCAACGCGTCTCCAGACTGACCCGGGATCTGCTGGATTCCGATCGATTCCGATTGCAACCAATAACGGGGGACTCCCAAGCGGCTGGAAGTAAAGGCTGCGCCATAGGCTTGCAGGTTGTTGGCATCAAGCTGACGAATGACGTCTGCTTTCATCCGCACAGTCCCTTCAATGTTTTGAATCGGTGTCAGGATTTCTGCTTTTAGAATCGTCCCTTGTTGAGTTTCAACATCGTAGAACATTCGTTCGGCGTAAATCACGCGACTCCCTTTTGCGAAGACGATATTGCCTTCAAGGTAGAACTGATTCCGCTCCGTTCCATTGGGCAATGACAACTGCCACTGAACGATGCTGTCTGCAGAAATGATTAACTGTCGAACTCGATCGTCCTGAAAGGCTGGCTGATTGGCAATGCGTGGCGAATCGATGGTGATTCTGATCCCTCCACTGCCGATGGATACCGTCTCGTTCGGATTCAACTCGTTGGGAAATCCGCGTAGGGTCATGGCAACGCTGCCGTCGCGCGGCACGATATCAATGTATTCGCTTTGTCGGATGATCGGCTGACCGGGATTGGACCGCGACTGCGACTGTTGGCTCAGTGGCACACGAGATGGAATCGGCGCGAAATTGTTCTGTGGTATCCCTCCGCGATTTTCTCCCATGTTTTGAGGCGAGATTGATTGAAGCTGGCCTGTCTGTGGGTTGATCACGACTTGAGGTTGAGTCGACTGCGCCACGCGATTCGACGATTCGTTACCCGCCCAGAGAATCTTGTCCGGTGCCTGCTCCGAATTGAATGCCGCTGGCGAGACGGATCCCACCTTGCCAGTAGCAAGTACTTGTTGAGCACGCAAAAATATTTCGGGCTCAATTGTTTTCAGTGGCGACGTAATTTTGTCCAAGTCAACTGTCTCTGATGTAAACAGCCGCCCAAACCATTGGTCGTCAACAATCCGCATGTTTTGATCCGACTGTTCAACCTCGACATTCCCTTCGAGGTAGATAATGACCTTGTAGTTGGGTGGATCGGTGAGACGTGATCGAATCAATTCTTCACTCGACGCATCCGGGATCTCAACCCAGACAATTCCCTCATCTGCTTTGGCGGTCAAATTGCCTTGAACGATGTTTACAGCTGATTTCAAATGGAGAACTTCATACCCTCCATGATTCCAGTGACTGATTTCAGACGCATCAACTTTGACTCGAAACGTCGGGTTGGGTCTGGGAAACGTCACCTGAGCGAATCCCACTTGCGACTGGCTTAACAGGATCACACCCACAAGCAACAGAACCGCGAGATTGAATCGTTGAGCGCAGACCTTCAGACAGCCGGTGAGTCCGTTCGGAAACACAAGCAAAGCCAAGTTGGAACGACTCGGCGGTCGTTGGAACAATACAGCTTGATTCAAGTTGCGTTGGCCAAGGGTCGATGAAATAGATACGCAAACCTACGCCCGCAAAATGTCGTTGATCGCGAGCGAACTCGACGCGTCATGCCGTCCCCATTTCAGGAAACCTGCTGCATTTTTTGGGCGGGGGAGTATAGAAGCGCTGTAATTTGGCAGCAAGCCAGAGAAGTGCTAGCAACACGTCCCATTTGAGCGTTGAAACGTTGCGATTGGCGAAGTGATTGCCGGTCGAAGATTCTTTTATCTTTTAACGTTCCTGCAGAATGAGCCCTGTGGTTCGAGTTCGACAGAAAGCAAGATTAGGCTTGAACATCGACCGATGTCTCAACCCATTGCTGAAACCCCGGTTCCGCTTGCTCGATTTTGAGCGAAACGATCTGCGGCTGTTGATAGCTGTGCAGCTCCAGAATCATCGATTTGACGGCATCAAAATTGTCGGCGAGAGTCTTGATTGTGCAGCGAAATTCCTCCGCCGATTCAACATTATCATTCCATGAATAGATGCTGGTAATCGGCCCATCGATTTGGCAGCAGGCAGCCAATCGTTGCTTCACCAAACGGGTTGCAATGTTCTCGAGCTCGTCTCGTTTGTCGCTGGTCGTGATGATCTGGATCAGCATGTCTATCACCTGGGTAGGGCAGTTGGGCGATTCGCAATCTAAAAACTTGTCACGAAAAAACATTGTCGACGAGCTCGGCGTCTCTGTTTATTCGTCTACTTAGCGTGAGTTGCGTGATGCCAACAAAAAGCGAATAGACGCTTCCACTCTTCTCTGGCGATCATCTCGACTTGATTTGTGGTTGCCTCGGCGACACCACGTTGCTCGATGACGGACTCGCAGTCATCAACGAAGTCGAACGGGTAGCTTGCACCCGCCAACGACTGGATCGACGCGACGACCGGATGATCACCGACATTTCGATACCAATATTTGCTGTTCCAGAAATCAGGTTCCAGACGATGCATCAGGCCATGCCAAAAACTGCCTTCTTGAGTCTTGATCACTTGGCTGATGTCATGAGAACGTTCGAGCTCACCAAAAAGGAGCCAAATTCCAGAGAGGCAACACTTGGCCAGGTCTTGATTGGAGACATCGCCAAGCACCAACTCAACGCTCATCTGTTCGAGTTGGTTTCGCTGTTCCGGAGTCGCAAGCGCAGCGGCCGGGTATTCACCAACGCACATTTTTGCGTAGCGATCAATGGCGGTATCAGTCACGAGTTCGGATGCGAACGAAGAAAGTTTGATCGGAGTATCGAACATGGCCACGCTATGGAAACAGGCAAAAAATGACGCCTGAATTCCGGTTGGAACTCAGGCGTAAAAGTGTCTGCTAATTTATCAGCTGTCGCAACAAGTTGCCACAACTACTTGCCAACTGTTGGACGACCGATTGAGTAATAGGTGAACCCGAGCTGTGCAAGTTGCTCTGGGGCGTACAGATTGCGACCGTCAAAGACGACTGGTGACTTCATCGCCGATTTGATTTCCTCAAAATCTGGGTGGCGGAAGACATCCCATTCAGTGTTGATCGCCAAGGCATCCACGTCAGCCAGTGCTGCCATCGAAGTCTCGGTGTACTCGATTCTGTCCCCCAACTCTTCTTTCACGTTCTCGACGGCTTCCGGATCAAACGCGACAACAGATGCGCCTCGCTCGAGCAGCGCTTCGATCAATACCAGGGCAGGGGCTTCACGGATGTCGTCTGTTTTTGGTTTAAACGACAATCCCCAAACCGCGAATCGTTTACCCGACAGGTCACCACCAAAATGTTCATCGATCTTCTTCGTCAGTACGTGCTTCTGACGGTCGTTGACTTCATCGACCGCGTCGAGAATCGTTGGCTCAAGGCTATGGTCTTTGGACATCGAGGAAAGAGCGCGGACATCTTTGGGGAAACAACTCCCGCCATATCCAACACCGGGAAACAGGAACGAGAATCCAATTCGTTGATCGTGACCGATGCCTCGGCGAACATCGTTGATATCGCCCCCCATCTTTTCACAAAGATTGGCCATCTCATTGATGAAACTGATCTTCGTCGCCAGCATCGCGTTGGCCACGTATTTGGTCAGCTCGGCACTCTCGGGAGACATTGAGAGGAAGGGTTTGTCAGTGCGAAGGAAAGGTGAGTAGAGTTCGTTAAGTGTTGCGGCAGTCTCTGGTTCTCGAACACCAACGACGACGCGATCTGGATACATAAAATCCTGAATCGCAGCACCTTCTTTGAGGAACTCAGGATTGCTGGCAACCCGGTATTGCTTGCCATTGATTTTGCTGAGTCGTTCGAAGATTCCTTGATTGGTTCCGACCGGGACCGTACTTTTGGTGACGATAATCGTTTCGTCACCGATATGCGGGGCGATGGAATCAACGACGGCCCAGAGTGCTGTAAGGTTTGCAGACCCATCCTCACCTTGCGGCGTGCCGACGGCCAGATAGACGACTTTGGCATTGGCGACGGCTTCGGCAGCCTGTGTCGTAAACTTCAGGCGTCCCGCCTTGTGGTTACGCTGAACCAATTCCGTCAATCCGGGCTCATAGATCGGGATGATGCCATCATTGAGGCGTTCGATTTTGCGTTGATCGATATCGACGCAGGTCACATTGTTGCCGCTTTCGGCGAAACAGGTTCCGGTCACCAGGCCGACATAGCCTGTGCCAATCATTGCAATATCCATGGAAGTCTACGGGATCGCGATTTAGTTGAGTTAATGACGTGAGTGTGACATTGCCGGACAATGACCCGACAAATTGCTCTCATTCCTACATCGACGGACAGAGACAAATTCTGACCTATCCAATAAGAATTTACGATTTTAGTTCGCCCCCAACTTTCAGCTAGGCGGCTACTTCAAAAACCCACAATTGCGTCGGTTGTTACGAAGAATCGCGTGCTGATTCTCGGACGGATTGTTCGAGATCCGCATCATCGCAAATCGAGAGCATCGATGCAGCGATCACGCATCAAGGAACGGCGCGTGATCGAACAAAGGTTTGATCGATTCTATCGAATGTTTTTGGTCAGCACGATCAGCGGCACGTCTAAACGCTGTCGTCTGGATCTGCGGGTTTTTCAGGGGATTCAGATTGCTGATCATCAGTCGAAGCGATCTCGGCGTTCGAGTCTTCGCCGCCCGATGACTGCCCGTCGACGATCTCTTCGTCTTCATCCAGCTCATCACGTGGGACGCGAGCGATCACAGCCAAGGTGTCTTCATCGTCGAGCCCCATGATTCGGACGCCTTGAGTGTTACGACCGATCGTGCCGATATCGGCTACTTTGATGCGCTGAATTTTTCCACGTGATGTCATCAACAGCAACTGATCTTCGTCCTGAACCGACTTGATACCAATGACTTTCCCGTTTCGGTTGGTCGTTTTGATGTCTCGAAGTCCTTTACCGCCACGTTTCTGAGTTCGGTAACGAGCAGACGAACTGGAATCATTTTCTCCCTCTTCTGATGCCTCGTCGTCGGCATTTGGCCCAAAGAGAGTTCGTTTGCCATAGCCTTTCTCACACGCGGTTAGCAGCGTTGCGGTTGGATCGGCAACGACCATCCCGACGACCGAGTCCCCGTCATCGAGTGCAATTCCCTTGACGCCACTGGTGTTTCGTCCCATCGGACGTGCATCAGATTCGCGGAAACGGATTGCCATACCGTTGGCGGTCGAGAGAACGATTTCGTCTCCTTTTTTGGCGACGAGTACGTCAATGATTTCGTCGTCTTCACGCAACTTGATCGCGATGATGCCGTTGCTTCGTGGACGCCCATACGCCGATAGTTGTGTCTTTTTTACCAGCCCGTTTTTAGTCACCATCAACAGATAGTGATCGGGTGCATTGAAGTCGCGAATGGCACGGCATGAGGCGATCGCTTCTCCTTCTTCGAGCTGGACGATATTGACGATCGCTCGACCACGACTTTCACGAGACAAAGCGGGCAGTTGGTGAACCTTGCGCCAGTGAACGATGCCACGTGTGGTAAAAAACAGCAGATAGGCGTGGGTGCTGGCCGCAAAAATGTGCTCGATCGGATCTTCGTCTTCACTTTTGGCGCCCTTGATCCCTTTGCCCCCGCGTCGTTGGGCGCGGTAGGTGCTGACTGGTGTACGCTTGATGTAGCCCCGGTGGCTGATCGAAACGACCATATTCTCTTCTTCGATCAAGTCTTCCAGATCGATATTGCGAACTTCTTCGTGGGAGAGAATCGTACGACGATCATCGGCATATTTACGTTTGATCTCAATGAGGTCATCTTTGATGATGGCCAGAATGTTTGCTTCGTCAGAAAGAATTCTCAAGTACTCGGTGATTTCGTCGAGCAATTTCGAGTGCTGATCTCCCAGCTTCTCCTGCTCCAGGTTGACCAACTGCCCCAACGTCATTTTGAGAATCGCATCGGCTTGGACACCGGTCAAATGATAGGCATCCGCCTCGCCACGTTCATCCTGAAACGCTGAGAAACCTCGATCACCAAGCGCACGTTTCATCATCGAGGCGGGGCACTCGATTCCCATCAATCCGGTCTTCGCTTCCGCTTGCGTTTTCGAGGAGCGGATGATGCGGATGATCTCATCGATGTCGGCTAGTGCCAGCAACAAACCTTCGATCGTATGTTTTTGTCGACGCGCGCGCGAGAGCAAGAACTGAGTACGACGTCGAATCACCGATACACGGTGTCGCAGAAATTCAGTCAAAAAGTCTTTGATGGACAGCTCCCGCGGTTTGCCATCCACTAGCGCCATGAAGTTCATCGAGAATGAATTCTGCAATGGCGAAAACTGGTACAGCTGATTGAGCACTACCTCAGGGTCAGCATCACTCTTGACTTCAATTTCAAGCTTGACGGGCTCTTTGAGATCCGAAAGATCCTGAATGCCAGAGATGCCTTTCACTTTGTCCGTTTTGACAAGTTGGGCAATCTTGTCGACGACACCGTCACGCGTTTGTTGGAACGGAATTTCGTTGACAACAATCTTGAATCGATTCTTCTTTTTCGGAACGGGTACGATTTCGCATTTGGCGCGAATCACGATCGTACTGCGTCCGGTCTGATAGGCTTTGATAATCCCGGCTCGGCCACAGATCGTACCGCCGGTTGGAAAGTCCGGTCCCGGAAGCACGGTCATGATTTCGGAGACTGTGCATTCGGGATTCTCGATGACCATGTCCAGCGCATCGCAGACTTCGCCAAGATTGTGAGGCGGAATCGAAGTCGCCATACTGACAGCGATACCACTGGAGCCATTGACCAGCAAATTGGGAAACTTGCTCGGCAGCACCGATGGTTCGAGCCGACGCTCGTCATACGTCGGCGTAAAGTCAACGGTATCAAGTTTCAGATCTTCCAGCATCATCGCGGCAACAGGTGACATCCGTGCCTCGGTGTATCGCATCGCAGCTGGCGGCAATCCAGCGATTGAACCAAAGTTCCCCTGCTTGTCGACCAGCACATGCCGCATGTTCCATTCTTGGGCCATTCGCACAAGGGTTGGGTAGATGATGCTTTCACCATGCGGGTGATAGTTTCCCGAAGTGTCACCTGAGATCTTTGCACACTTGACTCGTGCCGCACCTGGCGTGAGGCTCAGGTCATTCATGGCGACGAGAATGCGACGCTGGGACGGCTTGAGACCATCGCGCACGTCCGGCAGGGCGCGGGAAACAATGACGCTCATCGCATACGTCAGGTAACTGTTCTTCAGCTCGTCCTCAATCGGCATCTCGTGAAATCGTTCCACGAAACCTTCGCCGTTCCCATTATTTTCGTTGTCGTCTGGAGTTGAATCGGTTGAGTCTGTCGACAATGGAATGCCTTTCGAGCAAGTGAATTAATTCAACAGAACGTTGAAAACTCTGTAGTTTGAATTACGCCGGCCAATCTGACCGCTTGGGGACTGGACTGTTTGGAATTTCGCGAACCAATGGCGATTCCGTACAGCTAAATGTCAAATCAGCAGACTGGCAACGATCCAAAAAAACCGGAGCCAATTCTGGGAGAGTGACGCATGCGAATCGCAAGAAAAAAGGGAGTTGCAAGTGTCGAATTGGCGGTCTGAATTGCTATTCAATTGGGCGTCCGATCACGTTCGAAGAATGCGGTTGGACTTGGCCGCGAAAGTGCCAGAAAACCCCGATTTTTGCAAGGTTTCTTGAACCATCTTCGAGTAGTTTATCTTATCAAAACTCGCCGCGACTCACAACTCGACGCGACCACCTTTCCTGATCTTTACGATCAATATTTCGACGATCTTTTTTGATTGAAAATCAACTCATTTCACCTCCGTTTGACTTGCATTTGTGCAACCGCTCTCCCCCAGTTTTCTGTTTCAATCTTCAGGACCAAATAGAACCCAGAATTGAGTTCGGAACCTCTCTTTTTCGACCAGTCAAATCGATCGATCGAGTATCATGAAAAGCTCGATTTAGCAGCGTTGGTTTCCGCCACGATCAACCGGTCGGCCGCAGCTCTGCTGAATCGAGTGTTTGCTTTCTGCAAGTTACGGAACGGGTTATGTCAGATTCGCCAATGCAATCATTCTCGTTAAATCAAACCATCGAACATCGATTGGCTTTGTTGGATCAGTCCGACTTTCACGAGTTTGATATCGACTTTAACCCTACCAGCTTTACCGGCTATCGACCGCGACTGTCACGAATCGATTTGTCGGAATCGGTTGCGCACCGAACGCCCTCGCGCACCGATCAATCCAAATTTGACATTTCTGAAACTCGATCACACAAAATCGAATGCGATGGGACATCGATCTGGGTCAGTGGTTCGGCGTTGCTTTGTACCTGCCCAGACTGCTCGGCGCCGATGACAATTCGCTTGTGGCTGGGACTAGCAGATTGTTGGCGTTGCCCAACCAGCATCGGGTTGACGGAAGAGCAGCTTGAGGTCGCCGAACAGTTGGCGAAAGAGCAAGCGCTCGATGCGCCCGCTCCGTCGCCCTTGTTGCCACCGCCGCCACCTCGACCAACGGGTCACATCGGCTTGCCAGTTCCGCCGCCGGTGTTCCAGTCACCCAACATCGATGCGCCAGTTCGTATTTCACTTTCGGCAGCTCGCGAACGGGAACTTCAACAGCTGACCGAAGGGTCCGTTCTGGCAAACCTTTTGCGAAATGGTTTTCGCAATATTCCAGCCTGGCTGATCAGCTTTCTGCTTCACATGGTGATCATTCTCATCCTGGCGTTGATCTTGCTCGGCGACCCTGCTTTCTTCCAACCTTCGATCACGCTTTCCACATTCTTAGACCCGGCCGATTCAGAGGGAGGCGATATTGTTCTCAGCGATCCCGATCACGCGCTCCAAGACGACTTGCAGCGAGCAACGATGATGGATCAAGGGGATGCCGAACTGCGCGACGTTTTGAAGAAGGCGAATCAGGATGCCCAACAGTTGCAAACCGACCCGAGACCGTTAGCGGCGCTCCCCAACATTTCTAAAGTCAAAGAAAACATCACCACTGCAAAAGGTGACATGATGTCGTTCGCGGCCAGAGACCCGCGTGTCCGTTCTGAAATTGTGCGGCAACAAGGTGGTACCACATTGAGTGAAGCTGCGGTCTCAAGGGGATTGAGATGGTTGGCCTCGGTTCAGAACCACGATGGGGGATGGAGCCTCTCAAATTATCGCGACCATGACGACGAAGACAACGACAGCGATATCATGGCAACATCACTCGCATTACTTCCGATGCTCGGCGCCGGCCAAACTCACGAATACGGTCGTTACAAGGAATCGGTCGCTCGGGGTCTTGCCTGGATTCTTAAGAATCAGAAAGCAAACGGAGACCTGCGAGCTGGCATTAAAGACAATCAGGGGATGTACGCCCATGGCCAAGCGACGATTGTGTTGTGCGAAGCGTACGCGTTGACGGGCGAAGCAAAGTTTCTCGAACCGGCACAACGGGCCATCCAGTTCATCGAAGCGGCCCAACACGGTAAAGGCGGATGGCGTTACCAACCCGGTCAAGTCGGCGACACGAGCGTGTTTGGCTGGCAGATGATGGCACTCCAAAGTGCCCGTGCCTCAGGGACGAATCTACAAGTTGATGTCTCGACGTTAAAACTGGCCGACTACTTCCTCGATCAAGTTCAGGCGGATGCTCGTTTTGACAATCGACGTGAAACGCGATTGCCCGAAGGAGCCGCCTATAGCTATCAGCCAAATGGCAACGCAACACCAGCGATGACCGCCGAAGCGATCCTCTGCCGAATGTATTTGGGTTGGAAGAAAAGCGATCCGAGACTCGATTCCGCTGTGAAGTGGCTGGTCAAAGATCACTTGCCATCTCGCTCAGACAGAAATCTTTACTACTGGTACTATGGCACCCAAGTCATGCATCACTATGGTGGCGAGCCATGGGAAACATGGAATGAGCAGGTTCGCGGACTTTTAATCGCCTCCCAGGAAACCCGGGGCAAGTATCCGGGCAGCTGGGATCCGCACGACTACGAATGGGGTCGACGTGGAGGTCGCATCTACACCACTTCGTTAGCTGTCTGTACGCTCGAAGTCTATTATCGGCACCTGCCAATCTTTCATCAGATTGAGCTGGACCAATAAGACTCAATCGACGCACGGTTGTTCTTGAATCGCGCCAAACATCTTCAACGCCCTGACAGTTTCAGTTGCGGCATGGACGCGAACGATATGGATCCCTTTTGCAGCCATTGCGATCGAGATTGCCAATGTCCCACTATCACGCTCGACCGTTTTATCTGCCAATACATTTCCGATGAAACCTTTTCTCGAATGCCCGATCAGAATTGGAGTCCCGAGATCAAGAAACGCCTCGGCCCTCGATAGCAGCGTCAAATTGTGTTGATGAGTTTTTCCAAAACCGATCCCCGGGTCCAGGCAGATTCGTGACAAGTCGATCCCATGCTGACACAACACCGCTTTTCGTTGTTCCAGGTATCGATAGATTTCTTCCACCACGTTTTCGTATGATGGGTCATCCTGCATCGTTTGCGGTGTTCCTCGCATGTGCATCGCACAAACGCCTGGCTGATACTCTTGAGCGACGGCCATCATTTCAGGATCACCTTCGAGCCCCGTAACGTCGTTGATGATTTCAGCTCCCGCTTCCAGCGCCGCCCGCGCGACGGCAGCTTTGGACGTGTCGATTGAAACGACGACATTCGAGTTCGACTGGATCAGCCCACGGATCACCGGAATGACACGCTGTATCTCTTCGTCAGTCGCAACTGGGTCACTGTATGGACGCGTGCTTTCGCCGCCAACATCAATGATGGCAACTCCGGCGTCCGCCATTTCCAGACCGCGCCGGATAGCTGCGGCGGGATCAACAAATTGACCACCATCAGAAAAGCTGTCAGGTGTTGCGTTAACAATCCCCATCACAAGCGTGCCATTGGCAAGGTCAAGCGATCTGGTTTTAAGTTGCCATTGGGTGAGTGCACTCATATTTTTCACAGTCCAAAAATTTTCCCAATCAACCTTGAAGGCAAAAGTGCTTATTAACGACTGATTCGAGACGTTTCTTGCCCCAACAATTGGTTGGCGATTGCCAGGGTGACAGGTAGGTATTTTCTAGTTCGCACGCGAAGGCACGCTGCGTGAGAAGATCTTTTGTTTGAACCAATCGAACTAGATTGTTGGAACGTGTGTATCCAGATCTAATTCACACTCATCAATAGTCGGTCGGCAGTCTGAATGATGGATGCCGCGATTTCAGATTTGGGTCCAGAACTCTGATGAACCGTGCCGCCAAGTTGATCGATGATTTCAATCTCATTGAAATTGGAATCGATCGCTGAAACGCCATTCAGAACGACCAGGTTGCAGTTTTTTCTTTGTAGTTTGCCGATCGCCCGGAACCTCGCGTCATCGGTCTCGAGAGCAAAACCGATCGTCCATTGGTCGCTCCGTTTCTGTTTTCCCAACGTCGCAACAACGTCTTCTGTTTCGACCAGCTTCAGCATCAACACCTCGCCCGACTTTTTAATTTTGTGATCCGCAACTTCAACCGGTCGATAGTCGCAAGGGGCAGCGGCGCCGATCAAGCCGTCACATTTGATGAACTCAGTCTTGGCTGCAGCCAGCATCTCTTCCGTTGAGACAACTCGGACGACGGAAGCTTGAGGCGGGTAGTCAACTGAAACGGGGCCACTCACAACCACCACTTCATGTCCTGCGGCGATTGCAGCAGCTGCAAGGCACTTACCCATCGTGCCACTGGACGCATTACTCAGATAACGTACTGGGTCGAGGTACTGCCGTGTCGGACCGGAAGTAATCAAGATACGCGCCATGCCTACGACTCGTCGGTGGGTGCTGTGATCGTTTCGAGAATCGACTCGGGCTCTGCCATGCGGCCTACGCCTTTGGTCCGGCAGCTTAGCCACCCCTCCTGTGGATCTACCAACTTGACCCGATCCGCTCGTAGCTGAGCGACATTGCGTTGCACCGCGGCATGATTCCACATCTCCACGTTCATCGCCGGGGCAACTGTCACGGTACCGGTAAAGCAAAGATACAACGTCGACGCCAAGTCATCAGCGATCCCATTCGCGGCTTTTGCCAAAAAGTTGGCGGTTGCCGGCGCGACCACGACTTGATCGTAGTCCCGGGCAAGTTCAATGTGTGCCCCTAACGTAAAAGCGGGATCATAGAGATCGGTGACGACCGATTGCCCAGTCAACGCGCGAAACGTAGCGCGGCCGATAAACTTTTCGGCAGAAGGAGTCATCACGACGCGAACACGATGTCCCGCTTGCACCAACCGACTCGTCAATGTCGCTGACTTGTAGGCAGCAATCCCTCCGGTGACGATCAGCACAAACGAAGTTTTGTTCTGTTCAACATTCATGATGGGTGAGTTCTGTCAGCGGTACTCGAAAGATAAAACAAAAAAACCCGCCCGATATCGATGATCGAGCGGGCCATGGTTGAATTGGTTTCGGAGCCGATCCGATTGAATCGTTTACAGGTCGTCTAGATTCAATTCAGGTGTATCTTCGAAGTCCGGCGATCCTGCGACACCGACGTTAGCATCGGTATCGAGAAAGATCTTGTCCTGAAGAATCTCCTGAAGGACGATCGCCATTTTGTCTTCTTCATTCGTGTTGACCAATGGTCGAGCACCTTTATTGAGCTGCACCATTCGCTTTTGAATCAATGTCGATAGTTTAAAACGACCGCCGACTTTGCGAACAATTTCTTCTTCTTTCAGTTCTTCGTACATCTGTTATGGTTTCTCCAAGGCTTCAAGTAGCTGGCAGATATCTTCGACGGTTTGTTCAACGGATTCGTTGGTCACTCGGTGCTGGTATCGATTGGCCGCTTCGAGTTCACGACGAGCCACTTCGAGACGTCGACTGAGGGCTTCCTCGGATTCGGTTCCGCGACCGCGAAGCCGTTTTTCGAGCTCTTCAAGACTACCAGGGTGGATGAAGATTGTGATTGCGTCCGGATAATGTTTCAAGGCTTTGGCTGCACCATCCACATCGATCTCTAAGACTATCCATTTTCCCTCATTTAGACCAGTGCTAACTGGCTTTTTTAAGGTCCCGTACCAGTGCCCACGCCCGAAAACCTCGACGCATTCGAGGAACTCATCATTTTCCCGGCGTTGTCGAAATTCCTCATCGCTGAGGTAGTGATAACTGACACCTGCTGTCTCGCCGGCGCGCTGCGGTCGCGTGGTGGCCGAGATGCTCGGCTGCAACGGCAACTTGCACTGCTCAAATAGCTTTTTGAGGACTGTCGTTTTTCCGACTCCCGACGGACCGGAGATGATAATCAGTTTTCCAGTTTCGAACATTGATTCGTCAATTCTTGGGAGACACCATGGATTCAAAATGTCGATTGGGCGGGAAGGGCTTGCTCGATCGACTACTCGATATTTTGGACCATCTCGCGAATCCGTTCGATACAGGTTTTAACTTCGACCACGTGTCGCGCTATATCGGAGTCGTTGGCTTTGGAACCGATCGTATTCGTTTCTCGCAGCATTTCCTGAACCAGAAAGTCTAGTTTTTTTCCCGGAGTCGGCTGCTCGACCACGACCGAAAATTGTTCGAGGTGACTCCCTAATCGCATAGTCTCTTCGGAGATATCGCAGCGATCAGCAAAGAACCCGACTTCTTTGACAACGTCGGACGGAGACACCGTGACGTCAAATTCGGCAAGCATCCGATTGATTCGCTCAGTGAGTCGTTCGGAGTATTGAATTGCAACTCGTGGCGCGAGTTTTTTGATCCCTGCCAATGCTTGGTCAATCTTGCCAATGTTCTCCATCATATCGACTTTCATCGCGTCGCCCTCGACTTGACGCATACGATTCAGTCGATCCAGAGCTTCGCCGACGGAATCATTGATGACTTCCAACATGGATTGATCGACGTCGCCCAAATTTGTTTCATCGACGACGCCGGGCAACTGCAGGATCGCTTCGACGTTGACATGCTGGCTGGATCCGGCGATCTCGGTGAGCTGCAACCAATACTGACGAATCGCAGATTCGTTAAGTCGGTAGAGTTTGGAGTCATCCAGGTACACCGTTTTGACGCGAACGCTTACCGTCCCCCGGTGGATCTTTTGTTTGACCAACGACTCGATTTTTGCAATCGCTGTCGAACCGAGTTCCGAGTGGACCGATGTTTTCAGGTATCGGCTGTTCACCGATCGAATCTCAACAGCCACTCGAACTTGTTCGCGCTCAACGGTTGCCTGTCCATGGCCGGTCATGCTTGTTACCACGTTGGCAGCCTCTTGAGTGATCTCATTGACGCGTCAATTCAGTTTTGGTTAAGTTGCCGAATCGCTTCGATGAATATTCGGCGAGGGCCAAACAGCAATCGGCAACTCATCTGAAACGATGAGCTGCCGGGCTGATGTTTTCAAGGTCGTTTGTCGTTACGAGTTCGTTGCGGACTTGGCCAGCATCGCCCCAAAAACAACTAGCCATTTTCCTGGTTGTTTTCTGCTTCGTTGTTTTCTGCTTCAGTACTAGTATTGCCTGGATCGACTGCATTGCCGTCGCCACCTGGGTCAGTGACTGGGGGCTCAAAATCATTGTCATTGGTACCGCCCGTTGCAGGCGTGCCTTCGTCGGTCGTTTCATCCGACGAATCACCGGTTGCGCCTTCTTCTGTATCGGTATCAGAAGCACCGACCGCGGAAGGATTCTTTAATGAAGCATTTGGCTCTGGCGGTTTGTTGAAAAATGCAATCGTCAACATGCACAACAGGATCCAGAACCCAGCGACATACATGGTGATCTTGGTGAATGCATCGCCGGCTTTTGCACCAAACGCGCTACTGCCTCCAGAGCCACCTAGGGCTCCAGTCAATCCGCCACCTTTGCCGCGCTGGACCAATACCAGCAACATCAGAAACAGGGATGTCAAAAACAACAGCATCTCCATGATGAAGAGACCGATATTGAGTTCTGCCAGGAGTGGTGTGGATGCAAACATTGGATTAACGAAAGACGACTGTGTGAGTGATGATGAATCGACAAAAATTGTGAGTAACAAGTTCCGCTAAGAGGCGGGACTGGTTGCCTCCGCCGATTCAATAATTGCGGAGAAACTGTCGGACTTGAGAGATGCACCGCCAACGAGTGCACCATCGATATCGGGTTGCGACATCAAGTCGGCCGCATTGGCCGGTTTTACACTTCCGCCATAAAGAATTCGGACATTCTCTGATGTCTCTGGATTATAATGCTCGGCAATGATTTTGCGAAGATCTGCATGGACGGCTTGAGCTTGTTCAGGCGTTGCCGTTTTTCCTGTACCGATGGCCCAAACCGGTTCGTAGGCAATCACGATTTGATGCATCTGTTCTGCCGTGACGTCAGCCAGCGAGCCTTCGAACTGCGATCGAACGATTTCGATGGTTTTGCCGGCTTCTCGCTCTTCCAGCAACTCACCAACACAAAGTATCGGTGTTAGCCCAGCGGCCAAAGCGGCTTTGACTTTTTTGTTGATCAATTCGTCACGTTCACCGATCACGTTGCGGCGTTCGCTGTGGCCGAGAATAACAAACGTGCACCCGACGTCTTTGAGCATCTCGGTACTGGTTTCTCCCGTGAACGCTCCATTGGCTTCAAAGTAAACATCTTGTCCACCAAGGGCGACGTTGGAGCCTTTGATCGCAGCATGAACCGCATCAAGGTAGACCATCGTTGGGCAGACCAAGACGTCGCAACCGGACGCTGATGCCGACGCCAATTCGGTTGCCAAAGCGACTGCATCGGCACGATTCAGGTTCATTTTCCAGTTGCCAGCGATCAGCGGAGTACGCATTAACTTTCTCGGGTATAAACAGGATCAGAGGGGAGAATTCAGAACGGCAGTGGTGTGCAACCTGATGCCAGTCAAGAATCGAACAGGGTACCAAATAGACGTCGTTTTAATAACGGCTGATTTTCACCTAAATCCTAAAAAGTCGCCGAAAACGGTCCTTTTAGCCTCGCAAATTCGGACTTTGTTCGATTCTTCATCGCCACAGGCCAAGCCATTGACCGACATGGCAACTGATTTGGACGGAGTCGAGCGTATTTTGCAGCCTGACAATTCCAATTTGTCAAATAAGCATGCGATTTTCGCCGAAGGAAGCAGAATAGGTAGACGTCTCAAAAATGCGAGCTGACACGAATTCGGACCATCCCAAATGCACCCTTTTCTTCGATACACGCTGTTCGTCTTTGAAACCATCGTATTTGGCCCGGCCTATGCCTATCTGAATCAACTGGTACGTGTCAAAGAGCCACTGCATGCAGAACGCGCCTGGAGCCTGATTACTGAACCGTGGCATCCGTCCATCGAGTGGTTTCGAAAAAACTACCCGCCATACTTCATTCGCAAGATTCTGATGTGGTGGATGCTTCGCCCCAAACACGACCAAGGGATCGAGAACCACTACGACGTATCCAATGAGTTTTTCGAATCGTTTCTGGACAAACGATTTCTGTTCTACAGCTGTGCTGACTTTCTGCACCCGAACGACACACTCGAAGACGCACAAACTCGTAAAGCAAACCATCTACTTGGCATGCTCGACCCGAATCCAGGTGAGAAGATTTTAGAGCTGGGACCAGGATGGGGTTCGATGTTGCGACTGGTCTATTCAGTGACCGGTGACAAACAGAATCTCCACAGCTATACGCTTTCCAAAAAACAGATTGCATTCAATCGAGAACGCGAGAACTTCAATATGGAGTACCGCGATTTCATAACCACCGACTACCCAAACGAGTTCTTTGACAAAATCTATTCGGTTGCGGTTTCCGAACACGTACGGCCACAAGATATCGAGCCATGGATGAAAAAACTGGCCGGTGCGGTCAAGCCTGGCGGTCGCATTGTCAAACACTTCTTTTGCTTGGCGAATGACACAACGCCTGTTTCAGCGGTCGCTGGCCAATTGATTTTTCCAGGATCAGAGCTTTCGTCACACCATCGATGGTGTCAAGCAATCGAGGACGCGGGCTTGTTGATTGAACGTCACACGGTGCACGACTATCGCCCAACGTTGAAAGCGTGGTACTTCAACCTCGCCAGAAATCGTGAGCAAGCAATCGAAGCCGCCAATGTTTATCAGTACAACCGGTTTCTCGTATTCATCGCCGGCACGTACCGCTTCTTCGACGACGGTGAAGCAAAAGTTTATCGATTCAAGATTACGAAACCAATTGTCAATCCATCAACGCCGAGGGTCCCGGTTGAGCTTGACCATGAATCCTGACCCAAGCAGCAGCATTGGGTCAGCGATTTTTAAGTTAGCGATCTGAATAGACGCGAGTCGACTCTTCTTTCACCACGGGTGTCGGTCGATCATCCGACTGTAGCTTGACCGCGATCCGATGGTCACCTTCGGCAGTCCCTTGGCCAGATACGGTTAACGCTACGCTCTCTCCCGGCTTGAGACTGGCGATCGGTTGAAACTGAATTTGTTGCCCTGAAATGTTGTGAGTGAGCGGACCAGAAACCGATTTTGGTTTCAACCCGTTTGGAAAGGCGACTTGAATTTGAATGTTGGTCGCTGTCTTGGAACCTTGGTTGACAATTTTTAGGCGATACTGAGTTTCGCTGCCAATTTCGATGGGATCGACAACGTCATCGATATCGAAAAAGACGTCCACAAGATGCTCAATCGACAGAGGTTGCTCGGCCTGATCACGCAGCCCCAAATCCGCAAATGTTTCGACTTTGATCGGATGATTTCCGATTGCAATTGGTGTTGTTTTTAGTTCAACCCCCGCGTCGGCCCCTTGATCGAGCCTTGCAAGGCTCCAGTAAACCGAATGGGTGGATGGCTTGTAGGTCCCTTGGTTGTTTGCACTCACGAAGCGTACTCCGCTGGGTAATTTGGCAATGATCTCGACGTTGGTTGCCGGTGCTGTGCCGCCATTGGAGATCTGAAAGTCGTGTGTCACATTACGTCCGAGATATCTACGAGTTGCTCCATCGGTTCTCAGCTTTAATTTTGGCGCGACAACTTCCATATTGAGATCGTGCTTGGCTTGCCAACCACCATCAGCAGTGGCCACGATGGTATTGGTCAACCTACCAGCCTCTTTCGCTTTGAGCGCGAGCCGTGTCGATTTTGACTGACCGGGCGCCAGTGTTCCAACTTCGTACTCAATCTCTCGGAAACGATTGGAGAACTCCAACTGCTTGGGGATGTCTTCCTGGATCAGCACGTTTCTGGCGGGACCATCGCCGTTGTTTTTAATGGTGACATTGATGATGACGTCGTCGCCAATCAACGCGACTGGCTTGGTTTGGTGTGTGATTTCCAGTTTGGGTTGGGTCACACGTGTTCGCACAGACGACTTTGCGGCGAACGTGTACTGAGCGACGCTACCAATTTCACCGGTTCTTGTTGGTTTCAACTGAAGCGAGATTCGCTTCTCCGCCCCTGGCTTTAATGTTCCCAAATCCCATCGGAGCTGCCCTTGAGCCGAATCCGTTGGATTGGGTGTGGCACCTTCAAACCGCGTCCCGTCGGGTACTCGATCAAAGATCTTGACGTCATCGACGGACGTTCGCCCAACGTTTTTGACGACGATCTGGAATTCAGCCGTTTGGTTTACCTGCACCTCTCGCGGCGACAATTTTTGCAAACTGATGGCTGGCATTTGCAAACCCTCGAGTTCACGTTCACCAGGAACATTCGATGCTGTGTTGCTGGTCGCTGAAGTCGAGCCAAATGCGGGCAGCTTGGTCGCGGCAGGGCTGGCAAGGTTTCGCGAAGTGGAGGCCTGCATCGCTGGTACGCGCTGGTTGAAACTTTTCTCTTGAGTGGTTGTTGCCGAAGGCAGTTCAGGTGCTTTGGAACGAACCAACGAGCGATCTGTCGAAGCGGCTTTTGATGGCAAACTTGGCGCGTCAAAGCGGTTACCTGTCGTTTGCCCCGACGTTCCGCCGCCGACTTGCTTTCTCGCAAAAGGGCTGTTGGATGGGATGGCGGAGGAGGGCACCTGTACCGAATTAACACTCGGCCGAGACGCACCGTTGCCAAACGACTGATTCATCGCGGGTGGTGGAGCAGCGTTGGAAAACGCATTGTTATCAACGCGAATTGAGGGTCGACTCACACCCGTGGGAGATGGAGGTGGAGTGCGCAACGAAGACGACATGCTGCCAGTCGAACCTCTGGCAGCTGCTTGGAGTGTGTCGGCACTTTGCTCAATCGCTTGTTTCGCTTGTTCTGTCTTCACCGAGAATTGCTGCCGAACGTTGGCACCCATTTGATTCGCTCGACTGGAGAAGTCGGATGTTGCTGCACCCATGTTGGGTATCCTTGGTCGAGTCGAATCGATTTGGGGAGGTGGTACGCTGGACGACTGATCGACTTGCGGCGGTCCCGATTTGAAACCACTGGAACCACCTGGGATGTTTGAGCCTGGCAATTGTGCGAGCCGAACCCCGGGATCTTCGATGATGCTTGTCGGTGATGCAATTGGCTTTTTGATTGAAGGAGATTGTCCAACCTCCCGATCAGGCTTGTTCACGACGTCGATCTTTGGAATCGCGACAAGCGGTTTGGATGCAAGATTTTCTCGCTCAGAACTGCCGTCCATTGAAGGTGGCGGAACAGTCGCTTTTAGTGGTCCTCCCGTCACTGGCATCGCGCTCAGTTCATTTTTTCGACTGCCTGGAAGGTTGACCGATGCAACTTCGGGTAATACCGAACGAGACGTTTTGGCTTGGTTGGTACCCTGTGAAAACTCCTTGCTAGGCGGAGGAGTCATCGCGTTAGTGTTGGGTTTGGAAGGTTCGGATTTGGGAGCCGAAAATCGATTGAAATCGCTGTCACTTCGTTTGGGAACTTCTGTTTTCGCTAGCTGCTTAGGCTTGTTTTCATTCAGTTTGTCTGTTGACGAAAATGGTTGCGGGGGTGGTGACCCGAATCCAGATCGTTCGATAAACGACGCAACCGCCTTTAAACCAAGATCTGGAATCAGGGCGATCTTCTTGGGATCAAGCTTCGAGCCATCTTTGGACTCGCTGCCGGATTCGGGTTGTTCGTCGTTTTCGTCGGTCGTCTCTTTGGGGTTTTCCGATAAACCCGTCGCAAAATCATTGGCTCCAGCAGTCGACTGTTGAGCGGCATCGCCGTCGTCACCATCGGCTGCCTGGGCTTGCTTTTGATCTTGCGAGTCCTTGCCAGTCATCGAATGAATCACGGCAAAAGTACCGAGAATCACGAACAGGCCGACAGCGGCGAACCGAGTCAACGTTGCTGCAGAAAACCTGGATTGACTTTCCCGATCGCGATCCTGATCCGTCTCAGTTTCGTTTTCCTGAGCGCTTGAACTACGTCGATTCTGATTGGTTGAGTTTCCGGCCATCGTTGGTTTCCAATTGAACGAGGTTGCTTGAGCCAATCAAACAACAGCAATTCGCGAGGCCGGTCACCTTCATCATGTGGCATCCATGCCGGTTCGCGCGGGGTGTCTGCGATCCTTGCAGACGGTAATGAGATACCAAACAAAGCGGGTTTTTACCAATACCAGTTCGTGATATCACGCGGCTGGGGATCGGTCGATTTGAACACGTTGGTCGGGTTGTACCGTTTGTGGGTGGGCAAATTTTGATGGTTTTCGAACCTTGATGTCTTAAGGGCTGAGCTACGTTTGTCCGAGAAGCACCCTTAGATTTCCGTTTCGCTTCGCTTCGTCCACCTACCGCCACCATGCCCGCTTCCACGAAACAGCCCTCAAAAACCGAAAAAAAAAGCCAAACGACTCGGATTCTCGAGTCAGTTGAGCTGTTGTTGGCGCTACAGGAAGAACAGTTTGATGTCCTCAATTCCGAGGGCCACCAGGAAGTACTGGAGCAACTGGCCCAGCTGGATGACAAGATTTGCCAGTTGGAAAGCTCAAATCCGCTGCTGGAAACTCCGAATTCTTCTAACGACTTGGAATCTCGACTCAGCCAGATGGAATCATCGCTGAGCGAAAAATTTGACGCATTCGCCAAAGCTGCCAAATCGAAAGAGTCGACCCAACCAGGCTTTGAGAAACTTCAAAGCAACATCGTTGAGCAGATTGAAGCCAAGTTGATTGGTCGCCTCGACCAACATTTTGAGCAGTTTGAAGCCAACCAATCGAAGCTCGCTAAATCGGATAGCAAAACGGGACGGTGCTCAGAATCAGATGCCGCCGCACTGGCACAGATTGAAAAACTTCAGGCCAGCCAAGCATCGTTGGCCGAGCAACTCGAGCTGGTTTCAGCTCAAATCGAAGACATGGGCGTTGGCTCGGGACCGAACGGTCAGGACGATTTGACGGGGGTTGTCAAAACGGTCGAGCAAGCAGTCAACGAACAACTTTCGAGGCAATCCGAACAGTTTTCAACAATTTTGAAAGAGCGGCCTGCCGCCAATGGCCAATCGATCGATCACTCCGAGTTGATTGACCAATTAACGGAACAGGTCGAAACCAAAGTCGTTGAGATCGCGAAAGAGCTGGAAAACAAGCTGCATGATCGCCTGGAAAACGTTTCGAAACAGCTGACTAAAATCGAAACCAGCCAAGCGTTTAAAGCAGAATCAAATGGTGCTTTCGATGGAATCTCAAAACTCACTCGCGGGGATGTCGCCGAGGAACTCCAATCCAATCTGAAGACGATGAATGACGAGTTGGTTGAACAATTCAAGAACATTATCGCTGAACAGATCCCGGCGGGTGACACATTCGCGGGCAATCTCAACATGAATGCTGAGAACCGATCATCAGAACCCGAACTTGCTCCGTCGGACGATGAGGAATCAGTGTCACATTGGCACCGTCAGAAACGTGCGATGTTGGAGAAATACGGCATCGATCCGGATTATCGTCCTTTGGAAGATACCGCTGCAGCAAAGCCAGCCAAGCCTGAGCCAACTCCCGAGCTTGACTCGTCCGTTTCAGCCGCTGTCAAACTGGAAGAACTGCATGAAACGATCGAAAAGATTTCTCCTGAAGACAATGAGGCGATCGAGAAGTTGAAGAAAGACTTGAATTCCAAACTTCGCGATGCTGAAGTTGAGTTGTCGATCAACCGCGCCAAACTGAGCCAGCAACGAGCAGAGCTCGAACAAAAGCAGGCAGAGCTCGAACAGCGTGCAGCTGACCTCGAAGCACGACTTGCATCTCATTCCAACGACCAAGGCCAGAAACGAGAGAGTTTCATGAGTCGTTTCACTCGTCATCTGGGACGCGGCAAGTAACGTAACGTGCCCTTAGGGCTGGCCGTTTTCCGAAGACTTTTACCATTGGGCACCGTTAAATCCGCGCATGGCCATTTGCGCGGCATTCGCTAGAATGGAATGCCTTGTTGCGGCCCAAAGATGTTCGTGCATCGTCCCGGTTGTAACCACTCAGCGAGCAATCGAAACATTGTTGTTTCATGCCTGCGCACGAATCAGCGCCCCATCGACCACCGACAATTTCGTCAACGGATTGATCAAGGAAAACAAATGTCGGAACGCCCATTTGCCCACCTGCACTGCCATAGTCACTACAGCCTGCTCGATGGTGCCAGCTCGATTCCGAAATTGGTACAGCGAACCGTCGACCATGGCATGAACGCGCTGGCGTTGACCGATCATGGCAACCTTCATGGCGCGTTGGAGTTTTATCAAGCTTGCCGTGGCAAAGACATCAACCCGATCATCGGCTATGAGGCCTACATTGCGCCAGGCAGTCGTGCGAACAAGTCTGGACGCGGCAAGGACTCAACATATCACTTGACCTTGCTCTGTCAGAATGCCACCGGTTTTAAGAATCTGATCAAGATGGCATCGTACGCCAGCCTGGACGGCTTTTACTTCAAACCCCGCATCGACAAAGAGCTACTGGAGGAGTTTCACGAAGGCATTATTTGCCTCAGTGGATGTGTCTCCAGCGAGTTCAGCCGAGCGATTCTCAATGGTGGAAACGGTGCCGAAGAAACATTTGGGCAGGCCAAAGAAGTCGCTGCCTGGTTTCACAAGTTGTTCGGAGACCGGTACTTCATTGAGATCATGAACAACGATGTTGATATTCAGCGTCCGCAACTCGAAGGAGCGGTTCGAATCGCCAACGAGATGGGTTTGCCGCTGGTCGCGACCAGCGATTGTCATTATGTCGATCGTGACGACGCCGAAGCACAGGACGTCATGCTCTGTATCAATATGGGAAAATACCGTACTGACACTCAGCGAATGAAGATGGAGGGCGATCAGTTTTACCTGCGTCCTCCGGAGGAAATGTATCGCCATTTTCCCGGTCTTGAGCACGCAGTTGCACGCAGTCAAGAGATTGCGGATTCTGTGGATATTCAACTCGAGCTAGGGGAACGTTACTTTCCAATTTTTGACCTTCCCCGAGATCGCACTCCCGAAGATGAATTGCGTGATCTGTGCCTCAAAGGTTTGCTTGATCGATATGACGGCAACGAAGAGATGATGCCCAACGGCGAACTCTCCCAAGTCGTAATGGATCGACTGGAGCGCGAACTGGGTGTCATTAACAAGCTGGGTTTTGCGAATTACTTTCTGATTTGCTGGGACTTTGTTGAGCAGGCGCGAAAATGCGATATTCCTTCGACCGCGCGTGGTTCCGGCGTCGGGGCTCTGGTCTGCTACTCGCTCTATCTGAGTCATGTTTGCCCAATCAAATACAGCTTGCTATTTGAGCGTTTCCTCGACGAGAATCGACTCGAAGCACCTGATATCGATATCGATTTTTGCAAAGAGCGACGCGGAGAAATCATCCGTTACGTCAAAGAGAAGTATGGTGAGGATTCGGTTGCCCAAATCGGTACGTTTGGAACGTTGAAGGCTCGGGCCGCGATTAAAGATGTCGGACGTGTTCTCGGGATTCCGCTGGCTCGAGTCAACCAGATCACTTCAATGATTCCGGACAAACTGGGGATTTCACTGGAGGACTCGCTCAAAACCAGCGGCGACTTGCAAGCGGCTTACGACGGAGACCCGGAAGTCGCCGAAATGATCGACTTCGCGATGAAACTTGAAGGTCTCGCGCGGAACATCGGTACGCACGCTGCTGCAGTCGTGATCAGCGACGGTCCGCTGACCGACTACGTGCCCCTTGGACGGGTAGCTGGCAAAGACGACATCATCACACAGTGGTCCATGAATGATGTTGAAAAGGCGGGTCTATTAAAGATGGACTTCCTTGGACTCAGGACACTGACCATCCTGAGCAACGCTGTCAAACTAATTGAGCAGACGACCGGAAAGAAAGTCGATCCTCTGTTGTTCTCTCTGGATGATCCAAAGACGTTTCATCTGTTGCAAAGCGGTGACACCAAAGGCGTGTTTCAGCTTGAAAGCGGCGGGATTCGAGACCTGCTGCAAAAGATGAAGCCTGACCACTTCAGGGACATCATCGCGACAAATGCGCTGTACCGCCCCGGACCGCTGGAGGGCGGAATGGTGCAACAATACATCGACGTCAAACACGGTCGCAAACAAGCCGAATACAAACTCGATGTCCTGCGAGACATTCTGGAAGAGACCCACGGGGTGATGGTCTACCAGGAGCAGGTCATGCAGATCCTGAATCGCCTCGGACAGATTCCGCTCGCTTCTGCGTACACTTGCATTAAAGCGATCAGCAAAAAGAAGGAAGCGATCATCGCTTCCAACCATGAAGCCTACATGACGGGTGCGGTCGAACAGGGCCTGAGCAAAAAGGACGCTCAGGACATGTGGGACATGATTCTCAAGTTCGCAGGTTATGGCTTCAACAAGTCACATTCAACAGCGTATGCTGCGATCGCCTGGCAAACAGCGTACCTAAAGGCACACTTTCCCGTTGAATTCATGGCGGCGCTGTTAACTGGCGATATCCCCGGACGGAACTTTACCAGTAAAGATTCGCTGGTCGAGCACATGGAAGACTGTGATCGCATGGAAGTGGAAGTTGTTCCGCCATGCGTCAACCAATCCGGCGTCGAATTTTCGGTGTCCAACGGTCGAGTTCATTTTGCCATGTCGGCCATCAAAGGATGTGGCGCCAGTGCTGCGGAATCGATCGTTGAAGAACGTATGGCTAATGGTCCGTTTCGCGACATTTTTGATTTTTGCGAGCGAATCGAGTCGAACAAATGTAGTCGTTCTTCGATCGAATCGTTGATCAAAGCTGGTGCTTTGGATTGTTTTGGGGCCAAACGATCCCAACTGGCTGCGGTGCTGGACCGCGCGATCCAGTCCGGTGCCGCTGCAATCGCTGACAAAAAGAGCGGACAACGAAGCCTCTTTGGCGGTGATGACAACGACGATCAAGCCGAAGCCGAACCGGTAGTTCTTCCCGAAATGGATGAATGGGAAGAGCGATTGTTGCTCGGCTATGAAAAGGAAGTACTTGGTTACTACTTAACTAGCCATCCTCTGGCCCAATTCGAAACCCAGTTGGCACGATACTGCTCACATAAGACGTCGGGTTTACAGGGGACACGTGAAAAAGATCGCGTGTCGATGGGTGGCATGATCTCATCGGTCAAGCATTCCCATGTAAAGAATCCACGAGAGGCCAACTCGCCAACCAAATATGTGATGTTTGACCTGGAAGATGTCGATGGCTCGATTCGCTGCATCCTCTGGCCTCAGGAGTATGTCAAATCTGGAGAATCGGTCATTGCCGACGCTGTTGTCGTAATTCAGGGACGCCTCGACTACCGAGGCGGAGGCGACGAGCCCAACTTGATCGTCAATAAAGTTATTCCAATCGATCAACTGGATGCTGACTTGACGCATGGAATTAAAATCACCATCGATGAGCAGACTCACGGAGAAGACGCGCTCAAAAACGCCTACGAAATACTTCGGGGTTATCCTGGTAACCGAGAACTCCGAATTGATTTGGTCATTGAAGATGGCATGCGTGTTGAGTTGAACTCGCGCCGTCGAATCGAAATTAACGATGAACTCACGGGGCGGCTCAATGACTTGTTGGGCACCACTTCGGTAGAGATGCTTGTCGATCGAAAATCGTTATCAGGAAAAGCGGATCCCAAAAAACGTAAACCTTGGGAACGCAACTAGCCGTCGTGCATCCACGACCAAATTTGCCGCGAATGCTGCCAAACGGATCCTTGCGTTGTTAACAACGTTGCGTTCAAAGCATCTGCTTTTGAGCTCTATCGCACGGCGAATCATGCGACGTTCTCTTGTCTGAGCTTTCGGATCGTCGCCTGTAGTGCGTCGATACGGTCGTTCGATGTGGTGCATGAATCGGTGGATCTTGAACCGCCGCTCGCGCAATGGCGATTTGGTTTGTCGTGCCACCTTGCGACTTGGTTCAGCGGGATTCAGGCCATTCTCGGCGCAACCGAAAGCAAAAGCTATGTCGGTTGTAGCAACAATGCCAGTTATATGGCTTACCTGTCCGATAGGCCGCCTCATTTATGTTGCTTGTTCGAAGCCCGTTGGGGAAACCTGAACTACGTTTCCCCTAGTACACCTAACTTTTTCAAATCCCCCCATCTGTATTATGTCCACGCGCAGCGAAAACTTGTCGACGAGTTCTACTCGACGTTCGCGCCGATCCCGTCGTTCCCGATCAGGCGTGCGGCGTGGTGCCGCGGCGGTCGAGGCAGCGATCTGTTTTCCATTGATCATCATTTTGATGATGGGAACGTTGGAGATCTGTGCCGGTATCTATTTAAAAGAATCACTGTCGATCTGTGCTTTTGAGGGATGTCGCGTTGGCGTTCGCCGTCGAGCGACACGAGAAATGGTTCTTGCACGTGTCAACGAAGTTCTTGCTGACCGGCAAGTTGTGCTGCCAACCGATGGCAGTGGCAATGCGGTTGGTGTCGAAGTTTTGCCAACGGATTGGAGTGGGCTTCGCGAACTCGATCAGATTACGGTTCGAATTACCGCACCAACCCAGGGTAACTCGCTGTACATCTTTGACTCGATGGTCAATCGAAATGTGACTTCCCAAGTCACGATGGTCCGCGAATTCAACGAATAAGTCACGAAAGCCAGAACCATGTTTCCACAATTGAATCCAATTCGAAATCGACGAAGGCGCCGCCGAGGTGAAAAACGGAGCGGTGCTTCGGCTGTTGAATTCGCGATGGTTGCGCCGGCATTCCTGATCGTCATCGTCGTTTGTGCCGAATTCTCACGAATGAGCATGATGCGAAACCTGGCACAGAATGCTTGTTACGAAGCATCACGATATGTGATCACCGAAGGCGCGACAATCGAAGACGGCATCCAACGAGCACAAGATATTTTGAGTCGCCTGGGCAACGTCCAAGCCACGATTCGAATCAACAATGCTGACGGCTCATCGGACTCCGACGGCAACGTGATCAACCAGATTGAATTTGACACCGAATCCGTTCAAACCTTTATCGAAATCAAGCTGGCTGATAACGCGGTCCTGCTGCCAGGATCCATGTTTGGCGACAATAAAATCCAAGCCCAAATGACTCTGCGAACCGAAAGGTACCGTGGTTACTTTAATTCTACAACGACAGGCAACTAGGCTCACAGGAGAATCGCCTGATCGATCGAAAATTTTCAAGAAGCTCCCCTACGAATTGCTTTTTCCATTTTCAAAACGTTTGTTACTCAAATCAGCAAGTTCAAACTCCTTTTTTGTTCGGGAGACAACGATGCCAGACCCAATTACTCGAGTCCAATCAGCTCCACGTCGATGGCGACGTCGAGTTGCGGCTCACCGGAATCCGAAGCAGCGTCGCGGGGCAATCATCCCGCTGTTCGCAATCTTGCTTCCTCTTTTGCTCATCTTCGCCGGATTTGCAATCAACCTTGCCTACATGCAGCTGACTGCAACGGAATTGAAAATCACGACCGACTGTGCCGCTCACGCGGGTGGTCGAGCGATGAGTGTTGCTCAAGGTGATCAAACACTAACCAACGAACAGAAACGGCAAAAGGCCATCGCGGATGGGATTGCTAAGGCTCAGGAAATCGCTCAAGCGAATCCTGTCGTCGGTCGAACTTTGTCTGTTGGAACCTCTGGCGATGATTCAGAGATTCAAGTCATCTTTGGCAAATCGATCCGCGGCAACAATGGTTATGGCCGTTATGAGTTCACCGAGATGACGCTCGATGAAATCAATAGTCAAAACAAACGACCGTCAAGCTTGTCGGTCGTCAGCAATATGAACTTGCCGATGGTATTCAATGTCATGAAAGACATCGAAAAGGACGGTCGGCACATTTCCAGTTTTAGCCCGCGTCGTCGTTCGGTTGCAACCCAGATTGACCGCGATATCGCTCTGGTACTCGATCGCTCCGGCTCGATGCTTTACTACCGCGACGATCAAGCACTTTCGAATCGTTTGCGAGAGCTCTACGACAACCCGGAACAGATCACCGTACCCGGCGGTTGGATGTATCACTACTGGCGACGCTACAACGGTTACTGGTATGACCGAGGGTATTCTCGTGAAGAAGATGCACACTCATCATGGGAGCGTCGTAATACCTGGGACAAATACTGGCAAGATTCATATACCTACACTGAGCGACGAATCACTTGGGGCGAATACGCCGATGCGACGGATTGGCTTTACGATCGGTACTACAGTGCAAATGTCATCTATCAATTGGAAAAATGGGAAAACCCCTCTCATACGCTTGGCAATTCTTACAGCTCATGGGAGAACTACAAACTGACATCCGAAATGGCGCAGTATTGCCATGACTGGAAGTACACATCGAGTGCCGCTCGATACAGTCGATGGTGGTACCTTGAACAAGGCGTTGACGCGTTTTTGGACGTTCTCGATATTACCGATCAAGAGGAGTTAGTCTCGCTGGTGACCTTTAACAGCAGCGCCACGCTGGACTACTCTCTTCAAGATTCCTACGGGGACATTCGCAACTATATCGACGGCATCGATCCTTATGGAGGCACAGCGATCGGAGATGGCATGACAACTGGACTTCCCCCAATTGTCAGCGGCACCGCAGCGAGGCCATTTGCTGCCAAAACCATTGTGGTGTTGACCGACGGTGTCAGCAACGCCGGACAAGATCCAGACGACGCGGTCGAGTACATCATGGGTCAACACTTGGTGACGATCCACACCGTGACGTTTACTCCTGGTGCTGACAAAACTGCGATGGCATCTGTGGCCGCAGCCGGTCAAGGACGACATTATCATGCCGATGACGGATCAGCACTGATCGAAATTTTCGAAGAAATCGCCAACAACTTGCCAACGATTCTGACCGAGTAAGTTGAGCTGGCTGAATTGACGCTGCCAACGAAAACGCCGGGCGATTGCCCGGCGTTTTTTTATTGAGTTCGCGTACACAGACAATCAAAACATCTTTTGGAAATCGACGGACTACTTGACGCACCATGAGTCCCGTTCTCTACAATGCAGATCCTGATTTTGATCTGTTTGAGCGTTTGGATTGGTTGTGGAACTTCAGAAGAATATTGATAAGTCGGTCTCCAGTTCTCGGGTTCAACCTGAGGACCTTCGTTGGCAATGCAGTCTTGATTCGCTACCGTTTGAGACCACGGACGAAATTAACCCGGCCACTGGTATTTTGGGTCAACCGACTGCCTATGACGCACTCAAGTTTGGCATCCAGTGCATGGCGCCCGGTCAAAACGTCTACGTTCGTGGCGCTCGGGGCACCGGCCGCATCACCATGGTTCGAAAACTTCTCGACGAGTTACAACCTCGATGTGAATGCAAACGAGACTTTTGCTACGTCCACAATTTCTCGCGCCCCGATCACCCGCGGCTGATCACACTCGAAGCGGGACAAGCCAATTCATTTCGCCGGCAAATGAATCAGGTGGCTGACTTTATCAGTGAAGGACTCACCAAATCGCTGGACTCTGAGCCTCATATTTCGAATCGAACGGCCATCCAGGAAAAGCTGCAAGCACAAATTAATGCCGCCACAAAACCGCTCGAGAAAGACATTGAATCCAATGGCATGGCGTTGGTCAGCGTCCAACAGGGCCCGGCATCCCAGACATTGATCCTCCCGGTGGTGGAAGGTGAGCCGGTTCCCGCCGAACAATTGAAATTGTTGGTCAGCCAGGGCAAAGCGAAACCCGAACAACTTGCTGCCTACGAAGAGATGCTGCCTAAATATCAAAAGCAGCTTCAGGAGACGAGCCGCGAAGTCAACAAACTGATCCGCGCGGCACAGGAAGTACTTCGCTCGCTCAACGAGCAGATTGCGCGACAATTATTGACCGATACGATTTCGCCGGTCGCCGAACGATTCCCGGGCGACGATGTTAAAGAATTTCTCGAGGAAGTCGTCGAGGATGTGATTGAGAATCAGTTGCAAGGCAATGACGAAACGACAAACTTCAACGTCCGTTACGGCGTCAACGTCGTACTGACGCATGACGATCACCATGCACGTCCGGCTGTTGAGGAGAACGCGCCCAGCATGATGAACTTGCTGGGGACTGTTGAACCGGAAATTGGCCCCGGCGGGATGGCGATTTCTGACTATCGAGGCGTTCGTGCAGGCGCTTTGTTGCAGGCCGATGCCGGTTATTTGATCCTTGACGTCAACGAGGTGCTGTCTGAACCCGGTGCGTGGCGCGCCTTGATGCGAACGCTTCGAACCGGACGATTGGAAATCGTGCCACCAGAAGTTGGCTGGATGCGACAAACGGTGGTCACGCTTCCCCAACCAATTGACATCAATGTCCGTGTCATCTTGATCGGCGATGCTTCAATCTACTATCGACTCGACGCGATCGATCCGGATTTTCGCGAACTCTTCAAGGTGCTTGCGGACTTCGACAGCGAACTTCCGCGTTGCGGCGAATCCGTTTTGCAATATGCCAGCGTCGTTGCTGGATTGTGCAAATCGGAATCATTGCCGCCGTTTCATCGTTCTGCTGTGGCGGCACTCGCAGAACACGGCGCCCGAATTGTCGCCCGCAAACAACGTCTCTCCGCTCGCTTTGGGCGAATTGCAGATATTGCTCGAGAAGCAGCCTTCCTGGCAGGCGAAGAAACGGTGACCCAAGAACACGTACACTCCGCCGTTCAACGAACCAAAGCTCGCGCGAGCATGCCCTCAAAAAAGTTTTTTGAGATGGTCAAGAACCGAACGATCATCGTACAAACTCAAGGCGACGTCGTTGGACAAATCAATGGCATGGCTGTCATGCGAAGTGGTCCGTTGACTTATGGGTTTCCGGCACGCATCACGGCGAGCATCGGTCCGGGCAGCGCTGGCTTGATTAATGTTGAAGGCCTGGCACGTATGTCAGGATCGATTCATACGAAAGGTTTTCAAATACTTGGTGGACTTTTGCGGCACTTGCTTCGAACCGAGCACCCAATGGCGTTTACGGCTTCGATCGCGTTCGAGCAAAGTTACGGTGGAATCGATGGTGACTCCGCCTCAGGTGCCGAGATCATTTGCCTGCTCAGTGCCCTCACCGAAATTCCCATCAAACAATCGATGGCCATCACTGGTGCGATCGACCAACATGGGCACCTCGAAGCGATCGGCGGAGTCAATGAAAAAATCGAAGGCTTCTTTGACGCCTGCAGCCATTTTGGATTAACTGGCGATCAAGGAGTCGTCATCCCTAAGTCCAATGCGGGTGACTTGATGTTGCGGCATGATGTTTTGGAAGCTTCTCGCGACGGCAAGTTCCACGTTTATGCGGTCGACAACATTTATGACGCAATCGCCTTGATGACCGGAGTGGAGGCAGGGCAGGTCGGAGAAGATGGCAGTTACCCAGACGGGACACTGTTGGCTTTGGCTCATGATCAAGTCGAAACCTACTGGCGTCGCACGTTTGCAAACCCGCAGGTGCTGCGTGTTGCCACGGAACTGGAACAAGCCGAACAACTTGCCGCCACGGAACGAAATCAGACGGCAGCTGAGGAACAATAACAATGAAACAGCATCGCTCCTCAAACGCAACTTTGTCGGCTGTCTCTAGTCGAAGCCGCAATCAATCAACGCCGCGTTCATGAATTTGATCGCAGTACTTTACTCGCAAGTCGACGATTTCTTGATCAATTCGCTGAAGCTCTTGTGCGTGGGCGTCTGGCGCGGCATTCGCAAAGTAGTCGGTATCGATCCCCAGAATCGCTTTGTATTGAGCCGACCTCAACGGATCAAGATCTGCAACAATCGCATCCATTGCAAAGTCACGATCCCAAAGAACCCTATCCGCCAGTTCCTCGATCAACTCGGACCAAACGTCCAAATCTGCTTCCTGTGAACTGATCAGAGAGTCCTGTCGATCGGCATCATGCCATTCCTCTTCGTTGACAATCGGCGAGTTAAGGCTGGAAACCACCAACTGCCGTAGATAGTGATCACATTGAAATTGCCGACTCGACTCGATTTCCAATGCAATCACTTCATTCAATTGAAGGAAGATCGCATAAACCGTGCCCTCGAGAACAGCTGACAACGCAGGGGCCGGAACGCTGGGTAAAATCAGTGCGGTCGTGACGCGATGCAAGCACATCATCTGCTGAGCAGGATGCAATGCGTCATAGACCTCAACGCCGGTTGGGTAGCTGTCATCAAATTCGACTGCGACCGTTAACATGTCGCGTAGAAATCCGACCGCTTCGAGAAATACTCGGGCCTCGTCGCCCTCCAATACGCGATCGCCGTGTGAAGTCCGCCACATCCTTTTGGGTTCCTTGCTTTATCCTTGCGTTTCTCCATTCCTGTGGGTTACGCTAATTCAATTCACTTCAAAAGACAAGCAAAGTGTTGATTTTTGCGAAAGGGATCTCAAGTCGATGAAATTTGAGTTGGTTCAACTCGGTCAGTTTCGTCGATTATTTTTTCGAAACTTTGAATCTTCCCAATTGCTTAATAAAATCAGAGACTCGCGGTCTTCTTAGAGTGACCGAAACAATTCAATCAAAAATGTCAGGGGCCCGTTTTGAAGGCACGATCCAAGAAGCCAATCGCTGCCAAGGGTTGGTCATGGGCCTGCATCTGTTTATCACTGCTTCCCTTCCTGTTGTGCAATCGTCTGAGCGCACAAACCAACGTTGATGATCCGTTTACGTCGCCGGTTGATGCAACTCGGCTAAACGACGGAACTCCCGATCAACTTTTCAACGCAGGGCAATACGAGCTGGCGATCAAGAAGGCGATCGAAAAGCAGGAGTCGATTGGCAGGTTTGGAAATGATGAATCGCTTCCAATAATCATTGCCCGTTCGCAAATGGCAATGGGGCAGTACGCCAATGCCTTGGCGACCACAAAAGCTGGGCTCGATCGATATGAAAATTCCATACAAATCCGTTGGATTGGCCACCACGTTGCCAAATTCAACAACGATTTGGAAAATTCGATTCGATGGTATGGCGAAATCGAAACACTAGCGACACGAAGTTCCTGGCGGTATCGCGACACCCAGGATCAATTGGTTCTGGGGAAGTACTATCTTTCAAAAGGTGCCGATGCGAAACAGGTTCTCAAGTCATTCTTTCAACCCGCACTGAAGAAAAACGCGGCTGACCCATCGATCTATCGCGCTATCGGCCAGTTGTCGCTGGACAAAGGTGACTATGGATTGGCGGCAGAGAACTTTACGCGAGTGCTCGAAATTCTTCCCGAAGATGCTGATGCCCATTTTCGTTTGGCCAAATGCTTCCTGAGAAGCGATGCTGAAAAAGCGACCGAACACCTCAATCAAGCTCTCGCAATCAACCCGAAACATATCGAGGCAATGCTCGAGTTAGTCGATCAGAAGATTGGCTCTGAAGACTACGAGGGAGCCAAAACGAAGATCGAGGCGATACGAAAAATCCACCCCAATCATCCCGCAGCCTTGGCGTTTTTGGCGGCGATTGCCCATCTGGAAAACCAACCCAATCTTGAATCGAAGTTGCGAAGCCTGGCTCTGGCATCATGGAAAGGCAATCCTGCTGTCGATCATATCATTGGCCGGGAACTCTCACAGAAGTATCGCTTTCTTGAAGGCCACAAGTATCAACGTCGCGCATTGATCTACGACGACCAGTATCTCGAGGCGAAAATTCAATTGGCCCATGATCTGTTGCGACTCGGCCAAGAAGAAGAAGGCTGGAAGTTGGCCGACCAGGTCTTTAATCAAGATCAGTACAACGTCCTTGCGCACAATCTGTTAACGCTTCGAGATGAGATGAGCAGTTTTCGAACGCTGGCCAAAGATGGTTTCATCGTTCGGATGTCACCTGCGGAAGCCGCAATCTACGGCGATCGTGTTTTGGATCTGTTGTCACGCGTGTCGGAAGAGTTAACAAAAAAGTATCAGGCCGAATTACAAACGCCGATCGTCATTGAAGTCTTTCCGAAACAACGTGATTTTGCCATCCGAACGTTTGGCCTGCCAGGTGGTGACGGATTTCTGGGAGTCTGTTTTGGGCGGGTAATCACGATGAATAGCCCGGCAGCACAACGAGGGGGATTCACCAGTTGGGAGTCCGTTTTGTGGCACGAGTTCTGTCATGTGGTCACGCTGCAAAAAACCAACAATCGAATGCCCCGTTGGCTGAGCGAAGGGATTTCTGTCTACGAAGAAAAACTGGCGGACTCTGCCTGGGGCGAAAGCATGTCGCGACGTTATCGAGAAATGTTGCTCAATGAGTTGACCCCCGTAAGCCAACTCAGTGGTGCGTTTTTGCGTCCTCCCTCGTCTGCGCATTTGCAGTTCGCCTACTATGAATCTTCCCTGGTCGTTGAGTATCTCGTTGATCAACACGGACTTCCAAAACTTATCAAAGTGTTGGATGAACTCGCGTTGGGAACCCCTATCAATAAGGCTCTGGAAAGAAATATCGAACCAATCGACCAATTGGACAAAAACTTTGCAGCGTTTGCCACGAAGCGAGCCAATGACTTTGCTCCCAAAGTCGACTGGACGCAACCTGAATCAGTACCTCCTGAGGCAGGTGTCAAATTTTGGGCCGATTGGAATCAGGCGCACCCCAACAATCTGTTTGGTTTGGTATCCGAAGCCGCAGCGCGTCTGCAATCAGAAGACTTTGATCAAGCGATTGAGCTGGCGCGGACTGCGATCCAACTATGTCCTGAAGACGGAGCCGCTTACCCTGTTTTGGCGGCTGGCTATCGTCGTGCCGAACAGTTTGACGAGGAGTATGCAACACTACAGCGTTTCGCCAAGTTGGAGGCGAGCGATCCGGATCTATATATTCGGTTGTTAGAGCTGAGTGATCAACGGTCTGACTGGGAGTCCATGAAAACCTATGCTCACCGATTGGCCGCGGTGAATCCGCTGATGAAGCTCCCACATCAATATCTGTCCAAAGCAGCTGAAAAAACGGATGACTTTCGTTCAAACGTGCAAGCGTTAACCGTTCTGGCGGAAATGGAGCCATTGGATGTCGCTGACCTAAGGTATCGGTTAGCGATCGCGTACAATGAGTTGGAACAGAAAGAGCCTGCATTAC
Organism: Planctomycetota bacterium; assembly: GCA_038534355.1. Classification (GTDB taxonomy): domain Bacteria; phylum Planctomycetota; class Planctomycetia; order Pirellulales; family Pirellulaceae; genus Mariniblastus. Next base: position 142,042 of record JBCAWX010000007.1, read on the forward strand.
GGCAGGTGCTGATGGCATTAGAGCAAGCCCCCCGCTACCGCGATGCCCATCTGTTGCTGTTGAAGTTGGTTAAGGAACCAGCACCCAAGACTGTCAAGGAGAATTTGAAATGACTTGGCTGACCCAGACTCGCTGGTTTCGATATCGATTGGGAATCGCATTGTTGTTGATCGCCATAACGACGGTCGCAGTCGCTCAGGACTATCAGCGACGGCAAGGTCGACAGCGACGTGGTTCAGCAACGAGATTCTACGACCGCAACGGCGTGCCCGAGTGGGAAAAGAACCTTGACTTTGAACATGACGTCTTCACGTTTGTGCGAATCCAATACGATTCATTTGCTGGCCAGTATGGTTATGGACCACGTGACAAATGGCGCATCGATTATCCCGATGCGGATTTGAATCTTTCGTATCGCCTCAAGCAGCTGACCTCATTGGAAGTCGATCCGAATGGAAAGATCATGAGGTTGACCGATCCCGAACTGTTCGACTATCCGTTTATCTACATCATCGAACCAGGCATGCTCGTTTTTTCCGAAGACGAGGTCATCGCGTTGCGGCGATACTTGCTCAAAGGTGGTTTTCTGATGGTTGATGATTTTTGGGGCGAATACGAATGGGACAATTTTGCCAATCAAATGAAACGCGTGTTTCCTGATCGTCCATGGCGGGAAGTACCTTTGGAACACGAGATCTTTCACATCGTCTATGACCTCAAAGTGAAACCTTTGATCCCCAGCGTGCACTACTACATGCAAGGGATGCGAACGGAACGCTACGACGCTGAAGATGCGCACTATCGAGCGTTCTTCGATGACAACGATCGCATCATGGCGTTCATCTGTCACAACACCGACTTAGGGGATGGATGGGAACGGGAAGGTGTTGATCGCGGCTATTTTGAGAAGTATTCCGAGCCCTATGCGTATCCGTTGGGCATCAACATCGTCACTTATGCGATGACTCACTAGTTGACCAAACACGAGCAATGATTGGAGACCTGCGTGTCGACCCTTGAAGCTTTTGAAGAAGAAAAAATGGCGGTCGAGCAGATCCGTCAAGGCCGTGAACAAATTTACACGCAGCTGTCACGAGTCATCGTTGGCCAACAGCAAGTCATCGAACAACTGTTGGTCAGTTTGTTTGCAGGCGGGAACTGTTTAATCACCGGAGCCCCCGGGTTGGCGAAAACGCTGCTCGTTCGAAGTATCGCACAGATCTTTGATCTTAAGTTTCGCCGGATCCAGTTCACGCCGGACTTGATGCCGGCGGATATCACCGGCACCGAGATTCTTCAGGAGTCAGACGGACATCGCAAGATGGAGTTTATTCCCGGCCCGATTTTTGCCAACGTCGTACTCGCTGACGAAATTAATCGAACACCTCCCAAAACACAGGCCGCGCTTTTGGAAGCGATGCAGGAACATCAGGTCACTGCTGCCGGGCAACGCTACACGCTGGATGAACCGTTCTTTGTTCTCGCGACGCAAAACCCAATTGAAATGGAAGGGACCTACCCGCTGCCAGAAGCGCAACTGGATCGTTTCATGTTCAATGTTCAGATCGACTACTTGCCACAAGAAGATGAGGTCAAGGTGGTGCAACAGACGACCTCCGATCATCGTCCGAGCATTGAAACGTTGTTCTCTGCCGACGATGTCAAACGGTTTCACCAAACGGTTCGCAAAGTTCCAGTTGCAGAAGAACTGGTTCGCTATGCCGTTCAGCTGGCGGATGCCAGCCGCCCTAATCGAGAACAAGCACCTGATTTCGTCAACCAGTTTGTGAACTGGGGAGCGGGACTTCGAGCAGCACAAAATCTTGTGCTTGGTGCAAAAGCCCGATCACTTTTCAATGGGCGATCGCATGTGACGGTCGCCGATATTCGAGAATTGGCCCATCCCGTTTTGCGTCACCGAATCTTGCCCAGTTACCGAGCGGAAGCGGAAGGGGTGACGGTTGAAAAACTGATCGACCAGTTGCTCGAATACGTGAAGCCACCGGTTTAATATCGATGTCCAGCTCCAAGACCAACCCAACAAGCTCTTTTTTGGCGCCTGACACGTTGATGCGTGTCAAGCAGCTTGAGTTGCGCGCCAAAATGGTGGTCGAAGGATTCATGTCAGGGCTTCACCGAAGCCCCTACCACGGATTTTCTGTGGAGTTCACAGATTATCGCCAGTATTCTCCAGGCGATGATCTTCGCTATTTGGACTGGAAGCTGCTGGCGCGTCGGGATCGCGAATATATCAAGCGCTTTGAAGATGAAACCAATCTGCGATGCTACCTGTTGTTTGACCTTAGCCGCTCGATGGGATTCGGCAGCCTCGAATATTCTAAGTTCGAATACGCTCGAACGATGGCTGCTTCGTTAGCTTGGTTTTTCAATCGACAACGTGATGCCGTTGGTCTGATGACTTTCGCGGAATCAGTTGAAGCGTTGGTACCACCACGATATCGAAGTGGTCATCTCCGTCGATTGATGCTCACTCTTGAAACTTCGACCACTGGCAAATCGACTGATCTCGGTCGACCGCTGGAACAGATCGCTCAGACCGTAAGTAAACGGTCAATGGTGATCTTGATTTCTGATTTGCTGACACCGATTGACAACCTCAAACAAAAACTGGGCTACCTCAGGGCACGAGGGCACGACGTTGTGCTGATGAGGATCCTCGACCCTGCAGAAATCAACTTCGACTTCTCGAACGCCAGCATGTTTCATGACCTCGAAACGGGTCAGCAGCTCTATGTCGATCCAGCGACGGTTGCCGCCGATTACAAAAAGCGATTTGAAGATCACGCCGAAAGTGTCGCTTCGATTTGCCAATCCAGTGGCATTGACTATTTCCTCGTTCGAACCGACGAACCGGTTGAACAAGGTCTGATCAATTTGGTCCAGAATCGCGCCGAAAAATCTGGCGGTCAACAGATAAGGCAACAGAATTCGGCCGTCGCGATCGCGCAGTCGGGAGGCCCAGCATGAGCGCTTTAGCCTGGTTGTTTGGGCTCGGTGCTGCCGCCGTCGTCTTTCCGCTCTTGTTTCATCTGATTCGGCGGACACCACAAGGCAGAACGGAATTCAGCTCGCTGATGTTCCTGAAATCATCTCCGCCAACGTTGACACGAAGGAGCAGACTTGACAATCTTTGGTTGCTGTTGCTGCGAATATTGGCAATCTGCTTGTTAGCGTTTGCGTTCATGCGACCGTTTTTTCGCGGCAACTCTGAGCTTGCACAATTTGATGTCGAACACCGCAGAGTTGCCATTTTGTTGGATGTGAGCGCGAGCATGCGGCGCGAGGGTGTCTGGGACCGTGCTCAACGCCAAGTCGTTGAGACGTTGGATCAACTTGAGGCCAAAGATCACGTCGCGCTGTTCACGTTTGATCGAAACGTCAGCGCTATCGTCCCGTTTGAAAACGATCCGGATCCCAGTGTTGGGAACGTTCCGACAGTTTCCGCGATCAAGGAAAAGCTTGCTGAGCTTGATCCTGGCTGGTCACATTCAGACATGGGAACGGCGATGGTGACGCTCGCAAATCAGCTGGACGACTGGCAAGACACAACTCGCAGCGACGAGACCGGACGTCGCCCAAAACTACAAATGTATGTCGTCAGCGATATGCAAGCAGGTTCCGCAACCGAGTCGCTGCAGTCCTATCAATGGCCCGACTTGGTGAAGACCCAGTTCATCAATGTGGCTCCGCTCGCAAACGACAATGCAACCGTCGAATTGTTGTCACAAAGCCGTCCCCAACGTGAGCCAACGCTGCGTGTTCGTGTCGCCAACCAGAATCGGTCCAGCTCCGAAGCATTTCAGGTAACCTGGCAACAGAATTGGCACACCGGCCGAGTTAAAACGACGACCGAAGTCGATGAAGAACTGGCGTTTGTCGTCGCTGCCGGCGAAAGCCGAGTTCTTGAACTGCCGCTTGAAAAAGCAATCAATGCCAACGCCTTCTTGTTAGATGGAGACGGCGAATCATTTGACAATGCGTATTTTGTGACACCAGCGACGCCTCAAACCATGACGCTGATCTACGTCGGGGATGACGACGTTGATGATGCCGATTCGGCCATGTTTTATCTTGCTCGTCTATTTCCCAAGTCAACGACCCGCTCGTATCGCGTTTATCAGATCAAGTCCGATCAACTGAACGACATTGACGATGCAAAACGCTTAATCGACGCATCGACTTTAGTTTCCGTCGATGGACAACGAGTCGAAGAAAACACCGGTTCTGATTCAGCGACCACCAAGCCCCTGATCGTGCTCGGCGCTGCACTCATCGAGTCTCAGAACACATCTCTCCAATCGATCGTTGCGTCGGGTGTCACGTTGCTGGCGATCGCAAACGAGCAAGAGATGATCAATAAGAATTCAGAACTGATTGGTGCGACGGTCGACGAAACCAATCAAGCAGTCGTCGATGAGTATGCCATCGTGGGCGAGATGGAGCTGACCGATCCATTGTTTCGCCCGTTCCTCGACCCTATGTTTTCTGATTTCACCGATACCAAATTTTGGAAACACCAACGCGTTCAGCTAGACGATACGAGTGAACTGCTGGCCAGCTTTGACGACCGCACGCCAGCAATCTGGCGTCATCCAGTCGGTTCAGGAAATGTCATTGCCATGTCGTCAAGTTGGCGCCCAAAGGACAGCCAATGGTTTCTCGATCCCAAGTTCCTTGCCTTCTTCCTCAACCTGTTTGAGCGATCCGCCAGCGTCCCCAAAGTTCAGCCATCCGCACTGGTCGGCGATCGTTTAAAGTTTGCACCAAGCGATGAAGAACGGATCATGATGCGACCTAACGGATCGGTATGTATCGTCGAAGCCGGCGACTCAAGTTATGCAAAGGCCAATCAACCTGGCATCTACCGCCTCATGCCCACTGCGGCGGAATCACTCATCGAGTCACTCGAAGACCTGTCCAGCAACTCAGCCGTTAAGGAAGAATTGCTCAACAAGACGACTTCCTTTGCCGTTAATGTCGACCGACGTGAAAGCAATGCCGACCCCCTCGCCGTTGACCAGCTAGAACGCTTGGGAGTCGAAGTTGGACTGCACACAACAGCCGCGTCCGAATTGGCACAGCTGCGAGAACTCAAAGATCGCGAATTGGAAAACCAACAGAAGATCTGGAAGTGGCTGATCGTCGCTGCAATCGTTTTGTTAATTTTTGAAACGTACTATGCGGGCCGCAAAGCAAACCAGAGCGTTGTTGATTTAGCCGCTGAACCCACCACTTGAACCATTAACCCAGGAGCACGAACACGTGGAGCCCATACTCAAGCAGCGTATTCGTCCAACCATCTGGCGAACAAAATTTCGAAGAACCACATTGAGCTTGGCCGTGGTCTGGGTGGTGTGTGCGTTGATTGCGGTGGTGATGTTTTTGTTGAACCAGAGCGAGGTGATTGAGTTGGCAAATCTGCCAACCCTGTTGTTCTGGGGAACCGCCGCCATGACATGCCTCGCGCTATTTACTGCGTGGTCTTGGCCGGTTACGGATGACAGAATCGTCAAGTCCATTGAAGACAAGTACCCTGACCTCGATTCCGCTTTAATCACAGCCTCAGAGATCGCAGCTGATGGCGAGACCAGTCGACTCGGATTTTTGCAGATGGATGTCTTGCGCCGTGCGGTTGCCCATAGCTACGAGCATCGCTGGTCTGACGTCGTGCCCGGCTGGCAGCTATTTACGTTCCCAATTGCAGGGTTGATTGGACTGATCGCGTTCTTCATTGCGATGATCGGCTTGACGTTTTTCTCAGTCGGTCTTCCTGAAGACTTGACGATCCCGTTTGCCAGCGCCGCGGTTGATCAACAAAACATTGTGATCTCAATCGAACCAGGAAACACCGAAGCAGAGCGCGGAACCAGCCTCCTGGTCCTCGCGAGATTTCCTGAAGGTGTCCCCACGGACGCCACATTGGTCTATTCCAATGGCGATGAAACCGTTCGAGTTCCGATGCTCAAAAGTCTCGATGACCCGATCTTTGGTGGCCGCATTGACGCGATCGAAACGCCGTTGACTTATCACGTTGAGTTTGGTCCCAGTCAAACGGAGCGCTCAATCGATTACAAGATCGAAGTGTTTGAATTTCCAGCACTGGTGAGAGCCGACGCGTTACTGACCTTTCCGGAGTACACGAACAAAACAACAAAGACGGTTCAGGATGTGCGTCGAGTCACGGCGGTCGAGGGCACCGAGCTATCGCTCGACTTCTTTGTCAACAAATCGTTGGCGACCGCGACATTGATTCCAGCTGGAAAAAATCCTGAAGGCGAATCAATTTCTTTGACGCCCGATCGATCTGATCCGCGAAAGTTTGTTACTTCAATGACGCTGGAAACAACCAAGCGTTACCGACTGATCCTGCAAGACGATCAACAACGAAGCAATCGCGTCCCGCCGACGTTCTCATTCAATGTGGTTAAGAACCGACCGCCAAGCATCAAAGTTGTCGCTCCCGGTCGAGACACAGATGCTTCTGCGCTTGAGGAAGTTCAACTTGCCGCCGAAGGGTTTGACGACTTTGGTGTCACCAAGTTTGGACTTTCATACATGATGGGAGGCGAGCCGCCAACGGATCTGGAATTGGAATCCAAAGAGACGAAATCGACTGGCAAATCGACTCGTATCCTGGACCGCGCCGAGCATTTGTTGGCACTTGAGTCGCTACAGGCAAAACCTGACGATCTTGTCTCATACTATTTCTGGCTGGAAGACATTGCCCCAAATGGAAAACGTCGACGCGTCTCCAGCGATCTGTTCTTTATCGAAGTTCGACGCTTCGATGAGATCTTTCGACAAGGCGAAGCGCCGCCCGGCCAGCAGCAACAACAACAGCAACAGCAACAACAAAGTCAATCCGGACAGCAGGCGGGCCAACTCGCCGAGATTCAAAAACAGATTATGACGTCGACCTGGAATCTCCAGCGTCGAATCACTTTGGAACCGGCACAACTGGAACAACCTGAGTTCGCACGCGATACCGATACTCTGGTGACGTCACAATTGAGGCTGATTGACCAACTAAAGGAATTGGCTGGCGAGTTGCAGGACCCCACCGCACAAGGAATCGTCTCCGCCGTTGAAGCCCAGATGACCGATTCCGCAACGCAACTTCAAGCGGCCAAAGATCAACAAGATGGCGAGCCACTCAGTCTGGCGCTTTCGAGCCAACAAAGTGCCTACCAGGGATTGTTGAAAATGCGGGCCAAAGAAAACGAGGTCATGCAGCAGCAACAACAGCAACAATCGCAAAGCCAATCCCAAAACCAAAATAACCGCCAACAGCAACAACTGGATCAGCTCAATATTGAACAGGATCGAAATCGATACGAAGAGGAAAAGAAAGCACAAGATGCCGCCGAAACCGATGCACAGGCAGACGCCGATCGAGAGATTCTCAATCGACTCAAAGAACTTGCCCGTCGTCAAGAAGACATCAACGAACGTATCAAAGAACTGATCACGGCACTGGAAGAATCCAAATCCGCCGCGGAACAAGAAGAGATCGAACGACGCCTAAAATCTTTACGCGAGCAGCAACAAAAGATGCTCAGGGATGCGGACGAGCTGCTGGAAGACATGAATCAGGAAGAGAACCGCGATCGCATGTCCCAAGAAGCGGAACAACTTGCCGAAACTCGAGAAGGTTTACGGCAAACATCTGAAGCATTGGAAAATAAGGAAATGGCTCAGGCTGCTGCCGAAGGAACTCGCGCTCAACAAGAGTTGGAAAACCTGCGCGATGAATTCAAGAAACGAAACGCAGGGCAGTTCAACGAACGCATGCGTCAGATGCGAAATCAAGTTCAGGACATTGAAAAGAAACAGAGTGAACTCTCAGATTCAATGCAACAACTAGATCCCGATTCGCCAACTCCGGCAACTCCCAAACTCGATGATGATCAACCCAAATCGCTTCGCGACACGAACGAAGAACCTCCGACAGATTTGGAAGATGAACTCCGCAAACAACAGGCGGCGGTTGAAGAGCTTCGACAAAAGATGCGTGAAACGATTGAAGAATCAGAGGACGTGGAACCATTGTTGGCCGAGTCCCTTTATGAAACCTATCGCAACTCCGAAACCAACCGTCCCGACGTCGCTTTGGAAACCTCTCGTCGCTCGCTCGCTCGTGGCTGGATGGATGATGCGATCGAGCAATCGGAACAAGCAGAGCAGGGGATCGCCCAATTGCGTGAGGGCATTGAAGAAGCAGCCGAGCAAGTTTTAGGGGATGAGACAGAAGCCTTGAAAGCCGCAGAAGAATCGCTTGAACAACTCAATGATGCGATTCGCAGTGAACTCGATTCCAATGGAGGTGACGAACAAAAATCGTCGGCGGAACCAAACCAACAAAAAGGCGCTAACCCCTCCGAATCCAATGGTTCGACACAGTCTGAGAATAACGACCCCAACTCTTCGCCCAACGAATCAAACTCGAATGAACCCTCGGATTCACAGAATCCCAATGGTGCTCCCAACGACATGCAACAACCAGCGGAGGACCAGGACCAACAGGAAAGTCAATCGGGAAACGGGACACCGTCAGGACGCCAGGGAGATCAAGAAGCTTCCGATCCACAGCAGCAGTCACCGCAAGCATCCGGCAACAACAATCCTGACCAACCGTCGGGGGAATCATCTGACGATCAAAAGAATCAACCGCCTAACGCCTCATCCCAACCGGGCAATGGACAAGGTGGCTCAAGTGAAGAACCGGACAGCCAATCCAACCAGGCTTCCAATCGTGATCAAATGAATGACTTGATGGAACAACTTGGCGGACAAACGCCAACGACTGAACCGACTGGTCAACCGCAGAACAACAACGACAACTCGGCACAGAACATCGGCAGTTCACGTACGTTGAATGCGGGTAATCAGCGCATGAAACCAATTTCTGGAGATGACTTCAAGAAATGGTATGACGAGCTGCGAGATGTTGAAGAGATGCTTGACGACCCTGACCTGAGAGCCGAGGCCTCACGAATTCGCGAACAGGCACGCGAAATTCGCAAAGAATTCAAGCAGCGTCACTCGGCCGAACCGAACTGGGATCTGGTCCAAATGAAAATCGCCAAACCACTTCAGGAGTTGCAACAGAAAGTTGCCGACGAGATTCTTCGTCGAACCTCGAAAGACGCACGTGTCCCAATCAATCGAGAGCCTGTTCCTGTGCAATATGAGGACGCCGTTCGACAATACTATCAAAGATTGGGGGTCGGCAAATGAATCTCCCCAACGCCTGGTTGGCAGAATCCTGGTTCTGGCCTTCCCTGGTCCTGGTATTGATTGGATTGGTCGTCGCCACGTTCGCGTATCGATCCACGCATGGACCGATAGGGCTTCGAGTATTTCTGGTCGCGGTAAAAACGTTGGCTTTGCTGCTGCTGGCGATCTGTTTGCTTGAGCCGATGGTCCGATTTACTCGGCCCGAACCTGGTGCGAACCTGCTGTTGGTACTTGTCGACGACAGCCAGAGCTTGCAGATTAAGGACAAGAATGAAACGCAATCGCGGTCCAAAAAAATTGCCGATCGAGTCAACAAGGACGCTCGTTGGATCAATCTACTATCGGAAGTCTTTGATGTTCGTCGCTATCAGTTTGATCAGTCGCTGCGACCAGTTGCAAACTTTTCGCAATACCAGTCCGATCAGCGAGGTACCGATCTGATCGGAAATCTCAAGTTGGTTTCCAGTCGATTTTCCGGACGGCCCGCTGCCGGGATCGTTGTGTTGACCGATGGAAATGATCTTCGCGATCGAAATGGTCGGATGAATGAGTCGCTTGAAGAATCACTCGACAAATTGGATTGGCCTCAGATGCCACCGATCTTCCCCGTGGTGGTTGGGAATCAAACACCCGCGGCTGATCTTGGAATTGACCGCGTCGTCAGTACACAAACCAATTTCGAAACAGCACCCGTCAGTCTGGACGCGGAAATGACCGCTCATGGCTTTTCGGGACGTAAAGTCGCGATCGAGTTGCTGGATGAAACGGGTGAGCTGATTGAGAAACGAGAAGTTGACGCGATTGAAGATGGGCGAAAATTCAAAGTTCGTTTTCAATCGAAACCGCAAAAACAAGGCGTCAATGTTTTTCAGGTTCGGGCCTCACTCGCCGATGGCAACAACACGCAACTCGATCCAAAACTATCGACCGAAGCGACGCTGGTCAACAATCAACAGTCGATTGTCGTCAATCGGGGGCGTGGACCGTTTCGAGTTCTTTATGTTTGCGGCCGGCCCAACTGGGAGCTCAAATTTTTGAACCGAGCGATGCAGGATGATCCGGAGGTTGATCTGGTCTCATTGATTCGAATCGCGAAACGAGAGACCAAGTTCGCGTTTCGAGGGCGAGACGGCCAACAGTCCAATTCGCTGTTTCGAGGATTTGAATCGCAGGATGACGATACGACGGAACAACACGATGAACCCGTCTTTCTGAGAATCGGCACTCAAGACGAAGACGAGCTGCGGGGTGGTTTCCCCAAATCGCCCGAAGAGCTTTTTTCCTACGATGGAATTATCCTCGACGATGTTGAGGCTGATTTCTTTAACACTGACCAACAGGCACTTCTTCAAGAGTTCATTTCGGTACGAGGTGGTGGACTATTGATGATTGGCGGTCAGGAATCGTTCGCATCTGGACGCTATGACCAAACTTCCATTGGTGAAATGATGCCTGTTTATCTCGATCGACTTGCTCCGGCAACACGCAAGATTGAATACCAGATGAATCTGACCCGTGAAGGATGGCTGCAACCATGGGTACGAGTTCGATCAACCGAATCGGCCGAGAAGAAACGAATCCAGGAGATGCCGCCCTTCCGAACCGTCAACCGGTCGAATTCAATCAAACCTGGTGCGACCGTATTAGCCACGGTGTCTGGCGGCCAGCGAACGGACATCCCTGCACTCGTCATCCAACCGTTTGGCAGCGGGCGAGTCGGTGCGTTGCTGATTGGCGATTTTTGGAGATGGCACATGCAGACGGAATTGACGAACAACGATCAATTCAAGGCTTGGCGGCAAACGCTACGATGGCTGGTCGCCGATGTGCCACGTCGTGTCGAACTCGATGTCCAGCGAAGCGACGATTCTTTGACGGCAAATGAAATCAAAGTCACGGTCAATGACGAGTCGTTTCAACCCGAAGACAATGCGAACATTGAGCTGAGTGTACTCACGCCCGAAGGGAGTGAGATCCAGTTAAGCACTTCGGCAACAGGCCAATCGGGCGTCTATCTAAGTCGCTTTACAGGCAATCAACCGGGTGTTTACCGAGCGATCGCCAAAGTCTCCGCGAGCGATGGTTCGGAAATCGAACAACGTGAATTTGGATGGGTGTGCCAACCAGATCGTGATGAGTTTTCTGCGTTGGTTCCCAATCGAAATTTGCTTGAAACCATCGCCCAGCGGAGCGGAGGCAAAGTCTTCGAACTCAGTCAACTCGACCAACTCCCGGCAGAACTGGAAAGCAGCCCGGTGCCCATCACGCAAGAACGCTCGTTACCCTGGTGGCACCGCTGGTTTGTCCTGGCCGGTGCACTGTGCTTGCTGGTGACTGAATGGGGCATTCGACGCTGGAAGGGCATGCCATGAACCGGAATCGACTTACCTGTTGGTTTTTTCCATGTGTCGCCATTTTGGCATTCAACGCCTACCCAGTAGCTGGGCTCGCCTGGCAAGATCCGCCGACGCAGCAGCCCCAAACGGCCAACGAAGAAAAGACGCTTGCACCCAAACCCAAATTGATCGTTGTGATTGGTGCGCCAGGGGCTGATGAATTTACCAAACAATTTGAATCCTGGCGTGACCGATGGCAAGAACTTGGCGCGTCAACAGATCAATTTGACATGGACCTGATTTATCAGGACAAGAACCAACTTGACGCCAGAACACAATTCAAACAAGCGATCGAGAATGCCGAGGGATCGGAATCAATCTGGATTATCTTGATGGGGCATGGCACGGATGATCGCAAAGTGTCCAAGTTTAATCTCATCGGTCCCGATGTTTCCGCCGTCGAGCTCAAAGCTTGGCTCGCTGATTTTCGCCAACCTGTCGTGTTGGTTAATTGTGCTTCCAGCAGCGGTGCGTTCGTTGGAAAATTTAAAGGCTCTTCTGGTGGGCAACGAAAACAAGTCATCATGACGGCGACCAAGAGCGGCGCCCAACAAAACTTTACTCGTTTCGGCGAGTACTTTTCCCAAGCCATTACAGATCCCGATCTCGACCTCGACAAAGATGAGCAAACCTCGTTGCTGGAGGCGTTTATCGCAGCATCCCAACAGGCTCAGGATTTCTACAAACAGGACAAACGATTAGCGACCGAACTCGCGATCCTCGATGACAACGACGATGGACTCGGAACGCCCGGTGACTGGTTCACTGGTACTCGCGTCACCAAACAGGCGGCTGAAGGAAGTGTTGACGGAAAACTGGCCAGCAAAATGGTGTTGATCCGGCGTGGCACGACCGCGGACTGGACCGCCGAGCAGCGGGCGAAGCGAGATGACCTGGAGACGAAGATCGAAGCACTTCGCGGGCGCAAACCAACCATGCCAGAAGACGAATACTACAGGCAGTTGAAAGCGTTGATGGTGGAGTTGGCATCCATATATGCCAAAGAGGCTCAAAAGCCTTCTGAGCCAGACAAAATCATTCGTAAATGAGTTTTCTCGGGTCTTATTTGGTATATGCGGTGATCGCGTGAAGTGAGCCTATAGCTGCCGATACCTCAAACGGTGATTTGGTCGATCTTGGCTGCCAGAATAAAGTCGTTCTCACTGAGTCCATCAATCGTGTGCGTCCAGATCTCGATCGATACATTCTTGTAGCCAACCAGATGCAGGTCGGGATGATGTGCTTCTGCTTCAGCCAAGGCACCAACTTTCTCGAAGTAAGCTAAACCGGCCAGAAAGTTTTTGACTTCCAGATCCTTGCGAATTCGCTTTCCTTCGTGAGTCAATTGCCATCCGTCCAGCAATCCCAGTTGCGACTCTGCCTCCGCCAATGAATAGGCAGTCTCTCCGCCGGTACAGGCAACACAATCTTTTTGCGTCAATTGTTCTGCGGTGTAGATTTCCATGTTCTATATCGTTTCAACTTGATCTCAAAAACAATTCAGCTGTTCGAGTTCAGCTGTCTATATTCGCTTGTATTCAGCTGCTTAAGTTCAGCTCCAACTCGTCGGCGTGCTGCGCCAGTGCATCGATCACAAACTGGATGTGTTCATTGAGCTCGACTCCAAGATCCTCAGCACCATTGACGATGTCGTCACGGTTGACTTTTTCCGCAAAGCTTTTTTGCTTCATCTTTTTTCGAACACTTTTCGACTTCATTCCGTCGATGCCCGTTGGCCGCATCAAGGCGACCGCAGTAATAAATCCACACAGCTCATCGACGGCGAAGAGTGTTTTGTCCAATCGAGAGATTCGAGGACAATCCTCAACCGCATCCACGTGCGATTTGATTGCGTAAATCACATCTTCCGGGTAGCCATGTTCGGCAAGGATCTTCGACCCGACCAGGGGATGGTCTGGTGGTTCTGGATTCTGCTCGTAATCAAAGTCGTGCAGCAGACCGACAACGCCCCATTTTTCCACGTCTTCACCAAACGCGTCGGCATACGCCCGCATCGCGATCTCAACGCACCGCATGTGACGACGCAAACTTACGTTTTGCGTGTACTGGCACATCAATGCGAAAGCGTTGTTGCGGTTCATCGGCGACTCGTGAGCGAGTGTTGGGGCGAACGTTACTGAGCTTCCATTTTGCCACGACGCTCAATCGGTTCAACCAGCGTTGCTTTCAGGTAGTCGCGATTCAACTGACCAATGAATGCGATGCTGATCCCTTTGGGACATTGAGCTTCACACTCTGCGTAGTTCCGGCACGAACCAAAGCCTTCTTCTTCCATTTGCCCGACCATATCACGGGCTCGTTCGTAACGTTCGGTTTGGCCTTGTGGCAAAAGTCCGAGATGTGATGCCTTGGCGGAAGTGAACAACATGGCCGAGCCATTGGGGCACGCCGCGACACAGGCACCACAGCCGATGCAAGTTGCTGCATCGAGGGCGGTTTCCGCAATTTCAGGATCAACTGGAATCGAGTTGGGTTCCGGCTTGGGGCCCGAATGGTTACTGATATAGCCACCAGCCTGAATGATTCGATCGAACGCAGTTCGATCGACCATCAAGTCTCGAATGACCGGAAATGCACGAGCTCGCCATGGTTCGATATAGATTTCGGCGCCGTCATTGAAGTGCCGCATGTAAAGTTGGCACGTGGTGGTCTCGGCCTTTGGGCCATGAGCTTCACCATTGATCACCATCGAGCACATGCCGCAAACTCCTTCACGGCAATCGTGATCAAACGCGACGGGATCTTGACCTTCTTCAGTCAGTTGCTCGTTCAACGAGTCCATCATCTCGAGGAATGACATGTCAGGGTTCACGTTGTCCAGATCGTAGGACTCCATTTTCCCTTGGGCGTTCCGCGATGGTTGTCGCCAGACGTGTAGTTTGATTCTCATGATTTATAGTTCCTGTCGGCTAGCGGCAGTGCTTCGAATTCAAGTGGCTCTTTGTTAAGTACTGGCGGTTTGTCATCTCCGTCATATTCGAAGACGGAAACGAAAGCGAACTCTTTGTCGTTTCGCTTGGCTTCACCTTCTGGCGTTTGATGTTCTTCTCGAAAATGACATCCGCACGACTCATCTCGGATCAACGCGTCGCGGCACATCAGTTCGCCAAACTCGAGAAAGTCGGCGACTCGCCCTGCGTGTTCAAGCGACTGGTTGCACTCTTGTTGGCCGCCGGGAAGCTTCAAATTGTTCCAGAATTCTTCCCGTAGTTTTGGAATCTTCTCCAAGCCCTCATTGAGTGATTCCTTCGTCCGGGAAATGCCACAGTGTTCCCACATGATTTTTCCAAGTTCACGATGGAACGACTGGACCGAGCGATCTCCATTGATCGATGTCAAGCGACGAAGATTATCGCGTGCTTCGCTTTCGCATTTGGCAAACTGGTCATGGTTGGTATCGACTTTCGAATCAGCATGCCGACTCAAGTAATCACCAATCGTGACGGGAATGATAAAGTAGCCATCGGCGAGACACTGCATCAGCGATGAGGCACCAAGTCGATTGGCTCCATGGTCTGCAAAATTGGATTCACCAACCGCGTAGAGTCCAGGGATGCTGGTCATCAAGTTGTAATCAACCCACAAACCACCCATCGTATAGTGTACCGCTGGGTAGATCCGCATCGGCGTATCTACAGGATCATCGTCAGTGATTCGTTCGTACATTTCGAACAGGTTGGCGTATTTTGACTTTACGGCCTCAATACCTTTCTCTTCAATCGCGCGACCGAAATCGAGATAGACACCGTAGCCAGTTGGGCCAACACCGAGTCCCTGATCGCAAACGTCTTTGGCATTTCGAGCCGCAACGTCGCGTGGCACCAGGTTTCCAAATCGAGGGTAACGCTCTTCGAGATAGTACAACCGATCCTCTTCAGGAATATCTTGAGGAGCCCGTGTTTCATCAGCTTTTCGAGGAACCCAGATTCGTCCGTCGTTACGCAACGACTCGCTCATCAACGTTAATTTCGACTGGTAGTCACCGGAAGCGGGAATCGAAGTCGGGTGAATTTGCACAAATGAAGGATTCGCAAATCCCGCCCCCCGTTTGTACGCGCGCCAGTTGGACGTCACGTTACAACCTTTGGCGTTGGTCGACAGATAGTAGACGTTTCCATAACCGCCGCTGGCCAGCACCACGGCATCGGCTGCATGCGAACTGATCTCTCCTGTTTCCATGTTGCGGACGATGATACCCCGAGCCCGACCGTCGATGACGACGACATCCAGCATTTCCGTTCGCGTGTGCATCCGCACCGATTTCTTGGCGATCTGCTCTTGCAGGGCTGAGTACGCCCCAAGCAACAACTGTTGCCCGGTTTCACCGCGACAATAGAACGTTCGTTCGACCAGAACACCACCAAAGGAGCGGTTGGCCAACTTGCCACCATACTCTCGTGCAAACGGCACGCCTTGTGCGACTGCCTGATCAATGATCGCAGTGCTCAGTTCCGCGAGACGATAAACGTTCTTCTCTCGTGCGCGGTAGTCACCACCTTTTTGAGTGTCGTAGAACAAACGCCACGTCGAATCGCCATCATTTCGATAGTTCTTTGAAGCGTTGATGCCTCCCTGTGCGGCGATCGAGTGCGCCCGCCGTGGAGAGTCCTGAAAACAGAAACAATCGACGTTGTAGCCCATCGCGCCCATCGACGCGGCCGCCGACGCGCCAGCGAGTCCACTGCCGACAACAATGATCTTGTAGTTGGGACGATTCTTGGGCCCGACCAATCGCAAATCGTTTTTATGATTGGTCCAGGCTTCCTCGATTGGGCCGTCCGGAAGTTTGGAATCAAGCGTTAACATGAATGACTCTCGTCTTGGTAAATTTTGAAAAGCTAGTCGAAAACTGACTGGCGTTACTTTTGGGAAAAACTTGATGGTTGATTAGTGACTCAGGGCATCGCTGGCATATTCAGCACCCTCGGGCATCAAACCACTGAGGAACGCCAGTGGCACTGCAATAAACCCGGCAATGATCAGTACGGTCGCGACCGTGGCACCGATCCGCAACAGTTTGTTCCGGTCTGGGTTATCAATTCCCAGCGTCTGAAACAGACTCCAGACACCGTGGTTCAGGTGAAAACCAATCGTCACCATCGTGACAATGTAAAACGCTGGGATGTACCAATAATTGGACGAGAACGAGGCGTACAGATTGTCGTAGACGCGTCCGTGCTCGAAAGTTCCAAACTTAAGTAATCCAGCCGTGAAGTGCAGAATATGAAAGACGACAAAAAACGCGATCAGCAATCCTGAAAACATCATGTACATCGCGGAAAACGATGCCATTCTCCGTTTGGTCTTCACATAGCCAGTGGGTCTGGCTTCAGCGCTGTCCATCGCCAATTGAATGACGACGACGATGTGCATGACGACGCTGACCAACAGGACAATACGCGCGCCCCACAGGACACCGTACTTTGGAACCATTGGCTCACCGACGACCCTCAAATGGTGCGCGTAGATATCAATACTTGGAACACCTGCGACGTCAGGTGCAGAAAACACTTTGAGGTTTCCAACAACATGGCCAATCAGGAATCCGAACAGAATCAGGCCCGTGATCGCGGCGATTACTTTTTTGCCGAGGTTACTTTGATAAAGTTTAACGAAACGGTTCATGTTGTTTTGGTAGTTTTAAGTCTCGCGTGGCGAACGATCGGCAAGGCGAATTGCCCAAAGGCCCATCCAAAAGGACCTTTTGACGCTGATCATGATAGTCATCGATTATAAACCGTTCCGACTTTCGGCAGAATCGGTCCAGAGGCGAAAACTGCGGGACCTTTTCACTGTTGCGAAAAAAACAGACCGAGACGTTGTCCAGCAAAGCCACACCAGGCAATCTCTTGTCCAACAATTTAACCGTCAATCACAAGATCGACTAACCAGCGCACGAAGCAAACCGAATCGAGTTTATTCCGGAATGATGGCAAATTCATCAATTGCCGCTTCGCACATGGTCGTTCACCATTAAAATCGATCAAACACTGTACGAAAGTCCATTTTTAACCAGATCGACATGCACGCCGTCATCGTCATTCCCGCTCGACTCGCATCAACTCGCCTACCTAAAAAACTGTTGCTCAGCGAAACCGGCAAAACGTTGATCCAGCACACCTACGAGGCGGCTGCACAATCCCACCTCGCCTCCGACGTGATCATTGCCGCTGACGATGAAGAACTTGTCCGAGCCATTGAAGCGTTTGGAGGCAACGTTCAGCTTACAGCCGCCGATCACACGTGCGGCACCGACCGAGTGGCCGAGATCGCTGCGAAGCTGGATTGCGAAATCATCATCAACGTCCAGGGCGACGAACCGGAGATCGATGCCACCGCTATTGACGCGCTGATATCCGTATTTGAAAACCCCGATGCCAAGTGTGCGACGCTGGCCGCTCCGATTCGCCGACAAGACGTTCTTGAGAGTCCATCCAACGTGAAAGTCGTCTTCGACAGGCATCAGCGGGCGATGTATTTCAGCCGCAGCGTAATTCCGTTTCCTCGACTGGGTGTCGAGCAAGCACTGCAGATTGAGCCGCCAGTTTTTTGGCAACACGTCGGCCTTTATGGCTATCGCAGAGAATTTTTGTTGGAAATTGCCCAGTGCCCTGCTGTTCCAATTGAGACGACTGAATCCTTGGAACAACTGCGGATATTGGACGCTGGCGAATCGATTTTTATTCGAACCATTTCCGCGGCAAAACCCGGCATCGATACCCTGGATGACTACAACGCGTTTGTCAGTCGGCAGGGTAGCTGATATCATTGCCACGTCATGAACGTCCCCATTGAGGCTCGTTCATTTTGCCGGGTATGGAGACTGGCAAACGTTGAATTTTCCTGGCTTTGTCCTTGCATGGGAGGCTCCGTTTTTTCGAGAGTTGCTCGAAGCTGACCCTCCCAAACGTCTTGAAGGACCGTGCCGACGCGCTGTTCGCGTTTTGTTTTTTTAGGCCAAACATGACCAAACACATTTTCGTTACCGGTGGCGTCGTCAGCTCTTTGGGTAAAGGACTTACCAGTGCGTCGATCGGAATGATTTTGGAGCAACGCGGATTCAACGTTCGCATGCAAAAACTGGACCCGTATATCAATGTCGATCCGGGCACCATGAGCCCCTATCAACACGGTGAAGTCTACGTGCTTGATGACGGGAGTGAAACGGATCTCGATCTCGGACACTACGAACGGTTCACTCACAGCCCGCTGACTCGAAAGTCAAACTACACCACGGGTCAGATCTATCTGAAGGTCATCGAAAAAGAGCGTCGCGGTGAGTTTTTGGGAAAAACAGTCCAGGTCATCCCGCACATCACCAACGAGATCAAAAACTGCATCAGTGGTCTCGCGTCTGATGATGTCGATGTGGTCATCACCGAGATCGGCGGCACCGTCGGTGATATTGAAAGCCAGCCCTTTCTCGAAGCGATTCGACAATTTGGCCAGTCTGTTGGCAAAGAGAATTGTCTCTACATTCACTTGACGCTCGTCCCCTATCTAAAAGCAGCGGGCGAACTCAAAACCAAACCAACCCAACACTCCGTGGGCCAACTTCGCGAAATTGGTATCCAACCCGACGTTTTGATCTGCCGAACCGAGCGAGAGATCGCCCAGGAAGACCGCGAAAAAATTGCGCTCTTCTGTAACGTTCCTGTTGAAGCCGTCATCGAAGAAAAGGACAAAGACTTTTCAATCTATGAAGTTCCGCTCAGCTTGGTCGACCACGGGTTGGACAAACTGATCGTTTCAAAACTTGATCTGCCAAAGAGTTCACTCGATCTCACACCATGGCACGAACTGCTGCACCGCTTGAGGAATCCCAGCACCGAAATCAGCATCGCCGTCGTTGGGAAATACGCCGAACACAAAGACGCCTATAAATCGATCTACGAATCGATTGATCATGCCGGTATCGAGAATCGCGCTCAGATTCGGATCGGTCGCATCCAAAGTGAAGAGATCGAGCGGGAAGGCCCCGAACGCTTGCTCTCTCGCTACGATGGAATTTTGGTACCCGGTGGTTTTGGTGAACGAGGCACCGAAGGGAAGGTCGAGGCCATCCGCTGGGCTCGCGAGCGAAACATTCCGTTTTTGGGAATCTGCCTCGGCATGCAGTGTGCCGCCATCGAGTTTGCACGGAATGTTGCAAAATTGGACGGAGCCAATTCGACGGAGTTTGACAAAGATACGCCCTATCCCATCATTTGCCTGCTGGATGAACAAAAGAATATTACCGAGATGGGCGGAACGATGCGTCTGGGCGCCCAGACCTCACAGGTCACTCACGGATCCAATGCCTACAATTGCTATGGTGCCGATGAAATCTCTGAACGTCATCGTCACCGATACGAATTCAACAATACGTTTCGGAACCAACTCGAAGCACACGGCATGGTGTTCGCCGCGACCAGCGAAAACGATTCGCTGGTCGAGATCATCGAAGTCAAAGACCACCCGTGGTTCGTAGCCGTACAATTTCACCCCGAGTTCAAATCAAAACCAACTTCGGCCCACCCATTGTTCTCCGGGTTTATCGGGGCAGCGATTGATCGGGCCAACAACAACATTCGACAAACCCAGGAAGTCTGAACGCGATACCATGTCTGAAGAAAAAGAAAACAAAGAACCCAAAATCATCGTTGACGAAGACTGGAAATCCCAAGTCGAACGAGAGAAAGAAGAACTGCGGGAAAAAGAAGCGGAAAAAGAAGCCGCCGAAAATTCAACCGTCGAATCGACACCCGAATCAGAAGCGGTCGATCAATCTCCCACCGATTCTGATCAACCCAACGATGAGCCTGTTGGCGAAATGCCACCCGCTTCCTTTCTAGGACTCCTTTCCATGCTGGGGTCACAGGCGATGGCGGCACTCGGTGTTCTTCCCGATTTTGCAACCGGTGAAACGCACGTCAATCGGCCGTTTGCCAAACACTGCATCGACATGATTGGTATCATTCAGGAGAAAACCAAAAACAATCTCACTGACGATGAAGCCGCCCATATTCGTGACGCTCTGCATCAACTTCGAATGATGTACGTTTCGACGGCACCTGCAGGTGATTCCGCCGGCGACGAGTAAACACAGGTTCGGTTGGACCTGGTTTCACCACCACCCGTTTCCAGCTCCCATCGAACGACGCAGGAAAAAGGCGGTGGTATAAGTAAATTACGCAAACCTTGTCGCGAAGCATGGTCGTTACGGGGAGTGAATTTGCCAAACTTTTCCTCGCATCAATCGCGGAATATCTTGCTGGAGTAAATGCTCGACTACAATGGATCATTCCCGACGCGCCCGACAAAGGTAAACCGTCACGTTTGCGAGGAATGTTACTTTACTTCTCTCACGCCTCCGAGTTTCCAATGCGTGGTTAGTTCTGCCATTGTTTGTTTTGTCGGGCAGCTCGGCACCTACCAGATTCCGACTCAACCTTGATCAACGATGCCCTCTAAACCCCGTCGTCGACGCAGTTCATCCAAGCGGGACCTTGAAGCTCGCCCTATCAAATCGCTTGCCAGGCACGGCGTCAATTTCTTTGCGATGCTCCTTGGATTGGTCGCTGCCACACTAATCCTGTTTTTGATCTGGAATTTTTTGACATCTTCGCCCAATGAAACTCAGGTCGGTGACACCAACAATGAATCTCAACTCGGTAAACTCGCTGCCAACACCAGCGACGATGAGTTTGAAAATCTGCTGGGTAATGGCAAAGAACAACTCAACCGATTGCTCGACGCTTTCAATCGCCGGGCTCAGGATCCTGAGACCGCCAATGACGTCAAAACACACAAGCGACGTCTTGCCGTAATCGACCAATTGCTGGCCGAACGGCTAGACTCGAAGGAAAATTACAACGTTGTCGCAGCAAAGTTTGATTCGATGACGAAGTTGTTGGAACTTAACCAGCAGTACAATTTGGAGGACCCAAGTTTCGAAATCAATCTTCGTGAAGCTGGCAAAGTTTATTCGAGCGATCAGGACAGACGAATTGCCATTCTCGCGCGAGTCACACTGATTGAACTCGACGCTTTCAAGAATGCTGAGATCAAACTGGTCGCTCGATCCATGTATCAATTAGCCAGTGAGTTTCCCGATGAACCCGCTGTGCTGGCCGGTTTGCGAACTATTGTCGCCAGGTTGATCGATGTTCCCGCCGATCGTGAAAAAGGAGTCAAGTTGGCTCAAGCGGTTCTCGATCAGACCAAACCAAGGGAGTTTGTCGAACATCGCGATCTGAGCAATGTCTTGCAAGAGTATCAGGACTGGTGCACGCTGAAGGAAAAAGGCTTCTACAGCGCGTGGGAAGCTCGGTCGTTCAGCGGTCCTACTGGCTACAACCAAATGATGGAGATCGCCTTGAGCCTTTGCGAGGAAAAGTCGGGCGGGCGACAACTGCTGACCCACCTGGACAAAATCGCCTACTGGTTCGAGCAAGGCAATGAATACGATTTTGCCTTACCGATTTACCAAGCACTTTTGGAAAACGCCGACGCCTTCGAGTTGCCCAGTGTCAGCGAGTCAGCCAACACTCTGGCCACCTATGGAATCAAACGCTGCGAACTCGTGGGACAACCCTTCTTCATTAGAGGTCAAACGGTCGCGGGCGAATCCGTCAACCAATTTGACTTTGAAAACCGTATTGTGGTTGTCATGTACTTCAGCCTCGCCGATGCTGATTCGGTCAACTCGATGGGAAACGTACAAAATGAACGAAGCACGTGGGAGAGTCGATCCGTTCGTTCCATCGCAGTCTGCACCGACAAACGTGACGATCGAGTTTTTGACGAAACGCGACTGGAAAAGATTGGCTCAATGCTGGACGGTTGGACCATCGTCGTTCGCGATGACAAAAACCGCCTACCGATTTTCGACCAATGCCCGTCGTTGCTGACATCTCGAGCCATTTTGTTAGACAAAAACCACCGAGTCTCTGACGTCGACGTGATTCCCAGTGAACTCCGCGCCCAGATCAGCTTCGTCCTGATTTCCGGCTCGAACTGACGTACAGCAATGACACATCAATTCTTCCGTTCGCGAATTGCCTGACAGGCAAGATCAGCTTGCCCTGGCAATCGCCTAGCGTTGCAATGTTTCGTTGGTTGGCGACAGCCGCTTGATTGCCTGACGAACCTTCTGGTAATCGATAACCGGGTTTCCTTTCGGATCGATCTCACCAACTTGAGGCCGCTTGTTCTCGGGCAACTCCAATAAATGGGTGCCGTCAACGATGACCGTGTCTCGCATCAGGATATTCGCAACGCTCGGCCGAAGTTGGGGTCGGCCAATCGGTGTCGTTGCTTTGAGTCGCAACATCGTTTGCGGTGCCTGGTAGTACTGCTTGGGTTGCGGCGACGGACCTGCAGACGTTTTGATCGGCGCAATTCGATTGTCGATATCCATCTTGTGACGAGCTGGTGGTGCCAAAAACAGTCGACCTTCATCGTCTCGATAAACCACCAATTGCATCGACGAATGCCGATCACTGGAGGATGCGGATTCTTTCGATTCGACTTCAGCCGTCTCTGCAGGGGCAGTCAACTGCGGTAAGTTTTGAAATGCAACGTCATCCGACGTCGGCAATCCAAATCGCTCATCGTAACGTGACAGCTTTGGCTCCTTCACCGCTTCAAATGTTGTAATGACCGCTGACCATCCGACTCGAGTTTCCGATTGCCCGATTTGTGACGACGCAGTGATTGGCTCCAGCGTCCGGCGAACAACTGGATCGGCTTGAATTGGCGCCGAGAGTCTCGACTGCTCGTTCATCTTTGCACTCGGAGCGGGCAACAGGTTGAACTGATTCAACTCGACTGCCAATGGCTCATCCGTTTCAATCACGGGTTCGTCTTGTTTCGGCAATACCGGTGTTAAGCATTCAGACGTATCGTCTTCAGTTGCTGTTGAGCTGGTATCGCCTTCGGTCTGGGACGCTTGGGAAGGTGGGAAGTCCAATTCGATGGCTTCATTGGCCGAGTGAGTTGCGAGCGGCGATTCGATTTCAGCAACCCGGATCTGACCGAATAACTTTTCCGCCGTCGCGTCGATCAATGGCGTTTCGACGTGGACCGGATTGGGGGCCACTTCAGGTTTGACCATCGGCACATCGTAAACATCGTCGACCCATTCCGTCGCTTTGGGTACCGGCACTCTTCGATTGGAAAGTGGCTTGGACTCGATTTCGACCGGGTTGGAATCGCTGACAAATCGATCCTGAAACTTGTTCGCTTGATACTTGTCTGTACTCACTGGGTTTGAATCGGGCCTATCAACATCAATCGCGACAGGCTTTGGTGCATCAAATTTCGTCGACGACTCTCGCGTCGACGATGTAGCCAATTGATAGGTCACAATCGATGAACCGGAATCGCTCAATTCCGTTTGTGGCAGTCGATCGTGCACCTGAATTTTGACCGGTTGAGCGTAACCCTGACCAACCGACCAATTGCACGACTGAATTTGATCACAATTCCCAGGAGTCGTCGAAATAGAAATCATGCGATTGCGTTGGCAGCAACACCCGGTTGTTACCAAAACAGCGATAGCCAAAATTGTCGACATGGATTGACGCATTTCTAACTCCAAAACCGGCGAGAAGTGGTCGTGTCATTTGGCAACAACAAATGTTGCAATCGGAATAACACATGGTTTCTGAATCAAAACATCGACGCACACAATCGGATCGGTCGTCTTTTTTGTCGACGTAGCGAGAGCTTTCGCAACCGCTTGGATAGTTCAGAAAGGAAAAACCGGATTCGCACTCAACACCGGTAAAGGCCGAAGAATCGTCAGCCGATCTGGCTTGATCGTTCACCAAACTGGCAATGCTGGCTGCTGAGGTTTGTCGGTTAGAAAAGGAATGGCGATTTTGCGGCACGGTGCGTTGGCGTTCGCCAGCAATCCATCATTCGGGAGTTGCGCTTCGAAAATGGCTTCCCGATGCGATTGCGAGAAGTTGTCTTGATCAAAACAAGTCAGATTGTCGTTTGATCGGTTCGATGCAAGCCGGTAAGTCATTGACCGGTTTGTTTACCATCTTGTCGACGGGCCAAGCCTGCAACCGACCTTCGGCATAGGGGACCAACATTGATTCAAGATGACTCTTGTCTTGAAATTCTGCATCCAGCCAGACATCACGTTTATCTTCATCCAAGAAGACAGGCATGCGATCATGAAGCGGTTGCATCGATTCATTGGCAGTTGTCGTCAAGATCGTACACGTTTCCACCGTCTCATCTGATTTCTTGTCGGTCCATGATTCCCATAACCCGGCCAGCGTGAATGGTTGATGATCCACCAGCGAGATGTAGTACGGCTGTTTCTGCTTCCCCTCTTTTTTCCACTCGTAAAACCCGTCCGCCAAAACCAGACATCGACGTTTCTTGAAGGCTGCGCGAAACGAAGGTTTCTCCGATACCGTTTCCGAGCGCGCGTTGATCATCCGAGCGCCCATCTTGAGGTCCTTCGCCCAAAACGGAACCAAGCCCCACCGCAACGCCGCCAGCTGCCGATCACCTTCCAAGTCATTCCGAACGCACGACACCATCTGGGTCGGACAGATGTTGTACCGCGGCCGCAAGCCAGAAAAGCTCAACCCCTCAAAGAGCGTCGCCAGATCTTGCGCCGGAGTCTTGAGCGTAAATCGACCACACATGTTCTCACTCCTGCCCCAGTCAATCCAATAACTAACTTCTGCCATTATGGTCGATACGGCTCACCACGTAACCGTTATTCTCCAACAGGATCAGCGCGCCGGGCCAATGATCTTTTCCGATCAAAAAATAGTCCGTGTCAAACGTGGACACCGTGAGAATTGGGAATTCAGCCTGGGCAAACAACTGACTCAATTGAGCGATGATTCCGATCGCATTGAAATCAAGTTCCTCTGCAACGCAAAAACAAAAATACTCCGACTCCATTTTCAACTCTTCAGAGACATTGAGTGCTGCCGCCAGATTTCTTATGGCCGCTCCCTGGCTGGACGGCGCAATCCAAGACCACTCACTAGGGGTTCTCGAAAATGTCAAAAACTCGCTCTCAGCAACTTTTAATGTTGCCTGCAACAACTGGTCGAAAGCGGCTGCCCGACTCGATGGGATTGCTGGTAGCCGGTAGATTGAATAGCTGGATGCAAAAAGTTCCAAGTTCATGGTGACGGGATGCCCAATTCAAAAGAGGACTATTTACCAACCGCTTCTATCGAGCTGTTAAAACGTCGCGCGAAAATCATTCGTGCGATCCGTAGCTTCTTTGACGCTCGAGGATTCTTCGAAGTCGAAACGCCACTGCTATCGCATGATATCGTTGTCGATCGCCATCTGCATCCTATCTCATTGGAAAAACAGCAAGTGACTGGACGAGAGTCCGACCGGAACGTCGAAATGTGGCTGCAAACGTCGCCTGAGTTCGCCATGAAACGTCTGCTGGTCGCTGGGGCGACGGCAATCTATCAGATCTGCAAAGCGTTCCGTCGAGGTGAGTCTGGGAACCGCCACAATCCCGAGTTTACGATGCTTGAATGGTATCGCGTCGGTGACGACATGGCCGCCGGAATGAATCTGCTTGGTGAGCTGGTTCAAGAAACGCTCGATACTGCGTCTCCGGTTTCAATGTCGTATCGTGATGCGTTTCTGACGTTCGCTGGGATCGACCCGTATGAAGCATCCGATGAACAATTGGCAAAACGAGCCAGTCTGGAACCGGAAGATCGGGATGAGATGCTGAATGTTATCCTTTCAACCGATGTCGAACCAAAGCTCGGATTCGATGCGCCGGTGGTTCTGTATCACTATCCCGCGTCGCAAGCGGCACTGGCTCGCGAATCCAAACAAGACGGTTTCGCGGTTGCCGAACGATTCGAAATTTACGTTCGAGGGGTGGAGTTGGCCAACGGCTACAGTGAACTAGTCGATGCAACGGAACTTCGCCGACGGAATCGATCTGTGAACTTGCTGCGAAAACAGGACAACAACTCTGAGCTGCCTGTCGAAAGTCGTTTGCTCAATGCGATGGGAGCCGGCCTGCCGGCTTGTTCTGGAACTGCTTTGGGCATCGACCGATTGGTGATGTTGGCAACCGGAGCCCAATCCATCAAGGACGTCATTCCGTTCCCAATCGACCGGGCGTGATGGTCAGCCGATCACTCTGTCGCAAGTCGGCAAAGACTTATGTCTCAGGCTCATCGTTTAGTCTTCGGAATCGAAAGTAGTCACGAATCGCGTCGTAGATCCAAAACTCGATAAAGATCATGATGATGGGCAACATGAACTGCGCTGCATTAAAGACTCGCTCGTCAATTCTCGCGAGATTTGATGCAAAAAACGTTTTGACAAAAAACCAATTCATGCCCAGCAGCAGAATCAGCATCAGCCCGGTGAAAAAAAGGAATCCACAGCCGACACCGGCAAGTTTGGATCTTGTTTTCATAGGGGTCCACCGAAAGGATATTGCCTGAAGTTTTCAGGTTCTGTTCAAGGCGATTGACGCCAGTTGATGATCAACGGGCCTTTTTCTTGGCACCCTTGGCTTTGGCCTTGGCAGCCTTTCGTTTTGCTTTTTCAGCAGCACGCTTCTTTTTAGATGCTGCCTTCTTTTTCTGTAGAAGACGTTTCTCTTTTTCCGCTTCTTTTTCCGTCAAATACTTGGCTTTACGCGGCCGTGGGATACAAACCACGAGAATTCCCAGCAGCACCATGCAAAATGCAAGTGTGTATCCGAGTGCGTATTCTTGTTGAGCTGCCATAAGTTTCCCCTGTTACGGGATCCCAGTTTATTCAGTGACCGGGATAAATCAATCGTTGGCTTTCAACGGCTGGCACGCTTTGACTCAGAAGGACGCTTTTGAATTTCGATTGCGGTGGAACCAAGCCCCGGTCCATCATTTGACTCCAACATCGCCCGCACCACGCAGTCGCCGTCTACGTCCGATGGGATTGTCATTTCAGCAGAAAACATCCCGCGTTTGACTTCGACTTCGACTTGGCAGCACACCAGGTTGCGAGCTTGATCATAAGTCTGCTGGTAATCGGTAAACGATGCTTCGGAAGAATCGTAACGCCGGCGTCGTGGAAAACGCTCTTTCAACCGGTCTCGGCGGTAAGCCAACTCCAAAACCATGGTTCCTTCGCTCGGTGACTTTCCAGAAATTGTGATCGTCTCACCCGCTTGTGGTTTAGGCGTTGTACCAAAGGTGATTTTCTGAGGGCGGGGGATGCTCAGCAAAGGGTCTCCCAGCAGATGCAGCAACTGTGCGTGCTCCATTTTTTCGATCTTGAAAGAACCCCCTGGACTGAAGGATTTCGCCAACCCCTCAATCATGTCGCGATACTCTTTGAAGCTTTCGTCGCCTCGGACCATCGACCGTTTTGCGTTCAGGAAAATTTCACCGATCGTCTTCGTGTCGTTATGAAAATAATCATGCATCATGCCAAGTGCCAGCAAACCCATCGCGGCTGGCTTGGTAACACGAGTCCCGCCGATGCTCGCAACAGGACCACATTTTTGCTTTAACATGATTTCGGCAAGGCAGTCTTCTTCACCGTCAGCCGCATTGGTAAAACAGGCGAGGAAGATGGCAATAGGGCTACCTTGGTTCGAACAAAGATTGCACGCCGATTTGCAATCGAGTATTTCATGAAACTGGTCTGGCATGTATACCCAATCCAGTGCTTGGGCTCCTCCGTGTCCGATGTAAACCCAAAACAAGCAGCCTTCATTAAAGCGATCGATTGTGCATTGTGAAAACTTACGAGGGTCCGGACAGTATGGACTGGTCCAACTGCCGTAGGTCATCGTGGTCTCAATTTGGCCCGGCATCAAGTCGGTAATAATCTGCTTGGTCGTTTCTTCGATTACACCATCGATTAGTTTCCCAAACCCACCGACGCCAGCAACAAAACTGATCCTTCGCAATGATTCGACGGGCAAACCTTTTTGCTCATAGTTGATAACTCGATCAACAAAGTCCTTCAGTTCCGCCGCAGAGTCGACTGGAATTCTTCCGATCGAAACATCCGGAATGCCATCGTCGTCGAAATCGGCGTAACGATTGTCCGTTGCAATTTCTGGACTATGCCGGCGAGTGAATTTGTCACGAGCCATCACATAGTCGGTGGGAACTTTGACTGCGGCGTCTGTTTGCCGGTCGCCTGAATCACCGATGAGAACAATGTGAGTCAGCTCGTGTCGCTTGGCGACTTCGAGAATTTGTTTGCGGACTTCCAATGCGGATCGCCCAGGTTTTTCAACCTGAACTTTAAACCCCTGTCCTTTGCGATAGTCGACCCACCGTTTCAATTCTGAACGAAACGCATCAGGGCAGATCACCAGCGTGTCAATCTCTTCGGCCTGTTGACCTTGTGCGAACAATGTGTCGCTTGCCAAACAGAAAGCAACCATCAGAATTACGATGATCCAGTTAACGCCTCGTCTGACTGTATCCGGCATTCGACAACACCTTATCTCTAAGATTCACTTGATTGGGTAGTCTGAACGAAATCGAATACGACCTCAATAGAGATCAGATTCCACCACCTTCATTTGTTTTAGGTTTTGCCGCCGGTCTGGGCTGCCACCCAACCCCGCTGGGTTTCTTGGTACCCGCTTCAGGTTTGTCGCCCCCAGTGGTTTCGGTTCCCTTTCCCGGTTCCGTGACCGTTTTTTTGTCCTGCTGCTTGTCGGTATCCGTTTTTTCGCCGCCACCTTTTTTAGCGTCAGGTTTCGCAGGGACGCCCGCTCCAAATGTACGGGGCGCTACTTTATCACCTTCGCCGCCCGGCAATTTCGCTGGATCACCTGGCATCTTGCCTTTGTCTTCTTCTGGCATCTTTCCAGCGTCATCTCCTTCTTTCCCTCCATCTTTCCCTTCATCTTTCTCAGAATTCTTGGGATCGACTTTCGCAACCAGCTTGAGGGCCGATTCATCGGGAATCTCTAATCGCATATGTCCCGCCCAAAATATCGGATGTGCCGCTTTGGTTTCCGGGTCGGAAGACTTGCTGCGTAGTCGGGGTTCGTTCTCAGGGTCCAACGTCGATTCGCGAACGGCCGCCCGACTATCGGCAAGTGCTTTGGCTACCCCATCCTCTTTTTGTTTTTCCAGATACTGCCGAGTCAGATCGATGCTGGTTTTGCCTGCGGTATTCCAGCGGCTGATCAGGATCGAGCGGGAACCGGATGCCATCATCGCCATCGTCGTCAAAAACATTTCGCCACCAAACGACTTGGAACGCATCGTGATCCCGTCCGCTTGGTACGCGGGCATAATGATCTGTTCCGGTCCTCGCCATGGAAGCGACATCCAATCTCCCAGCGTACCGTCATACTTGGCGCTCCCCATTTGCATTGGGGCAAGGTTCATTGGCCGTCCTTTGGTCGGTTTGATTTCGCTCCAAACAACAAGCGTGTCGACGAGACCGCCGAAAGTGTTGGTCGACGTTCGAATCGACTCGAACTTGCTCGCCTCTGGCATCGTCTTTTTCAACTCATCAAACGCACCAACCGCCAACGCCTCGTCACCACGAATGTGTAGTCGAGAAACGACCACCGCTGTCTTCTGTCCTTCGTTGACTTCGCGTTGAGCACCAACTCCCAGAGCAAACGTTGGCGCATATCGAATATCAACGAACTCACTAAGAAATTTTTGCTCCGCATCTTCACCAATCAACAGGGCTTCAAATGGGAGGTACCACAATGCCCCGTCAGGAATAATCAACAATTCTTGAACGGGTTCCCAGTCCGCGGGTTTGGAGTCTGGGAAAAACTGATTCGCCAGTGTTTTGGCCGACACCTTCCAGTCTTCTTCGGCTAATTTGTTCACATCAACCGATGCCTCTGAAACGCCGAGTTCGTTAAGCCATTTGGCGACTCCACGGTGCACGTCTCGAACAGAACTAAAGCCAACGTACTTGACTGCTTTCTTGTTGGCGAGGAACCAGTGGTAGCCGTTAAACGTAGCGACTGTAACCAAGGCAACTTGATCATCACGAAAACCGGTCCTCAACTCAGCCACTGGATGCGATGGAGGAAACGCCAATTCTGACGGAAGCCTCCGCAACGCGTTGCTGGCCAGTATCGCTTCTTGCGTCGAAGCGATCACGGATAGTTTCTTGACCAAATCCGCTTGCTTCTTGGCTTCGTCGGAATCTGGATCCGGCTGCAACGGCAAGGCATCAAGCTCCTGTTGCAACTGAGTCGCTTGTTGGGACGCTCGAAGATAGATCGGATTCTCGTTGAGGAATTTTGCGCGAATGCCACGAGCCGATTTGGTGACCGCCAACTCTGGTGCTTCCGTGCCCCAGCGGAAACCCATCAGTCGCCCGCCCAGTGGCAGACTCGCAAAAAATCGATGCCGCCGGATCTGCTCTCCAATTTCGAGCGCCCGTTTGTAGTCGCGACGCTGAACGACGATTTCGAACCAACGCTCCATGGCACCGACGTGCGGAGTGGCCAAAAACGCAATGGATTCGATCGGATCGGTTAACCAGTCCTCTTCTGTCGGGTCATGCAACAGCACGCTGTACAACTGGTCGGCTTGTCGCGCATTGATCGTTCCTGCGGCCAAAAGACTGTCGGCCAGCGTCAAACGATAAACCCACAGCGAACCGGCATTTTGAAAGTGTTTTAATGCGGCATTCAAGCTGCTCATTCCGCGATTAAAATTGCCCTGCAAAAATCCATTCAGCGCCGTCACGTATTTGAGCCGCGCGCTGACGACTGCGCCGTCGAGCGTCGTTCGAGCCCGAATCGCTTGACCCGCTTGACTGAGAATCTTGGCCGACGTCGCTGGGTCGCCTGCTTCGGAGTAGCATTCGGCAAGTCGAACGATCATCGAGGCTTGCATCATTCGCGCGCGATTTCGCCGCGCCCACTCGATCGCAAAAGCTAACGGCGGGAACGGCGTTCGATTTGATTTGAGATGCAACATCGTTCCCAGCGACAACGCTTCTTCAACCAGATCGTACTGTGAAAAGATGGCCGCCGAGTAACTTGCCTCCATTGCCAAGACGCTGGCAACCGTATCACTTCCGGCCGCCTGGGCAACGTGGGCTGATTCCATCAACGCCAACGGAGTCAGCGGATGATCGAGACCACCGGACAACTGAACCGATCGTTTCAAGATGGCCGCCGCCGCTTCCCAGTCCTCGGTCGCTGCCATCGCAATTCCCAGGACTACCCCGTTGTAGGATCCCATGACCGAACCATCACCAGCGTTGGTCATTGACAATCCTGTAACCAGCTGTGCCGTCAATGGGTCCAGTTTCGCGGTCGGGCCTTTGATCACGCGTCGTCGGTGTAAGCACAACGCGACGCAACGCATGATTTCACTGACGTCCACCTTTTTGATTTCAGGATTCTGGACAACGCCGCCCTGTTGCAACACCCGTTCATTCGCCATCTGCCCAAAGATGACTTGAAAGACATCGGGAATTCGGGCCACCGAACCCTTTCGAGTGGGAACTCCCCAAGTCACTTGGGCACGTTGCAACGCCGCGTTGTCCTGTTGGATAGCCATCGGCGGCGTGATACGGCTCTGCCAATTTTCATTTTGGTGAGTTAAATACAGTTGCAATGACTGTTCGTAGAACTCGACCGCCTGCGAGTAGTTGCCCATGTGATAATGGCACTCCGCCATCATCGTCCAGTAGCAAATGGAATCGAGAAATCGACGGTTGCCAAAACGGTAGGCCCGTTTCGATACCCGCGCATAATATTTCAACCCGTCTTTATA
Organism: Planctomycetota bacterium; assembly: GCA_038534355.1. GTDB lineage: Bacteria > Planctomycetota > Planctomycetia > Pirellulales > Pirellulaceae > Mariniblastus. Next base: position 174,443 of record JBCAWX010000007.1, read on the forward strand.
GTCCGCATCGAAATAACCTGGAGCCCCTTGGTAGTACGACAGGTCAGGGTACTGCAGCTGTGCTTCGCTTGGTGCGGCACAACTCAAGATGACGAAGGAAGTAATCGTCAATATTGCCATTGAGCGAATCAAGTTTCGCCAACTGCCAATGCGATGAACCCTTAAACGGCCAGAGAAGCTCCCCGCTTCTTGAAAACGATCGGCTAAACTCATGATGCCTGTCCCGCTGGCCTGCATTTGTTTTCTCCATTCCCATGCCCACGCCACATTTTAGCAACGGAGCCTTAAAAGGACGGACCTTCCGGTAAACGTTCCGCCAGTTTGACCAGTTTATCGGCGTTTGACTGTATCAAAACTGACGAGTTGCCCCGTTTTTGCCCCGACACTTCGAGATTACCAACCTGGGAAGTGCACCAATCCTCGGCGTAAACAGAATGGCCGCTAGGACTTGCCGTGCTGCTGGCAACGACGAAAATCGCCATCCAAGCTGTGAAACTGGGGAGGCCAGATAAAACAGAGCCCGAATTCCAAGGTCGACGTCCGTGCCAGCTGTTAAGGTTCGCGGCTTGTATTGATTTTTCTGAAAAGGGTCAAAGTCTGCGGGGCAGGCCGTCGATAGGGTTATTAACGGTTATCCTGCGGATCTAGATGCTGTGATTGTTTTGTACCGCAGGACCGAATCACGGAGTGTTCTCAAAAATGTACAGCCCAAAAAAATCGCCACTTTTGTCTATCGTCTTGACCGGTATTGCCATCGTGGGAGCCGTCGCTTCCACCGGTTGCCAAACCAGTATCGGAGGCCAAACACTCCCAAGTGGTCACTACCTCCGCGACGACATCCAATACTTCCCAAAAGGTCCTGAGTTCAAGCTTCAACGTGAAGCGGCCGCTCTGAAAGCCGCGCGGGTCAATAACGAACTGAATCGCTAAAAAAGGTGTCTGACACCTTTTTTGCGCGTCACCACATCGCAGCAGCCCGTCTCGCTGGTTTCAGCAGACGGGTTTTTTCGTCGTCGACGATAAGACGAATTGTGGTGCGCTACGAGATAGCAAACGGGCGCTGGCAGCCCCAATACGGTGGTTACTCATCGCGACTGAGCATTGTTGTGCCGATCGCCAAGCCAACAACACCGACCAGTAATAAGATTGAACATGGCAAAAACATCTCGCCAATCGAGAACTCTCGCCAAATAGCTCCCTCAAGCGACAGAATGGCCCAACGAATTGGACTGATGTAGCTTAACTGCTGCATGAACCCTGGCATGAACATCACCGGGATCATGCACCCGCCTAACATGGCCATCACCATGTTGACTGCCCAACCAGCTCCGCTGACCGACTGTTCCGTTTTGCCCAGCAACGACATCACCATCATGATGCCAACAAAACAGATCGCCACACTGGTTGTCGCAATGACCAACATCGGGATGCTGTCCGGTTTCATCCCCAACAACATCCCCAACCCGGTCATCATGATCGCAACAAAGATCACCGTGATAAAACAAGCCAACGCCTTTCCCAGCAAAATTTCCAATTTGCTGACCGGTGCCACTTGAAGTCGAGTCATGGTTCCCATCGAACGTTCGCGAGCTATGGAGATGGAAAATCCAGCGACACAGCTCAACACGCCCCACATGATCGCTTGGGGAAAACTGATATCCCAACGTGACTTCAGCTTCTTTAGCTGACCACCAACACTGTTGGGGTCGACTTCGCGATTCACATTCATCGGTTCCAAATTCACAAAATCAAATCCGCCACCGCCGCCGAGTTGCCCGGCGCCGCTGGACAGCTCTTCATTGGTTTGCAGCTTGCCAAAGTTCGTCGCCATCGATTCCATCGACGTCAAAAACGCAGAAACAACCATCCGGTTGGCCATGCTGATCTCGGTATCTTCTGCTAAATCTTTCTGAGCGTCATTCACAAATCCAGTCAATTCAGTGACGTCCTGTAAACGAACGCTGGCCAGTTGCCCGATCGACTCCATGACGTAACCTTGCAACATTGCCGACTCTGCGGTCCGACTCTGGTCCACCCCTATCTTGATCGTCGGTGGAGTTTCCCAAAACAGACCGGCTGTTTTTCCAAACCCGGGTTCAATCACCAGTACAGCAACTCTCGAGCCCGTGCGAACACTGTTCTTGGCAGAGTCCAAATCATCCGTTTCGATCGTCACGCTTTCGTTCGCTTGAAGTGATTCAACAAACTGTTTGGAGAATTCAGACTGATCGTTGTCGACAACCGCGACTTTCATTTTGGCGCTACCGCCGCTGCCCGGTTCACCGCCCATCACCAGTCCAAAAAACAGCCCCATCAAAATTGGAAACCCGATGATAAAAAAGGCTCCCATCTTGTCACGAAATAAGACCTTGAGGTCTTTCATCGCCATCGAAAAAATTCGCATTAGTCCCTCAGGCTTCTACCAGTCAATGTGAGAAAGACGCTCTCCAAATCCGGCTTGGTCACGCTCAATGTCTGAAATTGGACACCCTGGCTCGATAGCGAGGCGACTTCATCCAGCGGTGTGTTTGATTCAAAGCGAAACTTCAGGTCATCGTCGACGCTGCCGGGAAAACTAATTTGCTCCGGACGCTGGCCCAACTCGCCGCTGACCACCGAACGGCCGCCATGTTTTTCGACCAAGCCCATCACCGTATCAAGTGCCAACAGTTTTCCATGATCCATGATCGCCACGCGATCACAAAGACGCTGGGCTTCTTCCATATAGTGAGTTGTGTACAAAACTGTAATCCCTTTGGACTGCAGTTGTTCGATACAGTCAAAAATGTGATTACGAGATTGAGGGTCCACACCAACGGTTGGCTCATCGAGCAAGATGATCTCTGGCTCATGAACCAATGCGACCGCAATATTGATCCGACGTTTCATCCCACCGGAATAGGTTCCCACGCGATCGTTTTTTCGATCCGTCAGCTTGGCAAATTCCAATGCCCAGTCGACGCGTTTGTCCAGCTGTTGACCGCTGAGCCCATAAAGCTGTCCGAAGAAATTCAGATTCTCTTTCGCCGTCAAATCGTCATACAGCGATAACTGCTGCGGCGCAATGCCGACCATCCTGCGAAACTCTGGAAGCAACGGCGAACCAACGTCATTGCCGTTTTGGTCGCGACGAATCGTGACTTCGCCAGAATCAGGTTTCAACAAACCGACCAACATGCTAATCGTGGTCGTCTTTCCCGCTCCGTTGGGACCCAAGAGCCCAAACGTTTCGCCGCGGTTGATCCCAAACGAGAGACCGTCAACCGCGACTTGGTCTCCATAAGACTTGAACAGTTTTTCAGCGGAAACAATGCCTGATTTCATCAGCACCTTTCGGGGCATACGAGTTGCGTCACCCATTCGTGTTCGTGCAAAAGCCTGCGTTATTGGGCAATTTCTGACGAAACTACTCGATGATCGATTTTACCAAGATAGCTCGATCCACATTGTGATTCTGTCCCGGTTCGGACGCAACAGGGATGGAACGGTCGACCAAAAAGAAACCTCGACCTCGTTGTACCTGACCGGACTCAACACCAACTTCGATCCCTTGCCCGGATCCATCCAACTTCAACGTGCCATTTGGATCGACTTCAAAATAGCCGACCGTAATCCAAATCCCAAAGACGCTGGAACGATTCGTCGTCAAGTTACCCATACGCTGACGCATGTCGTAGCGGAAGTAGGCAGCCCGGGTGTCATCGGTTCCGCTGGGAATTGGAGTCGACGTCGAAGCGTAGTCAAACAGTGGTTCGTCAACAAGAGTTCCACTGGTATCCGTGCGACGTCGGAACAAACTGACATCCACCGGATTGGCAACCAGGTTTTGGCCAGGCGGAACTTTGTTAGATGCAAATCCTGCTCGCCAAGGGTTCGCAAAATTGGTGATCATGCTGTTCCCTCGCCGCGATGCATCCCAAGTAGCATAGGGAACTGTGGTGGCGTAATTTCCCATCACAGCATTCCAAACTCGCTGATCGGTAATCGTGTTGATGTTAATTTTTCCCGGATAACGATAACTTGAAACGCGATCAAACGGTGCCGCCAAACCAAAACTCAAACCATGTCGATTGTCCGCAAACGTGCCTGGATTAACGAACGCTTCGGTACCCAGATAACGCGACGGGACTTCCAAAAACGACATCGTACGATGCAGCGAAGGTGCAAATGTGACCGCCGCAGAATCATCAACTTTGTCCGCATAAAAATTCAACAGATGTGCGTAATGCCCTGAAGCGTTGATCGCACTGGTTTCGGGAATCGGTGAAACGTCCGGCTCATAAATCATCCGCCCAGCATCCGAGTTGCTAAAACGACTGGTCAACTCGAAGGAACTACAAAATGGAACATTGACCATTTCCACTGCGCTCGCGAATGGGCGATTGTTCCATTGCAACCAGGAGAATGGTCGTTGGTCCGCAGTTCCCGCGTCACGATAAGCACGATTCAGTTGCCCCAACGATTCAACAAGATTTCGGCTGAAGACATGATCGTCCAAACCGCCAAAGTCATTGATTGCCCTCGCCATTGCCGACACATAGCCATTTTTATCGTTGCGAAAAAGAAGTCGATGCCGATTCGCAGTGACTTCTCCCGCATCAACATTCTGCTCTACTCGCCGCTCACTGGTACCAAACCGCATCTCCAAAGAAGAACTGTTGGGATCCGGCTCCGATTCAGCACCGTTAAACACGAACAGGTCCAACGCGGAAGAATCAATGGTTCGGTAAGGGTTGGTTACCGGATCAAACGGACGCAACGGATTTGCTAACCGCTGAAGATGAACGACCCGATACCCTGGCTTTAAGCCCATGTCTTTTAGATAGTCATCGAAATGGACTGGATCCAAGACTTCATCAATCGATTGATCGAACGCGTAGTCGACCGCTGCCCCAGTCGTTGTACTTTCAGAGAACTTATACCCGTCAGGAACTGGCAACACATTGATCGGAAAACCAGCGGCCAAGTCCGTCAGATTGAAATACCCAGTCAACGGATCACTCACGCCAAGGTCGCGAGCAAACCCGCCGTCATTTAAACCAATCGGTAAAACAGAAACCTGGCGAGTCGATAACTGCCACGAAGCACCAATCGTCGATCGCGCTAAAATCTCCAACTCACCCGTCGTCGGATTCAAACTCAACCGTCGCGTCTCGTCCTGAAGCAGGACAGGGTCCAATGCGTCAACGCCCGTCCTGCGGCCCCAATAAGTATGAAACTGATCACCAACGTTTACGCCGGCCGAACCAACAACTGCATAGCGACCCGGAGATACCGGAAAACAGGTGATGGCGTCGTCCGGATAAAAAACTTCCGGTCCAACATCGTTGTCGGGTCGCGTGAAATAGATCCTGCGAACCAAGGTCGCAACTTGGCCACCCGGGTTTTTGTAGGGATCATCCGGATCCAACTCGGTTTCGTCCAACGGCGTACTTGAATCATCCACTTCCGTGACCGCCAATCGCCAAACCGGCGTCGTGCCATCAAGCGACTTTCGCTGCAAGTCCACGCCTGATCGAGCGACGTCGTAAAGCTCGCCGGGGCGAACCTGATTTGCATCGTTGACCACCCAAGGGTTGTACAGCTCAAAAAAGACTGACGGCTTGGGAACCAAATGGCTATCAAAATCCATGTCCGGTGGCGTGTTGTCAGGTGCTTCCCCACCGACAGTCGACTCTATCGCCAGGTTCTGCGTTCGAACATCATGAGTCGCCAACGTTTCGGTGATCAACAACTCGGGACGCTCTGAACCCCAGATCACGACCCGCAATTCAACCGCGTCTTCGATAACACTCTCTTCCGTCGTAATGTCGTTGTCCAGGTCCCAGCCATTAAACGGATTCAAATCGAATTCGACTGGCGTCATGATGGAATCTGGATCCCGAAAGTCGACAACATTCACGGCCCACTGCGCGATCAATCGTCGGTAGTCGATGTAGTCTTGCTGATCGATGGTGCCATCATCATTGAAATCGTGCCAGTCATCGGTTACTGAAATCGCAGCGTCCCCACTGCGGTCAAATCGCTCCGTCGTTAATAACACCAAAATGTAAAGCTGACGAGCAAAACTGGCTCGCGCCAAAACCGTATCCAGATCCGCTGCCGTGGACGAATCATTGTCGTGATCGAATGAATTGACCGAACCGTCTGGATGTTGCAAGGCATCGTTTTCGCCAATCTCATCGACGACTCGATTGCTATTGTTATCGACGCCGTCACCGAACTCGCGATTGACGTTCATTGGCAATCCCCGTTGGAATTCGCTGGGCAAGAGCAACTCCAACGTATCGCGAATGACTTGTTCACGATTGGCGACTGAGTTGGGAATCCCCAACGTCCCACCACCTGGGTTGTTGGTCACGAGAATTTGATACAAACGGCTTCCCATATTCTCTGGAAGCGTCGGTACTTCAAAGCTGGATGTGGTTACCAGATTTCTGGCAACGCCGCTGAAGTTGCCACCATTCAAATCAAGCAAACGTCGTGGCAGCAGGTTTGAATCGGGATCGTGCTGCCGCAGCACCGCCTCGAGCTCGCGGGGCGTAAACAAACGATCCGCTTGATTGATCGGACCAAAAAATGCGTTGTCTGAAAAACTGATCTCGTACGGTGAATCGGTAATCTCATCAGCCAGCGCCGAAGTGGCAATGTTTCCCATCGGCAGACCGATTGGCGTCGTGTTGTCACTGACGTCAGTGATATTTGGATAAGCAAATCCAAAACGACCGAAGATATCCATTGCCGAACCAAAGTGCCCGCCCACTGAGCCCGGGTTGATCCCGGCAAACGACGCTTGTGGATATCCAAATAGCTTGTAGCGTGACCAGTCGTCTCGTACGCCTGGCAAACCGGGTAGACCATCAGGGCCGTAGCGACCAGGAGCTGCACCAGTTCCTATCAGTAGTGCTGCAGTGGACCCGGCGCCGAAAGCACCATCCATCTGTATTTCAGCAGGTCCGAGCCCTTGTCCATTGTTCAAAACTGGCGAGAGCGTCGGAATCGTCGTGATCGCCAGATTACCCGCCGGAATCAGATGCGAACGATTGCCATGCGCGTTGGCATTGATTCGCGAATCCATATCGATAACGGTGACCGAGACAAGCGGTTTATAACAACGGCCATCTGAGGTTGTTTGGACTGGCATTCCCGATTCCATCCAGATCCCTTCAGGGATTCCATCGTTGTTATTGTCGACCATGACGCCATCATTGGCCGGCCCTCCAGCAGCAAAGGCTCTGAAATCTGCGCGTGCGGGAATCGGTGAATGGTCGACCAACGTTTGGCGGTGAAAACTCGGTTCGATGACGGTGCCGTCTGCCTGCAAACCCGCCAGGAACATGTTTTGAAAATCAAATGCATCATACGATTCATTCGGGCCTCGAGAGTTCGGCAGAACATTTCCGCCGGCCCCAATCGAAAAATATCCGGGTGCTCCGCCGGCACCGATCATCCCATCGCGACTACGCCCGATCTGGTTTGGCCCAAGGGCTTCGTTAGATAACTCCGCGGCGTCGATCGCAGCTGGCGTAAAATGACCTCCACCGGTGCCGGAAAACGGACGGCCATTGATGACGACTCGCGACCCGATGACCGCACCCGCATCGGCAACGGTAAAACGATTGTCCATCCAATGAGGGAGCAGGACCAATCGATGGGTGTAACTTCCGGCAGTACCGGAAACTTGATGGTCGACAATGCGTGTCGTCAGTCCTTTGGCAGGGCCGCTGACCACCGACAAAACCAACCCCGAAAGCGAACCTGGAATCGGTGTTATCGAAAACGCAGAATCGTCGATGACGGCGCGAGTATCTGTATTGAGCGTGACCGCAAAAAAGTGGCCGCTCGAATCGGGCGTCGAAGTTGCGACGGTCGCTGAGAAACCATATCCGTACATGTCTTCCAACAAAGAATGCCCGCGAAACGGCGACGTCGCATCGTCCAGGTCAGGACCGCGAAGCAGATCGTAAAGCGTTTTCTCGATGACCGGTTGATGATTGACCAAATACCGATCTTTGTTTTGACGCTTGACCGCTGAAGAAGAAAACTGATTAGCGACAACCACAAAGGTTGTTCCCATCAACAGGAACAACACGATCATCGAGATCACAAACAACAACGTGATGCCACGTCGCTGATGAGCGATCGATCTGCGACAGATGGGATGACTACGTGCTGGGGTCATGGTATTGGCAGCAGGGACATGAACTCATGCGTCGAACGGCAGAAACGCGAACGCGTGCGTGGCAATGACGGCGATTGCACCCTGTCGACCGGCTCCCCAGATTCCGCTGGATCGACCAGTTTTGGGACAATAGTTGATGTATCGGCTGCGAACCTGGGGGATCTAAGCTCAATCCCCCGCATCCGTTTTATCCGCAAACTCGACGCATCATCATTCAATGATGGTTTTGACCAGAATCCCACGTTCGATGTTGTGGTTCTTTCCGGGTTCAAAGGCCATCGGAATCGAACGGTCGAAGATGTAAAAACCTCGGTGCCGCTGGATTTCACCCGTTTCAGAACCGACTTCGACGCCTTCACCACCGGCCGTTCTCAGCGAACCGTCTGGATTCACTTCGAAATATCCGACCGTGATCCAAATCGCGAAGGTGCTGGATTTGGTCGTCGTCATGTTTGCCAGTCGTTGGCGGGTCAGGTTTCGGAAATAAGCGTTTCGGTTGGTGTGATGCAGCTCGTTGGTCGACGCGAAATCAAACACAGGTTGATCTACCGCTCCCGTATCCTCGCGAAGCAACATCGTTTCAGGCGTCGGATCGGAAAACGTGGTATCCGGGTAGTTGGCAGCCATGGAATCATTAAGCGTTCTATCAAACGATTCTGATGGTCGGAATGGATTTCCAAAATCAGTACTGACGTTGGTTCCAGGATTTGCGGTCCCCATCATCGAATCACGTACCTCAACCCACGTCGACGTCGTGCTGAAGTTCCCCGCAACGGATTGCCAGATAAAGTTCGAGCGGACCGAATTCAGGTTTACTTTGCCCGGTACGCGATAGCGTGACAAAAAGTTGTACGGGTTTCTCAGTGCCGGCGATGCAGACAATGGGGCCTCAGTTCCAATGAAACGGGAAGGAACTTCGGTGTATTCAAGGATCCTGAAAAATTCAGGCTCCGTCGTACCGCCACCCGTGTTTCGTGCAAAGAAATTTAACAAGTGCGGATATCGACCTGCCAAAGAGTTGGGACGACGATTGTCATAGGGATTTGTGATCGTACCGTCATCGATCGAAAAGCTGGACTTGGGAGGATTCGGGATCGGTTGATCCGGTTGTTCGCTCGGCGTATAAGTAAGCTCTTCAGGAGCCAAAAACGGAACGTTCATCAATTCCATATTGTTGGCAAACGGACGATTGTTCCACGTCAACCACGCAAACGCCTGAGTACCACCAAAGTTAACATAGGCATCATTGGTTTTGCCGATCGTTTGCTTGTCAGTTGGATTGACGTCAAAGAAATGGTCCATCGTTCCCGGCGTGCCAGCGCGAATATTCAAGTCTCGCTGGAAGCCGAACAGTTGACGTCGTTGATCGGCAGCACCAGCTTCTTCATCGCCTCGCTCCAACGAGACAGCTCGTCCCGTCGTGATTTGAGGTACGTTCGGGGCAGTTGGTAATCCGCCATCGTAAACATCATCTGTCGATTGGGCTCGAGCGCCAGCGAAGGCGATGAGATCGACTTCCATCGAATCGATGGTCAGATAGGGATTCGTAGTTGCCTCCCATGGCAGCAATGGATTGGCCAGTCGTTGCAAGCGAACGATGCGAAAGTTTTCGACCATGCCGTCCTGAATCTGATTGGACGCATCGGAAACAAGATTGATCGCATGAATGTCGTCCTGGTTTCGATTGTTGTCTATGCTGAAATCAAAAGGCTCGTTGTATGGCTGTGTGTAAGCAAACCCGTCATCAATTTGAACGTAAGCCGTTCCCATTGGGTCAACCGTCGGATATCCACCAAACGGATCGCTCAGTGAAAAATCGCGAGCCGCAGCCGTCATCAAATTACCAGGGCGACCTTGATCCAGCATGACGAGCGTGGCACTTCGAGGATCATTGGTGGCATCGATTGGAAAACAACGAACTTGGTTTGAGCCAGGAATCATTCGAATCTGATTGGTCATATCCAGATCCAACGTATTGGCCATCTCATCCGCCATCGTTTTGGTGTTGAGTCGACCAAAGTAGGAAACAAACTCGCCCGCAGCGGCTGTATCTTCGATGCCCAATGTTCCAACCACGGCTTGAGAACCAGGTCGCAACGTACCGGCACCTGCTGATGGAAAGTAGACTTCGACTGTCGGCAAATCGTCATCGCCTACCGGAGCTGCCGCATCAGGATCGGTGAAATAGACATACCTGACAACTCGCGACAAATTGGTGGCCGCATTGCCATCAGGACGATCCGGTCGCTCGACCGCCATCCGCCAGACAGGACTTGCGCCAGCATTGACCCGATCCAGATCGATACCTTGAGTCGCGGCATCGTATAACGACGAGTCCAAGTACTGGTTCAGGCTGTTTTGAGTCCATGGGTTGTACAATTCAAAATACGCAAATGCTTCCGGTCGAAGCCGTTGATCGAAGTGAGGATCACCACCGGCACGATCGCTGCCACTAGGGTCCGTGGATAGATCTTCAGTTCGGCGATTATGCCCCGCAATCGTTTCAGTAAACAACATCTCCGGTCGCTCACACCCCCAAATCACAACTCGCATCTCGATCGTATTTTCGATAATGCTTTCGGTCGTGGTCAGATCGTCATCAACATCCCAACCGTTGAATGGGTTCAAGTCAAATTCGACTGGCGTCATAATTGAGTCTGCGTCGCGGAAATCAACGACATTGACGCACCACTGGGCGATCGCGCGACGATACAAAAATTCATCGTCGTTGTCAGTGTCACCGTCAGCATCCAGATCGACGGTCGGATCATCGGTCAACAACAACATCAATGTGAAAAGATGGCGAGCGAAAATGGCTCGTGCGTTGATCTCGGTGGCGTTGTTGACAACCCCATCATTGTCCAAGTCCATCGCAATTCCACCCTGATCAATGTTGGTTTCCGTCGTTGCCTCACCGGGTTCATCGACAACGCCATTCGCGTTATTGTCGTAACCATCGCCGAAGGGTCGATTGATATCCATCTTCAATTTGATCGACAACTCAGGTGCAATACAGTTGTCCGCAGTTCGGAGCATCAAATCTCGAACACCATTTCGGATGATCACCGGATCGGTCGTTCCTAATTCGGCGGCCAGTTTGGTTCTGAGCTTTCCAACGATGGACTCGTAAATCATTGGGACATCGAAACTTCGAGTCGTCACCAATCCATTCCGGTTCGCGATCGCTGAGTCATCCAGCCAGAATTCATCCCAATCCGCTGCAGCGCCGGCAGGGTTGGCGATTTGCCACAGACGCTGCGGCAACAATGCTGTGTCCGCATCGTAGGGTCGCAGAATCCGTTCCAACTCGTGTTCGGTAAATGGCGAGTCATTGGCGTCGTTGTACGGTGACGAAGCAAATGACATTTCGTATGGGCTGATCTGAATCTCCGGTACCGTTGGGACGGTTGATTCCAACATGTCAATCACCGGTAAGCCATTGCGAAAGGCGTTGTAGTTGGGATCGATGAAATTATCGACGCTGCTCATCGAATCGACTTGAGCCAATGTCGGGCTGACCAACATGAATCGCCCACCTAAATCCATCGCACTACTGGCGAATTTATTGCCTCGTGTCCCAAAGTTCCCAGCAGCCCAATCGACGACCGCATTGGGATGACCGAAAAGTTTTTGCCGAGTGCGGGCTGCCGTTCCCAAGCCAGGAAAACCATCGCCCGTTGTTCCTGCGTAACGCGCTGCGAGGACGTTATCGAGTACTGTCTCCTGAGTCAGACCACCAACACTGGTCGCAAAGACTCGGTCCAGCTCAACCTCCGCCGGACCATAGCCTTGCCCAGGTGCAACGTTTGCCGCCGCTGTCGCCGCAAATGTCGAAATGAATCGGTTTGCCGGCGAGTGCGACAGGTTTCCATGAGCATTCAAGTTGGCACGACCATCGAGATCAACCACGTGGTACGCGATCAGTGGTTTGTAATAAAGACCGTCACCGTTGGATTGGACACTGAATCCGACATCCATCCAGAACGCGTCTTCCTGCCCATCTTGATCGGAATCAACATCCTCCGAATCATTGAACGCGTACATTTGCTGCATTCCAAGAGCCGAAACCAATCCTGCCGCGTTCACGTAATCTTCTTGCGTCTCGCGATAGAAGCTTGGAATAAACGTTCCGTCACGCTTGAAACCAGAGAGAAACATATTTTGTCCGTCAGCCGCATCCCAAGGCTCATTGGTCGCCAATGAGTTCGTGTCCAGATAGGCCGTGATCAGGCTCGCGGTCGCTTCACCCGTTCGATTCGGAAAGAACAGCTCGTTGCCAGGTACCGACAATCCTCCGGCGAAGTCCTGACCATTGACGATGATTTCCGAATCCACCAAATCAGCAATCGCAATCGTACCACCGTCGTTCCAATTCACTGAGGGAACCGTCAGGTAATGAATCGGGTTCGCTCCAGAATTATCAACTCGATGGTTAACGATGCGAGTCGACAAACCTTTGGCTGGCCCGGAAACAAAGCTCAAAACGTTTCCCGCCAACAAAAAATCGGTATCGCCAATCGTTCCAGCACCCGCTGCCGGATCGAGTAACGAAAACGCCAGACCATCGGCAGCAGCCACAGTCGGGTCCGACGTCACCGTAAACGTAATGAACTGATCCGTCGTGTTTGTCAAAACGAAACCGTCTGCGGCAGCACCACTCGTCGGAGCAGGGGTCTCGGCGACATAGGTGCGGATTCCATATCCATACTGATCTGACATCAGATCATGTGCTCGCAACGGGGAGTTAACGTTGGCCATATCTGGTCCGCGCACCAGCAAAGAAAGACCTTGCTCGACCAGCGGTGTCCCATCGATCTTGTGAACTTCTTTGATTGACCGCTTACGCGATGATCGAAAGAAGTCATTGGAAACCACGACAAACGTCGTCCCCATCAACAGGAACAGCACAATCATGCTGATCACAAACAACAACGTGATGCCCGCGCGATCTTGCGGGCGGCGACTTGGGCGGCGGACAAATCGGCGATTGATTCTGTTTTTCGTAGTCATGATTTCTCCATCGGGAGAGCTTGATCGGCCGTTGGTCATGGACTCTTTGACGTGTGCAAAAAGTTATTGATCAATGGAGTTGGATTGAGGTGGGGTAGATAAAAAAGTGGGGAAGGGCGGGAGGTGCTAATTCCAGTTGGAAGGTCGTTCTGGAACAATGCTTCGTTCATATACAGCGATCACGTCCTTGAGATGAATCAGGTAAGTTCCGGCTGGATTCCAGTTCGCAGTATCGCTCGGATCGCCAAAATCAAAATCGGGACCATCCAGCGTAATTGATTGCAGTTTGCGAGCACCGGGTACTTCATCAATGTCGTAGTTGACGACTCGGTAAAAACCGACTTGATCTTCAAAGCCGGGTTCCACCGCTGGAGGCGTGCCGGCGGTGTCTCGTTTGTTGATTAACATCACCCAGCTATCTTTCGCCAAGCTGTATTCATCCGGCAGCGTCGGGGTAGTGTCCAGATAGACCGCTCCGACAGGCGAAGCCAAACCGGTCGGAGTCAATGGAGCACCACCAGTGTGTCGAATTTGTGCCGTGAACATCGCCATTTCAGGATCCGCGACATCGACCGCGCGACGCTTGTACACGATCACATAAGATCGGTAACTCCAGGCAGCTCCAACATCGGTCACCAAGGATTTGTAAGGCACTTGAAGTACCGCCCAGGACAAGCTACCTCCAAATTGGCGTCGCACATTGCCTACGGCCGCCACCGAACTGGCATCCAATTGTTGAACCGGACCATTGAGTTCGTCATTGGGCGTCAACAGACTCAACTCGTCGCCTCCAATGAACATCCTGCGAGCATCGCCAAGCGTCATCGTGTTACCTGCCGAATCAACGACACTGGCCGAGTCAATCTCATAGTCAACCGGATACGCTCCAATGGTCAAATATGGAAACGCTGTGTACGTGTTTGCATTCTCAGCCACATACAACGGATCGAGCATGTACATCTGAGGTGCCGTTGGATCGACGCGAGTGTTACCCGCTTCGAGCCAGTTATTGGGATCTCGATAACCTTGAATTTCAAATTTGGCCATCGCGTTGCGAGCGAGCACGGTCGCAGCGTCTCGATCGAGCCCCGATTGGGACTGCTTGATCGAAAACGGAATCAAAACCATGATCCCGAACACGCCAATCATCGCGACGATGATCGAAGTCAATACTTCGATGATCGATAGACCTGCTCGGTCGCGACGTCGGACTGTTTTGATCTGTTTCATGTTCTTCTCAAGTTGTATTTAAAAACCGAATCAAGCAGCGAGTTCCCATCCGCCTATTGATTGGTACTGAGACCTGTCGTCGCAGAGCGTTGTGCTCCGAAAATTCGATTCGCCAACGTCCCAGCCGCACCATCATCAGGCGTGATGTCAGCGACGTTCGCAGCACCTGTCTGTTGCCCAACGGTCACCCAGAGATTTGCCGGGTTGGCTAAAACTTCTTCCAGTGACGGCTCATCAACGTCATATTCGCGAATCAGCAGAAAGACATTGTTGGTTGACAAAATCGCAGCAGTAAAATTCGGATAGTAGGTATCCAATCCGCCCTGTCGATTAAACAGGAAACCGACACTTTCAGTGGTGACTTCGTACGAGTACGGTCGTGGGTCCATTCCATAAGGCGGCATTGCCGCGGCCGGCGCCGGATTGATCGAGCCGCTGAGCCGCAGGTCGATGATGTAACCTTCAGGCAACTCGGTTCGACTGGACTCCAACCGTCGTGGTTTGCGGTGGATGATAAACGGGACATTACCGCTGGTTTGCGTTGGCAACGGTGGCAATGCACTATCACCAAAGTCGATCGTAATCGGCATCGGGTCCGCTGCTGCTGGCCCAACCGCTGAAATCCGATAGCGAACCGATGAGTAGTTGAAGCTGATAAAGTCGTTGACCTGAATGATGTCCAGCTCATCTTGCTCCCACGGTCGATCAATCATCACCGAAGTGCCGGCGTTGATCATGTAGGTCGTTTGTTCCATCGAATCGGGCGCTCGTGCTTCGGCACCCGCAGAGTCACCGGTAAATGGATGGACTTTTCGCAAGTGGTAAATCACTGTCCCGGCATAGTTGACCCCGTTGGCATCAAGAATATTCGTGTTTCGTTGAATTTCGATGCCGGCATCGGTATCGTTGATCGCCCGTTGACTTGCACTTGCAAAACTGCTGGCGACCACGCGAGCGGCTTCACGAATATTGCGATCCTTGTTCACGATCCGCATGCGTGGAATCAAGATCGCCGCCAGGATCGCCAATATGCCCATCACGACCAATAGTTCGACTAACGTCAAGCCATCGCGTCGGCGTTGCGGCGATATCGAGTTGAGTTTGAGTAAAGTCATTTTGGATCTCGAAAAGGCAAATTCGAAAATTTGATGAAGGTGGGTCACTGCAAAAACTATTGCGTGTAGGAGTCAAGTTTGGTCGAAACCACTTGAATCCTGATTTTGGAAATCGATCGGGGAATCGTCGGATTGATCACGTCGTAGCCCAGCGGCAGCAGTGTGGTCGGATCCTCAAAGTTCCAATCCAAAAGGGTATCATCGACGTCGTTAAAGACATCCTCATCCGGCTTGGAAATCACTTCGTCGATTCCAACTTGTAACACTCGAAACTGCATCGACTGGCCCCATTCGTCAATGATGTCCGGATTGCCATCGGAGTCAGGGTCGCCGACCGCAGCTGGCCCCAACGCTTCCAACGCTGACGTGCCATCGATGTCGATCTGCTCGAGCAATCGGTAGAGGTATTCGCCAGGATTGTTAAAGTTGGCATTGCCGGGCGACGGATTGATCACGTTGTTGAACTTTTGCCAGTAACGAATCCGTCCTGTGATATGACGATCTTCTGCCAGGTAATCACTCAGCAACACGCCACTGACAGGTGAGTCATATCCATAAACAGGATCGTTGGCGTCGAGCCAATCCTTAAAAGGCAAGTCGTAGGGAGCGGTACTTCCGAGGGCCGCTGTCGACTGTGTCGGGAATACGCCCAGGTCCGGGTTATTGGCAAAATTGCCGGTGGTGTTGAGAAAGAAACTTGGCATCTCCGAACGGATAATGTCTGCCATGATCCGGCGACGAAGATTTTTAACCTGAACTCGAACTGGCACACCTGTGATTCGATTCGCTGACACGAACGCTTCAAGATCCGCATTGCTAAACGGCAGACGGCGAACTTCGTAGTTCTCCATCTCCTGTTGCATGATCGATTCAATGATCTGGATACGTGACTCGGTCGCGACTTGCCGAGCGTCTTCCTGAGCACCCTGCATGACTCCAAGTGCCATCGTGGTTAACACGAGGATAATAGCCATAACCAGGAGCAACTCGGTCAGCGTAAATCCACTGCGCTCTTTCAAGTTGGGATGATTCATTGTGCACCGTTCTTCACAAGTTTTCACAGGACGTGACGAAGACAAAGGAGTAGCCGCTAGTTGTTGTCGTTGACGTATTTGTCAAATCGACCTTGCGCGAAGTTGACGATATTGTCGTCATGTTGAAAACCGATCGCTGGATTGCTGAAAACCAATGGAGTTGGATCGCCGGTGCCAACGATCTGACCATCCATTCCCGGCGATACCAACTGGAACGATTTAGGATTGATATAGGTCGTCGCGGTCGCCGCGTACGCGCCAACTGGATACGATCTGTGATCGAGATAGCGGTAAGACAGGTCACCCGAATCGGACGGACCATATGCCTGGTTGTAACCCGCGATATTCAAAGTGCTGCTGGTTGGAAAACGTTGTTGAATTTTGAATCCGTAGTACTCGTCCCGTTCAAGATCCAAACCAGTCGGGAAGTCACCTCCACCGATGAATTGGTTCACGTTGTAAGGAGCAGGCATCTCGGCAGCGGTGTCGTTGGCCGATGCCCCGGTTAACGGGAACTGTTTATTTTTGAAAACTCCGGACAACCAGAAAACCAAACTCGATCGCTCGTCGAGATTGCTGCCAACTTCTGCCCACCAGATTGCCAAACGAGTTCCAGCGGCGCCATTTCCTTCGGCATGGTTTCGCGACAGACGATTCAGGAATCGCAACATGTCAGCTGACGATTCCACTGCGTAACCGCCGCCGGCAGGTCCAATCGTTGGGGGATAGAAACCATGGTCCGTCTTGAACCGCTCGATCGCTTGCGCAATCTGGTTTGTTTCGGTTGTAATGGAGGTTTCACGGGCTCGGTTCATGACCGCAAAGACCGAGGGCACAAGAATCCCAACGAGGATGGCAATCACAGAAATCGCGATTAACAACTCGACCAATGTAAAACCGGTCGTTTTTTGCTGACGCGCCGGCGGAACGTCTGCTCGGTTCAAGGGAAGGGTAAACATGGTTGGCTCCCGGATTAGCTTCGATTGGGTAGGTAATGTTTCGGTCTCGCCCAGTCGAACGACTCGACGAGAAGATAATGTTTGGGTTTGGGTTTACTTCTTGTTGCTGGTCAGACCAGAGATGATTGCGATCAGCGGCATGAATAATGACGCCACGATGAACAACACAGCCAGACCGAGGAAAATAATCATCGCTGGCTCGATCATCTTGAGCATCCCTTCGGTCAGGTTCTCAACTTCTTCTTCGTAGTAGTCGGCGACTTTGTACAGCATGACGTCCAGTTCCCCGGTCTCTTCACCGACGGAAACCATGTTCGTCACCAAGTCTTCAACGACCGGTTTACGATAGTTCAGGAAGTACCAGGCACCCCCGATCAAGCCGAGGAAACTACAGCCGTAAAGCACCATGCCCCACATGTCAGGTTTGACAAACAGGACGGCCAACGGCAGCAAACACATCGTCAACACAAAGAAGAACAATGCCACTGGATGAAACCCGGGCACCGCGTACTGTTTCATGGGCACCGCAATCGTTTCGCCTTCGCGAATCGAATCGGTGACTTTGGAGTAGACTTTTTCGAACATTGCGTTGCCCGAAGTCTCACGCGTAATTGTCAGACCCTCGAGAATTGGCACCCCGGATGCCACGAGGGCACCGAGCGTTCGCATCGTTCGCGCAAGGTTGGCCTTCTCGACCAACTTGCCGACAATGGGCAATTTCAGCAGGAACAGGTGCCAGCCCATCCTCCCCGCTTTGAATTTACAAACCAGCGAAATAAACAGCACCCCGGCGATCGGTATCAACGGGAACAGGAACCAAAGTTGAGTCACTCGATTGGAGATCGCAATCAGCAGCAGCGTGGGTGCCGGTAATTTAATCCCGAACTCCTCAAACATGTCCTTAAACTGAGGAATGATGAACAACATGATGAACGTCAGGATTGCGATGGTAAACAGAATGACCATCACCGGATAAAGCATCGCCCCGATGACCTTGTTCTTCATCTTCTGAGTTCGTTCCTTAAACTCAGCGAGACGGCGAAGAATGATTTCCAGCGAACCACCCGCTTCACCCGCCTTGATCATGTTGACGTAGAGTCGATCAAAAACTTTCGGCGACTTGGACATCGCTTCGGACAGCGAAGCACCACTTTCAATTTCATCACAAACGTCGATCAGGCCGTTTTTCAACGCACCTGGCTTGGCTTGTTCTTCCAAAATTTTAAGGCTCCGCAGAATCGGCAACCCCGCGTCCTGCAGAATGGAAAGCTGGCGAGTAAAGGTCACCATCTTTTTTCCACCGGCACCGCCGATCGCAAACGTCTTTCGCTTTTTGCCTGAAGAAGACGCGGCTCCACGAGCTTGTTTCTGGACCGAAATCCGTGTCACGAAGTAGCCCATTGAACGAATGGTCGCCTGAGCTTCATCTTGCGTTTGCGCTTCGATGACGTCTTCGATTCGTTGACCCTGCGGGTCCATCGCCTCAAACTGATAAGTTGGCATGTTCAGTTCCTTGTTCAACAACCAATGCAGCTCGTCTCACTTGCTGCCTGATGTCGGTTGAATGAATAAAACTCGTGGTTGGATGGATAAAAATGTATGAAAAATTAATTGATGGTTGGTTGTAATTCATGTCCGATGATCAGGCGTCCAGCACCGTTTCGCGAACGACTTCTTCGACGGTAGTAATCCCTTCGAACATGTATCGAATCCCGATATCTCGCAGCAACCGCATCCCTTTGCTCGCCGCCCGGTTTCGCAAATCGTCCGTGTTGGCGTCACTGTTGATCATGTCACGAAGTTCGTCGTCCATCATCATCAACTCGAACAAACCGATTCGGCCTTTGTAGCCCGTGTTGCTGCAGGTCGAACACCCAACGCCATGGAAGAACTTCTTCCCGGCATAATCTGCTGGCTTGAGCTCCAGCTCCAGCAACATCTCTTCGGACGCGTCAGTCTCTTCACGACATTCGGGACAAATACGTCGCACAAGTCGTTGAGCGAGGATCGCCTCGACGGTCGCAGTGATCAAAAACGTCGGCACGCCCATGTCTTTAAGACGCGTCACGGTACTGGGGGCATCGTTGGTGTGCAAAGTACTGAAAACAGTGTGGCCGGTCAGCGAAGCCTGCACGGCAATCTCCGCCGTTTCGAGGTCACGAATCTCGCCCACCAGAATCTTGTCTGGGTCCTGCCGCAAGATCGCGCGAAGCGCCGAAGCAAACGTCACGCCGATGTCATGATTGATCGGAATCTGAATGATGCCATCAATGTCGTACTCAACCGGATCCTCGGTCGTGATCAGCTTGTCCTCGATCGTGTTCAGCTCCGAAAGTGCCGAATAGAGCGTTGTTGTTTTGCCAGAGCCTGTTGGTCCAGTCACCAACACAATCCCGTTGGGACGCGAGATGACTTCGCGGAAACTCTTCATCAAGTCCGCTGGCATCCCCACGTTGTTGAGGTCCAACGAAACCACACTTCGGTCCAGCACTCGGCAGACGACGCTTTCACCAAACATCGTCGGCATCACGCTGACTCGCAAGTCGACCGGGTGACCACCGACGGTCAATTCGATTCGACCATCCTGTGGCAAACGACGCTCAGAAATATTCAGATTCGCCATCACCTTGATTCTCGTCGTGATCGCAAACGCCAGGTGACGAGGAGGCGGAACCATTTCGAACAGCACGCCATCCGCTTTGATACGAATGCGGAATTCGTCTTCAAAAGGTTCAAAGTGAATGTCACTGGCGTGGTCCTTGATCGCCAGCAGCAACACCATATTGAGCAGCTTTCGAACCGGAGCACTATCGACCAGTTCGTGCATCGTACCAATATCAATCGGCCCGTCAGAACTCAATCGTTCTGTGGCTTCCTTGAGTTCATTGTCCTCTTCGAGATCCTGAATGATCTTCTCAATGCTCTCTGCTTCGTCATTGAAGAACTTGTCGATCGTCTTGAGGATCTGAGCTTCCGTTGCAACCAGCAAACGAATATCAACTCCGAGAAAACGACGCATTTCATCCTGCATCGACAAGTTGTGAGGGTCGCACGTTGCCAGGGCCAACACGCCGTCGTTGAGCTGCAAGGGCACGACGCGATACAACTGCGCCATCGCATCCGAGATCAACTCGCGAGCATTATCGGGAGGCGTAACACCTTCGATGTCGATCGTTTGCAGACCAAACTGTTCGCCCAACGCCTGGATCAGTTCTTCGTCGGAGATCAGGCCCATATCTTTGGCCACCCCACCGATCAACTGACCCGGGTTCTGTGATTGCTCTTCGACCAACATCTCCAACTGATCGTCGGTGATGAAGCCCAAGTCAACAAAAATCTGACCTAATCTACGTGCCGCCATATTTGGTTTCGTCTAAAAAACTAAAGGTTCCCATCCATTGAATGCCACAATCAAACGATCGCGACATCAATCCTCATCCATTTCAAGCTCATCTTCGCCAAGTGCATCGTCTTCGCCCATCTGTCGTTGAGCAGTCGCAATACGCTTGGCCAGGTTGTCGGGGTCTTGAGCCTTGCCCAACGCATCAGCCATCTCGATCTTTTCATCGACCCAATGCTCGAACAGGCAATCGTCCATCAGCATCATCCCGTGCTTGGCACCGGTCTGAATCGCTGAGTTGATTCGGAATGTTTTGTTTTCACGGATCAGGTTTCCAATCCCCGGTGTCACCACCAACGATTCAAATGCAGCCACTCGTCCGCCACCGATTCGCGGCAGCAACGTTTGAGCCAACACGCCGATCAACGAGGTCGATAACTGGGTTCGAATCTGATCCTGCAAGTTTCCAGGAAACGCATCAATGATTCGGTTGATCGTGCCTTGAGCTGAGTTGGTGTGCAACGTGCCGAAAACAATGTGACCAGTTTCAGCAGCAGAGATCGCCGCCTCAATCGTCTCAAGGTCACGAAGCTCACCGACCAGAATGACGTCCGGGTCCTGTCGCAACGCACGACGAATCGCTTCGGCAAAACTTGGAACGTCGACGCCGACTTCACGTTGGTTGACGGTCGACTTTTTGTGATAGTGATAGAATTCGATCGGGTCTTCGATCGTGATGATGTGATGGTCCACTCGCTCGTTGATGAAGTTCACCATACTCGCCAGCGTCGTACTCTTACCTGACCCGGTTGGACCGGTGACAAGAATCAAACCACGTGGACGCATACACAGCTTGGTAAAGACATCGGGGACACCCAAGACTTCGGGAGGAAGCATCTCGTTGGGGATCTGCCGCAACACCATCGCGATGTCACCACGCTGCTTGAAAATCGACACACGAAAACGAGCCTTGTCCGCGTAAGCGAAACCGAAGTCAGCACTCCCCATTTCCTGGAGTTCACGCTGACAACGCTCAGGAGCGATCGACTTCATCAACGCAACCGTGTCTTCTGACTCCAGCGTCTTGGTCTCCAGCCGACGAAGTCGACCGTGTAGCCGAAAAACTGGCGGCTGACCAGTCGTGATATGAATATCACTCGCCCCCTGTTTGACACAGGCCTCCAGCAATTTGTCGATTAGAACCGTTGCCATTTATCTGAATCTCTCTGGTGAATCGTGAATCAAAAATCTGACCCTTGCGGGCCGCTGCAGCCACCGCCTCCCAACCGCCGCCAAGCGATCGATCATTCCAATCGACTTGGCGATTGAAATGAACCAGGGAGAAGATTTATACATTAAACCAAGCTTCCAAATTTGCCATAAAAATGCGTCTGAACGGCCGCTTGTTAACAGTAAAAACGCAAGCCAAACCCTGATTCGACAATCGAACCGACTGGCCCGACTTCCATCGAGGCTCAACCGTTTCGGCGCTAGCGGCATCAAACCGGCCCGGCTGAAACATCTCTGTCCGGCCAACGTCTCTGAACGAAAACCGGTATGAATCAAACCTTGAACGCGAATCGAAATCCGTGGTTAACCGAACTGGAAATGAAACTGACTGGGTGCAAAACGAAACTTGGATCTGCAACGTGCGACTCAATCAGTTGTGGTGGAATGGAGAAAGGCGGGAAGGGCAGACAGGGGACCGGTTTGCAACTCAATGATGGTTAAAATGGATCATCGGGTCGTTGTGAATGGACCCGAAACTGAATGCAAGCTGTCGTTTGTCTGACACCACGATTCTTCGCAGACCCCCGCTCGCTGTCCAAAATTTCCCCTAAAGAACCATTTCAAAGGCGAGTTCGGTGATCATTCGCCATCGAGCTCTGACCGTTTTGCGACGCGGTAGACCTCATCAAACGTCGTAAACCCTTTGGCAACTTTGGCTAATCCATCCATATACAACGTCGTCATGCCCTTGGTCACGGCGTACTCCCGAATCTCCTGCGATGACGCCGATGCGAAGATCAATTCGCGGACCCGACTGTCGATCAGCAACAGCTCGTAGATGCCGATTCGCCCGCGAAAACCAGTTTTCTGACAACTGTTACAACCCTTGCCACGCATAAAGGTCGCCGTCGCAGCCACCTCGGCGGACATCCCGGCCTCTTTGATTTTCTCCGGTGTCGGCGTGTGACGAGCGCGACATTTGGGGCAAATTGTCCGCACCAATCGTTGTGCCAAAATCGCAACAACGCTGCTGGCGACCAAATATCCAGGGACTCCCATGTCGATCATGCGCGTAACAGCTGTGGGCGCATCGTTCGTATGCAGCGTACTGAATACCAAGTGTCCGGTAAGACTCGCCTGAATTCCCATCGATGCGGTCTCGGAGTCTCGCATTTCGCCGACAAGGATCACGTTGGGGGCTTGTCGCAACATCGAACGAATAATCCGTGCGAAGTCGAGTCCGATCTTGTGTTTGACTTCGACCTGGTTGATCCCCGGCAGGTAGTACTCGACCGGATCCTCGGCGGTAATGATCTTCCGATCAGGCCGGTTCAGATTGTTCAGCGCCGCGTAGAGCGTCGTGGTCTTTCCGGAACCGGTTGGACCTGTCACCAAAATGATACCATTGGGACGCCGGATCAAACTGTTGAATCGCTTGTAGGTCTCTTCGGAGAAACCGAGCTGGCGAACGCCAATCTTGATGTTGTCTTTATCCAGCAGTCGGAGCACTGCCGACTGCCCCATATTGGTGGGGATGATCGAAACTCGCAAATCGAGCTCTTTCTCACCCGTGGTTACCTTAATCCGGCCATCCTGCTCGCGTCGTTTTTCGGCGATATCGATATCAGCCAAAATCTTGATACGGGAAATAATCGCACCCAACTGCCTTTTCGGTAGCCGGTCACGCTCGTGCAGCACGCCGTCGATTCGGTAGCGAATTCGAACACGGTCCTCAAACGGCTCGACATGAATATCGGAGGCTCTCAGCTGGACCGCTTCGTTGATCATTAGCTGAACCAACCGGACGATCGGTGCGCTGCTTTCGTCGTCCTCATCGTCGCCGCCCCCGCCATCGTCAACCGTTTCGGTAAAGTCGATTGCGGTATCGGTAAATTCTTGAAGGATCGAGTCAGCTGATTCACCTTCGACTTGCCCATACATGCGGTTGATTGCCAAGGTAATGGCACCGCGAGTCGCCAGTGCGACGGTCACATCACGATTCAAGATAAATCGCAGCTTTTCGATGGTGTCGACGTCCGCCGGCTCACTCATCAGCACTTTGAGGCCTCGGTCGGTCTCGGCCAGCGGAATCACGTTGTTTTCACGCGCCACGGCTTCGGGCATCAGTTCGATCACCATTTCGGGGATCTCAACGGCCGCGAGATCGACAAATTCCATTCGGTGATATTGGGCCAACGCCTGCATGATTTCGGAATCGGTGGCGTATCCCAACGATTCCAAGGCTTGGGCGATCGGTTTTCCAGTCTGGCTGGCTTGACTTTGGGCATCCAGAACCTGGTCTTTGGAGACGACTCCGCCTTCGAGCAGGATTTTAACAAAGCCATCGATTTTCTTAGCCATTCTTCGTTTCTCCGCGAATTGGTCGCTATCGGGGTAGCGACATTTTGCACGCTACACGCCGTTTTTTGTTCAGCAACTGGAAAAAAACGGCGAATCGGTGGAATTTCTCTCTGTTTTGGAAGACATCCTTCGATGGTTTCGGCTGGACGAAGGAAAGAAGTGAGCCAAACCGCCGGTGTATTGGTTTTATTATAAACGGCACAGCATCACAAACCATTGGCATTTTTCACTTGGACGACCGATCGCCGTCTTGGCCCAACTTCTACACGTTAGACGTCGTGAATCTGATGGATGATCGTCGCATCTTCAATTTTTGCATCATCGGCCAACAGAAAAGCCTTGCTAGAATCAAATTGAGCATCCCGTCACCCTCAAACGGCAGGCTCAATTTTTCAACCGACCCGACGTTTCTTCTCATTGGCCCGAGCGTTCACGAACACGCTCAGCAACTTCGTTGTTTTTAAAGTACAGCGTGACCATCCCTCCGGGAATAAACGATCGGGCGTAAAAGTCCTGACGTCGTTTTATGACACGCTTGTAAACGCCTCGCGCAAAAAAGACAGTAACAATGAAAGCCCCGAACACCGCGAAGCTCAACCGCTCGACGAGCGTATCTGATGCGTACCAACTCAACGCACCTCCGGCGATTCCGCCGAGGACTCCACAACAGATGACGCTGAACGCGATCAACGTCCAGGCCCTCCGAGTGTATCTTCCCCGGCAAGGCGGACACATGGGAACCACCAAGTTGACGACGCCACGGGACAACACGCCGAACTCCAGGTAATCCGCAGCAACCGATTTGGTTTCTCTGGTCGTCCGTCCGCAGCAAACACAGTTCCGCGTGAACTTGAGCGCGGTGATCGGTACTTCGACCACACCCGGTTGCTGATTCATTCGCTCCAGAGTTCCGACGGTCGCCCAAGGGTTGGAAGTGTCCGCGGAACGAGGTGCAATTGCAGCGACGGCTTGCGACCGAAAATCGTTCTTCGTTTTGTTTTGATCGTCATCACGATCAGCATGATCGGGAGGCGCTGGATTGAATACGCGAGCAATTTCATGAATCAGTTGGCCACACTCCTGAGGCGGCAACTCAAACACCTTTTTGATGTGCAACTGCCTCGCATCGACCATAATCCTGACCATGCTGTTGCTCGCTGCTTTACCGGTTTGCAGATTCCCACGAACCAGACTATGAATCTGTTCAACTTGGCTGACACAAATCGGCAATCGAAACCATGCATTTCCCGAAGAGTAGTCTTCAACGGCATGTCCATCGGCATCAATCACCGCCCAAGGACAAACGATCGACCGACGACCGAGCCAAAATTCGACTTGATCTGACGTCAAGACAATCTTTGCTTTACGCCAAGGCACGATGCTGGCGACCAGAAACAGCATCGTTACAAACAAAGCGATTTGTGCACCGATCATTCCTGTCAGCGTCCAAAAGATCGGTGGTGCGACCAACACCCAAACCAGCACTGATCGCCAGTAGGGGGCTTCGTGAATCGTCAACGGCCCTTCGGCGAGACAAGCATGCGGGTCCGACCAAAGCCTCTTCAGCCGCTGATCGAATTCCACGGAGCGACCAAGGCGATACAACCATTCATTGACTTGATGGGTCGAAGTCTTCGTCATCTGCCTCGCGTGCCCGTATTGATTCCCTAAACAGCTGGTCTAGTTGATCCCAGCACGTATCATTCTAAGGGTCGCCGGTCCAAAAGAGAAAATCATGCGCAAAATTGGCTAAACGTTGTTCGCCAACAATTAAACGGGGCCGGCCGGCTTGCGCCGGTCCGCTACACGTAGCGATTGGGCGCGAGGCCCTTGGTGCGCATTGGCCGTGATTTTTCGACCGACTCGCCCAACTTGCAATCCGACCAGCGCAACCGGCAACGTTTGACTTTCCTGCATCGTTTATCTTGAATCGTTTTCAGAAAAAAGAGTTGCAGGAAATAGGCCGATTCGGGAAATTCCACCCTAAGACATTGCACTATTTATCGTTGAAAAATTGACAATTTTTGCGTTTAACGACTATCTTAGATATAGCCAAGCGGTCGAATTGCTGATTCCTGAATCGGCAACAAGGTTTTTGATTTGGCGTTCATTTTGGCAACAGAGAAGCCCTGGGAGGCAGAATGTTTAGCTCGCGTTCAAATTCATCGATTCCAAGCCAATTCCGTTGGATCGGCTGGACGTTTTTGACCGTCCTCATCCTCGGCTTGGCGACCCCCAACGCAGATGCGGCACCTCAAGCCAGGAATTTCAAATCACTCCCAATCGCAGATGATTACTACGTCGCGCCGATTTCACCAGCTGCCGATGACGATGAGATTAAGCAACATCGCCGCACCTACAGCAAAGCGATCACGACCAAGAAAGCCGGCGAGAAAGCCCTCAAAGATGCACTTGCTGCCGGTGGTGGATTGACAACTCCTGTCGTCAAAAACTACTTGGACGGTTATGTCTTCCCGGCGATGACCCAAAACGATCCGTTCACCCTTTCCAAGCTTGGTGAATCACGTGCAAAGTATCTAAAGACATATTTGGACGAACGCATCAGTGGCGCGGCACGACAGCAAATGATCGCCGAAACCATCCGCCGATGCCTTCCCATTGCAGCGGATTCTTCGCTGCACCCCGCCGCACGACTTAACTCAGTGTACTTGTTGGGCCAACTCGACGACACGCTGCCGACACGTGGTGGCTCGCCTCCCACCCCATCTGCAACGGCTCTCGGTGAGCTCGTCAAGATTTTTGTCTCCGAAGACGCCAATCAACATCCAATCTATTTGCGAATCGCTGCACTCGCAGGCATTCAGCGCAATTTCGAAATCAAAGTAATCGCGAATCGCCAGCCTGATGCTTCTGCAAGAAATCAAGTCCTCACCAAAGTCAACGAAATTCTCGCACAGCCAATCGACGAAGATAACGCTGCGGTCAGTTATTGGCTGAAGCGTCGTGCGATGCAAATAGGTGGACTCGTCGGTGACTTGGACACGGTCGACCATATCCTGGCCACGATCAACAGCAAGGATCAGCCTTTTTGGTTGCAAATGGATGCCGTCGTCGCGTTGAAACAACTCGGCACTCAGGACGCCGGTGGTGCAAAGAATGCAGATGCGGCAAGAGCCGTCACCGAATTCGTCGCTCGTTCACTTGAAAACGAAGCAGCTCAAATCGAAGCAGCTCGTGAAAAACTGGTTTACGACAACATCCTTTACCGAGACATCGACTTGATCGAAACCGGCACCAACTTTGAAAGTGAAGCGGCAGCTGCAACTGGAGAGGGCAGTGGCAGCCCTGGAGGAGCCGGCAGTGGTGGTGGCAAGTTTGGCGGTAGTGGAATGGGCATGGGCGCAGGTGGTCCTCCAACCGGCTCGGGAGGATTTGGTGGTGGTGCTTTACTTAATGCCGATCCCGCCGAACCTAAACTTGAATTACCCAACTACGAGTTGCAGTCGATCCGTAGTCGCATCAAAGCGTTGGCACTCAAATCACGAGATGCCATCGGCCCAAGTAAAAACGATGGGCTCCGGCGTTACCTGGATACCAAAGCCGGTTCCGTTGCAGAAAACGTCGTGTTGTATCTCGACCAGATTCTCGAAGACTCCACCATCGGAATCATCAATCGCGAAGATCGTAATTTGACCGCCGAAGACGAGAATCCAGAAATTCCGTTTACCCAACAGTTGATCGACCTCTGTGCTGAAAAGTCAACGGACCTTAAAGAGCAAGTGGTCGAGTTCACGGGTCAAAAGCCAGCTGTTGCCGACCCGACAAGTGACAACTAAAACGCGACGGGCGATGCCGATCTTCATCGGCATCGAGTCCGGGCTACTGTAAGAATGGGTTCGTCCGTTTCTCTTGACCAATGGTCGAACCTTCACCATGGCCACAGATAAAACGCATCTCGTCTCCTAACGGCAACACTTTCTCCCGGATCGAATTGATCAAGGTGTCGTGATCGCCTCCCGGCAAATCGGTACGTCCAATCGATCCAGCAAACAACACGTCGCCCATCAACACCAACTGGCTCTCTTTTTGAACAAAGATCACATGTCCTGGAGCATGCCCAGGACAATGCAGCACATCAAACGTATGCTCTCCGATCGATAACTGGTCTCCCTCCTCAAGCCACCGATCAGGATTCGCGTTTTTCATGCCAACCAATCCGTAACTTTTGCAAGTCTGCTCGATCGTGTCGAGCAACATCTTGTCAGCTCGATGGGGTCCGATCAGTTCAACACCATACTTGGCTTTCGCAACTTCGGCACCACCTGCATGATCAAGGTGACCATGAGTCAACCAGATCGCTTCGACCTCAATTCCCAACTCCTGAACCGCGTTCTCGATCCTTTCGTTGTCGCCACCCGGATCTACAATGACCCCGCGAAGCGATTCACTGTCGTAAACGATGGTGCAATTCTGGAAAAAATCAGTGACCGGAACGATGGTGACTTGTAGCATGAAATCGGGGCTTTCTGACGGAGTTTAGATTAAGCGTAGCGAGTTTGTTTCGGCCGCAACAAAGGAAGATCGATTCAACAACGAGTAGTTTTATCGTTCCAGTTGGATCGTTTTTGGAAACCCCTCAAATGATTCATCGTTGGATCGAAAAGGATACCGCCAAAGATCAAATTTGACCGTCTCCTTTTTTAGATCAATCGTGATGAGACCGTAACCGGAACCTTTTTTGTAAGCCGTCAGTTCGGGGTCGTCCGTCTTTCGCGGATTCAATTTGTTGGAACCCTTCTCCGGGTTGGCAGCGGCAATCACCGTCATCTTGTTGCCAAGACCGTCCAGATGGTTGCCGGTGATTTCTCCCGATTCTGGCCACCACGCACGAGGGTAACCGTTGGCTGTTCCCGGAACCATGAACGCCAGTGGACCATCGTCAAATTTATCGACGCCGTGGCGGAGCAGTATTCCAAAGTGTTGATCGCCATGAACCATGATCGTCGATCGGTGATTCTGCAGAAGGTTCAGCGCGCGATCTCGCGCGGTTTGCGGCCATCCGTTGCAGTCAAAATCAATCCGGCTCTTTTTCAGGTCTTTCCCCGTGTGCGTGCTCGCTTTGCAAAAGATCGTCTGCGACAACACAACCCGTGCCTTAGCGTTTGCCGTCTTTTGACTCCACTGTTGTAGAAACGCTTCCTGACGTTTGCCCAGCATTTGGGCATCGTCGACGTCCAGTTGTTTGGCCGGCAACCCCCAACGTTTTTCGGGCAGTACATCGTCAGGACCCGTTTTGAATTTTCGATCTTCCAAAACGATGAATGGGACACCGCCGTACTTGAACTCGGTAAAGTAAACACCAATCCCCTGTTCGACAGGATCGTTGTCGGGTGCATCAGGCAAGTTCGCAGTTTGCGTCCGCTGGACCATATTGATCCAAGCCGGTGGCATCACGTAGCCTCCAGCTTGGATGTTCCCACCTTTGGGAATCGGGCGTCCACCTTGTCCCCAGATGTTTCCTTGAAAGACATCGTGGTCGTCTGGAATAATCACCGACGGACGATCTTTGAGCAACTCCCGCCAAGTCCAACCAAACTGAATGTACTTCCGAAGATAATCCAACGTAGCCGTTTCCAACGGTTCACGTTGCAATCGCAGCCCACCGTAGTTTTCGTAAATCTGATCCCCGGCAAAAAACAGCATGTCGGGATCTTCGTCCTGAACTTGCTTCACCAGCTTGGGTTGTGGAAACGCGTACCCATGATCGCACGAGAACGCAGCAAGCCTCAGTTGTTTCTCAGGTTCCGCTCGAATCGTTCCCGGCCAACGACAGATCGGCGACGCTTCATCCTGTCGATAGACGACTTCGTACGCGTGAGCGCGTGTCGCATCCACCGACTCAACTCGAAAGAGCGCTGTCCGTGACATCGGTTCGATCGTCGCCTGATACGTCTTGTCAGCGATCTTCAAATCGACCGTCTGGTTGTCTTGCGAACCGATCGGTGCCATTTGGACCAGCAATTTGACCGTTCCTCGATGAATCATGTATTGCGACCAAAGGATCGGCCCAAACGATTGCTCTGGCCGATTGACAAGCCCTGCACCTGAGCCCTTCCATGTTCCAAACGCGACGTTAATCGGCTGCTGCTTGCTGGTAAACGCTTTGGCTGAACTTGCAAACAGGGCAAGGTTTCCTTTCAGCTCCTCAAGAGGAACCTCAAGCTGTCGTTCAACCGTCGTCTCGCCCTGCCTGACGGTGACGGTGACTTGAGTTCCGGCGACCGTTAATCGAAGCTGAAATGGCTGCTTGGGATCGATGACAGGTTGCTTGTCGGCGACTCCATCCATCACGATTCGACCATCGAGCTGGACACCTACCGAGTGGCTTCGCAGTCTTCCCGAGAGCACATGTCGATAGTTATCCATCAAACCCTGGATGCCAAAACTGAATCCCGCCGAAACCGTCGAGGGTTGCTTTACATCATGAGTCAGAAACTCAATGGTTGTCGAGGTTTGGAACCCCTGTTGAGGATCGACAATTTGATGAGTCAGCTGACTGAGCAAATGCTGGGGAGCAGCGATCGCTTCGAGACGATTGTTTTTAACTTGCCATCCCCACAGCGGTGTGGCCCAAGTCTGCTCTCCCGTCCAACGACGGTCACCCTGCCAATCAAGCTCGAAATCAGCGACTGCCGATGACCCGCAAAGGAATGTCGCAATCAGCGCCAGAGCAATTGTTTGAATAACATGGGTACACGAGTGCCGGTTGGCATTGAACGGCAAGCGTGGAATTAACAGTAAGAATTTCAAGCGAACACCCTGGTTGAGCTCTGGAAATGGAACTCAGGTATTCTACTTGATTCACAGGCAACGTTCAGCGCCTGGCAGGTTCAGCGTTGACCATCATTGGACGCGATGGTTGGTTTGTATTCTCTTTCCCGTTTTCGGACGACTGACGCCTTGATAATTTTCGATGCTTCCCCGTTCGCACTTTTCGTCCGGTCAACGGTCTTCAATTGAAGCACGACATCCATCCCTTCAATGACTCGACCAAAAACCGTGTTGACCCCGTCGATTTTTGGATTGGGCTGGTGAGTGATCAAAAACTGAGAACCCGCGGTGCCATCTTTTTCAGTGACCATGCTTAGCGTTCCGGCAAAATGTTCCCGCAACTGTTCACGATCCAATTCATTCTTGATGCGATAGCCGGGGTCAGTGGTGCCATTGTTTTTATGACACCCCGTTTGAACCGCTTCGCCGGGGCGCACGGCAAAGAATTCCAAGTCGTTGTAGAAGTTCTTTTCGACCAGCGACACAAAATTTGCAACGGTTTGGGGGGCATGGTTTTCATACAGCTCAACCACAAAGTCTCCGTCGCTCGTTTCAAATTTTACGCGAGGCAGATCGTTCGTGTTCGTTTCAAAACGGCGAATCAGCAACTCGCGATTCCAGCGCTCTTTGGCACTATCCAGTTGCTCTCGAATCGACGTCTTTTTGACCGAATCGTTGATCGCTTCAAGTTTCTGCAACATGCCATCAGCGGTCTGAAAATCTTCAATGGCAAAACTGGCTCTAAAGACTTGATAAACCAGATTCGGGTAATCGATCGTTTCGGGCCACAATTCAGGATCCTCGATGCTTTGCAACATCATCAAACCCATTTGCTGGGCGCTGCGAGGATCGAAATGACTGTTAATATCGATGGGGTCCAATTTCGACATCACCGACTTGTAAACAATTCGAGCCGCGACGGGGTTCTCTGTGGGATTCGCGCGAAAAGACGCAATCGCGGCATCATCGAGTTTGGTTCGAAGTTGATTGTTGGTCTTCGTTAACTTGTCAATCTTCGACAAGTACGATTTCTGGCGTTCCGGATTGCCGATCGGCATCGTCGTGTACAGCCGATTGATCTCCGCTTCGTTTTCTCGAATGGTTCGGGAAAGCTCTTTGTAGCTCAACTGAACCACATCGGCGGCGGGTGAATCATCAACGGGTTGTGCCAAAGCAGGGTTCGCCATCAACAGACCGGCGACCAATAACCCAACGGCACCAGCAATTCGCGCTGAGAGTAGAGACGGGAAAAAATTCAGTTTCGCAGAATCGTTTTTCATGCGTATCAATTATTAAAATTCAAGTTACGTGTCAACGCAAAACGGTCAACGGATGTTGACCGATGACAACACGTTTACTCATCAATCTTCGGCTCATAGACAGAGCCTTCACGTTTTCTCAACACTTTCGTCGACAGAATGACATCCGGTTGGGCTTCTTTTAAAACTTTTGGGCCCACCCCCTCCAGTTTTGCAGTCACATTTAACGCTTCAACGACTTCCATCCCTTCAATGACACGGCCAATAACGGTCGGCATCGCCTTCGTTTCGAGAAACGGCTCCGGGCTGAGATTGATGAAGAATTCGGACGCACCTTTGGCGGCGATCGGATGTGACATGCAAATGGAACCTCGAAAGATGCTTCGAGCGTCCGGCAATGTCGACTCGTCGAAAATTTCGTAGCCCGTTTCTCGCACTTGATCTTGAGTGACGATGCCACCCTGAGCACGATAGTTTCGCATCACCAAATGGAAGATCAAATCCTGGTAAAATTCCTGCTCTACCAATGAAACGAAGTTTCCAACCGTGCCGGGTGCGTGATCCTCGAAAAGTTCGACGACAATGCTCCCTTTCGAGGTTACGATCTCAACGCGAGGCAAATTGTCGGCCTTCGCTTCCTTTTTTCGCAACTCTAATTCTCGGGCCCAACGTTCACGCTGTTTATCAAGATTCGCGAACAGGCTGGAATCAAAGATAGG
Source organism: Planctomycetota bacterium (assembly GCA_038534355.1). Classification (GTDB taxonomy): domain Bacteria; phylum Planctomycetota; class Planctomycetia; order Pirellulales; family Pirellulaceae; genus Mariniblastus. Next base: position 207,674 of record JBCAWX010000007.1, read on the forward strand.
AAACTTGAGAACCGTCGCTTTGTTGGACTCCAAAAAATCAGCTGCGGTATCGAAGTCGTTCGTGTACGCGGCGATGCGAGCAAAATCGTCAGCGACTTCCTGTTCATCAGGAAACGATTTGACCAGCTTTTTATTGACTTCGTAACAGATGCCCAACCGGCCTTCCTCAAAGGATTTTCCGTACATGATGCGTGCCATTCGAGCCAAATCGAGATCCGGCTCGGGCGTTTTCAAATACAGGACGAGTGAGATTTCCTTTAATCGCTGAAACGTTTTCTTTCCAAGATCTGCGTGCTTCTGCCAAATTTTGCTGTGTTTAGCCGAATCAATACTGGTCGCATGAAAAAAACGGGTACCCTCACGTCGCAAGTCCTTGCAAACCTGTCGCAGCACTTCCGATTCGTCGTTATACAATTTGGTCAGTTGTTCTATTGTCATCGCCTCCAACTCGCCGTATCCGAATGCCCGGACGACAGGCTGGGCAAGCTTTGCGTCCTCATCAGCGGTGTTGTCTGACTGTTGCAGTTGGGCTGAAACCGATGAGCCAGCCAAAATCAAAAACGCGACCAGCATCAAGCCTTGTACGGCTCCTCGACAAACGCAGAAGTTGCAAAACAATCGGGCATAGAATACGCGAATTGACGTCATGGAGGGGTCCAAGATATTGCTATGGATTCGAGATAGAGTGGCAAGCGCCGAGGCGGGAACTTTGAATGGGTCGAGCGAACAAGTTTGCTACGTTTTCGCAATAGATGTCAACATCGATTGCTAATAGTATAGCGGCTCGGACGATTTTGTAATCCAAAGTCCATTTACCACCTCAAAACCAAGCGAAAACAAAACATGGCCCAGTCGAAACGTGGGAGAAACCTGAAAGATTGGAAGTCAAATCGTTCCGATGCCGGCGATGGTAAACTGAGGATTATCGGCGGTGAATATCGAGGACGACTGGTCGAGTATTCTGGTGACCCAGTCACTCGCCCCATGAAAGACAACATTCGCGAAGCCCTGTTCAATTTGGTCGGCGGTTGGGTCGAAGGGAAAGTCGTCTTCGATCTGTTTGCCGGAACCGGTGCGATCGGATTGGAAGCGATCAGCAGAGGTGCCTCCGAAGCTATCTTTGTCGAACGTCATTTCCCGACGGTCAAACTCATCGAACAAAACATACAGACATTGGGCCCCCAAGTTAAAAACAACTCCTCAGTACATGCTTCTGATACGTTCTTTTGGGTCCGGCAGTTCGTAAAAAATCAAACGCACCCAACTGACCCTTGGCTGGTTTTTTGCTGCCCGCCGTATGACTTTTTTCTGGATCGAGAAGAAGAACTGCTGGCGATGCTTTCATCCTTGATTCCGCTTGCACCTGCGGAAAGCCTGTTCGTTGTCGAATCTGATGAACGTTTTGAAACCGATCGATTACCAAAACAACAGGAAAATCCAAGCGTCAGCCAGTGGGCTGTCCGGCAATACGCCCCCGCACAAGTCGCAGTACTGAAGATTGAAGCAGCTGAATTCACCGCCTGAGCTCTTCAGAAGTTTTGTCCTCGAGCCGTTTCAATTTTTGCCGCGATCGAACGTCGGCTTTTGAATTTCGTGGAACAACGCGATTTCGGATCGAATCACGATGCCTTCTTCGAGCATCAAAGAACTGCCGAACCAGCAAGGCGTTTGGGTGCATACGGCAGTTGACTCCCATCCAGTGCACACCTTGCACAAGCGCTTCGCCAAAAAACACGCTCGCTATTTGAAAACGTTCCGCAAGCTACCAAATCGCTGCGGCAATCGATCGATGATTCGCGTTGGCTGCTCAGGCTGCGCGTCGTCAATCGAGACACCGATCCAACCGTCGGACAATACCAGGTTGGAGATTGTCAACTGCCGCGCTTGATCGTGCTCGCGAAACTGCTTGGGCAATGAATGAAAATCGTATTGCTGTCGAAAAAGCACTTTCATCACCGTGCTGATCGCTGCCCGGTCGCCCAAACGCAACTTCTTTCGACCCGTCCCTTTGATACGAGTACCATTGTCGTCTTGAAGCAACCGAACGTACATTCCATTGGTGGCAATCTCATAAGATGCCGTCATCGAAATGTTGCGAAGCGATTTGCTTTTCGACAGTTCCAACTTTGACAGATTCAACGTCACATTGATGTGATCCTCGACAAACTCGATTTTCACTGGATCATGTTTCGCAAACGTGAATGCAGCGTCTCTCCCCTTGTCGTCGCCTGCCGATGGTTGTGGTGCGATCCCCAACACATCCTGAAGGTGAGCCGCCAGTTCCTCATTGTTGAACTGGTTGCCATTGAGCCCGATCCTGGCGATCGCATTGTTGAGCAATGAATGATGCAATTGGATGTTCATCAGACTCTTCGGCGCATCCTGTGGCCGCGACGTATTGGCAGCCATCTGATCCCGTCCAGCCAGTCGATACCGAATGATGATCTTGTCAGCAGTCGTTGCCAATTGAAGCGGTTCCGGGTCGAGATTCAAATCCAACAGTGGCTGCAACAAGTTCTTCTCAGCGTTTTGCTCAACCTTGGAAATACTCTCAGACAAAACCGATTCCACTCGTTCTTCCGCTTGATTGGCGACTTTGCGGCGAAAGATCTGATTCGCTTCCGGCGAATCTTCGCGAACGCGATTCTCTGCGATCCGGCGAACAAAGTTTCCAATCAACGGCACATTGTCAACGTTTGATTTAATGTCTACCAACACCTGCTGTGATCGGCTGGTAGAGAAAGCTTTCTGCGTCGCGTCGATGCCGTTTCGATCCACAGTGATCGGCTTGGTCACGTTAAACCACGCCAATCCGTGATTGAAAATACGCACCGATTTGGTCCGGAGCATCGTGTCTGATAAAACCTCACCCTGGGTTTCAATCTGAAAATTCAGGCGATTGGCGTCAGGTACCAAATGCACATTGATCTGATTGGTGATCTGACTGCGACCAGAGACCTGGTGACCGTTGAGCTGCTCTGAAACAGGCTCCGCCATCGTAGGCAGTGTAGGAAGCAATCGATTCATGAAACGCTGGGAGACGGTCAACCGAAAATTGGCATTCCGATAATGAGCGTCCAGCAACCCCGCAGCAGTTCGATCCAATGGTTCTGTTGACCACAAAAGATCCTGATAGCTTTGATTCAAGTAATGACTCGCCCGCGCTGACGGTTCCGCTTCGTAGTATTCCAGTCGCGCCAAAAGATCTGCAGGGTCGACGGGATCACTCGCATGAGATTTGAGAAAACGGAGCACGTTTTCGTCGAAGATATTTTGGGCGTATTCACGCTGTGCCGGCAAAAGCGCCGGAGAGTAAATACGTGCCAGCATCCGCCGCGCCGTTTCCCGTTTCAAATCCTCGTCGGAGTTGAGACCTTCAAAAGCCGTTTGAAACTCATCCAACAACAGATAGTCGACCCACGCGGGTTGCAACGAATCAAAATTCAGCTTGCGATAACCGACCTGAGCGGCGGTTGCGTTGTCAGAGACGTTACTTCGAACCGGCATCTTCAACGCCACAGTCCAAATATCGATCCGTCGAGAAAGACGGTAGTGCATTCTTGAGATATCGATCGAGAGCATTTGGGCTTCGTCGATCTGCTTACGCGCGTTCCAAACTTGCGTTGCCAACATCTGCAGTTGGTCACGCTGTTTGATCAACTGCTCCAAATTGGCTTGCCGTTGCTGAGCGTCATGGCCACCGTCCGTAATGACGGTCACCAGCTGTTTGGTGTTAGCGACCCACGACTTCAACATCGGTGACCGTTGGCCGAGTTCATCCAGTTGCTCGATCAATTTTTTGGGTGTCGGCCAACGTTTGGTTGCCGGCTGGCTTTCTTGAGCCAACGCTGCCAGCGGCATCGACAAAATGACCAAGCCCAGAACGACACAAAGCTGTTGTGTTTGGATAAAAAAAGAATTCCCGCGACGATTCAACGCTCGACTCCATTCGTGACGTTCTCAGGTCCACACGCAACGAAGGGACGGCGTGATGGTCTCCTTCTTTCATCGGAAACAACGAGGAGCACAATCGAATCGAATTTCGTCTGCTGGCAGAAAATCAGCTAGCATTTCGGCGATAGCATCGCTTGTTCGGAATATGCAGTTTGCAAGCAGAAAGCGCGAGGAATGCAGAGTTGGGTTGCTGCCCCCAAAATCATCTGAGTTCGCTAGGGAGAGTAGCTGCAACAGGCGTCGAAAGGGCTCAATCTGTTTTGCGACGTATCAGTGCGACGTTCCCGAATCCTCTTCGTACAACTCAGGAAAAACTTCCTGCGAAAGCCCTTGCCGCTTGATTAACGTTCGTAAGCGAGACAGAAAGTCGAACTTGAAATTGGCCACTTGCTGCTCAGAAATTTTCAGCATGTCCGAAGCATCCTTGTTCGCGGTTCCTCGAACAAACAATAGCTCGATGCACTTCAACTTGGTCCAATCCCCTTTGGACTGCCATTTTTCAACCTGCATCGCGATCGCTTCCGTGATCGCTTCTTCCTCCATTTTTTTCCGCTCGACGCTGCGAGCGATACTGCTAGCCGGCCGAGCGTTTCCTTTCAGCTGCCACTGCAAGCTGGTTTCGCTGCCTGTGGACAACGGAATGGCGGGACGACGACCTTCGCGGCGCAAGTGATCTGTCAACTTGTAGGCACAAATCGAAAACAGGTAACTCTCCAAAGAACGACGGCCATCGTAGTTCGGCAAACTGTTAAGAAACCCAACAAATGCCTCCTGCACAATGTCCTCGCTGGCCGAACGATTCGACAACCGACTGTCAACGAAGGCCAGCAATCTTCCTTCATACCTAGCGATCAACTCCGTCCACGCGTCCGTATCGCCACTGCGAATACGGCCAATCAAAATACGATCGATTTCATTGGAACGAGTCATAGATTACGCGGGCAAACAAAGGGAACAGGACAGGAGGCTCTATTCTACCATGATTGGCAGGCTTGTCGTACTGCCCGAGCGGTGATTTCATACGTCGTGCAGATGCACTTACGTCAGTGGCAAGCCGTTGAGGGCCCAATGGTCATGCCCAGCCAAGGTCCAAAACTTGTCAAAGAATGCAAACGATTAAGCAAAATCGTCAAGCTGGTCGACCAGATCGTCCAACTCATCTCGTTCAGCAGACTCGCGTTCCTCAGTCCGTCGCGGCGTCAACCCGACCGCATCTCGTCCGGCAGCAACCAACTGTTCATCTCGTTCAATTGCTGCGATCTCTTCGGCCGATTTACCTTCCGCCGGTGCTCCGAACAGAGCCGATAGATCGATCTTCATGCTCGCCGCCGCTTCGTTTGACCCTGCGATCGCGGGTGTCTTGTGTTGCGGAAACATGATCGCATTTTCAGGACAAACGCGACTGCAAGCGGGACAACCCTTGCGACAGTTGTCCGGTTGTTCGACCAAAATCGTATCGATGTTATCGACGCCATAAACACCAAACAAACAGAAGTCGATGCACTCCATGCAGTTGGTACAGCGACTGTAATCGATGACGGGATACCAGCGTCGACCGCCGGTGGCTTCGATTCGATTGACCACAGAAGGTTGATCCAAACCATCTCCGTTCATCGACAACGCAGTATCGTTGGTCGGAGAGGCCATCCGGTCGGTTGCCGAATTTTGCAGCACAGGTAAACCTGCTGCACCGTTCCCATTGGAGCCTGCCTGCCCGTTGGATGCCTGCCCGTTGGATGCCTGTCCGTTAGAGCCCGATTGCCCGTTGGAGCCCGCTTGACCGTTCCCAGAAAGTCCGCCAAGCAGATCGCCCAGCCCGACCACTTGTACTGCATTCTCTCGATGAATACGTTTGACTTCTTCGACAAATTCAGCGGACTTGTTCGTCGTTTTCAGGTCGAGGCAATAGATCTTTCGATTGGGAATCTGACGTTGCTCGATAACCCGTTGTTTGTCGTCAGGCTGCTCATCTGAGTCAGACGATTCATCGTCGTCATCCTCTTCATCCTCGTTCTTAAGCAAAATCTGCCCGACGTGTCCATGGATTCCATGGCGGTCAAGAATCCAATGGGCCGCTCGTTCAAACAACCAGGAACAGACGACGACGTTGCCATTGATCTGTTGCAGTGCCAACATCCCAGTCGAATCTGGCTTAATGTCGTACAAGTTCGGAACGATCGTAACATCGATTCCGTTCTCAAATAACAAGCCCGCAACAATGTCTTCTTCCAGCTTTCGTTTGGCAGGATTCTTGCTCGGACTTTGCGAGACGACGACTGAAATTCGTTTGGCCATGATTCTCAAAACAGTTGGACGTGTTCGTAAGTATTGTACACGCAATCGGCAACTCAGATGTACGAACCGATACGAAAACCGAAGTGCGAGCCATCAACCATCGTCTGCAGCGACCCAATTCGTTCAACTGGAATTCGACGGCAGGTGAATTACTGCACTTGGCCTTTAATCGTCCGTTGGGTTTTCGCCCAGACGTCGTCCAACAACTCGACATATGCCTGTGCCGAAAGCCATTGCGGATCCGCAACATCCATTTCGAACAACCAACCCTCACCATGTTTGTCAGAATTAATCGCAGAAGGATCTTCCATCAGTGACTCATTGAACGCTGTCAACTGCCCGGCAGCCGGGGCATAGAGCGAACTCTCAGCTTTTTTACTTTCAATCGAGCCGATTTCCTGCCCCGACTTGATCGTCGCAGGTGCGTCGATCAACCAATCCAAAAAATAGACGTCCTGCAAAAGACGGACAGCATAGGACGAAAAGCCGAATCGAAACTGACCACGCTGGCCATCAACCACCCACATGTGGTTCTTGGCGTATTGGCGATCGAGCGGAAACTCCGCTTCGAATTCACCCATCATAAAAATCAACGGCTCGCTCATGCAACGCTTCGATTGGCGTAAGACTGGCTGGACAACAGTTGCTGGTGTCTCGTTTTCAAATCAACTTGGCACACAGATCTACGTGTACCGGACGTCCCGAACATTTTCCTCAAAGAAGACAGGCAGCAACGCGTCGGCGTGTAAGAACCCTTTGCGAGTCAACTCGATTCGATCGGAATCGATCGTCAACATGCCGTCTGCCGCATGCGAGCCGAACTCATTCGACCAGTGTTCCGTGATATCGATGTCGAACTTATTTCGAAAATAGGCGACATCCAGATAACCCCGTTTGAGTTGTAGAATCATTTCGCGAATCAACAATTGAAGTGAAGACGGTCGGTACGCACGGCCCAGCGGCAGCTCACCTTTCTCCATCAAATCCGATTTGTACTTTTCCATGTCGGCGATGTTTTGGTAGTGGACGCCAGACACATGACCAAAACTGGCAATCCCGGTTGCCAACAAGTCTGACCCTTGCCACAGGTTATCCCGATAACTGAAGTTCACTTTGTTGTTATCTTTGACCACCGTGTAGGCACTGCTGATTTTGTATCCTGCGGACAAAAATTCATCGTACGCGTAATTCAACCAAGCCCGTTTGGTTTCCCAGTCGGCGACTGGCGTCTCGATCTTTTCACCCAAAATATCTTTGGAATAAACCGTGTTGAACGGCAACTCCATTTGATAAATCGTGATCGATTCTGGGGAGAGCTTGATCGCTTCGGAGATGTTGTATTTCCAGTTGTCCCAAGTCTCACCCACCATGCCGGAAATCAAATCGATGTTTACGTTTTCAAATCCAGCCGCCTCAATCCAGTCCCAAGCTCGATAGACTTCTTTGGAAAGATGAGCTCTGCCATTCTCTTCCAAAACTGAATCCGTAAAGTTTTCGATTCCAAGACTTAATCGGGTGACACCCAATTCCTTCAGTGTCTTGATCTTGTTTTCCTGCAACGTGCCGGGCTCGCACTCGAACGTCACTTCTTCGGCGTGGTCCCAGTTGATATTGGCTCGCAGGCGATCAACCAATGACGTGAGCTGTCTCGAACTCAAAAACGAAGGCGTCCCACCACCAAAGTAGACAAATCGAAATGGTCTCCCACCCATCACGGGCAGCTTGCTGACCAGCTCAATTTCGCGACACAACGCCGCAACATACGACTCGATCTGCTTGGCGTTCTGGTCCGTAAACACTTTGAAGTAACAAAACTTGCAGCGCTTTCGGCAGAACGGGATGTGCAGATACAAACCCAATGGCGTATCGGCCACGGGGGGTTGTTGCATGACGTTGGCGACTTCATTGAGCAAGTCATGCCCCCATTGAGAAAATGGGGGATAGTTGGAAATGAAATAATTCCCAACTTCAGTTTTGGTGGAATCAGACATGGATTGGATCGGGACTACTTTTGAGGTTCACCTAGACAATAGACGACGCCTCGATCGGTGGCAACGACCAAACGATTAAAGGCAACGGCAGGTGAACCGAGGAATCCACCATTAAACTGCTTTTCCCATAACTTGGCACCGTCTTTTAAATTCAACGTGTACAAACGACCGTCTGTCGAACCGACAAAGACACGCTCGCCAACAATTACCGGCGACGCGTCGATCTTTGCTTTTAGCAGCGTTGACCAATCGCTGGCACCTGTTTCCGCGTCGATGGAATAGACGCGTCGATTTCGGGCGCCAAAGATGACATGGCCTCGACTGATCGCAGGGCTCCCTCGAACGGCCGACGCACCATTCTTTCCGGCAAACGCCCACTCCAATTCGACATCCGTCAGATCGACGGCAAAAAAGTCGGCTTGTTCGGTTCCAAACACGGCCAGTCCATTCGCCACCGCGGGTGTCGAACGTGTTGGTGAGTGAATCTCAACTTTGCCAACCTCTTTTCCTTCTTTCAAATCAATCAGATGCAGGTAGGCATCGCAACCTGCGACAAACCCTTTTCCATCCGCTACGGTCGCTGAGCATTGAATTTGATCAGGCGTTTCGACCTCCCAGATCTTCTCGCCGCTCTTTCGATTCAACAGATAGAGCTTCGAATCCTCTGAGCCAAACAGCACGCCTTCACCAAAGAAGTTTGCCGAACCGCTGATCGCTCCATCGGTTTGATACTTCCACTGGACTTCACCTTTCTCATCCAGACACCAAAACATTCCGTCGATGTCGCCGATGAAGATCCGCCCGTCGTGATATGCCGGCGACGCGGAAATTCCCAAGCCCGTGTCAAATTTCCAATTCAGTTGTCCCGACATCAAATCGATCGATAGAACTTCACCGTCCATATCACCGATGTAAACTGTTTGTTTTCCGTCCGTCTTATTACGGACAATAACTGGGGTTCCTTCAAAGCCACCGTCGGGAACTTTGTACTCCCATAGAACGGCAAGCTCAGCCGGAAGCGCCGATTTCGCGACACCGGTTGACTCTCGATTCCCACGAAACAAAGGCCAGCCTTCCTGGCTGACATCTTGAGCCTGTTCCTCTTGGGCGGCTGCTTTCGCGTTCGCCTCCGTTGCCGTCGACGAGTCTTTGGATGCAGCTGGAGCCGCCTTCGAAGTTGGCTCTGGGTCTTGCGTTGTTTTCGTTTGAGCGTTGGTCAAACCTGCGAACAGCAAGGGCATCAAGACGAGCATGAACAGCATCGGCAATCGTTGGCGGACGATGCCTAAAGAATTCGACAGCATAGAGGTCTCCTTCACGTGAACAGGTTAGCTGCGACAATTATCGACAACGTCGCGCTGGACATTGCTTTTCTCATTTCACTCAATAGGCATTACGATAGATGCCCAATAACGCGTCGCGGTCAACGCTGCGAGGATTGAAGGTCCCCGTCCACTGTTGCGACGCGGCTTCGGCGAGTGCTTCCATTTTAGCCGCTTCGACACCGCACTGATCAAGTTTTACATGAAGCCCGGCGGCAGCAACCAATTCTTTTAGAAACTCTGCCAAGCCCTCAGCGCCTGCTTCAGGCGATGGCAAACCGGGCAATGAAGCAGAAGCAAAAAGCAATTCACGATACCAAGCGTTAAACTGCTCACCGTTGAAACGCACAACATGCGGCAACATCAAGCCGACCGCCTGCCCATGGGCCGTTCCATAAGTTGCCGTTAAAGGATTTGCCAACGCATGGCTGGCCCCGAGCATTGAATTCTCGATCGCAACCCCGGCATAGGCGGCGCCGAGTTGCATTGAAGCCCGTGCCTCGAGGTTATCCGGCTGGTCAAGCACTCGTTTGAAGTTTCCTGCCAACAGCCGCCATGCTTCTCGCGAGTAATGCAATGAAACCGGGTTTCGCCGTTTGGTGACATATGTTTCTACGGCATGAGACACCGCGTCGATCCCAGTCAGAGCGGTGACCTGCACCGGTTGCGTCAATGTCAGTTCAGGGTCAAGAATCGCAACTCGGCAACTGGCACGTTTGTCTCCGCAAGCCATTTTGACGTGAGTCTTCGCGTCCGAGATCAAGGCAAACGATTGCATTTCACTGCCTGTGCCAGCGGTCGTTGGCACGGCGATCATCGGCAACATGTCTCCCGTTGCTTTACCGACCCCGTGGTAGTCATGCATCGTGCCGCCGCACGAGTAGACAAAATTGATTCCTTTGGCGCAGTCCATCGAGCTACCGCCGCCAAGCCCAACCAACAAATTCGGCTCGAACGCCTTGGCAACTTTCAGGCCATGCTCAATGTCGTCGGTCGTCGGATTCTCATGAGCGCCGTCAAAGACCTCCACGGTTAATCCGGTGGCCTTGAGAGAGTCGATGCCTCTTCCGACATGACCGGCCTCGATGATCCCCGGATCGGTAACCACTAAAACACGATCACCTAATGGCAAAGCCAACTCACCTAGTCTGGCGAGTTGACCTGAGCCGCAAACCATGCGGGTGCGCAAATGGAAATCGAAAGGCTGCATTGACGGCGACCAGCAAGTTTGATCTGAAATTAAGTAGCAACAGGTTCAAGACCAAACGTCTGCAATTTTTCTGCAGGCACCTGATACGCTCGCGAGCGGAACAGGAAGTCGATCAGATTCCCCTCGTGGGGTTGTAACCAGTTCAATCGATTCGTCGGAATCGGCCCGATGTTTAATCGGTCAATCGTCGTCGCATCGGTCAAAGCTTCAATCCAATCGTGATCATTTGTGATCGCCGAACCAACCAGAGTCGGTCCTGCCGCTTTTATCATTTTGTCCTGGGGACATTGTACGACAGAGACGAATGGAAACATGAATTCCTTACTGGCAATCCCGCATTCTGGATTTGCGGCATGAGCTACGATCGGACGGATATATGAACATCGCTCCTGTTCTACCAGACGATCCCCGTAAGCTGCTGTGCAATCCGTCACACCATCTTCATCGAGATCCTGCTGCACCATGGCAGCAACCGCCTTCCCAACACCCTCGGTCGTAAACGCAGCAAGCCCCGCATTCGGATCTTCCGGTGGCAGTGCATCAACGGGCCCCAAGCGCTCAGCTAACGCCTGGGCAATTTCCATCGTGTGACGCGATGCGTAAATATTCGAACAGTTGATACAACTGCGGCCGCCGTTGATATAGACCGACTCCACCATCATGTCGATGTACTGCTCCCAATCATCAACACAATCATCGCCCAGGAAAATTTTGGAGAATCCAGGGCCATGGACTTGGACTCCAGGGTTGCCAGCGTATTGATCAACCGTTTTCTGCGAGCCAAAAATCATGCTTCGTCGACACGTTGTTAGCAACGCACCACCCACGTCGTGACCACCGGGGTACAGGCAGATCACCTCTGGCGGGATGCCAGCCTTTTCGAAAGCAGCGGTTACTCGGTAAGCTGTCCAAGGCTCCGAAGATCCTGGCTTGAGAACCAATCCCATTTGCAATGGAATGACCGGCAGCCAAAGGGTGTGCACACCTGGGCTGTTTGACGGAAGCACTGCACCGAGGACTGACGCCTGTGCCTGATAGCTGACAACGACGCCGCGTGACTCCATGCCATAGCCACGACTGAGGATGTCAAAATCGAGACCACGCGTCAGACACTCCAGAATCTCTCGCATGTTCCGCATGACGAAACAGTTTTTCGTCATGTTGGAACGACACATGTGTTCTGGCAGTCCGGTCGAAGCGGATTGGTGCAATACAAACTCATCGGGCGACTGAGTTCCACTGCCGATATTCAACGTCTCGTGCTCGAAAAGATCGGCGGCAGCACCTACCATACCAATCAACTCGTCGACGGAAAACTGTCTCAGAATCTTGCGAGCATTGTCGACTTTTTTCATATCGCGAGCCAACAATCCAGCGTTCGCTGAACTGACCTTGGCGATCGGCTCACCTGTGTTGAAGTGCACCACTTCGGTCGACTCGAGTGACTCGTAAGGTTTGCCCCAACGGATAACAGGGATCTCTAACACGTTCTACTCCAAACTCTGTTTTCTAATTGATCGGATTCGGATGGTTTAATAAACACCGACAGTCGTCGCTGCCGCAATCTCATGAAATGGTCGCACGCCGCTGACCCCATCCCATGGATAAGTATCAAAAGGCATCTCACGTTCGCCTTCATCCCGCTCAAGAAAACCGGGAACAAAGAATTCAGGAGTCAGTGTTGTCAGTTTTACGCGTCCGGTTTCACCATAACCAACGACCGAGTTGTAGTCATCAAACTGAACCACTTCGGTCACGGCGCGAGGCTGCGGAGCGTAGTAACTAATTTTGTAGTTTTCATCGGCCGTCACGGGTTTGCTACAGGCCAAGCCCATCAACGTGTTACCGTACGTCGGCGTCATGTAGATCCCGCTCTCTTCGGCTGGCCCCCCAAACAACTCCTCAATGCAGAAACGTGTCCACTGAGGCGTAAACTCGGTGCCACCCGAAAAGATTCCAGTGATCCCCGTCTCGGCCAGCGAAGTACCACGTTCTTCCAGCTCAAGACAAAGCGATTCAATCAACTTCGGTGTGCCGAACATACATTGAACATTGTGGTTCGCGGTCAAAATGGTGATCGCCTGGTCCATACAATGCTTTTTGTAAGCCTCGAGATGCTCCATCCAGCCTTTCTTGATCAACTTGACGACCCAACGCGGATCCAGGTCGATGCAAAAACTGATGCCACCGCGATACTGGGCAAGATGCTCAACCGCCAATCGCAATCGACGCGGCCCAGACGGACCCAACATCAACCAGTTGGCACCTCGGGGAAAGTATTGATCAGGCAGTGTGTTTGAAAAGACCTCGTAGTCCGTGCGGAAGTCATCGACGACGACTCGTGACTTGGGAATCCCCGTCGTTCCACCCGTTTCGAAAACATAGGTCGGACGATCGGCATGATCTTTCATCCGCCAACGTTCGACAGGCCCACCACGCAACCAATCATCTTCAAAGTTGGGGAACTTCTTCAAATCGTCATAACATTTGACCTCGGTCAGCGGATCAAACTTGAGTTCCGACTTCTTTTCCAGCCAGAACGGGCATCCAGTTGATTCGTGAAAATGACGCTGCACAATCTCAACCGTATGTTGATCGAGATGTTCCTGAGATTGCTTGATCCGTTCATCAAGCGAAATTTCGGCTGTCGACATAAGGAGCTCGCAACTCGTAACTGGTAACTGGTCCAAGGACGTGACTTTTAGCTACTATCAGAATCCTTCAACCGCCAACCGTCAATCTCATTAACTTGACGATTCACGCTCAAAACTGCGAAGCTGCGACACCCCGATGCTCCGCCAACAGCGCCAACGAAACGTGCGATCGGCTCTCAAGGACCGTCACGCCAACGTAAGGATCGGCGGCTCGGGTAATTCGAACGTAATTTTGACGCTTGAAACCCGTTTCGATCGCACCTGAAGCGTCGGACTGGGTAACTTGTTAGGTGAGACTCAACGATCTGGACGTTTGTCCGCCTGGATTTATTGACGCAAGATCTTGAATGTTCGTTGGCAAACATGCCTAACGTTCGCCTTTCCCTGCCGTGCCACTTCATGCGATTGCGGACCATGGAAATTCTTCTATTCCTTTTCATCATCGTATTCTTCTCTTGTACCTTCATCGGATTCATCCAAGTGATGGTCTGGTTGGGCCGAGCGTTTCAATCTGGCGATCAACCAAACCACGCTTCGCAGCAACCACCGATCCAACAAAACCAAGCCGCCGTTGGCCCAGCTGACAAGCCGACACTCGAAGGAGATGTTGAGGCGGCGCATCGATTGATCGACTATCTCTATTCCGTTGGCCAAATCGATTTAAACGATCATCATCGAATCAACGAATACCTGAATCGACGTGTCGCCTCAGAAGGCAAAGAGACGTTTCCGCAACTGAGCATCTCGCCACAACCAAGTCCCGAACAAACCACATCAACTCAATCAACTCCCGATCCGACTCAAGCTCAACCGCCTCAGTCTCAGCTGATTCCCAACGTCGAAATTGTCTTTGTTGACGACCAAACAACGACACCACCGAGCACAACCGAATCAACCGTATCCGACCAGATTGTCGCCACAACAACTTCTGAACCAATCGCCATTCCCTCAACTGACATGGGGACTGCCGACAGCGGCGACGCCATCCCGGTCGCCGCACTTGGAAGCGACGCAATGGCAGCGACGCCTGGCACCATCGATGCCGAACCGGCACCTTGGGATCTGCCGGACCCACCGACCGCAACGCCACGACGTTCTTTCAAAGAAGTACTTTCCAGTTTCATGGAAGAGCGCAATATGCGCTGGGGCGAGTTGACCAGCGGCGTTTTGATTGTGCTCTCCGCAGTTGGATTGGTCGTTTCTCTACGTGATCAACTTACTGATCGAATCCCTTACTTCTCTGCGTTGTTGTTTTTGATGATCACCGCCGCGATTCATGGCGCTGGCATCTATACGCTGAAACAGTGGCGTTTAAAAAACACATCGCGCGGGACGCTCATCATTGGCTTGCTGTTGATTCCAATCAACTTCTTCGCAGCGTGTCTGCTCAATGGAGATCCAAGCGAACGAGCAGAACTTTCGGATCCGTGGTACTGGGCCGCTATTACGATCGGCATGTTGGCGTTCGGATTGTTAACGTACTGGTCCAGCAAGCTGCTATTCAAAAAAGGGATCTGGCCAATGATCCTCGGCGTGCTCGGCTCGGGCGCCGCAACACTCGTGATCAACCGGACGATCACTTCCGAGTCCGGGACGTTAGCTTCGATGTTGTGGGCGATCCCGGTGTTGGCATTCTTTTTGGTCGGCAGCACGTTGGTCGCCAAGGGACCGTGGACTGCCAAGACGTACACCGGAAGATCCGCTGTCCGCCTTTATCTGTTTCTGGCCATTGCAGTTTTTGGTGCGGCCAATGCAATTGCGCTGGTCGCCGCGAGATCGGCATCGATGATTCACGGAATTGTTCTGATGCTCCCCACAATCGCAGTCATTGGAGTGGTCACCAGCTGGATCGGTTTGTTGACGCAGTCTTCGCATGACGAACCGGTCGCTGCCGATGCTCCAGAAAACGACGCGGCACAGTTACGTGCGGAGAAAAAGTTGCTGGCGTTGTCGCTGCAAATTCTCGGCTACGTCGTGGCCGTCGGAGCGGTCATTGCATCGGCCAGTAACCCAATCGTGTTGGTCGTTACCGCTGTCGCTGCCGCGTTGGTGTTATTCGCCATTGTCATCGCCAGTCGACAACCTGGATTGTTGCCGTTGCCCTGGTTGCTGACGGTTGTCGCTGCGTTGGTTGTCTTGTTGCAATCCAATGGCCAACTGCCGTTGGATGATTGGATGACGCTTTCGAGCTTTCGTAAAGCGACCTTCAATGGAACGACGGCGTTGTTCCTTTTGGGTGCTGCGATCACCACTGGGGCGTTGACGCTTGGAGCAAACAATCGACTATCGTTCCTGTCAGCTGACCGCAGCTTTCTCAGAAACGGGCTTGCCGCTGGATCATTGTTGCTGCTGTTAGGCAGTACGATCGCCGTTAGCTCCAGCTTCCTGCATCGCGATCAGCCATTCGAAGTCACGGTGGCCAGCGTATTGCTGGGCGTGACTTCGTTGGCGAGCTGCGCAGGGACTTTTTTTCTGGCACAAAAGACTCGAACTATTGCTGCGAAGTTGTCTGCCGAACAAGTCGTCGACGATTCAGAATTACAGTTACTCGATTCGATCAAGCAGTACTCGATCGGTTCATGGGTACCTCACCTGAGCCTGTTCATCACATCGGTCACAGCGGCCCATGTGTCGATCTGGGATTTTCGAGTGGCCGATTGGATCCGCACAACCGTCGGTGCATCAGACGAAAACTATTTGGATTGGATGCCGTGGATTTTGTCAGCGCAAGTTGTCGGACTGGTTGCTGCGATCACGGCTCGCAGTTCCGTCCCCAGCTGGGACAACGCTGCCATCGAAGATCCCGATTTGGAGGATGAATCGGCACTCGCTCGTACGATTCTTTTGTGCGACAAGGCCCTTCCGGCAGCCCGCGCGATCGGAGCCGCAAGTCTGTACTGGGCGGTCATGATGTTGACGATTGCCGTTGTCGCTGCGTTGTTGCTGATCATGCCAGCCGGTACTTACTGGGCAACAGCAATCGTAGCGACATGCGGCATTGGCTGGTTTTTAATGGGTCGAACCACTTACTTGACCAACCAAAACCAACAGCCCACTGTTGTTCCGAATCGAATCGATCTCCGAGCTTGGAGCATGTTGCCATTCTTGGTCGTTTTGACTTCCGCCGTATTTGCATTGACGACCGAGTCCGGTTTGCGATTCGAATGGTTCGAACGGCTCTTCGATACCTGTCATATGTTTGTCATCGCGATCACGCTTGCGATGGTCGCATTTGGATTCATTTTGACGCGAGGTTTGAGCCATGTATCCAAGCGGAAAAACTGGCTGACTCAGACGCTGGCTTTGGATCGAGCCTGGATCCTGATCTCGACGGTTTTCGTCGGCGTCATGCTCTGGGACCAATCGCTTCGTGGGATGGCCAATGAGATTTTCGGCGATCAAACATGGGCCAACAACGCGATTGCTGGTTCCCTGTTTCGTGATTTTGATGCGGTCGGGCCAGTTCTATTGTGGTTCGCAGTCGGCATCCTCGCGGTTACGTATCTGGCGGGTTGGTTTGAACGACCAAGCCGCTGGTTTGGCTTTGGGCTGATTGCCATCTGGTTCACAGGTTGGAGTTTCGGGGCAACATCATTTGAAGCGTCGCGTTCCGTCGCCACTGGTAATCGCTGGCTGGTACCAATCAGCGGTGCCATTTTGGCGGTCATCATTTCGTTGCGTTCGTTCATTGCCGCCGGATGGTCCAAGACGCGAACACTTCTAAATCAACCCGGACGCTCGGCTTTACCCGCAACCCAAACACAGCAGTTGGTCAACTTCGTTCTGTTGATCGCGACGTTCGTCGTACTGACAGTTTCAACCGTTACCACGGCGCAAGTTTTGTTGAACTCGCCAGCAGCTCTCGGCGGTCCGCTGAGCGATTCCATTTTCAAAAAGATCTCGATCGAAGCAAATTTTGGAGCTCCGGTCACGATCGTCGTTGGCACATTCCTGTTTCTGGCGATCACTGAACGACGACGCTGGCTGGCGACAATGGGATCAGGCGTATTCCAATTTGTCGTCGTTATGTCGCTCTATTTCCTGACCACCTCGCCGCATGAAAAACTTGCGTCCCGATGGTTTGTAGGGATCCTGCAAACGGTCTCGATCGGCATGACGTGTTACGGGTTGATCTGGTTCTATTTTCGGCGACGCGTCAACGCTCAACGTGTGACTTCTGCAGACCTCATTGAATCTCGATCACATCTACAAGTCCATACTCTGGTCAACGGCAGCCTGATCACTGGGATGGCAGGCGTTGTATTGGTGAAAACGTTTCTCAATCCGGCTGCCTCGGTCGGCTGGATCAATTCATTCGGCTCGTGGATGGGGATGGGGGCTCTCATCGGCTACATCGTCCTGGTCGCTCTGGTTTGGAGAAAAGAACTACTTTCATTGCGTTCACCGACCGTATGGTCATCCTTGATTGGTTGGGCAGGCGTCGTCTCGCTCGGCCTAATCGTGGCACTGGTTGACCGCGGCTCACAAGAGGCATTTCAAGCGTGGGTGACGCATCGAATTGCCACGATCGGCATGCTGATCGTCGGTCTCATGCAGATCGGCTGCGTTGCCTGGACGCAGACTCGCAAGGCAGAACCGGAATCGACTTCCACGTGGTTGGATCAATTGCGAACGATTGGCACAATTGCCGTCGTCGGTAGCTTTGGGATTTTCGCAGCCATCCATGGGATGTCGGCATCACCGACATGGTTTTGGGTTTATGCGGTCCTCGTCGCAACCTGGTCATTGATTTCATTGTCGGCAGGGCTCTATGGCCGCAGTTCATTGTTTGGGTTTGTCGCCAGTGGCATTGCCGCGACAGGATACTTTTGGCTGTGCCGCATCGACCCAAAAAACTGGTTTGATGAACCGGTTCTTTCATGGTTCAACTTGACGGTGTTCACTTCGGCTGTGATGGCCACGATCTGGTCAGCCTACATCGTTTATCTGCATCTAACTCGAGTCGAACCGGACGCAGCGACATCCGACGAAAGCCCTGAGGACGGTATCGGTACGTTTCCGACGGCCATTTCCTTCAATCCACTTCACACCTTTTCGCTCTACCCAAACGTAACGATGGTTGCCGGCGTGTTGTGGACCGTGTTGATGTCTTTCGCGACCATTTCACTCTTTCGAGACAACAGCTATTGGCCAATCATTCATCCGCTTGGACTTTCGATGGTGGCGTCGGTGCTGTTGTTGGCAGTCGTCAACATCTTTTCCAATCCACTGGGTAAGCCTCGCGTGTTCCCGTTTGCAGCGATGACCGTCTCGTTGGGATTGATTGTTGTCAGCTCGTTTGGCGGTTCGCCAGGGCCAGGACTTACTTGGTACGCGTTCGCAACATCGATCGTGGTGATGCTATGGGGCGTTATTTGGGTGGCCCGAGGTTCCTTGATGAAGATTGCCAATCACCCCAAATGGGATTGGCTGAAAAGTGTCGAGCAGGGCTATGAGGCTCGACTGCCAATTTACACTGCAGCGCTTGCCGTGTTGATGCTGTTTGTGATCAGCCAGATGTTGATCGTCTGGGACATCGATGATCGAGTGCAACGATATGCTTTGGCAGCAGTACCGCTGTTTTTTGCGGTGTCGTTTGGGCTGCAATCGAATCCCAATCGTGGTCGCTGGATGCAACTGACGACCTTAACTGCAGTGACGATCGCCGGCATCTCGATATCGTTTGCGGAAATGATGCCCAACGAGATGACCGCGACCAAGCAACTGGTCCGCGCCTTCATCGTGCTCGGAGGCAGCATGTTCATTTATGGCAGTTTGATTTCGCGGTGGGTGCGACACGGCGATACGTGGTTGACATCGTTGCGCGAAGCGACGGTCGGTGTTTGTGGCTGTGCCGTGTTGCTCTTGGCTGGCGTCTTGTTTACAGAAGCCCTTCGGTTTGTTCCAGAAGTGGGTTGCGGGTTGTCAGTTGTCGAATCGGTGGGCGTCGCCGTGGTTATTCTCGGCATGATTATCGGTCTGATCACGATTGCGGTCCGCCCGGAGAGCGATCCATTTTCGTTGTCACTTCAAGGTCGCACTGGCTACGTTTACGTCGCCCAGTTGGTCGCGGCTGCCATGGTGGCACATCTGTATTTTTCTGCGCCGTGGTTGTTCCAGCTTGGATTGCGAAAATACTGGCCTTTTGTCGTGATGGCGATCTGTTTTGTCGGTGTCGGTATTTCCGAGTTGCTCAAGAAACGAAACTTGACTGTCCTTTCGCTTCCACTGTTTAACGTCGCGTCTGTTCTTCCAGTGCTGGTCGCAGTGGTCTCATTTGTGGACTCGCAACAAACCGGTGTGGCCTTACGGCCGGCGACGATCATGATGACTGTCGGCATGTTGTATCTGATGATTTGCTACGTTCGGCGAACCGTTGTCAGTGGCGCTGCCTGTGTAGTCTTTGGAAATGCCGCACTGCTGTTACTGTTTCATGAGTACCCGGCGTTCGCGTTTATCGAGCACCCGCAGCTGTGGTTGATCCCGCCAGCTGCGTCAGTCCTGATCGCTTCGCAACTGATGCAACGTCAGCTGTCGACCCAACAGTTGACAGCGATCCGTTATTTGTGTGCATCGGTGATTTACATCAGCTCAACCAGTGAGATATTCATTCGCGGCATTGGAGATAGTTTGTGGCCGCCGATCCTTCTGGCCGCGTTTGCAGTCGCGGGAATCCTCGCGGGCATGCTCATGCGGATCCGCTCGTTTCTGTACTTTGGGAGCCTGTTCCTGTTGGTGGCGATGCTGACCATGGTTTCCCATGCCCATCAACGATTCGATCACGTGTGGCCCTGGTGGGCATTCGGGATCGGTTTGGGGATCGCGATCCTGATCATGTTTGGAATGTTTGAAAAGAAGAAGAACGAGATGAAGCAGCTGGCCGAGCAGTTTCGCGCATGGGAAGAATAGCGACAAAAAGAAACGGACGACACCGCTTGAGTGCCATCCGTGATGGGTAACCAGAAGTTGCAGAAACGGCGAATCTGTGCGCTGCAGATTCACCGCGGGTAATTCTTCAATACAGCTGTAAAATCAACTGCGTCATCGATTCCCAATTGATTGGGCTTCCGACAATCGCTTCGAACACTTTCATGCCGAAGGCCATGTCAAGCAAACCCATCGAGTATGGGAGTTTTTTACCGCTGAGATCAGACAACCATTTCGCAACTCGTTGGTAGCGAGCTGCAATCAACGCGCGTCGTTTCCAGGCAGTGTTGGCTGCTTCTCGCTGTTCGAACTGTTTCATCAAACGGAGTTGTGATGTCAGATCAGCCGGACGTCCAGAAGCGACTTCATCTGCTTTGCAGTTGATTTCAAGTTCACTGAACAGACCGTCAGCTGTTTCAAGTTTTTGTTTGGCTCGTGCAAGTTGCCACGCTGCAATTTTTGCGAGGGCAACGGCGATGGCGCAAACCATTCCATAGATGAGTACCATTGACCCGTCTCTTTCTTTGTTAAGGAACTGCTGAAATAAAAATGAACGCGTTCAACGTTGCTACTTGGACGCATGTTGCGGTGACAGGTTCACAAAAACGAGAAGTTGAAAAGAGGTCGTTGCTGAAAAGGGAATGATTGCTTGAACGGAAAGGGAATGGTTGAACTGAAAGTCTATTTTGCTCAATGCCGGACCCATCCGCGGCTAAAGGGCTAGAGTGAAAACGGCTCAGGCCTTCGCGTGAGTCAATTCCGACGTTCAATATGCGGGTCAAAAGAAAACGCAGCACGTTCTAAATACAAACGCAGCACGTCCAAAGATAAAACGCCGCACGTCCAAAGAAAAAACGCCGCTCGTCCTAAGAAAAAACGCCGTACGTTTTAACGCAGACGTTCGCCAGTGGCGACGTCGAACAGATACCACTGGCCTTGCGGCAGATGAAGATCCATTTTGTCGCCAGCGCCCACCGTTGCGTCGCCTTCGAGCCGAGCAACCATCTCCGTTTCGTCGACCCGAAAATGCACGTTGGTTTCGTGGCCCATTCGCTCAACCACGTCCAAAGTCACCTGCATCAACAAAGGATCAACCGCGTCACTGGTTACGTGTTCCGGCCGAAACCCAAACAGGACCGGCCCCTCTGTGGGTGAACTCCCCAACGCATAACGAAGTTCGCCGCAATGAAAGACGCCGCCCTGGACGCTCCCTTCCAGAAAGTTCATGGATGGGCTGCCGATGAAACCTGCCACAAATCGATTGGCTGGATCACGATATAGATTCAGCGGCGTGTCGACTTGTTGGATCACTCCTTCATGCATGACGACGATTCTGTCACCCAGCGTCATCGCTTCGACTTGATCGTGGGTTACGTATACCGTCGTCGTCTTTAAACGCTGGTGCAACCGCGCCAACTCAGTTCGCATCTGGACGCGAAGTTTTGCGTCGAGATTCGAAAGTGGCTCGTCAAACAGGAATGCTGCCGGGTCTCGAACAATCGCTCGCCCAACCGCCACTCGCTGCCGTTGACCACCGGACAGTTCTTTGGGGCGACGGTCGAGCAAAGGTTCGATGGAAAGAATCTCAGCAGCGTCATCGACGCGTCGGGCAATCTCAGCTTTCGGGGTTCGTCGCATTCGCAAGCCGAACGACATGTTTTGCCGGACCGTCATATGCGGATACAGCGCGTAGTTCTGAAACACCATGGCGATATCGCGTTTGCCAGGTTCAACCGAGTTGACGCGCTGGTCCCCGATAAAGACGTCTCCAGCGGTGACCTCTTCCAAGCCAGCCACCATCCGCAAGGTTGTTGATTTGCCGCATCCTGAGGGGCCAACCAAGACGAGAAACTCTCCGTCGTTAATTTCGAGATTCACCCCTTTGACGGCCTCGAATCCGTTGGCGTATTTTTTGACCAGATTTACCAGGCGAATGTCCGCCATCGATTGTTGCTCCTCGGTAGTTTCTTCGCGCGACCACGATCCCTGCCATGACGCGATCGCTTCGCAAACATTACGCCTTGAATGACGACTTCGAGTGATCTTCCGATTCAAGTTTAATCGATCGGAAGCCAGCATCTGAGTGGGCAAAAAAATAACCCTCCGAAGGCAACGCCAATCGGAGGGCTATCAATTTTTTCGTCAATCTAGGCTGAATTAAAAGTCGTCGTCAGGGAAGCCGCCGCCCTGGAATGACTCAAAACCGACTTTGATCAGCGACAGGATACCGTCTTGCATTTCGAATCGAGTATGTGTGCCATTCTCGATCAAATTGGTGACGACACTGATCCGGTCTTTGCCAACTTCTGCCAGCTTGTCAGCCATGACTTCCATTTCAACGGGTGCGTTGAACTTGGAAATCGTTTTCAAGATCGGAGTCACATAGACGTTGAATTGCTGCATGTCGGTAGCAATGTTAGTTTCATCCATTGCTTTCTTGAGCAACTCGTTTGGCTTGTTACCACCAGCAACATAAACCGATTGGTTACCCATACCGAGAACCAATTTCAGCTCGTCGCCAAACGCCGCTTGCATCTCTTCTTCGCTGTCTGGAATTGGAACCAGAATTTCGTGGAAGTTAACACCTTTATATTTGCGAACATCCAGCTTGACTTCGACTTTGTCGCCGGCCCGCTTTTCAATCATCGGAACCAACTTCTTTACGGTGTTCTGGATCTTGATTGGATCCGAGACCTGCATACCTGCTGCAAAGTTCAGATCATCACCATCAAGCATCACGACCATGCCGCCATCGAAAACGCCTTCGCTCATCGTCGTTTTCACAACATCAAAGATGTCAGAAACTGCATCCTGAAGTGTGTCACGTTCATCTTCGGTAAACTCGTCTTCATCATCCATCTCTTCGAAGACAGCTTCTTTCAGATCGTCCAGCACGTCCGAATAGGTTTTTGCGTCCGATGCGTCCATGCGACTGTTGCTGTTCATGGTGACCGCAGCTTTGTCCATCAGGAAACCGCTGAACCGGGATGGTGCTGTTGGCTTTGCGTTGGCCATTTTCTTGGCCAGTTCAGTGCCATCTTTGGCTGTGAAAAACACGTCCATGAACATGCTGTTGGTGTCTTGATCGACACACATGCCAAAGGTCATTTCTTTCGTCTGATCCAGCACCATCTCCATCTGCTGCATCTGCATTTCGAAATTCTTGCGCTGCAGCTCAGATTGAATATCGTCGCCAAGATTGTCCATCGTTTGCTCTGAACCTTCTTCGATCAGGCGAACGATTTCATCTTTGAGCTCTTCAGGAATTCGCTCTGGCATGACCTTCGCGGCCAAATTGAACTTGGTCGGCATGTCGCCCAGCGTACTTCCTGGATCGGCTGGCAAATCTTTCAACATGTCTTCGTTGGTTGAAATAAACGCGTAACCGCTTTGCTCCTTGATCAAGATCTCGGTGCCATCGGGGGCAACCACGACAAACAGATCTCCATCTTCGTCTACTTCGGCCATGCCTGAGACGACGTCCAACATGTCGTCGATATCAGCAACGGGGACAAAGGCCAGAAAATCTGGGGCTTCCATTCGCTCGCTGAAGAACAGCATGACGCCAGCATTTCGCTTGGTGTCCAACCCCTTCGTGTAGCCCTTAATGGCTGCCGAAGCGATGAATTTCATTTCCGGAAAACCGGAGGCCGTCAAAATATGATTGACGTCTTTAAGCTGCTCATCGAATTTGGCGATGGAAATGACCACCGCTGGCTCGGGCTGGCTTTGTGCCAACAATTGCTGCGACGGCATTAATGCGGTGATTCCCAGTACCAAACTGAGCATCAACATTTTGCAAACGGACTTCACTGTGTTTCTCCGAAGTAGTTGAGTTGTATTGAGTTAGTTGAAGTTGTATCTAGTATCTATTAAAGATGACCGTATCTGTAGCTGAATTTGATGGCCGGTATCGACGAAGATTCGTGCAGTGAACGCTCGTCACGTCGCATTCCTTCAGTCTCCCAGCCTGCTCGCCAACGAATTTCAGCGAATCCAGAAGGCGTGCCTGTCCGATCTAGCGACCAAGGATTGTCATCGATCTTGCAACGATTCGCAAATCGAAACGCTCCATCGGCCGTAGCATTGTCCAAGCTTTACCCGGCAAAAACAGTCTTGGTTTTGAATGTTTCCAAGTTTCCGGGCAATTCGATCGCGATTTTGAGCCCGTTTGACAATCCTCAGCTCAAAACGATCTGCAGCCGGCACCGACTCCTCATTACCGACGGCAGCTGAATCAACTCCCTCAGATCCAAAACAAGGGAAATATGAATGCAGCAAATGATCCAGATTCAAAGAGGTGTCTGGCAAAGCGACACCACACTGATACGAAGTTTTGTTAACCAACCCCCTTGCTGAGCGGGAAAAGCAACACTTGTCGGAGGATTGCTCTAGACTTTTTCAAGTCGCCCCAACTAGAATGCAGCACTCGAATTTTCTTTAACTTTCAAAGGGTTTTATGGCCAAAGAAGAAGCTTTTGAAGTGGATGGCACTGTCACTCAGGCACTTGCCAACACTCGTTTTCGCGTTGAACTTGAGACGGGCGATGAAGTACTTGCCCACGTCGCAGGTCGAATGCGCAAACACTTTATCCGAATCGTTCCCGGCGACAAAGTTCGCGTGGAACTCTCTCCTTACGACCTGAGTAAAGGCCGTATCGTCTACCGCGAACGTTAATCTATGCGTTGATGACCTGGCCCTTAACCGGTCAGCTCGATCCGTGGTTCGCCCGCACTCTCTCTTTTCTGGAATCGTCGTATCGTTTGACGTACCGATTGGGTTAGTTGCTGCGCACAGGCAACAAAATCACGCCAAACCAACGCAATTCCGGCATCGCCGCTGGATGCAATCGACAGATGGATTCCAGCGCGTCAGCTGGATTTTTCAGAGGACTGGTCAACCGGCTGCAACATCAGGCTGGAAATCAATCCGACAACAATCCATCCGCCAATGCCTGCTGCATGCCAGCCAAATCCTTGGCTGATCATAAAAGTCGTCGCACGATACGACATGAACCCGCAGACCACGACGAAGAGTATCGGCAAAAACGGATACCAAACGCGAAAACCATTTTGGTACTCACCCGTACCACGATACCGCTGGCGCAAGACCATCAGCGACACGACCGTCAAACCGAGAAAACTCCAAAAATAGGGCGCACTCGCCGTAACCATGACGTCGAAGCTCGATTCGTAGCCACCAAAGACCGCAATGAAGATCGCGGTCACGACGGTCTGCAACAGCATGGATCGACGCCAGCCATTATGGTCACCCGCTAACCATTTCAACGAAGGATAGTCTTTGGCCGTTGCCCAATAAATCCGTGGGCTCGTAAAGATCATCGCGCTCACCGCGCCAACGCAGGAAACACAAACCAGCGTCGCCAAAAATCGACCGCCAATCTCTCCTAATCTCTGAGCGACAAATTCCGTTGGCGCGTTGCTACCATCGTGCGACGCCAAACCATCCATGCCCATGCCAAACAGCAAGGCAGTATTGAACAACAAGTAGATCGCCAAAACGCCCAGCGTGCCCAACAACAACGATCGAAACAGGTTGACCTGTGGACGCTCAACTTCGCTGGCAACAAAGGCGATATCATTCCAGCCACCGAAAGCAAACATTACCAACACGAGCGATAACCAAAACCAACTATGAAATGAAGTCGCAGCTGCCTTTTCTTCTGATGCCTGCTCATTATCGTCAACCGAAGACTCAGTATCGCCCGCGGTCGTCTCTGTTGCATTAGAGGGTTCGCTGTCATTCGCTTGCGATGTATCATCCGTCACATCTGACGGTGTTGTAACGTTCGCCGGCGTGTCTTTTTCATTCGCTTCGTCCTGAGCTGGAACAAAAGCGATGGCAGTCAACAAGATGACCAGAATTCCAGTTACTTTCGCGACGGCCAACAAGTTTTGTGACCACTTGCCTGCCTTCAATCCAAACAAGTTGACACCGCTGACCACGACCAACGCCATCATGGCGTACCACGCTTTCGGAATCGATGGCGTAAAGGCATCGCGAGCGTAGATGCCGAAAACAATCGCCATCACACTGATGTTTCCCGGTCGGATGACCCAAAACGCGGCCCACGAAAATGCGAAACCAACTCGACGACCAAACGCACGCTTGAGATACCCGTAGTCGCCACCGCGATCGGGATACGTCGTCGTCAATTCAGCAAAACAGAGCGCACCGATCAGTGCGATCGCACCACCGACCAACCACATCCCAATCATCCAGCCAGAACTCGGGACGATATTCGCCAACGAGGAGGGTAACTGAAAAATCCCTGCCCCAATAATGGTTCCGATGATGATGCACACGCAATCGAACAAAGAGAGCGTTCGATGATGATGCTCCTGATCGTTTTCTACCGAACCATCCGCCCGTTGTTTTCCAGCAGCTTCGTTCGTTGCTTGGGGCGCTCGATACGGTGATGGTTTCGAAGGCTCAGTCATCGAGGTAAAATCACCGATCTAAAAAACGCAAAGATTCGCTTCGTTATCTTAGTGGACCGTCGCAGCGAAAGAAATGAGTATGAGGCTGGTTGCACCGGATCGCAGCGTAAAGTCGCAGGCTTGTCGGTAAAGCTGAAATGCTGGCGACAAGGATTATTAGACAGAAGAATTATTAGACAGAAGGATTATCACTAGAAAACCTGAGCCGTTCGGCGCTAGCCGCAATTAAACGCCTCCACAATGCATTTCGACGTTCAACTAAACATCGGCCAGTGCATCGTTCAGATCAGGATACTGAAACTCAAACCCTGAAGCCAACAAACGTTGCGGCACAACATAACGACCGTAAAGTGCTAACTTTGCGATGAGATCTGTGAAGCGAAAACTCCATCGTACTCTTGCCGGCAAACTTCGAATCACTTTCGAATCGATTTCACATCCAGGAGAAACAGACTCAGCCCATGCGTCGCTGCGACCAGTTGATGATCCCGGGAATGCAGCGCCAGGTCGACGACGGGTGCCGTCGGCAATGTCGCACACAACGAAGACCATTCTTTGCCGCCGTCTTCTGTCAGATAAACGCCCAGATCGGTCGCCAAATACAATCGATGGGGGTCATCAGGATCTTCGACGATCGCATTGGCTGACTCGGCGGGCAAATTTCCTGCGATGGAACGCCAGCGTTGTCCTGCATCGTCTGAAACAAAAACATACGTGCCGCAATCGTCCGCGGTTTTGCCTGAATACACCACAAACAGTCGATCCGGTTGGTGATGCGACCATTCCAAATCCCGAAGCACTGCCTTACCAACATTCAGTTTTTCAGTTGCCGACCAAGCCGCACCATCTTTAGTAACGTGGATGCGTTGTTCGCGATTGCCAGCTGCCAAGCGATTGGCTTTCAAAGGAGACTCGGCAAGTGCCAGCAGCCCTTGGCGAGAAAGGTCTTCGCTGATCGGGTCCCAGCTATCGCCACGATCGGTCGATTTCAGAACCCGCTGAGCAGCACAGTACAACACCGTCCGATCCGAATGAACGGACGCAAAAAAAGGCGTGTCCCAATCAAACCGCAATGGAGTATTACCTGACTTGGACTTGGGACGGATTCCGCGCTCTGGACGTAAACGGCCAAGCTTGGATCGTTTTAAATCACCATTTTGCTGGGTGTAAAACGTAATTGACGGATCGACGGGATCGGGAAACGTCGCAAACCCATCGCCGCCACTCCACGGGTCCAAAAAGACCTGCTGCCATTCACCATCCACGCCGCCACGAAATCGATCTGTTGACGGACCGACGAAGGATGCGTTGTCCTGAGTTCCACCCCAGATTCGAAAAGGTTCCTCTTGGTCCAAATGGACTCGATAAAATTCGGCGATCGGCAGACTGTTGAGATGCAGCCAAGTGTTCCCGCGGTCCTGTGAAACGAACAAGCCGCCATCATTCCCCAACATCATGTGATCACCATCTTCGGGATTGATCCAGATGTCATGCACATCGAGATGGACGCCTAGACCGCGATGGGGATGCAACCGAAACACTTCGTCAACGCGTGTATTGAATTTGAATCCGCCTTCGCCCAAAAACGTCTTGCCTCCGTCATTGGACCGGATCATTCGCACGCCGCCTATGAAGACTTGCTCGACATCATCCGTCGCCACTCGAACGTCGCAAAAATCCCACCCCACGTAGGTTGGCACGTTCCCTTGGTGAGTGACGCGCCAATGATCGCCGCCATCATCGGAGCGGTACAGCATGGCAGCATTGCGACGCTTCGCCAAATTTGGATTAGAACGATCTGCCATCAATGCGTAGATCACGCCTTCTTTGGATTGCGACATATCGATCGCGACACGATCGATGTTTTCAGTTGGCAAACCTTCCGTCAGCCGAATCCAGTTGTCACCTGCATCGTCGCTGCGATAAACGCCGCTCTGGTTTCCGCGACGATCCCATGCGGACGCGAACAGACGCTTTCTATTAAATGGGTCGATGATCAAATCCACAAATGAAACTGACTTGCCAAGATCGAGCACATTTTCAAACTCTGTTCCGCCGTCAGTTGTTCGAAAGATCCCACGTTCTCCACCTTTAAATGTCTTGCCCAGCGACGCGACGAAGACGTGGTCTGGATTCTTTGGGTCGATCACGACGCTTCCAATGTGCCCGCTCTCGTGCAGCCCCATGTTTTTCCAGGTCGCTCCTGCATCAGTCGATTTATAAACACCGTTTCCGGCATAGGAAGATCGCGACGTGTGACACTCGCCGGTCCCCACCCAAAGAATCGTTGGATCCGATGGAGCGACTGCGATATCACCGATTGCATAGGTCGATTGATCCGCAAAAATTGCTTGCCAAGTGAGTCCAGCGTTGATCGACTTCCATACACCGCCTGAACCAACGCCGGCATAAATCGTCTTTCGATCTCCGACCGGTGACGCGATCGATTCGATGCGTCCACCAGCGAACTTGGGCCCAATCACTTGCCACTTCAGATCCTTAAACGGTGAAGCGGCGGCCATTGCTTGATGTTGCTCCCAAGACTTCAACCGCGCCTTGCCACCGATATTGTTTTCTTGAGCGGATATTTGGGAATCAAAGAGCATCGTCATTGCGAAGACGACAACGATCCACGTCGGACGTTGGAAGCAATCAAGAACCGAAGATGTGCGAATCATGTTGATGGGTTGTTTTTGAGAAATGGAAATCAGAGCAAAGGTCAGTGTGGCACCCTAAGATAATTGATGAACGTAGTCGAAGGGACTGGCGATCAACGATTCTTTGCACGAGGCTTGGTTGGTCGAAATGAGCCATTGGCCGAACAATTTAAAACGGTCAACGAACGGGCAAGCCAACCGCAGGCAGATGTCGATCGATTAAACTCTGATTGTCGCAAGCCGGGTTGCATCATCACGACGCTTGGCAATACGTCAAATCCATCCTATTTAACTGAACCAACGGACCAACCAATGGCAAACTGGGAATACAAAGTGATCACCACCGATGACCTTGAAAAACGAGGTTTCTTCAAAAGCGTAAAACAAGAAGAAGTCGAAAGCTACTTTAATTCGCTTGGTGACGAAGGTTGGGAAATCGTCAATGTCGACTTTACGGACACCACGGCATTCATCGATTTCCGCGGAGTGGCCAAACGCCCAAAGCAATCGTAAGGTTCCCGGTTCCAGACGCCTCTGGCATGGTTCTACAGTGTTCTACTTTCCTGCGCTCCTTTGAGAATAAGCAACCGTGCGACGAGGGCGAGCCGATTCGTGTCAACCAACTCCAATTTCAACGTAGACCATCATGTCCATGAATAAATCTTGCTTGGCCGCTTGGCTGATCTTCATTTCATTGGTTGTCTCCAATGCAACGACTGCCCAAGATGTCGTCGATGTTTCGACGACCTGGTCGCAGGACGCTGCCAAGCCTGGAGAACAAGTCGTCCTTGCCGTTTCGATCTTTGTCAAAGACGGGTATCACATCGGAAACGAACTTGATCAAATTCAGGAAGACAAACGCGAGGAAGTCATGCCCAGCTCGTTGGTCGTTAAATCAACTTCCGCAATTGATCACATCTCAATCGGTCTTGCTGATTTTCCACGATCGGCTCCTGACAGCTCTGAGCTCGTTGGCGCGGCAACACTTTTTGTTCCAATTGATTTAGACAAACTCATCGACCCCGGCACGTATTCCTTTCAGTTGGAATTTGCCTATCAAGCGTGTGACGACAAAAGTTGCTTTCCGCCCAAGACCGCGAAACAGACGGTCAAGCTCAACGTCGTTGGCAGCGACTCGGTCAGAAAAGGCTGCCCTGACCCCAGCCTCTTTGCTCGTTGGAGTGACCGCCGAAGCAAAAAACCCTCTGACAAGAAGACCGGTTCCGATTACAAATCCAAACAACCGCCGATCGGACCGCCTTGGGTTCGTGAACTAACCACGGCTCAAGCATTGGCGTTAAAAACAGGCCGACCGATTTTTCTGTATTCAACGAAAACGTTTTGTCCTCATTGTGTCATCGTTGAAAGTGAGATGCTCAGCTCGTCCAAACTCAAGCCATACTACGAGAAAGCGATCTGGTTGTATGTCTATCGGGATTTTAGCGGCAGCGACGCTGACCGATTGGCCCAGAGAATCGGAGATCGATATAGCCTTTCCAGTTGGCCACAACTCTGGTTGATTGACCCCAACAACCTCTCCGTCGTTTCCGAAATTGGTCGTTCCGTCGATTCATTTGCTCAAACGGTTGACCAAGTCAAATATGAACCAAAGATGGATCCTGCTTTGCTGGAACCACTCGCGCAATCAGAAGCGTCGCTGATCGCTTTCGACAAAAGCCCGAGTAAAGAGAATGCAGCCGAACTGATCAAGTCCGACGACATCGTCGCAAAGATTGCGGCCGTCAGGTACTTCGCGGCAAATGACGCTTGGCAAACGATTTCACGGAACGCTGACTCGCTGTTGCCGATCGCCAACGATGGGCTGCGGTACGAAGTTCTCAAAGCGATCAGTAAAACAGGGCAGGGGGACCAAGCGAAAACCATCCAAGCGATTGTCGACAACCCGGCACCAAGTCGAAATCCTAACGTGCTCCGGTCGCATGCCATTGAAGCACTGGCAGCCTGTGGTTCCGAAGACTGTATCGATTCCATCGCAACTCACGCGTCCGGCACAGCTCGAAATATGACGACCCGCGTCGCTGTTAACGCACTCGTACGATTGGCAGCACGCCACCCGAAAGCTAAAGGGCGAGTTGCAAAAATTTTGGCCAAGAGTTTTCCGCCTTGTGAAGAACGTGTCAAACGAATCGTCGAACAACAGGCACGATTGGTTCACACACATCTCGAATCATTGACCGACAAGAAAATCGAGTTCCCGTCTGAATACGATGAGACAACGCGTGATTCGTTGATCCAGCGTTGGCAAGACGTCACCAATTAGCTGTGGGCACCTTGTTCAAATGTTCAAGTGGAACCCATCAACGACCACCCAAAATCAAAGACGAACACGGCTTGTCATTCTCGGCAACCGTCCCCATTCATGTCACCGACGGATGTGCACTGATTTCTTGAAGGCTGGCAGCCTTCTCAACGTGTGATCGTCGTCAAAACAGGAGGCTGGCAGCCTTCGTTGCGTGTGATGGCTGCAAATACGCTTTCAACGTAGTGAGGGCTGCCAGCCCTCGTTGGCTACTTTCATCGCAATTTTCCAACTGCCTTTGGTTTCAACAAGTTTTTACCTTGTCGAATCAAGCGACCACCGCTAACATGATAGGCCCTATAAATTCAAGCAAGTGGCAAACATTTATCAACTGAGGAAGTCTACGTGGGAACGAAGAAAACAGGAAAAGGCCGTCGCAAAGTCGGTCGAAAAAAACGACGAATGCGAGCAAAAATCCGTCACCGCAAGAAATAAACCGGGATGCACATCGTGGTTTGAGTTTTGACCGCTCAAACCACGACCAAGTCGCCTCCGACCTGATCAGAATGGCCGTTTTCGACGAGCGGCCGTTGCCGACTCGGTCTGCTGGCTCAATACCTTGCACCAACGGCATTTTCGCTTTTTGGGTTACGTCTTTGGTAACTCTTTTTGATGTCTTTGGTTACTCTTTGTTGGTAACTCTTTATTTATCGTAGCGATCGATTTTAGATCGTTGCGTCTCCAACTGGACGCTCAACTAACGCGGCCGCCACGATGGAATCTGAGCCGGAACCGATCCCATCCACTCCCATCAGTAACACTTCCAATTCCGAAAACATCTCGAACGCCGAGAGTTCGGACTCTGGGAAAACGCCGGATCCAGCGGACGCCCCCGACGCGATTCAGACTCCAGATTCTGAGAACGGTCCAGCGCTCGATCCCACGGTTGCCGCAAACCCGCCCAGCACCAACGTTGCCACGGCCAAGTGGCGGGGTCGATTGTTGGTTGCAGTTGCCGCAATCATGTGGAGCACCAGCGGATTGTTCGCAAAAGCTCCCATCTTTGAAACGTGGCCCGAAAGCTCGCGCGGACTGCTGCTTGCTTTCTGGCGAGCCGCTTTTGCGTCTTTGATCCTGATCACCATGGTTCGCAAAATCCAATGGACCTGGAAGTTGCTGCCGATGGTTGCCGCGTTTGCGCTCATGAACTGGACCTATCTGAACGGCATGGTGCTTTGCGAAGCGACGCTGGCGATCTGGCTTCAGTACACCGCGCCGCTGTGGGCGTGCCTGTTCGCGTGGAAACTTTTTGGCGAAACGCCCGAGCGCAAAGATGCCTGGCTTGTCGGACTCGCAAGCGTCGGACTCGTCGTCATCCTTTGGCCACAACTCGCTGGAACACTCGACTCGCAATCTTCGATTGGCGTGTTGTATGGATTGGCGTCAGGTCTGTTTTTTGCCGCCGTCGTCGTCCTGATCCGTTGGAATAATAACCTCGACGCCGCGTGGTTAATCTTTCTCAACCATGCCGTCACCGCAATTCTATTTCTCCCATTTGTGGTGATCGAAGGCGCCTTTCCATCGACGACTCAACTTGGATACCTCTGTGGCTTTGGCATGCTGCAACTGGGATTACCTTACTTGCTGCTCGCGATCGCATTGAGTTCGGTGACCAGCCACGAAGCGTCCGGCCTGACGTTGCTGGAACCGATCCTGGTTCCAGTCTGGGTCTGGTTGGCGTGGAGCCACATGGCCAGTTATGATCCGCCCAGAGCGACGACGTTGATTGGCGGCGGTTTGATTCTGGCCGGGTTGATGATGCAACTGATGCTGACTCGTAGCCGACGGACAATCCAGATGACGACGCCAGAAAATGCTTGATGTTTTTCCAGCAAGCTCAACGAACCGGTCGCCATTGAGGCTCAGGAAGTTGCGGCTCGTTCCGCGTTGTTGAAGCAGGCGTCGCCGTCACACGTTTGCGTCGAAATTCGGATGGACTGGACAGATTAGGACGCTGCCGTTGATTTCGAGCCTGTTGCCAACGTTGATCGCGTTCGTATTGAAAGGGAGAGTCGACTGTTTGCGCTTCATCAAAACCAGGATCCAGTTCGAACTCGAAATCTCGTTCCTCGGCTCCTTGCTTTGGGTAGCGGTCCGTTGAATCAGTCGCCCATGCAGCTTCGGCGGTTGCTCCCCAACGCCAATCTTGTTGCGTCCAGGCGACGACTTCCGGTGCATCTGGCGAATATCCTTCCGCTGGCGGACGAATATGAATGTCACTGGACGTCTGGAGAATGCGACCATCAGGAGTAACAAATCGAACATGGATGACCAATCTCGGCCGTTTTGGTGTCAGTTGATCCCAAGGCAGATGTAACAGGATGCCGTGACTGGAAAGTTCATCGTTGACGAAGAACAGCTCCGTTTCTTCGGACAGAAACTTCCAAAGTCCGATTCGATGATCCCCTTCGGTTTGTTTTGGATCGATGAGACTGACAGTCAGCTCGCCCGGCTGCAGAATCACCCGACCATTACTTGCTTTGGTTTGGACCAAAAGATTCAAGCCTTCGTCGCCGACCACATCATCAACACTGTGCCCGCGCGTTCCCATTCGATTAATCACAATCTCAGTGGCATTGCTTGTGCGATTACCGATACCCGCCTGCGTGAACGCTCCACGAGGTCCTTCCAACTGCAAATTCAGCGGAGAACGGTTTTGCCGACGCAATTGGTAACCATCTTGATTGCCACGCGGATCAAGTGTTTCTGGCAAGGGGAGTCGACCGTTTGCTTCACCGGCTGGATTTGGCGCCGCTGTAGGAAGTCGTTCCGGTTGACGACTTTGAACCGGTCTTCGATTAATAATGCTTGGCTGACGCGTTTGCGGAACGGATTCGACTGGGACACTTTCAACCTTTTGGCCCAACCCGCCGTTTTGAGGCTGGGCAACGACGGGGTTTGAGTTGGCACGATGACTTTCGCCAGTGATCACTTCCCCGGAATAAATGATTTCGCCAGGATAGACGACTTCGCTACCGAACGGTGCGCCCACTTCTTCGATCACCACATTTGCGTAGTCACCGGGTGAGACGATGTCGGTCATGTCGATAGGCTGACCGTTGTAGGTTGCCAGTTCGGTTGCCGTTTTTTCATATCGCGCACGAAGGATCGCATTCCGATCTTCGAGGTCCAGGATCTCGGCGCGGAGCAACGCGGTCTCTCGCCGGCAGTTGGGATCCGCATTACAGCCGAGGGCCATGACGGTAAACATC
The DNA here is from genome assembly GCA_038534355.1 of Planctomycetota bacterium. Classification (GTDB taxonomy): domain Bacteria; phylum Planctomycetota; class Planctomycetia; order Pirellulales; family Pirellulaceae; genus Mariniblastus. The sequence goes on from JBCAWX010000007.1 coordinate 242,678, forward strand.
AACAGACCAATGGCGACGTAGTTTGAAGGTGGAATCGCGAATCGCATCGTGGGTTGCCTGGGGGGAACAAGCAAACCGAGCCTCGTTGCTCGGAAAAACTATGAGACGTTGAATAGAAAAAATCGACGTCTCACGGCAATGCCAATTGATGCTAGCAGGAGGAGAATCTAGCGAGAGGAAGCAATCAACGGTCCGAAAAAGTTGAGCCTACCACGACGCTATGGAATGAAATGGCTGTTTTACGGACTCGTTTTCGCAGCGCTGTTCTTTGGAAGAGCAGCATTTCGGCGAAAATGACGGCCTGAATTACTGCTCGACAATCTCAACTTCGAGATGCGGTTCTGCTTTCAGCGAATTGGTGATGAAGCAAGCTTGCTCGGCTTTTTGCAGCAGCCGTTCCGCTCGGGTAGCATCAGCGCCGGCAGCGACGGTTAGTTTGGCTTTGACTTGAAATCCCGTGAACTGAATCGCCCGTTCAACTTTGTCCAGGGTTCCCGAGACGTCGCATTCCAGATTGATCCACTCAAACTTGGACGCGGCGGCGATCGCCTTAAACGACAGGGAAAAGCAATCGGCAACCGCTGCGACTAAAAGATCTTCGGGGGACCACTGGTGCCCCGAACCGCCAAACTCTTTCGGCGGTGCCGATTCAATTTCCGGAAGATCTCGTGAAGAAAGGGTCACCAGCGATTCATTGTCGAGCCGCGCTGAAGCTTGATAATCGTGAGGAAGATTCATGGCGATGGGTGGATTCGTGGGTCGAGAAAATGGGATTCCTGTTTTGTCAACAAGAGCGACGAATTACTCTTCTGTTTCGCTCAAACTGGTGACGACACGGTCGATCAAATTAAACTCCTTGGCTTCCTCGGCAGTCATGAAGTTATCGCGATCGGTGCTGGCTTCAATCTCTTCCAGCGTCTTGCCAGTATGTTTGACCTGCAGTTGGTTCAATCGATCTTTGACACGCCGCAGTTCGGTGCGGTGAATCAGGATGTCTTCGGCAGTACCTTGCATTCCGGCCAAAGGCTGGTGGATCATAATGCTGGCGTTGGGCAACGCATATCGTTTGCCGGCCGCGCCAGCGGTTAACAACATCGCGCCCATCGAAGCCGCTTGACCAATACAGTACGTTGCCACATCGCATTTGATGAATTGCATCGTGTCGTAGATCGCCAACCCTGCAGTGACGCTGCCACCAGGGGAGTTGATGTAGAGGTGAATGTCCTTGCTTTTGTCTTCTGATTGCAGGAACAACATTTGAGCGACCAGTGAGTTTGCCAAGTCGGCAGTCACTTGTTGGCCCAGGAAAATGATGCGGTCACGCAACAATCGACTGTAGATATCGTAAACGCGTTCTTCGCGCCCGGTGTTGTCAACCACGTAAGGGACAAATGGCATTGATGATGCTCCGGCTATCGTTGATTTGAATGAAAGGCTGGGGAAGCTTGGGGAATCTGCTGGTACGACGATCAAAACGGTGACTTACTCGTCATCATCATCGTCATCATCGGGATCCCGTTTGTGAATGGGAGTAATTTCGTCAACCAGACCGTACTCTTTTGCTTGTTCGGCAGTCAAAAAGAAATCGCGATCCGTGTCATCTGAAATTTGCTCGACGGATTTTCCAGTATGTTGAGCGAGAATTTCGTTCAGGACAGTTCGGTTTCTTAAAATCTCATCAGCCTGAATTTCGATGTCGCTGACCTGACCACTCACACCACCATAGGGCTGATGGATCATGACGCGTGAATTGGGCAGGCAAAACCGTCTTCCTTTGGTGCCACCGGCCAACAGGACCGCAGCACCACTGGCGGCTTGCCCAACGCAAAACGTTGCGACAGGACAACTGAGGATTTGCATAACGTCGTAGACTGCCAGGGTGGCAACCACGTCACCACCAGGTGAGTTGAGATAAAAGTTGATCGGCTTTTTCTTGTTCTCGCTCTGCAAGTACAACAGCTTCATGACCAATTCATTGGCATTTCCGGTGTGAATCTCGCCTTGCAAAAACACAATTCGGTTTTCCAAAAGCAGATCACCCAGTGTCATCTGGCGTTGACGCTGGTACGAAGCTGCCGAGTACGAATTGCGCAATTCCGTGAGGGGATCAATCATGATTGAACGTTCTTTCAATGATTCAATGTGCGTATTGCCGGCAATGGTTCGGGGAATCATCGCGGGACATTAAAGCTATCCATATCACCATACAGAGACAAGGTGGGTTTGCGGTCAACTGGACACTTGGAGGTCGTTTGTATTTCGACTTGACAACCTCACATTAGGCACCAACAAAAGGCACTGTTGAATGGCACCAATAAAAACAGGCAAGCATCTGGACGGATGCTTGCCTGTTGCAGGTTGAAGTTGAGGACCGATTGGGATCAGTCTTTTTTATCCATCCCGGGAATCGCAGGGGCTTCGCCACCGTCGTATTTTGCTTCCGGGATGTTCTGCTTTTCACCGGCAACAAAGGTACCGATGGAAAAGGTGTCGTCTTCTTGGCCCTGATCGTAATCGGTCGGCGTAAATGTCGCCTGCTCGGTAATCAGGTCGATCACTTTGCGTTCGATGATCATGTTACGCAGTGCGTCCATCTGACCACTTCGCTCCAAACGAGTTCGCACGCGTCGTGGGGAATCGTTCTTTTGTGCTGCGATGCGAGCGACTTCCAGATCGTAATCCTGGGGCTCGTCTTCGATGCTCTCCATCTCGGCAATTTTTTCGAGGATGAAGTGTTCTTTGAGCAGAGTCGCTGTGCGCTGGTGAGCGTCTTTGCGCAACTGGTTTTCGCGGGCGATGATCTCGGTTTCGGAAAAACCGCTGGAACGCATTTCCATAACCGTACGTTGCAGCTCACGCTGAGCTTGCCGTTCCAAAAGATCGACCGGAAGATTCCAGTCAGCCGCTTCGGTCAGCTTGCCGCTGATCTGATCGCGGATCGTCTCTCGCTGAGCGTATTCCAAACGACGTGTTAGAATTTCCCGTAAAAGCTTACGCAGCTCCTCTTCGGAATCTTGACCATAGCGTTCGGCAATCTGATCGACATCGGCTGCCTCAGGACGTTTGACGTCGAGGACTTCGATTTCCAGGTCGACGGTTTTGCCTCGCAATTGATCGTTGTCGGCAAACTCGCTCAGCTCGACAGAAACGTTGCGTGTGTCACCTTCGGCGGCACCGACCATCAGCTGATCGAACTGTTCAATCTTGGCGTCAGCAAAATCAACTGCGTTGGTGACTTTCAAACTGACATCGTCATTGACCGCGATCTCTTCACCATCAAGCGTCGCCGTGATTTTACAAACGACAAAATCGTTTTCCTTGGCCGGCTCATCAACCGGTTCGAGCACCGACTGTCCCAGTTGACCAAACCGTTGAATTTCTTTGTCGACATCTTCGTCGGTAAAGTCGTACTCGGGTCGCTCGAGTGCGAGCCCTTTGTATTCCGGCACGTCGAAATCAGGTCGGACTTCGATGTTAAATTCGTAGATAAAGTCGCCTTCATCAGGCAACGTCACTTGTTCGTAGTCCAGATCTGGTTCGCTGATCGCTGAGAAGTCTTGAGTCTCATTGACCTGAGCAAGACTGTCCATGATCAGTTGACCCTTGACCTGATCGGTCAGCTGCTTGCGAAATTTCTTTTCGACAAGTTGACGTGGAGCACGTCCAGGCCGGAAACCGGGAATCTCGGCTTTGGGAACCAGATCATCGAACTGCTTGGCAAAGTAACGCTCGACATCTGTGCGTGGAATCGTGACCGTGACGTGACGACCGCAAGCACTGGTCTCTTTGACGGCCACGGACAAATTCAGGTCCTGTTCTTCTTTTTCTAGCTCTTCAACTTCAGTATTCACTGGAATTCCTCAACGGTAAAAACCGCAATGGTGGACGCAAGTGACGCAGCGAACGATCGCCGTCAAATTCGTCGCGGATGCTTATTCTTAAATGCCGCTTGACCTGCAAGTCGCTTTGCGAAGATTGACTCAACGCAGTCGGGACAGCCAAGGGTGCCAATGGTCGAATTTAGTCGCGTTATTGTAGCCAATTAAGACTTCCTTAATAGTGGCGAATTGTCGAGGTGAAGGTGTCGCCCAAGACACGTCGTCACTCGGCAGGAAATTCGGCCCAAGGTCGTCGGCCAACGGATTGACCAAAGGACTGGTTATCGGCAGACGGAACGCTCATTCTGAATGAACCTCACTCGACAATTGGACTCTATATAAGAGTGATGGCGATTCGATTGACAACGTTTGTTGATGAAACGAGTGCCAATTGCCGATGGATTACCAATGGTCAGAGATTTTGCGATTCTCTTGGGTTAAGGGGGCGCAAAAGTCGACGATTGTTGGAAATGAGGCTGATTTCAGGCTGTTTTATTGGCTTGCAAATGGGCATGTCGGGGATATAATCTGACCCGAATAAAGAAACAACGCGGGTGTAGCTCAGTGGCTAGAGCGTCACGTTGCCAACGTGAATGTCGAGGGTTCGAATCCCTTCACCCGCTCTCCAAGACGTCCTTGCTGGTCTCGGCAGGACGTTTTTTTGTGCGCGTTTCGCAGTTTCGTACCGGCGCGGCAGTGCCGACGAGGGATTCGATCTTGCCCGCCCTTGGATGGTAGCAGTCTGGCAAGTGAAGTGTCGATTGGACCCCCGATTCTGCGCAACTGACCATCCCGGTTGGCAAAGATTGCTGAGCAATTGCCTGTTCTGCCAGAGACCGCATAAAATCCCAGCGGCACGTTTTCTCACCTTAATCGTCATTCTTGGCAGATGACGGCACTTTAAGCGGCTCAATTATTGAGTTTCTTCTTCGCGAGATCAAAAAAAACGTCCAGAACCACGCAACTTTTTGTAAAATCAGCGCGAGTCAATCGCATCCCTTAATCGGCCAATCTTGCAACAAAGACTGCAACGCCGTGTCCACACCGTGAACCTTCGGTTGCGTTCGATTGACCTAAATCTGATGTGAGCCGTGTGCAGCTAGAAGTGTTGCCACGATCGCACTCTTGAGTTCTCTACGATCTGGATTCAGTTTCGAGGATTGAATGTTAAAGGCAAAGTTGGTTGTTGTCGGTGGCGATGCGAAATCGACCGAGGTAAATCTCAAACTCCCTACCGTCATTGGGCGCGGCAAAGAAGCCGGTCTCACCGTTCCGCATGCCCTTGTCAGCCGTCGGCACACTGAAATTGTTGAACGCGATGGCCGATTGGTTGTCCGTGATTTGGGCTCGCTGAACGGAACCTTCGTCAATAACACCAAAATTGAATCCGAAGTGATCCTCGAGCCAAACCAACTTCTGACCCTTGGAAATATCACTTTCCGTGCGGTCTACGAAATCGGCTCACAAATCGATGAAGTCGAATCAGAAACGATTACTTTCGAGGCAGCCCCAACCGTCGAACAACCTCAGTCCGAGCAACCGACCGACTCAAGTGACACTGATTCCGGCGATACCGAGGGGAGCATCAGCGATATCGTTTCGTTCGACGAAGCTGAATTGGGCGAGTCGGCTGAACCTAAGCTGGAACCCAAAAAAGCGGCAACCAAAACTCCAGCCGCTGCAAAGAAGTCTCCCGTCAAAGAACGGGCTGCAAAGAAAGTTCCGGCTGTCAAAGAAACCGCTGCCTTGAAGAAGAAACCGGTCAAGCCAAAACAGAAACAAGCGAAATCCAAACCGGTCCAGAAATCGCCGGCGTCGAACACGCCAGCCGATCTGTCTGACTCGATCGATTTCGATTCCGCCGAATTTGATTTTGGCGAAGACGTCCGACAGCCAGACAAGGTTTCTCCTAGTGCACTCGACCATTTGCCTGGCGTCGAAGACAAGCCAAGCTTCATCGATTCAATCGATCTTGGCGACGACGTGGACAAACCCAAGTCGGAGATCGACTCGGTCAAGATTGACTTGGGCGAAGAGGCTCCTGCGGCAGCAGATGTCGATGATGACCGACTCAATTCGTTTTTAAAAAAACTGCCTCAGTAAAACTACTGCTCGGGTAAGTTCATCAGCGTCGCCGTGTGATCTTGATCAACTGCTGGTTGACTGGCTGCGCGGCGATCTCAGTTTGGCGATTTCAGTTTGGCGATCTCAGTTTTTAAAGTGAACTCGTCCATAGGTTCAGCTGTTTGCAATTCTTTATTTGCAACGGCTGCCAAATCGATTTCGTTGGACCATAATAGACCTGCAGTCACTCTCAACTGAGGTCACCATGAATCGATTCTTTGTTTTGGTCAAACCGTCCGTTTATCTCGCGATCATCGCGGCGGCCGTTTTTTCGTTTCACCCGCTAGTGTCATTCGCAGATGAAGGTTCCGAGAAACCGAACATCGTTTTCATTCTTGCTGATGATCTCGGCTACGGCGAACTTGGTTGCTATGGCCAAGTGAAAATCAAAACGCCGAACCTGGATCAACTCGCCTCTCAAGGACTTCGGTTTACACAGCACTATACCGGAGCCCCAGTTTGCGCGCCGGCCCGCTGCGTTTTGATGACGGGCCAACATTTGGGCCATGCCGAGATCCGGGGCAATCGAGATTCTGGCAATGGTCGGATCTTCCCAGGACAGTTTCCGATAACCGCAGAAGCGTTGACGATCGCCGAAGTTTTGAAACAGCAGGGCTACGCGACTGGCGCGTTTGGTAAATGGGGACTCGGACCATCCAACACGACGGGCTCACCAATCAAACAAGGATTCGATCGTTTCTATGGCTACAACGGTCAACGCAACGCACACAGTTACTACCCAGCGTTTTTGGACAGCGATGAAAAAGAGGTGCGGATTAACAAGTACCCGATTCCCGGTCACGATAAAAAGCCGGAAGGCGAAGTAAGTGCCAATGACTACCGCGCAGAAAATTACGCTCCCGACTTGATTCTTGGGCAAGCGCTGAAGTTCATCGACCAAAACAAGGACCAACCCTTTTTCTTGTACCTTCCCTTTGTCGAACCGCATGTAGCGATGCAACCACCACAAGCGTGGATCGACCAGTACCCTGAAGAATGGGATGCCGAAAATGGCGTGTACCGCGGCCAGAACGGATACTTGCCACACCCGAGACCTCGAGCCGCGTATGCAGCGATGATTTCTGACCTGGACGAGCATGTGGGGACGATCCTTGCACGGATCGAAAAACATGGTCTTACTGAAAACACCATCGTGATTTTTACATCGGACAATGGACCGACTCACAGTGCCCGCGACAAACGCTTCGAAGTCGGTGGAGCAGGATGTTCTTTCTTTGATTCCGCTGGGGGGCTCAAAGGGAGTAAAGGGAGTTGTGACGAGGGTGGAATCCGAGTCCCTTGTATCGTGCGTTGGCCTGGCAAAGTTGAACCAGGAACAACGACTGCCGCGCCAAGTTATTTCCCCGACTGGTTCCCGACGCTTGCGGCGATGTCAGACGCATCCATCCCAACGGACGCCAAGTTGGACGGGGAGAACTTGGTCCGCACGATGATTGGCTCTGAAGAACTCAAACGAAACAAACCGATGATCTGGGAGTTTGCTGGCTATGGCGGCATCGTCGCAGTTCGCGATGGGGACTGGAAAGCGATTCGCAAAAACACCAAACGAAAAAAGCCAGGCAAATGGGAGCTGTACAATTTGGCTTTGGACCCAACCGAATCCAAGAACGTTGCAATTGAACAACCAGACCAGCTAAAACGATTGATTGATGCCCACGCAGTCGACCGCAGCGTCCAGCCAGACTTCCCACAGCCCTTGTTCGATTAGTCACCCACACCGAGTCTACAACCGTAGCTTGGGCACTCTTGCCCGAGTCTACAATCGTAGCTTGGGCACTTTGCGCAACCGTAGCTTGGGCACTCTTGCCCGAGATCGCCAAGTTCAACTTGGATGAGGAAATCGCCAGTCAAACCGAGAACGCGTTGACCAACACGAATCAAAATTCGCGACAGCCAAGAGTGGCTATCCTACGGTTCGATGATCCACCGAAATGTAAATTGGCACGTTTCGGCGCCAGCCGAACCATCCCGTAGGGATGAAACATGGGTAGAAAAATGACACCCCACCCAATCCCCCGTCCCGTAGGGACGACACGTCGTAGCAGCGCCAAGCCCCAAAGGCCGCGATCAAAATTCGAAATCGCAATTGGCTATCCTACGGTTCATTTGTCTACTTAACCGAAACCAAACCGTAGCTTGGGCACTTTGCGCAACCGTAGCTTGGGCACTCTTGCCCGAGTATGCTGCCGACAAACTTACAAGGAAATCGCAAGCTAACCGTCGACGTGATGGACCAACTCAATCCCAAGTCGTGACTTATGCTGCAAACTAAAACTCGCACGTTGATGCTGCTGTTGCTGTTCATCGCCGTGGGTTTAACCGTCGGTTTGTATGCACTCAAGCGAATGCGGCCTCCGATGCTTCCAGCAAACTCACTTGCGGTTGAGTTTACCGATCATCAAACAGGCAATCGTTTTCGTTTGTCGGGCCCGTTTTTTCAGAATCGATTTCGCCGGTGGTTGCAAACTGCAGAGATGAGTTCCACTTCATCGCTCCGGCTAGAAAAAGTTTACGAAGTTGATCTCAACGTTCTGGGGCACCCTAGCCCGATTTTAATCTTTGTCGAACTTGATTCAGCCGACTCGAACGACGTGTGGATTCAATGGCAAGGCAGTTTCTGGCGAGGCGACCTTCGTGAATTCAAGGAGATCGTTGCTTTGGATCGAAGTGTTGAACCGGACGGGGTGGGTTATTCGAACTGGCAGAACTGGACGGGCTATTATTTCGATGACGACGGCGACGGGATGATCGACCGTAAATCGGTAAACCTGTCGGCTGACCAACAACTGGTTTGGAGCGACTCGGACGGCGACGGATTTTTTGATGATGGTCACATTTTACAATTGGGTGTGCGTCAAAAACGACACGACCTCAACTTTCAGATCGCAGTCCCGAGGATCGAACGAGAACCAGCTGCGGACCCAATCAGCCAGTAAATCGAATCAGCCGTTCAGGCGAACCTGGAGCTGTGAATAGGTGTCTTTTCGAGACTTGGTCCACTGGGAGAAATGAGCTCGATTGTTTGGAAAATCAGGCACTTGCCCAAATGACGGGGCATCGAGTAAACTATGAATTGACTGCTAAAGAGAAAAAACACAGAGCAATAAATCACACATGCCGGTGTGGCGGAATTGGCAGACGCGCTTGATTCAAAATCAAGTTCCCTTTGGGAGTGGAGGTTCAAGTCCTCTCGCCGGTACTTTATCTAATGCAAGTAAGTGTTGTGCACTGCGAAACGCTGCATTTTGGGGTTCCTTCTGTTTTAGCTGCACCTTCTCACAGCCCTCTGCGGCAACCTGCTGCTTCGGATTTTGCTTCGCCTCCGTTTCTTGCTTGCAATCGATTGACTCGGCCAATGCCTGCTCAAAATCCTCATTCGTTACTTGCAAGTAGAAGTCGTTTGCAACTTTGATTGAGTTGCCCATCCAGCTGACGACAACGTGGGCCGGGAATTTTCGATCCAATTCAGTTTGGCGAGTCGATCGGCAATTCTGAAACACTTTGTCCCAGCAACTGCCACACGCCTTCGCAACAATCCGCCTCATGTGAGTGCTTGGATTGTAGGCTTTGTCTCTAAGGCGTGGCAGAACGTAAACAGCGTCCTCAGGAGCGGCTTGCTTTGCCTTCTTCAGATACGTGGAGAGTTTAGGAAAAAGAGGCATCTCACGAGTCCCGTTGTGGTGCCGCTCCGTTTTGGGCGACGTGACGGTGATTAGCTTTTCTTGCCAGTCGATATCACACCACTTGAGTTCACGTGGTTCGCTCGGCGTTCGCATTCCTCCGTAGCGTGCCAGTGCAAAGAGCAATTGCCATTCGATACTTGGGCAAGTTGCGAGAACTTTATTAGCCATTTCCTGCGTGACGAAGAAAGATCGGTCTGATTTCGGGATCGTGTTCGATGCGATGTGAGAAAACGGATTCTTCTGAACCAGTTCTTTGCGTAAAGCATAGCCAAAGATCGTCTTACAGATTTGGACTGCTTTGCGAACGGTGTTCTCTGATTTGACTGCTTCGCCACAGGAAACGAATTTTGCGAAATCCTCGGCATCACCTTCTGAAATGGCGTCGATTCGCCGCCCAGCCCCAAAATGGCTGACCAGCTTGTTCACAACGACTTTGTATTTGCCCACTGTAATTGCTTTGATGTCGGTTCTTCCAGCCAAGTAAGTTTCCAAGAACTTGGCGAGCGTCGTTTCAACTCTCGGCTCGATGATTCCAGTTGCTGCGATCTTTGAATGAGTTTCATCTGTAATCCCTTTCAGCCACTCGCAGAGAGAACCATTGAGGGGGTGGCTAAGGTTGCGGCATTCCAGAATGGATTCAATCTTGGTTTTGAAATGAAGAGCACTCTTTTTTGAGCACTTCCCGAGACGTAAGGTTCGTCGTTTACTTTCGAAAGTAAACTGAATCCATTTGTGCCCTTTTGGGCGACTCACAACACTTGCCATCACCAATTCCTTATTGAAGCCAATAATAAATTATTCAATCACATGACTCATTAGGTCAAACAAAACAGCCTCTGATTGAACAGGTTCAGAGGCTCGTTTTCTTCCGAATGCGGTTTGCCTGTCTCACCATATCCGGTCTCTTGTCTTTACGGAAACGATTCATTTCAAGAGAAATTGCATGTTTCGCTAACGAGAAGCTCGTTTCTTGTTGACATCATCAACCAAGAGATCGCTAACTAATTAGCAAGAGATGAAAACATCTCTACTCGGCAATCATGCAGAACCGAACGCCAACAGGGGCGGACGATCTATTTGGCTAACTACCCGTTCACCTTCCTTTCGTACTATTCGTTAAGTTTCAATGGACAGGCGATGCATCTGAGGCAATCGCAAACTGTCCTACTCAACCGGATTCGTAAACTACGCAACACAGGCGATTTTATCCGCAGTGAACCAGATCTGTGACATACTGGCGGTCGTTTTTGACGTTCTTACCTCGTCGAAGATGTCTCGCATCGTAGACCATAGCTCGGGGAGCGACATTAAGAAGATGGCGCCACTTCGCACTTCTCGAAACCGTTTTTTCGCAATATCTCCGACACAGAATTTGACAGTTTTGCATTCGCTTCGCGGTCAGCCTCAGTTTGCCCGCCATGCTTTTTTCCTCCAGTAAAGCTGATCGTAATTTTCACTTGGTAACATCTGTTTTCAGTCATCATTTTTTCTTAAATTGAATTGTGTAAATATTGAAAAACAAAACAACCTCACAAGACATCACAGGTGCAAGGTGTCTTTTTCCGATCATGGTTATCCTGATTTCACCAAGTCCCGGTCCCTGTCTTTGAGGAAGCATTTCAAGCCTATGCTTGGGAACGCTTCGCTAGTTGAGAAACTCGTATTGTCGACGATGAGGCACAAGGGAGCACTAGCTAGGTAGCAGTTGCCAACTCGGCCATCGTAAAACCGAACGCAATAAGGGCGATCGATCGAGTCCAAAAGTAGTTAGCTCTTCACCTTCCTTTCCCAATATTCGCATAATTTCATTACGCATTGTTTGGCATCTGAAGCGATTGCAAACTGTTCCAACCAAGATTCCAAATAAACCAAGTACTTTGGCCTCACGATTCCATCCTCAAATACAAGTGACTTGTTTGATTTTGCAAACTTGATTTTCTCGTGAAGTAGTCGTTTCTTGCTTGGGTCAAACCTGTCCAAGAATTTTGACTGTTCAGCCAACCAATCAACATCCGCATTCTCAGCTGTATACTCGTCGATAAGTCTTTTCGCTTTGGTCAGCATTCGTTCCTCAGATTGCTTTCCAACTCTGATTTCATTTCGGCTAATGGCATACCCACAAAAGTTGATACGTTTTGCTGACGAGACAATTCGCGTCTTGTCATTTAGTGCCAGCCCGATTCGCTCTACTTCGCTTTTGAGGACGGTGAATCCTCGCCTTGCTTCTTTCTTGCTCCTGCAACCGACAATGAAATCATCACCGAAGTGAGCAAACAGAAGCCCCTCACTGGCTAGTTTTCGATCCACAGAGTCTAGGTAAAGGTTCGAGAAAAACGGACTCAAGCTTCCCCCTTGAATAATCCCTGTCGGGCGTTTTTCGATATTGACGAACTCCTTCAAATGACGAATCATCAGACTGGAGTCCCAAGGCTTATCGCCCGTCTCTTCAAGTAACTTCTCGATTAACTTGTTCAGACGTCTTCGACGGATCGATCCGAAACAGTCCTTGATGTCCGCCTTTACCCAATGCTTACAGCCTGACCTGATCAGCTGCTGGCAATATTCCGCTGCTTGACCTCGGTGACGACGAGGGCGATAGCCAAAATTGGAGACGTGAAAACGGCTATCAAAGATCTCACTAAGGCTTTGGTAGTACGCTCTGGCAGTGATTCTGTCATCGACGCAAAGCATCGAAATTTCACGCTGTTTACCTTCCTCTCGGATGTAAGCCCTATGAACTGGCTTCACGCAGATTTCGTCCATGAGATCGGCTTGTAAGCCGCAGAGAGCGTTGTGAGGCCCCTTTCGTGACCAGTCCTTTAACGTGACGCCATCCGATCCAGCAGCACAGTTGCCCTTGCGGCGAATGTGTTGATATGCCTTTCTGAGGTTTTTGAATGAGAGAATGCGATGCTTGAGACCGCGTCGGTAGTTGTTCCTGAAGACACCCATTAGCAAGCACCTCCGAAACTGATTTGATCGTCGATCCAACGCTGCAATTGACGGAGGCAGAATCTTCGGCTTCGCCCAATCTTTAACGATGGAATCTTGTTCTCATTCACCATCTGAGCAATTTTCCGCTCAGACATATTGAGAATCGTAGAAGCTTGCCGAATGTCGACTAATAGCTGTGCCGAATCATCGTGCGACTGATAAGAGTACATGGACTCATCCTTTCTCCGAGGACGAGTCCTCGGATTCCTAAGTAAAGAAAATTGGAATCAAATTTTTCATTTGAAAATCTCTGTGAAGCTTGCGGCTGGCGATGGATGCTGACGTCTTGCAATCTACTCGCTTAAACCCGCAATTGCATTGTTCTCGTCCATTAAGAACGAAACTTAATGCTGTTCCAAAACTGATGTTCAAGGTGTTGCGTTTCGTTTTTGTTATCATGTTTGGCACAATTCGATTATGCTCAGGAACGCTTGAAGGTTCCACGAAAAAAAACAGAATGAATGTCAGTCAGCGCTTGCTTGCGGAGTGTTGCAGTGAACTTTTTGAAGGCGTTTGCGGCAGGTGAACAGTCGATAATTTATTATTCCAATTCCGGTCAAATAAGAATGTAAAGAGATGCCTGATTTCACCCCTGACCGAATTACCAAGCACGATGTGCTCAACGCGATTGATCAGTTGAAAAACGGGTTCGTGCATTCTTTCGGCAACCCAATTAGCTTTGACGTTTTCACTTGACGGCAAGCGTAGCAAACGCGATCAAGTTAGGTGCCAGCGACCAGAATGAATGCGGAAACAGCGATGCGGAAATGAGCTTTTCAGGGGGAAGGGTACTGTGCCGATTGCTGAAGCAACGGGTACGAAACTTATAGGTGGTGAAAAGGAAACTGCGATTCACTTGAGATGTGAAGTTTGCTGCTTCGATCTCTGCGAAGCTTACCGTGAACTGGGCAAAGGGTACAGCGAAGGTAATCACACTACACGGTGTTCGAGTAGCGCGCTGGCCAGAAGATAAAACTATCGATTTGGCTTTGGTTTGTTCCATCTGTAATTTAATGTTGCACCAAGACCTTGGAAATCGATTGAGGGACTGCGAAAAATCCGGCTGACAGTAAACCAGTAATTACTGCGAGCAGGTAGTAAATCCACCACTTTACTGCTCAGATTCAAAGCAGAATTCGTCGTTTTTCCAAGGAAAAACAGCTTGTCTTCAAAAGAAAGAGAGAAGTCGCAGTAAAATCAGGGCCAAAACCACAAAAAATCTCTCCATTCGAAGGTTTTTGCTTGGATAATTGCGTTTTCGTAGGATGGAATCGGGCAGTAATTCGCAGTAAATTACTGCTATGAAGTTCCCTCCCTACCCATGACCACACGGGGAAACGGCTTTCTAGTTTGTGCAATTGGTGTGCAGAACGCAGGGATTTTCACCCCACCGCAATTTTTGCTGAAAGTTGTAAGAGAGGATCGTCAAAAATAGAATTGTCTTCGTTCGGCCCCAACTAAGGAACGCACATACAAGCTTAGCTCGTAGGTGTCTATTCTGTGCGCGCAGCATCAAACTAAACCTGGTTTAGGTTTTCGGACGGTTGTATTGAGAGTTGCCTTGATGACACGATGCGAGTCAGCCAGATGGGCTGATCACGGGCTTGTCGGCTTCGAGAACAAGGCGGTCAAGAATGCGTGGAGTCGTTTGATTGGCTGCCGTGGAAGCCAACTCTTCAAAGCAGCTTTTGCCCCGGATCACCCACTGCTTGACTTCAGCGATCACGCTGGCAAGGGTAAAAACTTCGACTTGCTTACCGATGCTTCGTAGCACGCTGCTGATAATACTTCGGCGTTTCGCTCCCGAGGGCGTCTTGCTCGTGCGACCCGTTCGACGAGCCATCGCATCATCGCGAAGCTCTCGCTCGGAGGCATTGTTGTTTCCATCGACACCCTCGCGATACACGAACACGAACAACTCTCCACCAAGCATCAACCGCATCAGTTCATTGCACAACTTCCGATAACTTAGTTATCGGAAGTTGTG